>NZ_QOVJ01000002.1 GCF_004104055.1 Leeuwenhoekiella aestuarii | reverse complement strand
CATCGTAGTAGATGATACCGCCCACTTTAGTGAAGGGTATGGTGCCGTTAATGCGTAAGTTTTGTAGGGTTCCCGGACTAATTTGAAGCCCTTGTGTAGAGTAAGGCTTTCTCTGGTTGATTTTTCTTTTTTCGAACAAAAAAGGAAATTGAAAATGTTTGTTTGCTGCGCATAACCAATTCTGTTTAATTAAACACTGATTGAATTACGAAAGTCAAACAAGATTTATCTCTAGGAGATACATCACTAATTTACAAAAAGGAACTCACGATTAACTCACGATTAAGGGAAATAACTCACGATTAGCTCACGATTTCCTTAACATTCTTTGTATTAAATTAGCATCATAAAAAAAGGTAACTATATGTATTTCATATAATTACCTTTTATTTGTGTTAAATTCACTTTAACAGTTCGTCGGGATGAGAGGATTCGAACCTCCGCTCTCGCGCCCCCCAGACGCGCACTTTAACCGGACTAAGCTACATCCCGAAATTTCAGGGTGCAAATATAAATATTTGGATTAGATACTAAAGACTTTAGACTAGAATCTATTACACTTATTAACTAGATACATAAAATTAAAATAGTTATAGAAAATAATTAATAAGCAGCCTGTTTAACTTAATTATTTAAAAATTACAACGATATAGTTTGTTGATTATGAATTTTTTGTAACTTAATAAGAGATAAATGTTGAATTCCTCAATCTCGTATATTATGAAACTTTCACTTATTACTTTACTTTTTTTGATCTCTATTTCATCGAGTACTAATCAGATATTCCCAAAACAGGATAACGATGAGTTAATCATAGGCACCTGGGAACTCCAAGGTTTTTACCATTATGATGGAAATGAAATAACAGATACCGTACCCACTACAGATGGTTATCGCCAAATTAAAATGTATACAAAAGATCATGTTATGTGGACACGCTATGTGCCCAAAGACTCTGTTGAATGGTTTGGTTACGGTAGCTATGTAGCATCAGAAGATCAACTTATTGAAACGCTTGAATATGGCTCTGAAAGTATGATGAATGTAATTGATACGCTAAGAATATTTACATTCGAACTTCAGATTTCTGAAAATGAATACAGTCAAATCACTGTTGATGAAGAAGGTAATCGAATATTTTCTGAAAACTATAAGCGTATTGAATAGTTATTTTTCAATTTGCGCTACTTCCTTTTCAGTAACCATTTTTGATGATGTATTGTTCCAGGAATTCAGGATGTAATTCATAACATCTGCCACTTCATCATCATATAAGCCCAACGGAGCCATAATACTCGTGTAGATGGCTCCGTTTACTTTTACTTCTCCTTTTAGGCCATATTTTACAGCTTTTATGGCTTTCACTCTGTTTTCAAGTAAAAAGTCGGCTTGTGCTAGAGGAGGAAACGTGCCGGGTATACCTTCTCCTGTTTCCATATGGCACTGCATACAAAAGTCTTCGTAAACAACTTTGCCTCGTTTCATACTTGCTGTAAGTAAAGTGTCTTGTTGTATGGATATATAGTTTGCACTGAATGTTTTTTCAGGTTTGTTTTGAATACAAACAAACAGCAATAAAATACTCGATGCCATAAGAATTAAAGTCTTCAATTTTTGATGAGTTTCACAATTCCTACTCCTTCAACACCTACATATACAAAGCCATCAGGACCTTGAACAACATTACGCACACGGCCAATACCGTCTAGTAGTTTCTCTCTTTTAACTACCTTATCATTTGCTAAATAAAGTGCTTCGAGATAAACAAATTTGAGAGAACCTACTAATATATTTCCACTCAACTCAGGATATTTATTTCCGGTTACCAGAGCCATTCCGCTTGGAGCAATAGAAGGAACCCAATAGTAAAGAGGCTGTTCCATACCTTCTTTTTTAGTTTCGTCTGTTATAGCTGTGCCGCTATAATTAATACCGTAAGTAATCACAGGCCAACCGTAATTAGCTCCTTTTTTGATTACATTAATTTCATCACCACCGCGTGGACCGTGCTCATGAACCCATATTTCTTGAGTTTCAGGATGAATAATCATTCCCTGCGGATTGCGATGCCCATAGGACCAGATGGCCGCTTTGGCATTTGCTTGTCCTACAAACGGATTATCTGAAGGAATGCTTCCATCCAGATTAAGCCGATACACCTTACCATTATCACGTGTTACATCTTGTGGGTTAACATCTCGTTCGCCGCGTTCTCCTGCGGTAAAATAAACGTGACCAGAATTATCAAAAACAATTCGGCTTCCCCAGTGTTGCCCTTTAGTAGTATTTGGTGAAGCCTTGTAAAGAACTTCTTGATCTGTTAAGCTGTTCCCGGAAAGTTTGGCTCGCATCAGTGCGGTATTTCCTCCTTTTTCGTCACCTTCGGTAGACGAGTAGGTGATATAAATCCAGTTGTCATTTGCATAATCTGGACTTAAGCGGATATCCAATAAACCTCCCTGGCCACGATTATACACTTCAGGAACTCCCGAAATTTCAGTTTTAACACCTTCTTTGAAGTGAATAAGCTCGCCAGATTTTTCAGTAACGAGCAAACTTCCGTCAGGTAAAAAAGCCATTCCCCAGGGATTTATTAGATCTGGAACAATAACTTCATGACTATATGCTTCAGAGACTGTTATAGGAATATCATTTGCTTTAACCTCTTTTGGGTTTTGACCGCAGGCTAAAAATGTAGTAAGTAATGCAAGGAATACAAGTGTACCTTTTTTCATATCAATTTATTTGATTTAAAAATAATCAAAACAAACTTCAATGCAATTTTTTTACACACCTATGTCTGTAAATTTGCAATGTTAATAACGACTTATAATTGTGCTTTGTAACTTTTTATAAAGTGTCTTTAAAGAAGTATTTTTGTAAGAATATTTAATGCCTTTTTGTGGCTTCTTAATTTTGATAGAGGTCTTTTATTTAAAATTCCACATGGTGGACTAAAATAATTTATATGTCAGTAGAACGAATTAAATGTCTAATTATAGGATCTGGTCCTGCAGGATATACCGCTGCGATTTATGCTTCGCGTGCAGATTTAAAGCCTGTGATGTATACCGGAATGGAGCCTGGTGGGCAATTAACTACAACCACAGAGGTTGATAACTTTCCCGGTTATCCAGAAGGAATAGATGGACCTACTATGATGGTGCAACTGCAAAAACAAGCAGAACGTTTTGGTACCGAAGTGCGTATAGGGATGATCACTAAGGTTGAATTTTCTTCTGAAATAGGTGGTATTCACAAAGCAGTTGTAGATAATACAACTGAAATTGAAGCAGAAACCGTAATTATATCAACTGGAGCTACAGCTCGTTATCTCGGGTTGCCTAGTGAGCAAAAGCTGCGTGGTGGTGGTGTATCGGCTTGTGCAGTTTGTGACGGATTTTTCTATAAAAAACAAAACGTCGCCATTGTAGGTGGGGGTGATACCGCTGCAGAAGAAGCAACCTATCTTGCAAATATATGTGAGCATGTTACTATGTTAGTGCGTAAAGATGAGATGCGTGCTTCTAAAGCAATGCAACACCGCGTAAATTCTCGTAAGAATATTACTGTTTTGTACAATACTGAAGTTGACGAAGTATTAGGTGAGCAAGTTGTTGAAGGGCTTAGAATGATCAATAACGAGACTAAAGAAATTTCAGAAATTGAAATAACCGGTTTATTTATCGCTATTGGACACAAGCCCAATACTGATATTTTTAAAGGCCAGTTAGAAATGGACGATACGGGCTATATCATTACCGAAGCTAAATCTACTAAAACTGCTAAGCCTGGAGTTTTTGCCAGTGGAGATGTGCAAGATAAAGAGTATAGACAAGCAATTACCGCTGCCGGGTCTGGCTGTATGGCTGCTTTAGATGCAGAACGTTATTTAGCGTCTATAGAAGAAGAAGTAGAAGCTTAACGTTTACTTCAAATAGATTAAATAAAAATGCTCTCCATAATTGGAGAGCATTTTTTATTTGTAAAGAATGTTTTGAAACGAATTAATCTTCGTCCTCTTCATCAGAATCTTCAACAAGATCTTCATCGTCATCAGCAATTTTCTCAGGAATTTCACTGATTGGTTCTGTTAGATCTTCATCATCGTAATCGTCTACATCATAATTCTCCATAGAGGTTTCAAGTTTTTTACTCACTTTAACCAGATAGATGGTATCTGCAGTACGAACTTCAACACACTCGATGAGTTCATTTTTTGCATTTTTAAAAGATATGATTTGATCATCATCATATCCGTAGGGGTACTTATCAACCAAGAGTGCTAAAATCTCAGGGGTAAGCTTCTTAAAATCAACAATAACGCGACGCATAAATAGTTTTTAATAATTGGTGCAATGTGTGGTTAAATGTAAAAAAAAACGATTGGGTTCTGCAAGACTAATCAATTATTTCTTGCTTAAATTTTTATAATAGTCAAAAGCATTAAAAATCAGTTCGTTTGAAACTTCCTGATTTAGTACCGGTTTGCCTATAGCATCAAGGAGTACAAAATAAATGATGCCATGACTGTTTTTCTTATCGTATTTGAGCAAAGTAATGATCGCTTCAATATCTTTTTCTTCAAAATTCACATAAGGATAAAAGCTTAATATAGCTTTAGAAGTTTCATTGCATGTTTCCTTATCTAAAGATCTAAGTGCTGTAGAAAGAAAGTTAGCTAAAACCATTCCTACAGAAATGGCCTCACCATGAAGTAAACGAGTTTTATCTTTACGTTCCATAAAATAAGACTCAATTGCATGCCCCAGTGTGTGGCCATAATTGAGAGTTTTTCTAATATTCTGCTCAAACGGATCTTCTAAAACTACCTCATTTTTGATAGCGATAGACTGTCTTATCAATTCTCCCAGACTTTCAAGCTCAGTATATTTAGCCTCCTTCACCGCATTCCAGTAGCTTTCAGAATGTATAAGCCCGTGTTTCAACATTTCAGCATAACCACTGCGCAATTCTTCAATAGGGAGCGTGCCTAGATAATTAGTGTCAACTAAGACCATTTCGGGATTACTAATAACTCCTATTTGATTTTTTAAAGGACCAAGGTCTACTCCGGTTTTTCCACCTACGGAAGCATCAACCATCGCAAGTAGAGTAGTGGGTATATTAATAAAATCTATACCTCTTTTAAAGCAACAAGCCACAAAACCTCCTAAATCTGTAACTACGCCACCCCCAAGATTTACTAAAGCGCTTTTACGATCGGCATTCAGTTCAGATAAAACATTCCAGACTCCTTCGCACGTTTCTAAATTTTTAAATTCTTCGCCGGGATCAATCTCAATGATTTCTATAGTCTGGGTAGTTTCAAGGTTTTGAAGAAAAGAAGCTAAACAATATTCGTGTGTATTACTGTCAACCAGAATAAATAGAATGCTATAATCTTTTTCTTTTAATAAGATATTTAGATTCTCATAGCCATGAGCACCAAAAACTACCTTATAATCCTTTGCTTGAATTGCTTGCATGTTAAAATTATTTTGGGCTGTGAAATTAATATCTTTTTATAATAATCCCTTTGCGATTTAGCTATATTTGACGCCTAATTTTTCAATATGTTAGAACAAAGAATATTTGATGATACAAAAACTGCTTTTTCTTTAAAATCAGATAGTGAACTGACTCGTGCCTATTATTTGTTTAAAATGATATCGCTTCAGCCATTAGTTAAAGTAGGATCGGTTGTTACAAATTTTGCTCTAAATGCAAATTTACCAATAAAGAGACTGGTTAAGGCTACTGTATTTGATCATTTTTGTGGAGGCGAAAGTGAAAAAGATTGCACGGATACAATAGAAGCAATGTATTCTAAAAATGTA
Source organism: Leeuwenhoekiella aestuarii (assembly GCF_004104055.1). Taxonomy (GTDB): domain Bacteria; phylum Bacteroidota; class Bacteroidia; order Flavobacteriales; family Flavobacteriaceae; genus Leeuwenhoekiella; species Leeuwenhoekiella aestuarii. The sequence continues at coordinate 683,728 of NZ_QOVJ01000002.1, read as the reverse complement.
CATTCGGTGTTAGATTTTTCTGTAGAAGGAAAGGAAACAGAACAACTTTTTGACGCCGCATTAAAGAGGGTGGTAAGCATTATCGATTTTGCTAAAGATAGAGCAGGTATTCCTTTTGCTGTTTTTAAGCCTACAGGCTTTGGAAGGTTTGAAGTTTTGCGTAAAGTGACTGAAAACGAAAAACTATCAGACAAGGAGCGAGCAGAATGGAAACGTATTCAAGAACGATTTCATGAAGTTTGTAAAAAAGCAAAAGCTTGTGATATAAAACTACTCATAGATGCTGAAGAAAGTTGGATGCAGGGAGCGGTAGATGATTTGGTTTTAGAGATGATGCAAACATATAATAAAGAAAAACCTATTGTATTTACAACCTTACAATGTTACCGCTGGGATCGTTTAGCATATCTCAAAGAGTTACATCTGGATGGTATTGAAAAAGGATATCATTTAGGAGTTAAAATTGTTCGTGGAGCTTATATGGAAAAGGAACGAGCTCGTGCAGATAAGCATGGTTATGCTTCTCCAATTTGTAAAGATAAACCCGAGACAGATGCGCATTTTAATGCGATGCTGGTTTATATCTTTGATAATCTTGATGATATTTGGGCCTTTGTAGGAACTCACAATGAAGAGAGTAATTATCTGGCTATTGAAATAATGGCACAAAAGGAAATTGCTAACGACGATCCTAGAGTCTGGTTTGGTCAACTTTATGGAATGAGTGATCACATCAGTTTTAATCTTGCAGAAGCAGGTTACAATGTAGCTAAATATTTGCCGTTTGGCCCTGTTAAAGATGTAATGCCATACCTAATTAGACGTGCTGAAGAAAATACTTCTGTTGCCGGTCAGACAAATAGAGAACTTACCTTAATCAAGGAAGAATATAAACGAAGAAAACACAAGAAATAATTTTAAGAAAAAGTAAAAGCTTGATAAGGGTATTGAGCTTTTACTTTTTGAAAACTGTTTTACTATTTTCTTTTAACTGTTAAAACTTCAAACTTTTCATCACAAAGCTGTAAAGTTGTAATGATTGGGGTTGGCATTGTCTTTTGAGAATGTATGGTGTAGAGACCACAAGGTTTTTTTTGAGTATCACTAGTACTAAAATCTACTTCACCTTCTAAGAAAACCGTATTGAGATCAGTAGTATCTAATTTTAAAGCGCTGAGTTGTCTCTCGGCATTTTCAGAAATGGAATATCCGTTATTTCTAATGGTTTTTAAAACGCGAGCATTTGGCATATAATCACAAGAGGGTAATTCTACACCACTACCTTTAATAAAAAAAGCCAGTAAAATAAGGCCAATTGCAAAGCCACCCAGATAAAAACCGAATCTATATAAAACTTTCATGTAATTTATTAAGAATTAAAAAAACAAGAGATTAATATCTCTGAACGGAAGATCAAACCACTCTGCAACAGATTTGCTAGTTAGAATTCCACGGTAAAAGTACAACCCGTTTTTTAAACCTTTGTTCATACGCAGACTATTTTCTAGTCCTCCATGTTCACCAATTTCCAGAAGGTATGGTGTGAAAATATTACTGATTGAAAGTGAGGATGTTCGGGCATACCTGGAAGGGATATTAGGGACGCCATAATGAATAACACCATGCTTTTTAAATGTCGGCTTATCATGAGAAGTAACTTCACTGGTTTCAAAACAACCGCCCATATCGATACTTACATCAATAATAATAGAGCCCGGTTTCATATATTCGATCATGGTTTCGGTAACAATAATCGGTGAGCGATCATTACCTCTAACTGCTCCTATAGCTACATCGCACCGTCTTAACGACTTTAATAAGTTTTTTGGTTGAATGGTAGAAGTATATAGGGGTCTCCCCACATTTACCTGAAGATTACGCAGCTTTGTCAACGAATTATCAAAGACTTTTACATTGGCACCAAGACCTAGCGCCGATCGAGTGGCAAATTCACCTACAGTTCCGGCACCAATAATAACAACTTCAATAGGAGGGACACCACTTATATTCCCAAACATCAACCCATTTCCTTCGTCTTGCCGAGACATTATCTCAGAAGCGATGAGCACGGATGCAGTCCCGGCAATTTCACTTAATGCTCTAACGGCAGGGTAGGTGCCATCTGCATCTTTTATAAATTCAAATGCGAGTGCTGTTATGCGTTTAGTGGCGAGAACTTTGAAATACTCTTTTTTTTGAGTCTTAAGTTGAAGAGCAGATATAAGTACTGTCTGAGGGTTAACCAGTTCGAGTTCTTTTAGAGAAGGCGGTTCTACTTTAAGAACCATTGGGCAACCAAATACCTTAGAACGATCTGATGTGATTTCTGCTCCAGCTTCAGAATAATCATGATCTGTAAAACGAGCATCTTCACCAGCTTTAGATTCCATTAAAACCCGATGACCGTGCGCTACTAAAGCTCCTACTGCATCTGGAGTGAGACACACTCGTTTTTCCTGAAAATGATTTTCTTTAGGAATTCCTATAAAAAGAGAACCTTTGCGTTGCTCTATCTCAAGTTTTTCTTCCTGAGGAATAAGTTGTTCGCGTGTAAACGGACTGTTTGAAATCATTTTAAAAATTATGGAATACTAGACTTCAAAGTAAGTATAAATATATTGAATAGAAAAGATGATTTATAGGAATGACTATTAGATACTAACCCATAAACAGGGGCTCGTCATCATCTTCATCAACAGAGGAATATGGAGAAGTTGGTTCGTCCTCATCTTTAATTTCTCCTTTAAGTGAAACACGTTCTAGTTCAGAAAGATCAATGTTATGAATCCGATCAAAAATTTTCATTCTAATAGTATATAAAAATATTAATGCTATAAAAATGATTGGAGCCATATAATAAATATCCACACTATCGGTAAAAGCTAAATCATCATTAAACGTACTTACAATTTGGAAAGAGTACATACATATAGGAACTAAAATAGCATGATACCACCAATGTTTACAAGTTAGAAACCAAATAAAAAATAAAAGTAGTGGGACAGCTTTGCTAAAGACAATCCAAGCTATAACATCAACACCATCAAAATTACCGCTTTCGTATTTTAGACTTATTCCTAAAAAAGAAGTTTCCCACACTTTTGAGCGAGGGAAACCTTCATATAAATAAAAAAAATAAGGAGATGCAGTTATAAAAGCTGCAATAAGACTACCCGTTAGTAGGGATTTTGATCCGACTCCTTTCGATTTTTTTTGCTGCATAATCTGCTTTGCTGTCTTGAACTGTGTAAGTAACTGCTGTTGCACCTGCAATTAAAAGACCTAGGAGTAATGCTTTAATTTTCATAATAAAATGTGTTTGAGTATTAATGATTTGTTGATTCAAATATCAAAAACCTTAAACAGACTGCCGCATTTTATAATAGCACTACTTTTGCATCCTAAGCATTTTATTTAACACGTTTCGACGATTATATTTATCAGACTAATTTAGGAATAATTAACTTACTCGAACAAATTTTATCTACAACTTTTAATGATTGCTTAAAATGTAAGAAATTTCTTCAAAAGAGGTATTAACCCTTTAACATATATTTAACAATTTAAATAAATTGAATTTTTCGTGTTGCTTCATTTATCGAAAATAATTTCGCCGAATGAACATCATTTTCAAGTAAAGTGTTAATTTTTTGAGGCCATTCAATTAATTTTATACTGTCGCTTTCTAAGATTTCTTCAATTCCAAGGTCATAGGCTTCATTTTCATTCTTTAGACGGTATAAATCTAAGTGGAATATACTAGCATTAGTTTCAGTTTTATACTCATTTATAAGCGAAAAAGTTGGACTCGATACGGTATCATTCGAGCCCAACGCTTTAACTAGTGCTTTTATTAAGGTTGTTTTACCTGCGCCCAAGTCGCCATAAAATAAAATGGTGTCATATCTAAGTTGATGAATTAATTCTTTGGCCACTTTGTTCACTTCAGATAAATCATAATCCAATTCCATAGTAGTACTTCTTAATTAAACTAACGGGGATTTAAAACCACAAAAGGGATAATAACCTCTTCTAATGATACACCACCGTGTTGATAGGTGTTGCGAAAATAACTTACGTAATGGTTATAATTATTGGGATACGCGAAGAAAAGATCTCCTTTAGCAAAAATAAAGGAGCTACTCATATTGATGGTAGGTAAGTGTATTGCTTTTGGTTCTTTTGCTTCCAGAACATCTTTTTTGTCATAGGTTAGGCTTCGGCCAGTTTTATATCTGAGGTTTAGACTGGTATTTTTATCTCCAATAACCTTTGAAGGATTCTTCACATTGATAGTTCCGTGGTCTGTTGTTAGAATGATTTTAAAACCTAATTGCTGAGATTTTTGAATCATTTCTAATAATGGGGAATTCTTAAACCAACTTTCAGTTAGTGAGCGATACGATTTATCGTTGCTGGCTAGTTCTTTGATAACTTCCATTTCAGTTTTAGAATGACTTAGCATGTCTACGAAATTATAAACCAACACGGTTAAGTCATTATTCTTCAGGGAATTGAAGTTCTCTACCAATTTCTTTCCACTCTTTAAGTTCGTGATCTTGTGATATTCCCATTTTAAATTTAACCCCAGGCGTTTCAGTTGAGCATCTAGAAATTTGTCTTCATTTAAATTCTTTCCGCCTTCATCAGTATCATTTAACCATAAATCGGGATGTTTTTTTTCCATTTCACTAGGCATCAAACCTGAGAAAATGGCATTTCTTGCATATTGAGTAGCGGTAGGGAGTATACTGTAATACGTACTTTCACTTTCCTTCTTATAATAATTGCTAATAATAGGTTCAAAAGATTTCCACTGATCATACCTAAGATTGTCTATAACTATTAATAAGACAGGTTCTTCACTTTCGCCTAAATGAGGAACAATTTTGTCTTTAAATAAAGTATGAGACATTGTTGGCCTGTCTTCATCTGTGAACCAATCTTCATAATTACGTTCTACGAATTTAAAGAATTGATTATTGGCTTCTGTTTTTTGAGATTCAAGTATTTCTTGCATACTTTGATCTTCAATAGCTTCTAACTCTAATTCCCAATAAATAAGCTTTTGATACAGTTCTGACCATTCCTCATAGGAGTTGACCTGCGCCATATCCATCGCAATTTTTCTAAACTCTTGCTGATAACTGAGTGTTGTTTTTTCTGAAACAAGGCGACTGGTGTCTAGATTCTTTTTCAAACTTAGAAGAATCTGATTGGGATTTACCGGCTTTATAAGGTAATCTGCGATTTTAGAACCTATCGCTTCTTCCATAATATATTCTTCCTCACTTTTAGTAATCATAATTACCGGTAAGGTGTCTCTTTTAGATTTTATTTCACTTAAAGTTTCTAGCCCGGTAAGACCTGGCATGTTCTCATCAAGAAAAACAACGTCAAAATTCTGTTCTTCCACTAATTCTATGGCCTCTGTTCCACTTTGACAGGTGGTAACTTCATAATTTTTCTTCTCTAAAAAAAGAATATGTGGCTTAAGTAAATCAATCTCATCATCAACCCACAGTATTTTTATCGTATTCATAATAGTATCTTTGTTATAGAACTGGTGATAAAACCAATTCAAATGCGCTTTTGCGTAAATAATTATAAAGCCTTTCTATTGAAGACTTCTAACAAACTTACGATAATTAACGACCCTATTTATGGGTTTATTACCATACCTAAAGGACTCATTTTTGATCTCATTGAACATAAATACTTTCAGCGCCTGCGTAGAATCTCGCAGATGGGAATGTCATACTTGGTATATCCCGGGGCTCACCATACCCGTTTTCATCACGCTATAGGTTGCTTACATATTATGCGGAAAGCTTTAGAAAAGCTTGAACAAAAGGGTGTTGAGATTTCTGAAGAAGAAAAGCAAGCTGCGATGATTGCGATTTTGCTTCACGATATAGGTCACGGACCATTCTCGCATGCAATGGAAAATAGTATCGTAGAAGACGTACATCACGAGCAAATATCGCTTCAATTTATGCAGGCGCTGAACGAGGAGTTTAACGGAAGTTTAACCCTTGCTCTTAACATTTTTAAGGGAACTTACGATCGCCCGTTTTTACATCAGTTGGTATCGGGACAATTAGATATGGATCGCACAGATTATCTGAAACGTGACAGTTTTTATACCGGTATGGCTGAAGGAAACATCAACACAGACCGGATCCTGGCGATGCTAAATGTTAAAGATGACGAACTGATGGTAGAGGAGAAGGGAATTTACACCATCGAAAAATTTCTGGTAGCAAGACGTCTTATGTATTGGCAGGTCTATTTACATAAAACTAGCCTTGTTGCTGAACAAATTTTAGTACGTGTTTTAATGCGTGCAAAAGAGTTGACACAACTGGGTGTTGAATTGCCGGCAAGTGAGCCATTAGCTTTCTTTTTAAAGAAGAAAAATGCAGAAGGTGCATTTGATAAAAACGCGCTCGATATTTTTGCTTCATTAGATGATTATGATATTATTTCGGCAATGAAAGCATGGTGTACCGAAGATGATTTTGTTTTGAGCAGACTCTCAAAGATTATTATCAACAGAGAACTTCCTCGGATAAAAATCAAAAAGAAACCCTTTAAAAATGAGTTTATTGAGGACGAAAAAGAACGTGTGCAGCAGCAATATAACTTAACTGAAGAAGAAGTAGAATACTTTGTTTTTACGGGAACATTAACCAATCAAGCTTATACCTTTAAAAAAGAAGCAATCAATATTTTGACAAAAAAAGGAAAGGTTGTAGATGTTATTTCAGCAAGTGACCAACTGAGTCTGAAGGCTTTATCTAAGGTAATTACAAAAAACTATATCTGTTACCCGAAGCATTTAAATTAACCCTTTTTTTCTATTTTTGCGATGATGAAATTTACAGCTGAACAAATTGCTGGAATTTTAGAAGGTTCTGTTGATGGCAACCCCGAAATAGAAGTTTCTAAACTTTCAAAAATTGAAGAAGGAAAGCAAGGGTCGCTCACATTTTTAGCGAACCCTAAGTATACCTCATATATATATAAGACTAAAGCTTCAATAGCTATAGTAAATAAAGATTTTCAACCAGAACATAAAATTGATGTAACGCTCATACGGGTAGATGACGCTTATAAATCATTTTCAAAACTTCTGGAATATTATAATCTGGTAAAACTTAACAAGACTGGAATAGAAGAACCTGTTTTTGTTTCTGAAAATGCCACTTATGGTGACAATATTTATCTAGGTGCTTTTGCTTATTTAGGTAATAATGTGAAAATAGGGGACAATGTAAAAATTTACCCGAATGTTTATATTGGAGACAATTGTGTTATAGGTGATAATTGTGTGATTTTCCAAGGAGCTAAAATTTATTCAGATAGTATTTTAGGAGATACTGTCTACGTTCATAGCGGGGCTATAATTGGTGCAGACGGTTTTGGTTTTGCTCCCAATGATTCTGGTGAATATAGCCGTATTCCGCAAACTGGGAATGTTGTGATTGAAGATAATGTAGACGTGGGTGCAGGTACTACAATAGATCGTGCTACTCTAGGCTCTACAATTATTCGAAAAGGGGTGAAACTTGATAACCAGATACAGATAGCTCATAATGTTGAGATTGGCGAGCATACTGCTATAGCTGCTCAAACAGGAATTGCCGGTTCAACTAAAATCGGTAAAAATTGTCTTATAGGTGGTCAGGTTGGTATTGTGGGGCATATTACTATAGGAGATCGTGTTAAGATTCAGGCTCAGTCTGGTATTGGGCGTAATTTGAAAGATGATGAGACGGTTCAAGGCTCTCCTGCATTATCATACAGTGACTTTAACAAGTCGTATGTACATTTTAAAAATTTACCAGGTCTGGTACAACAAATAAATAATTTGGAAAAACAAAAATCCAATGATAAGTAAAGCTGAAGGAAAGCAAAAAACAATCGCCGGTGAGGTTTCCTTAACCGGCGTTGGTTTACATACGGGCAAAAACGTAACCCTAACCTTTAAACCTGCTGAAGAAAATACTGGCATGTTTTTTAAACGTGTTGATCTTGAAGGTCAGCCCATCATAGAAGCCAATGCTGACTATGTAGTAAATACTCAGAGAGGAACAAACCTTGAGAAAATGGGAGTTCACATTCAGACTAGCGAGCATGTTCTTGCAGCTTGTGTGGGACTTGGTATTTATAATATTTGTATTGAACTCGATGCTTCTGAACCACCTATAATGGATGGATCATCTAAGTTTTTTGTAGAAGCTTTAGAAAAGGCCGGAGTTGTTGAACAAGAAGCTTGCAGAGAAGAGTATGTGGTAACTGAAGTTATCAGTTATGTAGATGAAAATTCAGGTAGTGAAATAATGTTGATGCCTTCAGAGGAGTATCAACTTACTACAATGGTAGATTTTGGGACAAAAATCTTAGGTACTCAAAATGCAAGTATCAAGAATATTTCAGAATTTAAAGATGAAATATCAGACTCGAGAACCTTTAGCTTTCTTCATGAAATAGAAATGCTTCTTGAACATGGTTTGATCAAGGGCGGTGATCTTAATAATGCCATTGTGTATGTAGATAAAGAATTATCTCCAGAAACAATGGATAAATTGAGAGAAGCTTTTAATAAAGATTCGATTTCAGTTAAGCCTAATGGAATTTTAGACAACCTTACATTACATCATCCTAATGAGGCTGCACGTCACAAGTTACTAGATGTTATAGGTGACCTAGCACTCGTAGGTATGCCCATAAAAGGTAAGGTGATAGCTAACAAACCAGGGCATTATGTAAATACCCAGTTTGCAAAGAAACTTAAGAAGATCATCAAATTAGAGAAACGGAATAACGTACCTAAATTTGACTTATCTAAGCCTCCTGTTAAAGATGTAAACGAGATAATGGCTATGTTGCCTCACCGTTCGCCATTTTTATTAGTAGATAAAATATTAGAAATAACAGATACGGGAGTTGTAGGTTTAAAAAACGTTACAATGAACGAGCCATTTTTTGTTGGGCATTTTCCCGGAGCGCCTGTAATGCCGGGCGTACTTCAGGTTGAAGCAATGGCACAAACTGGTGGTATATTAGTATTGAGCACGGTACCCGACCCCGAGAATTACCTTACCTATTTTATGAAGATAGATAACGTTAGATTTAAACAACAGGTTGTACCCGGCGATACATTAATTTTTAAATTAGATTTACTTTCACCTATTCGCAGAGGAATCTGTCATATGCAAGGAAGCGCATATGTTAACGGTAAATTAGTTTCTGAAGCAGAGCTTATGGCTCAAATCGTAAAAGTAAAGAAAGACTAGATTTATGAATCAACCTTTAGCATATGTTCATCCTGGTGCCAAAATCGCTAAAAATGTAGTGATAGAGCCTTTTACTACAATTAATAATAATGTAGTTATTGGCGAAGGCAGCTGGATAGGATCTAACGTAACTATAATGGAAGGAGCTCGCATTGGTAAAAATGTAAGTATTTTTCCGGGAGCAGTTATATCTGCAGTACCGCAGGATAAGAAATTTGACGATGAAGATACTGTTACCATCATAGGAGACAACACAACAATTAGAGAATGTGTTACGATAAACCGTGGTACTTCTGATCGTATGAAAACTCAAATAGGTAACAACTGCTGGATTATGGCCTATAGCCATATTGCACACGATTGTATTGTAGGCGATCACTGTATCTTTTCAAACAACAGCACGCTAGCGGGACATATCCTTGTTGGTGATTACGTTGTGTTAGCAGGTATGGCTGCAGTTCAGCAGTTTTGTACTATAGGTAGCCACGCATTTGTTACCGGTGGTTCATTAGTACGTAAAGATGTTCCTCCTTATGTAAAAGCAGGTCGTGAACCGCTTTCTTATGTAGGTATCAATTCAATTGGATTGAGAAGAAGAGGTTTTACTACTGAAAAGATTAGAGAGATTCAGGATATTTACAGAATTCTCTACCAGAAAAATTATAACAATACGCAGGCTGTAAATATTATAGAAGCTGAAATGGAAGCTACTCCGGAGCGAGATGAAATTCTTCAGTTTATCAAGAACTCACAGCGTGGTATTATGAAAGGTTATTTTACAACAAATTAATTTTTTCCGCTTTGCGGAATAGCATAGAATTAAAATTTAATTATGGCAAATACATCAGATATTCGTAATGGAATGTGTATTCATTACAACCACGATATTTATAAAATTATTGAATTCTTACACGTTAAACCTGGTAAAGGACCTGCTTTTGTGCGAACAAAACTTAAGAGTGTTACTAACGGAAAAGTGCTGGATAACACTTTTTCTGCCGGACATAAAATTGAGGAAGTACGTGTAGAGACTAAAGGATATCAGTTTTTATATGAAGACGGTGAATGGTACCACTTTATGAATACAGATGATTATACGCAGATACGTCTTTTAGAATCTGCCTTAGATCAGCCCGGACTTTTAAAAGAAGGTGAAGTGGTATCTATTGCGATTAATACCGAAGATGGTTTGCCGCTATCTGTAGATATGCCTGCTCATGTGATACTTACTGTTACTGCTACAGAGCCCGGAGTTAAAGGCAATACTGCAACTAATGCAACAAAACCTGCAACTGTAGAAACAGGAGCAGAAGTTTCTGTACCTTTATTTATAAATGAAGGAGATAAGATTAAGGTTGAAACAGAAAAGGGTACTTACAAAGAGCGTATTAAAGAATAACAGTTGAAATTTCCACAAAAACATACCTTAGCTCAGATTGCTACAATTCTTGATGTTGAATTTGTAGGGGATGCTGAATTTCCGGTTTATGGAATTAATGAAATTCACGTCGTTGAACCCGGGGATATTGTTTTTGTAGATCATCCCAAATACTACGATAAAGCTTTAGAATCTGCAGCAACAATTGTTTTGATCAATAAAAAAGTAGATTGCCCGGCAGGCAAAGCTTTACTTATTTCAGAAGATCCCTTTTCAGACTTTAATAAATTAACTCGCTATTTTAAACCTTTTGTAAGAGCAACTTCCTCAATTGCTGAAACGGCTCAGATGGGAGCAGGGACAATCATCCAGCCCAACTCTTTCATTGGGAATAATGTGAAAATAGGAACAGACTGTTTAATTCATGCAAATGTTACTATTTATGATAATGCAGTTATAGGAAATGGTGTTATCATACATTCTGGAGCTGTTTTAGGAGGAGATGCTTTTTATTATAAAAAGCGTGATACCGGTTTTGATAAATTGATTTCTGGAGGAAGAGTTGTTATTCACGACTTTGTAGAAATAGGAGCACTTTGTACGATTGATAAAGGAGTTTCTGGAGATACGATAATTGGTGAAGATTCTAAATTGGATAATCAAGTTCATATAGGTCACGATACCCAAATAGGAAAACGGGTACTTATAGCAGCCCAGTCTGGGATCGCAGGATGTGTTGTCGTTGAAGATGATGTTGTGATTTGGGGTCAGGTAGGTATTGCCAGTGGAATTAGAATTAAAGAAAAAGCGGTAATTTTTGCGCAAAGTGGTGTAGGTAGAAGCTTAGAAGGTGGTAAATCGTATTTGGGTACACCGGCAGAAGACAGCAAGAAGAAGTTTAGGGAACTGGCATCAATTCGTCAAATTCCTTATATTTTAGAACAAATAAAAAAATAAAATGAGTAAATCAGCTAAAGACCTTGTAAGAGGTTTGTATGAATCAGATTTTTTTAATGATTCTAGTGTTCTAAAGCAATATTTACATGAAGATGCAGAACTATATTGGAATGCATCTACGGGTTTCTCAAAAATGACATACAGTGACATTGCTGATATGTCTTCAGAAATGGGAAAATCTTTTATATCATTAAGATCTTCTATAAGTCACTTGATTGCTGAAGATGACAAGGTGAGTGCAAGGCTTACATACTATATTAAGGCTGTAGAAAATCCTGATGAAGAAGTAGGGATCATCCATTTTATGGCAATCTGGGAACTAAAAGATGGTCTGCTTTATAGAGGCTATCAGATAAGTCAGCCTAGTGATGAAGATCCTCAGAATAATGATGCGCACATCCGTATAAAGTCATAAAAATCCTTTAGCATTCATCTATAAAAATTTACTTTTGTACCACAAAATTCAAACAACTCATGAGCGTTTTAGTAAATAAAGATTCCAAAATAATTGTACAAGGTTTTACCGGTAGTGAAGGTACTTTTCACGCGGGTCAAATGATTGAATACGGCACAAATGTAGTGGGTGGTGTAACTCCTGGTAAGGGAGGTCAGAGCCATTTAGACAAGCCTGTTTTCAATACTGTTGAAGAAGCAGTAAAAGAAACTGGAGCAGACGTATCTATTATTTTTGTTCCGCCTGCATTTGCTGCTGATGCGATTATGGAAGCTGCTAATGCAGGAATAAAAGTGATTATAGCAATTACTGAAGGTATTCCTGTTTCAGATATGATTAAAGCTGCTGACTATATTAAAGATAAAGATTGCAGACTCATAGGTCCTAACTGTCCGGGTGTGATTACTCCGGGAGAAGCAAAAGTGGGTATTATGCCAGGATTTGTCTTTAAGAAAGGTAAAGTAGGTATTGTTTCTAAATCAGGAACACTTACTTACGAAGCTGCAGATCAGGTTGTAAAACAAGGTTTAGGAATTACAACAGCAATTGGTATAGGTGGAGATCCAATAATTGGTACTACTACTAAAGAAGCTGTAGAATTACTCATTAACGACCCTGAGACTGAAGCTGTAGTAATGATTGGTGAAATAGGTGGTCAGTTAGAAGCTGATGCTGCAAAATGGATCAAAGCTAGCGGAACTAAAAAACCAGTAATAGGTTTTATCGCTGGGGAGACCGCTCCGGCTGGTAGAACAATGGGTCATGCAGGAGCAATTGTTTCTGGCGAAGGTGAATCTGCTGCAGACAAGAAAAAAATATTAAGAGAAAACGGAGTTCACGTAGTTGATTCTCCTGCAGAAATAGGTAAGAAAGTAGCTGAACTTTTAAGCTAATCTTTTACCATTCCTTTTTTAAAACCGACACACCTAATGTGTCGGTTTTTTTATGAGCAAACAGTTCAAGTTTGCTATATTTACCGCTGTTCAAACTAACTAATATTTGATACTCAATTAGAATGAAACTTTTAGAAGGAAAGAATACAATTATAACTGGTGCCAGCCGCGGAATAGGTAATGGCATTGCCAAAGTTTTTGCAGAAAATGGCGCTAATGTTGCCTTTACATACAGTTCTTCTCCAGGACCCGCAGAAGAATTAGAAAAAGAATTGACTTCTTTAGGAGTTAAAGCAAAAGCCTATAAATCTAACGCTGCTTCTTTTGAAGAATGCCAGGAACTTATCAAACAAATCTCAGAGGATTTTGATTCTATTGATGTTTTGGTAAACAATGCCGGAATTACAAAAGACAATTTATTGATGCGTATGAGTGAGGAGGATTTCGATAAAGTTATTGAAGTAAACCTAAAGTCGATTTTCAATATGACTAAAGCAGTACAACGAACTATGTTGAAACAACGCTACGGAAGCATCATCAATATGAGCTCTGTTGTGGGTGTTAAAGGTAATGCCGGACAGGCAAATTATGCGGCTTCAAAAGCAGGCATTATAGGTTTTTCAAAATCTATGGCTTTAGAGTTAGGTTCTCGTAACATAAGAACCAATGTAGTTGCTCCCGGTTTTATAGAAACTGAAATGACTGCTAAATTAGACGAAAAAACAGTCGCAGGGTGGAGAGATGCTATCCCATTAAAACGAGGAGGAACTCCCGAAGATATTGCAAATGCTTGTGTGTTCTTAGGAAGTGATATGAGTGCATACGTTACGGGTCAGGTACTTCAGGTAGATGGCGGTATGCTAACCTAAATCTTCACGACACGACACAATCTATGGCAGCATCTACAATTCTATACATCATCCTTAGTGGGATTATAGCATTAGGTGCTGCCATTTTTTTTTACTTCTACAAGCCACAACGATCAAAACAAGTACAGTTTATATTAAGTACGCTTCGGTTTTTGACCTTATTTTTGGTACTGATTTTACTTATAAATCCCAGCTTTAAGCAAGTCACATATAGTACTATAAAGCCAAAACTGAGTTTGGCTATCGACAATTCCAGATCGATAGAATATCTGGGAGACACTCTCCAAATTCAATCGGTTTTCGATTCTTTCTATGAAAATGAAGAGTTAAACAATCGCTTTGATATTGATTATTACAGCTTTGGTAAAGATCTTCAGGCATTAACAACGCTCAACTTTAGTGAAGGTCAGACTGATATTGCGAAGAGTCTAAAAGATCTAAATCAGATTTATAAAGGAGTTGATTTTACTCCTGTTATTGTTACTGATGGAAATTCAAATTTAGGAGCTGATTACCGATACACAGCACAGGAGAACAACAGCAATCCATTTTATTTCTTAGCAATAGGTGATACTTTGGTTTATGAAGATTTAAGTTTAGACCGTATTAATACTAACAAGTACGCGTATCTCAATAATGAATTTCCTGTTGAATTGATCACATCGTATACGGGTAAATTTGATGTGAATGCGACAGTTTCTGTTTCTCAAAACGGAAGAATAATACATAAAGAAAAACAGACTTTTAATCCGGAAAATAGTTCCCAACGGACCAATTTTTATTTGAACGCTTCTTCGATAGGAGTACAGCGGTATCAGGTAACCGTAAGTGGATTAGATAATGAAAAGAATTTAGAAAACAATATAAAGAATTTTGCAGTAGAAGTAATAGATCAGAGGTCTAACGTTTTAATTGTTTATAGTGTTTTGCATCCTGATTTGGGAACACTTAAGAAAAGTATAGAAAGCAATCAACTAAGAGCAGTTACTTTAAAAGAGATTTCTGAAGTCAATTTAAGCGAGTTTAACGATTACGACCTTGTTATTTTATTTGAGCCCAAACAATCTTTTTCTTCGGTTTATAAGGAGCTAAATAAGGAGAATAAAAACCGCTTTACTATTATTGGTACTCAAACAGATCTGAGTTTTTTAAACAGTATTCAGCAGACAGGGGTTTTTCCGAAGAATAATGAGTCTGAATTGGTTCAGCCAGATAAAAACGAATCTTTTGTTGCGTTTCAATTAGAAGAACTTTCATTCAACAATTATCCACCTTTGGCCAGTATTTTTGGAAAAGCTCTATTTATGGGTGATTCTGATGTTTTGTTTTATCAACGAATAAATGGTGTTACTACACAAAATCCCTTACTGGCAGTTACAGAACGTTCAGGAAGGAGAGAGGTTTTTTTACTGGGTACAGGTATTTTTCAATGGCGTAGTCAAAGTTTTATAGACAACCAGAGCTTTGACAATTTTGATAACTTCTTAGATAAGTTGATTCAATATGCCGCTTCTAATCAGCGTAAAAAAAGATTAGAAATTAGTTATGAGCAATTGTATTATAAAGGAAACTTTATAAATATTCAGGCTCAATACTTTGATAAGAATTATGTGTTTGATCCCGGCGCATCGCTTCAGATTGAATTGAGAAATGAAAATTCAGAAGAAACCTATCAATCACCCCTGGTTTTTAAGGGATCTGCATACGAGGTAGAATTAGCTAATTTAGAACCCGGTGACTACACGTTCCGTATAACTGAAACCGATCAAAATGTAAGTTCTGATGGTAGTTTTACAATAATTCCTTTTGATTTAGAGCGACAGAGTCTAAATGCAAATTTTCAGAAAATGAAAACATTAGCTCAGGAAAGTGGCGGAAGCATATACACACTTGAAAATTACAATAACCTTGTTGACAAATTACTAAACAGTGACCAGTTTATACCGGTTGAGCGAGCTGTTAAAAAAAACGTACCTTTAATCAACTTCGTTTGGTTATTAGCACTTATTGTCGCTTGTCTGACCGCAGAATGGTTCATTAGAAAATACAACGGACTTATATAAACAAAAATTACATTTTTATGGAAAGGTTACCTAAAATAGGAATACCCGTTATTCTTGGTATAATAATTTTAATAGTGATTATTGCAAAATCTGCAGTTACTATAGATTCTGGTGAAGCCGGGGTGCTTTATAAACCTTTTGATGGGGGAGTTGTTACAGACGAACCCCCATTAGGCGAAGGTTTTCATATTGTTGCTCCTTGGAATAAAGTCTTCATTTATGAAGTAAGAAGACAGGAACTTAAGGAAATCATGAATGTTTTGTCTTCTAACGGTCTTGATATTAAACTCGAGGCTTCTGTGTGGTACAAACCCCAAGCATTAAATCTAGGTAAACTGCATCAGGAAATAGGTGAGGATTACCTAAATAGAATTTTACTACCAACTATTAGATCTGCTGCAAGATCTGTTGTTGGGCGTTATACTCCAGAGCAATTATACTCTTCTAAAAGAGATGCCATTCAGGCAGAAATTTTTGATGAAACCCGAAAAATAATCAAAGATCAATACATTGAATTAGATGAAGTTCTAGTGCGTGATGTGACCTTACCGGCGACTATAAAAGAAGCTATAGAGCGTAAGCTGAAACAAGAACAAGAATCGTTGGAGTACGAATTCAGATTGATATCTGCTCAAAAAGAAGCAGAACGCCAGGTGATAGAAGCTCAAGGTAAATCTGATGCAAACCGTATTTTAAGTCAATCTCTTAATGATCAAATCTTAAAAGATAAGGGTATTGAAGCGACTTTAAAATTATCTGAATCTCCAAATTCTAAGGTGATTGTAATAGGATCTGGAGAAGGTGGATTACCTATTATATTAGGGAACAATTAGAAAATGAATCAGAAACAGGACCTAATAAATTTCATAAAAAAAGCGAATCGTTAAGATTCGTTTTTTTTTATGCTTTTTTCATTCGTACCGAACGATCTTTTCTAAGTTTCATACGTTGTTTAGATTGTTCTAACATTTTAGCTTTAGAAACCCAGTTGTCATTTACAATACGATCAGGAAAGAACTGAATGAGTTCTGTGACGATTTCAATATCATGAGAATTGAATTTGCTTATCTGATCAAATGTGAAGATCCCAATAGTATTGAGTTTCTCTTCCGTATAGGGGCCAATACCTATAATTTTTTGTAAATCATCTGCATCTTCACTATCTGCATAACCTATTCTTGAAAAATCAAGTTCTCCGGTATTTGCCTCGGGAGTATCATAAACTTTAAGGTCTTTGATATTTTTTTGATTTTTAGCTGCAATATTACTTTCTTCTACCTCTTCAAGATCATCTTCATTAAAATCCAAATCAACATCATCAGCAGACTTTGAAGATAATTTCTGACGTAAAGCGCTTATTTTTTTCAGGTATTTCCCCTTTTGATAATACAATGCAAAAAAGTACCCAATAAGAAACGATACAAGCATTAATATCCCAACTTCTATAAAGATGAAGGGTATTGAGATATTGTCATTGGCTTGTATGTATATCAGACTAACCATTAATTAAATATCAATTCGTATCTATTATTCAACTTAATTTTATCTTCCATATCTCTGGTGTAAAGTGGATCATCTTCTCCTTTAGAATATGCAAAAACCTGATTTTCAGGTAAATTAAGGCTTTTTATTAGAAATAACCTAATCTTTTCAGCCTGATCAAGAGCGAGTTCATAATTATCTCTATCATCGCCAATATGATCAGTATATCCTATAATGTCAATTCTGGCTTGCGGTTTTATTCTTAATTTACGTTTTACTTCAGCTAAAAATTCTGCCGCATTTTGGTCTCTTACTAATCGTGCCATTTTAAATACAGGTCTAAATGTTATGTCAACATTTCTAACCACAGATTTAGAGTGTACTTCTACTTGCTTTAATTTAGCTAATCTAAGGCGTTCTTGGTCATCCTCCATAGCGTGTTTGGTTCGCTCCAGTCTGCTCTGTAGCTCTTCTATAAGCTTGTCATTGGTTCCAGAACTATTAAGGCTGCTATCTGTATACGTATTCTTAGTTGTAATTTCAGAATTGCTACCTTCAAGGTTATCCAAAGATTGCGAGGTAGTTAAGGAATCAAGCACTAATTTTTGAATATTATTTTCAATTGGCTTATACTTTATAAAAAGACTATTTCTAGTTGTAGAGCCGCTAGAATTCAGAAAATACAGCCCTATTACGCACCAGCATAGGAATACGGAGAAGGCTATTAAGAAATTTCTCATTATTTCTGAATTTCCTCAAAAATAACACATTGTGATAAAATGATCATCAGTTGGTTAAATCTATTCGATATAATGCAAGTTAATCGTATTTTTTTTTTAAATTCGTCTCCTATTTATGAAAGGAACAGCATTACATCATCATCATTTTTATTCACGCACTCAAGCGAGGTAAAGATGTTGTATTTGTAATTCATGTATAAAAATAACAATAACCCGTTTGAGTCATTCAAACGGGTTTTCTGTTTAGGGTGGCTCAAGCTAACAAACCAATGTAAGATGACAAAAAAAATTAGAATTGCTATTCAAAAATCAGGCAGACTTAATGAAGACTCTCTGCAAATTTTAAAAGATTGCGGAGTATCTATAGATAACGGGCGCGATCAACTCAAGGCCAGTGCTGCAAATTTTCCATTAGAGGTGTTTTATTTGCGTAATGGTGATATACCTCAGTATTTGAGAGATGGGGTTGTAGATATCGCTATAATTGGAGAAAACGTTTTGATAGAAAAAGGAGACGACATAGCCATTGCTCAAAAGTTGGGTTTTTCAAAATGTCGTGTTTCACTAGCTGTTCCTAAAGGAACCAAATATGATTCTGTAAAGGACTTTGAGGGTAAAAAGATTGCAACGTCTTATCCTAATACTGTTTTAGGGTACCTTTCTCAATTTAATGTAAAAGCTGATTTGCATATAATTAACGGGTCTGTAGAGATTGCACCCAATATTGGTCTTGCCGATGCTATTTGTGATATTGTTTCAAGCGGGAGCACGTTATTTAAAAACGGGCTTAAAGAGGTTGAAGTAATGCTCAAGTCTGAGGCTGTGCTTGCTGTTTCGTCTAAAATAGACACAGAGCGTCAAGAAATCTTAGATAAACTACTTTTCAGAATACAATCTGTTCTAAAAGGTCGCGATTATAAATATGTATTGCTTAATGCACCTAATGATCGTTTAGATGAAATCATAAAAATGCTTCCCGGGATGAAAAGCCCTACAGTTCTTCCGCTTGCAGAAGAAGGATGGAGCAGTGTACATTCAGTAATTGATAAAAATGAATTCTGGGAGGTTATAGACAAATTAAAAGATTCTGGAGCTCAGGGAATTCTAGTTAGTGATATCGAAAAAATGGTATTGTAATTTCGCAAATGCGAAAAGATAAAAGCTATGAATAAAATAGAAAATCCAGATCGTTCTACCTGGGCAGAAATTCTTAAACGCCCAACGCAGACTTACGATCAGATTGAAAGTACGGTTCTTGAGATTTTTGACAATATTAAATCTTATGGTGACTCTGCTGTTAAGCAGTATACAGAGAAGTTTGATGGAATTTTGATAAATAATCTTGAAGTACAGCAAGATGAAATAAATACTTCGGTAAATGAGCTTTCACAAGATTTAAAAGAAGCAATAGAACTTGCTAAAAAGAATATAGAAGTATTTCACCAAGCACAAAAAACAACTCCTGTAAGTGTTGAAACTGCTCCGGGCGTTATTTGCTGGCAAGAGAAACGACCCATTCAAAAGGTTGGACTTTATATTCCCGGTGGTACAGCGCCACTTTTTTCGACAATATTGATGCTCGCGATTCCTGCTAAAATTGCAGGATGTAAAGAAGTTGTTTTGTGTACTCCACCAGACAAGAACGGTAACATCAACCCGGCGATTTTATTTACAGCTCAACTTTGTGGTATTGATAAAATTTACAAAGTAGGGGGTATTCAAGCCATAGGAGCAATGACCTTTGGTACTGAAAGTATTTCTAAAGTGTATAAAATTTTTGGTCCCGGTAATCAGTTTGTGACTGTTGCAAAGCAAATGGCGACAAAATACAATGTGAGTATAGATATGCCGGCTGGTCCCTCAGAATTACTGATAGTTGCAGATGATACTGCAGATGCTTCTTTTGTAGCTTCAGACTTATTGAGCCAGGCTGAGCACGGTGTTGACAGTCAAGTGATTTTGGTCTCAACTTCAAAAGGATTGATTGTTTCTGTGGAAGATGAAATCAATACTCAATTGGTTCAACTCCCCCGTAAATCTATTGCTGAAAAAGCTATTGCAAATAGTAAGCTCATTTATGTAAAAGATCATAAAACAGCTCTTGAATTGATAGATGAATACGGTCCGGAACATTTTATTGTTGCGACCAATGATAATGCATTTTATGTAGATAATATCGCTAACGCAGGGTCGGTTTTTATAGGCAATTATACGCCGGAAAGTGCCGGAGATTATGCTTCAGGAACTAATCATACATTACCAACAAATGGTTATGCAAAACAGTACAGTGGTGTAAATCTAGATAGCTTTACGAAGAGTATGACCTTTCAGGAATTGTCTCCTGAAGGTATAAAAAATATAGGTAACGCAATTGAATTAATGGCTGAAGCAGAAGGCTTACAGGCTCACAAAAATGCGGTTACATTACGTTTAAATAAATTAGCTAAAAACTAATTATGAGTACTTCAACATTTAATTTAGAAAGGCTGGTGCGTGAAAATGTTTCAAAACTCAAGCCGTATTCTTCAGCTCGTGATGAGTTTAAAGATTTTAATGAGGATATGATTTTTCTGGATGCTAATGAGAATCCATATAATAATGGGGTAAACCGATATCCAGATCCGCAACAAATAACTTTAAAGCAGCATTTATCAACTGCAAAGCGGGTTCCTACAGATCAGATTCTTTTAGGAAATGGGAGCGACGAAGTTTTAGATTTATTGTTTAGAGCCTTTTGCGAACCTAAAAAAGACAATGTAATTACACTGCCACCTACATACGGTATGTATAGTGTACTCGCAGCTACTAATGATATTGCAAATCGTGAAGTATTGCTTACTGAACACTTTCAGCCGAATGTAGCGCAAGTTTTAGAGCAGGTAGATCACCAGACTAAAATGATCTTTCTATGTTCTCCCAACAATCCTACTGCAAATAGTTTTGAAGCAGAAAAGATTAGCGAATTGTTAGAATCGTTTAAAGGAATAGTCGTTGTTGATGAAGCTTATGTTGATTTTATGAAAGGTGAAAGTTGGTCAACAAAACTTCATAATTATCCAAATTTGGTAATTATTCAAACCCTTTCAAAAGCTTATGGTTTAGCCGGAATACGGTTAGGAATTTGTTATGCTTCCGCAGCGATTATAGCGGTACTCAACAAAATTAAACCTCCGTACAATGTAAATGAACTCACTCAGAAAAAAGCCTTAGAACGCATCTTGGATGCAGATAGTATTCAAAAGGAAATAAGCTCAATTTTAACCGAAAGAGAAGTCTTATCTAAAGTGTTACTTCAAGTAAATTTTGTTGATAAAATATTCCCTACAGAGGCTAATTTTATTTTGGCCAGAGTAGATGATGCTGATAAACGATACGATCAATTAATCAAAAAAGGAATTGTAGTACGCAACAGAAGCACACAGGCATTATGTGAAAATACGCTGCGGTTCACCGTGGGAACTCCTGCCGAAAACGAGAAACTAATTGCTGCACTAAAAGAACTAGCTTAATAAAATATGACTACCGAAACTACCACCAAAAAACAAAAAGTCCTGTTTATAGATCGCGACGGAACGATTATACAAGAACCACCCGGCTATCAGGTCGATGCTTTTGAAAAAGTAACCTTTTACCCAAAAGTTTTTAGATATTTAAGTAAAATCGCAAAAGAGCTCGATTATAAACTAGTGATGATTACCAATCAAGATGGTTTAGGAACTGATATTTTCCCTGAAGATACCTTTTGGCCTGTGCATAATTTCATTTTAAAATCCTTCGAAAATGAAGGTGTGATTTTTGACGATGTTTTCATAGACAAAACTTTTCCTGAAGAAAATGCAAATACGCGTAAGCCAGGAACTGGTATGCTTACCGAATTTTTCTCTGATGAATATGATTTAGAAAACAGCTTTGTTTTTGGAGATCGTATTACAGATATCGAACTAGCAAAAAATTTAGGTGCTAAAGGAATTTTTATAAACGATCATACTGATTTAGGTTCTGATGAAATCACTACAAAGCGTGAAGAATTAGAAAGTTATATTGCTCTTGAAACTAATGATTGGAAAGAGATCTATGAGTTTTTAAAGTTAAAAGAGCGTACCGCTTCCATTTCAAGAAAAACAAATGAAACCGATATTGAAATAGAACTCAACTTGGACGGAACCGGAAAAAGTGATATCAAAACCGGTTTAGCCTTTTTTGATCATATGTTAGATCAGTTGGCCCGCCACGGTTCTATGGATTTAAAGATTCGCGTAGATGGCGATCTGGAAGTTGATGAGCACCATACGATTGAAGATACTGCAATTGCTCTGGGAGAAGTCTTTGCCAAAGCTTTGGGAAATAAACTTGGTATAGAGCGTTATGGATTTTGCCTGCCTATGGATGACTGTCTGGCACAGGTAGCAATTGATTTTGGTGGCAGAAACTGGTTGGTTTGGGAAGCAGATTTTAAACGCGAGAAAATAGGAGAAATGCCAACAGAAATGTTCTATCATTTTTTTAAATCTTTCACCGATGGAGCCAGAGCGAATCTTAATGTAAAAGCTGAAGGAACCAATGAGCATCATAAAATTGAAGCCATTTTTAAAGCTTTTGCAAAAGCGATAAAAGTAGCCGTAAAACGGGATCCTGATAAAATGGTTTTGCCTAGTACAAAAGGAATGCTCTAAAGTTTAAAAAATGAAATTAGTAATTATAAACTACGGTGCCGGAAATATACAAAGCATCAAATTCGCTTTTAAACGATTGGGAATAGATGCGGTACTTTCTGATGATGCTGAAGAAATAAAAGCTGCAGATAAAGTTATTTTTCCTGGCGTAGGGGAGGCGAGCAGTGCTATGGCTAAACTAAAAGCTACTGGATTAGATAAGATCATTCCAACCTTAAAACAACCGGTTCTGGGTATATGTCTGGGTATGCAATTGATGTGTAACCATTCTACAGAAGGAGATACTACCGGACTTGGTATTTTTAATGTAGATGTGATAAAGTTTTCAAAAGAAGTAAAAGTTCCACAAATAGGCTGGAATGAAATTACAAACTTGCAAAGCGAGTTTTTGACCAGTATTCCTGAAAACTCACATATGTACCTGGTTCATAGTTTTTATGCGCCAAAATGTGCTGAAATGATTGCAACGACACATTATGAGCTCGACTATGCTTCGGCTTTGCAAAAAGAAAATTTTTACGGAGTGCAATTTCACCCGGAAAAATCAGGTGTCGTTGGAGAACAAATACTTAAAAATTTCTTGAGTTTATGAGAATTATACCAGCAATAGATATTATTGACGGGAAGTGCGTACGCCTTTCTAAAGGGGATTATGATACTAAAAAGGTTTACAACGAGAGTCCGTTAGAAGTTGCTAAAGAATTTGAAGCACACGGAATTAAATTTTTACATCTGGTTGATCTGGACGGAGCGAAAAGTAAACATATAGTAAACCATAAAGTTCTGGAGCAAATCGCTTCACAAACCTCCCTTAAAATCGATTTTGGTGGTGGCTTAAAAACCGATGATGATTTGCGTATCGCTTTTGAAAGTGGTGCTAGTCAAATTACAGGAGGAAGCATTGCAGTAAAAGATAGAGAGACTTTTAAAAGTTGGTTAACAAATTTTGGTGCAGATAAAATCATTCTTGGAGCTGATGCTAAAGATGAAAAAGTAGCCGTTAGCGGTTGGTTAGAGGAATCTAAAGAAGAATTGATTCCGTTTATACAGGAGTATCAGAAAGAAGGCATTTCTTACGTTATTTGTACAGACATCAGCAAAGACGGAATGTTGGAAGGCCCCTCTTTTGATCTTTATAAGAAAATATTAGAAGAATGTCAGGGTGAGCATGTAGAAGGGCCAGTCAAGAACTTTAAACTAATAGCCTCAGGTGGTATCTCTGATTTTGATGAATTACCAAAACTAGCTGAACTGGGTTGCGAAGGAACCATTATCGGTAAAGCCATTTATGAAGGAAGAATTTCAATGAAACAATTGGAAGGATTTATAGTGAATCAATAATGAGTTTTCCGCCGAAGTTTATTCTTTATTTATGGAATGGCGGAAAAGTAAAAAGTAGAATAACGTGCTTACAAAACGAATAATTCCTTGTCTGGATATCAAAAACGGAAGAACTGTAAAAGGTGTCAATTTTGTTGCTTTACGCGATGCCGGTGATCCTGTAGAATTAGCAGCCAAGTATGCAGAGACCGGTGCAGACGAGTTGGTGTTTCTCGATATTTCGGCTACTGAAGAGCGTCGTAAAACTTTAGCTGATCTGGTTTTGCGCGTCGCAGAAAAGATCAATATTCCGTTTACGGTAGGTGGCGGAATTTCTTCTGTTGAAGATGTAGATGTTTTATTGCAGAACGGAGCAGATAAAGTCTCTATCAATTCTTCGGCAGTGAAGAATCCGCAGTTAATTAATGAGTTAGCGGCAAAATTTGGTTCACAATGTGTTGTGGTCGCCATTGATGCAAAACAGATCAATGGGAAATGGACAGTGCATTTGGTAGGAGGTAAAGTGCCCACTGAATTAGATTTGTTTGAATGGGCTCAGGAAGTAGAGCAGCGTGGTGCTGGAGAGATCCTATTTACGTCAATGGATCACGACGGTACTAAAAACGGTTTTGCTGATGAAGCCCTGGCAAAACTAAGTGAACTGCTCAATATTCCAATTATTGCTTCAGGTGGAGCGGGAAAGATGCATCATTTTACAGATACATTCATTAATGGAAAGGCTGATGCAGCTTTGGCAGCGAGTGTATTTCATTTTCATGAGATTGACATCCTAGAGTTGAAACTCGAATTAAAAAATAAAAATATTCCGGTACGGATTTAAATAAAATTTTCGCCTTTGCGAACTAACTCAAGAGTTATGAAAATTAATTATGATGAAAAGGGCCTGGTGCCTGCAATAATTCAGGACGCTAAAACAAAAACAGTTTTGATGCTGGGTTATATGAATGAAGAAGCATATCTAAAAACCAATGAAACTAAAAAAGTAACCTTCTATAGCCGTAGCAAAAAGCGCCTTTGGACAAAAGGTGAAGAAAGTGGTAATTTTTTAGATCTCGTTTCTATAAAAAACGATTGTGACAATGATACTTTATTGATAAGTGTAATTCCACAAGGGCCGACTTGTCATACAGGAACAGACAATTGCTGGGGCGAAAATAATGAACAGTCTTTTGGGTTTCTTTCAGATCTTGAGCAAACTATTGCAGAACGTAAAGCCAATCAGGATAACGAAAAAAGCTATGTTGCCGATCTTTTTAGAAAAGGAATTAATAAGATAGCTCAGAAGGTAGGGGAGGAAGCAGTAGAGGTTGTGATAGAAGCTAAGGATGATGACGATGATCTGTTTCTTAATGAAAGTGCCGATTTGCTTTTTCATTATCTAATTTTACTTAAAGCTAAAGGTTTTGGACTTCAGGATATTGAACATGTTTTAGAAGATCGAAAAAAGTGATTTTAATACAACTTCTATTAATAAGGGATGGTTCTAATAGAGCTATCCCTTTTTGATTTTGAAACATAAGTATTTACAATTCGACGTTTTACGTCGTTTTAAAGATGTTTTTCATCCTTTTTACGCTATCAAATTTGCTCTTTTGACTGAAAATTGTTTAAAATAGAATAATTCAGTAATATTTTACTTGTAGGAATTTTCAATAGCGTTTAAAAATAACAATAATCTAGTTCAAATGATATTATTAACGTATTCTTTATAAGAATTATATTACATATTGAAAATTATTGATTTTATTATTCACTACTGTACATCAGTAATTTACAAGTAGAATTATAATAGTTAAAGGATTTAGGGAAAACTTAATAGGGTACAAACACCCCTTTAACCTGATATACTTGCATTTAATCGTATTAATTGGGAATTTAGAATAACCAATTGAAATCATTTATGCGAAAATTTTTACTTCTCTTTTTTTTGATATGCAACACACTAGTATTTAGCCAAGTAGGTGTGGGGACTACAGACCCGCATCCAGATGTAATGCTTGATATTAATGGCAGATTAAGAATACGTGATTATAATGATGGGAGTGATGAAGCAGCAAAAGATTCTCTGGTTGTTTTAGATGGTCGGGGAGTGGTGCATCGTATTGCCACAAAGACCTTGCTTGCTAATTTGGATAAGTCTTTAGTTCGTGCTGGAGTTTCTACTAGTTCTGGAGCTTTGATCGATATAAGCATTAGTGGAGAGAAAAGAGTACGATTTGATAATGAGAGTTTTGATATTAAAAGTGAATATGATAATTCTACCGGTATCTTTACCGCTGCAGCTAATGGTATTTATAGAATTACAGCACAACTTAGATCAAGTAGCTCTTTACTCTCTGCTGGAGAGTTTGGTATTGCCATATATAAAAATGATTCAAGTAGAACAACCTATTCTAAAATAGCTGAAGAAAACTATCTCAATGTAGAAGTAGGCCTAGGATTGGTAAAAGTATCTCCACCGGTAAGATCAGTTTCGACACTTGTACAACTAGCAGCTGGTGAAGAGATCACTTTTAGAAGTATAACTGCCTTATCCTTAACATTAGCTAGTAGTAGTAACGGTAACAGTACCTTTATGACCATTGAGCAAGTCCGTTAACTAGCCTTCCATATCAATCAGCGTTAGTGCTAAACGTATTTTGTAATAGGGAATCTTCTCTTCAAAATGTTCAAAATAAGGCTTGAGCCCTTCTGGATTGTCTAGATCCTTTTTAGCAGATTTAATTTGTTCCACTTCTGTTTTACTTACATAATTGTATAAATCCAGATCAGCGCCATCTTGTGCTAGTTTGGCTAAATGGGAGTACACGGTTGTATCTTTCAGGTCTCTCTTTTTAGCAACTTCATCAACTGAAAGTCCATCTTTTAGCATATTAAAAGTAACCTGATGCGTTGCAGTTTTACTACCTTTCTTTTTCAGCTTTTGTTGTTGAAAATCTAAAATAGCATCAATAAAAGCATCTCCATAGACATCTAGTTTGCGTTGTCCTACACCGCTTATTTCAAGAAGCTCCATTTCGGTAGTAGGTCTTACCTGTTCCATTTCTTTTAGGGTCTTATCACTAAAAACTAAATAAGCAGGTATCTCTTCCTCTTTAGCAATTTCAGATCTCAAAGAACGAAGTTTTTCAAAAAGATCATTTCCTTTTTTGATTTTAGGTTTCTTCTCCGTGAGAACCTCTTGTTTTATCGCTTCTGTGGGATGAGTAAGACTAACCTTTTTTCCCTCAAATAAAACAGCTTTGCTAGATTGAGTTAAATGCAGGCTGTTTCTTAGGTGAAAAGCAATCTCGCAATACCCTTGATTAATAAGCTGCAGTATATAATGTTGCCAGTCTTTCCAGGAAACATCAGCTCCTATCCCATATGTACTAATTTGATCCAAACCAGTATCCAGAATCTGTGCATTTTTCGCACCGCGCAAAATATCTATGATCACACCTATAGGCTGAGTTTCTTTTGCCCGGGCAATGGTAGAAAGTGCTTTTTGAGCTAAAATAGTTCCTTCAAAAAACTGTGGTGGATTTTTACATACGTCACAATTACCACAATCTTGCTCTAGAAATTCTCCGAAATAACTCAATAATATTTTTCGCCGGCAAGTAGTTGCTTCGGCATATTGCTTCATACGGTCTAGCTTGGCGTTTTGTACTTCTTCATTGCCAGCTCCTTGCGTAAACCTACGGAGTTGCAAAACATCTGCATAACTGTGAAAAAGTAACGCATGAGATTTTAGTCCGTCACGACCCGCCCGACCAATTTCCTGATAATATCCTTCAAGATTCTTTGGCATATTGTAGTGAATTACCCAGCGCACATTAGACTTGTCTATCCCCATCCCAAAAGCAACGGTAGCGCAAACCACTTGAGTTTTATCATAAATAAAATCTTCCTGAACTTTATTACGCTCTTCAAAACTTAAACCAGCATGATAAGAAGTAGCTTCGATCCCTTCTACCTTTAAAGCTTCAGAAACACTTTCTGTAGTTTTTCGGCTTAGGCAATAAATGATTCCGCTGGTATCTGGTCTTTTGGCTAAAAAACGCTTGATCTGATCCAGACGTTTATCTGCAGCACGAACTTCTAACGTGATATTTTTTCGATCAAAAGAACTTAAAAATTGTTGTGCGTGAGAGATATTGAGTTGGTCTGCGATATCCTGACGCGTAGCCTTATCTGCGGTAGCTGTTAAAGCTATAACAGGAGACTTGGGTAGGGTTTTCTTTAAAAAGCCCAATTGTTGATAAGAAGGTCTAAAATCGTGTCCCCAGCTGGAGATACAGTGCGCCTCATCAATAGCTACACAGCTGATGTAATTCTCATTGAGAATAGGCGACAAGCCTGCTAAACTTTCGGGAGCAACATAAAGTAATTTTAATTTACCCGCTGCCGCTTTGTTAATTATACTTTGCTGAAGCGTTGCACCCTGACTGCTGTTGTAAAAGTCAGCTTCAATTCCATTTGCTTTTAGACCATCTACCTGATCTTTCATCAATGCGATTAAGGGAGAAATAACCAGTGTTAAGCCTTTAAAATGTAACGCTGGAAGCTGATAACAAATAGATTTTCCGCCGCCGGTAGGCATAATTACAATCGCATCAGTTCCGGCAAGAACAGTTGCTATAATCTCACGTTGCTGATTTCTAAAGGTATCGTATCCAAAATAGGTTTTAAGCGTAGTAAGCAGAGTAGATTTTTCAATTTCAGCGGCCATCAGAATCCTTTTTTTTTACAAAAAACGGAATTTTTAAGCAGACCTGCAGCCATTTAAGTTTAAATAAATCAGACCAAAACTTGAACAATTTTAAGACCGCTACGCTAACGTTATAGAAACCCTAAAATCTATATCTGATTTTTAAACATAATGCATTTTTACATAGTCAAATTGAAAAATGCATAATTCTCTATCTTATGCTTTACAAATCCGTTAGAACCTTGTTATAGCTTTTAAATTAATTAGTAAACTTGTTTTGTATGAAATCTAGAAAATATACCATTGCGGTACTGCAATTAAACCTCAATAACACACCAGAAAATAATCTGGAGAAGTGTAAAAAATGGGTACGTGATGCCGCTGTAAAAGGAGGAGAAGTCATTTGTCTACCTGAATTATACAGTAGTCATTATTTCTGTCAGGATGAGGATGTTGACAATTTTAAATACGCAGAACCGCTTTACGATGTTTCGTTTACTGCGTTTAGTGAGTTAGCTAAAGAATTAGGTGTAGTGATCATCGTTCCGTTTTTTGAAAAGCGTATGAGCGGTATTTACCACAACAGTGCCTATATCATCGATACAGATGGAAGTGAAGCCGGTTTATACCGCAAAATGCATATTCCTGATGATCCTCACTTTTACGAGAAATTTTATTTCACACCGGGAGATTTAGGGTTTAAAACTATAAAAACTAAAAAAGCAGATTTAGGCACATTAATCTGTTGGGACCAGTGGTACCCGGAAGCAGCACGATTAACCGCATTGCAAGGTGCAGAAGTTTTGTTTTATCCTACAGCAATCGGCTGGCATCCTCAGGAGAAAGCTCAATATGGTGTGAATCAACACGGGGCGTGGATGAATGTGATGAAAGGTCACGCAGTAGCTAACGGGGTTTTTGTAGCAGCAGCTAACCGAATAGGTTTAGAACAATATATCCCGGATACAAATGGAATTGAGTTCTGGGGACAATCTTTTATTTGTGGGCCGCAAGGCGAAATTTTAGCACAAGCTTCTGTTGATCAGGAAGAAATATTGCTTGCAGAAGTAGACTTGGATCTTCAGGAAAATGTGCGTCAGAACTGGCCGTTTTTTAGAGATCGAAGAATTGATTTTTATGGTGAAATAACTAAACGAGCACTCGATTAATATATGAAAAGCAACAGGCGTTTACCGGCAGAATGGGAGAAGCAACAAGGAATTCTATTATGTTTTCCCAGTAACGGTAACGATTGGCCTGGTAAATATCAGGCAGTGCAATTTGTATTCATAGATTTTATAAAAAAAATAGCCGAGCATGAAACGGTCTTTCTTTTAGTGGGGCGTGAAAGCATCAAAGATAAGGTGATAGCCCTACTTGAAGCAGCGCACGCCAATATGAGTAAAATCACCTTTATACTTCAAAAAACAAACCGAAGCTGGATGCGCGATTCAGGACCTATTATTGTTAAAAATAATGGGGAACGAGAAGCCTTAGATTTCAATTTTAACGGTTGGGCGAAATATGGAAACTTCCGGTTAGACAAGATGATACCCCGGCGTATTTCAGATTTTTTAGGTATTCCGCTTAAGCAGGTTTGCTACAATAGTGAACCGGTGATTCTTGAAGGAGGAGCAATAGATGTTAACGGTAAAGGAACGCTTATTACTTCAGAAGAATGTTTGATGGATCAACATACACAAGTGCGTAATCCCGGTTTTACTAAAGCTGATTATGAAGCTGTATTTGAAAAATATTTTGGTGTTACCAATACGATCTGGGTAGGTAGTGGTATTGAAGGTGATGATACCCACGGCCATATAGACGACTTATGCAGATTTGTTAACCCTACTACAATTGTGACTGTGGTAGAATACGACAAAACTGATAAAAATTACGAGCCGCTTCAAGAGAATTTAAAACGACTGAAACAAGCAAAACTTGAAGATGGTACTACACCAAAAATCGTTGAGTTGCCTATGCCACGGCGCTTAAATTATGAAGATCTAAGGCTTCCGGCGAGTTACGCTAACTTTTTAATTCTCAATCATTGTGTATTAGTGCCAACTTTTAATGACACTAAAGATCGCACCGCACTTTCTATATTGGCAGATCTATTTCAGGATAGAGAAATAATAGGAATAAGCGCACATGACCTGATCTGGGGCTTAGGAACCTTACACTGCTTAAGTCAACAAATTCCCGCTTAAACTGCTTTTACAAAAGCTCAAAACCTATTTTATTTTCATCAGAAACCTACTCGTTTAAAAACGTACCTTTGCAGCAAAATACGAGTTATGCAATCTTTTGAAGATTTTAAAATAAATAAGCAGTTACGATACGCCATTGAAGACCTTGGTTTTTCAGGACCCACACCCATACAGCAAGAAGCTTTTGGAGTAGTACGTTCAGGTAGAGATGTTGTTGGTATTGCGCAGACCGGTACGGGAAAAACCTTTGCTTATATGTTACCGGTACTAGAAGGTTTAAAATTTTCAAAACAAGTAAATCCACGGGTTTTAATTTTAGTCCCTACGCGAGAATTGGTTTTACAGGTTGTAGACCAGATTAAAGAATACGGTAAATACAGTTCTATACGAGTTCTTGGTGTTTATGGGGGTACAAACATCAATACACAACGACAAGAAGTGGCGCAAGGATGCGATATCCTGGTAGGAACTCCCGGTAGACTTTATGATCTTGCTGTAAGCAGAACTTTACAGCTTAAATCTATAAAACAACTCATCATTGATGAAGTTGATGTCATGTTGGATCTTGGGTTTCGCTTTCAATTGGTAAATATATTTGACCTGTTACCACCGCGTCGTCAAAATATTATGTTTTCGGCTACGATGACTGATGAAGTTGACGAATTGATGGATACCTTTTTTACCGCTCCAGAGCGTATTCAGGTTGCTTTAAGTGGAACACCTCTTGATGCGATTGAACAGTATTATTATGAGTTGCCTAACTTTTATACTAAGGCAAATCTGCTTATCAAAATGCTTAAAGACAAAGACACTTTTAAAAAAGCCTTGATCTTTGTTTCTAATAAAAAGCACGCAGACCGGCTTTTTCAAACTTTAGAAGAAGTTTACGGAGATTCTGTAGGTGTAATTCACGCCAATAAAACGCAAAACTACCGTATTAATGCTATTGAGCAATTTGATGCGGGTACCTATAGAATTCTGGTGACTACAGATGTGATGGCTCGCGGTCTGGATCTCGATCAAATCACACACGTTTTTAATACAGATGTACCGCGTTTCCCTGAAAATTATATGCACCGAATAGGGCGTACCGGTCGTGCCGGAACAACGGGTAGTAGTTATTTACTGGGAACTCCTGATGAAGCAGAACGCAAAGCAGCAATAGAAGAATTGATGGAAATGAAAATCCCTCAATATGACGTGCCTGAGGACCTTGAAGTCTCAAAACGATTGTTGCCGGAAGAGGAGCCTGATTATGTAGAAATAAACAATCCCACCAAACGTAATGAGGAACGTGGAGCTAGTTTTCACGAGAAAAAAGAAAAAAACAAGAAGGTTAATTTAGGTGGAAAATACAAGCGTGAGATTGCTAAAAAATATAAAAAACCAAAAACCCGCGGGGACAAAAGCTTCAACCGTAGGTATAAAAAATAATTTCAGTTTTAAAAAAAACAGATTTTAAATGTTAAAATAGTATAGATTTCAGTCTAAAAATTTAACTAAAAATCCTACTTTTAAGCTTATTGATTCAGCCCAAATCAACTATGCTTAAAAACAATTCAATTTACATTATAGGAGCAGGAGTGAGCGGTCTTATCGCTGCTACTATTCTCGAAAGAAATGGTTTTTCTCCAACCATTTTAGAAGCTTCAGACCGCGTAGGTGGTCGTCTTAAGACAGATATCTTAGAAGGCTATCAGTTAGATCGTGGCTTTCAGGTTATGCTGGATGCATATCCAAAATCCAAAGAATATTTAGACTACCAAAAGCTCGAACTCCAAAAACTCCTTCCGGGAGCTGTGATTTTTGAGAATGGCAACAGTCAAACCCTTGGTGATCCTTTACGAGCACTTTCTCTGGCAATACCTACTGTTTTAGCAGCTTCTGGTAGTATTCGCGACAAGATAAAGGTCATGCGCTTAAACAGCGACCTTGCCTCAAAAGATATTGAAACCATATTTGATACTGAAGAAAAAACTACCTGGCAATATCTGCGGGAATATGGGTTTTCAAATCGGTTTATAGAAGACTTTTTTAAACCCTTCTTTACAGGAATATTTCTAGAGAAAGACCTGCAAACTTCCAGTAGGATGTTTGAGTTTGTTTATAAAATGTTTGGCGAAGGCCTTGCTGTAATTCCAAAAGGAGGAATCGAAGCTATACCAAAACAACTGAAGGCAAATCTTAAAAAAACGACATTTAAGTTCAACACGAAGGTTGAGGAAGTTAAAGATGGAGTGATTACATTAAGCGACGGAACCCATTTAGAGAGTTCAGGAACTATTATTGCTACCGAAGCGAGCATGCTGGTGGCAAATTTGAAGAATCAACAAACGATATGGAAAGCGGTAGATTGCCTGTATTTTGAAGTCCAAAATAGGGTTCTCGATAAGCCAATTATTGGTTTATTTTCTCAAGATGGACTCATCAATAACATCTTTTATCCCAGCAGTATAGAAACTGAAATTAAGGGAGCAAACCAGTTGCTTTCTGTTTCCGTTGTAAAAAAACACTCACTTTCAGAACCCGAACTTATCGCTCAGGTTAAGAAGGAATTAGAAGAACAGGCTAAAATCAAAGTGATTTGCTTTTTAAGACGTTACAACATCCCAAAAGCCTTGCCTAAACTCGACAATTTGAAATACAGTATTGATCCCGGCGAAACCCGTTTGACAAGTACTATTTTTCTTGCGGGAGACCAGTTGCTTAATGGTTCTTTAAATGCCGCGATGATGACCGGCGAACGGGCAGCATTGGGGTTGATTCAGGTGCTAGGAAATAATTAGGAAAAAATATTTACTTTTACAGATAAACTTATAAAATATGTCTAAAACTAAAATAGCAATAGCTTTAGGAAACTTCATTCTCCTTTTGGGGATTCTACTGTATTACACAGATGTTATAGAAGCAGAACTCACCATTAAAGCGTTTATGGTTCCTGCGTTCTTAATTTTAGGTTCTCAATTGCCTATCAGTGATCTGTTTAAGAAAAAAGAGGCTTAAGTCTTTCATTATTTATCACTAGACTCAAATCTCTCCATTCCATTCTACAATCTCACCGGGTTGCATGGTGTTTAGCTGTTGATTTCCAACCCTAATGCGAACCAGGCGCAGGGTAGGACAATCAATTGCCGAAGTCATTTTGCGGACTTGTCTAAACTTACCTTCTTGTATCGTAATGCTCAACCAGGTCGTTGGTCCGTGGCGTGCGTCACGTATCTTTTTACCACGGTTAGGTAAGTTTGGCGACGCTATCAGGGATTTGACAGCACAGGGCTTTGTAGTATACTTTTTACCGTCCAGACCTATTTCTATTCCATGTTGCAGTTGCAAGAGTTGTTCTTCAGTCGGAATTCCATCAACAAGTGCATAATATTCTTTTTCAATACCACTACGGTTGATGTGGTTACTCAACTTTCCGTCTGTAGTCATGAGTATTAAACCTTCAGAATTCTCATCTAAACGGCCTATGGGCATAATTTCTTCCGGCCAATCGTAGAGTTCTGCTAAGAATTTTTTCTTCCGCCTCTGGCGTAAATCATTACTGGTCAACTGACTGATAAAACCATAGGGTTTAAAGACTATAAAATGTTTGTGCTCTGCCAATATTAAGTTTCTTTTTCGCTCTGCGAAAATAGGAAAACTCAGGCTAGCAATTGTTCAACAGCTTTAACAAGACAAGTCTTTGCCATTAACAATTATGCGCTATTTTTGAGATTCAACGGCTAAATCTAGTACTGCGGTTTTGCATGATTCAATTTCACCAGAATTAGATACTAAGCTAAATCGTATTGATGTGCGCAGTGAAAAAGGAATTGTAAAATTTATTTTTGATAAGCACTATTACGGAATTCAACTAGACGGCGCCACCGGCGAAGTTCTACATATAGACAAAAGGCGCTCTGATGTTGTAGAAAATATTCACGATGGCTCAATTATAGATAATTATTTAGCTCGAGCGGCTAATTCAAATTGATGTATACCGGGATTATGAGTATCGCTCTTTTGCTGTTTACCATAACAGGTTTTTTGTTGTGGTATGGACCTAAAAGGATGCTTAGGAGTCAAAATTAATAGCAAATAGTAAAGAATATGTTTAAACAATTTGGAGGTAAACTCACTCCCGAACTTATAAAACGATATGAGCAGTCGCCCAATTGGTATGACGGTTGTTTTCAAAACCTAGAAGAAACCTCGATGGACATTGGTATTACAGAAATGCCAGGATTAATCTATAAAATGTTTTTTAGTAAAGGGAAATCTATTCCAAAGAGCAACTTACCTCTTGAAACATTTGATAAAACAGCTTTTTTAGCTCCGGATGATTCTTTAAAATACATCTGGTATGGTCATGGGGTTTATTTAATACGTTTAGCAGGCAAAACCATTTTGATCGACCCGATGCTCGGACCTGATTCTGCACCTATTGCTCCTACAACTACACGTCGCTTTTCAGAGAACACATTAGATATTATTCAAGATTTCCCCGAGATTGATTTACTACTCTTAACCCACGATCACTACGATCATTTGGATTATGCAAGTATGAAAAAACTTTTTCCTAAGATCAAGAATTATTATGTAGCCCTGGGTTCCGGTAGGCATTTGGAATCCTGGGGCATACCGGCTTCTAAAATTACAGAGTTTGACTGGTGGGACACGCATACTTTTGAGGGGATTGAATTGACATTTACGCCAAGTCGTCATTTTTCAGGACGTGGACTACGCGATCGTGCAAAATCTTTATGGGGAGGCTGGGTTCTAAAAACCGAATCTGTTTCAGTATATCATACTGGTGACGGGGGTTATGGTGCACATTTTAAAGAAATAGGAGCAAAGTTGGGTCCGTTTGATTTTGGCTTTGTAGAATGTGGGCAATACAATAAGCGCTGGCACAGTATACATATGTTTCCTGAAGAAGCGGTTACTGCCGCTCAAGATGCAGGAATCAAAAGAGCTACACCATATCATTGGGGTGGTTTTAAGCTTGCTTTTCACCCCTGGAAAGAACCTGCAGAACGTTTTCTAAAAGCGGCAACACTACAACAATTGAATTTTACCTTACCCAGATTAGGCCAACTCATGCATCTTGATCAAGCTGCCCAAACTGAAAAATGGTGGGAAACTTTTGAATAGATCGTGCTAGAAATTGATGTTTTAGATTTTAATAAAGACGAAAATAGGTTCTTTATAAAACTCGTTGAGAATTGTGTAATTGGTGCCTAGAAATAGACTAGCTTTGCGCCTTCTTAAAAAAGAAGGTTATGAAACGTATTACCGCTTACCGCAAGTTATTCAACACAGATAAAGATGCTGATTTGAAACAACTTAAATCTGCTTACAGAAATCTTGTTAAAGAATGGCATCCTGATAAATTTCAGGAAGGTGATGCGCGTAAAGAAGAAGCTGAACTTAAAAGTCGGGAGATCATTGATGCCTATCATTTTTTAGTGAGTATCGCTCCCGAAACTAAAGAAGCTACTTTAGAAACGTATACAGAAACGATTACCAACTCTGGTATTTCAGATTATCAGCATAAAGGCTTATTGTTAGAAATCACCTTTACTGATGGTAGTACGTATGAATACTTTGGTGTGCAAAAGCCTATGTTTTTAAAATTTCACAACGCAGGTAATCAAGTGCGTTTCGCAAAGCGGAATATCTACAATTCTTTCTTATACCGAAAGTCAAAACGCTTGCTGCAGGAGGCTTAATTTGTAAATTAGCGGCTGATGACTAAAAAAGCCATTTATGCCATTGTAATTGCTGCCCTAATTGCGGGTTCAAACGGTATTCTAATCAAAGCAATGCCCAGTTTGACAACCGGTGCGATTGGTTGGTTTAGAGCAGGAGTCCCGGTTTTATTCTTGTTACCGGGCTTGATCAAGGCTAATGAGTTGCGGGTTAAAGGCAATACTAAAATGCTGGTACTGGCCTCTGTCATCAATGCAGTTCGCACTTATTTTTTCTTGCTGGCTTTTGTATATACCTCAGTGGGTAATGCAGTTGTATTGTTTTATGTGTATCCGCTTTTTATCACGATAATCGAAACGCTGATCTACAAAACACCCATCAAACGCAATCAGATTTTACTGATGCTCTTAGCCTTTGCAGGGATAGCGGTAACTTATGCTGATAAAGAATTCAGCTTTGCGTCAAGAGATTTTATAGGTATGCTTGCAGCAGTTTTGGCTGCTTTGGGCTATGCATTTTTCGTTTGTATTTTTAAAAGACAAACTCAGGATTGTAACCGCAATCAGTTATTGTTTTATCAGAATATTGCAGGCGCATTGCTATTTTTACCGTTTCTTTTCGGGGTACAACAGGTTGAATTGGCACACATAGGCATTGGTGTTTTTTACGGTTTATTGATAGGAATCGTCCAATTTAGTTTGTTTTTCTTCGGCTTAAAACACTTAAATGCTACTACAGCAGCTTCTTTGATGTATCTCGAAGTTTTGAGTGCCGTAATTCTGAGTTTTTTAATTCTTGATGAACAACTAAGCTGGAATACCTATCTGGGCGGAAGTTTTATTTTACTCAGTAGTTTTTTTATTTCGCGTCTTAACCGTAAAGCTTCTTAAGAGCTTACTGAAGCTAGTATTCCTCAAAATCTTAACCTAGGTTAGGCAACTGCGTTAAACTTTATTTAAATCACTTCTCAGCATTTGGGAACCGATAAGCATAGCCGTAATTTGATTCCAAAGCAAGCCTCGGGGAGTAAACCCTTGGTGATACTAATAAAATTATACCTATGAGCGAAGTAAAAGCATATGGAGCTGCTGATTCTAAAGCAGACCTTAAAGAAATAAAAATTGAACGCAGAGTTATTCAACCCAGAGATGTGAAAATCAAGATTACCTATTGTGGAGTTTGCCACAGTGATATTCATACCGTGCGTGACGATTGGGGCGGATCTAAATATCCCGTTGTACCGGGTCACGAAATAATTGGTAAAGTATTAGAAATTGGTAACGAAGTAGAGAATATTAAAGTCGGTGACACCGTTGGCGTAGGTTGTATGGTAGATTCGTGCCGCGAATGCGAGCCTTGTAAACTGGATCTGGAGCAGTTTTGTGAGCAAGGAATGGTAGGGACTTATAACGGTAGAGACAAACATTTAGGAGGACATACGTTTGGTGGTTATTCTGAAGAAATTGTAGTAGATAATTACTACGTATTACGCGTACCTGATAATTTAGATGAGAATGCCGTAGCTCCGCTATTATGTGCAGGTATTACAACATTTTCACCTTTAAATCATTGGAAAGTAAGTAAAGGCGATAAAGTAGGTGTTATAGGTCTTGGCGGATTAGGACATATGGGAATCAAATTTGCGCACGCAATGGGTGCTCACGTTGTAATGATTACAACAAGTCCGGGTAAAGCGGAAGATGCTAAACGATTGGGAGCAGACGAAGTATTGATTTCTAAAGATTCTGATGCGATGAAAAAGCATGCAAATTCTTTTGATTTTCTACTAAATACTGTACCGGTAGGTCACGACATCAATCCGTATTTGAGTTTATTGAAGATCGATGCGACCATGTGTATGGTAGGTGCGGTTGAACCGCTCGAAGCTGTTCACGGTGGAAGCTTAATTATTGGACGTAAAAACGTTGCCGGTTCTTTAATTGGCGGTATCAAAGAAACTCAGGAAATGCTTGATTTCTGCGGAGAACACAACATTGTAAGTGATATCGAAATGATTGATATGCATACTATAAACGAAGCTTATGAACGCGTTGTAAATGGAGATGTAAAATACCGTTTTGTAATTGACATGGAATCCTTACGAAACTAATAAAGAGCACATTAGATACTAAAAAAATCCGCCTGATTACTCAGGCGGATTTTTTTAGTATCTATACTTTTATTGGTACTGCCAAGAGGTCTGATATCTTTGAAGCTTGTCTTAAAAACAAGAAATTTCTTTTTAGAGACTGCCCTGGGGTAGTTTATTATTTCTTTGATTTTACAGTAAAACTGGGGGCTTCATAATCTTTGGGTAAATAATCAGAAGGGATGGTAGTTTGATTACCATCACGTGCTGCTCGGTAATGCGGAGAAAGGATCTCGATACCATTTTCATTACATACATCCTGAATATTTTGATGCAGTTGCGAGTAAATAGAAGCCTGTTTATTGGCCTCACGCACGTATGCATTAATTTGGTAAGCCACATAAAAATCTTCTAAACTCGTCTGTAAAACAAATGGCTGTGGATCTTTTAAAACCAGATCTGTACGCAAAGCGGCATCAATAAGTACCTGATGCATATCTTTCCAGGGGACGTCATAACCTATGGTAACTGTGGTATGTATAATGAGACCCTTTTCTGGTGCATCACTGCTGTAGTTTATAGTGTGACTGCTCATTACCGTAGAATTTGGGATAGAAATGATCTCATTTTTTGGGGTACGAACACGAGTGACTAAAGATGATTTTTCTATCACATCACCTACGATCTCACCAATTTTAACCCGATCACCAATCTTAAACAGACGCATATAGGTGAGTACCAGACCGGCAATAACATTAGATAAAGATCCCGCGGAACCAAAAGTAAACAAGAAACCTAAAAACACTGAAATACCTTGAAATACAGGAGATTCGCTTCCCGGCAGATACGGGAATATCACAACAAATGCAAAAGCGATAACCAGCACACGGACTAATTGATAGGTAGGATTTGCCCAATCTGGATAAAAGCCATTAAAACTTAGACGCTCTTCTGCAACTTCTACTTTCAAAAAATGCAAACCTTTTAAAATTAGCCTGAAAACGATAATGATAACCAATATCGCAAAAATGTTTGGCAAGTAATTCCAGAAGGCTAAGAAAATACTTTTTATAGGGTTGATAATGTATCCAAATAACGCATTTGCAAAAGATTCTGTCTGCGGAAAGAAACCAAATATAATAGGCAGCGCAACATAGATCGCAAATAAAACGGTAACCCATTTTAAAATGCGGTTTAAGAGTAGCAGTACGTGTACTTGTCGCTCTGTGTCAAGCAGCGTATAGTTCTTGATAGTGAGTGCTTTTAAACGCTTGTGCTTTTGCCGCTGAATCTTGAGGGCTGTCCACCTAAAAAGGCGTAAAACATATTTAATGATCAGACCAATTATGATTAAAACAACTAGGGCAAGACCAAAGCTTTTTAGTAGATTTAAAAAGCTGTTTTCTTTTTTATACCGAACTACTTCAGCACCTATAATATTTTTATAAGTGGTAGCTAATTCGAGCTGAGTGGTTTCAAACCAGAGAGCATCCACATCGGTGATACTAATTATTGTTTGTGATTCATAGATAACATCTACCGTAGCTTCATTTTCAGAAATTTTTAAAGAATCGGTATCAAAACTTAATGCTTCAGGAAGTTTTTTGATACGTTGAGAAATAGCATCAGCACGGTCTTGTGCTGAAAAGCTTGCAATACGATTATAGATCAGAAATAAGGTATCCTCATGAAAACCGATGACCGGATACCCCTTTGTAGTTGCCTTTAAAGAAGCTATTTGTTGTTTTTTAGTTTCCCGATGTAAGGAATCTTTAGCTTTAAATTGTTGAAGTTGTGCTTCAAGCTCACTCCGGTCTTTATTGGATGAACCTAAAGCATTGATGCGTTGTTCCAAATCAGCTCTGCGTATAGAATCTGCAAAGCGTTGTTTTTCTAGATCGGCAAGTTTTTTTATAAAATCATCTCCTGTAGTTTGTGTTGCAACACTATCTACAACAACCGCCGTAGAATCGTTCTGTGCAAGGACAAAACCAAAGTTGAGAAAGAATAAGAGAATACCTAATTGCTTAACCGATACCATTAAAAACATCTTTAATTAAGCCCGAAAAATAATTAATTCTAGTTTACCAGTCCTGTTTTTCTATTGAAATTGGAAAAACTAAAAAAATTATAGTTTTTTATATGAACACTTACAACACGGTAAACCGGTAGATTTTCCGGAGCGGATTCAACGCTGTCTGCTACTGTGCTTCTAGCATAAAACACTTCTACACCTGCACTCATAACGGGTTATTCTTTTTTACTTCCGTCTAGAATTGCTTTAATTCCGCGGAGTGCAATCAATGCAAAAATGGGTCTGTGGTTGAGTTCATGATTGAGTTCAACAACAGCTTTTTCCAATAAAAAGGTTTCCAGAAGAACTGTGTAATCTCGACCAGTATCCGGTATCAAGTCTGAGTTTACAACAGTCTTATTATACCCATTTAAATAAAATCGGGAAATGTAATAATACCAGGCTTCTGCCCAATCTTCTAGATGTGACTCGCGGTATTCTTCTGCATAATTTTGTTGCATTAATGGACTGTAAGCAGCGTAGTGAAAAGAGCGAATCATCGAGGCGACATCACGCAATCCTGAACGCAAAATACGGCGCTCACTAAATGGGCGAGACGGTTCACCTTCAAAATTGATAATAACAAAATCTTTCCCCGTCCATAGCAGTTGCCCCAGTTGAAAGTTACCGTGTGTACGTATTTTTACGGTATTTATTTTATGTTTAAAAACACGTTTAAAACACGCCAATACTTCGCTTTTTCGGCTTAAAATAGCTTCTGCTTCTCCTTGAATTGTAAGCGGAAGACTGGGTATAGACTTTCTTAGATTTTCAAAAGCTTCACGGGTTACACTTTGCAGTGAGGAATATAATGAGCGTTGATAATGCAATGAGAAAGCTTCGTGTTCAAAACCACTGAGTTCTTTATGACTGGCAAGCGCTTGATGCATTTCTGCACTGCGTTGCCCCAATAAACTTACCCGTTCTGGAAATAAGCTGTCTATAAGATCTTGCTCTTGTTCTTCAAGATTTTCAAAAAGCAAAGGTTGTGAACGTTTGGTAAGATCATAGCTTGGATGATGCTCCTGAGCTTGGGTCTGTACACGTTCCATATAGCGATGTGCGGCATCTTTTGCATTGACCCAGCCGGTACCCACATTTGTTACTAAATCCTGCATCATTCCCAGCACCGCTTCATTGCGTTTTTGAGTATGGTATACCAGCTTACCCATAAAATCAGGCGTATTAGCATATTTTACAGTTTCGGTTAAATACTGCGCCAGTTCTGCATCAGGATTAATGGTGTTGTCTAAACGACGGTATAATTTTAAAAAATAGCGGTGATCATAAATGATCGAAGTATTACTTTGTTTAGATTCAATAATTCGAGAACTAACATCCTTAATTTCAGAATCTGGTGTCAGATTTCCTTTTATAAAAGCCAGTTTTTCTTTGCCGAATTTCAGAGTTTTTCCATCCTGTAAGCCGTAAAAAAGTTGCGCTCTAAAAGGCTCAACATAAACAGAATCTACCAGTAAGCCAGAACCACTATCCAATGTTATTTCAGCTAAAATCCCTTTCTGCGGAACCGCCTCTACCAGACTTTCCTGAGTATGGGAAAGATAGGTGAGGGGCAATTGATAGATTTCAGGCAACCCTTC
The DNA here is from genome assembly GCF_004104055.1 of Leeuwenhoekiella aestuarii. Taxonomy (GTDB): domain Bacteria; phylum Bacteroidota; class Bacteroidia; order Flavobacteriales; family Flavobacteriaceae; genus Leeuwenhoekiella; species Leeuwenhoekiella aestuarii. Next base: position 641,215 of record NZ_QOVJ01000002.1, on the reverse strand, counting down.
ATTAAAATTAACTTCAACGATAAGATTCTTTACAAGAACTGTATCATCTGAAAGGTCAAGCATATTGGTGATAGTCATAGATTGAATGATTCTGCTTGAATCCCCAAACCAGTATTTACTTTTAAAATAGGCTGGTAGAATCTTTCGCTCAAGGACTTTACTGTTTTTTGCATCAAATAAGGTATCCCAATCACTCGTGTTGAGTTTTGACAACGGACCGTCTTGAGTTTCGCTTTCACGGTGTGTTAAAGAGAACCAGTAATAACCGTGTGGGGCAAGCGTGAACAAATAGGGCCTGTTTGTAATTTTAGGGAACTTATTGTGACTAAAAACTTCTACAGGAATATAATCTATATAGTCTTCCAGTTCGAGTTCTACCGCCTGTGAAAAGCGTGATAAATTCGCTAAAACCAGAATCGTTTCATCCTCATAAGTACGGGTAAATGCCAATATTTTTGCGTTAGAAGGCGATAAAAAATTGATATCTCCGCGACCAAAAGCTTTAAAGCTTTTACGCATATGCATCACACGCTTCATCCACCACAACAAAGAAGAAGGGTTCATTTGCTGTGCTTCTACATTAACTGACTCAGAGCGATACTGTGGATCTATAATCGTAGGTAAATATAATTTTTGCGGATTGGCCATGGAGAAACCTGCATTTCTATCTGCTGTCCATTGCATAGGGGTTCGTACGCCATCGCGGTCCCCCAGATAAAAATTATCCCCCATACCTATTTCATCTCCGTAATAAAGAACGGGTGTTCCCGGAAGTGAGAATAACAAAACATTCATCAATTCAATCTTATTCCGGTTATTGTCAAGTAAAGGAGCCAGTCGGCGTCTGATCCCCACATTGATTTTTGCTTTGGGATCCTGAGAATAAACTTTATACATATAATCACGCTCCTCATCGGTTACCATTTCTAAGGTAAGTTCGTCATGATTTCTCAAGAAAATAGCCCATTGACAGGACTCTGGTATAGTAGGAGTTTGGTCTATTATATCTATAATCGGGTAGCGGTCTTCCATCTTAACCGCCATAAACATACGCGGCATAATAGGAAAGTGGTAATTCATATGACACTCGTCACCTTCACCAAAATATGCTGCAGAATCTTCAGGCCACATATTAGCTTCAGCCAATAAGAGTTTATTATCATGATTGGCATCAATATGGGCTCTCAATTTTTTAAGAAAAACATGAGTTTCGGGTAAATTCTCACAATTAGTGCCGTCTCGTTCAAAGAGATAAGGCACGGCATCCAACCTAAAACCATCAACGCCCAGTTCACACCAATAATCCATAATATCAAAAACCTCTTTTTGAACATCAGGATTGTCAAAATTTAAATCAGGTTGATGGGAGAAAAAGCGGTGCCAGTAATAAGCATTTGCTTCGGCATCCCACGTCCAGTTCGAAGGTTCGGTATCTGTAAAAATGATACGGGCATCTTTATACTTGTCAATGTTATCGGTCCAGACATAATAGTCTCGGTATTTAGAACCTTCAGGAGCTTTACGTGCCCGCTGAAACCACTCATGCTGATCTGAGGTGTGATTGATCACCAACTCTGTAATCACTTTTAAACCGCGCTTGTGAGCCTCTTCGACTAAGCGTTTAAAATCTTCAATTTCTCCATAAGAGGGATTGATGCTGTAATAATCAGCAATATCATAACCATCATCGCGCAATGGAGAAGGGTAAAAAGGAAGCAACCAGATAGCAGTGACACCAAGATCTTCTAAATAGTCCAGTTTTTGAAGCAATCCTTCAAAATCTCCTATACCGTCACTGTTGCTATCAAAAAAAGCTTTGATGTGTAACTCATAAATAATTGCGTCTTTATACCAGTTTTTTTGATCGTCAACAAAGGAAGTGATTGCCATAGATAGTTTTTATACGTTGGTTTTGGTTAAAAGAATAGGCTTCCGCTAGAGTCGGAATTGTTAAAGTTAAAGAAGTATCATGAAATCCCTCGTTAAATAATGATTAAAGCTTAAGGAATCGGCTTGTAAATAAAAACTACTGTTGATAATGCTACACTTTCGCTACGCTGAAGCTGGAAAGCCATTAATGTAAAGAATTGAGCTGTACTACTCAAGAATGCCGATTAGTCCTTAAATAGTCGTTGCGATAAAACTAGTTTACCAAACCCACTGAAAATCAAAAAATTAAAATTATTGAAAGATAAATCATATTTTAGTGAATGTGTCGTTTATTTAGTCTACATTTGCCTCGTTAAATTATTTAGACAATGCCTAACAACCACTGCTCGTAAATCTTTTAATAGCAATAGTGCAGTACATTTAATAAGACAATAGCTCTCTCGAGGCAAGTTTCAGTTTAAATAAATGGTGAATGTTCCAATTCACTTATACGTTTCAAATACTACTTCTTCATTAGTTCTAATTCCATAAGAACCTTTTAAATACCCTGTAATTGTTGAATCATAAGATGATTCAAATAATTTAAAGTCTCGGCAATCGAGTCCTAAAATTGAAAACATGAATGCAATACAACGTTTTGTAAATAAATTAATTAATAATAGAGTACAAGTAATGAAAGAAGGAACAGTAAAGTTTTTTAACACCACTAAAGGATTTGGATTTATCAATCCAGAAGATTCAAACGAAGATATTTTTGTTCACGCAAGTGGATTAATCGATGAGATTCGTGAGAACGACCGTGTGGAGTTTGAAACTGAAAGAGGAAAAAAAGGAATCAACGCGATTAACGTTCGTGTGATTGACTAATCATAGCTTACCTTTTTAAGCGTAAAAGCCTTCATATTGAAGGCTTTTTTTATGTCTTATTTTTAAGGAATCACCTAAAACTTTTTACATTAATTTAGCCCCATTTAATTTTTACAAATGAATCAGCTAGAAGAAGCTTTACCTTCTGATATATCTCCTGAAGATCTACAGACGTGTATTCGTGTATTGGAACAATTAAATACCAACACAAACCTTATTTTTGAGCTTACTAAAGAAGATCGCGTTGCAGTTTTAAAAGCTTCCGGTAAACTTTCTCGACCGAGTCGTGAGGAGTTTTCCCGGCGTAAAAAAGATGCCAAAAAAGCACAGAAGCGTAAGCAAGCCGCAAAAGATCGTGCTGCACGTAAAGTAACCGGAATTCGCAGTGCGCGTGAGGCAGCTATTTTTACAGCCCCAAAATTACTCGCAGCTGCAGATCTTCAAAATATAGATACTCCAGAATTACAAACACCTCGCAATTGCTACGTTTGCAAAACTGAATTCACTAAACTGCACCACTTTTATGATACCATGTGTACCGAATGTGGGGATTATAATTATGCAAAGCGTTTTCAGAATGCTGATTTAACCGGACAAGTAGCTATTATCACCGGATCACGTTTAAAAATTGGTTATCACATCACCTTGATGCTCTTACGCGCAGGAGCAACCGTAGTCGCGACAACCCGTTTTCCCGTCGATTCTGCATTGCGTTTTGCAAAAGAAGAGGATTATCATATTTGGGCTGATCGCTTAAAAATTCACGGACTTGATCTACGACATATTCCGAGTGTTGAGATTTTTTGTAATTATATAGAACAACATTACGAGCGCTTAGATATTCTCATTAATAATGCTGCGCAAACCGTAAGAAGGCCTGCTGGTTTTTATCAGCATTTAATGGCTAAAGAAGAAATGCCGGTAACTGAGTTGCCTAAAGTGGCTACAAAATTATTAGTTGATCACTTGAACTGTCTTGATGAATTAAAAGCATTAAGTACAACAGCTAGTGGCACTAAAAATATGCCGGTCACCTGGCACGGGCCAGAGCCGGGTATAGGAATTAGAGCTTCAGCAAAGCTTTCTCAAATTCCGTATAGTTTTGACAATTCATTACAAGCATCAGAAGTGTTTCCTGAAGGTAAACTGGATGCCGATCTACAACAAGTAGACTTGCGTAAAACAAATAGCTGGCGTCTAAAACTAGGGGAGATCGAAACTACAGAAATGATAGAAGTTCAGCTGGTAAATTCAGTTGCGCCTTTTGTATTGTGTAACCGACTTTCAGAAATTATGAAGAAAGATCACACCGGTAAAAAACACATCATCAATGTTTCTGCGATGGAAGGAAAATTCCATAGGTTTTTTAAAGAAGATCGCCATCCACATACAAATATGGCAAAAGCTGCCCTCAATATGCTAACCCATACCGCTGCAGGAAGTCTTGCTAAAGAAGGTATTTTCATCAATGCAGTAGACACCGGTTGGGTTACAGATGAAGACCCTGCTGAATTGGCAAAACGCAAAGTAGAACAACACGATTTTCAGCCACCACTGGATATTGTAGATGGAGCTGCACGCGTGATAGATCCTCTTTTAGACGGAATAAATACCGGTAAACATTGGAGTGGTAAATTTTTAAAAGACTATTTCCCAATAGATTGGTAATATGGAAAAACAACCTAACAACCCGTTACACGGACTTACATTAGCTCTGATTCTTCAACGATTAGTTGATCATTATGGCTGGGAAACTCTGGCGGAAAAAATAAAAATAAACTGTTTTAAATCTAATCCTTCCGTAAATTCGAGTTTAAAATTTTTACGTAAGACTGATTGGGCACGACAAAAAGTAGAGACACTTTATTTACGAACTAAATTTTAAACTATTTTCAATCAACTAAAACCTGTACAGCAACCTTATCGTATATAATTAAGATAATTCTTAGTATCTTAAAAGTATCTTTTACAGTATTATATGCTTGATAATTACTTCAATAAGTTAAACGAGTTTAGTTTGGTTAGCCAGACCGAGAAGGAAGAGCTCATCAAATACATATCGGTAAAAAAAATACCAAAGGGAAACTATATTTTAAATTCAGGTGAAGTTTGCGACCACATTTATTTTTTGAATGAAGGCTTTGCAAGACAGTACTACTATAAAGAGAATAAAGAAATTACCGAATGGTTCGCTGGTAAATATGAATTTTGTTTTTCAATAGAGAGTTATTTTAACAATGTCCCAAGTAAATTGCTCATTGAGACCATTGAAGATTCTGAGATTATTTATTTGCACAAAGACGGTTTACTTGGTTTGAGTAAAACCAATTTAAAAATAGGGCAACTCGCCATTAGGATGTTTGCCAGATCACTAGTCTTTTCTCAGCAACGTATGGACAGTATAGTGTTTCAAAGTGCCAAAAAACGCTATGTGAATTTATTGGAGAGACAGCCTGAAATCGTTCAAAAAGTACCCTTATCCTATATTGCTTCCTTTTTAGGAATAACACAAGAAACCCTAAGTAGAATTCGGGCTAAGCTTGATTAGCTTCAGTGTCTAAAATTAATAATTAGCTAACAAATAACGTATTAATTTGATTATTTGATATTTATCAATTTTTTTAAAGGGAAAAATTATCAAATTTGTATAATTAAAAATAACAATAATTAATTGCTCCCTCACCCAACGGATAGTATTAATTAGTTTATGATTAGGCGTTCCCTAAAACCTAATTGTTTATTGTGAAAAGCAGTCTGGTCAAGGCTGCTTTTATTTTTCTAAATTATTCTAAAAATTTATAAGTAACTTACAAAACTTCTAATAGGTTAATTCCTCTTACAAGTAGCATACTTGAACTCAGAATTAACTTATTTAATTTTATGATATCCTATTCTTTAGAAGACCTTTCAAAACATATTTCTGCAACTCTAATTGGTGAAAGCGTTGAGAACTTCACCGGTTTAAATCACTTAGAAAGTGCTTCGGCAAATCAGGTAAGTTTTATAGGTTCTTCTAAATACACGAAGCTGTATGCAGATTCTAAGGCAGGTGCAGTGGTTATCAATGAAAATCTCAAACATTTAGTTTCCGGAGAAATACCATTACTGGTAGTGCCCAATGCAGACCTTGCTATGGCAAAATTATTGAGTCTTTATGAACCCGAATCTCCCGTTTTTGAGACAGCTATTAGTCCACAGGCCTATATACACCCCACAGCTAGTATTGGCGAAAACTGTAAAATAGGTGTGGGTAGCTATATAGGCGCTAACGTTAGCTTAGCTGACGGGGTAATTATATATCCTAACGTTACCATTTTAGATGATTGTTCTATAGGTACGAAAACCATGATCTGGCCGGGTACAGTAATTAGGGAACGTTCTCAAATTGGTGCATATTGTATTTTTCACAATAATGTAAGTATTGGTGCAGATGGTTTTGGTTACAGACCTGCTGAAGATGGTAGCGGCCTGGTTAAAATCGTACACATCGGTAATGTGATCATTGGTAATGGTGTAGAAATAGGAGCAAACTCATGTGTAGACCGTGCAAAATTCGATGCTACTATTATAGGTGATGGCTGTAAAATAGACAATTTGGTTCAAATAGCGCATAACTGCATTTTAGGCCGTTGTTGTATTATGGCAGGACATAGTGGTCTTGCTGGTTCAGTTACCTTAGGAGATGGCGTTATTATTGGTGGAAGTGCATCAATTAAAGATCATACAACCATCCACTCTGGGGCAATAGTCGCGGCTGGATCTGGAGTTATGGGCGATGTGGCTGCCGGAAAGACCGTACTGGGATACCCTGCAACAGATTCTCGTGCAAAACTCAAAGAGTGGGCAGCTGTTCGTAAATTGGGTAAAGGCTAAAGTTGAAAGCGATACAGTAATTCTAATTTAAATAAAGCTCCTTTTTGTAAAGGCGTATTCAATTGGTTGCGGTCATCTCCCAGATAAAAAAGACTTAATCCCAAAGCAACTTTATCATCTTGTTCAAATACTTTATAGGTTCTGGTTATAGAATAACCGGCCTTCGCTTTTAGATATAAGCCTTTGGAAATAGGATATCTCAAATAGGCAAAAAACTCTGTGGTGTTTTTGGCAAAATACTCTGGCGAAGTGCCGAAATAAGGCTCAGATAAAGCATAACTTGAAGTCAGACCGTTTACATCACCACCTATGTTTAGTTTATCGGTGAGCATATAATTGATATCGCCATTAATGGTGGTAATGTATGCTTCAAATCGTTTTGATGGACTCAAATAATAAAAACCTACATAAGGTACAAGAAAGAGACCAAACGCTTCGGTATTGGCATATAAACCAATTTTATAATTGAAATTTTCGTTTTTTTTCAGCGTCGCTAAAGCCAGACCACCCAATTGCAACCCCTCACTGGAAATAAAACTAAGGTCTGATGCTATTTTTGGTATTACGAGGTAGGTTATTGCCAACTGATCTGAGTATTTATGATTGAACCCCAAAGCCAGTCCCAAAGATGCCAAAGTTGTACGCTGAGTTATAGTAGGGTCTAATCGTAATGCGTTCGATTCTAGCATTACAGTTGCTATAAATGTATTTTTATCATCTAAAACCTTTGGAAAGGTAAATTGAAATTCTACCTCCTCAACTTGAGTTTGTGCTTCATAGTCTTCAAACTGATTCTGAGGAGTTATACTGTACGACAGATTGGCGAGGTCTATATAGTTTTGTGCGTGTAGTAAGGAGCCGCTCAATACAGCAAATACAATCTGATATACAATTCTCATTTGACGAATATAGCAAAAAACCGCTCAGTATAGTTAAACAAAAAAGAGCGACTTTACGGTCGCTCTTTTCCTATAGACCTTGCGGTTAGTTTAACTCGCTACTTTTTCTATTTCGTCAGAAACTGTTTCTTTTTCTTTAGCAAGTTTATTTTTCAATGTTGCTAAATTATCAGAAACCGTATCTTCTACTTCAGTATAGCTGTCCTTAAGTTTAGTACCTAGGTCATTTACTTTGTTTTTAAGACGCTCTTTTTCTTCTGGAGTAGCATTGTTATATTTCCACCAAGCAAAAAGTCCTCCTGCTAATCCTAGTAGGGCTGCTGCGATTCCTGCATTTTGATTTCTAGTTGTCATAATTTTTCTTTTTTAGTTTATACAGAGTAAGTTACTTAAAGTACATGCTATAAAATAATTTGGCAGAATACTTTAATAAAAGTTTAGTAGAACCGATCTTCTAATTATAAAATTGTGTTAGAATCAATCCTAAGAAAAGGTTTTATTCCTGTCAAAATAGGGTTTAATCCCTGTCGTAATACGTACAGCTTCCCAATAACTTAGTACAAACAAAAAGTCATTATTATGAAACGCACTTTTATCACACTTTTGTTTCTGTTTTTTTTGGGATTAGCTGTTGTAAATGCACAAACCCTAATGTATTTGGAAATTCCTGATATTGAAGGAGAATCTCAACGTGCGAATTTTGAGGATCAGATCGAGATTGATGCTTTTTCCTTTTCAATCCAAAGTCCCAAATCTAAAATGGGATCAGGCAGGCAACGCAGTACTCCTAGAGTTTCTGGGATTACCCTGAAGAAGAAAGTAGATATTGCCACAAACCCAATGCTGGATGCATTGACCAAGAGCATTCGTTTTGATGAAGTAAAACTCAGTTTAATCAATTCGGCCTCAGGTCAGAATGCAGATTCCTATTTAACCTATACCTTGACGAATGCTGTGATCTCTTCGTATAACGTTGAAGGCACTACAGAAGACAACAAGCCCAGAGAAGACTGGTTGATTTACTTTGAAAAGCTTCATTCGGAATACACCCGAACGAATTCTGATGGTTCTCCCGGCGATTCCAATGAGTTTGAACATAGTTCCAAAATGGGAAGCTAACATTTGTTACGATCTTAAAATTGTAAAGATACAACTACTGTTGTGGCAGGATTTTTTCGTTTCTACAGACAGGAAAGCCAACAGGTCCCGACAAAGATTTAAAACCTGTAGCTTTGTATAAAACGCCTCGTATGCCTTTTAAGATCAATAACCGCTTTTCTAAAAATCTTCCCGCAGATCCCAACCCTGAAAATTCCCGACGGCAGGTTACTCAGGGGTTTTATTCTTATGTCACACCTAAGCAAACAAATAAACCAAAACTCCTGCATGTTTCTGATGAAATGGTAACAGAGTTAGATCTTGATCAGGCAGAAACCCAGTCAGATAATTTTTTAAACCTGATGACCGGAAACAGTGTGTTACCCGAAACCAATCCCTATGCGATGGTGTATGGTGGGCATCAGTTCGGCAACTGGGCGGGACAACTGGGTGACGGGCGTGCTATCAACTTGTTTGAGGCCGAAGGAAAAACCCAGGACTGGGCGGTACAGCTTAAAGGGGCAGGGGAGACTCCGTATTCGCGATCGGCAGACGGTCTTGCGGTATTACGTTCGTCCATTAGAGAGTATTTAATGAGTGAAGCAATGCATCATCTGGGAATTCCCACCACCAGGGCACTTTCTCTGGCGCTGACCGGCGATTCCGTTTTGCGCGATGTGATGTATGATGGTAATCCGGCCTATGAAAAAGGGGCCGTTGTTTCGCGTGTTGCCGAATCCTTTTTGCGTTTTGGGAATTATCAGATTTTTACGTCCCGTAACGATATAGCAAGTTTGCAGCAACTGGTGAATTATACCATTGAAACACATTTTAGTCATCTGGGTACGCCCTCAAAGGAGACGTATTTAAAGTTTTTTGAAGAAGTAACACAACGTACGCTTACGATGATCATACACTGGCAGCGCGTGGGCTTTGTGCATGGCGTAATGAATACCGATAATATGAGCATTCTGGGACTTACCATTGATTACGGACCTTACGGCTGGTTAGAAGGTTTTGAGTGGGGCTGGACGCCCAATACTACAGACCGACAGCACAAACGCTACCGCTACGGCAATCAGCCCAATATTGGATTGTGGAATTTATACCAGTTGGCCAATGCTCTATATCCGCTGGTTGAGGAGGCTGAAGTTTTTGAGGAAATTCTGGATGGCTATAAAAAAGAGTATGCTATCAAGTCTCTGAAGATGATGGCTGATAAACTGGGAATTACAAATCCGGGGGAAGACGATTTAAAACTCATTGCTGATCTAGAGGAGTGCTTGCAACTCACCGAAACCGATATGACGATTTTCTTCCGCAAACTGGGTGATTTTAAAAAGAATGATTCGGTTGCTGGTTTTGAGCTCATTGAAGATGCCTTTTACGCTCCCAATGAACTAACTGAAGAAGTTAAAAGTCAATGGACCGTTTGGTTTTCTGAATATGCAAAACGTTTACAACAGGAATCCTGTTCTGATGATGAGCGCCAGGCAGCGATGAACCGGGTTAACCCTAAATATGTATTGCGCAATTATATGGCACAGTTGGCTATTGATGCTGCTGATGAAGGGGACTATGCACTGATCGACACCTTATACCAAATGCTTAAAAAACCATACGAAGACCAGCCGGAATACGAAAAATGGTTTGCCAAACGACCGGAATGGGCACGGGATAAAGTGGGTTGTTCTATGCTTTCCTGCAGTTCGTAATGAACCTCAGACGCTGCATCACCCGCATTCCCTCAGGTTATTCGGAAGGAATGTTTAACGACCGAAAATACGGCATCACGCGTACCGATTTTAATAACGGCAAAAGCTTAAAAATCTATGCGGAAGAATTGGGCGGAACTGATTTTATCAGCCTTAATTTCTACAGAACCGAAAGCAAAGACGTACTCAAACCCTGTGAAATGCCCCGGGAAAAAGTGATTGATTTTCTTAAAAATTTTAAACCGATCAATGGATAAACGCTTGCAAAAAATAGCTTTAGGTGGCGGCTGTCATTGGTGTACCGAAGCCGTGTTTCAATCTTTAAAAGGAGTAGAACGGGTAGAGCAGGGCTATATAGCATCAACCCGTGCGAACAGCTCTTTTTCTGAAGGCGTTATCGTTCATTTCAATCCAGAATTGATTACGCTCGCAATGCTTATCGAAATTCACCTGTATACACATAGGAGTACTTCGGCGCACAGTTTCAGAACCAAATACCGATCGGCTGTTTATACTTTTTCGGCCAAAAAACATAAAGAGGCAACCGGGATTCTTCTAAAGCTGCAACTTGATTTTGATTACCAACTCGTAACTCAGGTTTTACCTTTTTCAGAATTTAAAGCCTCTCGGGAAAGTTTACAGGACTATTACTTCAGCAATCCCGAAAAACCGTTTTGTGAGCGGTATATCGAACCTAAAATACAGCTGCTGCTTGATAAATACCGCACTCAGGTAAATTCAGACCGATTATCAGGTGATTATTGATCTGGTGTATTTATGTGATCTTTTTAAAATCTAGACCCTGCCTTATGCTTACATTTGTCGGGTTTTTTGCCCCAAGTATGATACACCCTCAAGCCGAATGCTTCAAAAGAAATCCAGCCTTATAATTTTATCCTTTTTAGCAATATATGTATGTTGGGGTTCTACCTATTTATGGAATAAAATGGCGGTTAGTGAACTTCCGCCTCTTATGCTTGCCGGAATGCGTTTCTGTACTGCTGGAGTAATTATTTTTGGTATTGCACGCTCTTTGGGGCATTCCCTGCGCATCAGTTGGAAACAATTGGGCAATTCGATTTTGGCGGGGATTCTGTTTCTTTCTGTCGGTAACGGAGTCTTTGTCTGCGCATTAAAATACATTGACAGCGGCTTTGGTTCGCTCATCGCTTCCATGTATCCCTTGTTTACGATTCTAATTATGATGCTGGTACAAAAGCGAAAATTGAAGAAAATGACGGTTTTTGGGGTGGTTTTAGGGCTTTGCGGTATGATTTTGCTCGTCAGTCAGCGGGAGCTGGCGGTAGCACCTGATTTTTGGGTGGGTGTTGGCCTGGCAGTACTGGCAATTTTTAGCTGGAGTTGTGGCAGTCTGATGGTTGCTCAGGTTGATACGCCCAAAAATCACTTTGTAAGTACTGCCTACCAGATGACTGCTGCAGGGCTTGTTTTACTACTTGCAAGTCTGGTTATAGGCGAGGAGTGGAGCAACCCCTTATCTTGGCAATTGCGGACGCAAATCGCGATGCTCTGTCTGGTATTCTTTGGTAGTATTGCAGCATTTTCGGCATTTAATTATTTGCTGAAAAATGTGGCTACCGAAAAAGTAACGACTTCGGCCTATGTAAACCCGGTTATCGCGCTGTTTCTGGGCTGGTATTTTTTAAATGAAAAAATCACTACGCAATCGGCTGTTGCAGCAGCCATCCTCATCACCGGAGTGTACTTCATCAACACCGGAAGAAGCAAAAATAAGGCTGAAGCAAAGTAGTTTCCCAAAATCAAGTACTACACGAGTACCAGCTCCTCTGAAACTAAAATAAATACAGAATAACATAGAGTTCTAAATACAAGCTTAACTCACACACCAACTGTTTCAGTTTGAAAATTGGTGTTGAATTTTAAATCTCGATTTCTCAGTTTTTAGTATCAAAAAACATCAAATCCTCAGCTCTTTTTCAAACAGCTATTCTTAAAATTGCACTTAAAAGTTTAAGCATTAAACCTTTGGCATAAAGACGTCAGAATAACAGCATTTTTAAACCGTAATCTATGATTTCAAAACGCGAACTTTCCCTTAAAATGCGGGAATACCACAGGTATCTGGGCTTTTTCCTGGCCGGTATCATGGCAGTCTATTCGGTAAGTGGGATTGTCCTGATTTTTAGAGACTCTGATTTTCTAAAGATCAAAACCGAAATAATCAAAAACCTGGATCCTGATCTTAAAAAAACGGAAATGGGTAATGCTATAGGCAACCGCCGCTTAAAGGTTGATCGCGAAGAAAACGGTATGTATTATTTTAAGGGTGGTAATTACAACACCGTAACGGGTGAAGTTGTTTATACCAAGGCCGAACTCCCGATTATCCTTTCAAAAATGACTCATTTTCACAAAGCAAAAACAGGGGATCCCCTGTTTTTTTTCAATATTTTCTTTGGGGTTAGCTTGTTGTTCTTTGTGATTTCGGCGTTTTATATGTTTTTACCCAAAACCAGTATTTTTAGAAAAGGAATATATTTTGCTGCAGCAGGAATCGTCCTTACTATCCTTTTACTGTTTGTATAATACATTGATTTTTATTAAAAAAGCAGTGCACCTAAAGTGTACTGCTTCTTTTTTGCTCATAGCGAAAGCTAATCAATGATTAGGAATTTCCTCAAATCATGAGGTCGTAAAAGAATGTTTTTTAAGGAAATTTTGACAGATATACGGGTGGAAAGACTCAGGTAAATTGGGATGAAGCCGTTAACTTTAGCAAAAAAGAAACTATGAAAGCAATAGGATTTAAAAAATCACTTCCCATAACCGAATCCAACAGTTTTATCGCCTTTGAGACCGAAAAACCCAAACCCGAAGGACGGGATCTTTTGGTTCAGATCCAGGCGATATCGGTTAATCCGGTTGATTATAAAATAAGACAGAATGCTGCCAAAGATGAAGAACTGGATACTCCAAAGATCATTGGTTGGGATGCCGTGGGAATCGTCGAAGAAGTAGGCGAGGAGGTAAGTCTCTTCAAAGCCGGGGACGCGGTATTTTATGCCGGCGATCTAACCAGACCCGGAAGCAATGCCGAATATCAATTGGTTGATGAGCGTATCGTTGGTCACAAACCTAAAAAACTGAGCCTTACCGAGGCTGCTGCCATGCCCTTAACCACGCTAACCGCCTGGGAAAGTATATTTGACCGCATTAAATACAATCCACAGACTGATAAAGGCAAAAGCCTGCTGATTCTTAATGGTGCCGGTGGGGTAGGCTCCATCGCGATCCAACTGGCCAAAAAGTTAACTGATCTTACAGTGATCGCCACGGCTTCCAGAGAAGAAACCCAGGCCTGGTGTAAAAAGATGGGAGCAGATCACGTGGTAAATCACCACTACTTAAAGGAGGAACTGAAAGGAATCGGTCACGAGCAAATCGACTTTATAATGGATTTTGTAGACTTAAAGCAATACTGGCAACAACTTTCAGAACTCATTAAACCACAAGGACATATCGTTTCGATCACAGGAAGTAGTGAACCGCTTAACCTGAATGTGCTTAAAAACAAAAGTGTTACGTTTTCTTGGGAGTTGATGTACACCCGTTCTATGCACCAGACACCCGATATGCAGCGTCAGCATGATATTCTAAATCAGGCCGCCGAACTCTTGGATGAGGGTACTTTGCAACACACGCTGACGACCACTTTTAAAGGTTTTAACGTCGAAAATCTCAAGAAGGCCCACGAACTTCAGGAGAGCGGAACCAGCATCGGGAAAAATGTGATCGTGTTTTAATCGATTCTATAATCCAAGCCTTGAAAAATACCATTTTACTAATAGTCTTTTTGCTTTCGGTCGGTGTGAATGCACAAGAAAAACCGGCAGAGAATTCCGCAGGTATCTATCACCAACGCGGAAACAGTCCGGAAGGGGGAACGAATTATATATTATTTCCAGACCAGCAATTCGTCATCGCTTTTTTTGGAGGTATGCTCAAGGGGATGTGGCAGCAGCAGGGAGACCAGATCAATTTTAAAACGACTGCAGTGCCACATTATAGTTGTTATGGGCGTTATGTAGCAGGTTTAAAAGGAACTCAAATACGTTTTAAAATAAATGAACCCAACCAAACTCTTGTTGCCTGGAATACGCTGGCAGGGGAGATGACCCCGGTATTCAATAAGGAGGCCAATTGTTTTATGCCTCCGTATATCCTTGATTTAGATCAGGAGGTGAAAAAAATATACTTATTGCAAAACTCAGCGTACCTTCCGGAAACTCCGATGTATGAGTTTACAAACGATCAAAATTTCAATGAGTTTTTGATCATCAACCTCAAACCAGATTATACTGAGGTAAAAGAATTTTCACTTACCATGAATACATTGGGCAAGAAACATCCCTGGTCCTCACTTTCAGAGGAAGACTTATATTACTTTAAGAAGTATTTAAATACCATTCAGTTTCCAACACGATTAGACCCGGAAAATCCCATATATCCGAAGACAGAATCCCATAATTCAGATTCATATGTTCAATTGAAAGCAGAGAACTATCCCAAACCTGAATTCAGAATACGCTCAAAACCCTATTTCCATTTTTCTTGTGATGATCCATAATAGTCAGAACGCCCTCTTGCACTGTATATTAAGTTAATTTAACTATTTGAAGTTAAAAGATATTAATAAAAACAATATTACGAGAGATAATTATAGCTTAGAGGAAACAAAAAATCATGAGAAAATTACTGCGGATTATAACTGTTGCCCAAATGGCTTATTATACCTATGACTGGATTAAAAATAAACGTTCGTTTAAAGAAGAGTTTGTCCCGAATTTGAAGAAAGTTAAACGCCGCATTTTTTAAACCCTATCAAAATTAAAAAAAGAACTATGGAAACAACGAGAGAACAAGCCAAACAGCAATCGCACGATGAAACTGTAGCCAGTTTACAAGAGCTTTTAGAGAAAACCTATGATGCGACAGCTGGTTATAAAGAAGCTTTAAAAAAGGCAGAACATGTGCATTTAAAAAAGTACCTCAAAGAGCGTGCAGCATTACGAGACCGCTTTGCGACAGAATTGAGTGATGCATTAATTCGTTTGGATGAAAAACCCAGGGAAAAGGGAAGTACTACTGGAGATCTACACAGAACTTGGATGAATATCAAACAAGCTTTCAATACAGATAAAGACGAAGCCATTCTAGAAGAGTGCATACGGGGAGAAAAAGCCAGTATTGAAGAATACGAGGAAGTATTGCAAAAAAAGCCATACCGACCAGAAATAACTAACATCATAACCAGCCAAAAACGAGAAGTAGAGCAAAGCTTAAGCAACATCAAGACGCTTGAGGATTTAGCGTAATACTTTGTAACTGTTAGTCTGATAATGCTACCGATTAGGTGGCATTTTTAGTTTTAGCATTGTTGTTGATACCGCTAAAGGTTTTGATACCCGGACGTTGTATACTGAGGTTATTTTGAATTGAGCGAATATCAGTTCAAGCCTGTTTCTAATTAGAAGGGTTTTAACACAACCTCTTAGCATACATCAATTTTTAATACGTACTGAACTTCTAATTTTGACCCTATAAAATCTAAAAAATATAATACTATGAGAAAGATATTGATCGTATTAACCAGTCACGAAGACTTAGGAACAACCGGAGAAAAAACAGGTTTTTGGATCGAAGAATTTGCAGCTCCTTACTATTTTCTAAAAGATAAAGGCTTTGATATTACATTGGCTTCTCCTCAGGGTGGTCAGCCGCCTATAGACCCTAAGAGTGATGCTCCTGACGCGCAGACCCCTGCTACAGAGCGGTTCAAAAATGATAAAGAAACGCAAGAAACTTTAGCAAAAACCCTAAAATTAGAGACCATCAATCAACAAGATTACGATGCCGTATTCTATCCTGGGGGGCACGGACCTTTATGGGATCTTGCAGAAGACACTTATTCCATTGCTTTAATAGAAGATTTTTATAAAAATGGAAAACCGGTTGCTGCAGTATGTCACGCACCAGCAGTATTTAAGAACACTAAAAATGCAGATGGAACTTCTTTAGTAAACGGAAAAAAAGTTACCGGCTTTACCAATGAGGAAGAGGATGCGGTTCAGCTTACAGAGGTTGTACCCTTCTTAGTAGAAGATATGCTTAAAAAGAAAGGCGGAATCTATTCTAAAAAAGAAGCCTGGGCGTCTTACGCATTGGAAGATGGATTGCTGATAACCGGTCAGAATCCTGCATCTTCAGAAGCTGTTGCCGAACTCTTGGTCAAAAAACTGAACTAATTTCAGCGTTCTTAAAAACAAAATAGCTAGAATTAAAAAAGCCTTAGTGGAATTCATCACTAAGGCTTTTTTTAATAACAGAATCGATTCTAAAGTCAGCACTATTTTTAATAAAACGCCAGCACCGGACTATCAGAAGGTTCTCGTTAAATTTGCAGTGAACGGTAGCCTAGCAGGCGGTTCTGTTTGAGGCCATCGGCCGAGTTAAGCGCATGCAGCGGAGTGAACAAAAAATTTAGAGAAGCTTCTGTAAGCCTTGATCTTTTGGTTCTTTGGCATAAAGGCAAAAGGACAGCATTTACAACATAACCTGATCCGGGACCTTTTACGTTGCACCCCCATCAAATCGCTCAAAGACATACTTCTCCGAATCGAGAAACAGCTTTTTTAATACACGAATCTATAATTTCTATTCTTCCTCTTCAGCGACTAAAGAATCTTCTAAAGCAAAAGCTTCATTTTCTTCATAAGATGCCGGTACAGAATCTTTTAAACGAATAAATTCTTCTGCTCGTTCCGAATGTTCTTCTTCTCCGGTAAAATAGGGAAATACATCAACGATAGGGGACTCGGCAACGGCGGGAATACTGTATTCACCCATTGTGTCTTTCATCGCGTGAACGGTATTTTCAAAGGCTTCTTTAACATCGTTGGCCTGTACCAAAAGGTATTCATTGGTTTTACGCTCTTTGCCGCTTTGCTCATCAAAGGCAATCAGCGAAACTTTAGCCTTAAACCAGCGGTCTGCGTTTTCAAAAGGATGCACTTCGGCAAAATTGGCCACTTTGATATTCGTGATCAACATCCCTTCGCCTTCATTGAGAAAAGGGCGCATCTCCTCAGTAATACGTTTTTCTGCTTCCGTATACGAAACCGCATCTACCAGAAACGGCTCGGTTTTTAGTTTTCTAAGTCCGGAAGCTTCATCAAATTTGGCATATTTTACTTTGCATTCGTACCAGGTTACGCTCATAGGTTTTCAAATTTTAGGACGCCAAAAATAGGATTTCACAAAGCCCAAACACGCTTTTGTTGCAGATAGATATTCACAAATATTCAATACATCTTGTATACATTTTATCCTGAGATATTTAGGGTAAAATCAATTTCAAGTTTGATTATTTTTAAATCAGAACATCTTCTGTACATTTCCTGTACTCGTGGTATTTTAATTTTTTCGGGAACTCATAAACCTCCTATCGCCGGTTTATTCGTCTAAAATTAAAACTCACAGGAACTTAAAATACATTGTGCACCAAATGAATTTGTAATCTGTTTCACTCATTTGAGTTGGAAGTTATCTATTAAAAATAATGCTTATTAAAACGTCAGCACCGGCCTATCAGAAGGTTCTTGTTAAATTTGCAGTGAACGTAGCATAGCAGGCGGTTCTGTCTGAGGCCAGCGGCCGAGTTAAGCGCATGCAGCGGAGTGAACAAAAAAATTAGAGAAGCTTCTGTAAGCCTTGATCTTTTGGTTCTTTGGCATCAAGGCAAAAGAACAGAAATATCAAAAGCACTTCAAAAAATTTTGAATACTTCGAAAATTTTTAATGGGTACTTCTTGCTATACTGAAGAAAAAGAAGACCAAAGATTAAAACTCGTAGTAACCTCGAATATATATAAACCCGAATTTATCTATTTGAAGAACGCCTATTAAAACGCCAGTACCGGCATATCAAAAGGTTCTCGTTAAATTTGCAGTGAACGTAGCGTAGCAGGCGGTCCTGTTTGAGGCCAGCGGCCGAGTTAAGCGCATGCAGCGGAGTGAACAAAAAAATTAGAGAAGCTTCTGTAAGCCTTGATCTTTTGGTTCTGTTGTATCAAGACAAAAGAACAGCAATATCAAAAGCATTTCAAATTTTGAATACTTAGAAAATATTTAATAACTACCTATAAAAACTACAATTCTAAAAATCTAAGATTTTCAGAATCTGAAAAAAGAATTGCATTAAATTCTAACTTTGCGCGCATAAACGTAAACTACCTCAGGTAAGACCCAAAGAGGTAAATAAAAAACAAAACCGGAATCCAAGGCATCCCGATAACTATCGCGACGGGGTAGTATACACTTTGGAGGTGAAAAAAAAGTTTTAGAAGTGCTGGAAAAACGAAGCCAATTACCCCGGGAACACGATGTAGATCCTGATAAATTCATTTATTGTTTAGAAGGAGTTCCCGATGTAGCTGCCAATCAAATTACCGAAGTTCAAAAAAGTCTGGAAGAACTGGCGCTTCAGTTTGGTGTGGCAAGCATTTATCAAACCTGTGACACCATTGAGGGCTTGGAAACAAGCTTAAATATCCTGATCCTAGACGACCATTACTTTAAAGAATACGAAATCATCTACTTGGTAATGACCGGAGAAGCCAATAGCATTTGTTTAAATGACTATTACTACAGTCTTCAGGAAATAGCCGAACTGTTTGAAGGGAAGTTAAGAGGTAAAATCGTTCACTTTTCAAATGCTAAAGTGCTGGATCTTGACGGGGAAGAAGCTCAGTATTTTCTGGATATTACCAATGCAAGAGCCCTTTCCGGTTATGGAAATGCCATTGACGGGTTAAGCAGCTCCAATCTCGATAAAGTTTTCTTTCACCTGTTTAATGAAGATGACGATCTGTTTCAGGTGGTAGAAGAGCTGCATCAAAAGCACTATACCGCATGTAAAGTCTTAGATTTTAGAATGTATTATTAAGGCGAATGCTTATTCAAACGTCAGTAACGGCATACTTTTTAGATCCGTAGTAAAACATGTGAAGTCTGCAGCGCGGGGTAGAGGAGGCCTGCATCCGACGAGTGGAACGAGAGGAATGCACAGACGCAGCGGTTTGCCATCCGCACGATAAAGGCTTTGCGTAGTTTTCAAGGATGTAAAAAAAAGCCTAGATTTTTTTGGTTCGTTTTTTCATCAATGGAAATCGCAGATTCACGAAGTCCCGTTTAATAGATATTCCTGAGTAAAAAATGAACGGAAGTATCAATAGCATTTCAAATTTTGAATACTTCGAAAATTTTTAATGGGTACTTCTTGCTATACTGAGGAAAAAGAAGACTAAATATTAAAACTCACAACAACCAGGAATATATATAAAACCGAATTTATCTATTTTAAAGAATGCCTGTTCAAATGTCAGTAACGGCATATCAGAAGCTTCTCGTCAAATTTTGAATACTTCGAAAATTCTTAACGGGTACTTCTTGCTATACTGAAGAAAAAGAAGACTAAATATTAAAACTCATAATAACCAGGAATATATATAAAACCGAATTTATCTATTCGAAGAACGCCTGTTCAAACGCCAGTAACGGCCTATCAGAAGGTTCGCGTTAAATTTGCAGTGAACGTAGCGTAGCAGGCGGTTCTGTTTGAGGCCAGGGGCCGAGTTAAACGCATGCAGCGGAGTGAATAAAAAATTTAGAGAACATTCTGTAAGCCTTGATCTTTTGGTTCTTTGGCATCAAGGCAAAAGAACGGAAATATCAATAGCATTTCAAATTTTGAATACTTCGAAAATTCTTAACGGGTACTCCTTGCTATACTGAAGAAAAAGAAGACTAAATATTAAAACTCACAACAACCAGGAATATATATAAAACCGAATTTATCTATTTGAAAAAAAGCCTGTTCAAACTTCAGTACCGGCATATCAGAAGGTTCTCGTCAAATTTACAGTGAACGTAGTGTAGCAGGCGGTTCTGTCTGAGACCAGCGGCCGAGTTAAGCGCATGCAGCGGAGTGAACAAAAAATTTAGAGAAGCTTCTGTAAGCCTTGATCTTTTGGTTCTTTGGCATCAAGGCAAAAGAACGGAAATATCAATAGCATTTCAAATTTTGAATACTTCGAAAATTCTTAACGGGTACTTCTTGCTATACTGAAGAAAAAGAAGACCAAAGAATAAAAACTCACAACAACCAGGAATATATATAAAACCGAATTTATCTATTTTAAAGAATGCCTGTTCAAACGTCAGCACCGGCCTATCAGAAGGTTCTCGTTAAATTTGCAGTGAACGTAGCGTAGCAGGCGGTTCTGTCTGAGGCCAGCGGCCGAGTTAAGCGCATGCAGCGTAGTGAACAAAAAATTTAGAGAAGCTTCTGTAAGCCTAGATTTTTTTGGTTCGTTTTTTCATCAATGGAAATCGCAGATTCACGAAGTCCCGTTTAATAGATATTCCTGAGTAAAAAATGAACAGAAGCATCAATAGAACTTACAATCTTCAATTTACCTGTATATTTACTCAAAACAATATTAAAAATGGATCATAAAAACTTTATGCAGGAAGCCGTAAACACAGCATTAAACGGAATGCAAAACAACGAGGGCGGACCCTTTGGCTGTGTGATCGTGAAGGACGGAAAGATCATAGGCAAAGGCAACAACAAAGTAACCTCGACCAATGATCCCACGGCGCACGCCGAAGTCACGGCCATACGCGATGCCTGTAAAAATCTCGATTCGTTTCAATTAACCGGTTGTACCATTTATACCTCCTGCGAACCCTGCCCGATGTGCCTGGGCGCGATCTACTGGGCCCGTCTCGATAAGGTCTATTACGGCAGTACGCAGACCGATGCCGCAAACATTGGTTTTGACGATGCCTTTATCTATAAAGAAATCCCGTTGCCCTATGCCGAACGCAGCATCCCCTTTGAACAACTCGCTCCCGAAATCGCCATCAAAGCTTTTAAAGAATGGACGGAAAAGGAGGATAGGAGGGAGTATTAGGATAGGATGATTACGTTAAAAAATGTAGCTGCGTTTTTAAAGCAATTAAATTGGACTAAAAGATTTGCTATTCTAATTTGTATTCTTTTTTTCTCTAGTTTCTTATTAGACCTAATAACAGAAGGCTTTAGATTAAACCAAAACCTAAGGTGGATTTATCAATACGGCCAGTTTTTATCGATTATTTTCTATTTCGGATTATTTTTAGGGTCTTTATTGAATTCGGTTTTGATTGTTGGAGAGGAAACCAACTGGAGAAAAAACCTGCTTTGGACGACGATCAGTTTACTCCCAATTATTTTCTTAATACTGTCGTTTGTAGCCTGGTATTTTGAAATTGATATCAGTCATTTCGAAGGAATTTTTTCAACGACTGAGAAATCGCATCAGACAGTCAAGCGTGATTTACAAGCGTATGTGATTTATCCCTAAGGTTGAAATGACGTTAGATTAAAACAGAGACATACTTTGAGTGAATTTTACGAAGTGCTAACGCAATATAATTTGTATCGAAAAGTTACGGCAGCGCCTATTTTCCTAATAACACTTTTGTTCCATAATGGTCAGCATTTTGTTACTTTGCTTTGGTAAAAGCAATAGTTTCATTTGCTGTTTTTTTAAGTTCTCTTCTCCACAATTTGGTGTGATCCTGAAACCAGTTCAGGATAACCTAAAGCCATTAATAGCCAATTTTTAGAATCAGCTGACCTTTAAACTCAAATCAATTTATCCACCCTAGCATTCAAAATCGCTTCAGATATCGTCGCAACGCCCAACTTTTCAAAGAGTTTGTAACGGTGAAATTTCAACGTATTAGTACTATATAGTACAGTTAAATAACCAACTTCCACCCCTTACTTAAGGAAGGAGTTTGGGAGAAGGGCTGGAGATGAGGAGAATACTTCTAATGGCTCCCTTCTGACATCCACAAAAGCCCTCATACTACTTGAGGTGTGGAACATTTTTTCTTTAAAATGTATAAATACCTGATAATCTAACGGTTATTCGGTTATTATTTTTTTATTACCGTCATATTTTTTTCAAAAACGAATTGGATTATTATATATATTCGTCCGCAAATAGGACCTCCTAAACAGCGGTCACGTTTCTGTAAATCAATACCTTAACAACATCCTTTATGCGGTATGCTTTTCTATTTTTTAGTGTGGTAATTACATTCGGGATCACCGGGTGTAGTCCAAAACTGGCTTCCCACGTGTCTAATCCACTAACCACCTTAACCTCTGATGAACCTGTAGCCTTTTTAGACGTGGAACACGAGCTGCCGGACGACCTTATTAAAGTCGGCAGCTTGCGCTTTCAGGATTCCGGTTTTTCTACAGATTGCAGCTTCAATAGCTTGTTGAACAAAGCCCGGATCGAGGCTAGAAAAAACGGAGCCAACATCGTAAAAGTAACCGATACCAAAAAACCGGATCTATGGAGTTCGTGTTACCGACTCCAAATAGACCTCTACCGCTATAACGGCGATGTTGCTAAACTCAAACAGTACGAACTAAAACTAGATTGATTAAACCTTGAATACCCATTTAAAAACAGCAACCTTAGGCTTAGCCTTAGCGCTTAGCGGTTGCGCAACCATCATTTCCGGATCCAGACAGGATGTTCACATCAATTCGTACCCCAAAGAAGCCCGAGTAGCGATCAACGAGATTGATATGGGGCCCACACCCCTTCAACAAAAGCTGAAACGCAATCAGGAATACACGCTGCTTTTGGAGTTGGAAGGCTATGAGCCGTATACCACGACCCTAAAAAAGAAGTTCAACGCCTGGTATTTGGGAAACGTGTTGATCGGTGGTCTTATTGGTTTGGTGGTAGACCCGATTACCGGGGCAATGTATCAGCTAAAACCTGAAGAAATTGACAGACAGCCTAAAGAAGGAACTTCCTATAGGATGGATAACGGTACACTTTACCTTACCATCAGTATGGAAGTAGATCCCAACTGGGAACAGGTAGGGCAGCTGCAACGCAAACCTTAACCCGAGATCGTTTACTTGAAAAAGGCTCCGCATCAAAACGGAGCCTTTTTGCTTAAAAAAAGTAAATAAAATAGAAGCCTATGTTCCCGCTTTGCCAGCTCCGTGAATATAGAATTTGCATCCGTTTGTGAATAAGAATCAGTACTCTTTTTGCTCCGCGATTGTATCGCGTGTGCCAACAATAACATATACAACAAATACAGTATCAATAATTTAACCCAAGTATAAATCACATCTTCTCAAAAGTTTTGGCATTCCTATTGCTAAATTCCTAAAAATGTCGATAACGAACTTAAGTTCAATGCATTACACTTGACTTTTGCCGTATTTGACGATATCTTAGCGCTTTAAAACAAAAGGTCATGGCAAAACCAACAAACAACATCGGCGCATTTAAAGGAACGATTGACGGGATTACCTATTACACCCTCAATGGAAAATGGGTATGTAGAAAAGCGACGCCGCCCAACAAAGAACGTATCAACAACGACCCGCGCTACAAGGCGGTTCGTAAAAACAATCAAGAATTCGGGGGGGCTTCTTCCTATGCCAAAGCCATTCGTATGGGGCTGTTGCCGTACGTACACGAATTTAAAGATCATAGCTTCAATAGCCGACTCACAAGTCGGTGTTTGCAATTGGTAAAAGCGGGTAGGGGAGTTAAGGGTGAGCGTAGTATCAATGCCTGTAATGCCCCGGAAAAACTGGTAGGTTTAGAATTGAATGAAAACAATACATTAAGCGATAGACTGCGTTTTCAACCCAAACTAAATAAAAATGCCAGAAGCGTGTTGGTTGATTTTTCCGGTCTAAAAAAAGAGCATATAGTAGCACCCGAGCACGCTACACATTTTGAATTGTTGATGATCCGCTACAATTTGATGCCGTTTACCTATGACCGGAAGCAGCAGCAATACACTTCAGAATTAGATCCTGAAGCGCTGGAAGTATTACGTATGCCCACACTGCCTATAGCTATTGATAACATTCCACAACCCATAGAATATAATCTAACCTTTTACAGTATGTATCAATATTCTTGGGCCTATCTGGAAGCTCCAAATCCTATGTTTTCGATGAAAACCGTGGCCAAAAAAACAGCGCATACCGTATGGTTGGGCATTCGTTTTGGTCAGGAAAACAATGGTGTATTAGAAGCGTTCCCGGCACATAATGCGATGCAATGCCTCGCGATCTACTAAGTGCTTCATAAAGCGGCGGCTGTATCAGGCTTGTCTAAGAACAGCTAAATATATTCTCAAGAATATCCTGTAATCCATAGGGTTCACCCGTAGTTAACCCGAGGTTTACCCACGGTTCACCCGACCTTCACCCGGGGATACGCCCATGCAAAGCCCATGACACCTCCATGATACGTCAGGCATACCGCTCCCCAGATACACGAACCAAATGCTCCAAAACGCTATGTTTGGTTCGATAATACTCGATAATTCAATCAATATCAATTTTTTGAGTAAATCCCCTAAATGTAGTGGAGCGAGCCGTTAATTGTTTCCAAAATTATAAGCAGCCTTGATTTTTTGGTTCTTTAGCATCAAGGCAAAAGAACAGAAATATTGAAAGCACTTCAAATTTTGAATACTTCGAAAATTTTTAACAGGTACTTAATGCTATACTGAAAAAAAAGAAGACCAAAGAATAAAATTTGAAGAATGCTAATTAAAACGTCAGTAACGGCCTACTTTTTAGATCCGTAGTAAAACAAGCGAAGCCTGCAGCGCGGGTCAGTGGAGGATGGCCTAGCGCAGCGGTTTGCCATCCGCACGATAAAGGCTTTGCGTAGTTTTCAAGGATGTAAAAATAAGCCTAGATTTTTTTGGTTCGTTTTATCATCAATGGAAAAAATGAACAGAAGTATAAATAGCACTTCAAATTTTGAATACTTCGAAAAATTCTTAACGGGTACTTATTGCTATACTGAAGAAAAAGAAGACCAAAGAATAAAATTTAAAGAATGCTAATTAAAACGTCAGTAACGGCCTACTTTTTAGATCCGTAGTAAAACAAGCGAAGCCTGCAGCGTGGGGCAGTGGAGGATGGCCTAGCGCAGCGGTTTGCCATCCCCACGATAAAGGCTTTGCGTAGTTTTCAAGGATGTAAAAATAAGCCTAGTTTTTTTGGTTCGTTTTTTCATCGATGGAAATCGCAGATTCACGAAGTCCCGTCCAATAAATACTCCTGAGTAAAAAATGAACATTACAATCAATAGAAGTTTAAGTTTCTCATTTATTAATAGCTTAAGGCTAGAGACAAAAACCGATAAATCCCAATCGCTGAGAATCGCGTATTTGAAAAATTCCGGGCCCATTGTACGGAATACGCAAATTATAAGCAGCCTTGATCTTTTGGTTCTTTGGCATCAAGGCAAAAGAACAGAAATATTAAAAGCACTTCAAATTTTGAATACTTCAAAAATTCTTAACAGGTACTTCATGCTATACTGAAGAACTAGAAAAACTCCGCAGGTATAAGTCATCCTGAACTTGTTTCAGGATCGCATCCGTACACCAGCACCGGCCTATCAGCAGGTTCTCGTTAAATTTACAGGGAGCGTAGCGTAGCAGGCGGTTCTGTTTGAGGCCCGTGGCCGAGTTAAGCGCATGCAGCGAAGTGAGCATAAAATTTAGAGAAGCTACTGTAAGCCTTGATCTTTTGGTTCTTTAGCATCAAGGCAAAAGAACAGAACTATCAAAAGCATTTCAAATTTTGAATACTTCGAAAATTTTAACGGGTGTTTCTAGCTATACTGAAGAACTAGAAAAACTCCGCAGGTATAAGTCATCCTGAACTTGTTTCAGGATCGCATCCGTACACCAGCACCGGCCTATCAGCAGGTTCTCGTTAAATTTACAGGGAGCGTAGCGTAGCAGGCGGTTCTGTTTGAGGCCCGTGGCCGAGTTAAGCGCATGCAGCGAAGTGAGCATAAAATTTAGAGAAGCTACTGTAAGCCTTGATCTTTTGGTTCTTTAGCATCAAGGCAAAAGAACAGAACTATCAAAAGCATTTCAAATTTTGAATACTTCGAAAATTTTAACGG
The DNA here is from genome assembly GCF_004104055.1 of Leeuwenhoekiella aestuarii. GTDB lineage: Bacteria > Bacteroidota > Bacteroidia > Flavobacteriales > Flavobacteriaceae > Leeuwenhoekiella > Leeuwenhoekiella aestuarii. Next base: position 614,791 of record NZ_QOVJ01000002.1, on the reverse strand, counting down.
GTGTTTCTAGCTATACTGAAGAACTAGAAAAACTCCGCAGGTATAAGTCATCCTGAACTTGTTTCAGGATCGCATCCGTACACCAGCACCGGCCTATCAGCAGGTTCTCGTTAAATTTACAGGGAGCGTAGCGTAGCAGGCGGTTCTGTTTGAGGCCCGTGGCCGAGTTAAGCGCATGCAGCGAAGCGAACATAAAATTTAGAGAAGCTGCTGTAAGCCTTGATTTTTTGGTTCTTTAGCATCAAGGCAAAAGAACAGAAACACAATTCATGGTCCGTATTTTTCAGATATAATATAACATCTATCTAATATCTCAAGTCTCACAATCTCCCAGTTAACACCTATCTTTACTCCACAAACCGTCATCAAAGCTTTTAACCAATGGACGGAAAAGGAGGATAGGAGGGAGTATTAGCGGAACGAATATTACCGCTAAATTTTCTTTAAACAAATATTTCAAGAAGCTTTTACTACAATGCATATAGAATACTTTCTAAACGACGAAGTAGAATTGAAGAGTAATGTGCGTGGCTTGATTAGCAAAGTGACCTATTGTCATATTTACACTTTTCTTTACTAAACCTGTCAGTTATCTATTTAAAAAAAAGGAATTTATAAAATGGTACAACTCTTGGTTTAATAAAATCTTAACGTTTTGAAATTAAATTTTATGAGTGAACCATCCAAAAAACCAAACTACATTTCTAGCTCTCCATCTGGAAAAGATTTATTTGAAGGCAAATCTCATGAAAAGATTTCTAACACAATTTTCGAATTAATTAAAGAAAAATCCTTACCCAATAATGTTGTTGGTATTGAAGGAAAATGGGGTTCAGGAAAATCCAATGTTGTAAGTATTATAAACAAAAAATTTAATGAAATAAGTTCAGACTATTTCTTTTTTACTTATGATGCATGGGGTCATCAAGAAGATTTAACGAGGCGCACCTTTTTAGAAGAATTAATTTCTTCATTAAAAAGAGGAAAAAAGTTTAAAGGTAATGTAGATTGGACAAAAGAGTTAAACAAACTACTCGCAAAAAAAGCTACAAAGAACACAACTAAATTTCCAAAAATCAAGTTTTATTGGATTCTAATAATGGCTTCTATTTTAATGTTTTCATTTTTGAATATACTCTACGATGATTTTTTAATTAGTAGCAATTTTGTTCCAAAATACAACTTACACTACTTAAAATTATTTTTATCAAAGTACCTATTGCCAACCATTGTTTTTGTTTGGGGTTTGGTGGAATTGAGAAAAGAATATCAAGCTTTTGATGGTAATCCAGAAACTAAGGATTTTGATTATAAAGAAAGGCTTAAAAGGCTCTTGTATATTTTTAGTGGTTCAGATCTAGAAACAGAAGAACTAGAACATACACTTGAAGATGAACCATCTGTAAAGAGTTTTAAAGAATATTTTGAAAATATTACAGATGATTTAGAATCAGATGGTTTAATAATTGTGTTTGATAATATGGATAGATTATCAAAGAGTGATAAAGTTTTATCCCTTTGGTCATCAATACACACTTTTTTTGCTGAAGAAAAAATTGATAATGTTTGGGTAATAATCCCTTATGACAAAGAACATTTATCTAAACATTTTGATGCAAGTGATGATAATAAAGTGGATAATTTTATAGGAAAAACGTTTTCAACAATTTTTAGAATTTCCCCCCCTGTTTTATCAGATTGGAAGAAGTTCTTTGAATTAAAATTTAAAGAAGCTTTTCATGACATTATTAATGATAATGATATAGAATTTATTTCTTCTTTATATGAACTTATCACGGACATAAATACTAAAAGACCGCGTGATATAATAATATTCATCAACAATCTCGTCTCTTTATACTTACAACATAATAGCTCAATTGATATAAAGTATTTGGCCTTATTTAGTTTAAGAAAAAAAGAAATTTTAAATAATCCATTGATTTCTATTGCGGGCAAACATTTTTTAAAGGAAGAGAAACATATGTTTCAAGCTGAATCTGAACTAGAAGAAAATTTAGCGGCTATAGTTTATAATGTTGATAAAGAAAAATCAAGTGAAGTGCTATTAACAAATAGCATTGATGACATATTCTTTAAAGCCAATTTCGAAGCTCTAAAAGATGTAAAAAAACATAGTGAGTTTAAAACTTATTTTGAAAATACAGTCAACAAGTTTAGTTTTTCAAATTCACGACCTGAAAACACAGCCAAAATATTTGAAGAAGTTAAAGATGTTGTATCTGCACAAGCACTAAAATCATATTGGGAAAGATTTGCTAATAATATTGACAAAAGACCTAAAGGAGAATTTGTAAAACTTTTAGATTGGCATAGAAGTATAATTATAAACACTTCAAGAAATACGGCAAAAAGACTAGCAGACAAAATTGTTAATGAGTCTCAAAATGAGTTCATAAAATCATCAGATAGCAGTAAATATTATGATACAATTTATAAGTTAATTAAATTTTTAAACAGCGAATCTAAAAAATTTAAACCTACAATAAATAAAGTGAAGTTTTCTCCAAAAGACTTTGTGGAGTATTTAGATGATTTAAATAGATTATTTAAAAAAGGAGATTGTACATATGTTGATATGAAAATATTTGCTGATTCAGATGAGCTTAATGAATATTTTATTAATCATAAAAATGGCGTAGTAGAAGAATTGTATACTTATATACACGTAATAGAATATTTAATTTATACAGATAAATCTTTTAAGTTTAATAAAATTCAAGAAACAATTGATGCTCAATTAAAGGCGGTTGGATATACTGATGTAAAAAAAATATCAAAATTAATCGAGATTAATAAAGTTCTTAATGGTAAGAGTAAATTTAAATTAATACCTCAAGCGATAGGCAATAATTTTCTAAATAGCAATGGAGCTAAAACCGATAATCCTTATTTTGACATTGTAGCTAATCAGATAGCCCATTTGATGAATAATGCACCACAAAGCCCTACATTAACAAAAGAACTTAATAAAATTGATAATGCTTCTAATGTTGCTGAAATCATACAGCACTATGTTGACTATGGTGATTTATTAAAAATCCGAATTGATAAGGGTAGGGCTTATCCTTTAGTAAATGAAGTCATTAAGATTCTTACTACAGATTATTTCGGGTTTAATCAATCTATTACTTATAAATGGGTATTTGAGAACTTGGATAAAGTAAAGTCACAATTATTTAAAGATGATTTCAAAGTTTTTTTAACTCAATTTGATAGATGGAAAGAGCATTTTAAAGTTGAAGAAATATCTCCCGTTTTAAATTTAAGTATTGATATTTTGAAGGAAACTTTTGATGAAGAGAATCTTAAGTTTTTCTCAATAAGATTTATTTATGACTTATTAATTATTCAATTTAAAGAGAGTAGTAAAGATGTTTGGTTAGAGAATTTTAATACTGAGTCTAATTTTAATTTTGCTTTTTCTGGGCTAATTGAGAATGATTTATTAGAAAAGAAAATTACAAGAAGTAAAATTTTCATGGAAGCATATGATGAATATTTTACTTCAATAGCTAAAAATGAAGTAGCTATTCCAGAAAATGAAGATTTTTGGAATCATTTACTTAACGAAGATTATTTAGATAAGAGAAAGTTAAGTAGGATTTTTGACGATATTTTGGATTTACTAATAGACTACCCAGAATTGAGCATAGAGCAAATAAAGTTCTTTGCACTTGGCATATTTGAATATTCGACCATAACTATGACCAAAGCAGATAGCGTATGTAGAAAAATAATTCTCCATCTAAATGATGATAGTGAAAAATTTCATCAGATAATTGAAACCTATGATGATAAAATCATTCAAATCATTAATGCTTCACAGGGAAAATACAATCAAGATTTATCAGAAATGTTTAACCTGAAGTTGAATGTTGAAGCAATTGATAAACATATTATTGAAAATATTTTTGACAATACCAAATTACAGAAACCAAAAGCTAAAGCTGAAGAGTAAACAGATTCTTAAAATCTGATTCATACACTATTAAATCTTGAGAAATACTTAAGTTGATATTTATATAGGAATTATAAAGGCTTAATATTATAGCTAAATATAGAAACGATTGATATAGCAATTTTTCAAGAATCTGCTGAGCTCCAAACTCAAATCAATTTATTAACCGTAGCATACGAAATCGCTTCATAGATCGTCGCCACACCCAACTTTTCAAACAACTTTTTACGGTGAAATTTTACCGTATTGGATGAAATATAAAGCTGTTCTGCAATTTCAGTAATCGCGTAGCCTCTCATCGCGTAGTGCAGGATTTCCTGTTCCCGTTGGGTGAGTTCTATCTTTTGGACTGCCTTCCAGCAATCCGTTGCTAGATCATAGATTAGTTTTTCAGAACTGCCTTTTTGGGTAATCGTGATATTACCGGCCTGCTGTTGCGTAGACAGGGAGACAAAACAAATGGCTTTCCAGATTTTTCCGCTTTCGGTTAAAAAGAGGGGCGTGAGGTTTTGGTTGATTAACAGGGTTTTTCTGGCTTCCGTTTTTAAATGAAAATCATACGAAATGCTGTAGTCCTTCCGTTCTGCAACAGGCTTGGTTTCGTAAAAATCAAACCCAACAGTATTTATTTTTAAGAGCAGTTCGAGATCGGCTTCGGGCACGTACTTAAAATAAAAATCATACCCCATTTCCCGGACTTCCGCTGCTGTATTTCCGCATAAAAACAACGGATTATCCGATACATATTCAAATCCTTTTTGCGCATAATCAATCACATAAACACTTTGATAGGTGGTTCTGGCAAAGGCTTCTACGACCTCAAGATAATTTTCGGTTTGCCGTTTATCGGTATCCGTTAGCGTGTTGATGCTGTTTTTAAGCGAGAAAAAAGAAGGAATATCTGCCATACTAACAAATATAAGTTTTCTACACACTACTCCTGAGGGTAGTTTTAACGATCTAACTGTTTCGGATACAACCGGTTATTTTTAAAAACTACTCGTGCGGGTAGTAAAATAAGCTATTGATAATCATAACTTTACCCCATAATCGAGATTTCAATACGGTCAGACTTGCTGAGGGATCAAAAGCGGTTTCCTTTTAATATCTTTTTGGGATTACCCCTTGGCAATTTTACGTTACATTCATCAATCCAAATAACGATGGTTAAATTAATGCTCTTTATACTCAATCTACTACTGGCCCTTCAGGGGTTTGCACAGGAAAACGATAGTGCTACGCAGTGGCAGGAAGACCTTCGGTTTTTTCAGAATACCATTCACAGGGACTATCCCTTGCTGTTTGTAAAAACAAGCCCGGAAGCATTTGACCGGGAAGTGGAAGCCCTATACGCGGAAATCCCGAATTTACAGGAACACGAAATCATCGTGGGTATCTCCCGATTGGTTGCATCCTTCAAATACGGTCATACGCACCTGAGTTTTTGGCAAAAACCGGTAGAATTTGCGCAGTTTCCGTACAATTTATATGCATTTGAGGACGGAATTTATATTGAGGGCACGCACAAAGATTATCCAGAAGCAATAGGAGCGAAGGTGCTGGCCGTAGCAGGCACACCCATTGCTGAAGCGCTACAAGCCATTGAACCCACAGTCCCGGCAGAAAATGCACAGTATTTTAAAGCCTACGGGATCAACAACCTGCGCTATCCGGAAATTTTACACGCACAGCAGCTAACCCAAAGCCTTCAACATACCGTAACGCTTAAGCTGGAAAAAAACGGCAGGGTTTTTAACCAGACCTTTACAGCCTTGCCAAAAGGAAAAAGCATACCTACAGAGCGGGGTTTTGTCACTCCGGATGCCAATTGGTTATCGGCAAGAGATCAGGAAACCACACCCTTGTATTTACAGCAGCTGGATAAGGTGTATGTTGAAGAATTTTTAGCCGATGAGCAGGCGATGTACGTTAGGCACAGCAGAATTCAGGATGAACCTGGAGAGTCTACTAAAGATTTTTATACGCGTGTTTTAGAGGAAGTTGTAGCGAAGGATGCCGAAAAACTGATCATCGATTTACGGTTAAACGGTGGCGGAAACAATTACCTGAACAAAGACGTTATCAAAGAACTTCTTCAAACGGAACACATCGATCAGATAGGAAAACTGTTTGTGATCATTGGCAAGCGCACCTTTTCTGCCTGCCAAAATCTGGTAAACGAACTCGACAATTATACGAATGTTATTTTTGTGGGAGAACCTACTGCAGAAAACCTCAATTTTTGGGGCGATAATCGTCCGCTAACCCTGCCCAATAGTGGTGTTTCGATCGCGGTATCCTATCTATGGTGGCAGGATAAACCGGCTTTAGAAAATGCCGAATGGATGGCTCCGAATCTTCCGGTTGCGATGACTTTTGAGGACTACCGCACCAACCAGGATCCGGTATTAGAAGCCGCATTAGCCTTTGACGAACCCAATTTCAAACCGAGACCCATGGATTACGTAAAAGAACTGTATTTCTCGGGACAAACCCAGAAATTAGCGGAAGAACTTCCTAGAATGATTCAGGATCCTTTGTATGCGTTTTGTGATTTTGAGAACGAACTCCTTAAACAGGGAAACCTTTTACTGCAAAGTGGGCGGGGACCGCAAATTCAGGCAGCAATACAGGTATTTTCAACGGTTTTAAACCTCTTTCCAGATTCTGCAAACGCCTATAAACACCTCGGCGAATCCTATATCGCCATTGGTAATGAGAAGGAAGCTAAACAAGTACTCCACAAGGCTATAGCCTTAGATCCTGATGGAGTAGGGGTAGCGGCTCAAGAACTTCTAGCCGAAATTTAGGAGATATACTACAAAGTTCTGAGTGATCGGGAATATATACCTTTCCGCAGTAATAAGAAAAAGTCATTATATAATAAGGTACTTATTCATTAAACTAAATTTTTAGTTATAATGTTATGTACTAGTAGTCATTTCGATGGAGCTTTTTCAGCGAATGAGAAATGCATTAGATAGTCAAGAGTGATTTACAAGTTTAACAGAATACGCATTAAAACGCCAGTACTGGCATACCAGAAGCTTCTCGTTAAATTTACGGCAGAGCCTTAAAGAATAGTCCTGTCTAAGAAAAGTAAACTACCTCGGGGCAAGCCCACGAGGCATTCATTAGAAAGAAATTTTCAATTTCGAGGCAAGCCTCGGTGTATTAAACCCTTTGGCGGCGCCAATAAAACATGAATTTATGTGCAAACGGCCTCAGTAGACTTTGGTTAAAACTATAGGTGAGAGGAGCGTTTATATTCTGGAGTAGAAGTAGTAAGGTTTTATTGGTTACTTAAATTATTAAAACTTATTCAAAGCATTTTAAGGTGTAAGCCTCCTTTCCAGAAAATAGCGAGTGAGCCGTGATAGTTTCCAAAGTATACTGCAGCCTTGATCTTTTGGTTCTTTGGCATCAAGGCAAAAGAACAAAAACACAACTAGAAATTCAACTTATTCAAAACATGTCCCCGTTTCCGCGCGATTGCATCGCGTGTTGGTACCTGCCATCACGATTTTTAAGCAATTACACCTCGCATTGCCGTGTTATGCTATACCAAAAGATCATAATTCCTTCAATAAATAAGAGTTCATATAACATAAGTCCTGTAAGGTGTCTATTGAATTTATTCCTGTCTAAAGAAAAATAAAACATGAATTTATGTGCAAATGGCCTCAGTAGACTTTGGTTAAAACTATAGGTGAGAGGAGCGTTTATATTCTGGAGTAGAAGTAGTAAGGCTTATTGGTTACATAAATTATTAAAACTTATTCAAAGCATTTTAAGGTGTAAGCCTCCTTTCCAGAATATAGCGAGTGAGCCGTGATAGTTTCCAAAGTATACTGCAGCCTTGATCTTTTGGTTCTTTGGCATCAAGGCAAAAGAACAAGAACACAACTAGAAATTCAAGTTTATTCAAAAGTAAGTACCGGCATACCAGAAGCTTCTCGTCAAATTTGCAGTGAGCGTAGCGTAGCGTCGCAGGCGGTTCTGTTTGAGGCCATCGGCCGAGTTAAGCGCATGCAGCGAAGCGAACATAAAATTTAGAGAAGCTTCTGTAAGCCTAGATTTTTTTGGTTCGTTTTTTCATCAATGGAAATCGCAGATTCACGAAGTCCCGTCCGATAAATACTCCTGAGTAAAAAATGAACAGAAACACAATTCATGCTCAGTATTTTTCAGAGAAGCAGAACCGCAACTGGAGTAAATTAAAAGTCATGGTGACATATCGACTGCACGTCGACGAACTCAATATGACGTAAATTCCCAATCGCTGAGAATCGCGTATTTGAAAATTTCCGGGTCGTTGGTACCGAATACGTAAATTTTGAGCAGTCAGTTCAAAGCAGCTTTTTAACACCTGAGAGATCGCAACAGTCACTCAAAGATTATTTCACGATAATAATTAATAGAACCGCACTTGGAGTGAATTAAATGACAACACTATGACTTACTAGTAATATGCGACAGTTTGATGCGATCCTAAAACCAGTTAAGGATAACGTTGGCTAATACCTATTATTACAATTACACTTTTGTTCTATAATTTACATTATGTAAAATAGAATTATTCAATATATCTTTTTGAATAATACTGCGAGTGTTCGTACTCCACTATTTATTAATTGTTTTAACGTTGAGCTAAGGCTTATGCTATTTTATTCTTAAAATTAATTGATACCTGATCAATTCTAAAAATAGCTGATGGAGCTTTTGTAATTTAATAGGAACAAATTTCAGTATTATGAGCTCACGTATCAAAATCTTCGTAATTACATTTATCGCTGTCTTGATCTTCGTATTCGGTTTTTACTATTTGGATTCTCACAAACTCGTAAATTCTCTAAAACTTGGTGTTATTGGCGGTGTTGTTGTTGGCGCTATTGCTTCTTTATTGGTTCCCTTTGTGACCAAAAAGCGTTAGTTTAAAAACGTATCGTTTTTTATTCTGAATCTTCCTCTTTTTCTTGAAGTTCAGCTACAGCACCACGAAACTGCATTACTGTACGCTGCGTACTGTTTACTGAAAAATTAGCATTAAGATTCGGACTTAAATTGAGGATAAAATTATAAGCTTCATTACCTTGTTTGTCTTTGGCGGAAAAGGTAATGATATACATGCCACGCTTGGTAGTTACCGTATAATCTTTGGCAATATCTTCGATATTGATACCGGTGTCTCTGTTATTGTAACCGCCCCCCATTCTTCGTTCTCCGAAAAAGGGTAATTCTGCATAAATACTATCGCCTTTGATCCGAAGATAGTTTGGATTTCCGATAAGATTTATTTGCCCTGAATTGTTTCCGGGACCTAATATATTACTGTTGAGCACGGCACTTACCGCTACCGTATTCATAGGCATGGCAAAATTAGATTCGATTTCAAAAGACCGGTCTGCTATCCATTGATTCAAATGTTCGTTGGTCGTGGCATCCCTGTTTTTAGAACTTCCACAAGAGACCAAAATCAGTACAACTAATAATCCTATTCCTGGTTTCATAATCGATGTTTGTTTGAGTAACTACAACTCCCTTAATTTAAGATTTTTAACTCACATTATTTACAAAAGCCCTGTATTTCAGTAACGCAACAAAGAATGCTCCACCTACTGCATTCCCTAATAATGCGGTAGATTGAACCCAAAGGTACCTTCCCAAGGTAATTTCAGGGCCTAAAAGGTAAGCGCTAAAGACTTCTATATTACCGATGATACTGTGATGTAAACCGGCAAATGCCATCGTAGCTGTGATGAGAAATATAATAATGATGCGGCTTACCGTATCTTTTGAAGAAGTAACCAACCACGAGAGTAATCCCATCATCCACCCTGCAAGTATTGCGCTTACCAGGATGGTCGGTAACGAAAAGTCAGCAACGTGATTACCGATTTTCACAATAGTCTCCGTATCAAAAATATGAAGCTGAGGCCCTAACCAGAGCATGACAAAGGCGATGAGCCACCCGCCTATTAAATTTCCTAAAATAACCAGCCCCCAAATTCTCAACAGACTGCCGAGTCCGTGTTTTCGGTTTAAAACCGGTAATGTCAGTAAGGAAGTTTGTTCCGTAAATAATATAGATTGACCTAAAACAACCAGAATAAATCCTAACGGATAGACCAAAGCTATGATCTTGAACAAACTGGTTTCCGGGAGATAATCTGAAAAAAAGTAGAACATACTACACAGCATCATATAACTGAACCCCAGTTCTAATCCCGCTGTAAAAGAACTCATCAAAACACTGCTGGTGCTTAATGTATAAATTTTTCTTCCTTCGCAGATTTGCTCTTTTAAAATCTCCCCGTGACTTTTTGCCTGAGATTCTTCAGAAACTTCAGATTTCTCAAGTTCCTGATCTATATTCTGTTGTTTAACTTCTTCTTCGCTCATAATTTTAGTTCCAGACTGCAAGGGCTTCATCACGCAGTACTTGTTTTAAATTAAATACTGCATGGCTTTTTCTGGTATGTGAACAGCCTGATAAACACTTAGAATTTAACGGCTTACCAGCTTGCTGAATTCTCGCCAATTCTGCGTGCTGTGTACAATCTGTAGGAACTCCTACCCGATTAGGACCTGCTGCAATTAGGAGCGTATCGTTTACGATAACCGCGCCAAAAGCGACGCCTCCTTGGGTCTCTTTACCTTTATAAGCACACGCAATGGCACGTAGCAAGAATTCTTTATGTAAATTTTCTTCCATATCCTGTTGCTAATAAACAGCTGTCAAATGTACTATTGATAAACCAATAACGATGAGGGATTAACGCATTTATAAGAATATCATAGACACTACTACTACCACAAACCTTACGGATTTACAGGAATAAAAACAGGGTTCTGAAAAAGAATATCTATTTTTTGAGCAAGATCCTTTTATAAATGATCAGGCAGATAGTTTTTCTTTAAAATCATTGATGATCCCTCCTTTTAACAATACACGGATTTGTCTGTCACTCAGGGTATGTTTGGTAGGTATGGAAATTGTGCCGGTTTCTTTTTTGATAAGCACTTCTATTGTATTTCGGTTTTCAACCAAATCGCGCAGGTTTTTAAACTGAATCGTATCATCCTGTTCTATTTTTTCCAGATCATCAGGATTTTCAAATTCCAGCGGAAGAATACCAAAATTCACCAGATTTTGCCACGCAATTCGCGCATAACTTTTGGCGATTACTGCAACCTGTCCTAAATATTTCGGTGCTAAAGCAGCATGCTCACGACTGCTTCCCTGGGCATAGTTTTCTCCCGCAACCACGATATGGCCTCCCTCCTGCTGTTTGGTCTCCATCGCCCGGTCATAAAAAGTCTCGTCAATTACCGTATAGCTGTATTTACTAATTTCGGGAAGATTCGAGCGAAACGGAAGTACTTCGGCTCCGGCTTTTAAGATCTCATCGGTAGAAATGTTATCTCCCATTTTCAATAAAACCGGAATCTCATAACGATCCTGAAGCGCATCAATATGGGGTAAGGACTTGATATTCGGACCTTTTTTGAGTTCCACTTTACTGCCATCTTCTGCCGGAGCAACCAGCATATCCCTATTAATAATGTGCAATTCGGGATCTTCATATTGCGGATAGCTCATAGCATACAGATCGGCTAGATCCCTCGGATCGGTAATTTTACCGGTTAATGCCGACGCCGCAGCGGTCTCGGGGCTGCACAAATGCACCTGATCGTCTTTAGTACCGGAACGATCGGGAAAATTACGCGGCATTGTACGTAAACTGATGGTACCGCTGGCAGGAGCCTGTCCCATCCCGATACAGCCCATACACCCACTCTGGTGAAAACGCGCTCCTGCCGTAATCAGATTGGCAAAGGCTTTGGTATCTATCATATTCTGTATGATCTGGCGGCTGGTAGGATTGACATCAAAAGAAACATCCGGGTTAACTGATTTTCCTTTTACAATCGCTCCGGCAATCCAAAAGTCGCGTAAACCGGGATTTGCAGACGAACCAATCACTACCTGAGAAATCGGCTTGCCGGCAACTTCACTTACAGGCACCACGTTTCCGGGGCTCGTAGGTAAGGCAATGAGTGGTACCAGTTTATCCAATTCTATATGTTCGTGTAGATCGTATTCACAACCTGCATCAGCCACCAATTCAATCCAGTCTGCTTCACGATCCTGAGATCTTAAAAAGTGTTTGGTTTCCTGATCACTTGGAAAAACCGTAGTTGTAGCGCCCAACTCAGCGCCCATATTGGCGATCACGTGACGATCCATAGCACTAAGGTGCTGCAGTCCTTCTCCGTAGTACTCGATGATTTTACCAACACCCCCTTTAACGTCATGACGGCGCAGCATTTCTAAAATTACATCTTTGGCACTCAACCAATCCGGTAATTTACCGGTGAGCTTCACGCCCATTACTTTCGGCATTTTTACAAAATACGGTTGTCCGGCAATAGCGGCCGCGACATCTAGCCCCCCCGTACCGATTGCGAGCATGCCCAATGAGCCGGCAGCACAGCTGTGACTATCACTACCAACCAGCGTTTTTCCGGGTTTGCCAAAGCGCTCCATATGCACCGGATGACTAACGCCATTCCCCGGCCGACTAAACCAGAGTCCGAATTTTTGAGCCGCACTGTGCAAAAACGCGTGATCATCGGCATTTTTAAAATCGGTTTGTAACAAATTATGATCTACATATTGTACCGCAACCTCGGTTTTTGCACGGTCTAAGTTCATGGCTTCTAGTTCGAGCTGCACCAGCGTTCCGGTAGCATCCTGTAAGAGTGCCTGATCAATTTTAAGACCGATTTCTTTTCCGGGAATGAGTTTCCCTTCTACAAGATGGTTGTTGATGAGTTTTTGAGTAACATTGAGTGGTTTCATAGTAGTTTTTCTGATTCCTATTAAATTATTGAGAGTATCAGGAACACACAATTATTTAACAGCAATTTAGAACCTAAACCACTTGAAGGCCCGTGAACTGTAGTAACTTTGTTCAAAAATAAATTAGCTCAACTAATTCAATTATATATGCTCGTCTGGGGACTTTTTATCGCTTTCATTTTAATTTGCCTTGCACTCGATTTGGGGGTTTTTAATAAAAATGACCATGTTATAAAAAGTAAAGAAGCGGGTATCTGGACAGCGATCTGGTTTACGATTGCAATGGCTTTTAGTGGCGTGATCTACTGGCTTTTTAATGCTGAATTGGTAGAAAACCCAACAGGTTTGAGTCCGGATAGTGCCGTGTTGAAATACATCACCGGTTACCTGATCGAATTATCCCTCAGTATAGACAACGTATTTGTGATTGCTGTGATCTTTTCCTCCTTTAAAATTCCACCTAAATACCAGCACCGCGTGTTGTTCTGGGGAATTCTGGGGGCTATTATTTTTAGAGCACTCATGATCGTTTTTGGTGTAGCACTCATCAATAAATTTGAATGGATCATTTACGTTTTTGGAGGGTTCTTACTTTTTACGGCATACCGAATGCTCAAGTCTGATGATAGCGACTACGATCCACAGGATTCTACAGTCTATAAAGCGGTAAAAAAGCTGTTTCCGGTTACCACCAGGATGGAAGGTCACGACTTTTTCATCAAAGAGCAAGGAAAAAAAGCAGCCACTCCCCTGTTTTTAGCCCTGATCGTTATCGAATTGACAGACATTTTGTTTGCATTAGACAGCATTCCGGCTATCTTGGCGATCACAGCAGATCCATTTTTAGTATTTACTTCTAATATTCTCGCGATATTAGGGTTGCGTTCTATGTATTTCTTGATATCCAGAATGCTTCAGAAGTTTAAATACATTCATTACAGTCTCGTTGTAATTCTCGCATTTGTAGGATTAAAAATGATCTTCTCGCATGTGATTGAAATCCCAGAATGGCTTTCGCTTGCGGTTATTATTGTATCGCTTGTGGGCGGTATTTTGGCTTCTCGTTACCTAAAAGGAGGTCAAGAACCTGAGGAAGCAACCGGTAAAGCAGAAGAACTACCTTAGAATTTAAGTTTCATTAACGTAAAGGTGTCAAAGAAAGCCTAAAATGTATTGAAAGGCTTCAGGCTTTCGTTAACTTTAAGGATACATTAAAAAGAAACTTTTATGAACTATAATTTTGAATATCATGATGTAGCTGCAAGTGCTGCATTAGAGGAATTTACAAAAGAGCAATTGGATAAATTAGCCAGCAAATACGACTTTATCGTACGCGCAGATATTTTCTTTAAGACCGAAAATACTTCTAGTGATGAAACGGGCAAAATTGCCGGAATCAGACTGAGTGCGCCGGGCCCCAGATTATTTGCCGATCACAGCGCTAAGAATTTTCATGAGTCAGTAAAAGAAGCTACCCGGGAACTCAACATTCAGCTGCAAAAACGAAAAGCTAAAATGAAGTCTCACTAAAATTTAGATATGAAAAGTATAGCAAGAGACGAAAATCAGATCACGCTCATTTACAGCAGCACCACCCGTACAGGTGAACGCACAAACGCACATATATCTGCTGTAAAAGATAAAGAGTTACAGACTATAGATATTGCAAAAACACCCCTTACCGGGACGCAATGGGCAGAATTAGCTGATGAATTGAATAAGCCGCTTAAAGAGCTGTTTAGTTTTGAAGATGTTAGTGATGATGACGAATTGAAAACAGCAGATTATGATGAAAATGATTATATCAATATCATCAAAAATCGTCCGGAGCTTTTTGCACATCCCATTATCATCCATCAAGACGATGTGAAACAGGTTACTAATCCTACCCAGGCTCAGGAGTTTTTGGGTGTTGACAGTGCCGGTTTAGATAAAAAAATGATGCACGAAGATCCTACGATCAGCAGCACGACAAAGAAAGAACGCTTTATTGACAAGCCCGATGAAGGCGATCACAACTAATACATGTTTAAGCCTAAAAAAGCGGATCATTGTTAATGATCCGCTTTTTTTATGAAGTGTAATTGATTTACGATCAATCTTTTTCCACTACAGCAATGGGTTGAATAGAGGGTTTTATTTTCTCATACAACTCAAATTGGTACTCGGTCAATACTTCACTCATAGCACCACTTTCTTCAAGACTGGCTTTGTAAAGTTCGTCCAGTTTTTGTTTTCCCGTGTATTCTTTGGCTACCTGTTCACGCATCAATAAATAGTCGGCAACATTCGTCTTGAACAACAGATCTTGCTTTGGCGTCATCCCCAACTTGTTAGAATAAATTTCAGTCAAAGAATCTGCAGTTTTCTCGATATGTGCGGGCTTTTGTTCTAAATATTGAATTTGAGCCTGAGCCGCTACTCCTGCAAAAATCAATACCGAAATACATAGAGTACGTAACATAGTCTTAATTATTTAGATTGAAAATTACCATTAAATGCAAACGCATCAACCGGTTTACGCTCACGCATTTTTTCAACTTCCTGTTCTTTTAAATCGTCAGATAATTGATCCGGATCTCCGCCATAACGACCAATAGCTACAGCAGTAGCGACCCCAAAATCTGAAGTGAACTCAAACTCTTGATGTGCTTTTTCTTGATCTATACCGCCCATTTGATGCACAGCAATACCGTTATGATTGGCTTGAATCACAAGATTCCCCATAAAAAGACCTAAATCATGCAGTGCGTGAAAATATGCGTCTCCATCAAAATTTGTCTTTTTATAAGCAGTAACCATCAAGACTTGAGCATGCTTGGCCCAATCTTGATTAAATGGAATTAAACATGATAGTATACGGTCATAAACCGCGTCTCCTTTAATCCCATAAATAATACGCCAAGGTTGCTGATTATAAGAACTAGAGGCCCACCTACCGGCTTCTAAAAGTTGTTTAACTTCAGATTCAGAAACAGGCACATCGTCAAAAGCACGTGGACTCCAGCGTGTTTTGATAACATCTATAACATCATAATCGGTAGGGGTAATTTTTGTGATTTCTTGCATAATAGTTTTTACAAGAAATATAGCAGAATAAGCACTGTTTAGAAATGACTTTAACGACCCTTAACGTATCAGAAATAAGATTTTAACGTGTTGCTAACTTTTGCTCAATTAAGGCAATAGAAGCAGTTACCGTTTCCATATTGTCCAGCTCATCATCTTCAATGGTGATGTCAAACGCATCCTCTACATCTAAGACGATATCAACAAGGTGTGTAGAGTTTATGTTGAGATCGGTTACCAAATGACTCTCTGGAGAAATGGCATCAGGATTAACGTCTTCCGGTAAATAAGGCTTAATGATCTCTTTAAGTTTTGGGTATATATCCTGACTCATACATGTAGTTTTTTCGCGTTTGCGAAATTAAATTTTGCTAAAAATAAGACAACAGTTAACATCCCCAAAACCAAAACTCGCTTTTGCAAGTATATTAAAGTTTAAATCTGTTTTTTGGGTAGGAATTCTGGAGGTCGAAATTACTTTTTCGATCTCAGGATGAACGTTTTGTAAATTGATATTCGGAAATAAAAATTGATGCTTCAATTCTAAGACTGAAGCCACGCACTCAATACTACCGGAAGCTGCCAGGCAATGACCGGTCATGCCTTTTAACGAATTGATATAGGGAAAATCGACTCCAGATCTCCCCAGGGCTTCACTCCAATTCTGAATTTCTAAATCATCTTTTGCAGTGGCGGTGAGGTGACCGTTGATCACATCGATTTGGGAAGCAGCTATTCCTGAATCAGATAGAGCTGCTGTTATACAACGCTTTACCGCTACGGGGTTAGGTGCCGTCATCGAACCTTCTTGACGCTGGCCGCCGCTATTGCTGTGACCTCCTAAAATTTCTGCATAAATCGTAGCGCCGCGCTTTTGAGCACTTTCTAAAGTTTCTAAAACAAGGGCTCCTGCTCCACAACCGGGTACAAAACCAGAAGCATGAGCATCCATAGGTCTTGAAGCCTGAGTTGGATTATCATTATATTTTGAAGGGAGTATGCGCAAGGCATCAAAGCCACACCATACATAAGGCCCGCCATCGCTGGTACTTCCTGCAAGCATACGGGTTGCTTTACCTGCTTTAATACGCTCATAAGCCATAAAAATAGCTTCAGTTCCTGTGGTGCACGCAGAAGAGTTTGTGGTTACAAGATTCCCTAAACCCAGCATTCCGCCGAGATAGGCACTTACACCACTACTCATAGTCTGTTGCACGCTGGTGCTCCCTAAACGGCGGGTATTCCCTTCGTCAACTTTATAAATACTTTCGCGGTATTTGTCTACACCCAGTGTGCCCACACCAAAAATGGTTCCGCTTTCAAAATCACACTGTTCGTCATCAACTGCTAGACCTGCATCTTGCCAGGCTTCCACACCTGCTGCAACTCCATAAAGAATTCCGGCTGCATTGAAATTACGTAATTGGAGTGGCGTAAAGTATTTAGCTTTTACAGCTTCAGAAATGAGGGGCATCCCTCCTATTTGGCACGAAAACTTGAGCTTTTCAAGTTCCCTGTAAAAACGGATTCCACTTTTACCATTTTCTAGCGCTTCTTTAAACGCAGGCACACCAACACCATTAGGGGAGCAAACCCCGAGACCGGTAACTACTACTCTATGATTTTGCATCGCCCGGTTTTAAAATACCTGAAAAAACACCATTACAAACGGTTTCTCCCGCATCGTTCAACATCTTAACTTTTGACTTCAATTTAAAGAATCTAAAGTATTCTAAATCAGATAGTACTGTTACTTTTTCATTTGGAAAAACCGGCTTGTAAAAACGGGCTTCATTTTCTACCATCGCTACAGTTGAATTCGATTTTAAATCAAAATCTTTATCCCGTAATAAATAGATTCCCAAACTCACCAGACCTATCTGTTGCATACATTCAAGCAAAATAACTCCAGGTGTAATTGGAAAATTCACAAAGTGACCTTTGTAAAAATCATGGTTTTCATCAAAGGTATATTCTCCTGTTATATGGGTCTGTGTAACCTTTGTTATTTTATCTACAAATAAAAAGGGGTCTGTGTAAGGTAGTTTACTTACAATTTCTTCTTTGGTCACGGTTTAGTTATTAAGGCATTGAAAACTTCCAATAGGCGAACCATCTGGAATCTCAGGCGCAGGAACAGGTTTAAATTCATCAGGATCTTTGATAAATCTACCTAATTCCTGAGCGATGTACCGGTCATTTGCATCTTGAGACAGTGCCAGTTTCATGGTCAAATCTAAGAATTTTGAATAGGTTATAGCCTTAACCTGTGGAATTGCTTTACTATTTACAGCAAGTTGTTTTAAATGCGCTAACACCCTGTAGTTAATAGTTTTTTGAACTTCAGCTAAATAAGTGTCTTTTTGCGCTTTGTAAAGTGTTTGTTCTAAGAGAATGTTCAGCACTTTATCAAATGAGGGAAGTTTAGCATCCCAGGCATGTTGTGCAACAATTCGATTAGCCCGTTCTGCATTCAATAGAAAACCTAAGGTCATGGATGCTGCAGTTTCAGGCGCACCTAGTGGATCAAAAGTTATCCCGGTATTTCCTTTAAAGCTTTCTCTCGTTCGGTTGTAACCAAATGCTCTGGGCGGAAATAAGCTCAGTTTATCTTTAGGAATTGCTAAATATGCAGCATCTAATGTTTTCAGTACCGAATGTAATGCGTTTAATTGTTCGTGTTCGGAAACAGTCGCTACAACCTGCTGCTTGTCATCACCTTTTACCGCATAATTGTAGCGTAAACCGCCAATGCTTTTGATAGCAGCTTCGGCTTGATACCTGTGGTAAAAATACAATGGAACAAATACATCCTCTAAAGTGCTATAGCTCTCACCTGTGCGAATATTATCTATTGAAAAATTCTCAATCGCTTGTTTCCGAAGTGCTAAAACAGCATTCAGTTCATCTGCTGCGTGTGCACCGTTATCCCACAAATGGGCATCAGGGTGAGAACCGGTTGAGGAACGAGCATCACTATCTGTAATAAAACGCAACCCTTTTGCTTCAGCTTTTTCCAGTACTTCGTTGAGGTACCAGGACTCAGTCATCCCTTTAGGCACATCCCCATAACTATAAGCTACAGTAACCTTATCCCAATCGCCTATTCCTACTGCATACGCATCGCTAAAATCAATTGTACCATTCTTCAGACGGATTGTAGGATGTGGATAATCCATAACCGAAGCGCGATCTGCAACACTTGCCGCAAAATTATGAGCAAAACCTAGGGTATGCCCTACTTCGTGAGCTGATAGTTGTCTGATGCGTGCAAGAGCCAGTGCTAACATCGGTTCATAATCAGCATCGCTCACTGCAAAGGGTTTATTCATCAGCGCCTGAGCGATCATAAAATCCTGACGGATTCGCAGACTACCTAAACTTACGTGACCTTTTAAGATTTCACCGGTACGAGGGTCTACAACACTGGCTCCATAACTCCATCCTCTTGTACTGCGATGCACCCATTGAATCACGTTATAACGCAAATCTAAAGGATCTGCGCCTTCCGGCAGCATTTTGACCTGAAAGGCATTTTTATATCCTATACTTTCATAGGCTTGATTCCACCAGCGGGCACCGGCTAACAATGCAGAACGAACAGGCTCCGGAGTTCCCGGATCTAAATAATAAACAATAGGTTCAATGGGTTCACTAACGGCAAGCTCAGGATTTTTCTTTTGAAGGCGGTGTCTTATAATAATACGTTTATCTATAGGATCTTGTACCGGACTAGCATAGTCTTTATAGTGTCTATATATAGCACCAGAACGTGGGTCAAAAGCACGCGGCTCATATTCATCATCAGGCAATGCTACAAACGAGTGATGCTGTACTACAGAAACCGAAGAGGCATCTGGAGCTACAGATCTTAAATTACGTCCTTCAGGAGTGCCGGCGAATGTTAGTAAGGCTTCAAACTCTACATTTTTAGGAAAAGCTTTAGTATGCGCTAATGCTAATGCACTTTTGGATTGATCAACTTTATAAGTACCTTCTTTATTAGATTTCAATCGTTGAGCCACATCATGGGTATCTTCCATCAAAAAAGGAGTTAGGTCAATCACATAAGTAGCATCTTTAGTTTCTTTGATCTCAAACCCGTATAAAACAGATTTTGCAAAAGCCTCCTGTACCGATTCTTTTTCCGCAACATTATCAGTTAGGGCGCGATAATCCTGATTGGGTTGTACTAAAAGTAATTTGTTGCCTGCTTTTATGAACTTTACCAAAGCTGTACCACCTAGTTGCCCACGATCTAACCCTATATCATTAGAACCCAAACCACTTTTTAAAGCATGTACGTATAGAAATTCTGAATCGAGATCCTTGACCTCAAGGTAAATTGCATCATCCTTTTCACTATAATGAAAGGAAAAAAACCCCTTTTGAGTTTTAAGGTTTTCCTTTTTATCTAAAAATTGAGCAGAAACCACTGAAGCTAATAAAAGGAAGGCGATCGTAATTTTATTCTTCATCTATAAAGTCTGTTTTTGAGAATAGCTAGTTAGTTAAAAAGGAACAAATTTGAAAAGTTATTGTTAATTATTAAAAGATTTTCAGTTTAGGCTGATTAAAATGCTGATAACGCAGTTATATTTTGGATAATTAATGATTTATTATGCGCTTTTAGTTGATAAATCATTAATTTAACTAAAACTAATCACCAATGGCTACGACCCAACAATCAATCTTTGCTTCTTATGATAAAGATCCTAAATTTTATGATGAGATATTTGATGAAAAAGGAAATGTAAAAAAAGTTTATCAGACACTTTTTGATCTTTACAGCGGTCATTCAAGTCAGGATTTTGCCAAATTGAATGATAAGGCTAAAGCCTCCTTTTTCAATCAGGGGATCACCTTTCAGGTTTATACAGATCAAGAGGCCAAAGAAAAGATTTTTCCTTTTGATTTATTCCCCAGAATAATCGATCAGAAAGAATGGGATACTATTGAGCGAGGCGTTTTACAACGTAGCAAAGCATTAAACCATTTTATTTGGGACATTTATCACGATAAGAAAATCATCAAGCAAGGTATTGTGCCTTTGGATTTGATTACTTCATCTGCTAATTATTTACACCAGATGATAGGAGTTGATCCGCCGGGAGGAATTTACAATCATATTTCAGGAACTGACCTGATTAAACATTCAGATGGTAAGTATTACGTTTTAGAAGATAACATCCGCTGCCCCTCTGGGGTGAGTTATGTTATCTGTAACCGTACCGCATTAAAAAGAGCTTTGTTTGGAGTTTTCAATCATTATAATGCACACACAGTAACAGATTACGCTCAGAACCTTCTGGAAATTATGGAGTCTGTAAAACCACGCGGTGTAGATGAACCTAATTGTGTCGTGATCACTCCGGGAGTTTACAATTCTGCTTACTACGAGCATTCGTATCTCGCCAAGTCAATGGGAGTCGAACTTGTAGAAGGTCGGGATCTCTTTGTAGAAAATGACTTTGTTTATATGCAGACCATTAAAGGTCCAGAACGGGTAGACGTGATTTACCGCAGAATAGATGATGCATTTTTAGATCCTTTAGAGTTTAGACCAGATTCTGCTTTAGGAGTTCCGGGTTTATTTTCAGCCTATAAAAAAGGAAATGTATGTCTTGTAAATGCCCCGGGGACAGGTTTTGCAGACGATAAAGCGGTTTACACCTATATGCCTGAGATCATCAAATATTATTTAGGGGAAGAACCTATTCTTAATAATGTACATACCTACCACTGTAGCAGACCAGACGAATTAAAATATGTTTTAGAAAATGTAGACAAGCTGGTTATCAAACCTGTTGATGAAGCCGGTGGTTATGGGATTTCAATAGGGAATCGGCTTACACAAGAAGAAATCGAAAAGGTTAAGAAAACCATACAGGCGAGTCCAAGAAAATATATTGCGCAACCTATAATGAGTCTTTCTGTTCACGCCACATATATTGAAGAAAGTGAATCTTTTGAGTCGCGCCACGTAGATCTTAGAACATTTTGTTTACAGGGAGCAGATAAAGATTTCGTACTCAAAGGAGGTCTTACCCGAGTAGCACTTAAAAAAGGAAATCTTATCGTAAACTCTTCTCAGGGAGGTGGTTCTAAAGATACATGGGTCTTAAAAAAATAAATTTTTGACGCAACTTAACTTCAAATTATAAAGTAAAAACAAATTTATGCTTGCACGAGTAGCGAATAATTTATTCTGGATGGGCCGTTATATTGAACGCGCGGAACATGTTGCCAGATACCTCAATGTTAATTATTTTTCTTCACTAGATGCTCCTAATGAAAAGTCACAATCCAGAGATCACGTCCTCCACTCCTTGCTCTTTATGGCTAACGGTCCTGTTGAAGAGGGTTATGAACTTACTGAAAAAAATGCATTCTACGATATAGGCTTAAACCCTGAAGAATCTTTTTCGGTTTTAAACTGTATCAAGTATGCCCGGGAAAATGCAAACGGTGCGCGAGATCTCATATCAACAGAACTCTATGAGTCTATAAATAAGTTTTACCATTTTGTTTTAAATTATGATGCCGACTTTTTTGTAAGTAAAGGCCTGTTTGATTTTACCACACAGATCGCAGAATCCACCTCTATTATACGAGCAAAAATACGAGGAACGTTGCTGCACGATGAAGTGTATGCGATCATCATGCTAGGCGTTAATATTGAGCGGGCAACGCAGATAGTACGCATTATTCAGGCTAAATATTATGACGCGCTAAAAGCGCAGGGGGGATACGATAAGAAATTCAGTAAAAGTTATGAGTGGACGACACTTTTAAAGTGTATTGAAGCGTATGATATGATGCGCAGGCATTATAAAAAAACACCTACAAGTTTAAGCACTTTAGAGTTCTTGATACTCAATCCGGAGTGTCCACGCTCGGTAATGAATAGTTTAGTACAGGTAAAAAATCACATCAATGTATTGAATGAAGATAAATATCCGGAGAAGGATTCAGCCGCTTTTTTAATAGGAAAAACCCATGCAGAATACCGCTACAAGACCGTAGATACTATAGAAGGCAACATTGAGCACTTCATAGAAGAGATCCAGGATACGCTTATTGATATCGCAAATAAAATAGAGAAGGAATACTTCAAGTATTAAATATTTAAATACTACGGGTTTAAATAGTACTTTTGTCAGGTTAAACCCCCTATATCTTGGAATATACAATTAAATACAAAGCTGTTAACACGTACGAGTCTACGGTTGATGAAGCTTTCTGGCAATTTCTTCTAAGACCTGAAGAAAATAAAACCCAGCACGTAAGAATTTCTAAATTCACAAATTCGCTAAACACAGGCATCGAAACTTCTACAAATACATTTGGATTTCCTATTTGTCGAGTACACCCCAAAAAACCTTTTGATACTATAAGTTTTGAGGCGAGTTACATCATGAGTAAAGAAGTAATTAATCCATTTTCGGCATTAGACAGTGTTGCTAATCCTGAGCATTATGCGTTGATCAAAAGCCTTAACTTTAAGATTGATTATGAGCGTTTTCTCAGCATAACGCCGCTTACACAGTTAGAAAAAACACAGTTACCCGTTAAGTTCTCTGAGGAGCGTTCTATTTTTGATAACCTGACAGAATTGAATGAGTGGGTTTACAAAACCTTTACCTTTAAAACCAGTGTAACGGACGTTAAAACAACTCCTGTTCAGTTTCTTGAAAAAGGAGCTGGTGTATGTCAGGATTTCACACATTTATTCTTAGCTATTGCACGTCTTAATAACATCCCTGCACGATATACTTCCGGGTATTTGCATCAGGGCAATGGTTTTCAAGGTGACTCTCAAATGCACGCCTGGGCAGAATGTTACATTCCTGAAAAAGGATGGTTAGGTTTTGATCCTGCTAATAATTTGATTGCTCTTGAAAACCATATAAAAGTGGCTCACGGACAAGATTACGGAGACTGCGCACCTATTAAGGGGATTATTTACAGCAATTCTGCGGCAAATAAAACTTCGTATACCGTTGAAGTAAATGCGCGGGCAGAAAGCGATCCTGATGTATTTTCTGAAAATCAATTGTTTGAGCCGCTTCCGTTTAAACAACAGTTGGCTTTTCAATCACAATGGCAAAATCAGCAATACCAACAGCAACAGCAACTTAGACAGCAACTGGACAACAATGAGAATACAGCGCTTTAAAAGCCTGTTATTATCTATAGTATAGCGTTTAATTTTCTTAGGTTTGCTTTAGTTTTAAAAAGAGAACCAGCAATCACTAAGTGGTTGGATCTGCGGTGATCTATTTTTAAAAGAGTAACTTTCGTACAAACCGGTTAAGCATGATAACGAGCGATCAGATCAAAGATCTTGTGCAGCGCATTGATGCGCTCAAAACGCATTTAGGTATAGATCAGAAACGAATAGAAATACAAAACGAAGAAGAAAAAACCTTTGACCCTAACTTTTGGAATGACCCAAAAGAAGCCGAGGCTTTTATGCGGAATCTCCGTGAAAAAAAGAATTGGGTTAAAGATTTTGAACAATCCATTATACTTACCGAAGATCTGGAGGTTCTGTTAGAATTTCATAAAGAAGGTGACGCCACTGAAGACGAAGTAATTAAGCAATACGACAAAGCTGAGAAGCTTATTGAAGGGATGGAGTTTAAAAATATGCTTTCTGAAGAAGGCGATGATTTAAGCGCTGTTTTGCAAATTACTGCTGGAGCCGGAGGTACTGAAAGTTGCGATTGGGCTTCAATGCTGATGCGTATGTATCTGATGTGGAGCGAAAAAAATGGTTTTAAGATTAAAGAACTCAATTATCAGGAAGGTGATGTTGCCGGTATAAAAACCGTTACTTTAGAAATTGATGGACCCTATGCGTTTGGTTGGTTGAAGAGTGAAAATGGCGTTCATAGATTGGTGCGTATTTCCCCCTTTGACAGCAACGCTAAAAGACACACTTCATTTGCTTCGGTCTATGTGTATCCGCTTGCAGATGACAGTATTGAAATAGAGATCAATCCGGCAGATATAAATTGGGATTTTGCCCGCTCATCTGGTGCTGGTGGTCAAAATGTGAACAAGGTAGAAACCAAAGCGATTTTAACCCACCACCCTACCGGTATTGTCATACACAACAGTGAAACACGATCTCAGTTGGAGAATAGAGAAAAGGCTATGCAAATGCTAAAGTCTCAACTTTATGAGATCGAACTAAAAAAACGTCAGGCTGCTCGTGATGAGATAGAAGCTGAAAAGAAAAGTATTGAATGGGGATCGCAAATACGTAATTATGTATTACACCCTTACAAATTGATTAAAGATGTTCGCACCGGTGAAGAAACCGGGAACACTGATGCCGTTCTAGACGGTGATATCGATGCTTTTCTTAAAGCGTATTTGATGATGACCGGCCAAAAAGAAACCAGTAACGAACTGTAATTATGTTAAAAATATATCACAATCCACGTTGTAGCAAAAGCCGGGAAGGCTTAGCTCTATTAGAAGAGTCTGGTAAAGAATTTGATATCGTCAAATATTTAGACACACCTCCTTCGTATATTGAGTTAGCTGCAATTATAGGAAAACTAAAAATTGCTCCAATTGAACTCGTTAGAAAGAATGAAGCTATCTGGAAAGAGCAGTTTAAGGGAAAGAATATGTCTGATAAAGAGCTTATTCAGGCTATGGTCGAAAACCCGAAGTTAATAGAACGTCCTATCGTAATTCTTGACAATGAAGCCGTTGTGGGTAGACCTCCCGAAAACATTAAGAAGCTCTTAAGCTAAATCGATTTATCTTAACAGAATTTTAACCAATTGTAATTAAACCTCTCTTATTTTCTTAGTCTAAGTATTGAAACCAAAAAATGACTATGAAAAATATTTTCCTGTTGGGGTTACTTTTAGTATTTACAACCCTGACATACGCTCAATCTTCAACGTACTCAATCACAGGTAAAGTGGTTGATAAAGATGCAGGTATCCCCTTAGAATATGCTACAATTACCGTCACAGATGTTAATAATGCTGAGGATGTGGAAGGGGGTATTACAGACACTTCCGGTAATTTTACTATTGAAGTTCCTGCAGGAGAGTACACGATCAAAATCGAGTACATTTCTTTTCAGCCCATTATTCTTACTAAAAAGATATCTGGAGATCTAAACCTCGGGACAACGCAATTAGAATTTGCTGCCTCTGATCTGGATGAAGTTACTGTGGTTGCCGAAACCACTACGGTAGATATCAGATTGGATAAAAAAATCTACAACATTGGTAAAGATTTAACTACAGCTGGTGGTACGGTAAGTGACGCTTTAAATAACGTTCCTTCGGTTTCTGTAGACGTAGAAGGAAGCATCAGTCTACGAGGTAACGACAATGTACGCATACTCATTAATGGGAAACCTTCAGCGATTGCTGGTTATGGTTCTACTGATGTTTTGAGACAACTTCCGGCAGATGCCATAGAGCGTGTAGAGGTGATCACCTCTCCTTCTGCAAGATATGACGCAGAAGGTACAGCCGGTATTTTGAATATCATTTTACGTAAAGAGAAAACATTAGGTTTTAACGGGTCCTTAAATACAAGTGTGGGTAACCCTGACTTGGCTAGTATTTCAGCAAATCTAAATTTACGCACAGATAAATTCAATATTTTCAACACTACGGGGTACCGCTATTCAAGTTCTCCGGGTAACGGATATTTTGATACACAATACAATACGACAAATGAGGTAACTCCTACTTACGATCGTATTATTGAAGATCGCGATATTCAGCGTCTAAACCGGGGTTTCAATACCAACCTTGGATTAGAATATTATATATCTGATAAATCTTCTATTACCGGTACTGTTTTCTACCGAAATGGTAATGATGTTGACGAAACAACAAACCTTACTGAAAGCTTTAGGGATGCTTCTAAAGTTCTTGAGACGACACGTATAGAACGTCAAAAAGAAAAAGATGATCGGTACCAATTCTCTCTAAATTACATCAACCGCTTTAATGACGAAGGACATCAATTAACTGCAGATGTTCAATATGCGACCAGTAAAGAGATTCAAAATACATTTATCAATGAAGATATCACTTTTGACACGGAAGATACCACCCCTATTATAGCAGAACGTTTATTGACTAACGAAAAGCAAAACGAATATTTGATTCAGGCAGATTATGTGCTTCCATTTGGTGAAGGTTCTCAATTTGAAGCAGGTTACCGAGGTAATTTTGAAAATGAAGTTACAGACTATCGTGTAAATCAAGAGCAGATTGCCAATTCCAACAACTTTGTTCAGAATGATACCTTAACCAACCTCTTTGACTACACCGAAAATGTAAATGCTGCGTATACACAGTTAGGAAGTAAATTTGGGGACTTTTCTGTTTTAGCAGGCTTGCGTTTAGAAAACACACAACTTAAAGGAAAAATAGGTTCTGCACTAACGGAAGCAGAACTACAGGATATCTATGGTTTTGAGATCAATACTGATTTTGACAACAATTATTTAGGCCTCTTCCCTACGCTTAATGTAACCTATGAACTCAATGATCGGGAGAATATCACATTGGGTTATAACCGCCGTATCAACCGCCCAAGAGGATGGTTCTTAAATCCGTTTCCGGATAGAAGTAGCCGGAATAACGTCTTTCAGGGAAATCCTAATTTACAGCCTGCATTTGCAAATGCTTATGACTTAGGCTATTTAAAGAGATGGGATAAATTAACCCTTACCTCTTCGGTTTATTTTCAGCGTGAAACCGAATCTTTTGAAGTTGTACAAGAGATTATTGAGCTACAGGGACAAGGAAGCAACACCAATGGAAATACGGTAATCAGAAGTATTCCTGTAAACCTTTCAAGTAACGAACGTTTAGGTGCAGAATTGGGTGTTTTATACAATCCGGTAAAATGGTTAAGATTGAATGGTAGCTTTAACTTCTTTCAATTCAACACAGAAGGATTCTTTAATAATGTAGACTATAGTGCTAAAAACACCAGTTACTTTGCACGTTTTAGTTCAAAGGTTTCACTTCCGCTAGATATAGACTGGCAAACCAATGCTTTTTACAGAGGTGCTTCACAAAATGCACAGTCTGATACAGACGGTATATTATCTATTGATCTTGCATTGAGTAAAGATGTTCTAGGTGATAATGGTACGATTTCTATGAATGTAAGTGACTTGCTAAACGGAAGAAAAAGAAGTC
Organism: Leeuwenhoekiella aestuarii; assembly: GCF_004104055.1. Lineage (GTDB taxonomy): Bacteria > Bacteroidota > Bacteroidia > Flavobacteriales > Flavobacteriaceae > Leeuwenhoekiella > Leeuwenhoekiella aestuarii. Next base: position 586,671 of record NZ_QOVJ01000002.1, on the reverse strand, counting down.
AAATTACCACAAATGATTTATTTACTAGAGATAGTGAGTTTCAGTGGAGACAACGTCAGATTAATTTATCATTTGTGTACCGCTTCAATCAGCGTAAAAACGAAAGCCAGAGAAATCGCCAAACAGGTGGTGACGATGATGAAGGCGATTACCAAGGTTAACCGCAATACCCTTTCATTCCCTAATTCAAAAAAGCCTTCTCAGTTGAGAAGGCTTTTTATTTTCAATACAATTTTGAATAGCAAATAATAGGAGTTTAGTTCCTATCAAAAAAAAAAGTCCTGCTCATATTGAGCAGGACTATTCACTTAAAAGTATATAGTAAGAATACTTACGAATTTCCTCTTTCTAATTTTTTCTTCTCACGGATTTCCTTCATACGTTCTACAAACGCACCACCAATCCAATAAGGAAGAATAGAAACTAAAAATATCATTAACCAAAACCCGATGGTTAAAATGGTTAAAAACGCTAAGAAGCCTAAGTATTGATCAAATTCAAACATAATATGGTTTTTGTCTTGTGGCAAATTTAGTATTTATCTTGTAAAAAACACAACTCATTTTTTAATTTATAAACAGATTTATAACCATCCTAAACAGTAAAAATTAACGACAAACCTTTATTTTTGTTAGACCACTAAAAATACCAAAATGGAATACAGAATAGAGAAAGATACGCTGGGTGAAGTTAAAGTTCCGGCAGATAAAATCTGGGGGGCTCAGACCGAGCGTTCTCGCAATAATTTTAAAATTGGCAACCCGGCTTCCATGCCTTTAGAGATCGTTTACGGTTTTGCTTACCTTAAAAAAGCTGCTGCTTATACCAATGCAGAGTTGGGAGTGCTTTCTGAAGAAAAAAGAGATCTGATCGCTCAAGTTTGTGATGAGATTTTAGAAGGAAAACACGACGACCAGTTTCCGCTTGTAATCTGGCAAACCGGCTCAGGTACCCAGAGTAATATGAATGTGAATGAAGTGATCGCAAACCGCGCACATCTGCTAGCCGGAAAAAAATTAGGAGAAGGTGATAAAACACTTCAACCTAATGATGATGTCAATAAATCGCAATCTTCAAACGATACGTTCCCAACCGGGATGCACATTGCTGCTTATAAAAAAGTAATGGAAGTTACCCTGCCGGGCGTTATCAAATTGAGGAATACACTTAAAAAGAAATCTGACGAGTTCCGGGAGGTAGTAAAAATTGGACGCACGCATTTAATGGACGCTACTCCCCTAACCCTTGGTCAGGAATTTTCAGGTTATGTTTCTCAACTGGATCACGGGATCAAAGCGCTTGAGCATACTCTAGATCATTTATCTGAACTGGCTCTTGGTGGAACCGCAGTAGGAACCGGATTAAACACGCCTAAAGGTTATGCAAAATTAGTTGCAGATTATATTGCAAAATTTACAGAACAGCCTTTTAAAACTGCAGACAATAAATTTGAAGCGCTTGCTGCTCATGACGCGATCGTAGAATCTCATGGAGCCTTGAAGCAACTTGCAGTTTCTTTGAATAAAATCGCCAATGATATTCGTCTTTTAGCGAGTGGACCACGTTCCGGTATCGGGGAGATCACAATTCCTGCAAATGAGCCGGGATCTTCTATTATGCCAGGGAAAGTGAACCCTACGCAATGTGAGGCGCTTACCATGGTTTGTGCTCAGGTAATCGGTAATGATATGGCTATCGCTGTTGGCGGAATGCAAGGACAGTATGAGCTCAATGTTTTTAAACCGGTAATGGCAGCAAACTTTTTACACAGCGCCCAGTTAATAGGTGATGCGTGTACTTCTTTTGAAGAGCATTGTGCTGCGGGTATTGAACCCAATCATCCCCGTATTAAAACCATGTTAGAAAATTCGCTAATGCTGGTTACTGCGCTGAACACAAAAATAGGATACTATAAAGCTGCTGAAATCGCAAACACAGCTCACGAAAACGGAACAACGCTGCGTGAAGAAGCTGTAAATCTGGGTTATGTTACTGAGGAAGAATTTGACGAGTGGGTGAAACCAGAAGATATGGTTGGCGAACTTTAATTGGGCTTTAAGAAGGTTAATCACTAATAAAAATGGCTGTCTGTATAGACGGCCATTTTTTTGTTTATCTAAAGTTTTATATTGTGATACATTTCAGCAGATCACTTTATAAGTACGCTTCTGAAGTTTAAATCTCGATTATCGAGTAAACTATCTCGGGGCAAGCCCACGAGGCATTCGTTAGCAACAAATTTTCAATTTCGAGGCAAGCCTCGGGGTATTAAACCCTTTGGCGGCGCCAATAAAAGTTCATATAACGCAACTTTTCTAATTTATGTATACAAGCATTAAGAGCTTTATTTTAAAAATTGTCCCCAGGCGTTTATTGTTTAGATATGAGTATGCACTTCGGTATTTCTATTATCTTTTTTATAAAGGAACTAAATACCAATGCAATCTCTGCAGAAAAGGATTATCCAATTTTGTATCGCTTAAAAACGAAAGATTATGTCCGCGATGCGGAAGCCTTCAACGAACCAGAAGACTTTACCAAATAGTGAATGATGGATTTCTTAATCCGGAAACTGAAATACTGCACTGCTCACCTTCAAGAAGTATTTACAGAGTATTGAAAAAACAACCCCATTATTTAAGCTCTGATTTATCAGAAAACTTCTGGTCTGATGTTTCTTTTGATATCACCAAAATTGATTCAGTTGACGAGAGCTTTGATCTAATAATAGGTTATCATATTCTAGAACATATTGAAGAGGATAAAAAAGCTATGCAAGAATTATTTCGGGTTCTCAAATTTGGAGGCACCTGCATCATACAAACGCCTTTTAAAGAAGGTGACACTTATGAAGATTCTACAATAACAGCACCTGAAGATCGAAAACAGCATTTTGGGCAATCGGATCATGTGAGGATTTATGCTGTTGATGGACTTCAAAAAAGATTAGAACAAGCTGGATTCTGTGTTGATGTCAATGAGTTTACATCAGATTATACCAATACATATGGATTGAGTCCAAATGAAAAAGTTTTGATATGCAAAAAGCCAATTCAACTAAGTGCAGACCAAAACTTTTTATAACCTATTGAGCAATCTTATTTTTTGTAAAACTTCTTGTATTTAGGATACGCTAACAGAGCAAACACAACTACACCTATAAAAATACCGATAGCTCTATTAAGGTTTAATATATTATCCCCACTTGCATAACTGTGCAAACCAGACAACCAGAAATTCACTCCAAAATAGGTCATCATAATACTTCCATAAGCTAATATTGCCATAAGATTGAAAAACCACCTGCCGCGTAAACCGGGAACTAAACGCATATGTATCACAAATGCATAAACCATAATACTGATCAATGCCCAGGTCTCTTTAGGATCCCAGCCCCAGTAACGTCCCCAACTTTCATTGGCCCATTGCCCTCCTAAGAAGTTACCTATAGTAAGCATCACCAGACCTACCGTCAACGCCATCTCATTGATGATTGTGAGCTCTTTGATATTGAGTTCCATTTTAGTTTTATTCTTAGAATTAGTCAGCAACATTAAAAGAAGCGAAACCAGACCTAAGATCATTCCTAACGTAAAAGGACCATAACTGGCAACGATAACCGCAACGTGTATCATCAACCAATAACTGTCTAAAACCGGTTGTAAATTTGAAATTGCAGGGTTTAACCAGTTCATACTTGCCCCCCAAAGAATTAACGCCGCAACAAACGCAGTACTGGCAATAGTGAGCGAACTCTTTCGGCCAAAGGCCAATCCAAAAAACATAGTTGCCCAACCTACGTATAAAATAGACTCATAGGCATCACTCCATGGTGCGTGACCAGATATATACCAACGCCAGATCAAGCCTAAGGTGTGTAGCGCAAAAAGTAATACTACTGCTCCACCAGATATACGAACCATCGTTTTAATGAACGTATTGTCTTTAAAGATGCGAATGATCACAAAAACAAACATAACGATACTCGCCAGCAAATACATCCAATAGAGTTTTGTGAAAATATCATGCTTGTTGTAAAAGACTTCAGCATCTACTTTGTCCTGAGAAGGCATTACCGAACTACCATATTTTTCCTGAAAACTTTTAATACTCTTTAAAAAAGTATCTGCCTTCGAATAATCTCCGGTTTCATTTCCTTCTTTTAAAGCTGAAAAATAGAGCGGAAGAATCTGTTTGGTATATAGAGAGTCCATCCCTTTATAACCAGATTCATTCAGTTCTGGATACGAAACCCATTTGTTATTTTCATCATCCACAAGAGGGAATATCTTTAAGATCTCACCACTCACGGCACGATTCAATAACCCCAGACGCTCTGCAATATCTATAAAGTCTTTATCAAAATTGTTTTTCACTTCAGCTTGATACGCGCTGGTGATATAGGGATCGAGTTTATTACGCCCCATATTGTCTATAAAATCTATAGCACTCACAAACTCCTGACCTTTAGGAACACCGATGATTCCGCGCAAACTGTCATTTGCCTTTTTGATATAAATAAAATCTACATTATACCAAAAAAACGGAGTTTCAACCATAGATAAGAAAACCTGATCTGCCGTAAGCCCTTCATATCTGTCGCTTCGGCTCAATTTACGCAGCAACTTACTCGAGAAAGTATTAACCGGCATCATACGTCCGCCATCGTCTTGTATAACCAACTTGCCAAACTTCGCTGCTTCTTCTGCAGGTACTTTATTAGCCATCAGCATCGAGTCTACCTGGGTTTTCGTAGGAGCTGTGTGTTGTTCTTGTTCTAGTGTCGCAGTACCCGGAATTATATCTTCAGGTTTTTGCTCAACGACTTTGGTATTTCCGTTTTCTACTATTACCTGCTCTTCCTGTGCAAAAGTTTTAGTTCCGCAAAGGGCGAAAAGAATAACGATTACGGTTAGCTTCACCTTTTTAGCTTTTACTTTATCCAATCTTATTTTTAGGTCTCCAAAACGACTTCCTTTATCAAACAAAATAATCATCAAACCTAAATACAAGAGAAAATAACCGATATACGTAATCCATGTCCCCACCATATCATGATTTACTGAAAGTACCGTACCCAACTCATCAGGATCAAAACTCGCCTGAAAAAAGCGATACCCTTTGTGATCCAAAACATGATTCATAAAAATATCATAGTCAAAACTGGTTTGTGGCCCGTCAATAACCGTCACTTCACTTTTGTATGAAGAATATGCATTAGTAGTACCTGGATAGCGTTCTGCAATAAAATCATTGAGTCTAATTGAGAATGGTAATTCCACCGCTTTGCTTCCGTAGGCCATATGAAAAGTAAGATCTCCGATTTTTGTAGAAACCATTTCATTGCTAAAGCCTTTACCTCCTAATAAACCTATTTCTTCCTGTCCGTCTTCCGTTTTTACGGTTACAAATAACGCATCAGCCTGGCCTTTCTGTTTTGGGAATGCTTCAACAATACCATTTTTACCTTTCATCACCGGATCTGGGATTACAAACTGCATACCCCCTAATTGATATAGTGCTCTCAGCTTCAATTCCTGAACACTGTCTTTTGCGACCTCGTAATCCGTTTGAGTTGCCATAACACGGGTACTTCCTTCAAACGGAGTGTCTAGCGTATAATTATCCCCATCATACCCAATGTTAATCGCACCTTCTGTAGGCTTGTTTAAAGCAAATAACATATTGTGAATACTCGCAACCTGCCCTTCTTCTAAGTAATGCTCGTGGCGCTGACCATCACCAGCCTCTACTATTTTAAGCTGGGCTAAACCATCAGGGTCTTCGATCAAGCCTTCTTCAGCTCCATCTATAAAATTAGAATAGGAAATAGTTACCGGTTTACTTGCAAAATCAGTTTGCCAATCAAAATTATTATCCAGCCTTGTTGAAAGATTCAAACGCTTAGGATCTAAAACCCTCCGCATAGGGGCGCCGTCTTTTTCTCCATCTATAAAGACCTGCAAATAGGTTTTTTCGCTTAAAAAAGTATTCTGAGTTTCTCCCTCTCTAATAGGCATAACACCTTCATAACCCACATAGCGCGTCCAAGCTGCTCCAAAGATGATAAGGATAAAGGACAGGTGAAAAACCAACGTAGACCACTTTTCTTTTCGCCAAAGCTTAAAACGCCAAATGTTACCTAAAAAGTTAACGATGAAAATTATATGAATCAACTCAAACCACCAGGTTTCATAAACGAGTTCGCGAGTATAAGGAGTGGGTGAAGTTTCCTGACCGGCATCAAGAATGGTTCCTGTAGCTAGTGCTACAGCATAAACAATAAATAAAACGGCCATTAAACGGGTAGAAAACAGGAAATCTGCAATACGTTTTTGCATGATAAATGTGCAATTTTTAGATTGCGCGAAGTTACGAAACAAAAGAGCATTAATAAAGCTTTAACGCGGCCTATTCCTTATTAATTAAGTCTTATTTGTGTACTTTTGGTGCGTGGTAAAGCTTTCAATAATCGGTACCGGGAATGTTGCGTTTCATCTTGCTAAAGCGTTTAGCCAGGCACAAGGTGTTAAGCTGCAATTTGTTGCAGGAAGAGATTCAGAAAAACTAAGAACATTTGAAGGATTTACCACCACGCTAGATCTGAATAAAGAACTTGAAGAAACATTTTATTCTGATGTGATCTTAATTGCGGTTAGTGATGCTTCAATCGCTGCTGTTTCCCAAAAATTGATTGAATCTAAAGCGTTAATCGTACACACTTCCGGAAGTGCAGCTATAGAAATTTTAGATCAAAATAAACATTGTGGAGTCTTCTACCCCTTACAAAGTTTTTCTAAAGAAAAAGAACTGGTATATAAAGAAATACCGTTCTTAATTGAAGCAAAACTTCAAGGCGATCTGATGATTTTAAAAGACCTGACTAAAAGTCTTTCTGCGAGCTATTTTACGGTAAATTCTAAAGATCGGGCTGCTTTACACCTCGCGGCAGTTTTTAGTAATAATTTTACAAATCATATTTTGACCGAAGCCAAACAGCTTTGTAATGACCATAAGGTTTCGTTTGAATTATTAAAACCGCTAATGTTGGAAACAGTTCAAAAAGCATTTAGCATAGGACCTGAAAATTCACAAACCGGTCCTGCAAAACGAAAGGATACACCTACTATTAACAAACAGCTTTCAGCATTAAAAAGCGCTGAACAAAAAGAACTATACGCGCTACTAACACAAGCAATTCAAAACCATTATGAGCGATAAAAGTTATAAAGAATACTTAAGGAATATTACCACCTTCATTTTTGATGTAGACGGTGTGATGACTGACGGATCATTGATCATAGATTCAGAGGGCGGTATGTTGCGCACGATGAACGTAAAGGACGGTTATGCCATCAAATGCGCTTTAGATAAAGGCTATAAGATCTGCATAATTAGCGGTGGTACCAATGAAGGTGTGCGTAGCAGACTGGCAGCACTAGGCGTTACTGATATACATCTGGGTGCTCACGCCAAAATGAAACAGTATACCGAGTATATTACAGCAAACAACATCAGGCCGGAAAACGTTTTATATATGGGTGATGACATCCCGGATTACCATGTTATGCAGGAGGTTGGTTTACCGTGTTGCCCGCAAGATGCTGTAAAAGAGATCAAAGAAGTTGCGAAGTATGTTTCGCACAAAAAAGGAGGTAAAGGTTGTGTGCGTGATGTAATTGAGCAAGTTTTAAAAGTTCAGGATCATTGGATGGATTACTTTAATGCCGGCCCTGTTCAAAACTAATTTGAATATAAAAATCATTAGAAAAGCATCAGGTTATTTAAACGGGATGCTTTTTTAATGCTTTGATCGGTATTCCTCAATAGCTTGATCTAATAGCTGTTTAGCTTCTCGAGCATTACCAAATCCTGAAGCTTGCATCATATCAGGCCCTTTATAATTACTGAACCAAATTGAGATTATTTTTGAAACGCCTTGAAAATTTGCATCTAATTCTTCCATACTTTGCAGGTTTTCAAATGGAGAATTTGCAGCTACAGCTATCAGTTTATCATCTTGCTCCCCACGGTCTTTTAAATACAAAACGCCAATAAGCTTGCAGCTGATAACGCTTCCTCGTTCAGCAGGTGCACCTAATACTAAAATATCTAGCGGATCACCATCTCCTCCATGAGCTTTATCAAGTAACGTACGTGGAATCATACCGTAATTACCCGGATAACCGATGTAATTTACAATTCTGGGTGTACCGTCTACCGCTTCCCACTCCACTTTTCCTGATGTTTTATTGAGCTCCCATTTTGCAATAGTTCCAGCAGGAATTTCAATTACTGCATGTACATAGCCTGATTCGTCAAGTGCAGAAAAGTCTTTTAATAAATTTTTAACCCTGGGTTCTTTCGCTTCTTTTTGGGTGCTAGTTGGGTTTTGATCGCCATTTCCTTGCTTACAAGAATAAGCAAGAACCAGCAAACTCAGCATGAATGCTATACGGTAGCCCATATTAAATCAGGTTGAAAAAATACATTTTCTTAATTGCAATATGTTGTTCTAGAAACTGATTCTTAAAATCCCTGATTCCTGTACGGGTTTGAGGAGATTCCAATTCGCGGATTTTACCATCAGTAAGTTTGAGATAAAAATAAGACTTCTTAAAAAATGATATTTCAGCCAAGCATTCAATTTCATTTAAGTCAATAGTTGTTCTTGAAGTTTTTTTCTTCCATAAATAGAAAATCAACCATGTTGAAATTACGACCAAAACAGTAGAAATAACGTTACTCATTGAAATTCCTTCCATGTAGTTATTCAAAAGATTAAGCAAAGAGCTCAATAAACTTAAACTCAAGATGAGCCCTGTAAACTGATTGTTTAACTTTTGCTTATCATCCACCCGAAGTATTTTATGCACTGTATCAAATCTCATTTTAAAAAAATTACGCGATAATTAAAGACTGAATTGCTTAAGACCTGCCGGAAGCTAAAAGTAGCTATAAAACTAAAAGAAAAGGCTGTAATTTTACAATTACAGCCTTTAAAATTTAAATATAAAAATGCGCTAAGCATTTAGATATCGTGCACGTATAATATTAGCGTGATGCACCTCGTGGCCACAAATGATAAAACCCGCAGCTCGAGTGGATAGTGTAGCTTCGCTAGAAGTACCGGCTTGTGCTAAAGCTTCTTCATTAAAGCCTTTAAACAGATTTATAGTACAATCTCTAACCAAACTATATTCTGCAATCAAATCCTGCATACTACGCTCATGAGCCCGAGATGGCTTGATATAGTCATCCTGCTCAAAACCTGCAAGCGGAGTTTTATCTCCCCTGCCAATACGCAATGCCCGGTAACTGAAGATGCGCTCCGTATCTATGATGTGCTGAAGGACCTCCAGAATCGTCCATTTTCCGGACTCATAGGCAAAATGCCATTTTTCTTCAGGGATTTCATCATAAAAAGCGATATTCTTCTCTTTACCTTGTACAAGGGCATCAAGTAAATGCATATCGTTCCTAACTAATTCTATATAGTTTCTATAAAACGCATTATACTCGCTGTGATCTAAATCTTTTAGGGTCATACTTATGCCGAATTACGACTTGCGTTAATATTACCAAATAAAGAACGCGTCACCATTTTTTCAAACATATCCAGCTTTTTCTGATCAGGATTTTCTTCCCTGCTCATTTCCTGAATTTTTTTCAACGCAAACTGTTGGATTGTCAATAACGGAAGTACAATGCGCTCTCGCTCTTGAATTGAAGCTTTACCAGCTTGCTCTTCCTCCATCAATTCACTATACCCGGTAAGCTTTAATAATACACGTTTTGTACGCTCAAACTCATCGTGAATCAAATCCCAAAACGCTCCAAACTCCGGGTCATCTTGCATATAAGCCGTAAGACCAAAGAATGATTTAGTCAAACTCATCATACTATTTTCCAACAAAGTTTTAAAGAACAAACTGTTCTTATACAAAGACTTAACCCTTTCGAATTCACCTCTTTCTTCAAATGCTTCAATAGCAGTACCAACACCAAAGAAACCAGGAACGTTCTGCTTAAGCTGCGACCAGGACCCTACAAAAGGAATAGCACGCAAATCTGAAAAATCTAATTTATCGCTTTGACCACGTTTACTGGGTCTACTACCTATATTGGTTTTAGCATAATATTTCAACGTACTCATACGCTCTAAATATCCTAAGAATTTAGGATGAGCTTTAAAGTCTGAATAGGTCTTATAACTAATTTCAGCAAGCTCTTCCATGGTTTTGCGATCTGCATCCGGGAAAGCTTTTGTTTTTTGGAAGAATACTCCATTGAAAATACCAGAACTCAACAACTGCTCTAAGTTGTATTGACAGGAATCTGGCGTACCAAAATTAGAACTAATGGTTTGTCCTTGTACGGTTAATTGAATTTCCTCATCTTCAATAGTTTCACCTAAAGAAGCATAGAATTGATGTGTTTTACCCCCACCACGTGCTGGAGGTCCACCTCTACCATCAAAGAATATTACTTTGATCCCAAACTCACGAGACACTTTTGTAAGCGCTTCTTTAGCTTTAAAAATACTCCAGTTAGCCATCAAATACCCACCATCTTTAGTACCATCACTAAAACCAAGCATAATGGTTTGCTTCATACCGCGCTCTTTAAGGTGTGCAGCATATGCAGGATTGGTATACAACTTACGCATCACTTCATGCGCAATTTTTAGATCTGGTACTGTTTCAAATAAAGGAACAATATCTACTGTAGGGTTCTCCCAACCGGTAAGATGAAACATAGAAAAGGCCTGCATGACGTTAAGACCAGTCTGATTGTTACTTATTATATAACGGTTACAACTGCGCTCCCCGTTTTGCGCTTGAATTTCACGCACAGCATACACACTCTCTAAAGTTTTACGAGCAATATCATCTTCTAAAGTTGCCGGATCTACTTCACCCTTAACATTTTGTAAAACTTCAATTTGCTGAGCTTCATCAAGCTCTAGATAATTATCAGGGAAAATACCCAGGTTATCTTTAGCACATTGTTTTACAATTTCTTCCATCACGTGCATATGCACTCTACTATCCTGACGGATATCTAAAACAGCAAAATGATAACCAAACATGGTTATTTTATTGAGTAGATCGTCAATTTCTTCTAAGAATAAACTTTCATGACGATCAATAACCAGTTTTCTGATTCGTTTAAGGGTAGCTTGCAATTCTTCTAATGAAACTTTTACCTCTGCATCTTTGACAGCAATACTATCAAACAGTCTGCGCTCTAAATCAGCAAGCGGCTCTTCGGTTCCATTAAATGTGATGCGACGACGCAACTTACGCACATCTCTATAGTAATTTTTAATAATAGTACTACGCAAACGAGAAGCGACTTTAAGTGTGATCTCTGTAGTTACAAATGGATTACCGTCGCGGTCACCCCCCGGCCAGAAACCAAGGTCGATCACTTCGTTATCAAAAAATTCTCCTTTGAAGACATTTTGATGCAGGTAGTTATAAATGTGGCTTGAAGCTTTATAAAAAACATTCTCCAAATACCAGATAAGACTTACAGCCTCATCATAAGGTGTAGGTTTTTCTTTTTTGAAAAACGGCGTTTTACCCAACTGAGATAATAACTTCTTGATCATCTCAAGATTGTTCTCACTAATAGCAGCACTCAGATCATTGATGATCCCAAGAACTGCCCCAGGATAAAATTGCGTGGGATGCGCTGTTAATACAGGACGAATTTTAAAATCTTGAAGATATGCTTTTAGATCTTCGGTTTTAGACTGCGCCTCTGCCTCTTCTTTAATGTTACGCAGGGTTCCGCGACCGTCCATATTGTTTACAGTGCGGTAGGCAGAATCTTCAATAGCATCAAAAAGCACGACTTGTCTTTCTATATACTGAATGAATCTAAACAATAAATCATAGCGGTCTTCTTCAGATACATCACGTTGATACTTTTCAAAGAAATAGTTTACAATTTTTTCTGGATTGTATTTGTTATCATAACCCCGAGTACAGATTCTGTCAAAAAGAGGTAACAACACCCCTGTATCTGTAATTCCGTGAAACGGAAGAGTCATAAATAAACTGTTGTAAACCTGGTACTTGGATTTTACCTGGTTATTAAAACGTTCTAGTTTTGGTTGTCTTGACATAAGTTAGTTTCTGATTTATAGTAAATAAAAAACCCTTTGCCAGTAAAGCCAAAGGGTATATTATATTAAAATATTCTTTGGTTTACTTTAAAGGTCTTGAAAAATACTGTGCATTAAGCGCTTTTTATCATTGATGCTTTCATCAAGAGATATCATCGTTTCGGTACGATAAACACCCTCAATATCATCTAACATAAAGATAATGTTTTTAGCATGCTCAGTATTCTTAGCACGTACTTTACAGAAAATATTGAACTTCCCGGTAGTAACATGTGCTACCGTAACATAAGGAATTTGATTAATACGCTCCAAAACAAATGTAGTTTGACTTGTTTTATTGATGTATATGCCTACATAAGCGATAAAAGAATAACCTAGTTTAGCATAGTCAAGCGTTAACGATGATCCTACAATGATACCAGCTTCTTCCATTTTTTTTACACGTACGTGAACCGTACCTGCAGAGATTAATAACTTTTTAGCTATATCTGTAAAAGGTGTTCTGGTATTCTCTATCAACATATCTAAGATCTGATGATCAACCTCGTCTAATTTGAATTTTGCCATTATTAATTGATTAAATTATATATAAATCAAAAATAACACAAAATCACTGAACAATTCACAATATATTGTTGCTTTTTACCGAAAACGTTGTAGGTAATTTGCCATTTACTTGAATTTCTTCAATAATATTTCCGATTTCAAAACTAAAATCAGCTGGAACACGTGGTTTTTTAGAGGCTAAGTCAATTTCTAAATGACCAATAAAGTCAACCAATTCAGCTATTTGCGCAATTTTAGGGATGAAATTCAGCTGATCTCCAACTAGTTTTTCTTCAAATTGAATGGCTATATCTGTCACTCCTATTTCGGGTAAATCTATATTGCGAATGATGTAGTCAAAAAAGCATTTTTTGTTCTCAGGAATAGAAAAATAGGAATTTGAGGAGGGCGTTTCTTCAGATTTAAGCAATAAAACCGACTCAAAAACGCGAATTAATGATAAAAACATAAAAACTCGGGTCGTTTCTCGGTCATAATCTCCCGGAAAATGACCCGCTTCAAAAAGTATAGTGGGTATATTTTTATGTTGAAGCGTATCGCCCACGCAATTGATATTAAAACCATCATCATACCGCCCTACAGAATCAGGTATAAACTCCTGAAGCATTTCGTTTAAATCGGAAATTATAGCCATACCCTTCTTTCGAGAATGGGTTACAGTACGCAGTGCATCCTGAGAAGGTGACAAAAAGGAAACTATTGCACTCTTGGGAGGCTTGCCAACTCCAAATATTGTACGCTGCCCGTGTAGGTTGAGACAGTAATCAGGTTTTAAGGAGGTGTAAAGCTCTTTAAGAATAAGGCTTTCTGGTTGTGTGCAATCTTGCGCATCCCGGTTAAGATCAACTTTATTTGCATTGATGCGTGTATAAGCCTCAGCTCCGTCAGGATTCAGCATAGGGACCATCGTGAACGTAAATTCAGTTAGAAGCCTATTAACCGTAGATTCTTCTTTATTACTATCAAACCAGTGAAAAAGATCAAAGAGCGCCTTGGTAGTTGTACTCTCGTTACCGTGCATCTGAGACCATCCTAGGATATTTATTGGCCCTGTACCAAATGTGACTTTAGAAATAGGTCTGTTTTCAACAGAATATCCTAAAACTGCTACAGAGAATAAGCCAGATAGCTTGTCTATTAAAGGTTGAATGTTATGGAGTGTAATATACCTCCCAATAAGGGCAGACTCTTTATGGCTGTTATGCCAATCTTTTAAAGCAGAATAATTCATCATAAAAATTGAATTACAAATGTAAACATTCAATTATTTACAATTGTAAACAACGTGGTTCAAGCTCTTTGTTTACAACTGTAAATGATTGCGAGCAGGTGTTTATGCATAATATCGGAAATATTCCTTAAGCTACAAATATGCATCTTAATTGATTTGTTTTAAGGATATTAATCAGCACTAATTGATGTATTAATTCAATGTATAAACTTGTAGTTCACAAATGTAACGTGTCAAATGGAATTATTTATTTTACATTTGTAACACTTAAAAAGCAATACCTATTTTACAATGGTAAACAGTGATCAATTTAGTAAGCGACTGCAAAAAGTGATGGACGAGTATGATTTAAATGCTACATCATTTGCAGATGCAATAGATGTAGGCCGTTCTTCTATATCGCATATTATTTCTGGTCGCAACAAACCAAGCTTGGAATTTGTCATGAAGATCATTGCAGCTTTTCCTGAAGTTGAATTGTATTGGTTATTGAATGGTAAAGGAAGTTTTCCTAAAAAATCTGCTGTAACTATCCCTCCTGGGAAAAACAGCGCGAATCAATTAGAAGCAAATTTTGAAGAGCAAAAAGAATCTGAGCAAAAAGAAACTAAGTACCAAACACCTCAGGAATATCAAAATCAGCCTGAATTAAGAACTGACTCAAATTCTGAAATAGAACGAATTGTTATATTCTATAAAGATGGAACCTTTAAAAATTTCTTACCCTAATCTCTAGTGTATAATTATCAGATCTTGATCATTAAGCCGTATTTTTACAGCACTATGATTAAGAGATTTATTTTACTACTTATAGCCCTGGCAACCTTAGTGGGTTGCTACGATCAGGAAAGAAATTGTACTGATTTTAAAACGGGTAAGTTTGAGTTTGAAACGTATTTGAATGGGGAAGTAGTCAAGACTACTTTTACGCGCAATGATACCCTTGAAATTGATTTTTACCAAGGCCAGGCAGATTCTTCAAATATTAGATGGATTAATGATTGTGAATACATAGCAGAAAAGATCAACCCCAGCTCTATGATAGATCACAAAGCGATCCACTTTAAAATATTAACTACCAAAGAAAACACCTATACGTTTGAATATGCACTTGTAGGTGAAACCAAAAAACAAAAAGGTACGGTAACAAAAATTGAATAGCTTCTGTAGCTAGGGTGTTTTGAAATACTATAAGCGGTTATACTACATTTCTTGAAGTGGAACCAAAATAATCTTCAATAACAGCGATTAGCTTGTTTTTATCTATAGGTTTAGTTAGATAAGTACTCATTCCGCAGCTCATACCTTCATTGATTGAATTTAAAGTAGTGTCAGCAGAAAGCCCCATTACTATAGTGTTTTTTTGAGTGCTTTTTATTTGCCGGGTAGCCTCAAAACCATCAATATCTGGCATATGTATATCCATAAAAATCAAATCATAATTTTTAGCTTTGGCTTTCTCTACGGCTTCAGTTCCATTATAAGCTATATCTGTACATAAGCCTATCTTTTTGAGAAGTTGAGATAAAATCACAACATTCAATTTATTATCGTCTACAGCTAAAATGTTTAGCTCTGGCAACGCTCTTTTGAAGTGCTCCTCTCTTTTTTCAGTTGGTGCTTGCAAACAATCAAATTTAAGATTGATTATAAACTCTGATCCTTTACCTTCTTCACTAGTGACTTCTATGTTTCCATTAAGAAGTTGAGTAAGATGTTGAGCGATCGCTAAACCTAATCCCCCTCCAGAGTGTTTTTTACGAGTGCCGGTATCGAGTTGTATAAAGCGTTCAAATATCTGACTTATTTTTTCTTTAGGTATCCCTATACCCGTATCTTTTATGGTTATTTTAAGATCTATTTGCTCATTAACCTCCTTTTCATCATATATAACGAGAATACTTCCTGAATTGGTAAACTTAATAGCATTGCTAAGGATATTGGTGATAATCTGTTCAAACTTAGCACGATCCCCCAAAGCAGTTTTACTTTTTGAAGAATTGACTTTCAAAGACAGATCAAGACCTTTATGTTCTATTATTTGATTGTGAAAAGAGACTATACTTTCTAATACAGAGGCGGGACTGAATTCTATATGAGCAACATCTACAAAACCAGACTCAATCCTGTCTAAGCGTAAAATATCATTGATTAAATTGAGTAAGGTTTTAGAAGACTTTTTTAAAAGTTCTAAATAATGTTCTTCTTCAAAATTAGTATTCCCAGAGTCTATAAGGTCTGTAATACCCACAATTGCATGGAGTGGTGTTCGTATTTCATGACTCATGTTAGATAGAAATTCTGACTTGGCGACAGATGCTAACTTTGCGTTTTCAGTTTGTTGTTCTAAAGCTGTGTTAACCAACTGTAGTTTTTTGTTGGTTTCCAGGGCCTCTTTAGTTGCAATGCGTGAATTGCTATTGAAGAATTGTAACAGCCCTATGCATAATGATAGTAACAAGCCAAATCCAAGTGCCAAATTAGCAACCTTAAGCTTGTCTGCAAAAATAGTAGGATCTGCAAATGTTAATTGAAAATGCCAAGATTCTTCGATGTCAGAATCCATAACCATCGAGGTATCAAAAATATATTGAGGATCATTTTGAGCGGCATCAAAGTTATTAAAGCTATAAAAAGCCGTTCCCTCTTCATCTTCAATTTTAATAGCAAAATCCTCTAAGTAATAGCTCAAACGATCAAATTCTGCATTAAAATTCATTCCACCAGTTACAGTTCCATCAAAAGTGTCATCAAAGTAAACAGGCACATCAATAAGAAAAGAATTACCCCCCTGTGATAGCTGTAGCCATTGCGTAATATTGGTAATTCCTTTTTTAGATTTTGTTTTCCAATCTGAATACCTATAGTCTAGCTTAGTGATATCAAGACCTATTGCAGATTGATTTTTCACTCTTGGATAAATGTCCTTAACAATACCTTCTTCAGAGATTAACTCTACAAAAGTGAGAGACTCATTTTGTCTAAGTAAGCGCTTTGCATCTTGTTTCCAAAAGTCATAATATTCACCATCGGTTTCTTGTATACGTTCTGCCAGATTATGAATGGCCTGTACATTGTTTCGAACCGTACGTTTAAAATCTTGAGCCGCAAGGCTCCCTGTAAGTTGTATTTGATCAGAAAGGTGTTGCGGTAGATCTGCCTTAAAATTCATATAAATAGAAATACACAGGCCTGCCGGTACCAAAAAACAGAGGAGGGAAATCCAATAGTGTTTCGTTGCTATTTTTTTGATCATTATATCCCCTGTACTTTCTGTTAATTAAAACTAAAATACTGAAATATTATGTAGTTCAGCAAAGAAAAAGGAACATTAATCGATTTGATTTTTTAAGACTTAAAACACATCTTCTATTTAGAATTATTCTTCGTAAGAATTCTATTTTGCTCCTCAAGAAGCTCATTCATCTTAGCAAGTAATTGAATGTTTTTAGGTGTTTCTACAGTTGGATTTTTCTCATCTTCACTCTTAGCTCGTAAGCTATTCATAAGCTTAACTATAGTAAAAACGACTAATGAAATGATGAAAAAATCTATAAAAACCGTGATTAATTCTCCGTATCCTATTGCAACTTGCTCAACTTCAGACCCATCAGTTTTTGTATAGGCCTCCCTTAAAATCAGTTGCTTGTTTGCAAAATTAACTCCGTCGGTAAGCAATGTTAAAGGCGGCATCATAACCTGCTTGACTAAAACATCTATAACTTTTTGAAAAGCCGCTCCAATTATGACACCTACGGCGATATCAACCATATTGCCTTTTACGGCAAAATTTTTAAACTCTTGTATTAAACCCATATCTTAAAATAATGACCCTTGAGTAGCGTCTCCTGTATCTTCATCGGTATCGTGACTAGATGAGCTTTCAGAATGTGAAGTTGATTCATCGGTAGTTTCTGATTCTTCAGGAACTTCCTCTTGGTAAGGCAGCGGGTCAAGTAAATTTATTTGTTTAAGTTTTTCTGTATAAAATTGATTTCCTAATGCATTGATTCCTTTAACTGCAATAAACTCTTCGATATCAACAGGTTCATTAGGTTTTTGATCTTTATTTCGTTCTTTGTAAAACACCATTTCTACCACAGGTCTGTATTGAGTTGAAATAAGCTCCAATTGCGTGTCAGCGTGATCAGAAACAAAGAATTCTTCTTTCTCAGGATTTTCAATAAGAAAACGTTTAACGTAATAACGCGCTCTGTTCCCGTCCCAGTAAATTGCTGATATTGGCTTCTCTGGAATCCATTTCTCAAGAACGATCATTTTATCGTCAAAACGGGTGGTCAATTCCGGAGTTATTGTTTTTGCAATTCCTTCTTGCGTTATGATAAGCAATCGGTCTTCTCCTTTAAATTCACCAAGCAGCTCCCCGCGACCATCAACATTTAGACGTTGAACCGTATCATCAAACCAAATTTTACGAGGTTTAAGTGTGGAAACTCCTTTCTCTTTTAGATCGATAGTTTTTACAGAATGCTTAGTAACCAGGTTTCCGTTGGCATTTCGACCTTTTATTAAAATATCTGAAAAATCAAGATCAAACTTCAGTTTCTTCACGTTTCCTACAGATCGTAAATACACCGAAACCACTTCAGCTTCACCATTAGGATTTGCAGAAAAATATAAGACCTGAGAACCCTTTTTCCCTTTAGTCATCGGATATTCCCGGTCACGTGTGGTGCTGGTAACATTAAAACGCTTCACATAAGTAGCTCCTCCTTTTCCGTCTCTATAAATCATATTATAGATGGTGCGCTTGTCTTTCTTCTTATATACTGCTACATGAATAATATCTTTCCCTATAAAAGTTTTACTATCCACTTTGGTTACCATCATATTACCTTCTTTGGTAAAAACAATGATATCATCAATATCTGCACAATCTGTAACGTACTCATCTTTTTTAAGCGAGGTACCTATAAAACCTTCTTTACGGTTTACATACAGCTTGGTGTTACGAATAATTACTTTTGAAGCTTCAATATCATCAAAAAGCTTGATCTCTGTTTTACGCTCCCTTCCTGCTCCATATTCTTTTTTAAGTCTTTTGAAATATGCGATGGCAAAATCAGTAAGATTTGCTAAATGATGCTTAACCGCTGCAATCTCATCTTCTAAGGCTTCTATTTTTTGCTGGGCCTTATCAATATCAAATTTTGAAATTCGCTTGATTCGTATCTCGGTTAGGCGTACCAGATCTTCTTCGATCACCGGTCTTTTTAAATGCGCTATGTGCGGCTTTAACCCTTCATCTATTGCATTCAACACACCTTCCCAGGTTGTTTCTTCTTCAATATCCCGGTAAATTCTATTTTCTATAAATATGCGTTCTAAAGAAGCATAATGCCATTGATTTTCTAATTCCTGAAGTTGAATTTCTAGTTCTTGGCGTAAAAGATCTTTAGTACGATCTGTAGATATTCGAAGCATTTCGGTAACACCTACAAAGAGCGGTTTATTATCTTCAATAACACAACCTAAAGGCGAAATAGAAACTTCACAATTGGTAAAGGCATAAAGTGCTCCAATTGTTTTGTCTGGAGAAAGACCTGCAGGCAAATGAACCAGTATCTCAACTTCTGAAGAGGTGTTATCCTCTATTTTTTTTACTTTAATCTTTCCTTTATCATTAGCCTTTAAAATACTATCGATCAGCGACGTAGTGGTTGTGCTAAAAGGGATTTCTGTTATGACTAAAGTGTTCTTATCAAGCTGACTGATTTTAGCTCTAACCCGAACTCTTCCGCCGCGCTTTCCATCTTTATAATCACTAAAATCTGCTTCTCCTGCAGAAGGAAAATCAGGTAAAAGTGTAAATTTTTTCCCCTGAAGATGTTTTATAGAACCGTCAATAAGTTCGTTGAAATTATGCGGTAAAACTTTTGTGCTTAAACCTACCGCAATACCTTCGGCTCCCTGAGCTAAAAGCAACGGGAACTTCACCGGAAGATTTATAGGTTCTTTGCGACGCCCATCATACGAGGATTGCCATTCCGTAATTTTTGGACTAAATAATACTTCAAGCGCAAATTTTGAAAGCCTGGCTTCAATGTACCTTGATGCTGCAGCGCTATCACCGGTTAAGGTGTTTCCCCAGTTTCCCTGCGTATCTATAAGCAAATCTTTTTGCCCCATTTGTACCATTGCATCAGCAATACTTGCATCTCCGTGGGGGTGATACTGCATGGTGTGCCCTACAATATTGGCCACTTTATTGTAACGCCCATCGTCAAGATCTTTCATGGAATGCATGATACGACGTTGCACGGGCTTAAAGCCGTCTTCTATTGCAGGAACTGCGCGCTCTAAGATTACATACGAGGCGTAGTCAAGAAACCAGTCTTTAAACATACCCGTTACCCGGGTAATGGTTTCGCCTGAATGTTCTTCTTCTGGATTGTCTAAATTTGGATCTTCGTAATTTTCGCTCATAGCTGTTTATCCGGGTAGATAAATATGGGGATTTTTAGCGTTTTAGTTTTCTAAAACGGGATCTAATTCTACTTTCAGGTTATTGATGATAAATTTTTGTCTGTCTGGGGTATTTTTACCCATATAAAACTGCAAAATTTCTTCGATTGATATGGCCTCATCAAGCATAATAGGTGCTAAGCGTATGCTATCACCTATAAAATGTTTGAATTCGTCCGGCGAGATTTCACCCAAACCTTTAAATCGGGTGATTTCTGGTTTACCGGTTAATTCTTCAATAGCATTTCTACGTTCCTGCTCACTGTAGCAGTATATGGTTTTCTTCTTGTTACGCACTCTAAAAAGTGGCGTTTCTAAAATATATAGATGTCCTTCTTTGATCAATTCCGGGAAAAACTGCAGGAAAAAAGTAATTAAAAGTAATCGAATATGCATTCCATCAACATCGGCATCTGTTGCGATCACAATATTATTGTAGCGCAAATCACCCATAGATTCTTCAATGTTGAGGGCAGATTGTAAGAGGTTGAATTCTTCATTCTCATATACGATCTTCTTACTCATATTATAGGAGTTGAGCGGTTTACCGCGCAAACTAAAAACCGCCTGTGTATTCACATCTCGGGATTTGGTTATAGACCCAGAAGCCGAATCTCCCTCAGTAATAAATAAGGTACTTTCTAAATTTCGCTCTTTTTTACTGTCGGTCAAATGAATACGGCAGTCCCGCAATTTTTTATTGTGAAGACTTGCTTTTTTAGCACGTTCTTTAGCCAGTTTTCTAATGCCGCTAAGTTCAGTACGTTCCCGCTCTGCCTGTAAAATCTTACGTTGCAGCTTTTCTGCCGTCTCCGGATTTTTATGCAGGTAATTATCAAGTTTGGTTTTTAGAAAATCATTTATATAAGTCCTTACGGTAGGCAGATCACCACCCATATCTGTAGAACCCAGTTTAGTTTTAGTCTGAGATTCAAAAACCGGCTCCATTACTTTGATACTTATTGCCGAAACAATAGATTTTCTAATATCTGAAGCATCATAATTTTTATTGTAGAATTCCCGTACCGTTTTTACCACCGCTTCACGAAAGGCTGCTAAATGCGTACCACCCTGAGTGGTGTTTTGACCATTTACAAACGAGTGATATTCTTCTGAGTACTGGGTTCTGCTGTGTGTAAGCGCAACCTCAATGTCGTCACCGCGTAAGTGAATGATAGGATATAAAATATCGGTCTCAGCGATACGATCGCCCAATAAATCTTTTAGACCGTTTTCTGAATAAAATTTTTCCCCATTAAAAACAATCGTCAATCCCGGATTGAGATAAACGTAGTTTTTAAGCATTCGGGCTACATATTCATTTCTAAACTTGTAATTTTTAAAAATCGCCTCATCCGGAATAAAAGTAATTTTAGTACCTTTTCTTCGTGAGGTTTCTTCTAAAAACTCTTCATCCTTTAGATTTCCGCGTTCAAACTCTGCTGCGGCAGATTTCCCGTCACGACTGGATTCTACTCTAAAATATTCTGATAAAGCATTAACCGCTTTGGTACCTACCCCGTTTAGACCTACAGATTTTTTAAATGCCCGGGAATCGTATTTACCACCGGTATTCATTTTAGATACTACATCTACAACTTTCCCCAGCGGGATACCACGACCATAATCCCGTACAATAACGCGAGTTCCCTGTATACTAACCTCTATGGTCTTACCAGATCCCATCACAAACTCATCAATAGAGTTGTCTAAAACCTCTTTCAATAAGATATATATACCGTCATCTGCACTCGTACCGTCTCCCAGTTTACCAATGTACATACCGGGTCGCATACGTATATGCTCCTTCCAGTCAAGAGATCTAATATTATCCTCGGTGTATTTTGTTTCTTCTGCCATAAATAAAGGGATGTACGCTAATATAGGACTTCATAAACGTTTATAAAAGCCGAAAAAGTCAAAGTAATTAACAAAGTTTTCAATATAAAAAAATGAAACCTTAAGTTGCTGAATATTAGAGGATACTTTCGCCGTTTAAATCTGTAGTTAAAACCTCGCTCATATAATCAAAAAACGGAAGTAAAAGTTTAAAGTGTGCTACTAGGCGTTCTTGAAAGTCATCAGCCAGTACTTCTTCATCGGTAAAGGCGTGTCTAACAAAGAAGTTTTTATTACGAATCAAATCTATATTAGCATCCTCTTTACTGAAACCCTTAGGAGCGGTCTTTACCTGACTCTCGGTATTGAACCCTCCATAAGCCTTTTTAAATTTAGCCTCACTAAGTATCTCGCGAATGGGTTCTGAATCGAGTTCAAACTCTTTTCTAATGCGTAACAAATCTACAGGCTCCGGCTTAAAAAAACCCCCACCTACAAAACTGGCCCCCGGCGCTATCTGAAAATAATAACTACCTCTACGGTGTACACCTTCTCTTGAGAAAATTGCACTACGTGTGGTTTTATAGGGCATTTTATTTTTACTGAAACGCACATCTCTATTGATTCTAAACACTTTTACACGCGCTATCTGATCAAAAGTATTCAGCTCATCAACTGTTGCTTTGCAAAAAGTTTTAAAATCACTTTCAAGATTTTTATACACATTTTTGTGAGCATCCATCCAATCTTTATGATTGTTTTCTTTCAATTCTTTTAAAAAAGGAAAATACGCTTTTGGAATTTGTACAGACATATCTGAATATAAATTAAGATGCTATTTTAATAAATTGAGGTTGTTTTGCGATAATTTACAACTGAAATATTTTTATTAGCTTAGTAGAATCAACCAAAAATAAACTATTATGACCACAATTAAACCTTCTAAAAGCTTCTGGATCGTTTCCGTAATTGCTGTCATATGGAATCTAATGGGCATTTTTGCTTTTATGAGTCAAGCCTTTATGAGCAGCGCTATGCTTGCAGAATTACCCGCTGAGCAAGCTGAACTTATTAGAAGTACACCGCAGTGGCTGACTGGTATTTTTGCCATTGCAACAGTAACGGGGTTGATAGGAAGTTTACTCCTCATGCTTAGAAAAAAGTCTGCTACTACCCTATTTTTCATTTCAGTTATTGGGGTTTTAATACAAATGGTGTATTCCTTTTTTGCTACTGAAGCGCTTCAGGTTTATGGTGTTGTTCAGGGGCTTGTAATGCCTCTAATGGTAATTATCATTGCCGTTTACCTCTATTTTTTCAGTAAAAAGAGTGCTGAAAAAGGATATTTAAATTAGAATTTCAAGTGAACCACCCATGTTCATTATAGCCATTTTTTTCGTTTAAAATAATAAAGTAATCCTATAAATACAGTGATCATAGCTCCCCATAAATAGAAATAACCATATTTAAAATGGAGTTCTGGAATGTAATCAAAATTCATCCCGTAAATACCGGCCATAAACGTTAGGGGGATAAAAATACTAGCCATAATGGTCAGCACCTTCATCACTTCGTTCATTTTATTACTTATGGTGGTCATATACATATCCATAAGCCCCCAGGTCATCTCCCGGTAAATATCAATACTATCCGTTACTTGCGTTACGTGATCGTATAAATCCCGAATATACGTGATCGTTTTTTCATCTATTAACGTACTGTCTATCTTCTCGAGTCTGTTTACCACTTCCCTAAAAGGAAATACAGCTTTTCTCAACCGCAAAACTTCGCGCTTTAACTCCTGAATATCTTGTGTGATGTCTTGTTCTGCAGTATTTGCAAAAAGAATATCTTCGAGAGATTCTATGCGATCGCTCATCGCCTCTATCAATGTAAAATAGTGGTCAACTACCGCATCCATAATTGCAAACATCAGATAATCAGAACCGGCATTTCGAACACGGCCTTTAGAATTTGCAATACGCTGCCGCAAGGAATCAAAAACATCACCATCTGCCTCCTGAAAGGTTATCAGAAAGTTTTCTCCTAAAACCAAACTGATGTGCTCGTTCATAAACGTACCGTGCTCATCATAATACAGCATTTTAAAAACGATAAAAAGGTAGTCTGGGTATTCATCTATCTTAGGCCGTTGATTGGTATCAACGATATCTTCGAGAATAAGCGGGTGTAAATTATAATGTTGGCCTAATTTTTCAATCTGATCAATTTGACTCAGACCATTTACATTGATCCACGATATATCACCGGGCAACTGCTTGTTAAAAGCTTTTGAAACATCATCAACTGTAATCGCAGTATACGTATTGGGAGAATAATCTATAAGCTCAACACTAACGTGTTTCTGTTCTTTAAATCCTGTATAGGTTAACGTACCCGGCACATCGTTCTGAATGATCTTATGTGCTCTTTTAATTTTGGGAAGTTTTGGAATTCTAGGCTTCTTGATCTTTAAACGCTTATTCATAGCTTTCATTTAATGACTAAAAATAGAAAAAGTCCGTCGAATGACGGACTTTAAATATTCTATATATTCAGAAATTATGCGTGTTGTAAGTCGTGCTTACCTTCGTTGATTTCTTCAATTACTTTTGCATTAAATGCGGGTAAATCATCTGGATTTCTACTAGTCACTAATGCTTCATCTACAACCACCTCTTTATCAACCCATAATGCTCCTGCATTTTGCAAGTCTTTCTTAATAGAGTTGAAAGAAGTTAATGTTCTGCCCGCTACAACATCTGCACTGATTAGTAATTGTGGCGCGTGGCAAATAGCTGCTACCGGTTTGTGTTGCTTGAAGAAATCTCTAATAAACACTAGTGCATCCTCATTACGACGCAATTTATCTGGATTTATTACTCCGCCTGGTAATACTAAAGCATTATAATCTTTAGCAGAAACTTCAGATAAGGTTTTATCTACAGTATATTCTTTTCCCCAATCTGTTGAAGCCCAAGCCTTAATTTTACCTGATTCTTCACTCACTATATGTACTTCAAATCCTTCTTTTTTCATCGCTTCTAACGGAGAAGTTAATTCTACTTCTTCAAATCCGTTTGTTGCTAATATGGCTACCTTTTTCATAGTTATATATATTTTGTTGGTTAAAATTTTAGTTCAATCCAAAGGTATGGCGCAACACCATCTTATGGGGTTAATGCCGGGTTAAAGCTTTTATTTACAAGGTTAAGCTTTGTTAAGGATTAGACGGTTTAACTTAAATTATAAAAAGGGATCAATCTAAAGTTACATTTTGAAGGATCAAGCCAGACGCTTGTGCAACATGAGTTAATTGATAAGGTATAGAACCGTCAAGACTTTTTTTAAAATTACTTAAAGACATTTCCCCGCTTCCCAGATCAAAAAGTGCTCCCATCATCAAACGTACTTGATGTCTTTTGAAACCAGCCCCCACTACCCGAAAAACATAAGAAGTTTTCGGGAAGAAATTAGCGGTATAAAGTGCATTGACCTCAATGACACAGTTTTCAATATGCATTAGCGTTTGCGCTTCAGGCGAAGCTTTATAAGCATAATTGCGGTAATCGTGTGAGCCAATCATCAGCTCAGCCCCTTTTTGCATGAGTTCGATATCAAGATTATGCTTATAATTTATCATAAATGGCGCACAAAATGGATGATTTTTAGTTCCAAAAGAAAACAGATAGATATATTCTTTAAGCTTGGGAGCTTGTATAATATGAGTAAGCTCTTTTTTAGGCGTTATCTCAAGTAATCGAATATCCTGCGGAAGGTTATCATTAAACGCATCAAAAAAATTTTCCATAATTAATGCTTCCTCTCTAAGAATGAGCTCAACATAGGTTTCATTTACCGAAACTTTGGAATCTGTACGTCCGGCTGCAATGAATTTAAAATTATTACGACCCAGTACATACTTTAAAGTACGCTGCATCATGCGTTCGACCGTGAGCAAATCAGGTTGTTTTTGCCAACCATGATATCTGAAACCCAGATATTGTATTTTGAGTAAATAGTAAAATTCTTTTCTAAACATATTTCAAAAATAAGATTATTCAAGCGAATGACTTTTGAGTTTAAAAAGGGAAAAATTCCCCCGCGGAAGGGGCTTTTGTACAAATACTATTCTATAAATTTGAAACTAAGACCAGAATGGTTTTATAGTATTACTAATTGAAACTAAAAGCTGAGTAGATTAATGCTCAATCAGTGCTTAACTTAGAAGATATGGTGAATAAGATTGAAATCGTAAATCAGATACGGGCACATAAGCAAAATGCAAATCTCAATTTCAGATTAAAGGAAGATACACACCGCTTTACCAAAGAATTATTTGCAACGCTTTTTAATTTTCCTAACGAATTGGAAGAAGATCTGGATCGGCTGGAGCGTTTGTTTGAAAATCTTGTAGAGCTTGCTTGCTGGGAACTCGATAAAAAATGCAGTAAAGTCTGGGATGATTATGTTGCTCAGCTCCCTGAAATACTAAGAAAACTGAATCTCGATGCAGAAGCTATCTATAAAAACGACCCTGCTGCAACTACCATTGAAGAAGTTTATTTGGCCTATCCTGGTTTTTACGCGATTGCTATTTACAGATTGAGCCACGCGTTGTATAAAAAAGGCTTCCCTATAGTTCCCCGTCTTATGACCGAATATGCACATCACGTTACCGGTGTAGACATCAATCCGGGAGCGGTAATTGGAGAACACTTTTTTATGGATCACGCAACCGGAATAGTAATTGGTGAAACTGCTATCATAAAAGATCACGTGAAATTATACCAAGGGGTGACTTTAGGCGCATTAAGTGTTGCAAAAGACTTGCAGGCTATTAAGCGTCATCCTACCATTGAAGATCACGTAACAATCTATGCAAACGCTACTATTCTTGGCGGAGACACCGTTATAGGAGCAAACAGTTTAATAGGTGGTAATGTCTGGCTTACTAAATCGGTACCGCCCTACTCTCTGGTTTCTCACAAACCCGAAATTCTTATTAGAGAACTGGAAAAAAAATAGGGGTCTTTTAAATTAAATTTCATGAACTATTCTATAGAACGCCTTATTGGCAATACACCTTTAGTTGAATCTAAAGTCTTACAGACCAACCCAAAAGTTAAACTATTATTTAAACTAGAAGGTCAAAATCCCGGTGGTAGCGTAAAGGACCGCGCGGCATTTAATATGATAACCGCTGCAATGGAACGCGGAGAAATTAATAAGGAGACTAAACTTATAGAAGCCACAAGTGGAAATACGGGAATTGCTCTGGCAATGATCGCCGCTATGTATGGTTTAGATCTTGAGATTGTAATGCCCGAAAATGCAACTAAAGAACGCGTACAGACGATGCGTGCTTATGGTGCAACGGTGATTTTAACTCCAAAAGATGTGGGTATTGAAGGAGCACGGGATTTCGCAGAAGCAAAAGTAAAAAATGAAGGCTATTTTATGTTCAATCAGTTTTCGAATCCTGATAATTGGAAAGCACATTATAAAACAACTGGTCCTGAAATCTGGAATGATACCGAAGGGAAAGTAACACATTTTGTTTCTTCTATGGGGACTACAGGAACAATTATGGGGACTTCTACTTATTTGAAAGAACAAAACGAATTCATACAAATTGTAGGCGTACAACCTACCGATGAGTCCAGCATTCCCGGTATTCGTAAATGGCCTCAAGAATATTTACCAAAGATATTTGATGCTGAAAAAGTAGATCAGGTTATTGAAGTTAGTGAAGCAGATGCTCGTGAGATGGCTAAGCGACTGGCTAAAGAAGAAGGCATTTTTAGTGGAATGAGCAGCGGTGGGGCTACTGTAGCAGCTTTACGCCTTTGTGAACAGCTAGAAGAAGGTATTGTCGTCTCGATTATTTGTGATCGCGGAGATCGCTATTTATCTTCAGATCTTTTTGATTGATCAGTTCTCTGCAACAACAATATATAGGATTTTTAAACACTCCGCAGTTACTGTTTAACCCGGATGAATTTCCGTATTCAAATTTTCAACTAACTGAAGTAAAAGAAAATCTTCCAAAAGATTTTAAAATGCCAGACTCTATTCGACTGGGTCAGCGTATGGAAGTTTTGATGGAAGCGGCATTAAGTTCTCACAGATATCAGATTTTATCAAAAAATCTTCAGGTTATTGCCAAAAAACAAACGCTGGGCGAGCTCGATTTTATAGTTAAAGATCTTACTTTAAAAAAGACCATTCATCTAGAAATGGTTTACAAGTTCTACTTCTACAGACCTGAACTAACCGGAAGTTGGATTGATAAGCTTATAGGTCCCAATGCTAAAGACGCGTTGCGTTTTAAATTAAATAAACTGAAATCTCATCAGTTCCCTATTCTTTATAGGACAGAAACAGCAAACTACTTGAAAACTTTAGATCTTAAAGCTGAAAAATTACTTCAACAGATGAGCTTTAAGGCTCAAATATATTTACCCCTAAATCATAAAATAAATGAGGTGAAAATCTCAAAAGACCCTATACAAGGTTTTTATTTTAGATTAGAAGAACTGAAATTTTTCAACAAAACTGATTTTAGTTTTTATATACCGTCTAAAAATGACTGGGTCTCCGCTCCTATTTTAAAAACAACACAAACAGACCGCTTTTCAGTTTTTTATAAAAAAATAAACGCTGCTCTAAAAGAACAGCGTTCGTGTATGTTTTGGGTTTTTGAATCTGATACTAAAGTCCAGAGACATTTTGCCACGTGGTGGTAACTAAATTTTACTTACACGTACAGCATTCATCCCTTTCTGACCACGCTCCAATTCGTAAGCCACTTTATCATTTTCATTAAGTTCGCCTTCAAGAATTCCACTAACGTGAACAAAATACTTTTCTTGATTTTCTGTATCTATGATAAAACCAAAACCTTTAGAATGGTCAAAGAAAGAGACTTTACCTTTTCTAAATTTAGCTTCTTCAGCTGCGATTTTATCTTCTTCAGTAGTTTTAGGAACACTAATCTGAATATCTTCGATATCTACTTCAACTTTCATTGCTGGATCTGGAGGAGTATCAGTTAGATTTCCATTGTGGTCAACGTAAGCAATCATATCTTCAAAATTTCCTCCTGTTGAGTTTGCTTTACGTGCTTCTTTGCGCTTCAATTTCTCTTCACGCTTTTTAATACGTTTTTTTTCTCGTTCTGTCTTACTATAGGTCTGTTGTGATTTAGCCATTATCTGTTTTAGGTGAATAAATAAATTAGTTTGAGAGAATTGAAAAGTACTGAAACGTGGATACTTTGAAAAATTGGAGACTGATCTAATATCTGATGCTGTCAAGAACTGCTTAAGCGGAATGCTTATAAAACTCAAACTGATGTAAAGATACGCTTTTTAAGCTTCACATTGACAGAACTCTCAATATAGATTAAAATACTACAATTATAGAAAGACATTAGATTTAGGCTCAATATTTGATATTAACCATAAAAACTTGTTTATAAGCTTATTTATATTAATTTTACAAGTTTAAAACCCAATTCAATCGATGAAAAACACTACCTTGTCAAAAATTTTAACAATTGTTTTTGTATTTATAGCTACCGCTTCTTTTTCACAGGATCGTGGAGTTGGTATTGGTACATTAGAACCACGTGCTACCCTTGAGGTTGCTGGTGCTGCTACATTGAGAGATGGTTTTGATATCAAAGTGATTGAACCATTAACCGATGAAGACAAATCTTCGTTTTTGATGCAAGAAAATAATTCCAATATTAGAAAATTAGATGTTAGTAATCCTACCGGTGCAGCTTTGGGTTATATTCAAAAATATGAGATTTACAATCCAAATGAAGACTGGGTGCGAGATCTCGATACTAGTATTGATGCCAATGATTTTGTAGTAAATACTATTTCTGCAAATTATGACCGAGAACTCGATATTGGTAATTATTCAACGATACCTTATTTCGCGGCTATCATAAAAACAAATTCTGATGGATCTTCAACTTGGCATATTACTGCTGATTTTCCCGCAGCAAACAACCTGGATAGTGATGAAATAGGAACGTGGACCATAACAACTTTAATTTACTCCAGAGATTTATCAAAGCAACTGGGCAAAATAGAGTACAATATGAATAATACGACTACCGGAAGCGTTTCAACCCCTATTATTAATTGATTATGCCTAAACCTCTATTATATATACTATGCTTGAGCAGTTTTGTTACCTATAGTCAGGTAGGTATAGGCATAACTAATCCCGAAGCAGCTTTGCATATTAACGGCGATATGCTCATCCAAAAAGAATTGATTAGAAGTCAGATAGATGAAGTTACTGCTACCGATGAGGAATTTAAGCTGTTAACACGTTTAACAAACTCAACTCCTATAGGAGAAGTGACCTATTTGGATCCTGATGATTTAACTGTAGCCCCTATAAATATTGTTAACTACCGTTTTTTTAATATAAATAGCGATAATCTTGAAAATGTTAATTTACAATACGATACAAGCAAGTATGTGATTGCTATATCAAATTTTCAATATATTGGTGACGGCATCGATAAGGGACCTAGTAACAGTATAGGAGCATTTGTAACGCGTGTTTTTCAGGAAAATAACACATGGCATTTAGAAATTAGAAACCGCTTTCTTGATCTGGCAGATACTAAGAGTGTTGAGTATAGACTTACACTTATAGTTTATGATAAATCGTATTATAAAGAGCTTCCTACAATTAGAGTGGATTTAAAAGGTAATAATACAGGGAGCACTACGGCTCCTGAAAACTTAAATTAATGCATTATAAAATATTCATACTCGTCACTTGTATTTGCGCTGCATTAAAAGTTTCTGCACAGGTAGGGATTAATACAACTAATCCGAGTACAGATGTAGATGTTAATGGTTTTACTATTATTGAAAAAAAACTATACCTCGAAGATCCTGGTGAATCAACTCAGATTAGAGGTTCTCGGCTTCTAATTCAGCGTACAGATAACTCCATAGTCCAATACAATCTCGATATAAGTAAATATGGACCAATAAACTATGCAGAACTTGTTCTAAAAGCAACAAACAAGAATGGAGTAGAAGATTTTGACACTAAGATCCCTATAGACCCTTATAATGTTACACTGCAAGGATACTATTTTTTAGATAATAATAATAATGGAACCTCAGTTATCACGCAGAGTACAAATGGTGACGATAAAATTGAAGGCTTTCAAGCGTACGCGTATAAAGGTTCTACAACTTGGCATATTAAAGTATTTGTCAACAATAGTATTTTCAGAGTAGCTGGAAATAATGACATAAAAGTTGATATTTATATTAACCTTATCATATTTAGAAAAGGGCTTTTAGCTAAAGAAATGAACGCTGTTGAAGTCGATTTAGAGAACAAGATAAATGGAACCGCTGAATTACCATCAGGCTTCTAAATCACGCTAAAGCTTCGTGTTCTTCTAAATCTTTTTGGAGGTCTAATTTTCTGAATTTTGGAGAAATGATTCCTGTAAAAACAACGGTAATAAGAGTCATACTTCCTCCAAAAACAACTGCTGTAACCGTTCCCATTAATTTTGCAGTCAATCCGCTCTCAAAAGCGCCTAACTCATTAGAACTACCTACAAACATAGAATTAACAGAAGCTACGCGTCCGCGCATAGCGTCTGGTGTTTTTAGCTGAAGTATGGTTTGCCTGATGATCATAGAAATCCCATCGGTTACACCGCTCATAAATAAGGCTGCTACAGACAACCAGAATGTGGTAGATAAACCAAATACGACAATACAAACTCCAAAACCAAAGATTGCCGCAAGCAATTTCATTCCCGCATTTTTGTATAAAGGAAAATAAGCCGAAGTAAACATAGTTATCAATGCGCCTACAGCTGGTGCTGCTCTAAGGATTCCAAAACCTTCAGGGCCTACTTCAAGAATATCTTGTGCATAAATCGGCAGCAGAGCCACAGCCCCACCAAAGAGAACAGCAACCATATCAAGGCTCAGTGCTCCAAGAACAGCTTTACTATTTTTCACAAAATGAATACCTTCTTTTAGACTTTGAAGAATAGGCTCTCCTAGTTTAGTATTCATTATAGGTTTTCTTTCAATCTGAGACAAACAAATTAAAGCAAATAGTGAAAAACCAAATATGACACACATCGACCAGTGTACTCCTATTAAGTTTATAGTAAAACCTCCTGCCGCAGGACCAACCACAGCTCCCATTTGCCAAACTGAACTGCTCCAGGTCGCTGCATTAGGATAAATCTTTTTGGGTATGATCAAGGCGAATAAGGAAAAGATCGTTGGGCCAAGGAATGCTCTTACGATCCCCCCTAAAAAAACAAGAAAATAAATAAAATACAGCGTGTTGTGAGTATCCAAGAATTGGGTAAACCGCGGCCAGGTCAACAAAAACAAGCCCATGCTAATTACCGAAAAACCTAATAAACATTTAAAAAGTAAGGAGCGCTTTTCGTTTTGGTCTACGATATGACCGGCAAATAATGCAAGAGATACTGCTGGTATAACTTCCATCAAGCCTATAATTCCAAGAGATAGCGGATTTTTTGTAATACTATATACTTCCCATTCGATGACCACAAATTGCATAGACCACGCAAAAACCATGGCAAATCGCATCAACAGAAACACATTAAACTCACGATACCTAAGTGCGGCATACGGATCTTTCTTTGCCATAATAGCTCAAATATATTTTGCGAAATTAGCGCTCAAATTATGAACGCTAAAGTAAATC
Organism: Leeuwenhoekiella aestuarii; assembly: GCF_004104055.1. GTDB lineage: Bacteria > Bacteroidota > Bacteroidia > Flavobacteriales > Flavobacteriaceae > Leeuwenhoekiella > Leeuwenhoekiella aestuarii. Next base: position 553,657 of record NZ_QOVJ01000002.1, on the reverse strand, counting down.
GTGACAAGTTTTTAGCAGCAACCATTCCCCGGAATGCAAGGATCTGAAGCTGCATCCATTAAAGGTGTTGTTTGTTTACGATTAACTTTTTGTTTTTCATTAGTTTTAGACTCATCTAGCACTGGTAGAAGTTTAAAATACGTTTCTGACCCTTCAAGTTTATATAAAGTTGTGCTTTCAGCTTCGTAAGCAATTAAGACCGTTAACTTTTCAACATCAAATGATTGTTCAGCCAGCTTTAAAAGCTCTAAGAGTTTCTCCGGATGCAATCTGTGGTTAAAAGTTCCAAAAGGTTTTAGCTGTAGAACTAGATAGCTCTGCTTTTGAAATTTTCCATTTAAATCAATACTATTAGTGATCTGCTCCCCTATTTCTGTTATAGTAAAATGATTGGGAACTAATTTTCCGTTAGGCAATTCAAAACCTATTTTATAGGACTTACTTAGTAGCTTTTTAAATTCAGAAAAAGTGATAGACATAAAGTTTTATTAGAAATGAGCATATCGTTTCTCCTAAATTAGAAACTAACTCTGCTACTGGTGTTAAGTTATTGCAAAAAGATTCAAAGGTTAAATAAATATCTGTTTGGATAACTACCTTTACTATACCTAATTTAAAAGGTTTCGATTAAATTACATTTCATTAAAGTAAAGCCATGAACGTTGATAAGCAAAAACACCATGAAGAGCTCGTAAATACTCTTCAAAAATTACTCGTAAAAAATTATGACGCCGAGAAAGGTTTTATAAAAGCAATGCAAGAAATAAATCACACTGAACTCAAAGGTTTTATGCAACGCCAGGCCGCTAAGCGCAATCAATTTGCAAATGAACTCGACAAAGAATTACACGCCATTAATGCTAGTCCTGAAAATGAAGGCAGCATTGCCGCTAATCTTCATAGGTTCTGGATTGATGTAAAGAGTATTGTGAGTAAAGATGATATTTCTTCCGTTTTAGAGGAATGTCTAAGAGGTGAAAAAATAAGTGCTGAAGAATATGAGAACGCTTTAAAAGATTTTGAATTCTCTACGCACCTGCGTACACTAATAAATAATCAACTTTCTAAAATCTATAGAACTATTGAAGATTTGCAGCAACTAGAAGATATTTCTAAATTGCAATAACCTTATTTTAAAATATAATACCAAAGCCTCTGACGATTGATTTTCAATTATTAGAGGTTTTTTTATTTTTTTAAACACCCTAAACACATTATTAATTATTCAATAATTACTTAGCATATTTTTTAAATAAACATTTAAAAGGTTGTTTTTTACGGATTTAATACAATAATCATAATTTCATTTTCATAAATTTAAAGGAATCCAAAATAAATTGTGAATTATGAACACTTCTCAAAATCCTAGAAGAGATTGGTTAAAGAAAATGGCGTTTTCTGTTGGCGCAATTGCCGTTGCCCCTACTGCTTTATGGGCATCAACTGTAGAACAAGCACAACGAAATAATCAAAAATTCTTATATAAAAACACTGTATTTGATGAGTTTACACCGCCTAAATTCCCAGATCTGAGCACGGTTAAAGCTCGTTTAGTATGGAATGAGAATCCGTACGGTCCTTCTAAACTTGCTGCAAAAGCATTTCAGGAAGGGGTTTGGGATGGCAATCACTATTCATGGTCTTCTTTAGGGAGCTTAGTGCAAAAAATTGCAGATAAAGAAGGGGTTACTCCAGATCATATTATGATGGGGCCTGGTTCTTCTGATCTTTTAGAAAAAACAGCATTGGTATTATTTCAAGATGGCGGAAATGTGATCAGTGCAGATCCTAGCTATATGTCGCTGGTAAGCGTGGCAAAAGCTGCAGGAGGTTCCTGGAAAGCTATCAAATTAACTGCAGATTATCAGCACGACCTTGATGCAATGGAAGCTGCAATTGACGAGGATACTAAGTTGGTTTACATCACGAACCCTAACAACCCTACTGCTACCTTAACTGATACCGAAAAACTGAAAGATTTTTGTAGAAGAGTTTCTGATAAAGTCCCTGTTTTCGTCGATGAAGCCTATCTGGAATTAGCTCCAGAAGGTTTAGACGCTAGTATGGCTCCATTAGTTGCTGAAGGGAAAGATGTTTTTGTGACACGTACCTTTTCTAAGATTCACGGTATGGCAGGCCTTAGAATGGGGTACATGCTAGGTAAAAAAGAGTCACTTGAAGCTATAAATGAAATTACGCGTGGCGGTATGGGTATTACGGGACCTACCATTGATGCAGCTTCTGCCAGTATGGATGATTCTGAATATTTGACCATGTGTAAAGAAAAAATCAAAGAAGCAAGAGAGCATACTACTGCGTATTTAGACTCAAAAGGCTTTGACTATATGCCTTCTTCAACAAACTTTATCATCTTTCCAATAGATATGGAAGGTGATGTATTTTTAGAAAAAATATATGATAAAAGCGTTGTCGTGAGAGCTTTTAAATTTTGGGATCAAAACTGGTGTCGTGTAAGTATGGGTACTATGGAAGAAATGAAATATTTTACGGATGCTATAGACGATATACTGGTTTAATTATGGATGTCAATGTACAAAAGACATTGCTTTTCTTACTTTTTATAGGTTTAGGTTTACTTCTAAAATTAAAAATTAAGGAGAAAAAAGAACTAGCCGGTATCAAGATGATTATTTTAAATCTGGCACTTCCGGCTACAATCTTTATAGCACTGCTTTCGGTAAATGTAGAGGTATCTCTACTTGTTCTACCCGGTATAGCATTAGTACTCAATTTTTTTTTATTTCTTGTCACCCCTTTTCTTTTTCCATTTATTGGAATAAAAAAAGACAGTCCTAATTACAGAACTGCACAAATGCTTATCCCCTCTTTAGCACCGGGGTTGAGTTGTTTTCCTTTTATATTGGAGTATCTGGGCGAAGGCTTTCTTGCTAAAGCAGCAATGGCAGATCTTGGGAATAAACTATTTGTGCTTTTAATATTGTATTTGGTGGCGATGAATTGGCATTATAAAACCCAGAACATCACAAATAGATCTACCGGAGCAAAATTTAAAAGCCTTTGTATGGCAATGGTCTCTGAGCCTGTAAATCTTTTTATAGCTGCTGCGCTAATCCTTTTGTTTTTAGGAATAAATATGAACAGTATTCCCTTTTTATTCAGTGAGAGTTTAAGCAGATTGAGTTTATTAATGACTCCGCTTGTTTTGTTATTTATTGGACTTTCAGTAAACATCAAAAAACGTCAATTTGCTGAAATTATTTCTTTACTTCTTGTAAGAGCTGGTATCGTAGTTTTTTTAGCTATAGGATTAATAGTATTTGCAGATATAGGTATAGCTGAAGATAGATTGCTGCTTTTGGCTTTTGGATTGAGCGCTTGTAGCTTTTGGCCATTTGCACATATAGCTGCAGTTGACGCTCAGGAAAAGCGGGTTTTGAATAGCAGAAAAACATTCAATCAGAATTTTGCGATTAATATTCTGGCATTGTCGTTTCCGCTTTCTGTTGTTTTGATTTTAGGAATTTTATCTGCCGGAAATCAGATAGCAGACCTCTATACCTTGGTTATCTTAGCTTTAGGGCTTTTAGGATGCGGACTCATATACCCCCTATTTACAAAATTCAATCAAAAAAAGAATACCGAAGAGCTTCCTAATGTAACGGAAGCTGAGCAGCTATATAACCTTAAAAGAGTTTCTGAAAATTAATTTTAAAGATGCTATGCTAAATCTTTTGAAAACAAAAAGACCGGCAAATTGCCGGTCTTTTAATATTGATAGTTAAATCCAATTATCTCGGATCTAAAATAAGATCTATACGCTCTCTCAAATCTTGTAAATGATAACGACTTAAGCTATCACCTGTGCGGCTAATAGCACGAGTTACTAAACTTCTTAACGTATTTAACTCTGCACGAGAAACTGCTCTAATATCAGACTGACTCACATTTACACGAGTTGCGTTGCTACGGCCCTCTTGCTCTTTAGTCAATAAGTACTCCAGACGTTCTACATAAGCACGTTGTAAATTACGACGATACGTATCTATTTTTTTACCACTACGTAATTCACTAAAAATACCACTTCTTAGATCATTCATCATTTCAGTTAGCGTATATGCAGATTTTCCGTTTAAGGTTTCATTTTCAATCATACGCCCCATTCTTCCAAAATCTAGAACATTGTTCAATGTACGCTCCTGTACGCTTCTAACGCGCTCAAGATTTCCGTCACTTTCAATTCGATTTAAAATTTGGGTATCTACCATCCACTCTGGTGTTGTAAAAAGTTGGTTTTGTAAAAACTCCATACTTTCTTTCTGTCGTTCTTTTGGTACTGGTATGTAAACTACACCTTCTTGATCGTAGGTTTTGTTATACTCATAAACACCACCTATATTATTACTCACATGTCCCATATAGCGGTTAAACTGAGCTAAAACCTGACCATAAAGTGTTTCTAAATCATCATAATTTTTACCATCTTCAGCGGTCCACTTTATCAAATTAGGAACAATACGTTTTAAGTTCTCAATACCATAATTACTGGCTTTAACAGCATCATCACCAAGATCTTCAGTCTGAGAGCTTGGGTCAACTATATCCCACTGCTGTGCTCCAAAACGATACATAGGGTCACCGGCATGTTCTAAAATCCACTGATCCAGGATGGGTTTTTCTTCCATTCCTTTTTTATCAAGGATAGGTCTATAACCCCAGTTGATAGCATATTTATCATAAATACCAATGTTAGGCATCATAGAAACGCCCTCATCACCCGGTTGTGCGATGTAGTTAAAGCGTGCATAATCCATAATTGAAGGCGCTGTCCCATATTTTTCTGTAAAACTTTTAGAACGCAATGAATCTACAGGATAAGCAACACTGCTACCCATATTGTGAGGTAAACCGAGTGTATGTCCTACTTCGTGAGAAGAAACAAAACGAATTAAACGTCCCATAATCTCATCTTTAAAGGCCACACCGCGTGCTTCAGGATTAATTGCTGCGGTTTGAACGAAATACCAGTTACGCAAAAGCGTCATAACATTGTGATACCAGTTGATATCAGATTCTAAGATCTCACCACTACGAGGGTCACTTACGTGTGGTCCATTTGCATTAGGGATAGGTGATGCTAAGTAACGTACTGTAGAAAAACGAACATCCTCCGGAGACCATTCTGGATCTTCTGCTACAGAAGGAGCCTCTTTTGCAATTATCGCATTTTTAAATCCGGCTGCTTCAAAAGCTACCTGCCAGTCTTCGATCCCTTGCTTAATAAATGGAATCCACTTTTTTGGAGTTGCACGGTCTATGTAATAAACGATCTGCTTCTTAGGTTCTACCAGTTCACCAGCTTTAAATTTAGCCTCGTCTTCTGGTTTTACTTCTAACCTCCAGCGGTCTAAGTAACGCACTGTTTTACTTTCTTGAGCATCAAGACCATAATCTACCTGACCACGTGCAAACCAACCTACCCTCTTATCAAAATAACGACGCTCCATAGGTTTTTTAGGTAATAACACCATACTGTTACTCATTTCTACAGTAATAGAACCTACACTTTCATTACTTGGAGGGTTACCAGCATTGTATGTTTTTACGTGCCGTGCTTCAATATTTAAAGGATAACTTTTTAGACTTTCAATATAGCCTCTTCCTTTATCTACATTACGCACTTTATATTCTTCCCGATAATAGCTAGGAATGCCCATTGCCTGAACATCATCGGTATATAAATCATTAACCTGAATTACCGTACTCGTTGAATCTTTTCCTACTGTTTTTACATCAAAAGAAAAAAGTACCGGTTCAAAATTAGAATTGTTTACAGCCTCATGAATAGGTAATGAATCTGCAGCAAAAATCTGATGAGAGACAACACGCAATAAAACCTTCTTGTCGCGTTTTTCCCAACGTAGAACCTGAGTATTTGCTTTTCCTCCACCAAAACCTAAGCCTGATGCGGTCTTAGCAATACGGCTTACCATGAGCATCTCACGAGTAAATAGGCTATCTGGTATCTCGTAGAAGTAATCTTCATCTACTTTGTGAATAGTAAAAAGACCAGAATCTGAGACAGCTTCTTTGGTTATGACTTTATCGTAAGGCTTTAAGTCATCTTTTTTGTCTTTTTTTTCTTCGGAAGTTGCTGCGGTACCGTTCTTTTTATTTTGTTTAGTACTGGCGCATGAAACAACCGTAAGCATTGCAAACGTAAAAGCTGCAATAGGGTAAAGTTTTAATTTCATTTTTTTATATTAGAGTTGCGCCAATTTAAGACTCAGCAAAAAGAAACGCTGTTAAGAAATTCTTAACAGCGTTTCTTAAATTTAATAAAATGTAATTTTTAACAGTTTTATACGCTTAAAATAAATTTTCTACAATCTTTTTAGCGACCAACGGTATTTTTTTCACGACTTACTTTCTCTAAAATCTGTAAGTCTTCAGCATCAAAATTCAATTTTAGAGCTTCATCAAATGCTTTTAATTGAGATTCTTTAGTAGCGCTTACAATGGGTGCGGAGATTCCGGGTTGAGCCATGGTCCACGCAATACTTACGCCAGCTTGAGAGCAATTGTATTTATCTGAAAGTGTTTTTAAAGCTTTTAAAACAGCTGTTCCTTCATCATTAAAATATTTCTTTATAAAACGCTCTCGCTCTTTTCCCGAAGCATCAGCTGTATCAGTATATTTACCGGTAAGGAAACCACTTGCCAGAGTGAAATAACTAATTACCCCAAGATTATTTTCAATACAAAAGCGCTGATATTCCCCCTCAAAATGAGAACGCTCCAGTAAATTATATTCTGGTTGAATAACTTCATATCGTGGCAGGTTTTCATCTTCAGAAATCTGTAAAGCTTCTCGTAAAACTGCCAACGGAAAATTAGAAGCGCCCAATTCACGAACTTTACCAGAGTTGATCAGCGAGTTATAGGTTTTTAAGGTTTCGAGTTGTGGCGTACTGTCATCATATTTATGACTAAAATACAGATCGATATAATCTGTTTGTAAACGCTGTAAACTTAAATCTATTTGCTCATTGATATACGCATTAGAAAGGTCTGGACTTCCCTTTCCCATAGGGCTTCCTACTTTAGTTGCAACAATAACTTTATCGCGGTTTTTCCGTTCTTTCATCCACTCGCCTAGTATGGCTTCACTCTCTCCTCCTTCGTTTCCTTCAGCCCAATAAGAATACACATTGGCAGAATCAATAAAGTTTAAACCACGCTCTACTAATGCATCTAATAAATAAAAAGACGTTTTTTTATCTGCCGTCCACCCAAATACGTTGCCACCAAAAACTATCGGCGGTACGTATAAAGATGAATTTCCCAATTGTTTCAATTCCATAATTTCATATTTGAATTTTAAAATTACGAAATGCCTATAACTGCCTACATAAGGCTTATATAAAGTATTGTTAATCTGTATAAAACATAGCAACCACTAATAGAATGATATTATATTAGCGGATTACTTAACTAATTAATAGACATTATGAAAAATATAATCAGAGCTTTAATCGCCGGTTATGGTGCAAAGAAAATTGGTGGTGGAAGATGCGGTTGTATTGGTACAATTGTAGTTTTTGCAATACTTTACTGGTTATTGGGATACGTTTTTAAGGTTTTCTAAAATTTAAACCTAAAACTTTAGTCAAGTTCACTAAGGTGAAAATTAACCCGATCTCCCGGTTTCTTTTGAGCAAGTTTGCAAATTCCCATTTCTGAAATTTGAAGCACACGCGGATAACCACCAGTAACTTGACAATCTCTCAACAATGCGATAAGATTCCCGTTTGGTGTGAGCTGTACCGTTCCCGGTATCACCGGCCCGGTTAGAATACCTTTAAGATCGTTTTTAAATAATTCCCTAAATGGAATTGCCATCCGGTTTCCTTCTGGAGTTAATGTGAAATTATCAGTAAAGAGTTTTTTCTGAAGTTTTTGAGGTAATAACTCAAATTCAGGTCCTTTAAAAACGGGTATAGTATTGCTGAATAATTCTTGATCCTCAAAATTAACTCGAGCGCTCGCAATAGCTAAATTCCCAAGGGAATCTATTTCTAATTCATCACCATTAACAAGTCGTGAAGCAGAAGTTATGGTGGGGTATTGACTTCGACTTTCTAAAACTACCTCAGTCTTGACACCTCCCTGCACAGCAAAATAGCAACGCAATCCTTTTTTTAAGCCGCCAAAACGTAAAACAGAACCAGAATTAACCTGAAATGCTTTAGCATTTGTTATGGGCTCCTCATCTAAATACATGTCAAAGATGGCTCCACAGACCGCTATTTGTGTTTTAGATTGAAATTTCAATGTTGGGCCAGTCATCGTTATCTCTAGAACAGCAGCATCTGATTCATTATTAAGAAGTAAGTTTGCTTTTTTTGCTGAAAAACTATCCATAACACCACTCTTGGGCACACCATATTGAGCAGCATGCAACCTCCCTAAATCTTGAATCGTAGTGTAAAAACCAGCTTTTATGAGTTCAATTTTAGGCATGAGATTCTGGTTTTAATTCAAATATTCCATCCTCTATTTTCTGTTTAATTTTAGCGTATTCCTGTTTGGAAACTGAATAAAATTGAATTTGATCGCCAGCTTTAAATGGACACGGATTTTCAGTGTGTGCATTGAATAATTCCACAGGGCAATTTCCTATAATTTGCCATCCCGCCGGACTGCTATTCGGGTAAATTCCTGTTTGATTTTCGGCGATTCCCACAGCACCTTTTAACACCGATTTTCTAGGCTCATTTTTACGTGAAATCTTAAGCCGTTCATTCATCCCACCCAGATATAAAAATCCTGGTAAAAAGCCCATAAAATAAAGTGTATAAATAGGCTGTGTATGCAAGTGTATTATTTCTGATATAGTTAATGAATTTCTTCGCGCAAGTTCATCTAAATCCAACCCAAATTCAACATCATAACAAACCGGCAGTCTGTAAAGCTTGCCTTTAAAATCTTCAGAACTAATCCCTGTAAAGTCATAGCTTTTTAAAGCTCTAAAATCATTATAAATATTTTCTATTGAATAGTTGTAAATTATTAATAATGAATTATATGTGTTCACCACTTGAACTTTTGATTTAACTATTTGTTGCTGTAAAATTTGTTTTACGCTCAACAACCAGTTTAAGTTTTCTGGCGTTATATTGAAGTCCCACTGCAATAAAATCGCCTTTTCCCCCAGTCTGTTTATGCTTGGTTTTATTTGCAAATTACTGTTTGTATTTTCAGGTTATTTTTCTCTAATTGTTGCTTTAAATAACACGCAAGAGTTACCGCTTTTGGAGTATCTCCATGAACACAAATTGTATCGATTTTTGTACTCAAAACAGTCCCAGAAACGGTATGAATTTCATTCCTTTTCACCATGTTTAAAACGTGCTTAAAAAGCTTTTTTTCATCTTTGATTAACGCGTGGGGTTTGGCTCTAGAAACAAGGCTTCCGTCTGCTTCATAATTCCGATCTGCGAATGCTTCAAAGAGCAGTTTGATTTTTCCCTGAGCCCGTTGAGATAGTATAGAATTAAATGGCACATAAACCGGTGTATCAGGATAAAAACGAGCTATAAAATCAATAAAAAATTCAGCATAAACTGCGTGACTGGCACACAAATTATAAAGAGCACCGTGTGCTTTTATGTGATGCATCTCGATTTTATGAGTTTGACAAGCTTTCTTAACGCGATCTATTTGTTCTTTTAAAGAGCTTTCAAGTTGATAAAAAGGTATTTTGAGTTCAACACGTCCAAAATTAGCTCGATCAGGAAAAGAAGGGTGGGCTCCTACTCCAACAGCATTGCACTTAGCCAGCTTGACAACTTTATCAATTGTTGCTTCGTCCCCAGCATGACCTCCACAAGCGAGGTTACACGAACTGATAAACGGCATTAAATCTGCTTCGTTACCTATACCTTCTCCTAAATCACAATTGACATCTATTGTCGTCCTTATACTCATATCAATCCAAATACATTTAGAATTGCTCTTCCACCCAAAATAACAGTTACTACTAAAATAAAAATACTGATTGTATTTTTTAATTTAGAATTTCGATAAGATCCCAGTAGTTCACTTCTGTTTGCCAACCAGATCAGAATACCGGCGATTACGGGAAGTAAAATTCCGTTAGCAACTTGAGCAAACTGTATGACCTCAACAGGTTTGATTCCAAAAGCTGCCAGACCAACTCCCAAAATCAAAATGATCATCCAGGTCATTCTAAAATAAGTAGACTTTAAACCTTCACCCAATTTGAGACATCCCTGAGCCACATAAGCTGCCGCCAAAGGTGCTGTTATTGCAGAGGTTATACCGGCTGCAAATAAGCCTAAACCTATGCAATACCTTGCCGCACTCCCATATAAAGGCTCCAGGCTCTGCGCGAGACCCGTTGCTCCGGTAACGGCAGAACCGTTTAAAGCTGAAGCTGCTACAATGACACACATAGAGACCAAACCACCCAAAATAACGGCGACAATGGTATCACGTCTTGCTGCTGGTAAATCCTTTTTATTTTTCCATTTTTGATTAACGAGAGATGCATGCAAAAACAAGTTATAAGGCACTACAGTAGTCCCTACTAAAGCCACGATCATCAAAATACTTCCGTCAGGAAATGAAGGAATCAAGCTTCCTTTTAATAATGCTAAAAGATCAGGTTTTGTCAGGATGGCGGTTACCACAAAAGACACACTCATCAAGATGACCATAATCAGAAAGACTTTTTCTAAAACTTTATAATTTCCTATAAATAATAACACAAACGCTATAGCCCCTATCAATAAACTATACCAATTGATCGAAAATGAACCCATGTTAAGAACACCATTATTTCCAAGGGCTTGTAAGCCTAAAACCCCACCGCTGATGTTTCCGCCCTCATAAGCGGCATTTCCTATAACAATCGCTGCTAATACCAATCCTAAAATAAACTTGCGTAAAATCCCATCAGGTAATTGCGCTCTTAAAACTTGAGAAAGCCCTTTTTGCGTCACCAGACCTATACGAGCAGATGTTTCTTGCAAAACTACTGTCGCGATAATAGAAAGTGTCATCGCCCACAAAAGCGCAAAACCAAACTGAATCCCCGCTAGGGTACAAACGGTTACAGTCCCAGGACCTATAAATGCCGCGGCAACTAATGCCCCCGGACCTATATTTTTTAAAGGATTTCGCATATAAAGGCTTAAGCTCTTAAATATAAAAATTATGAAGCTACAGGACTAATGATAAGGCTATAAAAGGTTTTACAATAATTGAAAAACCTTGCATTTTAGATATAACTTACTCAATTTTAAATCCTTAATTTAGAAAGGAAAAGTAAAAACATGCGCTAATGAAAGATCAAAAGTCACAAACGCTAAGTGAATCGCTCAACCTCAATTACGCTTCAGATAATGGAGTTTGGTTACACCAGGGTAAAACGCTGCGTAAAATTGTGGGTACAGCGGGGATGCTGCTTCCTGTTTTATTATTAGCAAGCTCTCTAACGGTATTTGAAATGACCGGACCGTTAGAATCTATAAGTCATTATTATTACACACGCGCTGCTACTCTATTTACGGTGACTGTTAGTCTTATAGGTATTTTTCTAATTGTTTACAGCGGTGAAGAACCGGTTGATTTTTGGGTTTCTAATATCGCAGGGGTTGCTGCATTGTGTGTTGCATTTTTCCCTACTAATAATCTTGCAGAGTTGTGTTGCGATGCAGCAATGCCTTATGCAGTCACATATTTTGACGAATCACAAGAAGGTTGGAGATCGACTTTTCATTATGTAGCCGCAGCTGTATTTTTAGTTTCATTGGCTTTTATGTCGCTCTTTTTGTTTGTAAAATCAAAGATCCCAAAAGGGAAACGCTGCGAAGAGAAAGTACGTCGCAATAAAGTCTACCGCATCTGCGGAATCGTTATGATCGTTGCGCTTGTTGTTATTATTTTAGGATTGACTGACATTATATCTCCGGAAACTTACAACCGATTAAAACTTACATTCTGGATGGAAGCATTAGCGGTTGAAGCTTTTGGTTTCAGTTGGCTGGTAAAAGGAGAAGCCATTATGGGAGATAAACCGAATTAACAATTATTAAGAATAATTATTGTCGATTAAGAATTACTTTTCGAGCTAGAAATATAAAATAGTTTGATGAAGAATAGCCCTTTACTTTGGTCACTTTTAGTTATAATTTTATTTATAAGTTGCGATACTTCTGACGATTCAGAAGAAATTTCTGTACCTGAAAATCCTGCACTAGTTGTACAAATTAAAACCAATACTGCTACTCCTTTTATTGATTATATATTAGAAGTAGAGATTACAACGTCAAATCCTATTCAAGAAATTGAGGTAACTGATGATGGCAATGTATCCAATTCAGCAAAATCATCAGGAGAACCCAATGGTTTAGGAACTTCGGTTAAGCTTTATTTTAGCTATACAACATTAGGAACGCGCAATCTTGATTTTTTGGTCACAGATATTTACGGCCAGGTTGTACCCTTTAGTGAAACCATTACTGTTACTCGTGGAAACGCCGTACGCATTTTGTCTGCTGAAGTGATCTCGTTCTACAGAATGAATGAGACCTGGGATCCGGAGTTTACAGATACAGATATAAATAGGCTCGCAGATGTTGGGATTGCACTTCACAGATCAAAACTTAACGATCGTTTTGGCGGCACAGAGTATTCAAATTACAGATGGTTTACATCAGACTCCTACCCGAATCAATCTAATCTCTTTTTTGATTTTAGTGAAGAAGAACTTTATATAGATTTAAATAAACAAATTAGGGTAGGTATTGGAGACGATGATGGCGGAAATATGGGACAATCTTTATTCCCTGACTTTCCTGATTATAGAATTCTAGACCTAAAAGAATATAATATGATTCGCCCTAGTGAAATCATTCTAAAAGATGAATCTGTAAATTTTGAAATCAAATTTCGGGTTGAATGGCCTCAAAATTAAAGGGTAATGAAGAACAGTATTTAGATCTTATAAAATAATTATTTTTTCTAAAGTCCCTTAGACACAACCTTTAACCTTATAAGGCATCTTTAATGAAACGCAAAAGATGAATCTAAAATTGTCAATAATCGCTTTACTATTTATGTTCATAGGATGCGATGTGGAAAATGAAACTCAAAATGAGTCTGAAGAGCTAATAAATGGTATCTGGCAAAACACAGAAGCTTTTATAAGTTCAGGTGGACCTCAATATTGGATTGAGATAGAAGATGGAGAAGAAATTCAATTTCTATCAAATGGCACCTTTTCTTCTAATCGTTATACAGAATGTACTCGGGGAACTTTTTCAATAGAAGATTCTACATTGACTTTAAAATATGTTTGTCCTGATTTTGAGCCTACAGCAGCAAATGAAGATGGATTAATAACTTATTCTATAGCATATGAATCAAAAACTTTTTTACTTACTCCTACTAGCGGTCCCATTTGTACCGAGGGCTGTAGTTATAAATATCAAAAGGTAAAATAATAAAAGTCTACAATCATCAAAGTCTTAGTATTATCTATACATATGCAGTAAATAAGAAACCCCAAAGATTCTTGCGAAGCTTTGGGGTTTCAAATGAATTATTTTGGAGATAATTACTTCTTAATTTCTTCAAGCGTTACTTCGTTTCCTTCTTTATCTAAAAGCATCACTTCATCAAAGCCCATATCTTTAAATTGCTGATACTGCGTTGCTGCATCACCCACAACCAGATAAGCCATTTTAGACTCATCAAGATATTTGTTAGCCAATTCTTTGTGCTGCTCTAAAGTCATATTATTGATTGTAGCTTCTTCTTCAGCGATGTAATTAGGGTCAAGATCGTAAGCACTACGTTCCTGAAGCATTCCCAATAATGAACCTTGTGTTTCAAAGCGTCTTGCATTTGATTTGATTAACGCATTCTTAGTAAATGCCAGATCCTCTTCAGAAATCCCTGCTTTATAGTTAGCTATTTCATCTTTAAAGATAGAAACAGATTCACCGGTCGTATTGGTTCTTACACTTGAAGAAGCAGTAAACGTACCTGGGATTTTTGTTCCGCTAAACCCGGAACGGGCACCGTAGGTATATCCTTTTTCTTCACGTAGAATCAGATTCACATTACCGCTAAAGGAACCTCCTAATTTATAATTCATTACTTCGGCAGGATAGAAATCTTTATCTGTGCGAGGCATCGCTATATAACCAATATTAATAACAGATTGTTTTGCGTTAGGAACATCTACAAAATATAAAGATGCTTTATCACGATCATTCTTAATAGGGAACTCAGGAATTGTAACTTTTTTGGCTTCCCAGTTTTCTTTCAATCCGTCTAAAGCAGCTAGCGCCTGACTTTCTGAAATATCTCCTACTATATGGAAACGGCTCACAGATGGTGAAATATACTTGTTATAGTAGTTTTTTAAATCTTGAATAGTAATCGCTTCGACAGACTCAACTGTACCTGAAGTAGGTTGTGCAAGCGGATGATTCTCCCCATACAGCATTTTATTATAAACGCGGTTTGCAATCACATTAGGGTTTGCGTCAGAACGTTTGATCCCATTGATGGTGCTGGTTTTGATACGTGCAAATTCTTTTTCATCCCAGCGTGGTTCTAATAAGATCTCCTGTACCAGTGCCATTGTTGCATCAAAATTACGAGCAAGGGTATTTCCTCTTAAAACTATAGATTCATCTGTTGTGTACATGTTAATACTTGCTCCAAGACGATCTATCGCTTCTTCAAGCTCAAGCGGTGTTTTTGTCGCTGTACCTTCCATCATAATGTCGCTCATTAGATTTGCAACACCATTTTTACTAAGGTCATCTAATAAATGTCCCCCATCTATTACCAAACTAAAGTTTACCAAGGGCAGCTCATCCTGAACAATACCATAAACTTCCATCTCATTGGGTAAGTTAGCTGTCCAGGAATCCGGAATGTTCAGTTTTGGAGTTTCACCCATTTTAGGAGCTACAGAACGATCAAATTTAGAAGGTGTTTTTTCGATCTCTACATCAGCATCTACAACCTCTGTTTCAACATTTTCTGTGATTTCCTCTTCTACAACTTCTGCTTTTTCAGAATTTTCAGCTATTAATTCCACTTGACCTTTAGGTACAAAACTGGTTAGTATAAAAGGTTTTCCTTTAATATACTTATCATAAACGCGCATTACATCTTCAGCGGTAATTGCTTTAATATTCTCGATATCTTTCTCAATAAAACCAGGGTCACCGGTAAATACATCATATTGTGCCAGTTGGAAAGATTTACCTAAAACGCTACTTATTCCGTTATAAAAATCGGTTTCTAAACCTGCTTTTATACGTTCAATATCTGATTCTTTTACACCTTCTTCTTCAAAAAGTGCAAATGCTTTAGTAATACCGGTTTCTACACTGTCTAAATCCACACCAGAATTTGCAGTAACCGAAATTCTAAATTTTCCGGCGATCTGGTCAGAACCATTCCACGCATAAGGCTGTGAGGCCAATTCCATATCTTCAACCAGAACGCGATATAGCGGTGCATTTTTTCCATCAGAAAGAATCTCACCTAAAAAATCTAATGCATACGCATCGTCTGTATACTGCTCCACGGTAGGCCAAACCATATTGAGTTGAGGCGCTGTAGCAAAATTATCTTCATGATACAGGCGCTTGGTTTCATCAAGCGTTACATTCATAACATCTAAAGGAGTAACCTCTTGACGCTTTTTAATTTCACCAAAATACTTCTCTACAAGTTCTTTAGCTTTTCCTTCTTCAAAGTCTCCGGCAATAACCAGAGTAGCGTTATTAGGACCATAAAATTTATCATAAAACTCCTTGACATCTGCTACGGTCGCATTCTGAAGGTCTTCAAGTTCACCAATTACCTGCCAGCTGTATGGGTGCCCATCAGGAAATAAATTCTTGTCAATTACCCAACTGGTATGCCCGTAAGGATTGTTATCTACTCGCTGACGTTTTTCATTCTGAACTACTTCTTGCTGATTAGCAAAAGCAGATTCTGTAACTGTATTGATTAAGAAACCCATACGATCTGATTCTAACCAAAGAACAGTCTCAAGTGCATTATTAGGTACAACTTCGTAATAAACAGTACCATCTTGCCAGGTACCGCCATTTAGAGTACCACCTACATCCTGAATGGTCTTAAAGAATTGATCTTGCGGAACATTTTCAGATTCCTGAAAAAGCATATGCTCAAATAAGTGAGCAAATCCGGTACGCCCTTTTTTCTCACGGTTAGATCCTACACCATACTGAATAGCTACAGAAACAATAGGGTCACTCTTGTCTTGATGAAGTACTACATTTAAGCCGTTCTCAAGTTCATACTTTTCATAGTCGATAGATAGCTTTGCATCTGCGACATCCTTATCGGTTTCTTTATCTTCACAAGAAACCAGGGTTGCCACAAACAACGACAGCATTAGCGCCAGCGGAGTCCATTTTGTTTTGATCATTGATCTTAATTTTTGATTAATAAATGTTGAATACGTTCCTAAAACTTTTAGAAAAGACGCATTTAAAGTTTAAAAGTTACAAAAGTATTAGGTTTTATTTAACGATTTTTGAATTTTGATGCACATTCATCAAAAAAAATTATTAACCACAAGCAACCATCACGATCTAAGCTTCAATCTTGAATTGCTTCGGTAATGTGGTGTGATTCTATTTGAGATGAAGTTTCCAGATCTGCTATTGTTTTGGATACTTTTAAAATACGATCATACACTCTTGCGGAAAGATTAAGTTTTCCATAGCGCTTTTCAATAGCTCTTTAGAACCAGAGTCTAACGCACAATAGTTTCTGATTTGTTTTACGCTCATTGGTGCATTATTTTCAATGTGGGGTCTAGTTCTTCCTTATTATAGGGATGATAACTGAGTTTTAAAATTAGTTTCAACGCAATGAAAAAATATAATTGAGTGTCTTACAACCTACAATACCAGGTTACAAAAAAAGTGAAAAGTACCTGTCTAATTAAAACAAAAGCAATCTAGTAGTAATTCGATATTTATTGATTAGAATTTTCAATTCTAATTTTCTCTAATTCCTCTTGGGTAAGAACGCGAAATGAAAACTTATAACCTTCATAAATAGCAATACCATAAAAAAGCAAATCAATAGGACTAAACGTTTCTGACATCAATTCTGGAAGATAAGTGTAATCTAAATATAACATTGTTTCCAGAAGGCTGATATCCTGAGCATTTGCAATCACCCCCATAATACTAAAGATATTTCCTAAAACAACTGAAACAAAAGCAATCGCTCCTCCCCAAAAACCAAAGATCTGACTTACACCTTTACCAACTAATCTAATAGTGTAACCAACCCCTGCTCCGATAGCAACAGCCATATAGCCTATTTGAAAATCTGTAGCTACCGTGATCATCCCCCATAAAATAGCACCTATTAAGCCCGCTATTGCACCGCATATGACCGCCGGAATTAAATTCTCCTGACTTTTTATATAATCTAAATCTTCTTCAGAAAGTTTTTCTATTACCTGACTTAGCTCTAAACCTTCTGTTTCGTGAGCAACAATTTTTACTGAAGGATCTTCTTTAAAATCTATACACGTACTTTCAAAAGAGGCTTTTTGACTGGTGATTCCGCAAAGTAAACCTTCTTTCAAATTCATTTCGCGATTGGTACATTTTTTACAAAAAGCCAGTTGAGCATCTCGATTCATTGTTATGATTTTTAAGAATATTTAACAATAATGGCGAAAATCGTTAACAATATCAAAAAAACGTTTAGCAATAATTTCAGGAATTCTAATCCATTAAGATTAACAACTTGTAAACAAGTGATTTATATTTCACCCCAACCAACCATCACGATCCAGACTTCGATATTGAATCGCTTCGGTAATGTGGTGTGATTCAATATCAGATGTAGCTTCCAGATCTGCTATTGTTCTGGATACTTTTAAAATACGATCATACGCTCTTGCGGAAAGGTTCAGTTTTTCCATAGCGTTTTTCAATAGCTCTTTAGAACCAGAATCTAATGCACAATGCTTTCTTATTTGTTTTACGCTCATTTGTGCATTATAATGAATGTTTTCGCTTTCTCGAAAACGTTCTGTTTGCAATTTTCGGGCTTCGGTAACGCGTTTGCGTATTGCAATGCTGCTTTCTGCTTTGTGTTCATCAGACAATTTATCAAACGGAACAGGTGTAACTTCTATGTGAATGTCTATACGATCTAATAACGGACCGGAAACTTTACTCAGATAGCGTTGCATTTCTGCGGGAGTACTGGTCACGGGAGCACCGGGATCATTAAAATAGCCTCCGGGACTGGGATTCATACTGGCGACCAGCATAAAACTACTGGGATAGGTCACTGTAAATTTGGCTCTTGAAATGGTTACTTCCCGGTCTTCCAAAGGCTGGCGCATTACTTCGAGCACGGTACGCTTAAATTCGGGCAACTCGTCTAAAAACAATACGCCATTATGAGCCAGTGAGATTTCTCCCGGCTGTGGATAGGCACCGCCGCCAACTAACGCGACGTCAGAGATGGTGTGATGTGGACTGCGAAATGGCCGTTGTGCCATTAATCCCACATGTTCGCGCATTCTACCCGAAACGCTGTGTATCTTAGTAGTTTCTAAGGCTTCTCTTAAGGTCATTGGCGGTAGTATAGACGGCAGGCGCTTTGCTAGCATGGTTTTTCCTGCACCAGGTGGACCTATTAATATGATATTATGACCACCAGCAGCGGCAATTTCCATACAGCGTTTGATAGATTCCTGACCCTTTACATCGGCAAAATCAAACTCCGGATGCTCTAAGGCATTGAAAAATTCAGTTCGCGTATCTACAATCGTACGCTCGAGTTCCGCATCATTATCAAAGTGATCAATGACTTGTGCAATACTATCAATCGCGTAAACCTCCAGATCTTTTACAATAGCGGCTTCTCGAGCATTCTGACTAGGTAATAGAAATTTTTTAAAACCTTCTTGCTGAGCTTTTATTGCTATGGGCAAAGCGCCCCGAATAGGCTGCAGACTCCCATCTAGAGAGAGTTCGCCCATAATGATATACTCATCCAGATTCTCAGCCTTAATTTGTCCGCTGGCTGCTAGAATTCCAATTGCAAGGGTGAGATCATAAGCACTTCCCTCCTTGCGTAAATCTGCAGGAGCCATATTGAGTGTAATTTTCTTTCCGGGAATTTTAAATCCGTTGTTTTGAAGTGCAGCGGCAATACGGTAATTGCTTTCCCGAATCGCATTATCAGGCAATCCTACAAGATGATAACCAATGCCTTTGTCAATATTAACTTCGATAGTAATCGTAGATGCTTCAACGCCAAAAACCGCTGAGCCATAAACCTTTGTAAGCATAATTTCTAAGTTGGAATTTTAAAGAAACAATATTATTTCCATTTTATAAAAAATTATACCGCTCATTTTTAGAGGATTACAAAATTTTAAATTATAAACGTTCAATTAGAGAATCTGCCCATTTATGAGCTGGTTTTCCGAAGCATTCTATCAAATCATCAACTCCTATAATGCTTCCTTTAGC
Source organism: Leeuwenhoekiella aestuarii (assembly GCF_004104055.1). GTDB lineage: Bacteria > Bacteroidota > Bacteroidia > Flavobacteriales > Flavobacteriaceae > Leeuwenhoekiella > Leeuwenhoekiella aestuarii. The sequence continues at coordinate 534,077 of NZ_QOVJ01000002.1, read as the reverse complement.
CAGACGGCCTAAAAGAGAAATATGCTGATGACTATTTCCGTTTTTGCTAATAATGCTTCCATCTTCAAGGGTGTGCAACCCCAGTTTATAACTCACGGGGTCAACGCGATTATCTTCAAGCAAATTTTGAATCAACGGACTTGAAACAGCAACGAGTTGAGGGGCATCGATCACTGAGTTTACCATAACCTGAGCGATGATAGATTGGTTGTTCTTCTCTAATTTCCATCCGTTTTCTACAGGTGTAATTGTCGGGTTGTTTACAAAATCGAGATTGAGAACACCGGCTTCTACCAATGCAATTAACTGTTGTAAACTCTTCACGGGCGGTCCATAAGAGTAGCGTTTACTCGCCTCTATATAGTTTACAACATCAACCATTGCCTCATCTGGTAAATTTAAATACGTATAATCGTGGTATAAAATTCCTAAAGCAAACCGCCAGACTTGTCCTAAACAGTAATCAAGACTAATAGCGGTCTTACCAAAAGCCATTTTCAGTAAATGCTCCATGGCTTCCAGTGCCGGTAAATCATGCTCTAAAATAAGTTCGTGAGCCGTATCTGCATCTTTGATCAACTGTACAGTGAGTTGTGATAATTCTTGAAAAGAAAGCTTATGTTTTCTACTATGCGCAGACATTCTTATATAAACTGAAGCCGTCATGTCTGCAAGTGCTTCGATTAAAAAGGAGGCATCTTTTATAGATGCTGCACGTTGCTCGGCTTTTTCAATAGCACGTATAAAAGATTGCTTTTCTTGAGCATTCGGTTTAAACCAATTATCTATAGTTGCACTTACAGGTTTTGGTGCAGGTGGCAACCCATTTAAGGAGAAAGCTATTAATTGTTTAGGGGCTTTCTCAGAAGGAATATACTGCCACTTAATAGAGTTTTCTTTTTTTATAAAATAACCGCCAAAACCAATACTCAATGCTCTTACCTGATCAACCATAGATAATCCAAAACCACGCAAAGCGACAGTTGTTTCAGCAGAAATTGAATCGGTTTCTAAGGCTCCTACAGGGTAAGGATCTTCATATAGTTTTAGATTATTTTCTTCAGCATGATCACCCCAGGTTTTCAATTGTTTTGAATCATAGGTAGGCTGGTGACCAATGGTTAAAACAGCTTCATCCACTTCAATCTGCTGCTCATCCTTAGTATAAACAATACACCCGGTTTCTGATGGTTCAATTTTAATTACCTCTTTCTGATAAAAATCGACCAAATCAGAACCTACTAAAGCTTCTCTAAACGTATTAAATCGCTCATTCAAATAACTACCAAGTTTTGCTCTTGCAGGAAAAACATCTTTTTCAGAATAATCATCATCAGTATTGGTTAACCATTTTTTATAACTGGGGAACTCCGGAATAAAAACATCATCAAAATACAAAGCCTCTCTTCCTGCTAAATTATTAGACAAATTGCGCTCGTGAACATTAGATAAATTGGTTCTTACTTGATTAGGTGTCCAGATCTGTCCAGCCCCGGGATATGCAGAAGCTTCAAATAAAACAACTTTCAACTTTTTACTTGAATTAGAGTTTTTCTTTGCGAGATAAAGACTCTCAAGAGCGGCTAGACCTCTCGGACCCACGCCTACGATTGCAATTTTATAAAGTTTTGACAAAGTATAGATTCAGATGTTTTTTATTGGGTAAATACGTTTTGTAAAGGTACAATTCACAGCGATCTCAGCCGCTAAACCCTGGATTCAAACCTATTAAGATTATCATAAAACTAAGCTTTTAGAATAACAACATTTAATTAATAAATTAAAGAGTGTTAATTTTAGTTAGGTTTAATATCTTAGCTCGTTTAGAATAAACTTTTTATGATTAAAAAGCGCGAGTTTTTAGGTGAGCTATTGGGTACGTTTGTAATGGTACTTTTTGGTATTGGTTCTGTAGCGGTGACTATTTTATTTGATGGATATCAAAGTATATTACAAATTGCACTTGCCTGGGGAATTGCTGTAACGCTGGCTATTTACCTCACCCGGCATCTTTCTAATGCGCATCTCAATCCGGCTGTAACAGTCGCTATGATTGCAAGTAAGCGGATGCCTGTCGGAAAATTAGTTCCTTATATTTTAGCACAATTCTTAGGTGCATTTTGTGCCGGGCTTTTACTCTATCTCCTCTTTAATCCATCCATTGTTGCTTTTGAAAGTACAAACGAAATTCTACGCGGAACTCCTGAAAGTGTAGCTACGGCAAAAATGTTTGGTGAATTCTACACACAGGCCGGTAGTACTGCTGTTGTGAGTTTACCCCTGGCCATTTTTGCAGAAGGTTTTGGTACTTTTTTACTGTTGCTGTTCATTTTTGGTTTTACCGAAGGAAGCAATGTAGGCAGGCCGCATCACACAATGGCACCTGTTTTTATAGGTATTACAGTTTCAATTATCATTTGTTTACTTGCACCCTTAACGCAATGCGGAATTAATCCTGCACGAGATTTTGGTCCCAGATTAGTCGCCTGGATGATGGGCTGGGGAAGCGCTGCTTTTCCCGATCAAGTAGGCGGATTTTTCTGGGTTTATATTCTCGCACCTACTGTTGGTGGCGTGATTGCTGGGCTATTTTTCACTAAAATCGTAGAACCGGCAATGCACGATAAAGCAAGCCAACAGCTTTAGTTTAATTTATAAACAAAAGATTCTAGAGGTTTTATATCCACACGAATTGTTCCCAAACCATTCTCTACTTTCAAGCTGCCGGTTTGTTTTTTATAAAGTTGATCCAGTACATCATAATCGCCATCAACGAATCCCCAGATTTCAATAATGTGCTGTGGAACCTGCAATTCAAATCCAAATGTATCGTAAGCATCAAAATTAGTAACCACTATTAATTTATCTGTTTCAGACCAGCGTACAAAAGAGTGCACCCGATCATTATACCATTCTGTATTTTGCCTGTTATGCCAATGAATATCTGCATAGTCTCCCATCACAGCAGAATTTTCTAGACTAAAATTCAAGAGACGCTTGTAAAAATCACGCAAGTTTAGTTCGTCATCTGTAGACGTTCCGCCATCAAATTTTTTATTATTTACCCATCTCGCAACTGAAGGAACACTACCATAATCAAAAATCGAAGTCCGCGTAGGGTCGCCAAAACCCAGATCTTCTTCAGCCGGTTCTCCCAATTCCTGACCAAAATAGATCATCACCGGTGATTTACTGATCAAAGCCAAAACTACCATCGCTGGTTTTCCTTTTTCTGCAGTACCTGCAAAATCAGGACTCGCAATACGCTGCTCATCATGATTCTCTAAAAAGTGCAACATATTGATCTCTATGTCTCGCTGATGTTCAATAATTGGAGCAAAATGATCGGTACTCCCATGACCTTGCATCACGTGTTTTATAGTATCGTATAATTCAACTTTATCGTAGAGATAATCCATCTTTCCTTTAAAAATATAATCTCTATATAATGACGGATTGTAAACTTCAGCCATCAAAAACGCATCTGGATTTTTCATTTTTATTGCTGAATTCATATAACTCCAGAATTCAACAGGAACCATTTCTGCCATATCAAAACGGAAACCATCTACACCCTTTTTAATCCAGAATAAGGCGATATCCTTAAATTGTATCCAGGAAGCAGGAACTTCTTTGTCTTTCCAGAAATTGGCATGCTGCTCAAAATCCCAGTGCCCGCTGTCTGCAGGTAACTCATCAAAATCTTTATGACCATCAGGACTAATCCCGTAATTGATTTTTACCGTCTCATACCAATCGTTCTGATCCGGTTGAGCAGCACGGCTACCGTTGCCTGTCCATTTTGCTGGCGATTCATTTAATTTTCCATCTGCTAGTGGATTCTCTTCACCGCCTAGAGGTTGATACCCATTTTGCCATTGTGGAACTTTAAAATCCTCACCAGGAATGTAATAAAAGTTATTGTCCTTTACATAGGCAACCTTATCGTCATCTTTAGTACCAAAAGCAAAACTACCTTTTGGAGTATTCAGACTTTCATACTTTCTCGCAACGTGATTGGGTACAATATCGATGATTACTTTCAATCCGTTTTTGTGAGTGCGTTTGATTAAAGCTTCAAATTCTTGCAGGCGTTTTGCAGGATTTACAGCCATATCAGGATCTACCTGATAATAATCTTTAACTGCATAAGGCGATCCTGCACGACCTTTTACCACGTCAGGGTCATCATTAGAAATACCAAATTCTGTATAATCTGTGATAACTGCGTGATGGGGTACCCCGGTATACCACACATATGTAACTCCGAGATCTTTTATTGATTTTAAGGCTTTAGCCGTGAAGTCGTTAAACTTACCCACCCCATTTTCTTCTAGCGTTGCCCAGGGTTTATTTGTTGTATTGGTATTTCCGAATAGGCGTGTAAATACATGATAAACAACTTCTTTTTTTGATGTGTTTTCAGTTTTCATAGTTGGTATTGGTTCTTCGCTTGTTTGATTTTTACAAGCCGTTAAACTAAGCGTTAATACGGTATAAAAAAGTACTTGTTTTACCATATTAGGTTAGTTCTATAATATATGGAGTTCTGGCAGGTACAGACAATTTTATTGATAAATCTAATACTTGGTTTGACAAAATCTCATTTCCTGCTTTACTTCCGTTTAAACCTTCTGCAAATTTTTGTAATGCTAGTATTTTTTTTGTCTTCGCGTTATTTATAATTACCATAACCCGTTTTTCTTCCTTTAGATACCTAAAATAAACATACACATTATCAACAGGAACAAAATGTAAAAATTTACCATAATGTACTACTGGTTTATCTTTCCGCCAATTTAAAAGTTTTTTAGTGAAAGCATGAAAACGTTCTTGGTAGGCATTGCGGCCATTTTTAGCTGTTGAAGGCAAAAATGCATTTTGCTTATGCTGCTTCCAACCTCCGGGAAATTCGTGTCGTATGTCGCCATCTCCATTATTCTTGTCGCCTTGCATCCCGATCTCGCTACCGTAATATAACTGTGGAATTCCCCTAGTGGTGCAAATAACAGTCAATGCCAGTTTATAAGCATTGAGATCACCACCACTTTGCGTATTAAAACGCTGTGTATCGTGGTTTTCTATAAAACGCATCAAATTATGCGGACTGGGATAAAAAAAGTCATTTACAAAAGTCTCGTATAAACTCTCTAAGCCTTTTACTTTTTTATGTTTTATATAAAAAATATCCTGAAGTGCGTTGTGTAACGGAAAATCTGTGAGACATGGTAATTGAGAATTATACTTTGCCATTTGGCCTATTTTACTGTCTTTTTGCCAATAAGCAAGCTGAGCTGAATTATGCAGCCATACTTCACCTGCAATGTTGAGGTTAGGGTATTCCGATTTAATGGCCAGCAGCCATTTTACAGCCGCTTCTTTGTCGTTATAGGTGAAGGTATCCACGCGAACTCCGTCTAAACCTACTTCTTCTATCCACCAGATCGCATTCTGAATGAGGTAATTTAAAACTAAAGGATTTTGCTGATTGAGATCTGGCATTGTAGATACAAACCAGCCTTTTTCATGCTGTTCCTTATCAAATACCGATGCATTCATATCAATAAGCGTTGTCGTTTTGTGAGTTGTATTAGTGAAATGCTCCCATTGGTTTAGCCAACCATCATTAGGCATATCTTTAATAAGCCAGTGCTCACTACCCCAATGATTGATAACATAATCTATTACTAATTTCATATTTCGCCCGTGAAGCTCATGAGAAAGTCTTTTATAATCTTCTAAAGTACCCAGACGTGCGTCTATTTTATAAACATCTGTTTGTGCATATCCGTGATACGAACCAGTGGCACTATTATTTTCGCACAAAGGTGTACACCACAACGTAGTAATTCCTAAATCTTTTAAATAATCGAGATTATTAATTATCCCCAGAATATCTCCACCGTGTCTTCCATTAAGATCGTACGGATTAGCTTTTTCAGAAAGTTGCTTAACTGAATTGATCAACGGATTTGCATGAGCAAAACGGTCTGGCATCAAAAGGTAAAAAACATCAGAACTATCAAAACTTATTCTGTTTGCTGAATCTTCAACTCTTGATTTAAACGCATAGAAAATTGTAAATTCTGGAAAATTCTCTTTTTGAAATTTAAAAAAATACATTCCTGCTTGAACTTCTGAGGTATCAAGAGTCACAAAAAGATAATTGGAATTTTGAGTCTTCTCGACCTGTAGTATATTCAGATCAGATGAACAGGTAATATTATATTCTGAAATACGGTCGCCATAAAAAAGCAGTTGAAGCTTTTTTATGTACATACCAGCCCACCAGTGCGGGGGCTCAACTCTTTTTAAGACATGACTAGCTTTCAAATGCTTCAGGTTATTGATAACAAACGTTCTCAAGATACATCAACATTTGCGTTTAGCAAATTAAAACGATTAAATCAAGTTATTTGTAAAACGGGTGTTTTTCCCCTTTATAACATAGAAGTTTATAAGTAATTTTATCTTGTATTAATCAATGATTGATACCGTTTAATTTCTAATTATTAGGGGAATTATATTTTAAACGTATTAATGATTTAGGGGTGAAAGGCACTCTGCGTGAGCAGGGTGTTTTTCTTTTTTAGATATTTTGTAAGAAATTGAAAAATCTTAAAACGATTTAGTATAAAATTAACATAATGAATTGTAAAATTATTTTGTAGCTTTACAATGTCATTGACAATTTAGGGGTGAAAGGCACTTTGCGCGAGCAAGGTGTTTTTCTTTTTTAACCCTTTTGTTACCTGTCGATTTATAGCTTATCTGCTGCACTATTCGTTAAGATCCTTCTTAACAATGTGGCATATAAAGGTTCATTTCCTACTAAAACGGTGATTATAGAGGCAGAAACGCTCGTTATGATCAAAGGAAGCATCATCCCATAATTTGCTGTCATTTCTACTGCCAGAACTAAACCGGTTAACGGTGCTCTTAGGGTTGCTGCAAAAATAGCTGCCATACCCGCAATAGCAAAACTTAAAGGGTTAATGCCTAAATCAGGAAACAGCGTGTTAAAACCAATACCCAAAAGCATTCCCAGTAATGCGCCCAGTGTGAGTAGCGGAAGAAATATTCCACCAGAAGTTCCTGTACTGTAACTAAATATTGACAGTAAAAAACGTATGCTAAATAAAAAAAATAAAACGACAAGACCCGGGCTATCTGTAAAAACTGAATTTATCAAATCATAGCCACCACCTATTAATTGAGGATATAAAATACCTACACCTGCAATCAATAATCCGGAGATTAGCGCAACTGGTAGTATTCTAGACTTTAGATAATGCTGCACAAAATTCATACTTGAGATCAGCATTTTATTAAAAACCAGCCCTATAATACCAAAAACAATACCTAATACACTAAACAACCAGTATTCTTTTAAAAGTGGAGCAGCAAAGGATTGAAGCACAAACTCTGGATTGTCTCCTAAAATCAAGCGACTTACAAAATCTCCTGTTCCCGCTCCTATCATTATAGTTGCAACCGAAAAAAACGTGAATTTAAAATGCTCATGCATTTCTTCAATCACAAATAGGATACCTGATAAGGGCGCATTAAAAGCCACAGAAAGACCTGCTGAAGCTCCAGCTGAAATAAGTGAATTATCTTCAACATCAGGTTGTCGGGTCAGGTCTTTGACCATTCTGCCAATATTAGCGCCTATTTGAATGGTAGGTCCTTCCCTGCCTAATAAAAGACCACTTCCCAAACTCAATATAGAAGCGATAAACTTTATGGGAATTACCCGCTTCCAACGAACAGGTCTCACGTTATCCAACGCACCTTCAATTTCCTGTATTCCACTACCGGAAGCCTCAGGAGCATATTTTTTAATTAAGTAAAGGGATAAAGCAATGGCGCAAACGGCACCCAATACTATAAAACAAATAGGTAGTATGTTTCCGGCTTGGGCACTTATCTGTATGACTTTACGATAATTTTCCAGATACACTAGAATAAGTCTAAAGCCTGATCCCAATATTCCTACAATACTACCAATACCAAAAGCGAGAATTAAAAGCCGGTAATTTTCGGCATTAGCAATATGAAATTGCTTATTAATGGCTGAACGTTTAACAGGATTTTTAAGATTGAGCTTCACCGGTCATTTCTTTTTTACATTCCCTAATCTCAATGATTTGAGTTTTTTCGGTTTCAAATTAAAGTGATAGCATCTTAGCTTAACCAATGTGCGAAAGTACAGCGTGAAAAGCTATGCAAACCTTTAAAAAAAGGCTAAGCAACGATTAAAATACTAAGATTGAACGATCACTGAAATCGTATTAAGTAAACGAAATTACAGAAAATATCGAAAGAAAGAAGATCGCTAAACACTAACTTGGTAAAACAATAATTAAACGTTCAGATGAATACATTAAACTGATCAATTTAATTTTATCAATACATAACCAGCCTCCTAACCTACTCCAACTGATTCTCTTTAGGCTTCTTCAGTTCCAGATTAAAACGATCTCTGCGTATCAGCGTACGTTTTCTAAATAACAGGAAAATAATATAGCCAAACCAACTAAAAATACCCACGAGCGCGACCCAGAAAATCAATTCTTGTGTTGATTTAAATTTTTTATAACGCAACTCAAAGATTACCAGTATAATAAATAAAATTCGAAGGTATATCAAACTCAAAAGAGGCTTTATTGTAAAGTTAGACACCTGAAACTACTCAATTTGCACGGTAAATCTGCCATGCATATATTAAAATCAGTTTCCTTTTTTAGAAGAAGATTCTTCTGCTGTTTGAATCGTGTTTAGCTTAGGGATTTAAACCCCATAAAAAAGCAGGTCAACATGACCCGCTTTAAACGTATTTGAAAAGGCATCTTTTACTACTCCTTAGAGGCTTCTATATATTCAATCACGCGATCTTCTAAAACAGCAAGTGGTAACGCTCCCTGACCAAGTACAACCTCATGAAATTTACGAATGTCAAAGCTTTTACCCAGTTCTTTTTCAGCTTTTGTTCTCAATTCAAGAATTTTATTCATTCCTATTTTATAAGCAGTTGCCTGGCCCGGCATCACTATATGGCGCTCTACCATTTTTACACAATCACTTTCTGCATTGGGTGTATTTTCTTTGTAATAAGTAATCCCCTCTTCACGAGTCCATTTTTTATCATGAATACCGGTATCAACAACCAGTCGGCAGGCACGCCATAATTCCATTGCAAGACGTCCAAAGTCGGCATACGGATCTTTATAAGCTCCCATTTCTTTAGGTAAATACTCACAGTACAGTCCCCAACCTTCTATATAGGGCGTGTAACCACCAAATTTTCTAAACTTCGGCAAGCTATCTAGTTCCTGAGCTATTGCCAATTGCATGTGATGACCAGGAATTCCCTCATGATAAGCCAAAGCTTGCATCTGGTATTTAGGCATAGCTTTCATGTCATAAAGATTTGCATAATAAATACCCGGCCGTGATCCATCTGAAGCTGGCGAATTATAAAAGGCTTTACCGGCACTTTTCTCTCTAAAGGCCTCTACGCGCTTAATAACAATTTCAGCTTTAGGCTTGGTGATAAATAATTCATCAAGACGACTACGCATCCCATCAATAATAGCTTTTGCTTGCTTCATATAAGCTGCTCTTCCTGCATCAGAATCTTCATAATAGAATTGATCATCACTTCGCATAAACTCAAAGAAATCCTGTAAGCTACCTTCAAAACCCACATTTTTCTTAATCATTTCCATTTCGGCATGAATACGAGCAACTTCGTCTAAGCCTAACTGATGAATCGCTGCTGCACTCATATGTGTAGTTGTAGACCTGTTTAAAGCAACGGCATAGTACTGATCTCCACGAGGAAACTTCCAAGCGCCATCATCTGTAGTAGCTCTAATCTTTTGATTATCTACGAAAGCAATCAACTCTTCATACGCAGGTTTTAAACTGTCTATTAAAGCTTCAGAAGCTTCTTTGATCAGCATATTCTGAGTCTCTTCATCCAACTTTAATTTTTCAATTTTAGACTGAAAATCGGCCAGAATGGGCATTTGCTCTGTAGATTTTTCAAATGGTCTTCCCTTTAGAATGTTTTTACTGTCATCTAAAACCCGGTCCAAAACAAATTTAGGAGGAATAATCTGATTGGTTTCGCGAATACTTAACTGATTCTGAAGCTCCTTAAATAAAGGCTTCACGCCTCTGATACGTTCAATATACGCTTTAGCATCACTGATGCTGTCTATACGGTGCTTATTTATTAAAAATGCCGGTACAGTCGAGTGTAAACCAAACATCTGATTCACCGGATAATTGTAAAATCGGTATTCATAATCCTCAATGGTATGCTCCAGATTGAGTTTGTATAATTCATAACTGATTGCTGTAACCGTATCAAGCGCTTCAACGTTAACCTCATTATTTAAATATCGCAAACGCTCTTTAGCTCGATCCAGTTCTTCGGCCATTTGACCTGAAGAAATATCATCCCATTTACCATAATTAGTTTTAAAGCCTAAACTCGTTTGCCATTGTGGCGATAGCGCCACATCTGCATCAAACTGCTCATCAAACCACGCATTAAGTGCCGCACTAGATGATGCGATCTCAACTTCAGTATAGGTATCAGTTTTTTTGGTATTGCATGAAATTACCAGTATCAAACATATGAACAAGAGTAAACGGGATACTATTTTCATAAAATCATTTTATTTTAAAACACTAAACTGAATTTCTGAATCACCAAAAACCGTATGCGTCTGTTTAGTAAAATCTTCTGCTCTAGCTTTATAAATATTAGGAACAAATGTCTGTGGATTTCGATCTATTAAGGGAAACCACGTGCTTTGAATCTGTATCTGAAGTTTATGTCCTTTTAAAAACGTGTGATTCACACCTTGTAGGGTTAGAGCAACTTCGGTTTTCTTGTTAGCTTCAAAGGCTTTAGGTTCACTGAAACTTTCCCGAAAACGCCCCCGCATTACTTCACTACGCACCATCATATGGTAATTTCCCATTTTAAGATACTTTTGAGTTTCTGGGAAATCTTCAGCGTCAGGAGGATATACATCAATCACTTTTACGACCCAGTCTGCAGCAGTACCTGTTGTAGCCACTTGCAGTGTTGCCAGTATTTCTCCGCTTAGAGTCATATCTTCGGATAACACTTCGGTTTCATAAACTAAAACGTCTGGTCTTCTGGCAGCAAAACGCTGATCATCGGTCATATATTTTCGAGGTGTAAACACCATTTTTATATCTTCTGAATACGGAACCGGTTTAGAGGGGTCACTCACAAATGCATTTGCATAATCTGCCGAAGCTGTTTCGGTAAGCATTTGGTTTTCGCCTAAATAAAAAGTTTTAGTTTCAGCAGCTTTTGGAGGCCATTGTGCATAGCTATCCCACTCTCGAGAGCCACTGTCATACATTGACGCTTCAGGGAAATCAATAGCACCCTTACCATTGTTTTTTAGAAAATGATTGAAAAACTTAGTCTCATAATCCTTTTGAAAATCTCTAGAAAGATGGTCTCCAAAATATACATTTCCTATCGCTTGACGCTCACTAGAACGCGCCCAATCGCCATGACTCCATGGACCGTAAACTAAAATATTGTAATTATCACTAGTCTCTTCTATCTTTCTGTAGGTGTTAAAGGGACCGTATAAATCTTCTGCATCAAATAAGCCACCTACAACCATCACTGCCGGTTTGATATCTTTTAAATGCTGAATAATACCACGGCTTCTCCAGAATTCATCATAATTAGGATGGTCTTTTATCTGCTGCCAGAACACGTTATCTTCTTTATAATACGCATCAAGATTAGTCAACGGACCTGCATCTAAAAAAAACTGATATTGATCTTCACTAGGCAAATCAGGAAATGCATACCACGGCTTGGTCACCGGTTTGTCTTTCAGATAACCAAAAAGCGAAATAGCTCTCCAATAGCTTTCTAAAAATGCACCATTATGATGAAAATCATCAAAAAAGAAATCTGAAATACACGCTTGCGGAGATACTGCCTTTAATGCCGGGTGCTCACTTAACAACGAATAGGTCGCATAAAAACCAGGGTATGAAATTCCCCAGGTTCCTACATTTCCGTTATTGTTAATTACGTTTTTAACTAACCAGTCAATCGTATCATAGGTGTCACTAGCCTCGTCAACTTGTTTTCCTTTTTTATTAGGAATATAAGCGCGCATATTATCGTAAACGCCCTCACTATTCCAGCGACCACGCACATCCTGTTGTACAAAAATATTTCCCTCTTCAACCATAAACTGGTTAGGGCCTATTCTGCCTTTAAAATTATCTTCTCCATAAGGTGCGCAACTGTATGGCGTACGCATCATTAAAATAGGATACTCCTGAGTTTTATCTTTTGGAGAATAAATAGTGGTATGCAAAGAGACACCATCACGCATTTCTATCATTACTTCTTTCTTGTCGTAATGTGCTCTTACATATTCTTCAGTCTGCGCCTGTATGGAACAAACAACAAACAATAGCATTAGGACAATGCATCTTTTAAGGTTCTTCATTTAGAGGTTTATTAAAATTAGTATTCGATTGTCGAATTCAAAATTGATTTCATTCCGAGGTATACCAGAGTCGCATCAAGATTTAATTTTTAAAATTGCTTATACCTTCTGCTAACCAGGCTTCAAATTCACCTACATCTGGTGTATAACCTACAGGCTGATTAAGTTCATTTTCATCTGTATCCAGTAATACATAATACGGTTGAGCATTGATTTTATAGTTTTTAATCTGAAAATCACTCCATTTATTACCTATAGTTTGTACACGTTTTCCGGTAGTTTCACTTACGTATTGCTCAGCTTCTGATAACTCCTCTTTCAAATCTACATAAAGTGAAATAAGCACAACATCATTTTGAAGTTTACCTAAAATCTGAGGTTCACCCCAAACGCGTTCTTCCATCTTACGACAATTAACACAGGCTTTACCTGTAAAATCTAAAAGCACCGGTTTGTTCTCTGCTTTTGCGAAAGCCATACCGGCATCATAATCTGTGAAAGTTATCAATTGATACGGACCGTATTCTGCTTCTTCCGGTAATTCTGAAACAGTACCAGCAGAACCACCTTTCATATACCCCACACCAAAAGGTGACTCACTGTAATTCATAGGTGGTGGGAAACCACTAATTAATTTAAGTGGCGCTCCCCAAAGACCTGGAATGAGATAAATAGTAAATGCTAAAACAAAAACACCCAGTATCATTCTGCCCGAAGAAATAGAATTTACCGGTGTATCGTGTGAAGTTCTTATTTTCCCAAATAAGTATAATGCTAACGCTCCAAAAATGGCAATCCAGATTGCTAAGAATACTTCACGTTCTAGTAAATGAGCCTGTAAAACAAGGTCAGCATTAGATAAAAATTTAAAAGCCAATGCGAGTTCTAAAAATCCTAAAACCACTTTAACAGAGTTCAACCAGCCTCCAGATTTGGGTAATGAATTCATCAAACCGGGGAACAACGCAAATAATGCAAACGGGATAGCGATGGCTAATGAAAAGCCCAGCATTCCTAAAATTGGAGCCAGACCACCTTCTGCAGCTGCTTGTACCAGAAGTGTTCCTACAATGGGTCCTGTACAACTAAAAGAAACAATTGCAAGTGCCAGCGCCATAAAGAAAATCCCGATAATACCCCCACGATCTGCTTTACGATCTACTGCATTTGCCCATGAATTGGGCAACATTATTTCAAAAGCGCCAAAAAATGAAATGGCAAATACCACAAGTAGAATAAAGAAAATGATGTTGAACCAAACATTTGTAGATAAAGCATTTAAGGCATCTGCGCCAAAAACACCAGTTACAAGGGTTCCCAAAAGCACATATATTACAACAATGAAAATTCCATACAAAATGGCATTTCTGCGGCCCACAGCAAGGTTTTTACTTTGTTTTGTAAAAAAGCTAACCGTCATTGGGATCATTGGAAACACGCACGGTGTCAATAAAGCTAAAAACCCAGATGCAAACGCTAGAAAGAAGATTGTCCACAGGTCTTGCTTTTCTTCTTGCTTTACTACTTCAGCAGCCGGTTTGATCTCTGCTACTTTTTCTTCAACCTTTTCCTGAATTTCTCCATAAGATTGAAACGTATTAAAATCGGTTAAAACGTTTCCGCTTTTATTTTCAATATCAAAAATCACATAGCGTTCTTCATTGATACAAACTTCTTTACAAACCTGATATTTAAGTATCAGTTTAACAAGATTTACACTTTTATCAGACACCTTAATCTTTTGAGTCAGACTCATAGCATTACTGAAAAAAGTTTCATCAACCTCAAAGATATCGCTGTAAACAGTCTCTGTCTCACTTTCTACAGTAGGACCTTCTAACGTGTAAGCTTCATCCGCTTTTAAATATTCTAGCTCTAGAGGCAACGAACCATCAGGATCTGTAAACTGGGAGTACACGTGCCATTCTGGCTCTATTTGTCCTTTTAAAACCAATGTATAGGTATCAGCTTCCCCGGCCTCTACTTGAGCGCTCCACAGCACAGGATCAATAGAACTGTTGGGGCCTCCAAACCCTTGAGCATTGCTCGTTAAATTACAAAGTAAAACACTTAATAGTAATAGGTATTTAATCATATTCTGCTGTAAATTTTACAAGATTAGAGGTTGTTGAATTTATTTTATAGCGGTCATCGGTGCGTTCACCTATTACCCAGATAATATCTTCTTGAGAACATAAAAGCCAAACAGCTTCTTTTTGAATTGTTGAGTATTTTAAATCTTTAAAGAACTTGCTCAGTTTCTTTTTACCCTTCATACCAAATGGATAAAAAGTATCACCTTCCTCCCACTTGCGTATCATTAATGGAAACTCTAAAAGATTGAGATCAAAATAAGCTTCATTAGTATTGGGTCGTTTAAAATCGTGTACGCTTTCTTTTTTTAGCTTTAAATCGGGTAACTGCAATTCGTGTTGTGCACTTTCAAATTTATATACTGAATTTTCTCGTTCTGTATTTTTAATTAATATCAACACATCCCGATCTTTAATCAGTCGGTAGCTTTTTGAAGCTACGTACTTTCCGGGTTGGGCATCTAATAACTCATAAATATCGTCCCAGGCTGTAAAATCAAAATTCTTTAAAAGTTGGTATAATACCGCTTTAGTATTAGGAGTGGCTTTAAGCTGCGCAATATTGAGATCATAACCTTTAAAAGATTGCGTTACGATTTTTGAAAATAGCAGTGCGGTATAGTCTTCCAGAAGATTTGCCGATTCTTGCAAATGCTGTTGGCTTTTTTTAAACTGGGTTAGAAACTGTGGTGCAGCCTCCTCTAATGCCGGGATCGCGTGATGTCTCAAATGATTCCGTAAATATTTATCAGCACTATTACTGCTGTCTTCTCGCCATTTGATGTTGTGTTCCTGCGCATATTTGGCAATTTCCTCTCGGCTAAAAGGCAATAAAGGCCTTATAATAAAATCACCTTTAGCTTCCATACCGGTGAAACCTTCTATGCCACTGCCTCTGCTAAGGTTAATTAAAAATGTCTCCAGATCATCTTTAGCGTGATGCGCTGTAACTACATAACTCAATTGGTTTTCTATACATACTTCTTCAAACCAAGTATAACGCAATTCACGAGCAGCCATTTGGGTTGAAACTTTTTCGGCTTTAGCGAAGGCTTCGGTATCAAATTTTTGAATATGAAATTTCACGTTTAAGTTAGCAGCTAATTGTTCTACAAAAACAGCATCTGCATCGCTTTCTTTTCCGCGAAGTGAAAAATTACAATGAGCAATCTCAAAATCCCAGTCATTTTTACTGAAAAGATGCGCCAAAACAACACTATCTAAACCTCCGCTTACCGCTAACAAAACTCGCTTGTTTTTAAGCTTAAAAAATTGGGATTCTAAATGTTCTTTAAAAGCAGTAATCATACGTAGTATAAACAATGCGGAGCCAATTTCCGCCAAAGCCGTAAATATACAATTTTAGGCTCCAAGAGTTCACAGACTTTGAGTGGAGTTTGTAATGCCTTTATGATAAATAAAATAGAAATTGAGATAGGTATTTAAAAGGAGTGGCTTAATAATTATTGTATTTTTAAAATCAGTCCTAAGTAACCTGAGTTACTTTTGAGTTTGGATCAAGACAGTATATTTGACCGCAAAACAAAAGATATTGAAACGGTATTTTCCCATCTTAAGTTGGTTACCTAACTATAAAAAAAGTTATTTATCAGGTGATATTTCTGCCGGAATAACCGTTGGGATCATGTTGATCCCACAGGGAATGGCCTATGCAATGATTGCTGGCTTACCACCGGTTTTTGGACTGTATGCTGCGCTTATTCCGCAAGTTATTTATGCGATAATGGGAACCTCGCGCCAACTGGCAATTGGCCCCGTTGCAATGGACTCATTATTAATCGCAAGTGGTCTGGGAGCACTTGCGATTACAGGAATAAATGAATACATCTCGATGGCTATATTTCTGGCCTTATTCATTGGGGTTATACAAGTTTTGCTTGGTTTTTTAAAGATGGGATTTTTGGTTAATTTTTTATCAAAACCTGTCATTAGTGGCTTTACTTCTGCCGCGGCCTTAATTATAGGCATCAGTCAGCTGAAGCATTTATTGGGAATCACCGTGACCAGTAACAAAACTTTACAGATCTTTCAACAAACATTTAATCAACTTGATGCGATTAATCCTATGGCCTTGCTTGTAGGCTTAAGTGGCATAGGAATGATGTTGCTCGTAAAACGCATTCATAGTCAGATACCGGCAGCAATAGTTGTGGTTATCTTGGGTATCGCGCTAGCCTATTTTACACCAATTACAAACTACGGATTAAAATTAGTCGGGAAAATCCCAGAAGGGCTTCCCGCTTTTAAAATACCAGATATTCCGTGGACGAGTCTTGGCGAACTATTTACGCTTGCACTGGCGATGTCTTTAATTGCTTTTATGGAAGTTGTTTCAATAGGAAAGGCTTTAGAAGAAAAGTTGAAGTCTAATAATATTAATGCCAATCAAGAACTCATCGCGCTGGGAACCGGAAATATTCTAGGTTCTTTTTTTCAATGCTATCCTACAACAGCAGGTTTTAGCCGTACGGCGGTTAACTTTCAAGCCGGTGCAAAAACGGGTGTTGCAGCTTTTATAAGCGCCGCTTTAGTTGCATTAACCCTACTTTTTTTAACGCCGGTATTTTACTATTTACCTAATGCGATTTTGGCTTCAATCATAATGCTTGCAATACGAAGTTTGATTGATTTAAAATACCCTAAAGAACTTTATAAAAATCAGAAAGACGAGTTCCTCTTATTGATGGCTACGTTTTTCATCACGCTGTTTGTGGGTATTCAGGAAGGAATTATTCTGGGTGTTTTATTCTCATTACTGCTGATGGTTTACCGCACTTCAAAACCGCATATGGCTGTTTTGGGTCAGATTAAAGGAACTACTTATTTTAAGAACATCAACCGTTTTGCAACAGATATCATAGATAGAAAAGACATTCTCGTAGTTCGTTTTGATGCGCAATTATTCTTTGGGAATAAAGATTATTTCTACAAACAACTTAAACGTCACATCAAGGCAAAAGGCTATGATCTCAAAACAATAATCATCAATGCAGAAGCCATAAATTATATAGACAGCAGCGCTATTTATATTTTAAAATTTCTCATTCTTGAATTGCGCCAACGCGAATTAACCTTGATGATCGCTGCGGCAACGGGTCCTACGCGTGATATACTATTTAAAACTGGTGTTGTAGATCTTCTGGGTCAAGAGAATTTATTTGTTCGGGTAGTTGAGGCTGTAGAATATGTAGACGGTGTACACCCCAGAACAGAAATTGAAGACCGCGTTTCTCGTCAAAAATATTAATCAATTGAATTTATAGGTGCCGGCTAATACTGCAAACCGATGCGGTTTATTGTCCTCTATTTCACCCTCGGTATAATTCCATTTTAAACCCATTGTAAAGCGTTTTTTAGCAAAAAATAAACCCACGTGGCCGTTGAGAATACTGTGATCTACTAAATCTCTGGGTACAACTTTTTCGCCGTAGGCGTTCGCATTTTCAATAGTAGCATTAAATACTGAAAAATTCATATTAAAACCGGCCTCAATAAAAATCTCTGTATTTCCGTTACCTAAAAGACTTTGCTGGCGCGCGACAGATTTTGAGATGGTTTCAAATTTTCCGAACCTAAAATATACTCCCGGTTCAATAAATGTGAAAATATTACCAGCTGAAACGCGAGTTATTCCATAAATATTCAGCCAGTTTTCAGTAAAAATATCCTGGGCATAATTGGCTCTTAAATTGAACCCAAATTGATTCGGAATTTGCTGCTCCCATTGATCCACAAAGATATCTTTTGAGAAGTATTCGTGAATAAAATTCTGTATTTCTCCTGCCTGCACAGCTGGTCCCAAAATTCCCAGGTCAATTTTCAACTGAAGATAAGAGCGTGTAAAACCATAGTTGGTCACAAAATCAAAATATCCCCAACCGGCATAGGGTTGTCTGGTTTTTACAATCTGATACGTACGTGCATAATCTGGTGTGAAAGCCTGTATATGTGCACCTATATGATGACTAAAAGCTTTCTTTTCAGGAAAAAGTTTGGAAATAAAATTTTCAGAATTGGGCCTCCATCCCATTCCAAGATGTATTCCGTAAGTGTAATGCCAGTCAGTGCGTGTCCCAAAAATGGTAAAATCGTTATCGTGACCTACCAAAACCTCATAACGGTAAACAGGCTCGGCTTGCGCTTGTAATTTTGAAAAGCAAAAACTTAAAAGTAAGAAGACTAAACCAGCCTGTTTTTTCATTCTTGCAAGCTAAGTTCTTTTATAAAATTGTACAAAAGCTTTTTAAAAATATAGAGCTAGTCTCTATTTTAGAATTTGAAGATGCGCAAAATGCTTATTCATTAACTTTATACTCAGTTTAAACAATTGTTTATGTCAAAATCCCGTGAACTTTCTAATCGTTTACAAGAAGTTATTATAGATGGTACCTGGATTGCCAATACAAATTTTAAAAACCAATTAGAAACTTTGAGTTTCAAAGTTGTTACTCAAAAGATTAAAAATTATAATACCGTTGCAGACCTTGCTCAGCATATACACTACTATATTAACGGCATAAAACAGGTTTTTAACGGTGGAAAGTTAACAATACAAGACCGGTATAGCTTTGATTTCCCTCCTATTAAAACGCAAAAAGATTGGGATTTTTTTCTTAATAGATTTTGGAAAGATACTTCTGAACTATGCGAATTGATAACCCAGTTATCTGACGAAAAACTGAACGCGGTTTTTGTAAAACAAGAATACGGAACTTACGCAAGAAATATAGAAGCACTAATTGAGCACAGTTATTATCATCTCGGGCAAATAACGCTTTTACTTAAGAAAGAATAGACAGGAAATGCTCTTATAATTACTCCGAGAAAACTCGTAATGTTATAGTTATAAAACCGACCTAATCAATGTGGAAAAGTATTTAAAGATCATACAAGATTCATTTTCCGGATATTTTAATTATCTGATTGATGAGATCACAAACCCGGGATGGACCAACTACTTCTATTGGCTCTTAGGTTTATCTTTATTGGTCTTTGCCTTAGAGATATTAATTCCGTGGCGAAAGAAACAACCCGTTATAAGAAAGGGCTTTTGGCTAGACGCTTTTTATATACTTTTCAATTTTTTTCTATTTTCCCTTATCGGCTACAATGCACTTTCTAATGTAGGAGTTGAACTTTTTAATGACTTTCTGGGACTCTTTGGAATCAATAATCTGGTAGCTGTAGAGATTCAGAGTTTTCCCGTTTGGGCACAGCTAGTCATTATGTTTATCATAGCCGACTTTATACAGTGGAATGTGCACCGCATGTTGCACAGAGTTCCTTGGCTGTGGAAATTTCATCAAGTACATCACAGTGTAAAAGAAATGGGTTTTGCGGCGCAGTTCCGGTTTCATTTTGTAGAAACCTTGGTTTATAAAAGCATTCAATATATTCCACTTGCGATGATCGGTTTTGGTATCGAGCAGTTTTTTGTGGTGCATATGCTTTCGGTATTTATAGGGCATTTAAATCACGCGAATCTTGATTGGAGCTACGGTCCTTTGGGTTACCTCTTCAACAACCCGCGTATGCATATCTGGCATCATGCTAAGAAACTACCACCTGAACATAAATACGGGATGAATTTTGGTTTAAGCCTGAGCATTTGGGATTATATTTTCGGTACGGCTTATATTCCGCAAAGCGGAAAGAATATAGAAATAGGTTTTGAAGGTGATGAGAACTTCCCCAAAGATTTTGCGGGCCAGATCACCTATCCGTTTAAAAATAAACTGAAAAATTAATTCATAGTTTATTTTGTGTATCATAGGTTACAGCCACAGCTTATAATCTTCACTATTTTTATCAAAATTCACGTTATGACTATTAAACAATTTGAATACAAGCCTCTGGCACATTTCTCTTATGCTATCTTAAGTGAGGATAAAATCGCTCTTGTAGATCCGGAGCGTGATCCTGCTGCTTATTATGCTTTTGCAGAAGAATATAATGCTAAAATCGTAGCGGTTTTTGAAACACATCCGCACGCTGACTTTATCAGCAGTCACTTGCAAATACATAAAGAAACCGGTGCTATTATATACAATAGCGAAAAATTAGGGGCCGGTTATACACATCAGCATTTTGATGAAGGCGATCATTTTAAAATGGGAAATGTAAATTTTAGTGCACTCAATACTCCCGGTCATAGCCCAGACAGTATTACGATTGTAGCCAAAGCAAAAGATAAAACTGCTTTATTTACAGGTGACACCTTATTTATTGGCGATGTGGGACGACCTGACTTGCGAGAAAAAGCCGGTAATCAAAAAGCCAAACGCAATGATCTGGCAAAGTCTATGTTTGATACCATGATGACAAAATTTAACGATCAGCCCGATAGCGCATTCGTATATCCCGCACACGGTGCAGGCTCACTTTGCGGAAAAGGCATGAGCGCAGATCAGACCTGGAGTACACTTGGCGAACAACGTGAGACCAACTGGGCTTTTAAAATAGACGAAGAAGAGTCGTTTATCAATCATTTACTCGATTCGCAGCCTTTTATCCCGCATTACTTTGGCTACAATGTAGATCTCAATAAAACAGGGGCTGCTACCCTGAGAAATGCTGTAGCAGATATTCCTTTCAATCTGTTTGAAACTGAAATTAATGGCGATGCATTGGTTATTGATACACGCAGCGAAGCAGACTTCAAAAAGGGTCACAAACGCAACAGCTTTAATATTATGGCACTAAAACCAGAGCACAAGTTTGAAACCTGGCTGGGGGCTATTGTAAAGCCTGAAGAGGAATTTAGTGTAGTTGTATCCTATGCGGCACACGTACACGAAGTGCTCGATCGTATTGCTAAAATAGGCTATGAGAGTCAGGTAAAGCGAGTAATAACTCTTGAATCGAATTTTGGTTTAACCCAAGAACTCATCGATCTTAAAGCTTTTAAACAAGATCCAAAAGCTTTTACGGTAGTAGATATAAGAAATACCAGTGAGACCGAAAGCGGGAAATTTTTTGATCACGCATTGACAATTCCTCTTCACGAATTGCGGGAGCGTACAGGCGAAATCCCAACCGAAAAACCTATTGTGGTACATTGTGCAGGAGGCTATCGCAGTGCCACGGGGAGCAGCATACTCGCAGATGCCTTAAAAACTCCAGTTTACGATTTAGGCGAAGCGGTTAACGAATTTAAATAAACCTAAGAAACAGGAAGTAGCTTAAAAAATCCTACTTCCTTTTTTAGTTGTTACGGGAATTTGAAAATACATCATTCTTAGAATTTGTAAACCTGTACTAATCAAATTTGTTCAACTCGCACCTGCTGTTCAATAGGAAAAACAGAAGGACCAAATTGATTAAAAACAGCAACATCAGCAGCATCTTTCCCTAGCCCAAGAATTACATAACCACCAGGCGAACCCAACTGCGTTGCATCAAACGTATACCAGCGGTTGCCTATATATGCTTCAAACCAGGCGTGCATATCCATAGGCTGCAAGTTGTGTAAATAACCTACTACAATACGTGCCGGAATACTCAAACTTCGGCATAACGCTATTCCTAAATGAGCAAGATCTCTACATACCCCATATCCGTTATTATTTACCTGTATTGCAGATAAAGGTTCATTATTGCTGCCGGGTATATAGCTTATAGTAGAACGCAACCAGTTTGTAATCGCAGCGACTTGGTTATATCCCAATAATTGATCCTGTGTAATATGCACGGCAAGTTCGTTAAAGCAATCAGATTCACAGTACCTGCTGGGTAATAAATAGCTCAAAACAGAATCAGGTAAATTCTGAATTTCTACAAACTCTGCTCCATAAGCCTCATCGCTGTAATCTGATGTTACTACCACTGAAGACGTGCTGATAGCGAACAGTCCGCATTGTGCAATTAGACGTTGACAAAGATTACCATAATGGTCTGTAAACTCAAAAACAGGTGTACCTGGTTTAATCTCATATTCCTGGTGTTCAACCCACTGTTGACTTCCGCTACGTGGTCTTAACATGAGAATAAACGGAGTGGGTGTTGAAATCTCAAATTTTAAATTACAACTTATTTTTAGACGCATAGATCAAAGTTAAAAGCACCCATTAGCAACTGCTTCATTAGGTATTGAGATCGAGAATAATTAAATTAATATTTCAACTAATATCGAATAAATGAAGCGCTTACAAATAAAAAATCTAACGAATTATAAATTATTATTGTATTCTTTAAAAACTGATTTTTAAATAGATAAATGCTAATACAGAGTCCTTAGATTACCAAACTCCCACTTTTTTAACTTGAAACTTGTAATAATTAGAAATTCTGTTACAAAAAGGGCAGATTTTGAGATGCAGATCAACTTTCAATCTTAAATCCTAAACGGTTTTATGATAGCTTAAAGCTATCTCTTACCAGCTTTTCAGCAACATATTAATCTATTAAGCAGATCGATTAGTATTTTACTTAACTATAAAAAAATCTATTAATAACCACGTATTCTTTACAAAATTCCTAAACCATTCAAGAATCTTAAAAAGCACACATAGCTTCCTTTTATTTTCATTTTAAAATGAAAGACATTTAACAAACTTTCCTTTTAAATAAAGGGATTAACAGCGATTTGGGTCGTAATTTTATAGTTATAAATCCCGTACAAAATGGATGTAGAATTACTTGCCCGATTACAGTTTGCCTTTACCATTGCCTTTCATTATATCTATCCTCCTTTAAGCATTGGGATTGGCCTTTTGATGGTTGTTTTTGAAAGTCTCTATATAAAGACTAAAAAAGAAGATTACCACATTCTTGCTAAATTCTGGACTAAAATATTCGCGCTTACTTTTGGTATTGGTGTGGTTACCGGTATTGTTATGGAATTTGAATTTGGCACCAACTGGGCAACCTATTCACGGTATGTAGGAGACGTTTTCGGAAGCGCCCTCGCTGCTGAAGGTATATTTGCTTTCGCTTTAGAAAGTGGGTTTTTAGGAGTCTTATTATTTGGTTGGAATCGTGTAAAACCGTGGGTACATCTGGTTTCAACAATTGGTGTTTTCCTGGGGTCTATGTTCTCTGCAATATGGATTGTGGTCGCTAACAGTTGGCAACAGACTCCGGCTGGGTATCACATCGTTGGCGAAGGGTTAATGGCAAGAGCAGAAATTACAGACTTTTGGGCGATGGTTTTCAACCCTTCTAGTGTAGAACGTATTGCTCACGTTTGGCTGGGAGCATTCCTGGCGGGTACGTTCTTAATTCTTAGCGTTCACGCTTATTATATTTTAAAAGGTCGTTTTGTAGCGATTTCTAAAAAGGCTTTTAAAATTACGCTTGTTGTTGCTACGGTTGCTTCATTGGCTCAACTTGTTGCCGGTCATGCTTCTGCAGATGGTGTTGCTAAAAATCAACCTGCAAAACTTGCTGCATTAGAAGGTCATTTTGAAAAAAAGGCCCCTGCAGATCTATATCTTTTTGGCTGGGTAGATAAAGAAAAACAAGAAGTCACCGGTCTCGCAATTCCCGGTGGGCTTTCATTTATGTTAGATCAGGATTTTGACACTCCGGTTACGGGTTTAAATGCTTTCCCTGAAGATGAACGCCCTTCACAGCTCAATGCGGTCTTTCAGTTTTATCATATTATGATTGCGATAGGTATGTTTCTTATAGCTTTAACCTTACTCGGCTCCTATTTACTTTTAAAGAAAAAAATATTCGATAAAAAATGGTTGCTTTGGGTATTTGTTTTTACAGCATTATTACCACAAATAGCCAATCAGGTCGGTTGGTTTGCTGCCGAAATGGGCAGGCAACCATGGGTGGTATACGGACTCTTACGCACAGACGAGGCATTCTCTCAAGCGGTTTCAGCAAACCAGATCCTGTTTTCGCTGATATTATTTATGGCTGTTTACGCCTTACTCTTCGTGCTTTTTGTTTATCTCTTAAATAAAAAAATAGAGCACGGACCGTATGAGGAAGCTGCAGATGATGACGGAGACGATGACCGTCCATTAACCAAAGAAATTTCAGAGGTAGTTACCGGCTAATACAGATATTATGGAAACAGTTTTAGGTATAGATTATCCCACTTGGTGGTTTTTAGTTATAGGAGGCTTATTTTCGGGCTATGCTATTTTAGATGGTTTTGACTTTGGTGCAGGAGCCTGGCATCTCTTCTTTAGAAAAGAACTCAGCAGACGCATTGCTCTTAACGCAGTAGGACCTGTTTGGGATGGGAACGAAGTATGGCTGGTTATTGGTGGGGGAGCGCTTTTTGCCGGCTTCCCAATTATGTATGCTACCTTATTTTCTTCGATGTATATTCCATTTATGCTCTTTTTAATCTTTATCATTTTTAGAGCGATTGCTATTGAATTCCGCGGAAAAGAAGAAATGCTATGGTGGCGTAAACTTTGGGATATTTGTTACAGTATTTCAAGTATAATGTTAGCTTTTTTACTTGGTGTAGTTCTGGGGAATGTATTGCAAGGAATAGCTATTGGAGAAAACTTTGAGTATGAGGGTGCCGGTTTTTTTGAATTTTTAAATCCTTATGCAATAATGACCGGTATCACTACACTGGCTTTATTTATGTCTCATGGAGCTATTTACCTTCTCCTTAAAACCGAAGGACGCCTTTTTGCCAAACTCACTTTTTTACTCAAAAAGGGAATGATCTTTTTTATGGTAAGCTTTGCGATTACAACACTCTACACGTTGCTTTATATTCCGCATTTATCTGATGATTTTAAAAGTAATCCATTGCTTTTTATAATACCTGTATTAACTTTTATGGCCATAGCAAACGTTCCTAGGCTGGCAAATAAAAAAAATTACAAACTGGCATTTTTCTTTTCATCGTTGACCATCAGTTTGCTTTTGGTTCTTGTTGCAATTGAATTATATCCTAATCTGTTATTCTCAACTGTAGATCCTAAATACAGTTTAGATGTCTATGAATCGGCTTCCTCACAACGTTCACTTGGAATTATGCTCCTGTTCGTCGCCATTGGAGGACCACTTGTATTAGGCTACACCTTTTTTGTATATCGAACTTTTAGAGGAAAGGTCAAGCTTGATGATCATAGTTATTAATACAGATCACCTGCAACAGATCAAAACAGTCTGCAATAAAATACAATAAAGAAATAGTAGAATCTTTTTTAAAAACCGCAGGTTTAGGGCGTGTTGAAGAAGGTTTTGAAAAATACATTGTAACAAAATTTATACATCACAATCTGTATTTTAGAGGATCCCGTGAAGCTTTATTGAGTGCTATACAAGAAGATTACAATACAAAACCACATATTGCGATAGAGATCAAATCCTGCTTTAAGGATGCTTATAAGGTGATTACACCCTCTTTGATAACTATACAGTCTATGCAAATAGCTGTAGTGCACATTTTAAGATTTCAGAATTTAAAAAATTGTTGAATTATGGGATCTGAAGCAAATCATTGAATAAAGTTTCATTCAATAGAAATGGACTTTTCTAAAGGGGTTTGTACTACAGGAAAGCTTAAAATGAAATAACAAGCTTTTCTAACCTTGTTATCTATATGGCTTCTGGGGGAGGTTTTGAGATAAATATAAAAGTCCCCTAATCAAGATTTATATTACTGATGTTTTAAAAATTGTGACAACCATAAATTCTAGTTATGCATCAAGCCTAATTATTTATAAGTATGTAACACGTGTTACGTAGACTTATTAGAAGTTTGTGGTTCTTTGTACAACCTTAAAAAAAATATATAAAAGAACCCCTTAAATCTAGCTATGAATTGGATTTACGATCCCTGGCCTTGGTATATAGCCGGCCCATTAATTTCACTAACCATGTTTATCTTGCTGTATGCAGGTAAGCAATTCGGAATGTCTTCTAATTTGAGAACGCTGTGTTCTGTTTCTGGTGCAGGTAAAGCAGCAGACTTTTTTAAATTCAATTGGAAAAAAGAACGCTGGAATCTTACCGTGATGGTAGGTGCAATAATAGGTGGTTTTATTGCCTCTCAATACCTCTCAAACAACACCGTTGAAATCGCTCCAGATGTCATTTCCAAATTGAATGTATACGGTATCAACAGCGCCGGAGAAGCTTATCTACCTACGGAACTTTTCAGTTTAGAAGCATTATCAAGCCTTAGGAATATAGCAATTCTGTTAATGGGTGGGTTTCTTGTAGGTTTTGGAGCGCGATATGCGGGTGGCTGTACATCAGGTCATGCCATTTCAGGCTTGAGCAACCTTCAGTTACCTTCACTTATTGCAGTAATTGGCTTTTTTGCAGGCGGTCTGTTAATGATTCACTTTATTTTTCCCTTAATTTTCACGTAATGAAAACCCTTGTATATCTAGTTATAGGTACTTTTTTTGGTATCCTAATGTACAAATCTGAAGCTGCTTCGTGGTTTCGTATTTTTGAAATGTTTGAGTTTGGAGCTTTTCATATGTATGGCATTATTGGCTCTGCGCTGGTTTTAGGTATTGTTGGCGTACAGCTCATCAAACGATTCAATATCAAGGCTATTGGCGGACAGGAGATGCAATTAAAACCAAAAAATAAAAGCATTGCTCGCTATGCTATTGGTGGCTTATTGTTTGGCTTGGGGTGGGCATTGGCAGGTGCTTGCCCCGGTCCTATGTATGTACTTGCCGGTGCAGGTTATGTTTCGATACTTGTAGTGATTTTCGGGGCATTGCTAGGCACCTTTGTTTATGGCTTGATCAAAGATAAACTTCCACACTAGCGAAATTATTTAGCTTTTCGATAGTTTTCTAAAGGAGGTTTTAGTCAAGAAGATTAAATGACTCTGAATTAAGCGTGTAAAGCTTCACCTTGAAATACTTAAAATTCCAGAATAAGGCCCAATGCTTTTAAGCGCGATTATCGCGTAAGTTTCCTATTTTTGCCGAAAAGTGAGTTTATGCTAATTATAGGAATTGCTGGTGGTACTGGTAGCGGTAAAACAACTGTTGTTAATCAAATTGTGCAGGAATTACCTGAAGGTGAAGTTACTGTCATCTCACAGGATTCTTACTATCGTGATACCTCACACCTCAGTTATGATGAGCGGGTTAAAATAAATTTTGACCACCCTAAATCTATAGATTTTGAATTGCTGTGTAAGCATCTTGAGCTATTAAAAAACGGGGAAACTATTGAACAGCCTGTTTATTCTTTTGTAAAGCACAACCGTACCAGTGATAAGGTGATTACACATCCTAGAAAGGTTGTGATTGTAGAAGGCATTTTGATCCTCACGCACCCTGAAATAAGAGAGTTGTTTGATATCAAGATCTTTGTACATGCTGATTCTGATGAGCGACTTATACGTAGGTTGAAGCGGGATATTGCAGAACGTGGAAGAGATTTGGAAGAAGTTTTAACACGATACCAGACCACGTTAAAACCCATGCATCAACAATTTATAGAGCCTACTAAAGAATATGCAGATATTATCATACCTTATAACCGATACAACAACGTCGCTATAGATATCGTTCGCAGTATTATAAATCAACGTTTGGTTTAACCTTAACACCTTTCTTGTGTCTGTATTAAAAAAACTCCGTCAGAAAAAGTGGTTTCGTATTTTGGGAAATAAATACGTGCTTATTTTGGTGATTTTCACAGTTTGGATGGTGTTTTTTGATACCAACTCGTGGTTCATTCACAAAGAACTTAACGATGAGATCGATAAGTTAAAAGGAAATCGTGCATATTTTAAACAAGAAATTAGATCTGACCGAAATCAGATCAATAAGCTTAAAGATTCTGAAGAACTGGAGCGCTTTGCGCGTGAAGAGTATTTGATGAAAAAAGAAAATGAAGAAATTTTTATCATTGAATTTGAAGACAGCTTAAAAACAGATAAAGATGGGTAAACATTTATTTTCTGAATTTCAACCGGTTTCTGCCAAAGCTTTTAAGCAAAAGATACAATACGATCTTGATGGCCTGGACTATAATAAAACACTCGTCTGGAATGCTCCCGAAGGAATACATATAAAACCCTTTTATCACAGCGAAGACACTACTCCACTCCCCATTCCCGGTCACCCACAAAACTGGAATATCGTTGAAGAGATTTTTATTCTAGATCCAAAGGTTTCTGCAAAAACGGCTACACTTGCGCTTTCTAAAGGTGCAGAATCCCTGCTTTTTAAAGCGGATGAGAAATTTAATGTAGATGAATTGGTTGATAATCTACCACAGCAAGAGTTGACGATCTATTTCAGTTTTAGTTTTTTGGATGCTGATTTCTTGACCGAATTGAGCCTAAAACTGAAAGCTAAAAATCACGTAGCTTTTTTAAATACAGATATTGTAGGCAATCTGGCACTGTCAGGAAACTGGTTTTCTAACCAGAAAAATGATTTTCAAAGTTTGGAAAAGGTTTTTTTAAACGCTGAAAACGATAACGTTATAGGTGTTGATTTAACAGGCTATCACAATGCTGGCGCAAACATGGTTCAGCAATTGGCTTATACGTTGGCACACGTCAATGAATATTTCAACCAGTATGGAGATGCTTTAAAAACCCAGACCATCACGTTTAAGATTGCTACAGGTTCTAATTATTTCTTTGAAATTGCAAAATTAAGAGCACTTCGGTTGGTTTTTGCAACGCTTGCAGAGGCATATAATTTGCCACATTCTTGCCACATTCTTGCTGTTTCCGCTTTGCGGAATAAAACCCTTTACGATTACAATACAAACCTTTTACGCACCACAACAGAAGCTATGAGTGCCATACTGGGTGGGGCTGATAGCTTTTGTAATCTGGCCTATGATGCGATTTACCATAGGACCAACAAATTTGGTCAACGAATTGCCCGAAACCAATTGCTTATTTTAAAGCACGAGAGCTATTTTGATCAAGTGGCTAATCCTGCAGATGGGGCGTATTATATTGAAGAATTAACGCAGCAATTCTCAGAGAAAGCAATCAGCCTTTTTAAAGAGATTGAAGCAGGCGGTGGTTTTATAACGCAACTTATAGACGGGAAAATTCAGAAGAAAATTAAAGAATCAGCTGTTAAAGAACAAGAGGCTTTTGATTCTGGAGAAAGGACTGTAATAGGCAGCAATGTATTTCAGAACACCGAAGATCAAATGAAAAATGAGCTTGAGATTTTTCCATTTCTGAAAATAAACCCGCGTAAAACTTTAATAGAACCTGTTATTCCAAAACGCCTGACAGAAGCATTAGAACAAAAACGATTAGAAGATGAGTAGAAAAAACCTGCAACATCTTAGCCTTAAAAAATCTACCAACAAAAAATCGGTTGATACATCTGTGGCGAGTACTGCAGAAGAAATTCTCATTAAAAAGGAATATTCTGAAGCTGATCTGGAAGAAGTTGAACACCTGGATTTTGCAGCAGGAATTCCTCCCTATTTACGTGGGCCTTACAGCACCATGTATGTGCGCAAACCGTGGACCATAAGACAATATGCCGGTTTTTCTACCGCTGAAGAAAGTAATGCATTTTACAGACGTAATCTTAAAGCGGGTCAGAAAGGACTTTCTGTTGCTTTTGACCTGGCTACGCATCGCGGATATGATAGTGATCACGAGCGTGTAGAAGGAGATGTGGGGAAAGCCGGTGTGGCTATCGATTCGGTTGAAGATATGAAACTGTTATTTGACCAGATTCCGCTAGATAAAATGAGCGTTTCGATGACGATGAATGGAGCTGTACTGCCCATTATGGCATTTTACATTGTCGCTGCAGAAGAGCAAGGCATAAAACCTGAGCAACTGCAAGGCACGATTCAGAATGATATTTTGAAGGAATTTATGGTGAGAAATACTTATATCTATCCGCCAAGTCCTTCTATGCGTATCATTTCAGATATTTTTGAATTTACAGCTAAGCAAATGCCTAAGTTCAATTCGATCTCAATTTCAGGTTACCATATGCAAGAAGCGGGTGCGACTTGTGATATTGAATTGGCTTATACGCTTGCAGGCGGTTTAGAATATTTGCGCACCGGTATCAATGCAGGAATGGATGTAGATAAATTTGCACCACGTCTTTCTTTTTTCTGGGGAATTGGGATGAATCACTTTATGGAAATTGCAAAAATGCGTGCTGCTCGTATGCTTTGGGCAAAGATCGTAAAGCAATTCAACCCTAAAAATCAAAAATCGCTTTCCCTGCGTACTCACTGTCAAACCAGCGGTTGGTCACTTACAGAACAAGATCCGTTCAATAATGTTGCGCGTACAACAATTGAAGCTGCAGCGGCTGTTTTTGGCGGGACTCAAAGTTTACACACCAATGCCCTGGACGAGGCTATTGCCTTACCTACTGATTTTTCAGCACGAATTGCACGTAATACCCAACTTTATTTACAAAAAGAAACCGAAATCACACGCACAGTTGATCCTTGGGCAGGTAGTTTTTATGTGGAACGTTTGACCCATGAAATTGCTAAAAAAGCCTGGAAGCATATTGAAGAGATTGAAGAGTTGGGCGGTATGACTAAAGCCATTGAAAAAGGAATCCCAAAACTACGTATTGAAGAAGCTGCTGCTCGTAAACAGGCCCGTATAGATAGTGGTAATGATTTGATTATTGGCGTTAATAAATATCAGTTAGACCAAGAAGACGATCTCGTTACACTTGAGGTAGATAATGATGCAGTACGTGCGTCTCAATTGCAACGACTTGAAAATTTAAAAGCCAATCGCAATGCTGAGGGAGTTGCAAAAACTTTAACTGATTTAACCGAATGTGCAAAAACAGGAACCGGTAATTTGCTAACTTTAGCTGTAACTGCTGCTCGAGAAAGAGCTACTCTGGGAGAAATATCAGATGCTCTTGAAAAAGCTTTTGGCAGACACAAAGCCCAAATAAAATCATTTAGTGGTGTGTACAGTAAAGAAATAAAAACAGATCCCGCTTTTGCTAAAGCCCAACAACTCGCAGATCGTTTTGCCAAACTCGAGGGGCGACGTCCCCGTATTATGATTGCTAAAATGGGACAGGATGGCCACGACCGAGGAGCTAAAGTTGTAGCGACCGGTTATGCTGACGTTGGCTTTGATGTAGATATTGGTCCGTTGTTTCAAACGCCCAAGGAAGTCGCAAAGCAAGCTGTAGAAAATGACGTTCATATATTGGGAATATCATCTTTAGCTGGTGGACATAAAACACTCGTTCCACAAGTTATTCAAGAATTAAAAGCACTCGAACGCGAGGATATTATGGTTATTGTAGGTGGTGTCGTTCCGCGTAAAGATTATCAGTTTTTATTTGAAGCCGGAGCAGTTGCCGTTTTTGGCCCCGGATCAAAAATCAGTGAGGCTGCAATTTCTATTTTAGAGATTTTACTGCAGACATTTGAATAGATTTTTATTTTAAATGTTATAAATACATATATTATGCTGTGAATTAAGATTCTATAAAGCAGAAATTTTCTAATTTTCTATTTTAACAAATTCATCAATCATGAAAATTAGTATTCACAGCTTAACCTTCTTCGTTTTTTTATTCGTTTCCAACTTTTGTAATGGTCAGGAAAAGGTGAGGGTTATTGAAAATCCCGATTATGAAGTAACCACCAGTGGAATCACGTACATCCAGCGTATAGAAACCACTCCTGAAGAAACCCGCGTCACCATCCATTCCAAATTTATTCCAGGATGGTGGGTCAATTTCACAAAAGACATCTATTTGCGGGATGCGGCTACGGATAAAAAATACATGATCAAAGAGGTGATAGATGCCAAATTTGATGAAAAACTGTGGACACCCGATTCTGGAGAACAATTCAACGAGCTCATTTTTGAACCGCTCCCCGCTTCTACTCAAACGATTGATTACGTAGATGCTTCCAATACTATCTTTGGGGTTTCACTTACTAAAAGCAGTTCTGAAACTACAAAAGAAGTACCATCAGATGTGATGAACTGGATTCAGGATGAAATAGCACAATCAGATCCAGCATTGAAGCGTTTTGATTCGGACAATTTTTTCAATAGAAAAATGGCGCGTATTGTGGGTTATATTAAAGGCTACGATCCCAGACTGGGTTTTGAAACCGGAATGATCTATATCGGCAATGAACTAACCCGGGAAGAATATCCTACAGTTGTAGAAATTGCACCTGATGGACGATTTGAAGCCGAAATACCGTTGATACATCCCGTAGAAACCTATATGGTCATTAATGAGAAAGGTTTTACCTATTATCTTGAACCCGGAACTACTCTGGGCCTTATTCTGGATTGGGGAGATTTTTTGCTTGCAGACCGTTATCGCAACCGCCGTTACGAATTTGAAAATATTGAATATCAAGGGCCGCTAGCTAAAATGAATCGGGAATTAAATGCATTTTCTCCCCTACGTCCTGATTACCGAGAAGAATTTCAAAAATGGGTAGGCACTCTTGCTCCTCTAGATTTTCAATCTAAAATCTTTAATCTATATACTCAAAATGAAGACAAACTAAACATATTCTTATCTGAAAATAGCATCTCCAAAAAAGCGAAGGATTTTCACCGAGCCAATATTAAGCTAATCGCCAGTACCTATATGTTTAATTACATACATCGCAGGGATTATTTGAAAAGGAAAGATACTACCCATGCCATTCTTCAACTTGAAGTGCCTGATTCCTATTATGAGAGCATGCAGACCTTATTACCAGTAAATCAAACTGCTGCTTTGGCTACTAATCAATATAGTACTCTAATAAACCGTCTCGAGTATACCAATGTATTTAGCAAAGTAGAACACGATTCACAACTTTCAAGATTTCGGGAACCAGAAAGAACGATACTGGAATATTTTGAAGAAGAAGGTATTGCTTTAGAAGAAAAGTATAAAAATTTTTTAAAACCAAATGACAAAAAATCGAAGCTTGATTCGTTGGAGCGAATAAAGTTGGCAAAAGAATTCAATGAAAAATATAAGACAGAATCGCAAGCATATTTTAAAAAATATGTAGAAGCCCCGCCCGAGGACAAAGCGCAAGTGGTATTGGATAAATGGAAGCAAAAAGACAGTTTGCTGGTCCATTTCTTTGGTGTTGAAAAAGATCTGGCCAGTGACATTATTAAAGTGCGCAGTCTTAAATTTTTCTTTGATTTTTGGGGAAAAGAAACTTCAGAGCTGGTCTGGGCAAGTCTTAAAGAAAATATAGGTAACCCGTTTTTAAAAGCTGAAGGACAACGGATTTATGAACAAACGTATCCTCAAGTATCAGATAATGAAATGATTGTAGATGCAGACATTCCTACAGCCGAAACTTTTAAAGAAAATACTCTTATTCTTCCTGAAGGGAAAGGCACTACTGCCTTCCGTAACATCACTGACCCATTTAAGGATAAAATTCTCTTTATTGATTTTTGGGCAACGTGGTGCGGTCCCTGCATAGGTACTATTGAAAGAATGAAGGAAACACGTAAAAAATATAAAGACAACCCTAATTTTGAGTTTATTTTTATTACAGATGAAAGTAGTACATCTCCTAAATATGAGGATTTTATCAAAGAACAAGAACTGGAAAACGTGTATCGAGTAGATCAGAGTACCTATCAGCGCTTTAGAGATTTGTTCAGTTTTAATGGGATTCCTCAATACATTGTTTTAGACAAAGCTGGTAACGTGGTTGATGCTGATTTTCAAATGCATGCATTTGATTTGGAGTTACCGAAAATCCTAGGGAAGTATAAGTAACTTAGAAAAATTGTAATTAGTAGATTAAATCGTGTGTTGAAAAATGTACTTTTAAAAAAAAAGTGATACGAATTACAAGAAACGAAAATGAATTATACCCATAAAATGCTACGCGATGATGCGCTAAAAGGAAAAACTATTGTTGTCACCGGCGGCGGAAGCGGTCTGGGAAAATCAATGACCAAATACTTTCTCGAACTGGGTGCTAACGTGGTAATCACTTCACGAAATTTAGATAAACTAAAAAATACTGCTCAGGAACTTGAGGAAGATACCGGAGGCAACTGTTTTGCCGTTCAATGCGATGTACGCCATTACGAACAGGTCGAGTCCATGAGAGATTCGATTGTTGAGAAATACGGCAGTATTGATGTTTTACTCAATAATGCCGCAGGTAATTTCATTTCACCAACCGAACGACTTTCGGCAAATGCTTTTGATGTGGTGATTGATATTGTTTTAAAAGGTAGTAAAAACTGTACGCTTGCTTTTGGTAAACACTGGATTGATAAAGGTGAAAAAAACAAAACTATTTTAAACATCGTAACGACCTATGCCTGGACAGGTTCTGCCTATGTAGTGCCCAGTGCAACGGCAAAAGCCGGCGTGCTGGCGATGACGCGCTCGCTGGCTGTTGAATGGGCTAAATACGGGATACGCTCTAATGCGATCGCCCCCGGCCCCTTCCCTACTAAAGGTGCCTGGGAACGTTTACTTCCGGGAGATTTGGCAGAGAAATTTGATCTTTCCAAAAAAGTGCCGCTACGTCGCGTGGGCGATCATCAGGAACTGGCTAATTTGGCGGCATATCTGGTTTCAGACTTTTCAGCTTATGTTAACGGCGAAGTAGTCACGATTGATGGTGGAGAATGGCTAGAAGGTGCAGGACAATTCAATCTTCTTAAAGACATTCCTGAAGAATTATGGGACCAGCTGGAAGCTATGGTTAAGGCTAAACGTAGTAAGTAAGGTTAATTTTTCTAGAAAGTTATTCGTGTATAAGTACTTGAATTTATAAAACACGATTTACTGAAGATTGATATCTCCTATAGACTAAACTTTTTTGTAATTAACGTAAAATAATCATTCACGAAAAAAACGATATTTATAGCTATATAAAATATTTTATACCAAAATATCGCTTATAACTAAGCATAAACTTTTAGAATATCACAGTATAAGTTACATAGAGCATTAAAAACCTGTTAACAAAAAGCATTTCATTTGCGGGTTATAAATTGTATTTTCGCACAACAATTCAGTCAAAAATTTATGGGTAAAATAATAGCAATTGCTAATCAAAAAGGAGGAGTTGGTAAAACTACAACCTCTGTAAACCTTGCTGCCTCTTTAGGCGTTTTAGAGAAAAAAGTACTTCTTATTGATGCAGACCCACAGGCTAACGCCACATCTGGACTTGGTATTGATGTAGAAACTGTTGAACTGGGTACCTATCAATTATTAGAACATTCGAGCAAAGCGGAAGAAACTATTATCAAAACAGATTCGCCAAATCTGGATTTGATTCCGGCACATATTGACCTGGTTGCTATTGAGATTGAACTCGTAGATATGGAGCAACGCGAGTATATGATGGCAAAAGCAATACGACATCTTAAAGATTCTTATGATTATATTCTTATAGACTGTGCACCATCACTAGGCTTATTAACGCTTAATGCGTTAACAGCTTCAGACTCTGTAATTATACCCATACAGTGTGAATATTTTGCATTAGAAGGTTTAGGAAAACTTCTAAACACAATAAAAAGTGTACAAAAAATCCATAATCAAATTTTAGATATAGAAGGCCTATTGTTAACTATGTTTGATTCTCGTTTACGCCTTTCTAATCAGGTGGTTGATGAGGTTCAGAAGCATTTTAACGAGATGGTTTTTGAAACTATAATACAACGTAACGTGCGCTTGAGCGAAGCGCCAAGTTATGGTGAAAGCATAATTAATTACGATGCCGGCAGTAAAGGTGCTGCAAATTACTTAAGTTTAGCACAGGAGATAATCACAAAAAATGACGCATAACGATGGCTAAAGCAGTAAGAAAACAAGCCTTAGGACGCGGTCTTTCTGCATTATTGAAAGACCCCGATAATGACATTAAAACTGCCGAAGATAAAGGTGCAGACAAGGTAGTGGGCAATATTGTTGAACTAGAACTTAACAATATAGAAGTCAACCCTTTTCAGCCACGAAGTAGTTTTAACGAAGATGCTTTAAAAGAATTAGCTTCATCAATACGCGAATTAGGGGTTATACAACCTATTACAGTACGTAAAATCGATTTTGATAAATATCAGTTAGTTTCCGGAGAAAGACGTTTTAGAGCTTCTAAACTCGTTGGCCTTGAAACCATACCTGCATACATACGTATTGCAAATGATCAAGAGTCATTAGAGATGGCTCTTGTTGAGAATATTCAACGGGAAGATCTTGATCCTATTGAAATTGCACTTTCCTACGAACGTTTAATTGAAGAAATAAATCTTACTCAAGAACAAATGAGTGAGCGCGTAGGTAAGAACAGATCTACAATCGCAAATTATCTGAGATTATTAAAACTAGATCCTATTATTCAGACCGGTATGCGTGACGGTTTTTTATCTATGGGACACGGTAGAGCTTTAATCAATATCGATAGCACTTCTGATCAATTAGATATTTATGAAAAGATATTAGAAAACTCTTTATCTGTACGTGCTACCGAAGCCCTAGTAAAAAGCTATAAAGAAGGTAAAAGTGTTAGTAAATCTACACCTGCAAAAAGTAAAACTCCAGAATATATTGAGAATGCAAAAAAGGAGTTTTCCTCATATTTTGGTGCTAAAGTAGATGTGAAAGTTGCTAACAAAGGCAATGGAAAATTAATTATTCCGTTTTCATCAGAAGAAGACTTTAAGCGACTTAAAAAACTAATTTCTGGTGCCAAATAAATTCCTGCTACTTTCATTTCTATTTCTATATTCGTTAAGCTATGCTCAGGAAACCGAGCCAGTTGCTCCTAAAATAGAAGCTGAAGAAATAGACGAAGCTTTTAAAGAATACGAACCTTTAAAACCTGCAAGAGCAGCTTTTTACTCTGCCATTTTACCGGGGCTAGGTCAAGCGTACAATAAAGATTACTGGAAAATGCCTCTCGTATATGGTGCTATAGGTACAGGAGTGGGTATTGCTGTTTACAATCACGACCTTTTTCAAAAATATCGTACGGCTTATAAAGATCGTATAGCTGGTAGAATTGATGAGTTTACAATTATAGCTGATGATGGCTCTATAACTCAAACTTTTACAGAAGATCAGTTAATCCGTGCTCAGGATTTTTACAGAAGAAATAAAGAACTTTCAATATTAATTACCGCAGGAATTTATGTTTTGCAGATTATAGAAGCAAACGTAGACGCCCACCTTTCTCAATATGAGGTTGAAGACCGTTTGAGCTTTTCTCCTTTTATGGAGCGCAACACATTTGATTACAACAACACCTTTGGTATGCGGTTAACTTATACTTTTTAGATTATGAAAATTGCCCTTCTTGGTTATGGCCGCATGGGAAAAACCATAGAAAAACTAGCTACAGAACGTGGTCATACAGTTGTTAAGACTATTGATCAAAATGATGACTATGATTTTAACGAGGCAGATGTTGCGATAGACTTTAGTGTCCCAGACGCAGCAGTAAATAATATTTCTGCTTGTTTAAAAGCTGGTGTCCCGGTAGTTTCTGGAACTACAGGTTGGTTAGCTAAGTATGAAGATATGGTTTCGCTATGCAAAAAAAACAATGGAGCATTTATATATGCATCTAACTTTAGTGTTGGGGTCAATATCTTTTTTGAACTGAATAAACAGCTTGCTAAAATGATGCAACATCTTAAAGATTATAACGTATCTATGACTGAAGTGCATCACATTCACAAACTAGATGCACCCAGTGGCACCGCTATAACGTTGGCTGAAGGAATCTTAGATCACTCTCACAATACAGACTGGGTTCTTGATAAAGAAGAAACTGATAAAATCACCATTAAAGCTGAACGTGAAGGTGAAGTTCCCGGTACACACACAATAAAATATGAGAGTCAGGTTGATGAAATAACCATTGAGCATAAAGCTCACAATCGCAACGGATTTGCATTAGGAGCGATTATAGCTGCTGAATGGTTAAGAGACAAAACCGGCGTTTACAGCATGAAAGATGTTTTAAATTTATCGTAACAAAATTTAAAAATTTTAACCAATACAACATTAAACCGCAATCGTTTCTGATACCAAAGAGACTTGCATATAAACAAAGAGACCGATGACACTAATGCAATGGTTTATATTTTTTCTGGCATTACAGGTAATTCATTTTTTAGGCACCTGGAAGCTTTATAAAAAAGCTGGAAGACAAGCCTGGGAAGCTTTAGTCCCCATATACAATGCCGTAATTTTAATGAAAATAATAGGTCGCCCGTGGTGGTGGACGATTTTACTGTTTATACCCATTGTCAATCTAATTATGTTTCCGGTTATTTGGGTAGAAACGGCGCGTAGTTTTGGTAAGAACACTACCACAGATACAGTTCTGGTTATTGTAACATTAGGATTTTACCTGTATTATTTAAATTATGTAGCGCATGTAACTTATAAAACCGAACGTTCTTTGGTTCCTAAAAGTGCTTCTGGAGAATGGGTGAGCTCTATTCTATTTGCAGTTGTTGCTGCTACCATCGTGCACACGTATGTGATGCAGCCTTTTACAATACCTACGGGCTCATTAGAGCGCACACTACTTATAGGAGATTTTCTTTTTGTAAGTAAATTTCATTATGGAGCTCGTACACCTATGACAACGGTAAGTTTTCCTATGGTTCATGATACGATTCCCGGCATTGGAGTTAAATCGTATTTAGATAAGCCACAACTCCCCTACTTTA
Organism: Leeuwenhoekiella aestuarii; assembly: GCF_004104055.1. Lineage (GTDB taxonomy): Bacteria > Bacteroidota > Bacteroidia > Flavobacteriales > Flavobacteriaceae > Leeuwenhoekiella > Leeuwenhoekiella aestuarii. Next base: position 494,835 of record NZ_QOVJ01000002.1, on the reverse strand, counting down.
GACTCCCGGGTTTTCAGGATGTTAAGCGTAGCGATATTGTGGTTTTTAGTTGGCCGGTAGATACAGTTAACCGGTTTTATGGTATGGATGATGGTAAGTATTACCACAAGCCCATTGATAAAAAATCCAATTACGTTAAACGCGCTGTGGGATTACCGGGTGATAGTTTAAAAGTTGTTGATGGTAAAGTATTCGTAAATAATGAACCTCTCGAATTACCAGATCGTGCTCAACTGCAATACAGCTATCAAGGTACTTCTAAAGGTGGCGGATTTAACGCAAAAAACCTATACGATCAATATAAAATTACAAATCTGCGATTCTATAATGCTACTCAGTTTGCTACCCAAGCGATAACCGATGAGAATGCAGAGCGCTTTAAAAATCATCCTAATGTTGCTTCTTTAGAAAAATTGATTGCCACTCCAGATCAAAAAGATCCTTCAATTTTTCCTAAAGGAAATGCGAGCTTAGGAAATCGTGATCAGATCGCTTCAGTATATATTCCAAAAAAAGGAGCTACCACCCCTATTTCAACTGAAAATTTACCGCTTTACAAGCGCTTGATTGAGATCTATGAAGGGGAAGAAATGGGTGAGCCACGAGAAATTAGCGTAAATGGAAATCAGGTTCTCTTGAATGGTGAGCCACTTTCTGAATATACTTTTAAACAAGATTACTATTGGATGATGGGTGATAATCGTCATAATAGTGAAGACAGCCGTTTTTGGGGTTTTGTACCAGAAAATCATATTGTGGGTAAACCGGTCTTTATCTGGTTTAGCTGGGATAGTAATGGTAAAGGCATTCTGGAAAAAATACGTTGGGAACGCTTGTTTACCACTGTAGGGGGTAACGGAAAACCAGTTTCCTATTTCTTATACTTTATAATCGCTTTAGTAGGTTATTTTGTTATTTCAAAAGTCATTAAAAACAAGAAGGCTAAATCCTAATTATTAAGTAAACAATACTAAAAAGCATCAATTCCTCAGGTTTTGATGCTTTTCGTTTTTGATGTCTTAAAAATTTGGATTTTAACATAATTAGCTAGGTATTATTCGACCTGTTTTTTAGCTTGTCACCTATGGAAACACAGGAAAAAAATACACGTACAGTTAAAAATAACGATACGGTGCAGGTACACTACACCGGTAAATTAACCAATGGTCAGATCTTTGACAGCTCTGTAGATAAGGAGCCTTTAGAATTTCAATTAGGTCAGGGACAAATCATTCCAGGATTTGAAAACGGACTTATTGATATGAAGGTTACTGAGAAAAAAACAGTAACTATTCCTGAAAGTGAAGCTTATGGAGAAGTAAGAAAAGATCTTTTTCAAGAGGTACCTAAAGCTGAATTGCCACCAGAAATAGATCCTCAGGTAGGCATGGGTCTTGTGGCTAAAAATCCTGACGGTAGTGAGCGTCAACTTCGTGTAGCAGAAGTACGTAACGAGAGTATCGTTATCGATGCAAATCACCCATTAGCTGGTCAGGATCTAGTTTTTGATCTTGAAGTGGTTGCTATAAAATAAGAAACTGAATTATTTATATAAAGTCCGTAAGCCTAGTGTTTACGGACTTTTTTTATGCCTAATTCTAAAACATACAACCTGTATTAACAAAATTATAGGATTCTCAAAAAAATAAATTGAAATAACACCTGTTATAAGTGTCTAACTAAATTTATGAATATAATGAGAACAATTAATACTGTTGCCCTATTAGGAGCGACCATACTTACCGTATCATGTGTGTCAAAAAAGAAATACACAGAACTTGAAACCAAATACGATGATACTCGGGTTTCGCTCACTAAAACACAAGTAGAAAAAGAAAAATTAGAAGCGAAATACAGCGCTATTGAAAATCGTGTTGCAGACTACAACAGTAAAATAAATTCATTAAGAGATGACAATTATCAAAAATTAGATCTTGTAGAAAATCTTGCTGTAATGTCTGAAAGTACCAAAGACAAAATGCGCGCTACTTTAAAAAATGCAGATCAGAATCAATTATCACAAGCTAAAAGCTTAGAAGATTCTATGAATCTTGCAATATCTTATAATTTGAAGAAAAATCTGGATGCCAGTGTATCTTCAGATGATGATATTCAAGTTGATATTGATGAGACTGTTGTAATGATTAATGTTTCAGATAAATTATTATTTAATAGCGGAAGCTACAGGGTCAGTAATAAGGCTGATAATTTATTAATGCGTCTTGCTGATGTTATAAATTCTGAACCGGCTATAGAAGTAATGGTTGAAGGTCATACAGATGATCAAACTGTAAAACCCGGAGCGTATATCATAGATAACTGGGAACTTAGTGTTGAACGTTCTACCGCTATTATTAGAGAACTACAAGACAAATACGGTGTTGATCCTAAAAAATTAATTGCTGCAGGACGTAGTAGTTATTTACCATTAGTTGATAATGCTACTAAAGAAGACCGAGCAAAAAATAGACGTACACGCATCGTAATTTTACCTAATCTTGATAAGTTTTTATCACTTGTAGGTAGTACAAACTAAGAGTACATTTTCTTTCTACTTGTAAAAAGCCGCCAATGTGCGGCTTTTTTTGTTTAGTAAAACGAATAAGTAAACATCCAGATTTTTAAGCTGTGTCTTAATGCCTAACTTTAAGATAGACGCCCTACCTCTATTAATCATAAAGTTTGAAATATGAAAGTGAAAGATACCTACCTAAGTAGTCTTATAAGAGAAGAACACGAATTTGATTTTGGAGTATTCTATTTCTTTGATGACTATATAATATCAGAAATAAATGAAGGCGAAATCTTTGAGTGGGATAAAGCTTGTGAAGTGATTATAGCTTGCAAAAAATTCTACAACAAGCATCAAAAAATAAACTATATATCAAATCGAATCAACGATTATTCTATAAAGCCTCAAGATTGGCTTACGTACTTAAATCAATATGATCTTTTAAATATATTTGCAGTTGTTATTCATCGCAAAACAGCAATACACAATCTAATTATGGAACGTCTTTTTTATAAAGGCGAGATATTTTCTTTTGAAAGTTTACTTGAAGCAGTTAATTTTATTCGTGAACAAGAAGACCTTGTTCATGTTACAGACTTCAAGAAACTAAAAGAAAAATAATATGGTTATACTCTTTGAACTTGCACTTATATGCGCAGGTATTTTACTAGGGATTACTACGCTTGATAAATGGGATGGCAGCACACAGATTTTTACAAAAGCTGCAAACACACTAAAACCTTTTGCAGCCGTCATAGGCGGAATATGCTTACTTATAGGTTTTTGGTTCTTATTCAGACCCTTCTGTACGTTTAGAGATATAATAGGTATTCTGGCAGGATTATCACTGCTAGGTGGTTCGTTTGAAAACAGCCAATCTCTTCAAGACTTCTTTAATAAATCTGCTGCATTTCTAAATCCATATAAAGTAATTATAGGAATCATCGCTTTAATTCTGGGTATCTTGGGACTTTTAAATATTGCTTTTATTTGCTAAAAGTAAATGATATTATGCTCAATTATAGTTCTACAAAAAAAGCTTCCAGAGATCGGAAGCTTTTTTTGTAAAAAATTTAGTTTTAATATTAAAGATCCTGATTAGTAGGACGTATTAAAATTTCATTTACACTGCTATGTTCAGGTTGTGTTAAAGCATAATAGATTGAGTCTGCAATATCTTGCGCCTGTAATGGAGTAAGGTCTTCAAACTGAGACATCATCTCTTGTACATCTTCATCTGTGATAGTATTAGTCAATTCTGTATCCACAAATCCTGGCTCTATAGCAGTTACTTTAGTATTATATTTTGGCCCCATTTCTAGACGAATTCCTTCACTTAATGCTCTTACAGCATATTTCGTGGCGCAATAAACGGCACCTGCAGGCATAATTTTTCTACCAGCAACAGAAGATATGTTAATAATGTGCCCTGATTTATTTTCTTTCATATCTGGGATTACACTAGCCACACCATTAAGAACACCCTTAATGTTAACATCTACCATTTTATCCCATTCATCTGTTTTCAAATTTTCAACAAATGAAAGAGGCATTAGACCAGCATTATTTACAAGTGAATCAACTTTACCAAATGTTTTATGTGTCTCATCAATTACTTTTTTCCAATCTTTTTTACTGGTAACGTCTGCAGTAACTACTAAAGCTCTACCTCCATCTTTTTCAATTGATGCTTTCAGTTCATTTAATCGATCAGTTCTTCTGGCAGTGATTACCAGATTTGCTCCTGCTTTAGCTAGTGTTTTAGCCGTAGCTTCTCCTATTCCGCTTGAAGCTCCTGTAACGATAATGGTTTTATTCTTTAGTTTCATAAGTAATGTTTTTTACAAAACTATAAACCCAACAGGTAGCAGAAGTTGACCTATGTTAGTTTAACCTGTTAATAAGTTTCAAATGATGTTAATCAGTGTTAATCAAGTACTGAAAGCTCTTTTCTGATTCTACTCAAAGATTCTGGCTTAATGCCCAGATAACTCGCGATTCTATAATTAGGAACCCGCTTTTCTATATTAGAATAAGTTTTACAAAAATCTAAATACCGTTGTTTACTGTTCTTTTCTAATCCCGCTTGTATACGAGCAGTCAAACTTATAAATGCTCTGGTTGTCTTGATCCTGAAAAATCGTTCAAAATTTGGTATTCGTTTATACAGTTCTTCCAGATTATTTTTCTTCAATCCTAAAACCAAAGAATCTTCTAAACAACTAACGCTCAATCGTGCTGGTGTTTCATTAAAAAAAGCCGAGAAATCACTTATCCACCAATCTTCAATAGCAAACTGCACAACAGATTGCTCTCCTGCTTCTGAAGTATGAAAAGCTTCTACACAACCTTCCACAACATAATATTCTGTATCTACAAACGAACCGGGCTGAATGAGAAACTCTTTTTTTCGCAATCGTTGCGGAGCTAGAATACTCTTAAACTCTTCAAATTCCTCATCAGAAATTTGAATAATTTCTTCTACGTGAGAACGTATAGATTCATACATAAACTAATGTTAGATAAATTCAAAAATATCAATTCTACTTATAACCTATTTTGATTGTGTATTGTTTAAGTAATATTTGGCAAAATGATTTTAAGTTTCATTATAAATTTAGCTTAAAAATCTCAGCTTAATTTTATGGATATTGCAATCATTGAAGTTTTTATTATCCTCGGTTTAACTATTTTCTTTTTTGTGACCGAACTCTTTCCTGTTGACAAGATTGCAATGTTTATTGTGGTTTCTTTGATCCTACTGGGTTTAGTTAGTCCAGAAGAAGGCATAAGTGGTTTTTCCAATTCGGCAACAATAACCGTTTTAGCTTTAATGATTATAGCAGTTGCGCTAGAAGATAACGGTGTTATAGCTTGGTTTGCTAAAGGGTTACAGCGTTTAAGCATACTCCCTCTACTCCTGCTCATTCCTGTTTTTATGTTTATAACCGCAGGTATTTCAGCATTTATAAGTACTACAGCAGTTGTAATTATCTTTATAAAGATCATCTTTCAACTGGCAGAACGTTATGGGATTGCTGCCGGAAAATTGTTGTTGCCGGTTTCATTCGCAGGTATTTTAGGCGGTAGTTGCACACTAATGGGTACTTCTACAAACCTCATTGTAAATTCTATAGCTCAAAACCGCGGAGTTGAAAAGCTTGGCTTTTTTGAATTTGCTCTTTTTGGATGTATTTTTCTTGTTATAGGTATTGTAGTAATAACTAGTGCTTCTCGCTTTTTACCTGCTAAAAATGCTTCTGAAAGTCTGGAGCTAGATTATAAGCTTGATGAACTCATCACTACGTTAACTATTAATGACGATTCTCCACTAATAAGTAAATCAATAAAAAATATTTCATTTTTAAATACACCTAATGTAACACTATTGAAACTCATTCGGGGTAGTGATGTTACAAATGCTCCCGGAAAATACATCACCTTAGCTCAAGGGGATCGCTTAGTGGTCATGGCAGATCTAGAAACGGTAGAACAAATTTCTGCCGAAGAAGGACTCTCTAAGAAAAATACCGAAAAATCAAAAGAGAATGAGGAAGAGAATCCAGAATCTGAAATCCATTTAGTGGAAGTTTTAATTTTGCCGGGATCTACTTTTATAGGGAATACGCTTAACAGTTTAAAGCGTTTTAAACTTGAAGGAGCATTACCCGTAGCAATTAAAAAACGAAAAAATATTCGCAACACACGAGAACGCCTAATTCGTAAAGATTTAGATCAGATTCGCATAAAACCAGGGGATCGAATTCTATTAGAAATAACTCAGGCAGAACTGAATACTTTAGAGAATTTAGAAGGTATTGTAATTCTTAGAACACATGAGCCCTTTGAACCCAAAAACAAGACCCGAAAGTATATAACACTTGCAATTTTATTGACGGTTATAGGTCTGGCAGCATCAGGTGTTTTAAGTATTTTGGCTAGTTCGCTTACCGGGATTGCATTGTTATTAGCAACTAAAAGCCTTGAGATGAATAAGATTTATCATAAAATTGACTGGCAAATTTTTTTCTTATTAGCCGGTATGATTCCATTAGGAGTTGCAATGACAAACAGCGGAGCAGATATTTGGCTATCTGAGCATTTACTTATGCTTTTTGAGGGGAAAGACAATTTATTTGTATTAGGGGCATTATTTTTAATAACAATGGTTTTAAGCGGTAGTATTTCAAACAATGCTACTGCGGTAATTATGACTCCTATTGCAATTACAGTAGCTAGCGGCTTAGATCTTTCTGCAAAACCTTTTATACTCGCAGTTATGTTTGCAGCAAATTTTAGTTTTTTCACTCCGGTAGGTTATCAGACTAACACCTTGATTTACAACCTGGGGATTTACAAATTCAAGCACTTTTTTATTATAGGTGGAATTCTCTCGATCATTCTTTGTGTTGCCGGTACGCTTCTACTTGCAACACTTTTATAAAGTAAACTACTCTGGGGCAAGCTTCGGAATATTAAATCCTTTTGCTATGCCAATAAAAAAGCAGCTATCTAAAAGAATCAGATAACTGCCCGTTTGTGATTGATTTGATTTTATCTTGAAAAATCAGCTTCCTATTATCAAGCTCTTTTCCTTAATAAAAGGAAGCAAGCCTAACACGTTCTAAAACATCTCGCCAACAGAGCCGGCAACTAGTTTTATACAAAATCTGAATTTTAAAGAACTTCTTGATTGATGTTATATAAAGTAGACGGACCAGTTAACTTTTTGTTACACTAAAATCAAAAAATAGTTGTTAAAGTAATGTAAACCACTGTAGATAGCTTTAAAGATTACCACTACATTTGTTCTTTTATGAAGAACCCCTTAGAAAATAAGAATATCACTTCTTTTAAAAACAAAGCTTTTACACTTTTTACAAAGGTTTTAAAGTATGTAGAAATCGGTTTTAGATTTGCTGCTTTAAAATTTCACAGTGCTATAAAAAGAAAATGGGTTCGTTACCCTTTACTCGTTATAGGTTCTTTTTTCTTTATATTTTCAATATTCTTTCTGAGTATTTATATGGGATTTTGGGGAGATCTTCCTTCTAAATATGAACTCACCCACTTAGAACAATCCTTAGCTACTCAACTGGTAGATCGCAACGGTAAAAACATAGGGAAATATTATATTTTTGATCGCAGACCTATAGGTTTTGATGAGATTCCACCACATTTAAAAAATGCCTTAATTGCTACCGAAGACGCTCGTTTTTACAAGCACGATGGTGTTGATAAATTGAGTTTGATGCGGGTGTTTTTTAAGACTCTTCTTATGCAAGACGAGTCTTCTGGAGGTGGTAGTACACTCACCCAGCAATTGGTTAAAAATATCTACGGAAGACCCGGCGGAGGAACTTTCAATCTGGTCATTTCAAAATTTAAAGAGTTTATTGTTGCCCAGCGTATTGAAGACGTATATACAAAAGATGAAATTATAAATCTCTACCTCAATACCGTTCCGTTCCCTGACAACACATACGGAATTGAAAGTGCCAGTCAGAAGTTTTTCAATAAAAACACAGAACTTTTAACCTTAAATGAGGCAGCAATATTAGTTGGGACTCTAAAGGCAAACAACAGTTACAATCCACGTGTACATCCAGACAGAGCTAAAAAAAGAAGAGATGTAGTTATCAATCAAATGCTTCGGTATAAGTATTTAAAACCTCGGGACACTGTTGGAATGGAGCGAGATACGATCGTTCTAAGTTATCAAAAAAGGACAGATTTAGGTATAGCACCTTATTTTAGAGAACTTATACGTAAAGAGGCTAAAGAACTCCTGAAAAATTATACTAAAGCAGACGGAAGCGCCTATGACCTTTATCAGGATGGCCTTATTATACATACCACCCTAGATAAGCAAATGCAAGAATATGCAGAAGCCGGAATGCGTGAGCAAATGGCAGCGTTGCAAACTCAATATGAAAAAGCATATGGCAACTATGCCCCCTGGAAACGCAAATCAATTTTAGAACCCAGCTTAAAAAAACTACCTTACTATAAAAAGTTAGTAAAAGATAGTATTTCTCAAGAAGCCCTTGAAGATTCACTTGATGTAAAAAGAAACAGAACAATATTTGACTGGAATAGTGATGAAACGACTCAATCTATTTCAGTGAGAGATAGCCTTGCCCATTACTTATCGCTTCTAAACTGTGGCTTTATAGCTCTAGATCCTGAGACCGGTGGTGTATTAGCATACATTGGCGGTATTGATTTTGAAAATTTTAAATATGACCACGTAAGTCAAAGTGAGCGTATGGTAGGATCTACATTTAAACCATTTGTTTACACAACTGCACTAGAACAAGGAGTTGATCCGTGTACTTATTATAGTGGAGAACAAGAACTTTACTATTTCAACAATAAAGAATGGTCACCATCAAACTCAGGTGGTGAGGGTGAAGATTTAAAATACTCCTTAAAAGGAGCTTTGAGTAATTCGGTTAACACCGTTGCTGTAAAAGTTTTGCTCGATGTAGGCATTGGTAAAGTTATTAATCAAGCCCATAAAATGGGGATTCCTTCAAAGTTACCTCAAGTCCCTTCACTTGCTTTAGGAACAGCTCAAATAAAAATGCGCGATCTGGCTTCTGCTTATACTTCATTTGTAAATGGCGGAAAACCAATGAAGCCTCTCTATATCACTAAGATTGTGGACCGTGCAGGTAAAACTATTGTAGATTTCACGCCAGAAACGCCAGAAAAATCTGTAATGCGCAATTTTACAAGGCAAGCAATGATAGAAATGATGCGTGGGACTGTAAGTGAAGGGACTGCAACCCGACTAAGGTATACATATAAGCTTAAAAATGATATTGCAGGAAAGACCGGGACCACTCAGGATAACAAAGATGGTTGGTTTGTAGGGATTACTCCTTATATGGTTGCAGTGACTTGGGTAGGAAACGATGATTATAGAATAGGTTTTAGTAGTACAGGTTTAGGTGCGGGTGCTAATTCGGCTCTGCCAATTTATGCAAAGTTTATGCAACGTCTTAATAATGACACGACCTATGCTTCTTTAACCAAACAACGGTTTAAGGCGCCATCTTCAGAAGTTGCTGATGCACTCAACTGCCCTCCTATTGTAAAAGACAGTACTTCACAAGTGCGTCAATTTTTTGAGTCTATATTTAGTAAAGAAGATCAAAAATTCAGAAAAAAGGTGTATCTGGATGATAATGGTTCTATCATAAGAACAGAAGAAGAGCCATTACCGAGCGAAGAAGAAGTTAATCAAGAAGAGGAAGAAGATACTAGAAAAGGATTCTTTTCGTTCTTAAAAAGGAAAAAGAAAAACGATGAGGATAATTAGGTTGGTCCTTATCATATAATTAAAAAAAACATAGATAAATGCTAAAGTTATCATAAAAAGTGCATTTTAATTTGATTTTACATTTATCCATGTTATAATACATCCTATTTACTTTAAAAAAATAAATTTCATATGAGACAACTCAAAATCACCAAGCAGGTAACCAATCGGGAATCAAAATCTTTAAACACCTATTTACAAGATGTAAGTAAACTCGATATGATTACCGCTGATGAGGAGGTCGAGTTGGCACAACGTATTCGTGAAGGCGATCAGATTGCTTTAGAACGATTAACGAAGGCTAATTTGCGTTTTGTGGTATCTGTTGCAAAACAATATCAAAATCAGGGATTAAAATTACCTGATTTGATCAACGAAGGAAATGTAGGTCTTGTTAAAGCGGCAAAGCGTTTTGATGAAACACGTGGTTTTAAGTTTATCTCTTATGCTGTGTGGTGGATTCGTCAATCTATTCTTCAGGCTATTTCAGAGCATTCAAGAACGGTGCGTTTACCGCTTAATAAAATTGGTACAATAAGCAAGATCAACAAAGCATTTTCTTATTTAGAACAAAGTTTAGAGCGTCCACCATCTGCAGATGAGATTGCAAAAGAACTGGATATGACTGTAGCTAAAGTAAAGTTAGCTATGAAGAATTCTGGTCGTAACCTTTCTATGGATGCACCCTTTAAAGAAGGTGAGAATGATTCTAATCTTTATGATGTACTAAAATCTGGTGAGTCTCCTAATCCTGATGCAGATTTGATGCAGGAATCTTTAGGAACTGAGATTGAGCGCGCTTTAGAAACATTGTCTCCTCGTGAGTCTGATGTAATCAAATTAAACTATGGTTTGGGTGGTGAGCAACCTCATACACTTCAGGAAATAGGTGAAATGTTTGATCTAAGCCGTGAACGCGTACGTCAGATACGTGAAAAAGGAATTAGAAGATTGCGTCACACTTCTAGAAGTAAAGTGCTTAAAACCTATTTAGGATAGGTTTTATCCTCGATTCAAAATAAAAAAATGCTCCGCAAATTGCGGAGCATTTTTTATTTCCTGTAACTTAAAGATTATTTATTCGATAACAATCTCAAAAGTTTGAGCAATATCAGTCTCTCCCCCTGCATTGCTTAAATCACCTTCACTTACACCTTCGGCACCTTTATTAGGCTCGTGACGTAGGGTAACGGTAAGCTGACCCTCTGAAGCGGTACCTGCAAGTAAGGTGAAATCAATTCCCACAGGATTGGTACTGCCATTAGTCAGATAGTCATTTTCAGTATCAGCATAACTTACAGTAGCATTAAGACCTGAACCAACCTGATAGAAAAACTGGTGTTCGTCTGCTTCCTCTTCAATCTCCTCATTGATAATTTCGGCAGGAGAAACAGTCTCGTTTTGAAGAAGAACTGAACCAGTATAGCTCATACCTGCTTGTAAAGAGCCAGAAACGTCTACAACAGGCTCGTCAGGACCATCACCATCAAGATCCTGTGAAGTAAGTGTAACGGTTTCTCCGGTTTGTGGAACTAAAGTTACTGTTATGGTTGTAATAACCTCTTCTTCATTGATGAGTTCAGGTGTATTGTCGTCGTCGTTTGAACAAGAACTAAATGTTAGTGTTGCTATAAACAGTAGACTTAGAATTTTTAGATTTTTCATGATTTAATTTGTATTTAATAATTGAGTTTAATTTGAATTCGAAAATTTCTACCCAAATCATCAGCAAAATAACGCTGACGATTTAAGTAATCTCTATAGGCCGTATTTAAAACATTATCTACATAGAGGCCTAAAGTCAGTGTAGATTGATTAAGCACCTTAAATTCTGCGGAAGATGCAATATGAAATAAGCTATAAGCAGCTGGAGATTCACTAATCTTTACAGTTTCAGTTACCTCAGAACCTGATTCGTTGATGTAATTCACCTGAAAATCATTATTAGGGAAACGGGTCTGCTTAAAAACACTTTGATTACGTAAGGAAACATTTAGATTATTCCATTCCGCTTTGCGGAAAGATAAAACCGTATTCACATTGGGCGCTGGCATATCAATTAAAGGTCGGTCGCGATCTAAATCCTGACCATTGACGTAGGCAAATGAAGTTTTAATATCAAACTTATCATTAAAGTAATAGGCTGCCTGAAGATCTACCCCGTACAAACGCGCATCAACCTGTCTATATTCATGGACCGGAAAAGCACCACGATTAGTGTACTGCACACCTATAGGTTCAAGTATAATAAAGTCGTTGATTCGGTTGTAAAAGGGATTAACCCCAAAAGTAAATCCACCGCTCTGACCATTAAGTTCCAGACTGGTCTTAAAGGACTGCTCCTGTTTGTTGCGCAAATCACCAAGTTCAATAATGGCTGCCGAATGATGCAGCCCGTCACTAAACAATTCTGCAGGGTTTGGCGCTCGTGAAGCAGAACTAAAATTGAGTTTTAAATCCCAATTGTTAGCAAACTGATACCTGCCTCCAAGAGTCCCGGAAAAATTATGATAATCGAATACCGGATTTACCAAGAGCTGATTGTCAAACTGCTCTACGATAATATCAGCAAAATCAACATCATAACCCCGATCTTCCCAGCTGCTATTGCGGTAAAACTTCTGTGCATCTATTTCACTAAAATCATATCTGAATCCTCCATCTAGTTTTATCTTCTCCGTAAGGTCGTATGAAGCCGTTGCATAGGTTCCAAAAGTATACATCTCATAATCAGGTATCAAACGTCTGATATCTGTTTCAGGATTCGGAAAATTTTCCTGATAGGAAGCTTCAACCCCAAAATCTGCTTTAAAATCAGATCGCGCATCATAGGCAAAATTACTTTGCAGGGTATGCGTGGTCAATTTTAGATCAAGACTGGGATCATTTCGCCCTCTCCTAATATCAAATTCCTTTCGGTTGTTTTGTTGAAAAGAATAATCAAGCGTTAATTTACCTGCTTTCTCAAAGCGTTTAAACATACTGAGTTTGGCCAAATGATGCCTAACATCCTGTTTAGGCGCATTGATATCATAGGTAAAATCCCTGATAAAAAAGGGCTCTCCGCTGTTTATAGCTCTTACCAGATCACTCACATTCCCAATATGACTTGCCCTCAAAATTCCTATTTCGGCATCATACATACTGTAATACGCGTCAAAACCGTAAGTGAACTTATCTAAACCAATCCCTACCGAAAAATCATTTTCAGAAACTCCCGTATTAGATAAAACATAGTCTGGTGATTCACGATCGCCCGAACGCTTGCGGGTACCCTGGCCTTGAATATAAAAGCCACTTTCATAAGCCTTCATCAAGGTTGAAGTAACCCCGTAGCCACGACCGTTTGAAGCTCCGCTAAGAATGGTTTTACCATACAGGGTGTCCTTGGCATGTGCTTTAGGAGATTGGGTAAGGATTACCCCTCCAACGGCATCACCGCCATAACGCAAAGCACTTGCTCCTTTAACAACCGTTATATTAGCAGCAGTATTAAGGTCCAGATTGGGAGCGTGCTCTACGCCCCACTCCTGATCTTCCATTCGCGTACCGTTATTGATAATAAGCACTCGACTGCTGTGCAAGCCCTGAATCACAGGTTTTACAACGGTACTTCCGGTATTGAGGGATGAAACACCCGGAATTTCACGAAGGGCATCCCCCAAACTTGCGTTGCTGTAATTTTCCAGATCATCGGTCTGTAAAAGTTGAGCAGCACTTGAGGCAGATCCTTTAGTGAGATTTTGTCCTTTTACAGTTACTGAATTGAGCTCCTCAGTGTGATGCTCGAGTTTAAAATCGCGCTTGACATCACCCGCTACCTCCACTGTAAATTCGGCAACCTCGCACTCGGGGTGAGTAATTGTGATCGTGTAGGTTCCCGCACATAAACCTTCTAATTTATAGTTTCCATCAAAATCAGATAGCGCATAAATCTCGAAGCCATTTACACTAAGGGTAGAATTTACTAATGCATCCCCATCGTGAAAATCACGCACGACACCGCTAATACTATAATTACATTGTTGAGCCTGTAGCTGAATCCCTAGAAATAGCATAAGCATCAAACTGAAAAATTTCATATTTGAAAAATTGTATCCTTTTACAGGATGATTATCAGTTTATTTAAAAAAGTTTTGGTGCAAATCAAAAATGTTTACAACACAAACTTGATAAGAAGACTGCTCTCATTATCTATAAATAACCCAATGGAATATGGGCTTAAACTGATACTGGTGGTGCTTTATTAAGCGAGATGCCAAAAGGAAACCGATTTATTTTATTAAAATCAGTATAAAAAAGCGAAGTATTATAAGATGCAACTGGCGGTTGCAATTGAAAATCATAAACAGGAGGTAAATCAAAATCTAAATTTTGTTTCTGTTTATGAGTAAGCAAACACAACTCACAATGCGATCCTTTTACAGAATCGTTGTCGTGAACGTATTTGTGGACATCTACAACTTTAAAAGCAAAAATAGCCAGTACCAGCAAAATGCTGAGGGCTGCTTTAAAATTTTTACTTTTTGAAATCATAGTGCGAAATTAAGACAAAGTTTCTAGAATGTATGAAACAAACTTACGATGAGCTGCCCTTTTGTTTGTGTATTAGTTACTTCGCGCATATACGAAAGTTCAGCTCTAAGACCAGATCTTATTTGATATCCCACTCCACCAAATAACCAAGTGCGGTTATAAAGGCTTACAGTCCGGCCATTATCTATTTGTTGCTGACCGTTAACAAAGACTTCGCCTGCGGCCCAAAGAAAAAATGTGTTAGGGCCCATCACTTTTTTATTCAATGGAAGTTTTGCATTTAAAAAATATCGGTATCGCGTTCTAAAATCTTGGTTTTCTACAAAGCGTTCTTCTAAACGAATGCGGTGTAATAATGCAATACGACCTTCAAAAAATTGATTATTCCAGATGAGATCTTGATACATTCTGTTCTCAAAGCTTTGCTTATTACTTGGACCAAACGTCCCACTATTAAAATAGGAGTAACCGGCAACTGCTCTTAGAGAAGAACCCGGAATCTTATAGGATAATCCCGCTCTTAAAATTAATTGCTGAAAATCATTGGTGACATTAAAACTACGTTGCTGCACGTCACCCATAATACCAAAATTACTTTCACCAAAATCTGTGTCAAAGAAATATCCGTACCAGGCACCCAATTCGTGATTACCTTTTTGAGCATTTACACCTTCAATTGAAAGCATTAAAAAAGCAAAAGCCAGTAATAATATTTTTGATTTATTAAAAGAATTGTGCATAAATAAAGACTATTGAGCCGGTACATTGGCGTACATCTGGCTAAGTTTGAGCCTTAATTTACGCATATAATCTTCTTCTAACCAGTCTTTATAATTCTTTGTGTTTTTCATAATACAATATGAATACAGACGTATGCGATATTGTATCTCTTCTTTAAGTTCCCGAGCTAGAATACGTGCATCAAAAACATCCTCTGTATTTTCAAAAACAATTTTTGCATGCTGATCTATAGAACGTTCAAGCGCTTCTTTAGACTTTAAGCCTTTTGCAAAAACATCTTCGTATTCTTTTTTAATATCAAAATCTATACGTTCACTATTACTGAATTGCGCTCGTAATTCTGGAGGCATAACATATTCAAAATTGCGCTCAATTTCTTCGTCACTCACAAGATTCTCAAGGTAGAAATCAGGATATAAGAAAATATCATTCCAATCCATAGGTGCGTCCCACAGACCGAAACGCGCCATATTATTACCTAAATCTATAACTTCAAATTTTTTCTTGTTTGGTAATACACGAGATCCCCTACCTATCATTTGAAAATACAAGGTTAACGATCGCGTTGCACGATTCAAAATAATAGTCTCTACCGAAGGTTCATCAAAACCTGTTGTCAAAATACTAACCGATGTTAAAATAGCATCTGGAGTATTTTTAAACCATTTCAAAATCTCTTTCCGCTCCTTATTGGTATGTGTGTTGTCTAGGTGTCTTACATCATAACCCGCTTCTTTAAAGGTCTCATATACATAACGCGAAGTATTGATCCCGTTATTGAAGATCAATGTTTTAGTCCCTTTGGCCCGCTCTTCGTAAGCCGCAAGTAGTTTTTCTTGCATACTGTGATTGGTATACAAGATTTCAGATGATTTTACGGTGTAATCCCCATTTATACCAACCTGAAGTGTTTTTAAGCCAACATCATACGTATGCATATTGGCTTTTGCTAAAAATCCTTTTTCAATTAAAGAACCTATACTCTCGCCTATTATAAGTTTACGGTAGTTGTCTTTCATAGGCAACTTCACGTTAGAACTCAATGGTGTGGCCGTTACTCCTAATATAAAAGCATCTTTAAAATAGCTGAATAATTTTCTAAATGAATTGTAATGCGCTTCATCAATAATGACCAGACCAATATCTTTTATATCTATTTGCTCATCCTGAAGGCGATTATTAAGAGTTTCAACCATCGCTACATAACACATGTAATCTTCATTCCCCTCAAGAGTTTTTACTTTGCTGTTGATGACCATATTTGGCACATCAAAGCCTTTAAGCATTTTTGAAGTTTGTGAAGAAAGCTCGATACGGTGTGTAAGAATAACAACTTTTTTCTTCTTTTCTGCAATGTATCTGCGTACAATTTCAGAAAATATAACTGTCTTACCACCACCTGTAGGAAGTTGATAAAGAAGGTTAAAGTCGTCAGACTCCTCCTCTATACAGTTAAAAATTCTATCAAGATCATTCAATTGATAGCTGTATAATTCTTTGCCGTTACTCGTGTCTTGCTCTTGTGCCTTTTTACTCAAAAGTTAGGTATATTTAAATGGTGAATTTTGCAAAAATAAGGCATTTAAAGGGCTTCTCGAAAAATTGCTATAGGAATTGTAGA
Source organism: Leeuwenhoekiella aestuarii (assembly GCF_004104055.1). Classification (GTDB taxonomy): domain Bacteria; phylum Bacteroidota; class Bacteroidia; order Flavobacteriales; family Flavobacteriaceae; genus Leeuwenhoekiella; species Leeuwenhoekiella aestuarii. The sequence goes on along the minus strand of NZ_QOVJ01000002.1, from coordinate 478,098 downwards.
ATTAATAATTTTGACTAATTGTTTCCCCAAATAATAGCCGGAGATAGCCAAAATTTTAAAAGGGTGATAAAAACTTTAATTATCCCTACATAAAATTGAAAAAAATAAGCAAAGCACAACATTAGAAAATACCTAATCTGTTACCTTTGTGTCAAAATAAAACAGATCATTTTGAAGAATCCAAAAGCGATAAAACTTATAAATAAGCTCATTGATGAAGTTGAGCAAAACGGTATCATTACAAATACTGTTGTAGAAGATTTGCAAAACCTAAGACCGTTTGCGGTTGAAGAAAAGCGTCCTTTATTAGCAAAAACCATCAGATTGGTATTTGAACATATAGAAGCGTACCAGACTTTTGATATTCCTATTCCTGAGGAAGAGCCTATTGAAGGATATGAAGATTTACTTGAAGAGGAAGAAGAAACCACATTTGTTCCTGCTGAAAGTTTACTTTATTTACTTAACCTAGTTGCAGAACCTGAAAACAAGACTAACCGTCTTGACTTAAGAGCTTATGTTGAATCGCTACAAGAATATGCTGAAGAGCATTAATTGTATATAGCTTTAAAAAACAAAAAAACACCTGCTACAAGCAGGTGTTTTTTTGTTTTGCTCTAATGATAAACTTATTTCTTTGGTGGCTTAGAAGGTCTCACTTCTATTTTACTTGGTAACGTACGTGGATTCATTTTTAATAAATCTACAACTAATTCCCCTATATCTTCACTCTGAATTTTCCAATCATCTTTATTGGTAGGTTCATTACCATTAAAATGCGTAGCTACAGAACCCGGCATTATAGTAGAGACTTTAATATCATCTTGTCGTAAGTCTAACATAATTGCCTGAGAAAAACCGGTTAAACCAAACTTACTCGCATTATAAGCAGATCCATTTGCAAAGAAATTAGTTCCTGCAAGACTTGATATAGTAAAAATGTATCCCTTAGATTGTTTCAAAGCATTTAAAGAAGCTTTTACACTATAAAAAACACCTGTCAAATTGGTATCTATAGTTTCTTGCCACTGATCAACTGTCATATCTTCAATACTCGCAAAATGCCCTAAACCGGCATTTGCTACTAGAACATCAATTTGACCAAACTCTGCAATAACAGCATCTACGGCTTGGATTTGACTTTCCATAGAACGCACATCTGCTTTTACACCTAGTGCCTTTCCCTTACCATTTTTATTTAGCTCTTCAGCAGCTTTTTCTGCAGCAGTAATTGTACGGCTGGTTATAGCTACATTCATTCCTAATTCTAGAAGAGCTTCTGCAACTCCTCTACCAATTCCTTTTGTTCCCCCTGTTATTAAGGCAACTTTATTTTTAAATTTCTCCATATCCTAAAAATAAGGGTAATTGAAGTTTTAACACGATTGGCTAAATTAAAGTTTTCATAAATATGAAGTTTTATAACAATATTAGCACCGCAATTTTGTTAGCGCATTAACCATACGTTATATTTGCAAAAAAATAAATGAGTCAGAACACCAAAACTAAAAAAAAGTCTAGGATCAGACTTTTACATCAATATTATAAATTCACAGGATTTTATTCTTTTTTAGGCGGCAGTCTCAAGAAAGCACTTACTCCTATTGTGTTATTTGTAATAGCGCTTCTTTGTGTTCACTATTTTGTTATTGACATTAACGATCTGTTGATTAAAATGACAGATACTTTCCCTCCTTTTTGGGTTCTTACAGTCTTTTTTATTTCTGAAAGTATTCTCGGGCTTATTCCACCAGAGATCTTTATTGCTTGGAGTGATAAGATGCCAGACCCTATATTGTATCTTTCTTTAATTGCTGTATTATCTTATACTGGTGGTATTATAAGTTATTTTATGGGTAGAGCATCAACCAGAATTAATGCTGTACACGAATACCTTGAAGTTAAGATGGCAAAGCACCTTAAAAATGCCCGAAAATGGGGCGGTTTTTTGATCGTTGTAGGAGCTATTCTGCCAGTTCCTTTTGCTGTCAGCAGTATGGCTGCAGGAATGATTAAATATCCATTTATTAATTATTTACTTTTCGGCTTGTTGCGTTTTGTGCGCTTTGCAATTTATGGAGCCGCAATATTCAATTTAGTTTAAATGATCAAAGCTTTCCAGATCATCAGTATTTTAGAAGGAATCTCGTTACTTCTTATATTGTTTGTTACTATGCCTTTAAAATATGGTTTTGATAATCATGGTCCCAATCAGGTAATTGGTATGGCGCACGGACTTTTATTTTTAACCTATGTAGTACTAGCTATTTTAGTAAAGTCAGAATTGAACTTGAATTTTAAGACATTGCTTATTGTTTTGGTTTGCTCTATCATTCCTTTTGGAACATTCTGGATGGATAAACGTTACTTAAAAGGAAAAGCATAAAGCAAGCTAATTATGAAAGCATTTATAGTTTCGATATTAATTTTAGTTTCTGGCTTTGTTTCAGCTCAACAAACCGAAAAACCTTTAGTTAAATTAGATACTCTAAAAGATGGATTCACCTATGATATTAGATATGCTAGCGATAATAACTTCTTAAAAGAAGCTTTCTACGATTGTGCCGCTTGTTATTTAAGACCAGAAGTTGCCGAAGCCTTAAAAGAAGCCAATCACTACTTCTGTGAAAAAGGGTATCGTATCGTGCTTTTTGACTGCTACAGACCGGTGAGTGCTCAGAAAAAAATGTGGGCTGTTTACCCAAATCCACAATATGTTGCAAATCCATATACTTCGGGCTCCGTTCACAATCGTGGTGCAGCAGTAGATATAAGTCTTGAAAAATTAGACGGTACTCCGGTTGATATGGGTACTGATCACGACTTTTTTGGCAAAGAAGCACATATAGATAATAGGACGCTCCCAAAAGATGTTTTGGCTAATAGAAAATTACTTCAGGAGGGAATGATACGCTTTGGCTTTGAGACTATTCGTACAGAATGGTGGCATTTTAACTACAAAAAAAATTACTCTTACAAAATCATCGACTTCGATTTTGAATGTAATTAACAAGCTTCAATAAAATTTCAGAATCAACTTCTAATTACTATTAATTCATTTTATTTAGGTTAATATTAAACAATTCGCGTTTTCACCACTTATAGACTGCGAAAAAAGCAATTTTAAAGCTTAATTTTTCACCGTAATACACAAAATTATCTTTATAGTGAGGTAATTCTTTTTGATAATAATTCTTAAAATCACTCGGTTTTGACCCGGATTTTCCCAAATCCTTGTTAAAAGACAGTAGCTCAAAAACCGACCACTCTTTTTCCACGTAAGTTTCAATAAGTATTAATAACCAAAGAAACTCAAATTATGAAAAAGAAAAAATCAATTGAGGTAACAACTCAAACTGTAGGTAGAAACCGCAGAAACTTTTTAAAAGTAAGTGGTCTTGCTATAGCAGGTTCAGGTTTATTGTTAGCATCATGTAGTGATGACGATGATAACGGAAATATGTTAGGCGGTACTTTTGATTTAGGTACTGGTGACGTAGGTGTTTTAAATTATGCTTATGCTCTAGAACAACTAGAAGCCGCTTTTTATACTAATGTAGTGAACGGTTCTTTTTACGCCAGTGCCTCTGCTGATGAAAAAGCAATCTTATTAGATTTATACAATCACGAAGTAAATCACCGTGAATTCTTTAAAGCCGCTATTGGCGCGAATGTTCCTATGGAGCAACAACTTACCGCTGATCTAGAATTTGATTTTAGCTCTGTAGATTTTGGCAACAGAGATTCAGTATTAACTACTGCTAGGATATTAGAAGATACAGGAGTTAGTGCATACAATGGCGCTGGTCAATATATCCAGACTGCTGCTTATCTTACTTTAGCTGGTAAAATTGTGTCTGTAGAAGCACGTCACGCTGCAGCTATAAGAACAATAATTAATGGTAGTGCAGATTACACTGCATTTGCCGGAGACGATATCATAGATGATAACGGTCTTGACTTGGCTGAATCACCTGCAGATGTTATTTCTAAAGCAGGAGGGTTCTTTGTAACTCCATTTACATACAAAAACCCACAAGCGTAATTACTAACCATTAAAAAAATACCGAAATGAATTTAATAAAATTTTTAGACGAATTTACTACTGATAAATTACAAGAACCTAACACATCCAGACGTGCAATGTTTGGTCAATTAGGAAGCTTGACAAAAAAGGCTGCAATCGCTGCTGTACCATTTGGATTGGCTACAATGTCTAACAAAGCTATGGCTCAATCTAGCTCTAGTGTTGTTGATGTTTTAAATCTAGCTCTTACGTTAGAATATCTTGAAGATGAATTTTATGCTATGGCTCTAGATTCTGGTGTTCTTTCAGGAAACGCTAAAGCAGAAGCTATATACATGCAAATCTCAAAGCACGAATCACAGCATGTTGATTTCTTAACTGCTGCAATAGAAGGTGCAGGCGCTACACCAGTGGCAAAACCTACTTTTGATTTTACAGTTGATGGTGCTTTTGATCCATTCAATGATAATGGTGCTGGGCAAGCAACAGCTTATGCACAATTATTAGCGCTAGCTCAAGCATTTGAAGATACTGGAGTACGTGCTTATAAAGGTCAGGCTGGAAACCTAATGGGAAATCCGGGTGTTCTAACTGCCGCTTTACAAATACATTCAGTTGAAGCTAGACATGCATCAGAAGTAAGAAGACTTCGTGGTCTTGAGGGATGGATTACAGGAAACCAAAGAGGAGCTGGCATGCCAGAAGCTACACAAGTTGTATACGACGGAGCTACTACCGAAGCGAATATTATGCAAGGTGGTTTAGATGTTACAACTCTTGGTTCTGGATCTCCATTTACTGTTGATGCTTCTACTCAAGCATATGACGAGATTTTAACTGGTGATGAGGCTGTAGCAATAGCAAGTCTATTTATAGTATCATAACAATTAAGTTTCTTTTGTGAATGCAAAAACCCTGCTTTTATTATAAAGGCAGGGTTTTTATAGTTTAAACTATGTTATAAATAAAAAACTCCCGAAGTGTAGTACTTCGGGAGTTTTTTTATTTGATCTAAAAAAGAAGCTTATTTCTTCTTCTCCACCTTTGCAGGCTCATTTAATTTTTTTGTTAGTTCTAAAGACAATGCAGAACGCTCAAATTTTAATTTACCGGCACCTGATTCTAGGATTACAGTAGTGTCATTCAAGTCTAAAATTTTTCCGTGAAGCCCGCTTTTAGTTATTACACGATCTCCTCTTTTTAATTCTTCAGCAAATTTCTTTTCATCCTTTTGACGTTTCATTTGTGGGCGTATCATAAAAAGATACACAACAGCGATCATTAAAAGAATGGGTAAAAAGCTTGTTAATTGTTCCATTTATAGTTGCTTAGCCGTTTGTTGCAGCAGGACCTTCAGTAGGCTGTACAAAAGCGGTGATTTTTACAGTTTCAGATCCTTTTTCAGTATTAGATTTTACAGTAACAACTTTAGTTACCGAATTTAAACCACTACCGTTATATTTTACCAAAAGTTCTCCTGTCTCACCTGGTTGGATAGGCTCTTTAGGATAACTTGGTACGGTACACCCACAAGTACTTGTTGCATCAACAATCACTAAAGGTGCCTTACCGGTATTTTTAAATTTAAATACATGCTCTACAGCTGTACCACGTGCGATATTTCCAAAATCATATGCACTTTCTTCAAATTCCATCGAAGGAAAAACAGTAGCATCTGCATCACGAGTTGCTGCCATTTCTACATTTTCTCCTTTTACTTTGTCTGATGCGTTGTCTTTACAACTTGTAAACGCTAATGCAGCCACTAGACCAACTGCAAGAAATGCTTTTTTCATAATAGTTTTATTTTTTAGGAATTCAAAAATACAATTTTATTTATTACTCAATCAAGCCCCTACCTGCTTTGTTTAGCCTGCTTTCCTTCTTATATTTTTTAACCAGACGATCTAAGACACCATTCACAAAAATGCTACTCTTAGGTGTTGAATATTCTTTAGATAATTCTAAATATTCATTAATTGTCACTTTAATAGGAATTGATGGAAATCTTAAGAATTCGCAAAGTGCCATCTTGATCAATATCTTGTCTAAAGCAGCTATACGGTCCTGATCCCAGTTAGGTGTATTTCCTAAAATCTCTGCCTCGTATTCTTCATTATTGCGAGCGGTACGCAATAAAAGGTCTTTTGCATATTGACGATCTTCTTCGTCTTTATATAATTTAGGAATAAGTGTACTTTCTGGAGAATTAGGCTTAATCTTCCCAAGGCGCTTAACAATCGTTGTATTTACAACAGGTAGATCATCTACCCAAGTAATACGATAATCCTCTAGATAATCGTAAAGTTTGTCGTTAGGAGCTACGAATTCGCTAAAGAAATCGATAACAAAATCGCGGTCTCTTTTAAAATCTGATATAGTATCAGACATATAAGATTCATAAAAGTCGCTCTTCATAAGTTCGTTATAAATTAAAACAACGTACTCATTATCAAGCCTCCAGTTATTAAGCTTTGCTTTCTTTAGTTCTTTCTGAAGCAATTCGTTCTCAGAAAGTTTGACTAAAACTTCGTTATTAATGAATTTAAGATTGGGGTTTTTTTCAGATTCTGTAGCCAGCATTTTAAGCTGAGAACGCTCCATCATATCCTTTGCATGCGCGTGAATTTCAACAACCAGATCTATCAATACCAGATAGAGATCGTACATCTGAGCGGTACTCGCGTTCAAGAATTTTTCTTCTTTAAGCAAATCAGGTTGTTCTGACTGACTTAAAGCGTAAAGTGCTTGCATTACTTTGATGCGAATGTGCCTTCTGTTAAGCATAATTTTAAAGAACTTAGGTTGTTTGAGATTATCATAACTTAGAGCTGAACGGTAGTATACCGAAAAGTTCAAAAACGTCGCAAAAATACATTTTATTAGGGTTCTAACCACCCTAATTACTTTTTTATCTCAAAAAACTCTGTACGCGTTTTACAGTCTAAACACGTATCTTTGCCCGGCTCTATTTAAAAAAGACTTATGGTCAAAACCTTAGGTTATGAGCCTCCCCGAAGAACTACGATTTATGAAAGAACTTCAACATCTCAATAAGTATTTTAAAAAATACAAATGGAAGCTCATTTTGGGCTTTTTTATTGTTTTGATAGCCCGCATATTTGCCATACTTACGCCTAAATTTTCTGGCGATATGATTAAGTATGTAGAAGATTATTTGAATAACGGTGGTGAATTGAGTGCCTTGAAACACCAACTACTTGTTACGCTTTTGATGCTTTTGGGAGCTGCCCTACTTTCAGCATTTTTTACGTTTCTTATGCGGCAAATGTTTATTGTTGTTTCCCGCTATATGGAAGCAGATCTCAAAAATGAAGTCTACGAGCAGTATCAAAATCTTTCCCTCAATTTTTACAAGAAAAATCGTACCGGTGACTTGATGAATCGTATAAGTGAAGACGTGAGTAAAGTGCGTATGTATCTAGGCCCTGCTATTATGTATGGCGTTACTACTGTGATACTTTTTGCAACAGTGATACCCTATATGTATTACAGCGCGCCAGAACTTACGTTGTATGTACTGATCCCGTTACCTATCTTATCGGTTGCTATTTATCAGCTCAGCCGAATGATTCATAAACGAAGTACGGTTGTTCAACAATATTTATCGCATTTGAGCACTTTTACTCAAGAATCCTTTAGTGGTATCGGGGTGATTAAAGCCTATGGAATAGAACCGCAAACTTATAAGAATTTTGAAGAGCTAAGCGAAACTAATAAGGACAAAAACCTAGATTTAGTAAAAGTTCAGGCCTTCTTCTTCCCTTTAATGATTGCTTTAATTGGCGTAAGTAACCTATTGGTAATCTATATAGGTGGTAAAAAATATATAGATGGAAGCATCCCTGATCTAGGCGTTATTGTAGAGTTTCTTATTTATGTAAATATGTTAACCTGGCCTGTGGCTTCTGTAGGATGGATCACTTCATTAGTACAACAAGCCGAAGCTTCACAAAAGCGTATTAATGAGTTTCTCAATGAGAAACCAGATATCGTAAATCATACAAAAGAACACACACCTATCAACGGAAGTATTCGTTTTGACAAGGTTACATTTACGTACGAAGACACCAATATTACAGCCTTAAAAGACATTTCTTTTGAAGTAAATAAAGGAGAAACTTTAGCCATTATCGGCAAAACCGGTTCTGGTAAATCTACTATCTTAGAGTTGATAGGTCGCCTATACGACACTACACATGGAACGATAAGCATAGATAGAACTCCTATCGAAAAACTCAATCTAAAAGACTTGAGAACCGCTATAGGTTATGTTCCACAAGAAGCTTTTTTGTTTAGCGATAGTATTAAAGAGAATATCAAATTTGGTAAAAAAGATGCTTCTGATGAAGAAGTTATAGCAGCAGCTAAAAATGCTGTTGTACATAAAAATATAGTTGATTTTTCTAAGGGCTATGATACAATTCTAGGAGAACGGGGGATTACCTTAAGTGGTGGGCAGAAACAGCGTGTTTCTATCGCTCGTGCCATAATTAAAGATCCACAGATTCTTTTATTTGATGACAGTCTTTCTGCAGTAGATACGGAAACCGAAGAAGAAATTCTATCAAATCTGAAAAACATCTCTGCCGATAAGACTACAATTCTTGTAAGTCACCGTATTTCATCAGCTAAAAATGCCGATAAAATTATCATTCTTGAAGAAGGAGAGATCATTCAGCAAGGTAATCATGAAGATTTGGTAAAACAACCGGGTTATTATCAAGAACTTTACCGCAAACAACTTGATGAAAAAGAAATGGAATAAAATTTTGTACACCAACTAATTTTTTTCCATTTTTGACAGAATAAAGCGTATTAATTAAACCAAGATTATGAGCAATAATGAAATGAAGGGGAATGATGAGATATTCTCGAAAGTGTTAAGAGCAGGGCGTCGCACCTATTTTTTTGATGTACGATCTACGCGTGCAGGAGATTATTACCTAACCATTACCGAGAGTAAAAAATTCACAAATGACGATGGTTCCTTTCACTACAAGAAACACAAAATTTATCTTTATAAAGAAGATTTTGATGGTTTCTCTGAAATTTTAAATGAAATGACCAGCTACATCCTTAATGAAAAAGGAGAAGAAGTAATTAGCGAGCGTCACCAGAGCGATTATGTTAAAGAAGAGGACAAAGAGCCTGTTTTTGAAACAAAATCTGCAAAAGCATTTACAGATGTAAGTTTTGACGATATTTAAAAAATTGACAACTTAGATTTTAAAGCCGCAGTATTTGCGGCTTTTTTTATGCTTCAATTTAAAGCATTCAAAATTTCGAACAATAAATTATGCTATAATAGTTACGTTTTTTAAGCTTTTAGTATAAATGGAAAAATGGTTTAGTTTTAAAATTGATATCTTTAAAATCGTTTCTAACACATGCCTCGCGGGCTCGCCCCCGAAGCATGTGTTAGGAACAAATTTTCAAAATAGCGGCAAGCCTTAGAGCATTGTATTAGAACCTTTGGCCGTGCCAATAAACCATTTTATAAAATATGAAGCAAACGCTACTTAGAGTTTTTCTACTCCTGTTCATTCCTTCTACCTATGCACAAGTATCGCACCCTACACTAGACTATTATTTACCGGATAATGTAAGTTACAATCCCAAAATTCCAACGCCACAACAGCTTTTAGGCTATGTTCCTGGTGAGTGGCATGTAAGCCATGACTTGTTGGTGAGTTATATGAAAAAAATGGCTGCAGCTTCTCCTCGCATTACTATTGAAAACCGCGGAAGAACATTTGAAGGCAGACCCATATTACTATTAACAGTTACATCGCCCGAAAACCATAAAAATATTGCTGAAATCAAAAAGCAACACGCAGCGCTTGCTGAGAGTGGTTCTGAGAGCTTAGATACAGAATCTATGCCTATTATAACCTATCAAGGGATGAGTATTCACGGTAATGAAGCCAGCGGCTCTAACGCAGGTTTATTAGCTATCTATTATTTGGCTGCTGCAGAGGGTCCCGCAATTGATTCGATGTTAAAAAATGTTGTGATTTTATTTGATCCTTCTTTTAACCCTGATGGTTTACAACGTTTCTCCTACTGGGCAAATACTAATAAAAATCAAAGCCTTACTTCAGATCCACAAGATAGAGAATATCGCGAAGTATGGCCGGGTGGACGCTATAATCATTATTGGTTTGATCTTAACCGGGACTGGCTTCCGGCAGAATTACCAGAATCTCAGGCACGTATTAAAACCTATCACGCTTGGCATCCTAACATTTTAACAGATCATCACGAGATGGGCAGCAATTCTTCGTTTTTCTTTCAACCGGGAATTCAAAGTCGTACACATCCTTTGACTCCTAAGCTTAATCAAGAGTTAACTGCAGAAATTGGGAAATATCATGCAGCGGCATTCGATAAAATTGGTTCGTTTTATTATACCGAAGAAGATTACGATGATTTTTACTACGGAAAGGGTTCAACTTTTCCAGACATTAATGGTGGTATAGGTATTCTTTTTGAACAAGCAAGTTCACGTGGGCATATACAAGAAACAGACAACGGATTGCTTACATTTCCTTTTACCATAAGAAATCAATTTACTGCTTTTCTTTCAACCCTTGAAGCAGCACAAGCCATGCGTACTAAACTTCTCAATTATCAACGCGATTTCTATGCTAACTCGAGATCAGATGCAGGTGGTGATGCTTATATTTTTGGCAGTAAGAATGATCCTGCTCGTGCAGCTCACTTAGCGCAGTTACTACAGCGTCATCAAATTTCAGTTTATGAATCTGATAAAGATTATGAATCAAAAAATTTAAAATTTTACAAGAATAGTAGCTATGTGGTGCCTAAAAATCAAAAACACAGCAGACTTCTTAAAGGCATGTTTGAAAAACGTACAACTTTTGAAGATAGTCTTTTTTATGACATTTCTGCCTGGAGTTTTCCGCTGGCATTCAATCTTGATTTTAGTGAGAATGCACCCTCAAGTTTGGCTAGTTCTAAAATAGATAGCGTGTCGCTTCCAACACCTTTAACGCTATCCAAAAGTGATTATGCTTATTTACTTCCGTGGGGAGGTTATTACGCTCCACAGGCATTAAACGATATTTTAAATGCAGGTTTACGTGCTAAAGTTGGGATACAACCTTTTACTTCAGGAGGAGTTAGGTATGATTATGGTACGGTAATGATTCCTGTACAGAATCAAAAAATAAATGCTGAAGAATTAAATCAATTTTTAGATAAAGTAGCTAAAGATGCTCATCTTGCCATAGATCCTGTAAAAACCGGCTTAACGAAAGGAATTGATCTAGGAAGCCGAAAATTCATCGCATTAGAGCCTCAAAAAATAGCACTTTTAGTTGGCGATGGAATTAACGCAACGGACGCAGGAGAAATCTGGCATCTTTTAGATACCCGTTTCAACATCAGCATCACAAAATTAGATACTAGAAGTTTAAGCAGAACTGATCTATCTAAATACACAACACTCATAATGCCTACAAGTGGCTGGGGTGGTGGTATAGACGAGTCTAGCGCTGATAAAATTAGTGAATGGGTTCGCAATGGTGGAAACTTCATTGGTTTTAAAAATGCTGCTCGCTGGATGAAACGTCAGGGATTAATTGACTTCACAACCGTGGAAACCGAAAATCCTGCGACTGATGTTACTTTTGAGCAACGCAGAGATTTCAATGGAGCTCAGGTTATAGGTGGTGCTGTTTTTAAAGCAAAAATAGATCGCTCCCACCCTATTGCTTTTGGATATGACTCTTCAGAAATTAATCTTTTTAGAGATACAACACTCTTCATAGAGACTGATGAAACCAGCTATAAAAATCCTATAACATATACTGATGAACCTTTAGTAAGTGGTTATATAAGCGATATAAATTATGAAGCTATTAAAGGGACCAGACCATTTGTGCAGCAGTCTAATGGTAGTGGTAATGTAATTCTATTTACAGATAATACCAATTTTAGAGCATTCTGGTATGGTACTACAAAACTATTTATGAATGCTATTTTCTTTAATAAAGCTATGTAAGCAGCATATATTTAAAATAAAAAAGCTCGTGTAGATAATTACACGAGCTTTTTTATTTTAAGTACATTATTAATCACGAGCATCCTGTCTAAAATCAGGAAAACCATTTTCGTCCCAGCCAATAATTCGTGCACGAGTATGTCTGTTGAAATCGTATAGCGAATTGCCTCGTATTTGCTCGTAAACACGGGCGTGATAAATCATAACATCTTCTTGATCATCTTCAGATTTTGTAAAAGAATTATGTCCGGGTCCAAAACGTCTCACTTCAGCATTAGTATAAAAAACCGGTTCTTTAGACTTGTTCCAAGATTCTTCATTCATCAAATCTGCATCTTCATCAGCCCACAATAAGCCAACTGCATAGTTAGAATCTGTTGCACTTGCAGAATACGTGACAAATATTTTACCATTGCGCTTAAGAACTGCCGGACCTTCATTTACTATATATCCTATACGCTCCCAATCAAATTCTGGATTGGTAATAATGATTTCTGGCCCCTTCAGTTTTGTAGGTGTTTCCATCTCAGACATTACCAGTGATGTTCCTTCGGTTATATTTTGTGCCCAAATTAAATAACGCTTTCCATTATGTTCAAAAGACGTCGCATCAAGTGAGAAAGAATCATGCTCTGTAGCAATTTGACCTTCTTCTACCCAATCACCTTCTGTAGGGTCCTGAGCATCTGTAGAAAGTGCAAACATGCGTATTTTCCAAACATCTTCAACTTCGCCGGCAGCAAAATACACATACCATTTACCATCTATTTTATGCAACTCGGGAGCCCAAATATGATGCCCCATATTTCCGGTTTCATGTTTGGTCCAGATAACGTGAGGTTCAGCTGTTCCTAATCCATTAATAGTATTAGCTTTTCTAATTTCAATACGATCATATTCAGGAGCTGTAGCAATAAAATAGTAGGTACCATCAGTATCTTTATAAACCCACGGGTCTGCTCGCTGCCCTACTATAGGATTGTTGTACGGCATTTCTTCTACCTTATTTTGGGCAAGCGCTTCTTCAATAATAACCTCTTTATCTGTTTCTTTTTTACAGGAATTGAAAATCATTAAAACTGTAAAAAGACCTAAAAGTGAATACTTGTGAAAACTGAAAATTTTAGATATCATATTTTATGGAGTTTATGGCTGTTTTAAAAGTGTCTGATTTACATTTATAAAACAATAATACGAAATCCTCTGAATTAATTTAAAATTAAAACGAATTAAGGATTAAGCATCGCTACATCGGCCACGGTTCTAAACCCACTATGATCTGTAGAAGAGTCTAATGCTTGCCCCATACGCGCAGAAATACGATAACTCGCACAATAAGAATCGTCACAAAGAAAAGATCCTCCTTTAATTACTTTTTCTGGCTGATACAGGTTTTCTGGATTGTAAGATTCTAAAGGTCCCTGAGGATTTACTACTTCATTACCTAAAATATCCTTATAATAGCGAACAGAGAACCAATCTTGAGTAATTTCCCATACATTACCAGACATGTCAAAGATACCTAATGAATTGGGATCGTAAGTAGCAACAGGTGCTACATAGGAATACCCATCTTCAGCAGAATTTTTAGTGGGAAAAGTACCTTGCCAAGTATTTGCTTTGGTACTTAAATCCGAATCATCATTACCCCAGGTATATATTCCTCCGGACATTTTACCATGAGCGGCAGCTTCCCATTCTGCCTCTGTAGGTAATCGACGATTTACCCATTTACAATAAGCTAAAGCATCTTCATAAGTTATGTGAACTACCGGGTAATTATCTTTTCCTTTTATGGTACTTTCCGGGCCTTGCGGATGCTTCCAGTTAGCTCCAATTTTCCATGCCCACCACTGCGTATAATTGTTCAGATCTGTTACGCTAGCTACATTTCTATTAAAAATTAAAGAACCGGGTTTGAATATACTATCTGCAGGTTTTGGAGTTCCGGCAGGTAAGGTTTTTTTCATTTCTTCCCAATCAAGAGGTCGCTCTGCAGTAGTGACATATCCTGTAGCTTTTACAAATTCTCTAAACTGAGCGTTTGTTACTTCGGTTTTATCTATAAAAAACCCATCTACGGAAACCGGATGAGCTGGTTTCTCCCGAGGTAATGCAAGTTGGTCTCCGGCCTGAGCACCTTGTGTAAAATGGATACCGGAAACCCAAACCATATCTTTTGGAGTTTCAATACTATCGGGTTGTTTGACAATTAATTTTACAATAGGCTCTTTTTCTAATACAGAATTTACTTCTCTATTTTTTACATTTTCGTTTTTGCAGCCAGCAAGAAAAAGCATTGCTGAACTCAAGACTAAAAATTGAATGGATCTATTTAGTATCATATTGTTCAAATTTAATATTATCAAAATAAATAAATGAGGAATTATAATTTCTCATTAACTAAATTTTAAAGCTACCTATTAAACTTAAGCCAATTCCCAGACTAAAATTGGTCATTAATGTAGTTAGAGATAATTTTATATTATTCTAAAAAATAAAACTATGTTATTCAGCGGAGATAATCATTTTTTCAAGACTTTAAACACATTACTCAAACGTTATAAATTTAGTAATCAAGAGCTTGAAAGCCTTCAAAAGGTAAAAAAGACCGAAATTATTAGTTTGGCGTATACTAATGATGGTGGTTTTGATCTGAAAACTGGGGATTATCATGATGAAGACCATCCTGTTAATTATAAACTAAGAATTTATTATAAAGATCAACGGAATAATTCTACAAAAATGTTGGTTATGCTTCCTTCTACTGCTGAAGAATTTACTCCGGAAGTGAAGGCATACCAATTGACTAAATCTGTAAAAAGTCAGTTATTGTAAAGTCAATCTTTCAATATAAAGGAATTGGAGCCTTTTTGTCGATCTATAGAAAATAACGTACTAATTAATCCTAAGTGAGAAAATCCCTGCGGAAAATTACCCAACTGGGCTCCTGATGGACTTAATTCTTCTGAGAATAGGTCTAAGTGATTACCATAACTCATTAATTTCTGAAAGTATCTGGAAGCTTTCTCTACTTCTCCACCACGAGATAAGCACTCGAGATACCAGAAAGAACCAATAGTGAAAGCGCCTTCACGCTCTTCACTTTTTACAGGGATGCTGTCGTGAAGGTTTCGGTACACCAAAACCTCATCAATGATGAGCTGATCTTCAATTACCTTGCGAGTCTTTAACCAGCGCTTGTCATACGGACTTATAAACTTCATTAACGGCATCATCAGCAATGAAGAATCTACGGTTTTAGCTCCTTTAAAGTGAACATAGCTTTGTAGTTTTTCGTCCCAAAAATTATCATAAATATCTTTAAAAATAAGATTTCGGTTTTCTATCCATTTGGTAACGTCTGTGGGTAATGAACGCTTTCTAACCAACCGGATAGCGCGGTCAAGAGCGACCCAACACATCAATCTTGAATATAAGTAATGCCTTTTCACTTCTCGTACTTCCCAAATACCATGATCTGGCGACTCCCAGTTTTCGCAAACAAAATCAATAAGTTTTTCAACGTTTTTCCAGAATGAATACATCACCTGCTGACCGTATTTGTCAAACAAATAAATCGTATCCATTAATTCACCAAAAACATCTAACTGCAACTGACCAGTTGCCGCATTTCCGATACGTACAGGTTTTGAGCCTTTATAACCATCAAGATCTAACTCTTCTTCATCCAAGTCGCGCCTGCCATCTATGCGGTACATAATCTGTAATTCTACATCTCCATTTATATCTGCATCTATACGCTCATAAACCCACTTCATAAAATCTGATGCCTCATTTATAAAGCCTAATCTCATAAAAGCATACATGGTAAATGCCGCATCTCTAATCCAAACGTAACGATAATCCCAATTCTTATCACCACCTAGAGTTTCAGGTAAAGAATATGTGGGTGCGGCAATAGTTGCACCATATTTAAAACTTGTGAGCAGTTTTAATGTGATTGCAGAACGCTTCATATGCTGCGCAAAATCTCCTTTATAAGTACAGGTTTTAATCCAGTTCTTCCAGAATTGCAGCGTTTCATCAAGCTTATTTGCTATAACTTCTCTGAAATGACTATCATACCTATAGCTTTCTTCTTCAGTATCACTTTCAATGATAAAATATGCTTCCTCCCCTTCATTTAATTGAAACTCGTTGCTTATGCTTTCTCCCTTTTCCAAAGGCACAGAGGCTGAAACTTTGAGTCCTTTGTCAAAATTTTTATTTGTAAAACTTAGGGTATGTTTATCTAATAGTTGAGTTTCGGTTGAAATTTTACCATAGTTGAGTTGCACCTTGATATCGAGATCAAAATTTACGCTTCCGCGGATAACTTCAATCTTCCTTATCAGTTGATTGGGAACTTCTTTCCCAATCCCAATAGGCATAAAATCTGTAAACTCAACAGTATAGTTTTCTGATAAAAAACGGGTGGTCAACACACTGGTGTCTAATACATATTCCTGAAAACACTTTGTAAAATTCCCCTTTGGTCGTGTAACAAAATATCCTCCTTTATTTCGATCTAAAATTGATCCAAAAACGGAATGTGAATCAAACTCAGGAAAGCTCATAAACTCAATTGCTCCTTCTTTTTGAATTAATGCACAGGTCCTACAGTTTCCTATCAATCCATACGATTCAATTGCCGGGTACTCAGAAAAATCAATCATTTATAAGTTTGCTTATTTTGTATTCATATCGTTAAACTGAAAAATTACTGATAAACGCGGCCAATTCTATTAAAATTAAGGTAAATTCTATTGATTTAGAACGGACTTTAAAAATTCTCAAAATCATAAAATCTTGTAAAAAACCCACACGCTTCGGGAGATCGCAAAAAATAAATTTAACTTACTTCAAGTTTTAAGCTATAAAGAAAATAGCTTTTAAATTAGAGGAAAACCAAGAAGTGTATAAATCTCGATTATCGAGTAAATACTACAAATGACACACGAATTTAAAGAACTCATTAATACAGCTTTCACCTACTATAAAGACCATCAAAAATGTGTGATGGCAAGCGTGGTTGATTTAGATGGCTCTTCATACCGAAAACCAGGTGTGCGTATGCTTATTTCTGAAAGTGGTATCATGACTGGCGCTGTCAGTGGTGGCTGTGTTGAGAAAGAAGTATTGTTTCAGGCTCAAGAAGTTTTTGAAACCGAAAAAGCCAAAATGATGACCTATGATGGTAGATATCGCTTAGGCTGTGAAGGTGTGATTTATATTTTAATTGAACCTGTAGTTATTAATGACACGCTTTTTGAAGAATTAAATAAAGAGTTTAAAAATCGAACCTACTTCAAACTAGAATCGTTTTACAAAAGATCAATAGAAGATGTCTCTCAAACTTTGGGAACTCAGGTTATTTTAAGTAATGGCGAGAAACTCAGTTTATCTTCTATTTCTGCTGAGCTATTCCATACAGAAAGTAGTCTGGTTTATAAGCAAGAATTGCCTCCTTTGTTTCAGGTTTTTTTGTTTGGATCTGAACACGATGCAGTTCAGTTAGGGATTACAGCATCACAATTAGGCTGGCAAGTCACGATAATTGCGTCTCCAAAAGATCCTAAAACCGATGCTAACTTTCCGGGAGTCTATCAAGTGCTACACTTAACGCCTCAGGAAGCCGCTGCGCTTATCATTGATGAAGAATCTGCTGTGGTTCTTATGAACCATAACTATGCGACAGACCTCAACTTTTTAGTAAACATAATAGATAAAAAACCTAATTATATAGGTGTTTTAGGAAGTTCAAAAAGGCGTGAAAAACTATTCAACGAACTTATAGACTATAAACCCGAACTATTTGAAGAAACCTTAGACACTATTTACGGACCGGCAGGGATTGATATAGGAGCAATTACTCCACAAGAGATCGCTCTTTCTGTTACTGCTGAAATTTTAGCCCTCAAAAGAAAACGCGAAGTACAATCGCTACGGGACAAAAATAACCAAGCTACTTCTAAAAATAGCTAGTAATAGACTGAAAAGTCGCCGCACAAAAAAGGCATTAACTGGTTCAGTTAATGCCTTGTTAAATATCAAAAGTGACGGCTTAAGCAACTCCGGGTTCTTTTTCTGCTACTATTAATTTTTCTGGCGTAATTGGTAAATCACGCATGCGC
The DNA here is from genome assembly GCF_004104055.1 of Leeuwenhoekiella aestuarii. Taxonomy (GTDB): domain Bacteria; phylum Bacteroidota; class Bacteroidia; order Flavobacteriales; family Flavobacteriaceae; genus Leeuwenhoekiella; species Leeuwenhoekiella aestuarii. Next base: position 459,884 of record NZ_QOVJ01000002.1, on the reverse strand, counting down.
TTACCGGTGGCGTTGAATATCGCATTGGCAATAGAAGCTGCAACACTGGTAATACCGAGTTCACCAACACCTTTAATTCCCATTTTATTTGCGATCTTATCTTCTTCCGGTAAAAAGATGACATCAATATTTGCCATATCCAGATTTACTGGTACATGATAATCTGCAAAAGAACGGGTGATGAAGTTACCGTAATTAGGTTCAACTTTTGTTTGTTCTGCTATTACCATACCGGCCCCCATCACACAACCACCAATTATCTGACCGAAAGCCGTCTTAGGATTAAGAATTTTTCCGCAGGAAGCTACATTGAGCATTCTTTTAATTCTAAATACTCCGGTGTCTTTATCCACCCAAACTTCGGTAAAATTGGCTCCAAAAGAAAATACTGAATGATTCTTGAACTCTTCATCAGGTTCTGCCGTTCCTTCAGCCTCAAAAGAAGTGAGGTTTCCGGATCGCATCAGTTTAGCGAGACCGGCATCAGCAATCTTTAAACCAGATTTTTCTTCTAAAGAAGCAATAGCATTTTCACAAGCTGCCCGTGCTCCGTTTGAAAAAGAAGCGGCACCCCAAGAACCGCCGGAACCCAGAGTTTTAGGAAAATCTGAATCGCCTAGTTCTACATCAACCTGCGCTACAGGAATATTTAAATACTCTGAAGCAGTCTGCGCGATAATGGTATAACTACCCGTACCAATATCTGTTGCATCCATTTGAATGGTTGCAAACACCTCACTATCCTTAAGTTCTAAAATAACTTTAGCAGAAGTCTTCTGATAAGGAGCACGTCTTGAAGCTCCACTTACACCATAACCCACAAGCCAGTTTCCTTCTTCTTTAGTTCCTGGTTTTTGCGGTCTGTCTTCCCACCCAAATTCTTTAGCTCCTATCTTAAGACATTCATTGAGTAATCTTGAAGAAAAAGGTTTATCACTGCTGGGATCAACTTGTGTATCGTTCTTAACCCTAAAATCTACAGGATCCATTTTTAATTTCCACGCCATTTCATCCATAGCAGATTCTAATGCAAAACTACCGGTTGCTTCTCCTGGCGCGCGCATAGCAAACGGAGTTTGTAAATTCATAGGCATCAAACGGTGTCTTACTTTATTATTTGGTGTTTTATATAACATCTTTGTAACTGTACCACAAGATTCTTGAAACTCTTCATATGTTGAAGTATGAGATAAAGTATCGTGTGATAAGGCCGTTAAGCTCCCGTCTGACTTAGCTCCCACTTGTATTTTTTGTTCGTTACGCTGTCTCAGGTTAGTATTGGTAAACATTTGATTTCGCGTGACGGTCATTTGTACCGGCCTGCCTAATTGCTTAGAGGCCATGACTCCCAAAATCACATGTTGTTTTGCGTGAAGTTTTGACCCAAAACCCCCACCTACAAAAGGTGCTATTACACGTACATTTTTCTTTTCGATCTGAAAAGTATCTGCGATAGTTAGGGTTGCATCGTCAATTATTTGTTGACTTGCATAAGCCTCTACATTTCCATTATTCCACGAAGCAATAATCGCGTGAAGCTCCATCGGATGATGATGTTCAATCGGTGTATTATATATCTGTTCTAGTGTGACATCTGCTTCTGCCAATCCCTGTGATATATCTCCTCTCGAATAATCAGATTTTTCTGTGGGTCTGTAAGCTTTAGCTCGAGAACTGTCAAAATCAATATCGGGCTTCTCTTCGCTGTATGTATATTTTACTAAACTTGCGGCATATTGTGCCTGCTCAAAAGTTTCTGCAATAACGAGACCTACATATTCTCCGTAATAATGCACATCAGCACTTTGCAATACCGGCTGAATGCTTGAGGTTGAAATGGCAGGTAATTCTTCATCATATTGCTTCAGTTTATCTGCATTCTTATAAGTAAGTACTTTAATAACTCCTTTTTGTTTTTCGGCTTCGCTGGTATCTATAGCTGTAATTGTTCCTTTAGCTATTGTACTGTTTATGCCTTGTGCATAAGCCAAATTCTTCACATTAAACTCTGAAGCGTATTTGGCTAGCCCCATCACCTTAAGCCGACCTTCTACACGGTCTATAGGGTTTCCCGTTCCTATTGATATATCTGTATTCATTTCTTTAAATTTTGTGGTGGTTAACTACTAAGCTGTTTTTGCAAGCGCTTGCTCCAATGCTCTTACAATCGCTTTTTTACCCATTGTAACCTTATACTCATTATCTGAAAGGGTTTTTGCATCCCTTAGAGCGAGTTCAGCCGCCTGTTCAAAATTGGCCTTTGTTGGCATTTTTCCGGTTAAGAACGCTTCAGCTTTAATTAGTTTCCAAGGTTTGTGAGCAACCCCACCCATAGCAAGACCAATATCTGTGATTTTTCCTCCGGAAATTTGAAGTCCTGCTGCAACAGAGATCAAAGCAAAAGCATAACTGCTGCGTTCTCTTATCTTAAGGTAATGGTAGTTGGATTGAAATTTAGGACTTGGTAAATCTATTGCAGTGATAATTTCTCCCGGAAGCATCGTATTATCTTTTTCAGGCTGATCTCCCGGTAATCTATGGAAATCTGTAAACTCGATAGTTCGGGAGGTTCCTCCTGGTTTTTGGAGGGTTACTGTAGCTTCTAATGCTGCCAACGCCACACACATATCTGAAGGGTGAGTCGCTACACAGCTTTCGCTCCATCCAAAAATGGCATGTTTTGAATTAGCCCCTTCTAATGCACCACAACCACTGCCCGGCTCTCGCTTGTTACAAGGCATTGATACTTCAAAAAAGTAAGGGCAACGCGTGCGCTGTAATAAATTACCGCCGTTTGTTGCCATATTACGAATCTGCGCCGTAGCAGCAGATAACATGGCCATAGACAGCAGCGGATAGTTTTTTCGAATATCAGGATGATTTGCGGTTTCTGAATTGCTAAGCATCGCGCCTAGTGTAAAACCTCCAGTATCGTTAGATGTTATTGTATTAAAATCAAGATCTGCCACTTCAATGATTTGTGAAGGTCTTTCGACATCTTCTTTCATCAAATCAACAAGGTTTGTTCCGCCTCCCAGATATTTTGAATCACTATTAGTTACAGAAGCAGTCAAAGCCTCTTCTATTGTTTTCGGTTGGGTATATGTAAATGGTCTCATAATTTGTTTTTTTGATCTGTCTTTTGAAAAATCAAGAGACATTAATCAGGATGAAGAAAAATAGATTCAAGAATTGCTCGCCTCATTCATTTGCTCTGTAGTAGCAAACTTCCATTTTGGTTTTTCTTCAACACCAGATTGTACTTCTTTTATAGCCTGCACGATATTATTATAAGCTCCACAACGGCAAATATTACCAGATATACGCTCTCTGATTTCTTCCTCAGAAAGTTCTAGATCGCTTTTGACATTGGTAAAATCTTTAGTTACATAACTAGCCTCTCCATTCTTAGCTTCATCCAATAAAGCTACAGAAGAACAAAGCTGTCCCGGCGTACAATACCCACATTGAAAACCATCATGTTTTAAGAAGGCTTGTTGCATAGGGTGTAATTCAGAATGATCTGCAAGGCCTTCAACTGTAGTGATCTCTTTGTCTTTACAAGTAGCTGCGAGAGTAAGGCAAGAAAGCTTACGCTTACCGTCTATCATCACAGTACAAGCTCCACATTGACCGTGGTCGCATCCCTTTTTTGTTCCTGTTAAATTTAAGTGTTCGCGTAGTGCATCTAGTAACGATGTTCTAGAATCTAGAGTTAGGGGTTCTACTTTGTTATTAACGTGAAGATTTACTTCGACTTCGTTTAAAAAAGCATTTAATGCTTTAGGCAAATCTGCAATTGTAGTGTTTCCGAATAATTCTGAAGTAAAATAAGATGAAGCCATAACGCTGACTCCTGCAGCAGAAACTTTACCTAGAAATCGTCTTCTTGAATCCCCAAAAAGTCCTAGCTGATTTAAAATCTGTTCTTCATCTTCTGTTAATTTTTCATTTTCGGGAGATACGTTTTTGTCGAGCTTTTTCATGAGCAATAGATTGTAGTTTTAAGATAGTTAATTGAACTGCTTCAAAATAGATATGCAATACATCGCATTTCAGAAGAAAAAACTATCAACTACAAGTTATTACTTAAACAAATGTTTCGGTTAAAAACAGTACTAAATGTCTCTTAAGGAAATTAATATGAATTCATAAATATTTAAATAAACAGGTAGTTTTTGAATGTATGCATTGTATTCCAGGATTAAAAGAAAACATTTTGTTTGCAGATTGAGATTTAATATTGAATTTTTGAAAATATTCTAAATACTTATGTATAAGCAATCAGCTTTATATTTTGTTACCCAGTTAATTTGGGTTTACACCTTGTTAGTTCCTGTAGTTTCTTTTAGTCAAGAACCCACTTCGGATTTTAAGCATACTAATGCGCTTATAAATGAAACCAGCCCTTATTTGCTTCAACATGCGCACAATCCCGTAAACTGGCAACCATGGAGTGAAGCCGCATTTGAGCAAGCTAAATCTAAAAACAAACTGGTCATTGTGAGTATTGGTTATTCTTCTTGTCACTGGTGTCATGTTATGGAAGAAGAAACTTTTTCGCAGGAAGATGTTGCTCAGGTAATGAATAAAAATTTTATCAACATTAAAGTTGATCGTGAAGAGCGCCCTGATGTAGATCAGGTTTATATGACGGCAGTACAACTTATACAAGGGAGTGGAGGCTGGCCCCTTAATGTAATCGTTTTACCTAACGGAAGACCTCTTTATGGCGGTACCTACCACACAAAAGCAGACTGGATTAAACTCTTAAACTCTCTATCTAAAACCTATAAAGAACAACCAGAAAAAGCCACTGAATTCGCAAATCGACTGGCTGCTGGTATCCAGGAAAAAAATGATTTAGGTATCAAAAATGAACCTGTTTTCTTTTCAAAAAAATTATTGAATGAAACTATTAATACTTTAAAAGAAAATTGGGACTTGAAGTATGGTGGTTTAAAAGGACAGCAGAAATTTATGCTTCCGGCTAATCTCAACTTTTTGTTAGACTATGTAACATTAAGTAACGATGCGCAAGCAAAAGAATATACAAACCTTTCGCTAGATAATATTGCTTTAAGAGGAGTTTACGATCACGTAGATGGTGGCTTTTTTAGATATAGTATAGATGAAAAATGGCAACTGCCACATTTTGAGAAAATGCTTTATGATAATGCGCAACTTTTAAGTGTTTATGCTAATGCCTATAAGGTTTTCAAAAAGCCACTTTATAAAGAGCGTATTGAAGAGACCTATAAATTTTTAAGTACCATTTTTAAATCAAAAAGCGGTGCATATATAGCTGCACTAGATGCGGATGTAAATGGTGAAGAAGGTGCTTATTATTTATGGAAGCTTGAAGAATTAGAAGCTATAATAACAGATCGATTTGAGCTATTTAAAGCTTATTATAACATTTTTGAATCAAATGTAGTAGAATCTGAAAGCTATCATTTGTTTGCAACCGAAACGAATTCAGAATTCTGTGAAAATCAAAATATCTCTGAAGCTGAATTGATCAATCTAAAAATACAATGGAAGACCAACTTGCAGCAGTGGCGTCATCAAAGACAACTGCCACGTAAAGACGATAAGATCATTATATCTTGGAATGCATTATTGATTTCCGGACTGGTAGATGCATATGAAGCGCTTGGTGATGCTAAATACCTCAACGAAGCTCAGAAAATTTACACCACACTTTTAAAGAATGCTTATATCACTCAAAATCTGATGCATTCCTATAAAAAAAACAGCAAGCCCGATGATGGCTTTTTAGATGACTATGTTTTTATGACTAAAGCATCTTTTGATTTATATTCTGCAACAACTGAATTGAAATATCTGGATCAAGCCACTAAATTTCTTAATCAGACCAAAGAAAAATTTTCTGATAATGAATCTGTGTTTTATAAGTTCAATTCTGGTGAAAAATTGATATCTAAGATCATTACCACGAATGATGGGGTTCAACCTTCGGCAAACTCGATAATGGCACAAAACCTTCTCAAGCTTGGTCACTTTTATTATAATGAGGGTTATTTAAATGAATCTAAAAAAATGCTGACGGCGATTCACGAAAAGGTCACATCTTTTCCCGGAAATTATTCCCAATGGTTTACGCTTCAACTCAATATGACCTATCCGTATTATGAGATAGCTGTTGTCGGCAAAGATACGCCTACTCTACTTTCAGAATTCAATACAATGCATTTACCTAATACAATTCTTGTAGGAAGCAGTAAAACTCAAAATCAAGAACTTTTTGAAAGTCGTTTTGTAGCCGGAGAAACCTATATTTATGTTTGTGAAGAAAAGGCTTGCAAATTGCCCGTAAAAACCGTCAATGAGGCTATAAACCAGATGGAAACCGAAAATTATTAATTATGCGAATCACATTACTACTGCTTTTTATCTTATCGGGTTCTGGGTTGTTTTCCCAAAAAACATATCACTTTGATTATATGCTAGAGACTAACCATATCCTGTATAAGGATTCTGTTAAGATTAAGCATCGCCCTTTTAAAACTGAAACTATATCTCAAAAAAGATATCTGCTTACTAATTCTAAAGACAATTCGTATCTGGCAATTCTTACTGAAAAAGATAGTTTGCATTATAACCTACAATTTAAGGAACAGGATAAAATTAAGGCTGATATAATTTTATTAAAAAATGAATTTGATATCGCTGAACGTATCAATATACCTTGTAAATATGTTCTTACTAACAAAAATCACTTTCAATATCAAGTGAAGAATTATGCATTTCAGAAACTCCATGACACCGTGATTGGTTCAACACTACTTCATCAACTCGTCCTTAAGTCGGTTAAAAATAAAACCATTAAACGAAACAAATTAGGAGAGTTATATTACCTTATTGATACGGTAAAACTAGCTGATAATTTACCTGTTTTAGAAAACGTTACAGCATACGAAGAATGGAAAACCGAGACTAGCTCACTACCTAATGGGCTTCTGAAAGAAACTTATTTTAAAGACTTTTATGGATACATTGATTACAAACAAACGGTGATAGATTTTAAAGTGGTAGATAAATATATATGGATTGAAGAGCAATGTTTTTAGATTAATCATGCCCATAAAAAAACCCACCTGATCAGGTGGGTTTTTCATTCTATATATTTAAGGTTTTATGCAAGATCTTCAAGTCTTTTAATCGTATTTAGAGATTTTTCTACCTCTAATTTTTGATTAGTGATCATTGAAGTAATTTCTGGAGTAAAGTTTTTACTGTCTAAAACTTCTTGATATTCTTCAACGCTTGCTTTCTCGCCACGAATGCATTCTTCTAAAATTGCTTCATCCTTATCTGAACTCAATGATTCTTTTACATTCATCCAAGTTCTGTGTAAAGTTCCTGCAGCACTTCCTGATTCTTTAGGTTTTTCATTGAGGTTTACTAAAACATCACTAATCTCTGTTGCAAAGCGATTGCGTAAAGCAGATTTATTTTTTAAATATTCCTTCAGATTTACATCTTTGGCTTTTACCATAGCTTCTTTATAACCTTTTTCAGCATCATAGTTTTTCTCTAATAAATGTTGAAGATTGGTCACAGTTTCTTCGTGAGACTTTTCTCTTGCTTTTTCTATTGTAGTTTGCATAATATATATTGTTAGTTAAACATTTTTAATAAGACTATTTATTTTTAACAATAATAAACCCCATTAAATTTCATATATAAAATTACAAGAGATACAAGCTTTAATTATTTAAATTAATACAGTTTAACGTCTTTGCGTTAATTTAACTTAAGCGATAAGGCTCAAATAATTAAATCTGGATTTTCGCATAAATAGTTTTTAACTTGCTCGTTTAGCAAGAGCCGGAAAATTATGAGCACAACACCGAAAACTTCTAAACAAAAAGAATATAACGACTTTGGCTTGGGAGAAAAAGCGACTGCTGGGCACTACAGGGTTTTAAACAAAGACGGTTCATTCAATATCAAAAAGGAAAACGTGGCATTTTGGGAGAAAATAAATTTCTTTCATGCTTTGGTCTCTATGAAGTGGATCAAGTTTTTTGCAATTGTTCTTGCAACCTATTTCTGTGTCAATCTCATTTTTGCTTCAGTTTATATGCTGATAGGTATTGAACATCTCACTGGTATATATGGTACAACTCCTGTAGAACAATTTGTAGAAGCCTTCTTTTTTAGCGCGCAAACCATCACAACTTTGGGTTATGGTCAGGTTGCTCCTACTGGAATTTTAGCCAATATTGTTGCTGCTACCGAATCTATGATGGGACTTCTGGGTTTTGCACTGGCAACCGGGATGGTTTACGGGCGATTTTCTAAACCGGCTGCAAAATTAAAGTACAGTCAGACTGCAGTAATTGCTCCTTACCGTGATATTAATGGATTTATGTTTAGAGTTGTTAATCCGCACGGAAATCAATTGCTTGAAGTTGAAGCCAGCGTGTCTTTGTCTATGCTTCGAGATAGTTCTCCATTACGCGATTTCTTTACTTTAGATCTAGAACGCTCTAATGTGGTGCTGTTACCAGCAGCCTGGACAATCGTTCATCCTATAACAGATGACAGTCCGTTTTATGGGATTTCACAAACAGATTTATTCCGAAAGGATGCTGAAATCATAGTTGTTATTAAAGCCTTTGATGAAACGTTCTCTCAATCGGTTTATTCTAGATCTTCCTATAAATTTTCTGAAATAGAATGGGGTGCAAAGTTTACCTATCTAATATCCCATAAAAATGGAAAATCTTCAGTAGATGTGAGCGGAATCAGTAAAACCGAAAAAGCCAGCCTCAATTAATACTGACTAAGAATACTTTTAAAGTTTCATTAAATAGGCCGCCTTAAAGGCTGTAGATTAATATGTTTGTAAGAATTACCTAGATACGCAATTCAACTAAAACAAAACCCATTCTGAATTTATGAGAAGATCCCTTTTTGAATTTATTTATAAACTACGGAATATTCTTGCTCAAAAATTCAAGCAATACAATACAAATCTACCCTATATTTTAACGGTTATTATTGCCTTAATAATTGTTATTGTAGGCACCAATCTTTTTATAGAGTTAACAGATACATTAGAGTCAGAGACACTTTCTTCCTGGGATACTGCAATTACAGATTATGTGCTATCGTACAGAAATCCTGTACTTACTAAATATTTTATGTTTGTGACAGATGTAGGCGATTTATACGGCTACCTGATTGTTTTAGGAATCTTTTTTGGAGTTTCGTTCTTTGTGTTCAAAAAGTGGAAGTATGTTTTACAAACAACACTTGTCCTAGCATTAGCATCGGTTTCTAATGTTATTTTAAAGCGTTTTATAGATCGTGCTCGCCCTAGTATAGAACATTTAGTTTCTGTAGAAACATTGAGTTATCCTAGTGGTCACGCTATGAGTGCGATGGCTTTTTATGGGTTTCTAATATACCTGTTTACTCAATTTAAAATGAATAGGTTTTTAAAAATAGCTACTATCACCATATTAACTATACTGCTATTAAGTATTGGAATCAGCCGAATTTACTTAGGTGTTCACTTTCCTTCTGATATCGCAGGCGGATTTATAGCAGGATTTATCTGGGTGATCTTTTGTATTCTTTTATTTAATATCATCGAACTTTTTAAAAAAGATCCTCAAACAAAAGCTTAAAGCTTTTTAAAATGGATAACCGATTGCGAAGTTGAGAATGGGGTTCTCAAAATCCCAAGACCAGCGCTGGCCTTCGGCTAAACTAGGATCGTGAAATGGTGCTGCAAGATCTAAACGAATCACAAAACTCTGAATATCTACACGCATCCCAAAACCACCACCTATTCCCAACTGGTTGATAAAATCACTACCAAATGTATCGCCTTCTAAAGCTTCATTATCTGTGGTATTCCATACATTACCGGCATCTACAAAAAATGCTCCCTGAAGCAAGCTAATCAACGGAAAACGGTATTCCAGATTAGCTTCTAAACGCAAGTTCCCGGTCTGATCATAATAACTGTAAGTCTCACTATCATCTGGCTGATAAGTCCCCGGACCAAGAGAACGGGTTCTAAAAGCCCTTACACTATACGGGCCACCAGCAAAATACTGTTTGGTATACGGTACAACATCTGAGTTTCCATAAGGGATGCCCACACCTGCAAAAAGACGGGCTGCAATGGTTTGTTTTTCTGCAAAATTAAAATGGTAGCGTATGTCTCCATCAATACGCGCAAACTGAGCATACTCTAACCCAAAGATAGTTTGAGGCTTATCTCCGCCTGCAATTAGACTCAAGCTGTTTCCTGCAGTCTCAAAGTTTCCATTAAAATAAATCTGGTGCTTTTTACCCGTATCAACCATTCCATTATAAATAAAAGAATAGGTCAAACCCGATATAAACTGCTGATCAAAACTGGTTTGTAAAAAGGGATTTGCCTCAAGAATGTCGTCAAAAGCATCAGTCGTATTAGCCAGTGAAACATAATTTATAGAGACCGGATTGATCTCGTGCGTCACATACTTATTAGCTTGCCACACATAACCAAATTTAGCTTCTACAGAACCTAGTGTAAAATATTGGGTTCTATTTAAATACGAGACGCCCAACTCCATTTTGGTCTTGGGAATATCATATTTAAAATAATTCTTAGAGATCTCAATAGGAAAGAGCATTCTTGGAAAAATAAGCGAACTACTCACACCCAACTGAATGCTTGAAGAACCCTGATTGTTTCCTGATCCTCCTACTTGTATCTCATACGCTCCGTCTAAAGAGATATTGAGAGTTTCTCCTCCTTTAAACAAGTTTCTATTGATAAACGTAAGACCCAGTCCCGGACCGGAGAATCCGTTAGATTTAGTTACCGCCTTGACCTCTGCACGTACTGCTCGCTTATTTAATGGCGATAAGTAAATATTTGCTGCTAGCTGCCCCAGACTATCTTCATCTTTATTTTCTAACTCGTCATACCTAATATTTACAAACTTGTATGCTCCTATAGATCCCAGACGCCTCCCTGTTGCTTTTGAAGTTGCCGGACTGTACAGATCACCTTCTTCAATTAAAACAAATGGGTCTAAACGTTTTGGTTTAAAATACACTTCATCTTGAATAAAATCTTTTTTTGCAAAGCGTGTGGTATCTAATTGAGTACTGTCTACATCTACCCGATTATTAGGAAAAATATTCACCTTCGCTATTTTATAAGGTACAATAGATTTCTGCGGTACATCTTTTTTTAATCGTAAATAGAGATCGAATTTCTTGTTTTTATACTGATTGGTATCGGTTTCAAAAATCAAAAAACTAGAGTTAAAATTGTAATATCCTTCACCTTTTAAATAAGCATCAATACGTTCGCGCTCTGCTTTCATCGCATTCAAACTGAAACGCATATCAGGTTTTATTAAAGTTTCTGATAAAGAGTTCTGAATTTTACTATAAACTGGTAAAGTATCTGTATCTAACTGAAAAGTTTTAAGACGATAGGGTTTTGATAAGCGTAAACGATAAATCGCTTCAGCCTCTTTATTAGTCGTGTCTCTTACGATCTCAGAATTTGCAACGCTGTAAAAAAAACCTTTATTTTCTAAACGATTCAACAGAATTTGCTCCATCTCATACGTCTGAATATCTGACGCATAAACAGGTTCTTTACCCATTTTTTTATTGAGAAATTTGTTTATAAAGCCGGGTTTTTCTCTATTAGCTTTATAATGAAAATACAAACCGGGATATCCTCCTAAAACCGAACTCACCGGCTCTGGCCGCAATGCAGCTTTTAAGTCTAGCTCTATATCATCAAGATCATTAACTACAGAATCTGGTGTGAGTATAACTGTTTCTTTAGTATATAAAAATTCATCATCAGGTATAAAACGCTCTACCGAACAGCTGTAAAGAAACAGCACAGTTAGAAGTGCAAGAACAATTTGAGCCGTACTTATCGAAAAAATTATTTTTGTATTATTCATTCGTTTCATCTTCCTCTTCGTTTTTTGCAGGAAACATGGATTGCCATAATTCTGTAAACTTGTTAAACTCCCGTGTAAACAATAATGAAATTCCGTTTACGATTATCTGACCATCAATAATATTCTCAAACTGACTTCGTCTATATCCGCGTAAGCGATACCTACCATCTTCGGTTAGTAAATACTCTATACTCACATTTCCTACAACAGGTGCGGTTCCGTTCTCAGAATTACCACTGCCCTGAAGGTCTACTGCGCTACCTACACTTACTACAACACGATCATCAAACAAACTTTTTTGAGCTGCAATATCAAGTGTCGTACGGTCTTGAGGTGCACTACCCTGGTAATCTGTATAACTGTCCAGACCAAAATTGAGGTCAAAACCAGTATTCCCTAATAATTTATCTGAAAATACATTTAACTGATCTGAAATCGCATCATTGAGGTTATCACGAGCTATGCTAGCTGTTCCGCCACCACTACCATCGCTTGAAGAACTCGGAAAAAAGCGGTTAAGAACTAATAATGAAAAAACTTGTTTGTTGAGTTCATTCTCCTGCTGATTCAACTGCTGAACACGACTGTAAACTTGGCCACCTACAGCCCCCCTACTCGCCTCAGGAATATCAAGACTAAAGTTGATCACCGGTTTCATCAATTCACCATTAATGTTAATATAAACCTGAAAAGGCACCTGTTGACGGTATTGCATTTGCGTACTAATGTCTGCCCCGCTAGTTTGTGAAGCCATTAAGCCACTCGCTGAAGTCTCAACACTATAATAAGCTTTGATATCCAGATCGGCATCAAACGGGTCTCCAGACCATGTAATACGACTGTCTGGTGCGAGCTCAAACCTCCGGTTTACCAGATTGTACAGGTTCATCTCATAATGACCATCTGTAACATCATAACGACCGCTAAGTGTCATTCTTCCGTTAGGATACATATCAAACTCAAGATCACCCGTACCACTTACCTGAAAATTATCTCCTGTTTGCTCATCAATGATCAGATTGAATTTGGCTCCTTTTTCAATTTTAAAGGTTGCATCAATTGCAAAACCAGAAACAGTGTAAGACTCCTCCTCCCCGTTAGTCAAAATAGCATCAGGGTTTTCTTTATTTACAAAAATTACAACCCCATCCTTTGACTCGATCTGCACCTCAGAAGGAGGAAGCACATAAGTAACATCTGTCTCAGAATTCATCGTTAAGTCTAATTCTATTTTAGGAAGATTTAAATCTCCAGTGATTTTTGTATCTGCGTCAAAAACCACTGTGCCGTAAACTAAATCAAAATCTTCTTTGGTTGAGTTGAGAGCTTTAAAGTTTTGAGCTTTCATCGTAAGATCAAAAGTGGGGTTTACAAAGCTTTTGGTACCTACTTCCCCATCTACGATAATGGAGTTTGAGCTGGCATCCTGTATTTTAAAGTCATTAAAATAAACCGCTTCGTTATCTACCCGAATTTCTTCATTGGCTAATAAAAAGGGAGCATTAAGCTTTGTGATTTTAAATTGGGCATCGTTAAATTTAAAATCACCATCATATTTAGGCTCTAGAGTGGTTCCGCTTAATGACATTTTACCACTTATAGTTCCTGAAGCTTCAGATAATTCACCCATAGAAAAGTTTTCTAAAGCTTTAATGTCAAAACGATTAAGATCTAGATTCATAGCTATAGATGCTGCGGTTTCTTTTGCAGTATAATTACCGGTAAGATCCATATCTGCTACACCTTCTTTTATTTTTAGATCAAAATCATATCCATTATTCCCAATGGAATTTCCGGTAGCAGTAAGCACCCCCATATTAGTTTCTACTACTTCAAAATCAACAATTTTAAGATCTAAAACCATGCCGGGGCTTGTGTAAGGGTCCTCAACAGCAAACTGCCCGCTGAGTTTACCTCTTGCAAGAGACTCTTCAGGATTAAGCAGTGACATAATATTTGCTAGTTTAAAGTTGGTAAAGCTCACACCCAGATGTTCTTTTGAAATACCTGGAAGATCATTACCCGCTTCAATCTGCTGATCTTTATAAGACATTATAAAATCTTCAAAAATGGTATTAGACTCTGTGAGGATAATGCTATTATTAGGGTTTATATCCCATTTTTTCGTATTAAGAATAAAATCTTCAGGATCAATACTTATCTTAATGTTGTCTTCCTCAAGCATTATTTTAGATAACACATGCATCAGTTTTTCTCCATCATGCATAGACAAGAAATCTAAATACATCATACTGTTTGTGACCCTTCCGCCCAGGCGCGTATTTTGCATATCTACAGGACCGGCGATGAGTTCTTTCAGCCCTAACCCAAAATCCATATTCTCTTTATCAGAGCGCATTTTAATAGCCAGACTATCTATCGTGTAACCATTATAATTAATATACGGTAATTCAATATCTGCGATAAGTGTACGTTTGTATTCATCAAAATCGACTGCTATATCAACGGTATCTAGCTCTCTAAGATTTGGTATAAAAACTTCGCCTAAGATAGGTGCCTGATGCACAGAACCCCGTATTTTCATCAATACAGGATCTGCAATAGTATCCATTGTGGGGTTCTTGTCTAAATACCGTTTAAAGTGATTCTGAACAGCGGTTAAGAATTGTTGCGGACTAGCATTAGACTCTAAGTCTAAACTTAGAATTCGGTTACTAATATCTAAAGATGTTGTATCAGGTTTTACAAAAGCGGCGATATCTAGATCACCTAATTGATAAGCTTTATTGTCATAAACGGCGACTCCCCTATTAATCTCAGACTTGATCTCATAATCTTCAGGAACTCCTTTAAAATAGCCCTTAAGTGTAAAAGCTGTTTTAATATTTTGCCCTGTTAAACCCAAAGCTTGCAAATCTGCACCAATAAGGTCTAAATCAACAGTGGCGGCAGACGCTATAGAATCTAAACTTACTGACGCATCTAACTTCATGTTCAGATTCTCGTCTTTATAAGTTGAAGCTAGATTACCTGCTCCATTTTTAAATGTTCCGATAAGGTTGAGGTCTTTAAATGTATAATCATTAAAGCCCAAACTATCAATTGTTGCTTTTAAGGTTGCATCCAGATCATTTAGCGTACTTCCAGAGCCTGTTGCGGTAAGTTTCATATCTAAAACGCCCAACATCTCATTTTGCATCAAATTCCCCAACTGAATTTGTGTAGCAACAACATCTCCTTCAAAATTTATAGCATCGCTAAAACCAGCAGTACCGTTTAAACTTACTGACCCTTCTGTGGTTGTTAGTTTACTTTTGGTAATGACCTTAGTCATATTTCCTTTTAAAGAACCAGCAAGCTGAACTTTTTTAGGCAATTGAACGCCTAACTCTTGCTCATTTAAAAACCGGTTCAGATCAGTTTTTATACTATTAATTTTATAAACTGGAATATTAAAAGCGATTTTATCAGGCTCTGTGGCATTGTAAATAGATCCCTGAAGACTTAAATTGGTCTGATTACCCCAGTTAAAACGGGTAGGTTTTATATCTAAAGCATCAAGACTCCCAGTCATACTCAGGCTACCGGTTAACAAACGCTTACTCAACGTTGCCATATATTCATTCCTTCTTAAGTCTGGCTGAAACCTAAAAACGGTATTCAGATCTGCTACAACTTTTGGTATTTGTAAATTAAGTTGAGCTGAACCGGGGTTTTCAATTAATCCATCTAAAGATTTATAGGTGAGTTTTCCAGCTCCCTGAAGTGTATTTTGATTTAGCACAAGCGATAAATTACTGAAATCAAGATTGTGATCTGTAGCATTCAAATTAAATGCTAACTCCTTCAAATTTAAACCTGAAGCCTCAGTGAAACCAGCCGAATTAAAATCAGCATTAAATGTTTTGTTCTTCAACTGAATATTTTCGATATCCAGATTTAAATCGGTTATCGCAATGGCACTCGTATTAAAAATACCAGGAGTGACTTGTGCACCGTCTAGTGTATAATTTATGATATTGTCGGAAAGATTTATACGGCCAACTATTAAGGTAAACTCCGGCCAAACTGAAGTTGGTGCTGTTGCTGTTATTGTTTTATCAGCTATAGGTTTTTCAACAGTTATCATTGCTACTTGAACAACTGAATTATTGAGCAATACATCCCCTATTTCAACATAACTAGTTTGTAGATCAATTTGTGGAATATCAGTCTCAAAATCACCTAATTCCGCTACCGCAGCAATACCGTCTGGTACTGAAGTATAATCTATCGTAACCTTATTAATTCTTAAATCTTTTACGCTGAACTTCGGCATAGGAACTTCAGAAGAATCATCAGAAACCGGAAAAGGCTTTGTTTGCTTATAAACTACCTTAGTATCATTAAGATAAACATCACCTACTTCAAAACTCATATTCTCAAGATCTGTCTTACGCATATTGATTTCCAGTTCTTTGAGGTTTAAACGGGCTTGAATACCGCCTACGTTATCAAAATAATTAAGATCAAAATCTTTAAAGGTAAAATCACCTAAATTGAATTGAAGGGCTGTAGTATCGGCGGCTGCTTGATTTACTCTTGTTGTATCAGTAGTTGCAAAAGCATCTATTAAAAACTGATAATTAAATCCTGCAACGGAATCTTTTCTAATAATATTGGCTTTAAGACCTTCCCAGGCCACATCATCTACACCTATTGCTCCACCATTGATTATTGACCATAATGGTATTTCTGCTTCAAGATGTTTACTATAGACCAGCGTGTCTCCTTTTGTGTCCTCTAGGTAAAGTCCATCTAAAGAAATATTTCCATCAAAAGTGACAAAAAGCTTTTCAATTTGAACTTCTGTATTGGTCTTGTTTGTAATATAATTGATTGCTTTATCTACAATAATGCCTTGTCCCCAAGGACTACGAATAAAAAGTACCAGAAGTAAAAGTAGAATAAGAATAACCGCAAGTGTCTTACCAAGAATTCTCAGGATTTTAAAAAAAATGCGTTTGCTTTTTTCACTCATAGATACGGTACTAACAAAGCTATTAGTTACAACAACTTTGAAAATGCTAAATTACTATTAATACTAGCGCTCTATGCACGGTAACCTATTAAAACCTTGTTATAGTTTTCTATAAATGCAGTTAAAAACACACAGAAAACGATGGCGAAACACTAGCTTACTAAAAAGAAAAAATTATGAGCACTAAAGAAAAAACAAAAGCAGATTATAATTCTGACCTAACTAAAGAAGATTTAGACGTTTTAAACCAAAAAAATATACATAAAGATGGAGGGGTTGACGAGCAGTTGCGTGATCGTGTAAAAGACGTAGATTTTACTGGTAAAGACTTAGACATCCCAACAGGAGAGAATACTACTGATATCAAAGACGAAGAAAACAAATTATACAGCCAGGGAGGTTCTAGAAACAACAATCTCGAAGAACAAAAAGGTGAATTGTAATCTTACACTAATGATCCATAAAAGAAAGAGCCGCAAATTGCGGCTCTTTCTTTTATATAATCCTGGTTATTCTTTCACAATCATCAAGTTTGCTTTTACTCCTGTCAGTAAATTCCATTCATTAGAGTTTATCACATTTCCTGCATCGTCATAAATTATAAACGCCGCAGTATTAGGTCCTGAAGAACCTTGGTTTAAAGCTTTAAATGAAATTCTATTAAAACCGGGTTTCAACGGAATATAAAAACTTGACCACGAATCAGTAAGCCAAATACTAGGTACTACAATTTCGTCATTGACCAACACAGCAACACGATCTCCATCAACAAACTGATAATCTCTACACATTATTTTTACCTGCTGTGCTCCGCTATGAAAGGTTCCTAAATCCTGATCAGATTGATGTGCAGGCTTTTCAGAACGGTCGCTTGTACGATTTGCTTCGCGTTCATTCATAATATCTGTATAACGTTGTCCGGCATCAGCAAAGTCTTCTAATTTCAGCATATAAAAATTAGTAGACTCTGGTGCTTTTAAAGTTGGTCGCTCTACCAGTTTACCATCTGAATCTAAAGTAAGGCCTCCTCTTGATGCAGGTATATCCGGTTGAGCTTTTGGAAGATCAGCAGGGACTGGTGTAGGTGTTCCTGCCGAATCTTCTACAGCTGGAATTTTAAATGAACCCGATGAATTATCAATCTGCGCATGCATAGTAAAACTCATCACTATGAATGCAAACAAGAGCCCTAACGTCTTGCCGTGTTTGTTAAAATGAGAATTATATTTTAGTAAACTTTTCAAATGTTATTTTTCTAACAATAATTACGTGTATTGCTGTAATATGTTGCAATGCACACAAATTTAATTTTTAATAGTGAAACAGAAATCGTGCCAGTAGTTTTTAGCTAAAAATTATACTTTATAATTTTCTTAAAAAATCGTAAATTCAAAATAAAAAACTCAATATAAGCTTATGAAAAGTTACAATTCCTCAATACAAACTGGTTTTCCTGCTCTTTTTAAATTTATATTGATTTTCACAGGAATACTTTTTATACAGAATAACGGTTTTGCACAAGAAACCGATCAATTGATCGAATATAAGGGAAGTGTTGTTGATCAAAGTAACGGAGAGCCGCTACCGTTTGTAAATCTGGAAATTACAGGTACTAACATTGCTACAGTAACCAACTCAGAAGGTGATTTTTCTCTTAAAATAGAAAAACCGATGCCAAATGCTAAAGTATCGGTCACCTATCCCGGTTATAAAAAGCTACTCATCATACTAGCAGATCTCACAAAAATTAAAAACACCATAGAGCTAGAGCCACAGGCGTTAGAGCTTGATGAAATTAACATTACCCGACCAAAAGATGCAAAGAGCCTGATGGCTAAAGTTTTTGCCAACCGAAAAGATAATTATCTCGAAGAGCAAACCTATATGACCGCTTTTTACAGAGAAGCTATAAATAAGCGTAATAGAAGCGCGTCTCTCGCAGAAGCTGTCGTAGCTATAAAAAAACAAGCATATACCAATGCAGGCAATGATCTTGTGGCTATTTATAAAGCCCGTAAAAGCACTAATTATAATAGACTTGACACTGTAGCTATCAAATTACAAGGAGGCCCTCTAAATGCATTATATGCAGATCTTGTAAAATATCCTGAATATTTTATGACTTCAGAATCGTTGAATAATTATGAGTTCGAATTTGGAGAGTCGCTTATGAATGACGGAAAAATGATCTACGTAGTAAACTTCAAACAGAAGAAAACCGTTTTAGATCCTTTATACTACGGTAAAGTCTATATCGAATCTAAAACCTATGCTTTGACTAACGCTATTTATAATCTTAATGTTGAAAATAGAAAGTTGGCTTCTGCTTTATTTGTTAAGAAAAAACCCAATCGCGTCAAGGTTTATCCTACTGAAATAAGTTATCGCGTTGACTACCGAAACACAGACGGTAAATGGTATTACAGCTATAGTAATGTAAATCTGGAATTTGTTGTTAACTGGAAGCGCAAGTTATTCAATAACAAATATCGAATAACAAGCGAGATGCTTATAACCGATTGGGATCAACAGATAGATGCAGAATCTGTTTCTAACCGAACAAAATTCAAACCGAGTACAATTCTGGCTGATGAAGCTTCAGGCTTTGCCGATCCTGATTTCTGGGGAACCTACAACGTCATAGAACCCGAAAAGTCAATTCAACAAGCTATCGAAAAAATTCAAAAGCAAATTAAAAAATAAGAGAATTTAGAAGGTGTTGAGGGATACAACATTCTAAATTTGGAAGCGATTGAAACTGAGGCACGCTAGTTGATACATTTTCAATTATTAACATAAAAATGTATCATTATGAAAACTTCTACAAGTGTAAATGCAGGATCTATGGCAGACATTGCCTTTTTGATGTTGATTTTCTTTTTAACCACCACAACTATTGAGACTGACAAAGGTCTTGATCAGAATTTGCCACAACCTTGCGAACAGGAGGATTGCTCATCTAAAATTGCAGAACGTAATATTTTTCAGATTTCGGTAAATGATGAAGGTGATTATTTGATTCAAAATTACGAAATGCAACTCTCAGAATTGAAACAAGAATTGATTGACTTTGTTGAGAATGTAAACAACTCAGAAGTAATGCCCGCTTCTTCCGAGAAAGCTTATGTGAACTTGGATGTTTCTAGAAGTTTAAACTATACAGATTATATTCTGGTGCTAGATGAGGTTAAAGCTGCTTATAAGAGTATGAGAGAAAACTATAGTCAGAAGGAATTTAATAAGAACTATACACAACTTTCGGTAGTAGAGACAAAGCACATTCTCAAAAAATACCCATTGCAATTAGCAGAATCAACAATGACTGCAACGATCAACCCGTAATTTGATTTCGCCCTTTGATCTCTTTGGCAATAACATCTGAGAATTTTTTAAGGTTATAAGGTTTGGTTATGACATCGTTCATACCACTCTCTTTAACCTTTTGTTTTACATAGGATGCTTCGGCAGCAGTTAAGGCTATAATAGGCGTTGATTTGTCAAATACACGTATGGCTTTTGTGGTCTCATAACCATTCATACCCGGCATATTTATATCCATCATTATCATATCATAATGATGTTTACGTGTGCGTTCTAAAGCTTCTTCGCCATTTTGAGCTTCAAATATGATGGCATTTTGATTTTCGAGAACACGCCTGGTAACCAGTCTATTGATTTTATTATCATCTACAATTAAAATACGCAGGTCTTTAAGATTGGTAAGTTCTAAATCCCCTTCAGATTTTTTAGCTTCTCTCTTCCCTATAACTTGCAGCAGCGTAGCTTCAGCAAATTCTATAGTAAATGAGAAAATGCTTCCCTGCCCCGGCTCACTCTTAAGCTCAATATCTGAGCCCATTTTATTCAATAGTTTACGCACTATAGGAAGCCCTAAACCGGTTCCTTTGTTGTCTGACTGAAGATCATCTAACTGACTGAATTCATCAAATATAGATTCGTGCTTTTCCTTAGGAATACCTATACCGTTATCTTCAATTTCAAACTGAATCTTATACTTACCGCTACTCAAAAGCTTGCTATGAAGACGAATAGCAATGATTCCTTTTGGGGTAAACTTTACAGCATTACCCAAAATATTAAGCAAAATCTGAGAAATTCTTCTAGAGTCTCCTACAACATAATTAGGCATAGAAGAATCAACATCACAGATAATCTTACAATTTGAATTTTTTAAGCTATTCTGTTGAAAACTACCTACAAGCTCTTCAACCAACAATTTTACATTAAAAGGTTTATTGATTAGCTCAAAATTATCATCCTCTAGCTTAGAAATATCCAGTAAGTCATTAATAATATCAAGTAAGTGGTCTGCACTAAATTTTAACGAGCCTATCTCATCTTTGTATTCTGCAAAAGCATCCTTCTTTTCCAGTATTGAAATGATACCCGTAACTCCATAAAGTGGTGTACGCATCTCATGACTCAATGTAGAGAAGAATTTAGTTTTAGAACGCTCACTTTTCTCTGCCCGGTCTTTTGCCTTTTTTAAATGTCTGTTGTTGAGTTTTAAGTTTTTAATAAGACCTAATCTTAAGCGCTCACTGTAGAACAAATAAGCCAGAAACAAAACCATGAGACCTATAATAGATCCTAAAAGAACAGACTGTGTCTTTTTACGCTGTAAATCCTGATCTAAAATTTGCTGTTTTAATTCCGCATCATTGCGAGCTCTTCTAAACTCTTCAGCTTCCATATGAGCCTGAGCTAATTGAAAAGTCTCATGACTTTTAACCTGCTCTTTATTTTTAAAATAAAAAATATAGCGCTTGTAAACTTCTAGGGCTTGTTTGGGTTTACCATATGTGGTAAGAAAATCTGCAAACTTACTATAGAAATCAAGCGCCAGATAATCCATCTTCTTTTCTTCAGTTAAATCATAAGCTTTATTATAATATACTAAAGCTCTATCTGGAAAGTCAAGACCCTTATAATAATCACCCCAAAGAATATTTAAATAAACCAGAGGGTCATTGTAATAGAAATAGTCACCATCATAGCTTTTTTGTGCTTCCTTTAGATAAGGATACATCATTGTATAATTCTCCTCTTCTCTATATAACTCAGCAATATTTAAAGCTGCATCTAAAAATTCTCCATCATTAAGACGACGTTGAATTTTTAATGATTCTTTATAATAGCTTAATGCCTGATCTCTCGTTTCTGGATATTCTGATAGACTAGCCGCTAAATTATTGTAGCCCCATGCAATTAAAGTATCATTCTTAGAAAGCTTTGCAAAATGTAATGCTTTTTTAGCGTAGTCAAAAGCAGGTACAGAGTCCTGTAGTTGATCGTAAGTAATACTTAATAAATTATAGCCATGAAAAAGAAAACCGTTCTCATTTCTTTTTTCTGCCTCATTTATAAGAGAAGAAGCCATTTCTATAGCCAGATCATATTCTTTGTTATCTGTAACCTTTAGAATGCTATCTACTTGTTTTTGAAGATTTGGCTTCTGGTAACTTAATACATCCTTAGAATCAATTGCTCCACTAGCAGTATAAAAACAACATAGTGAGAATAGAGCAATTAAAATTGTAATGGACTTACGTTTCAATGAGTTGGGATTTAAAACAAGTCAAAACTAATAGTTTTTGTCGATAAAAATAACATTTTATCCTAAAAATATTTATTTCAAATACATAACTACCTGTTTTTTAAATTAATAAATAAATATATTGAATAAATTCTATCAGTTTTTGTAGTAAATATACTACGCTCTAAAATGAATTTTCTTCATTTTTACTGACTTTAGAAATCGTTTATATTTGCGCTCTCAAAAAAATCTAAATGAATATTGTTATAAACCCAACATACTTTCCTGATATTATTACCACAGCATCTATTATTCAGGCAGATAATGTAACTCTTGAAGTCTGTGATAATTATCAAAAACAGAGCTATAGAAACCGAATGTATATAGCCACAGCAAACGGTAAGTTGCTTCTCAATATTCCTATAAAACACACAAAAACAGAAGGTCATAAGAAAACTGCAGAAGCTTTAATGGAGAATAATTTCTTATGGCAGCGGCAACATTGGCGCTCTATTGTGATAGCATATAGAACCTCTCCTTTTTTTGAGTTCTATGAAGACGATTTGTATCCTCTATTTCACAAAGCGTATAATTCACTATTAGAGTTTAATCGAGCAAGTATTACCTGCATATTAGAAATGCTCGACTTAGACATAGATTTTACACGTACTCAAGAATACATAAAAGAATATTCTGACAAGACTGATCTACGATTTTTAGCAAACGCAAAACGAAAAGATAAATTAGAAATACCCGCTTACAGGCAGGTTTTTGATGAGGCAAATGGTTTTATACCGTATCTGACCGTTTTAGATCTCATCTTTAATCTGGGGCCTGAAGCAATCACTTACTTGAAGAATTTAGATTTAAAATTATAAATTCAGTACCGCCTCAATAGGAAAATGATCTGAATATTCAACATCAAAAGTTTTAAATGCTGAAACTTCAATTTGAGGATCTGGTAAGATAAAGTCTATTCGCAACGGAATTATATCAAATATGAACGTGCGACCAAAACCACTACCCTGTTCCACAAAAGCATCTTTTTTATCCCCGCGAATCTTATGGTAGGTGTAAGAGAACACCGTATTATTAAAATCACCGGCAACAATTTTCTTATACCTGCAATTCTTCTGGTGAGTCAAGAATAAATTCGTTTGTTCTTGTTGCTTTTTAAAGGATCTTCCCAACCTTCCTATCAATGACTTCGTATTTTCTTTTTCAAGAGCTCCTAGCTCAGGAGTAAGTGCCAGAGACTGCATATGCATATTATAAATACGTAAGGTGTCTTTATCTTTTACAATATCAGCAAATAGTGCATTATTAAAACTACTTTCAAATTCGAGCGAACCAGTTTTGACAATTTTATATTTTGAATAAATAGCTTGTCCGTTAAGGTGCTTCCCCTCTTTTTCACCAAAATAAGAATACGGGTAATCTAATTTTGGTGCGCCACGTTTAGAAAATTCCTGAAAACAAATGACATCAGGGTTTGCCTCTTCAATAAGATCTGCAATACCTTTTTTTATTTCTTCAGAAGAAAAGTTTTCACTTCTAAAAATGTGTGCGTTATAACTGAAGATTCGAAGTTGGTTTTGAGTTTTCACAATTTGATCAGGCTCTTTTCCTGAGCTTATTTTATACAAACTACTTCCCTGAAAAAACCAAATAATCAATACTAATGCTGAAAGTATAAGTTGCTTTTTAAAAAGCAATAACCAATATATTACAAACAAAATATTTGCAGTAATTAATAGGGGAATAACCAAAGTTAAAACTGATAAAGGAGGAAAAATCTTAGGCGGAAAATAAGGCAAGATATAGCTTACAAGTAGTAAGACAGCAAATAAGCTATTGATTAAAAAGACTAGTTTATTCCATAGACTTAGCTTCTTCATTAAGTATCTTTTCCGGCTTTAAAGAGAAAATCTTTATCTTCTTTAGAAAGACTGTCGTAACCACTTTTGCTTATCTTATCTAAAATAGTGTCTACACGTACTTGCTTTTCACTTTTAGACATACCAGAAGTTGCACGCTTAGTCGCAGTAGATCTGTTCTTATATACAGTCTTCATTTTTGCCCTCTTCTCTGATTTTGGTCTTGGTTTAAAATAGCTTGTAATAGCATCCATACATCGCTCCCACCAAGCACCTATATCATTTCCTTTGCCTAGTTGCTGCGCATAAATATATCCAAAGATTGCTCCGCCTACATGCGCAAGCAATCCACCTGCATTACCTGATGTTGGGATTTGTATCAAATCGGTAAGCACAACAAACACACCTATATGCCAAAGCTTGACATTAAAGAAGATAATACGTACTTCAGTATTAGGCGTATATGTAGCTATAAAGATCATTATCGCTCTTACCGCTGCACTAGCACCTACCAGATAAGCGCTTGAAGTGATCAGTACCGGAAATAGATTATAAGCAGTAACAAATAAAATTCCGCCAGCTAAAGCTCCAAGAAGATAAATGGTTAAAAAGCGTTTTTCAGTAAAAAGATTTAAAACTATCTGACCAAACCAATATAAAATGAGCATATTCCAGAAAATATGCCAGAAACCACCGTGCAAAAATGCATAGGTTATCAAAGACCAGGGTTGTATTATTAATCTACTCAGATCTGTAGGCAGACTAAACCATTGAGTAATAATCGCACCCGAATTGAGCACCCATTCTAAAAGCGCAAAACCTATCCAGATCAACACATTGATCACGATAAGTTTTACAACAATATTTGCTGTTTTAAATTGATAACTTAGACTGGGACTTGCCATATTTAATACCAGCGTTTATCGTTAAAACTATTCTTTTTCCAATACCACATCATTATAAATCCGAATAGAGCACCTCCTATATGAGCAAAGTTTGCAATGTTTCCTCCAAAGATTGAAAAACCGGTAACACCAGAAAACAAATCTAAAAGGATTAAACCGGGTATAAAAAACTTAGCCTTGACCGGGACCGGTAAAAATATAAGCATCAGTTCTGCATTAGGAAATAACATCCCAAAAGCCACTAAAACACCATATATAGCTCCTGAAGCCCCTACTGCCGAAGTAGAAAATGCTTCTATCATACCTCTTACTTTATCAGGGTCTCCTACATTAGGATACGAATACTGACCTGATTGTTGAATGCTTGTAAATGCTTTGTTCAGAGTATCAGCTATCTCTCCTGGAGTCAAACCCGCGTTTATTAAAACGTCGTAACCAGCTTGATAATGATAATATCCAACCAGAGTATGTATCAACGCAGCACCTAAACCTGCAGAAAAATAAAAGAAAATAAATTTATTACGACCCAGCATTTGCTCTACAGGGCCACCAAATGCCCACAACGCATACATATTAAAAAGAATATGAAAAATACTGCTCTGGTCGTGCATAAACATATGCGTAAAAGGCTGCCAGAATTGAAAATTAGGATTTTCAGGAAACCACAGTCCAAAGAGTTGAACTGCGTTAGGTAATAAAAACTGTGATCCTAAATAAAAGATCACGTTAACGATTAAAAGTACTTTTACAGTTTCGGTTATTCTACCCATCAATCTGGTTTGAAATGTTTAAACGCGGTAATGCGTTTTTAATTATGCGTTAAATTTACGATCCAGCTCGTCTACAGTAAGCGTAATAAACGTTTTTTTAAGAAATGGAGACATCGTAGGTTCTGTACAGGCAAATAATTTGTTGACCAAATGCTCTCTGGACAATTCATCTAACTTCTCTCCGGTTTTTACAGCCATACTTTTTGCCATGCTCTTTGCTAAAACATCTGTCTGACTAAAACCAGTATCAGGCACTTCTTGTTCCACATCGCTTAACAACTGTTCTAAAACTATTGAAACCTCACTCTCCTGAATACTCGCTGGTATTCCTGAAACCTCAAGAACTCCATCTTCAGGCATACTGAGTGCAAAACCAGTATTTTCTAAAGACTCTTTTAAGTCTTTAAATATCGCTAATTCTGCGGGAGAATAATTTAGTCGTAAGGGAAAAAGCAATTGCTGACTTACTGATTCTTTAACAGTAATATTCCGAAGGAATTCTTCATATAAAACGCGTTGATGTGCTCGCTGTTGATCTATTAGCATCATACCGCTCTTTATAGCACTCACGATATATTTATTATGTAGCTGATAGGTATTTGCTGAATCACTATCTGTTTCTTTTAAATCTTTAAATCCTTTGCTCTCGTGTTCTACGAAAAGGGATTCTGTTTCCGGTTCATTTTCTATTTGTAAATGACTGAAAGAATTAGAACTGTTTCTTTTATCAAGTCCGTCATAAAGATTTTCCCATCCAGCTGCATTTTTCTTCTCATAATGAGGAGTTCCGCTATAACTACTGGTCTTTACCTTCTGCTCTTGCTCAAATGGATTAAAGCTACGATCAACGTCTACTTTGGGAACTTGCGCTTCTTTATTTTTATACGAATATGGAGTATCCATATTAGATTCCCGGTTAAAATCAAGCACAGGAGCGATATTAAACTGCCCTAAACTATGCTTTACTGCAGCGCGTAAAAGTGTATAGATCGCATGCTCATCCTCAAATTTAACCTCAGTTTTAGTGGGGTGAATATTGATATCTATTGATTTGGGATCAACTTTTAAATAAATGAAATAACTCGCTCTGGCACGATCTGGTAACAAACCATCAAAAGCAGCACTCACCGAATGATTTAAATACGGATGCTTAATAAAGCGATCATTAACGAAGAAAAACTGTTCCCCTTTAGTCTTTTTTGAAAATTCAGGCTTTACAATAAATCCATCTATATCTACAATCTCTGTTTCTTCGGTAACCGGCACCAATTTCTCATTGGTTTTTGGTCCAAAGACCCCTACAATGCGCTGACGCTTATTTGCTATAGGCAAATTGAATAACTCACTGTCGTTGTGATACAACATAAATGCGATAGACTCGTGGGCTAGAGCTACACGTTGAAATTCGTCAATTATATGACGCAATTCTACAGAGTCTGATTTGAGGAAATTCCGCCTTGCAGGAATATTGAAAAATAAATTTTTTACGGCTATCGAAGTACCTTGAAGTGTCGCACAAACCTCCTGAGATTTGATAACACTACCTTCTATTTCTATTTGAGTTCCTACCTCTTCACCTTCAGTTTTAGTTTTAAGTTCTACGTGAGCAACTGCAGCTATTGAAGCCAAAGCCTCTCCTCTAAAACCTTTTGTGTTTAATGCAAAAAGGTCATCTGCAGAATTGATTTTTGAAGTGGCATGACGTTCAAAACTCAGACGCGCATCTGTAGTACTCATCCCTTTACCATTATCTATAACCTGTACTAACGTACGTCCGGCGTCTTTAACAAGCAATTTAATTTGTGAGGCCCCGGCATCTATAGAATTCTCTAATAACTCTTTTACCACAGAAGCTGGTCGCTGTACTACCTCCCCGGCAGCTATCTGGTTTGCTACATGATCGGGTAAAAGCTTAATTATATCAGACATGAAGTGTGTTTACTTAAGCCCTGAAGATACCTATAACAGGTATTGCGGGTGTCGTTTAATTATAAATTGAGCTTGAGAATTTTAATTAATTATTGCCCGAAGAAAATACTCAAATCAAAATCGATAACAACTAAAAATAGAAAAACGAGTACAAGAACTATATACAAGGTAATACGGTTTGCACGTTGATCAGGATTGTATTTAAAATCGTCTATTGCAGTATTGAACTTAGATTTTAAACCTTTTGACTCTAGCGTAGCTTTGCGGTATTTATCAAATTTAGATTCTAACTTGTAAGGACTACCTTCTCCCTCATAATAACGAGGACTATAGCTGTATTTTTTATTCTTGCGTGTTTTTAAAATTCCCATAATTCCTAAAATTCAAAGTTACAATAATTGGTAGAAAGCTATGCAAAGCTTCAGACTTTGATATTCAAAAAGCATTCCAAATTTTGATGGATTGCTTTAAGCTAAAGTTACACAAACAATTGCAATATGATTTTTAGAAGTTTTATTGACTAAAACTTTGCGTCTTTACGCAATTGTGCCATTTTAATTGCAGCAACAGCAGCTTCTACACCTTTGTTACCGTGCTGGCCGCCACTACGATCTATAGCTTGCTGCATGGTATTATCGGTAAGAACACAAAAAATAACAGGAATATCGCTCTGTACATTCAAGTCTTTTATCCCCTGCGTTACGCCGTCACAAACAAAATCAAAATGCTTCGTTTGCCCTTGAATAACGCTTCCTACAGCAATAACCGCATCGAGCATATCATAACTCTGCTGCATTTTTTTACAACCGTAGATCAATTCAAAACTTCCCGGAACATTCCATCTTACGACGTTTTCTTTAAGTACACCGCAATCTAATAAGGTATCAAAAGCACCTTGAAAAAGACCTTCGGTGATGTCATGATTCCATTCAGAAACAACAATCCCAAACCGAAAATCTTTCGCGTTTGGGATTGTTGCTTTATTGTAAACAGACAAGTCTGTTGTAGCCATAATGTATATTTTTTATTCAGCTTCTGTCATACCTAAATATAAAGGTACGTTTGCTGCTTCTGCAGACTCGCTATAATCTTCTTTAATAGTATTTAAGAAAGAAGCTGCTTTATCATTTTCTCCAAGAGCTATTGCAGTTTGTGCAGCTTTCATTAAAAAGCGTGGTGTTGTAAAATCATTTGTACTCATTTCTGCAGCTTCCTTATAATAAGAAAGTGCATCTTCAGGTTGCTCCAGCTGCATAAATGCGTCACCTATAGCTCCTTTAGCAAGAGGCGCAAGCATCATATCATCACTGCTAAAATCTTCTAATTGATCTATAGCTTCCTGATATTTATTTGTATTCAAAAAAGCCATACCTGCATAATAATGTGCAAGATTACCGGCTTTTGTGCTTCCATAGTTATCTATGATATCAAGAAAACCATATTTACCTTCACCTCCATTAAGAGCAAGGCTAAATAATGAATCTTTCTCAACACTACCTTCTATAGCTTCGTTAAAATAATTCTGTGCCTGATACATCTCATTAGATGCTTCAAGTTCTTTAGGCTCTTGAATGAATTTTTCAAATGCCAGATATCCCAACACTGCAAGTACAATTACTGCAATCCCAATGAAAATAGGTTTTTGATTTTCTTCTACCCAAGCTTCGGTTCTGGTTGCACCTTCATCAAGTGAATCAAAAACTTCTGCCGTTGCACTTTCTTCATGCACCTGCTCCTCTACTTCTTCTTTGGTCTTAGGTTTATAACCCCTTTTTTGATATGTGGCCATACTTTAACTTTTGTTGGGCGCAAAAATAAAATTTTTATTCAATATTAATAGCGTATTGTTTTGTTATTTTTCAATAATTTGCATACGCTTCTATTATATTTCAACCCTTTATTTTACAAGGATTTAGCATTTTTAAACTTGCATATCACCTTATGATTCTCAAAGCTCTTTCGCTTATTAACTATAAAAATTTTGAAACTGCGTCTTTTACACTCGATTCAAAAATTAACTGTTTTGTAGGAAATAACGGAGTGGGTAAAACAAATGTACTTGATGCGGTTTACCATCTTTCTTTCGGTAAAAGCTATTTTAATCCCATTACCACACAAAACATCAATCACGATGCAGAGTTTTTTGTAATTGATGGAGTTTACGAGAAAAATGAGCGAGAAGAAAAAGTTATTGTTAGCGCAAAACGAGGTCAAAAGAAAGTGATTAAGCGTAATGGCAAAGTTTATGAACGCTTTTCTGATCATATCGGTTTTTTGCCGCTTGTCATCATTTCTCCGGCAGATCGCGATCTAATTATCGAAGGCAGCGAGACACGTCGTAAGTTTATGGATGGTGTAATTTCACAAAGTGACAAAAACTATCTCGACACGCTGATCAAGTACAACAAGACACTTTCTCAGCGCAATGCATTACTTAAATATTTTAGTGCAAACCACACGTTTAACCCAGAAACTTTAGCGATTTACAATGAGCAAATGACTGCTCTGGGAAACGTTATTCATACCAAGCGTAAAGACTTTCTTGAAGCCTTTATTCCTATTTTTAAAAAACGTTATGCAGCAATAAGTGGTGATAAAGAAGAGGTTAAACTGAAATATAAAAGTCAACTGAACGACACGCCTCTTGACCATCTTTTCTGTGAAAACCTGAAGAAAGATCGCGCGTTGCAATACACTAGTGTAGGTACGCATAGGGATGATTTAAGTTTTAAGATTGAGTCCCACCCCATCAAAAAATTTGGTAGTCAGGGTCAGCAAAAATCATATCTCATCGCTTTAAAATTAGCACAGTTTGATTTTATAAAAGCACAAAGCAACACCACACCTATTTTGTTATTGGATGATATTTTTGATAAGTTAGACGAAAGTCGGGTGATGCAAATAATCGACCTGGTGAACGATGAGAATTTTGGGCAATTATTTATAAGTGACACCCACGCAGACCGTACAGAAGCAATCGTAAAAGAGATACATCAAACTTATAAACTCTTTAAACTTTGAAAAAAATACTAGTTAGCATTTTAACATTAGCTCTTTTTAGCTGTGCAGAAAACGATCCTGAAGAGCAGCTTAAAAACCTAAATGGCTATTGGGAAATAAAATCTGTTGACTCTCCTTATGGAAATGACAGACATTATAAATTTAACGAGCGAGTAGATTATATAGAACTTAAAGACACTATAGGTTTTAGAACTAAAGTGCTTCCGCGCATAGACGGCACTTTTGTAAAAAGCGATACAAAAGAAACTGTTATCGCAAGAATAACAAATGATTCATTACGTTTAAATTACAGCACTCCATTTGATAATTGGACGGAAACTGTACTAAAAGCAGATGGCAACCAATTACAGGTCAAAAACAACCGAGGTATGATCTACACCTATTCTAAATTTGAAAAAATAAATTACCTTGAGACAAGCTCACGAGACATTCGTTAGAAATAAATTTTTAATTTCAAGGCAAGCCCAGTGGTATTAAATCCTTTGGCGGTGCCAATAAATATAACCGATTAATGGCTAGACGAGACGCAGACCCAAAATCTATACGAGATGTACTGGGCGCATTTGTAGAAAAAAATAAACTTCAAAAAGGAATTGACAAAGTAGATGTCGCCGAAGCCTGGCGCGATGTAATGGGACCCGCCATTGTAAAATACACCACTCAGATAAAATTAGACGGTGATCGCCTGATCATTCAATTGAGTTCATCTGTGCTAAGAGAAGAATTAAGTTATGGTAAAGAAAAAATTCAACGCAATCTAAACGAAGAATTAGGCAGAGAAATCATCAAGAAAGTGATTTTGAGATAGCTAAATAGGCTAATAATAGATATAAAAAAAGCGGCTAAAAAGCCGCTTTTTTTATATCTAATTGATAAAGAATTTAGAACAACTCTCTACCTGAAAAATGAAAAGCACCTTCAATAGCAGCGTTCTCATCGCTATCACTACCGTGTACTGCATTTTCACCTAAAGAAGTAGCATATAGTTTTCTAATTGTACCTTCTGCAGCATCAGCAGGATTAGTAGCACCTATTAAAGTTCTAAAATCTTCAACAGCATTTTCTTTTTCTAATATAGCAGCAACAATAGGTCCTCTGCTCATAAACTCAACTAGCTCGCCATAAAAAGGACGCTCGCTGTGCACTGCATAAAACTCCTTTGCATCTGCAACAGTCATCTGAGTTAATTTTAAAGCTACAATACGAAATCCTGAAGCTGTGATTTTTTCTAATATTGCACCGATGTGTCCATTTTCAACAGCATCTGGCTTAATCATGGTAAACGTTCTGTTTGTTGCCATTTTTTGTGTTTTAATAATTTTGCTTTTTCAATATCGAAGCAAAACTTCTTGTTTTTAAAATCGGTGCAAAAGTAATTCTTTTAATTACAATAGCGAATGGCTAAGCAATTATTAATACTCTTGTTGAATTTCGCCTAAAATCTCACCTTCTGTACCGATAATTTTCATATCTACAGTGTTTAAATTCAAGTCTATATCTACAAGACCATAACTACGAACGCTCACTACCTTACCCACTCGGTATCTATTGGGTTCACCATTATAAGCCGTGTAAGAATGTGTTAATCCACTAGAAGTAAAATCAATTAGCGGATAAGCAAGGTCTTTCATGTTTTTTTTAGAAAATTCTGAAATATGCCTATCGCCGCTTAAAACCAGAACGGCATTTGCTTTTGACCTTTTTACTGCTTTGATAAATCGCTTTACCTCCTTCGGAAAATTACCCCAGGTTTCAAAACCATGTTCAGCACTCAAAAGTTGAATACTGCTCATAATGATTGTAAAGTCTGTTTTTTCTGAAAGTTCTTCTTTAAACCATTGCCATTGTTGCTCTCCTAGAATAGTTCCATTTTTTTTACGACGCGGCTCATAGCGCTTATTAGGATCTGCCGAAGCATTAAGCGGTGTTCTAAAATAGCGTGTATCTAAGACGATTACCTTTATAGACTTACCAGCTTTTACATAGGTTTTTGAATTGTAAACCCCTTCTCTATTTCTTGAGGGTGCATCATCAGCAACGCCTAAAAAGTCTAGGAATAAATTCTGACTTTGACGCTTTTTTGCATAGTCAGCTCCCCCATCATTTATACCATAATCGTGGTCATCCCAAGTCCCTAGCACTTCGGTATTCGCTATAAAATTTTTATAAGCGGGGTTACGCTTTTGAACCGTATACATCTCTTCCATATTTGACATATCTTCGGTATCTGCATAAATCACATCACCACCCCAGATAAATAAATCAGGATCTCGGTTGCCCATATCTTCCCAAAACGGATTGGCTAAATCTACCTTATTACAAGAACCAAAGGCGATTCTAAAAAGATTTATATTTCGCTCTTGAGCTTCTGAGAAACTAAAGTTAAAAAGCGTTATTGAGAGAAGAAAAATATTGGTTTTAGAAATTTTAATCATTTAAAGTAAGAGTTTAGAGTACTTCAAAAATAAGGTTTCCCATATTAAGTCTAAATGAAGAAATTGTATATTCGCCTCCTATGAAAGAATCAGAATTAGCCTTACTTAAGGAGCTATTAGCTACACCAAAAAAAATTGTAATTATTCCTCATAAAAATCCTGATGGTGATGCTATGGGTTCTACACTGGCTCTCTATCAGTATTTAATTAAAATAGGGCACACAGCTAATGTTGTTACTCCTAACGATTACCCCAAATTTTTAAAGTGGTTACCTTTTGAAAATACTGTTATAAAATACGATTTACAAAACAAAAAGGCAGTAAGACATATAAAAGAGGCAGAACTTATTTTCACACTAGATTTCAACGCATTATCGCGAGTTGCAGAAATGGAACCTGCTCTGCAAAAAGCTAAAGCTCAATTCATAATGATAGACCATCATCAACAGCCAGACGATTACGCTGTTGTAACATATAGCGACACTTCAGTTTGTGCTACCTGTCAAATGGTTTACCATACATTTGAGATGCTCAACGCTACAGATTTAGTTGATGCAGATATGGCAACATGTCTCTACACTGGGATTATGACCGACACCGGCTCATTTAGATTTAGATCAACAACAGCTACTACACATCGTGTTATTGCAGATCTTATAGAAAAGGGCGCTGATAATGCATTTATACACGAGAAAATTTATGATGCTAATAATTTTTCACGATTACAATTATTAGGTACAGCACTTACAAACCTGCATCGTTTAGAAGAGTTTAAAGCTGCTTACATCACACTTTCTCAGGAAGAATTAGACGCTCACAATTATCAAAAAGGAGACACCGAAGGTTTTGTGAATTATGGGCTTTCATTAGAGCACACTGTTTTAGCGCTGATTTTTATCGAAAATAAAAAGGAAGGAATAATTAAGATTTCTTTACGTTCTAAAGGTGACTTCTCGGTAAATTTAATGGCACGTGAACACTTTGAAGGTGGTGGTCACAACAACGCCGCAGGAGGAAAAAGCGATCGTTCTTTAGAAGAAACCGTTGCATATTTTATTAGTATATTACCACAATACAAAGACGCTTTAAATGAATAAACTCATTGGCTTAATACTCGTACTTTTTCTGGTAATGGCTTGCAAAACTCCTGAAGCCCGCAGACCTGTAAGCCATTCTAGCGGTTCTTACATTGATGCTTCTATTGCTCGTAATAAAAAATTAAATAAAGCTGATGAAGCCGCAATTAAAAAATTGATGGCCGCAAATCCGCAGAACGAGTATTTTACTTCAGATAAAGGGTTCTGGTATTATTATAATGTAAAAGATACTACAGCTTTACCCACCGCAGACACCGGTGATTTAGTCACTTTTGATTATCAAATAAATTCTCTTGATGGCAATCCTATAGTTACCCAAGCAGAACTTGGTCCGCAAACCTATCAAATAGAACAAAGTAATCAAGATCTGATTTCCGGATTAAAAGACGGACTCAAATTGATGAAAGAAGGAGAGACCGTTACTTTTTTATTGCCTTCCCATAAGGCTTTTGGATATTATGGGTATGAAGATAAAATAGGGTCAAACCTACCTATTCAAACCCAAGTAACGCTAAATGATATAAAACAAAGCAATACTGAAAATTAACTATGAAGAAAGCTTCCATTTTTGCATTCTTAATTCTTTTTGGTCTGGTAGCCTGCTCTGATGACCAATACCCAAACCTACAAGATGGCTTATATGCCGAAATCAAAACCAATAAAGGTACGATGGTCGTTCAGCTTTACTATGATAAAGCTCCTGCAGCAGTAGCAAACTTTGTATCGTTGGCTGAAGGCAACAATCCGCTTGCAGATTCAATCTATAAAGGCAAACCGTACTATGACGGTATAACCTTTCACCGCATTATTAAAGATTTTATGATTCAGGGAGGTGACCCTACGGGTACCGGAAGCGGAGGCCCCGGTTATAAATTTCACGATGAATTCAGTCCAGAACTCAAGCATGATACTATAGGTGTCCTTTCTATGGCAAATTCTGGATATGGAACCAATGGCAGTCAATTTTTTATCACCGATGCTCCTACTCCACACCTTGACGGATATGATGCTGAAGACAATTTAAAAAACTGTGAGAATCCACAAATAGGTTGCCATACCGTTTTTGGACAGCTTATTTTAGGCTTTGATGTTTTGAAAAGTATTACTGAAGTTGAAATGAAAGATCCTCGAAGAGGAAAGCCCAAAAGACCAGTAACTATAGAATCTGTAAAAATTATTAGAAAAGGAAAAGATGCACGTCACTTTGAAGCTCCAGAAGTCTTTACAGAAGAAATAGATAAAAAAGCTGAAGAAATAGAGCAAGCAGCAGCTGCCAAACAAAAACTCAAAGAAGATCAAAAAGCAATTTTTGAAGAACAACGTAAAAATGCAGATACGCTAGAAAGCGGCTTAGCATACTACATCACACAAAAAGGAACCGACGTTAAACCCAAGCGCTCTCAAAAAGTAAAAGTAAATTATGCAGGTTATTTTGAAGATGGAGAATTGTTTGACAGCAATATACTTTCCTGTGCTGAAGAATGGAATATGCAAACGCGACCTAAAGAAGATATGTATGTGCCTTTAACCATCCCATACGGCCCTGAAGCACAAATGATCGCCGGCTTTAAAGAAGGAATTCAGCAACTCAATTATGGTGACAAAGCCACCCTATTTATTCCTTACTACTTAGGTTATGGGGAGCGCGGTTATCGTGTGATTCCACCGAGAACAAATTTGGTATTCACTGTAGAATTACTTGATAATCGAGAACCAGAGAATGAATAACATACAAGTTATCTGACAATAAAAGTGCTTCTACAGGGGTAGAAGCATTTTTTAGTTTAGGCAAAATTGCTCGTCATTTTGACTGTAAATGTTAAAAGAAATGGGGCTTATTGTTAAGCTCTTCTAAAATTGAATAAGCTTTTCTTAAAACGTCATTAAAGGCGCTAAAAATTGCTAATCTTTCCAGTTCATTAAAAAAGAGAACAAATGATTACATTCAAAAAAAATATAATAACACTTGCACTAACTGGTGCTTTAGTAGGAGGATTTAGTCTTACGGCTGCGGCTCAACAAACTCAGGCTGCTGCAAGTGTTAAAGCGCAAACTAATGTTACGACAGCAGAGCTGAATAAATTTGCTGATGCATTTCAGGAAGTGCAGGTTGAAAATCAGGCTGCTCAGCAAAAAATGATGGGCGTGATAAAGGAAGAAGGTTTAGATGTGCAACGTTTTACCGAGATTCAAAAAGCGCAAATGAATCCGGAAGCAAAAGTTGAAGCTACAGATGAAGAGCTTAAAATGCACGCAGCGGTAGTTGCAGAACTCAAAAAAATGCAACCTGCACTAGAAAGCAAAATGCAAGAGATCATTGCTGATCACGGTCTTACTTTAGATCGTTATAAGGCAGTTGCCATGGCTTTACAACAAGACAAAAGCTTACAGCAAAAATTTCAAGGCATAATGATGAAGAAACAAACTGAAGGATAATATTTCAGATAAATTCATTGAAAAATAAAAGGAGTTGCATCGCTGCAACTCCTTTTTTTATGTCTTCAGTTCAACAATTAATTTTTAGCAGGAATATCCTTCAAAATTTCTTGGACAAAAGTCCAGAATTTTTGCACCGAAGAAATACTCGCACGTTCATCTGGAGAGTGAGCACCTCTAATGGTTGGGCCAAAAGAAATCATATCCATGTCTGGATAGTTTTGACCTAGAATACCACATTCTAATCCGGCATGACAAGCAGCTACGTGTGGCTCTTCATGATTGATCTTCTTATACTTTTCAACTAAAACCTTTAAGATAGCGCTGTCCATATTGGGTTTCCATCCCGGGTATTCCCCACTTAAAGTAACTTCACAACCTATCAGTTCAAAAACACTTCTTATTGTATTAGCTAAATCGGTACGAGAAGATTCGACAGAAGAACGCGTTAAACATAAAACTTCGAGTTCGCCATTACGCACTAAAACCCGAGCTACATTATTAGAAGTTTCCACAAGACCTTCAATATCTGGACTCATACGGTAAACACCATTCCATACTGCTTGTATCGCTTTTAGAAAGCCTTCTTGCACACCTAGACTCATAACGTTCTCAGGAAGGTCAATTGAATCTAGGCTAATTTTTAAATTTGGCTCTAAGGTTTTATATTCTTCCTGTAATACTTCAGCAAACTCCTTTATATCACTTTTAAAAGCTTCCTCGTGAACCGTATCTATACAAAATATCGCCACGCTCTCTCGTGGTATAGCATTGCGCAATCCACCACCATTTACTTCGCTGATGCGTAAGCCATAATTCTCAAAACCGTCTAATAAAATGCGGTTCATAAATTTATTAGCATTCCCCAGACCTTTAATAATATCCATCCCAGAATGACCTCCTTGCAATCCGTTTACGGTTAGTTGAAAACCGGTTTTTGCTTCTTCAACGGGCTCTTGTTTGTATGTACGCGTAGCGGTGATATCTACTCCACCAGCACATCCTACCCCAATCTCATCATCTTCTTCGGTATCTAAATTGAGTAAAATATCGCCTTTAAGGACACCACCCTTCAATCCCATTGCTCCGGTCATACCAGTTTCTTCATCAATTGTAAACAAAGCTTCTAAAGCAGGATGTGATATATCTGTACTTTCTAATAAAGCCATTATGGTTGCAACACCCAGACCGTTATCTGCACCCAAAGTGGTTCCTTCAGCTTTAACCCAGTCTCCCTCTACTTTCATTTGTATTCCTTCTGAATCAAAATCAAACTGCGTTGCATTATTTTTCTGATGAACCATATCGAGATGAGATTGCAAAACAACCATTTGTCGATCTTCAAGGCCAGCCGTAGCCGGTTTTCTGATGATTACGTTTCCTACTTCATCAACTAGTGTTTCTAGATTTAAACCGTCGCCAAATGCTTTCATAAAGGCAATCACACGCTCTTCGTGTTTAGAAGGTCTGGGTACAGCATTGAGGTCTGCAAACTTTTGCCAAACGGCTTGGGGCTCTAGCTGTCGTATTTCAGTATTTGTCATAAAATCATTTTTTTGCAAAGGTACTGGTTCTCTTTGAGTCGTTGTTAAATTTGATAAACTACCTTTGGAAGTAATACAGAACAGAACCAAAAGTTAATCTTGGCTTAAACCTTTTTATGCTGAAAATACTCTGATTATCTTAATCAAAACAAACATGTTATTATGAAAAAATTAGATCAACAAACCGTAGAAGAACGCCTCAATAAATTGGAAGGTTGGGAATATAAAAATGATGCTATTCATACTTCTTTTGAGTTTGAAAACTTTAAAGAAGCCTTTGCCACTATGACACGCATTGCTTTTGAAGCAGAATTGCAACAGCATCACCCAGACTGGACTAATGTTTACAATACATTAAACATATCACTGTCTACCCACGATGCAGACGGCGTTACTGAAAAAGACTTTAAACTCGCTCATACTATTGAAGCGTTACTAGGAAACCAGTAGAATATTCTACCTTATTTTTAAACTGAAATAAGACTTTTTGTAAAGCCTATTTTTGTTAAATTTACCGCCTTTAAAAATCTGAATTATGGGAAGAGCATTTGAGTTTAGAAAAGCTCGTAAAATGAAGCGCTGGAGCGCAATGGCTAAAGCCTTTACTCGAATAGGAAAAGACATTGTTATGGCCGTTAAAGAGGGCGGTCCTGATCCTGATTCTAATTCACGTCTACGAGCAGTTATACAAAATGCTAAGAGTGTAAACATGCCAAAAGACAATATTGAGCGCGCCATAAAAAGGGCGAGTGATAAAAGTCTGGGTGAATATAAAGAAGTTCTTTTTGAAGGTTATGCTCCTCACGGAATTGCGATTCTTATTGAGACGGCTACAGACAATAACAACCGTACTGTTGCTAATATCAGGTCCTATTTTAATAAGTGCAACGGAAACCTAGGAACATCGGGTTCTGTTGAATTCATGTTTGATCACACCTGCAACTTTAGAATTAATGCTGAAGGTATAGATGCTGAGGAACTCGAACTAGAACTTATAGATTATGGTGCAGAAGAAGTTTTTGAAGATGAAGACGGAATTCTGATATACGGACCTTTTGGAAGCTTTGGAGCTTTACAGTCTTACCTAGAAGAAGCAGGACACGAAATCCTCTCTAGTGGTTTTGAACGCATTCCTCAGGTGACTAAGAAGCTAACTGCGGAAGAAGCTGAAGATGTAGAAAAGCTTTTAGAAAAAATTGAAGAAGATGACGATGTACAAAACGTTTATCATTCTATGGATGAGAGCTCATCTGATTCTTAATAATTGAAATCTATAAAGATTTTAGAAAAATAGGGGCAAATGCCCCTATTTTTATTGTTTAACTTTTGAGAGAAGATTATACTTAAATTTATAACTAACTAAAATATAGTTAGTTATGAACACTTTAAAATTAGGATCTGTTGATAATGGAAAGCTTCCGCAAAATAAAGAAGAATTTTTAAAGCCTTACCACCGGTGGATGGCAACGAAACTCAGAAATAAAAAGCAATTTAGAGATGAAGCTAACTATAAGTGGCAAGATTTTAAGGAAGTTGAAGGGCAAGATGTTTTTAGATTGCAACGTTTTTTAAAATCTAAAGGTTTTTTTCCTAATGCTCAATTGAGTGGGATTTTTGGTTATGGTACACAGGCAGCAACACGGCTTTTTCAAGAGTATGTCTACTCCATCGAAGGGAAAATTCAATAGGTACACCTGACGGAATCGTAGGTCCTAGAACCTGGAGTCATATTGAGCGGTGGGAGTCAAATGGGATTATCAATAAGTGGGCTAAAAATGATGTAAACAATCCTGCTAAAGAGTGTAAATTTTGGTTTAAAATCCTGAATGAAGCAAAATCTTATTATATATCAAACTTCAATAATATTCTGAATGATGTAGAAAACTACCCAAAATCATCTGATACATTTAGTCCAAAAAATTGGCATTTTGACCCAAACAATGCGCATTTAATTGGTATACGCCGAAATCAAGACAAACAGATTGAAAAACGAGAGAATGACGATCTCTTTGTTTTATTGATTAAGGGACTTGCTTTTACGTTTTGGGGAAGCACAGATCCAAGTGCAGCAATGACAAATCGAAGTGACGAAGCCTTTCTCGTTGAAGGTCAACATAAATATCGTTTAAGCTGGCATAAAATCTCTAGTGCTCAAAAAATCTATAAAGCTCTTAGACCGTATTCAAAAGGAGTATTGGTGTATAGAGATAAAATTGCAAAAAATGCACTTACCGATGCAGATATAAAAGCAGGCCTTGATGAACCCAATACGACTATAAATATTCACTGGTCTGGTGATGGAAACACTAATTTTTCTGCTGGTTGCCAGGTTATAGCTGGTAGAAGTTATATTGACCCTGATGGCACCTTAATTGACTGTAGTCCTTATTCTGCTATTTCTTATTCCGGTCTTTCTAATGGTCAAACACATGGTGCTTATAATGTATTGAGTGATCTGGTGGTTTGCTATAATAAGCTAGGTGATGATACCGTATGGTATACTCTGGGAAGAGAAAACAATCTTAAAGAAATCGTTAATACTTTTCCTATTGATTTTCTTGAAAAAACACTAAACCAGCTTAAAAATATCTAGATTCTTATAATCAAAAACGGCTTCGAAATATCGAAGCCGTTTTTGATTTTTATTTAGCGATGTTGACCGCTCTGGTCTCTCGTATAACCGTTATTTTTACTTGACCGGGATAAGTCATATCTGTTTGTATTTTCTGTGAAATTTCAAAAGACAAAGCTGATGCTTTTTCATCATTCACTTTTTCACTTTCAACAATAACACGAAGCTCTCTACCCGCCTGAATCGCATAAGCTTTTTTAACACCGGCAAAACCAAACGCAATATCTTCAAGATCTTTCAATCGTTGAATATAAGAATCTAGAACCTGACGTCTTGCTCCCGGTCTTGCCCCGCTAATTGCATCACAAACCTGAACTATAGGCGCCAACAATGTTTTCATTTCTATCTCGTCGTGGTGCGCACCAATTGCATTACATACATCTGGCTTTTCTCCATATTTTTCAGCCCACTCCATACCTAATAATGCGTGAGGCATTTCACTTTCAGTTTCTGGAACTTTACCTATATCGTGTAAAAGACCGGCACGTTTAGCGAGTTTAGGATTAATACCCAACTCAGAAGCCATTGTAGCACATAATTTAGCCACTTCTCTACTATGTTGTAATAAGTTTTGACCGTAAGAAGAACGGTATTTCATTCTACCTACCGCTTTAATCAATTCAGGATGCAAACCGTGGATACCAAGATCTATTACTGTACGTTTACCAACTTCAACAATTTCCTGTTCAATTTGTTTTGTAGTTTTTTGAACCACTTCTTCTATTCGCGCAGGGTGAATCCTTCCGTCTGTTACTAACTTGTGCAATGATAATCTGGCAACTTCTCTTCGTACACTATCAAAGCAAGAAAGAATAATCGCTTCTGGGGTATCATCTACTATGATCTCAACTCCGGTAGCAGCTTCGATAGCTCTAATGTTTCGACCTTCACGACCTATGATACGCCCTTTTACATCATCACTTTCTAAGTTAAAAACAGAAACACAGTTTTCAACAGCTTCTTCTGTACCAATACGTTGAATGGTGTTAATGATAATTTTTTTAGCATCCTGCTCAGCAGTAAGTTTAGCTTCTTCCATAGCATTTTGAATAAATGCCATTGCATCACTTTTAGCCTGATCTTTTAAAGATTCTACTAATTGCTCTTTTGCATCGTCTGCAGATAAACCAGAAATCACTTCAAGCTGCTGTACTTTACTTGCGTGAAGTTTATCTATATCAGATTGACGCTTATCAAGATATTCAAGACGATCATCATAATCTTTAACTTTAGCCTCTATCTCTTTGTTTAACTTTTTATTTTTAGCGAGTTCACTACTTACTTGTGATTCTTTATCACGTGTGCGCTTCTCTGCATCATTTATTTTTTTGTCACGCGACAAAATTACTTTTTCGTGCTCAGATTTAAGTTCAATAAACTTTTCTTTAGCTTGAAGAATTTTGTCTTTTTTAATAGACT
Source organism: Leeuwenhoekiella aestuarii (assembly GCF_004104055.1). GTDB lineage: Bacteria > Bacteroidota > Bacteroidia > Flavobacteriales > Flavobacteriaceae > Leeuwenhoekiella > Leeuwenhoekiella aestuarii. The sequence goes on along the minus strand of NZ_QOVJ01000002.1, from coordinate 417,315 downwards.
CTCCCTCACTTTTAGCCTCTTTTACAATATTAGCTGCCTCTTTTTTGGCATTACTAACAATCTGTGAAGCGTTATTTTTTTCTAGCAATTTTGCTAATAAAAATCCTAGTGTGCCAGCTATTAAGATGACCCCTACGATTATAAGTACTGTATTTCCCATTGAGTTTGTATATATAAAAAAAGCCTACATTGGTAGGGTTTTGTGTAAACTCCTTAAAATAAATCATAGGACTAACGAGCTGATCAAGAATCCGTTCTAAGACGGCGCGCTTTTACAACTCAGACTCATCCCTCTTAAAGAATATAGTGTTGAGTTTACCAAAAAATATAACCAATGTAGGCAGTAAGTATTCTATTTTAAAGAACGTTAGGATAACTGACTTTTAACGAGTAGCTCCAGATTTTTAAGCTGTTCTACAGCTTCTGAACTTTCCCCGCTTCCGTCTAAATCCTGTTGTATTGCTTTTGAAGCAAATTGTAAAGCACACATTGCTAAAACATCTTGCTTATCTCTAACAGCATAACTTTGCTCAAATTTTTTAATCATTACCTCAATTTCTTTCGCTGCTTTGCGTAAGCCTTCTTCCTGTTGAGGTTTTATAGTTAAAGGATAAACCCGGTCTGCAATAGATAATTTAATTTTTAAATGTTCAGACATATCCTTAGTTCTAATCTGCAAGTTGTGCGATGCACGCATCAAGTTCTCGCATCATAGTATTTATTTTGAGCTTGGTCTCCCGTTTATATTCGTTACTGCCCAGCATTGCATTAGCAGTTTTAAGTGTACTGTATTTAGCTTCCCAATTTTCCAGAAGAATCTTTAAATCTTCCTGCTCGTGCTTCAACTGCTCATTTTCAGTCGTTAATACTTCATTTTGACGCTGAAGCTTCTGGTACCGATGCACTAATTTGCTAATTACATTTTGCAACGCATCTACACGCTCCAACAGTTCACTCATAACCTAATTTTAACAATGCTTAGTCTCACAAAGTTAACATTCGCTTATTAATATCCCAATACAATCTATTATATTTTTAATGCTTGTATTTACCTCCCGTAACAAATTGAATTTTAATTTTATAGCTTTCAACAGATTACATAGGTATTAGACATAAGACTATTTTTACAATACAAGCTTATAGTAACAAATAGTCTGCACCTAATAAATATCACTTACAATAATTAGATTGCCGTAGCGATTTACACAGTAGGTCTTCACAAAATATTTATCTTAGCTTTTCTATGAAAAAAAGAATTACACTCCTATTATTAACTATAAGTTTTGCTTTAAAAGCGCAATCTGATTTCCCTCAAAATGAATTTATTCCACCATTAAGAATACCTACTGTATTTGCCGGTACTTTTGGAGAATTGCGCAGCAATCACTTTCATAGTGGCCTTGATATAAAAACACAACAGCGTACTGGACTTGATGTTCTGGCAAGTGCAACGGGTTATGTAAGCAGGATTAAAGTCTCTCATTATGGTTACGGTAAAGCACTTTATATCACGCACCCTAATGGATATACTACGGTTTATGGTCATTTAAATGCATACGAACCTACCATCGAGGAATATGTAAAAGCTAAACAGTATGAAGCCGAAAGCTACGAAATAGAACTTTTTCCTAATCCTGATGAGCTTCCGGTAACTCAGGGAGATTTGGTAGCTTATAGCGGCAATACAGGTGGAAGTGGTGGTCCGCACGTTCATTTTGAAATACGAGATAAAAATGAGCGCCCGCTAAACGCGCAACTCTTTGGTATACAAGCACCAGATCATCGCGATCCTTTATTAAAAGATTTGGTCGTTTATCCAATAAGCGACAGCAGTCAGGTGAATCAATCTCAAAAGCAACAGCGTTTACGTTTTGCAAAACAACCTGACGGAACCTTTTTAAGCGAAAAGATCAACGCCTATGGCCCTATTGGATTTGCTTTGGGAACTGTTGACCAGCAAGACGGTGCAAATAACAATAATGGTATCTATAAGATTGAAACCACACTGAATGGAGAAAAGACATTAGAAGTTGAGATGGACAAATTCTCTTTTGCAGAGACACGCTATCTCAACCGAATGATAGATTATGCACTTTTTGAAGGTGAACGCGACCGAGTTCAAAAGCTATTTATTGAGCGCAACAACCCATTGAGTATTTACAAATTTGAGAAAAATAAGGGCGTTTTAAATCTAACTCAAACCGGTAATTCTTCTATATACACCATTACAGTTTCAGATATACAAGGAAATACGAGCAAACTGGTTGTACCTATAAATATTAAAAAGGATACTATTTTAACAACTAAGAACAAAAAAACTAGTCCATATTTTGTTCAAGCAGATGCGAGTCAGAATTTTGAAGTTGGTGATTGGGACATTTTCATTCCAGAAGGTTCATTCTATGATGATTATTCCCTTGACATTTCAGCAAATACAGATGCTTTGCATCTTGATGAAGATTTAATTCCTGTACATAAATACATCAGACTTGCGTATGATGTTTCTGATTTTCAGTCTCAAGATCGTGAAAAACTTTACATAGGCAGAGTAAATTATAAAGGTCTACTTCGCTTTGAAGGAGCAAGACTTGAAGACGATCACATTACTGCAACCGTTAATGCATTAGGAGATTTTAAATTGGGGTTAGACACCAAACCTCCTAAAATCCAATCTTTAGATTTTACAGATGGAAAATGGATATCGAGTTTAAATACAATAAGCTTTAAAATTACTGATCAAGACACGGGTATAAAAAGCTATCGCGCTACCATCAATGGGGAATTTGCTTTGATGGAATATGAATACAAAAAAAACCTGCTCACCTATAACTTTGAAGATGATATAAGCAGCAGTGGTGCAAATGCATTCAAACTCATTGTGATTGATAATGTAGGAAATAGTACTACTTTTGAAGCAACCTTTTATAGAAAATAAACCTATTGAAAGCGCTACCCCATTATTTATTTTTACTTTTTTGCTTTGGGGTCGCTCCAGCTTTACTTGCACAGACAGCAACTTTAAAAGGTATTGCCTTTGATCAAATTAATATTCCACTATCTGATGTTAATATTTCGTATGCCGATGGAGGAACACTTACCGATGAAAGCGGATTCTATTCTTTAGAAATTCCTGCAGAACGCGTTATCACGGTTCGGTTTACACACGTAGGATTTAAGACTTTAGAAGTTAAATTTTCCCTTCAGAAAAATGAGCTCTTTGAATTTAATCCTGTTTTAAATACAAAGATTGAGCAAATAAGCGAGGTTGTTATTTCATCTGAAAATCAAGATAAAATAGAGGGTATCGTGAGTCTAAACCCAGAAACTGTTCGCAAAATACCCGGTGCAAATCCCGGAGTTGAAAATCTATTGCAATCCCTACCCGGAGTAAGCTCTAATAATGAATTGAGTACCCAGTATGCTGTGCGTGGTGGAAATTATGATGAGAATCTGGTTTATATAAATGATATTGAAGTCTACCGACCCTTTTTGATACGCTCTGGCCAACAAGAAGGACTAAGCATCGTCAATTCTGATTTGGTAAGGAATATAGATTTTAGTGCCGGAGGATTTCAGGCTAAATATGGAGATAAATTATCTTCGGTTTTAGATATCACGTATCGCCGGCCGGTAGATTTCGCAGCTTCTGCAGATCTCAGCCTGCTGGGTGTTAATTTTTCTGCTGAAGGCTTGAGTAAAAATAAAAAGTTTACTGCACTTGTAGGCGCCAGGTATTGGGATAATAGCCTTTTGGTAAATGCTAAACAAACTGAAACAAATTATAAACCCAGATTTACAGATCTACAAACCTACTTTACCTATACCTTCAATTCTAAATTTGAATTAGATTTTTTAGGAAATATAGGTATAAACAGGTATAGTTATCAGCCGCAAACCCGCCAGACAAACTTTGGTACTCTAGCAGATCCCATAGCACTCATTGTGGCTTATAACGGCCAGGAAGAAGATAAATACGAGACGAATTTTGGAGCCATCTCAGGAACATATAAGCCTAATGGTAATCTAAACCTGAAGTTAACAGCCTCTTCCTATCACACGCAGGAGCAAGAACATTATGATATTAATGCGCAATATGCTTTAGGGACACCCAACACAAATATAAGAGATGATTCCGGCGGTGAAGTAGATTTTACAAGAGCAATAGGTTCGCAGCTTACACATGCTCGTAATAATTTGGATGCTTTGATTGTAAATATTCAACATAAAGGGCAGTATCAAAAGGGAAGCGATCAGCTAGATTGGGGGTTAAAATATGCAAGGGAATCAATTCGTGATCGCTTGCAAGAATATGAGATTATTGATTCTGCCGGGTTCTCAATTAGACCACCACTTGAAGGATTGACTAATCAGCAGCCTTATGAAGCATTTGATGCTCCACTAGAGCCCTTTAGTTCAAGGAGAGCACAGAATGATGTGTTAATTGATAGAGTTTCGGGATATCTGCAGTATAGCAAGCTTCTCAATTGGAATACTGCCAAAGCCTGGTATAATCTAGGTATACGCAGTCAACTATGGACGGTAAGCGGACAGGATATCGCTTCTAAAACCCAAGAAGTTGTGAGTCCGCGTGGACAATTCAGTCTAAAACCGAATTGGAAAAATACAGATATGGTTTTTAGGCTATCAGCCGGAATGTATCATCAGCCTCCTTTTTACAGAGAATTGCGAGATATGCAAGGGCAAGTTGTTCCTGATGTGAAAGCACAGCAAAGCATTCATCTAGTAGCCGGAAACGACTGGAGTTTTAAACTTTGGGATCGGCCTTTTACACTTACTAATGAAGCATATTACAAATTTTTAAGCGATGTAAATACTTATACTTTAGAGAATGTAAGAATACGATATAGAGCAAAAAATGATGCGGAAGCCTACGCTTATGGATTTGATCTTAGATTATCTGGAGAGTTCGTACCGGGAACAGAAAGCTGGATTAGTCTGGGATTCCTAAAAACGGAAGAAAACATTCAAAACCGCGGTTATATTTCCCGGCCAACAGATCAACTGCTTAAATTGGGCTTTTTATTTCAGGATTATGTGCCCACGATTCCTGATTTGAAATTGTATCTCAATATGGTTTATCAAACTGGTTTACCCGGTGGATCACCTAATTATGCAGACCCTTATATATATCAAACTCGTTTACCGTTTTATTTTAGAGCCGATGTTGGATTTGCCTATACAATTATAAATCCCAAAAGTACTTTTGAGAAAAACTCGATTTTTAAAGAACTTAGTCTCGGCTTGGAAATTTTCAACATCTTTGATCGCAAAAATAGCATCACCAATACGTTTGTAAGGGATGCTGCTACTCAACAACAGTATGCTGTGCCAAACTATCTAACACCTCGTGTTTTTAATTTAAAACTCAGAGCTAGGTTTTAATTATGCAATAAATTCTTTTAAAGTAGATACAACATAATCAACTTCTTCTTGGGTATTTTCGTGAGAAAAGGAGAAACGAATAGAAGGCTTGTCTAACTTATCTTTAGATAAAAACGCATTTAAAACGTGACTTCCTTGATCACTTCCGCTCTGGCAAGCACTACCTTTAGAACATGCAATTCCCTTTAAATCTAACTGAAATAAAAGCATTAAAGCTTTATTAGGAGGCACCGGTAAACATACATTCAATAGTGTATAAGTGCTAAGGGTTCCGTCGTGACAGTTTCCATTAAAATTTACTCCTGGAATATTGTTCTCGAGCTGCTCCTTAAAATACCATTTGATTTTTTCTATATGCTTACGTTCAGTATTAAGATTTTCCTGAGCTTTTATCAGTGCAGTTTCCATACCTGCAATATTATGCACTGGCTCTGTTCCTGCACGGCTTCCGCGTTCTTGACCACCACCAAAAATCAAAGATTTAACTTTACTATTTTTCCGAAGAAAAGCAAAACCAACACCTTTTGGTCCGTGAAATTTATGAGCAGCTGCAGCGATAAAATCAACTGGAATTTCAGTAAGATTCAAATCAAAATGACCTACCGATTGTACCATATCACTGTGAAATAATGCATCGTGAGTTTTTGCCAATTTAGATACCGCTTCGATATCTAACATATTACCGATTTCATTATTGATATGCATCAGGCTTATTAAAGTCTTTTCTTTTTTTTCTACTAATAAGGCTTCAAGGTTGTCCATATCAACACTACCACACTCTTTAATTTTAACCATAGAAACCTCGATGTTGTAAGCCAATTGTAAATGCTCTACCACATGAATTACGGCGTGATGTTCAATAGGACTCGTGATAATATGACGCACACCAAGATCACGTACAGCACTATTGATAATAAGGTTATCTGCCTCAGTACCACCGGAAGTAAATACAATCTCTGCAGGAGTTACGTGTAAATAACCTGCGATTGTTTTTCTAGCCTGTTCTATAATTGTTTTTGCTTTACGCCCTACAGCATGGGTTGAAGAAGGATTACCCGGGACATTGCGCATAACTTCAATCATACGATCTAATACTTCAGGGCGAATAGCTGTAGTTGCAGCATTATCAAAATATACTTGCGTCATCATTAAAATTTAGAGGCACAAAATTAACTAGAATAAAATTATTTAGACCTCATTAACGTTAGTAAAGTTCAATTCGGTTATTTTTGCCCAAAATCATTTACCGCGCTATGAAAAAGCACCTGTTTTTACTATTTTATACATTGCTATTAACTTCTTGTGATGACGGTGATGTTATTGTCACTTCATTTGATTTTAGTGATCAAAATGTAGCGTATTGTTCTACTGTAGATAACAACGAAACAGAAGTTACTAACTATATTTTTTATAAAATAAATCCGGATACAAACGAAGCTATCGCTTTTAGAATTAGTACAAGTGATCCTATTTTAACCGAGCCTAGCGGAACAAATACATACATTTATACGCTAGGAAGTAGTTCTTCAACTTTTGTTTCTTACCGTATTTTTAATAATCCTGTAACTTCAGATTATTTTTGTTCTGAATTACCACCGACCCAACCTACCGTTTCTAAAGAATATAAAAGTGCAGAAGGCACAGTGACTATAGTAACTCAAGGAGATTATGATGACAACGATGGTATTGATGCCGAATTTGAGATGACATTATTAGGCGAAACTGACTACGACGGGGATGGAATACCCAACTATTATGATTTTGATGATGATGGTGATAATATCCCAACAATTAATGAAGGAGTTGCTTTTAATGAAGATGGGTCAATAGACATAGAAGGATCATTAGATACTGACGGTGATGAAATCCCTGATTTTTTAGATCCTGACGATGATGGCGATGGTGTGCTAACTATAAATGAGGATAAAGATAGAGATTTAAATCCTTCAAATGATCAAACAGTTGATGGTGTCCCTGATTATTTAAATGATACTGAAACAACAGATTACGAAATAAATGAATATAGACTTCATAGCTTTGCATTAGATAATATCACATTGACAATCAATTTAACAAATCTTGTTTTCGTTAATGAAGATGGTAGTGAAACCATACGCCAACAAGAACTTTATTTTGGTGAACTTAACGCTGGGTCAGAAACAACAACAGTAAAACCAGAATTTCTAAATTAATTTTGATAAATATAAATTTCTGTAGCTCCTAAACCGTATTTCTGGTAGTCTGCATCATAGAATTTAATATTTTCATATCTAGAAAAGAGGTACTCAAGTTCTGCTTTCAAAACTCCGGCTCCTACACCGTGAATAAAAACAACCCTTTGAATACGCTTTTTTAATGCAAACTCTAGCTTATGCCTGGCCGTATCAATCTGCAGGTTTAATTTATCGTGAGAAGACATACCTCGCTCATTTGAGGTAAGTTGATGAATATGTAAATCTACTTCCATTGGAGGTATTACACCTTTAAGCTTTTGAGTAGTACTTTTCTTCTTTTTATAAGCTTTTTCCTTTTCAGAAATCAAGGCCTCAAAGTCATCGAGTTCCTCAATCTCTAAATCATGATTAGGAACAATTTCTTTTGTGTTTACTTCAAATTCAAAACCGTCTTCTGTAGAAATAAAAATCCTTTCTCCTAAAATTTTCGTAATTACACCAGACAAGTCATCGTCTAAAAGTGTAACTGACTGACCTATTTTGAATTGTGAAATCATTATTTAACTATTAATTCGACAAAAAGCACTAAAAACACTTTGAACAACTCAATTCATATTGTAAATTTAGTATCTTCGCAAAAATATTCCTTTATGAGAAATTTTTACTCCAAATTATTCTTTTTAATGCTGCCAATCTTGGCTTCGGGTCAATTGTATATTGGTGAAGGCTCAAGCAACTCCTATGTTTATAATAAAGGAGAAATTGTTTTTGTAACTCAAGATGTAAATCTTCAAGGGGATCCAGATCAAGAGGGTGGTAATTTTTACCTCAGAGAAGAAGGGCAATTGATACAAGGGAATGAATCCAGTTTAAATGAAGGTAATGGTATCGTATCTGTTTTTCAACAAAACACAAGAAATAAATGGGATTATCATTACTGGTCTTCTCCTGTAGGAGACCCTACAAACACTATTCCTCTAAGCAACACAGGTACTAATGGTTTTGGAAACTCTGACGGAAAAGGGAATTCTCGTTTTTATCAACCTGATGATAATAATGGTGGTATTTATCAGCCGCTCAGTGAGACTTCTATAGAGTCAAATCCTGTCCCATTCATTGGAGGTTATGATAGTCAAATAGTTTCAGGTAGTTATGAGATACCATCTTATTGGCTTTATAAATTTGTAACATCAAATAGTTATGGGCAATGGAGAAAAATTGATGGAACAACATATAGCCTTAATCCCGGAGAAGGTTTTACTATGAAAGGGATTGGTACAGATATTTCTATAGCTGGTGTTGAACGATCTCTTGATTTTAGAGGGCGCCCTAATAATGGCACTATAAAGGTAGCTGTTGCAAATGAACAACTCACCCTTGTGGGAAACCCATATCCCTCTGCTATGAATTTATCGTATTATTTATTATATAATTCTGGGCAAAGTGTTACTGGTTGTAATTTACCCTATCGATCAGAAATAACTCCTACTTCGGGTAATCAGGTAATTACCGGTGCTGCTTATTTTTGGGAGTCTGATCCTACTGTTCAGTCACATTATGTTAAAGATTATCAAGGAGGTTATGGAACATTCACTCCAATAGATTGTAGTTATTCTGGAAGTTACGCACCTGCAATTTTTGTTAAGGCTACAAATGAAGGTGAAAGAGCTTTAGAACCCGTTCCTAATTTAGATCAAAATGGTGATCCTATTTATGTTGATGGAAATGGTGATCCAATACACGCTGATGAAAATGGCATTCCTTATGAGTTTGTACCAGATTATGATACAGATGGTAATCTTCAATATGATGAAAATGGTGAAATAATTTATGAAATGCAAACAATAGCTACAGGTAAAACTGGAGAAACCATTGAGCGACGTTTTGCTCCAGTTGGCCAAGGTTTTTTTATTGAAGGTACTACTAGTGGTTTTGCTACTGCACTTAATGCATTTAGAGTTTTTGTTAAAGAAAGTATTCCTAATAAATCTCAATTTAAACAATCTTCATCAACTACCTCTACTTCAAAAATAGCTAAAAATAGTGTTGCTAACGAAGCATCTGCATTGAAAGCCGGAGCAGTGAGTTACGATCAGGATGGCTTCTTAATTTTACCTGAATTTAATATTGAAATCCTTATAAACGATTTATATATAAGACGCATCAAAAGTATTACTTATGATGATTCTACCTTAGGTTTTGATAATGCAAAAGACGGAGATAATATATCTGAACTGAATACAGATATAAGTTATGTAGTTGAAAATTCAGAAAGATCCGTAATAACTAATGTTTTTCCTTACGAAATAGATGTAAAATTACCTTTAAAAGTTTCTGGAGCCGCTGAAATTAACACCTATGAAATGCAAGTCTCCGAATTAAACTTCACTCCAGACGAGAGCATTTATCTTCACGATAAGCAAACTGATGAATATCACGATATCTTAAACGAATCTTATGAATTTGAACTAGAAAAAGGCACGTATACAAATCGATTTGAAATTGTTTTTAAAGATGCTAAGACTCTTGACGTAGAAGAAATTGAAGAAGTTAAACGCTCTTTTAATATCTATCAGAACAATGGTAGAGCTGAATTGACTGTATTAAATCCACTAGAAACTGAGCTGAAAGAAATCAACGTTTTCGACATTAGCGGTCGTTTATTGGTATCTAAATTAAATGAAGGTACAAACTCAAAAGTTACTATTCCTTCTGGCGCTTGGAGTGATGGAATCTACATAATACGCGTAACAACTCGTGAGAATATTGAATATTCTAAAAAAATATCTGTTAAAAATCTAAAATAAATTATGGAAGAGTATATGCTTCCTTGTCTTACTAAGAAGTATTTTGGCTTTGAGTGTATGGGTTGTGGTTTACAACGATCTTTAGTGGCTCTTTTTAAGGGCCATTTTACTGAAGCATTTTCACTATATCCTGCTATATTCCCACTAGTATTTTTAGGCATTGCCATTGGGGTTAATATTTTTTTTAGTTTAAAATATGCTAATCGTATCATTTCATTTTTGGCAATCTTATCTGTAACAACTATTATTGTAAGCTATATCCTTAAACTAACAACCTAATATGGAACAACAAAAATTACCTAACGCAACAATATCTTTAATTTTAGGAATAATCTCTTTTATTGCCTGCTGCTTCAGTTCTGGCTTTGGAGGAGTAATACTCTCAGCTATTGCTCTCTATCTTGCCAATAAAGACAAAAAAGTAGCCGAAAAAAATCCTGAGCTTTATGAAAATTATGGTCAAGTTAAAACTGCCAGAATTATTGCAATCATCGGTTTAGCACTATCTATTATAATATCAATTATATGTTTAATTTTTATTATAATATTTGGTAGCGTAGAGGCTATACAAGAATGGGCCATAGAAATGCAAAATGCTCAAGCATAAATACAATTACAATTGAAATATAAAGTCTGAAAACGTATGTTTTCAGACTTTTTTTATTTTAACAAATCAACAAAAATCTTGACAATTGTATTGGTTATTCTTCTCAAACGAATGTCTACTTTTGCCAAATTAAACACGCTTAAATGGCTTATCAGTTAGATACATATTTAAAAGATTTTACAGAATACATTGAGAATTGGGGAATCGTTCCTTTCTATGCTGAAATGCTTTCGGTTTTCATCAATGGTTTTATTTTTATTCTACTTCTCGCGCTATTAGATAAACTTCTTAAAAGAGTTATAGTTGAGGTCTTTAAAGTATTTAGCAATAAAACAAAGACTTCTTTTGATGACTTTTTAATTCTTACTAATTTTCCAAGATATATAGCTCATATTATTCCGCTAGCTATATTTAAGTGGTTCTTTATTCAGCTTTTAGTAGATTATCAAGTTACTTTATACTGGCTATTAAAAGCCTTTAATATTTATGTAATTCTTCTGATATTAAAAATCTTAAGGAGTTTACTTAGAACCTCAAGAGATTATTTTCAAACTAAAAAAGAATTCCACGATAAACCCCTCCAAAGTTACCTTCAGGTAACGATGTTGTTTTTATGGGGTATAGGTATTTTCTTTTTTACACTAGAAATTTTTGATAAAAACGCAATGAATTTTGTATTACAGCTGGGAGCTGCATCTGCTGTGATACTACTCATTTTTAAAGATACCATATTAGGTTTTGTAGCTTCAATACAAGTTTCTATCAATGATATTGTTCGCATTGGAGATTGGATAACGTTTAGCAAGTATGGTGCAGATGGTTATGTTACTGAAATAAACCTTGCGACCGTACGCGTACAAAACTGGGACATGACCTTTACTACAATTCCCACCTACAGTCTTATTTCTGATTCTTTTCAGAACTGGAGAGGAATGCAGGAAAGTGGTGGTAGACGTATCAAAAGATCAATAATGATTAAACAAAACTCAGTCAAGTTTCTAACTTCTAACGAACTATCTGAACTCAAAAAAATACAACTCGTAGCTCCTTATATTGAACATATGGAGAAAGAAGTCATTCGCAGCAATCGTAAGCACGATGTTGACGACAGTCTTGCTATCAATGGACTCAATCAAACAAATCTAGGAGTTTTCAGAAAATACATTGATGCTTATTTGTATGAACACCCGGGCATTAATAAAGATATGTTTATGATGGTTAGGCACTTACCTCCTACTTCTCAGGGTATTCCTATTGAGATCTTCTGTTTTAGCAGTGATAAGCGCTGGGAAAATTATGAACTTATCCAAGCAGATTTATTTGATCATATAATTGCTGCTGTACCCTATTTTAATCTGGAAATCTTTGAAGAACCTTCTTCAAAAGATATTACAAGTTTCTTAACGCAACAACAGGATTATAAAAGTTAGCTTACACAAAATTGAAACTTGAAGTTTCATTAACCTTACTAACCTAACCCGAATGACTTTTAAAAACGTTCTCCAAATTCTTGGGGGTATTGCTGTTGTGCTTACACTTGTGCCATTTGTTGCGGCAGATTATTGGTGGATACGTGTTTTTGACTTTCCGCATATGCAGCTAACTATTTTTACAGCTATAGCTACAATAGCTTATTTAATGAAGTTTGATATTAAATGGGCTAAGGATTACGCTTTTATGGCAATTATGATAGCTTGCCTTACCCTACAAGCCATTAAAATTTACCCCTACACTCCCATTTCTCCATTTGAAGTTTTAAATTCAACTGAGGATAATACAGAAAGTCAATTTAGTGTTTTGGTATCTAATGTTTTACAGAAAAACAAAAATCATAAACTCCTTTTAAAGGAAGTAAAACAAAAAGATCCGGATATTTTACTTCTCTTAGAAGCAGATACAGTGTGGCTCAATGCAGTTAATAATAAACTAAAAGAAGAATATCCCTTTTATAGAGGTGCCCCTATTAGCAATACATATGGTATGCTTTTGTATTCAAAATTACCCCTCATCAATCCAGAAGTTCATTATCTCATAGATGATAGCATACCATCTATTGATGCTCAAGTTCAATTAAAATCAGGTGATAAAATTCAACTTTACGCAATACATCCTACTCCCCCTATGCCGCAACATAATACACGCTCTACAGATCGTGATGCAGAGATGATGAAAACTGCTTTTAAAAGCAGAAAATCTAAATTACCAGTATTAGTAATAGGTGATTTCAATGATGTCGCATGGTCAGAATCAACAGAACTCTTTAAAGAAGTTAGCGAGCTACTCGATCTTCGAATTGGCAGAGGCTTATTCAATACGTTTAGTGCAGATAGTAATATTATGCGTTGGCCCTTGGACCATATTTTTGTTTCAGAGCACTTTAGAGCTGTCGAGGTATTAAGAGGATATGACATAGATTCTGATCACTTTCCTGCATATGCAAAACTCAGTTTAGAACCTGAAGGAAAGGACTATCAATTACCTAAACTACCCACGGAAAGTCAACTTAAAAATGCTTATGAAATTATAGAAAAAGAAGCTACTCAAAAAGACACTAAGCAATAATATTCATGCAGACCGATACAACTAAAACGCTATCAGAATCCTTTAATAACTTCTATAATAATTTTATAGATCAATTACCTGGGATAGGTCTTGGCTTGCTTATCATAATTTTAGGTTTATTGCTAGGAGCTTGGATTGGCAATTTTGCTAAAAGGCGAATCTCTCAGCAAACAAAAGATCCTCTGATGAGTCGGTTTTTAGGCAAAGCGATTCGTATTACCTTTTTTATAATTGCCGTGATGCTGGGTTTAAAAGCCGCCGGACTTGGAGCTATTGCTACAGGAATATTAACTGCTGCAGGAGCAAGTGCTGTCGTTTTAGGTTTTGCATTTAAAGACATTGGAGAAAATTTTATCGCAGGAATTATTTTAGCTTTCAACAGACCTTTTAATGTGAATGATACTGTTGAAATAGGCGAGAATTTTGGTAAAGTAAAAGCACTAGAATTTAGATATACAAAACTTAAAACTTTTGACGGAAAAGATGTCTACATCCCCAATAGTGATGTACTCACAACACCGGTGACTAATTATACAGAAGACGGTTTTTTCCGATGGACGTTCATAATTGGTATTGCTTATGAAGATAATATTGACGAGGCTAAACGTGTTGTTATGGAAGCTCTTAAAGCCGAACCTAATGTTATAGAAGACGAGGAGCACGAGAATTTTGTTATTGAGGACGAATTAGCTACCAGCACGGTAAACTTAAAAGTTTTTTTCTGGGTTGATACTAAAGACTTCCGAAGAATGGCTCTAATCACAAAAGGTAATGTGGTTCGCAAAGTAAAAGAAGCACTTGAAGACAATGGCTTCTACATGCCTGCAGATATTCAAGAAATTAAATTGTATGGTGCTACAAAAGATTCACCTTTCCGTTTTGAACAAGCACCTATTTCTCCTAAAATTGAAAAAACAAAATAATAAACTGAGTAAATCACGTTTTTCAAGCATTTAAAAAATTAAATCTCAAATACAACCAAATTCTTAAGACTCGCTTAAACCAAATACCACAAAGTTGTTGATACCACTAATCCTGTAGCAGCAATTAAAGTGGTTAAAACAGACCAAGTCTTAAAAGTTTGTTTTTCGGTGAGGCCTAGATATTGTTTTACTAGCCAAAATCCGCTATCATTTACATGAGAAAATATAGATGCTCCTGCAGCAATCGCTATGACTAATATAGCTAATTGCATTTCTCCATAATCTGCAGCAGCAAGTAACGGGCTTGTTATGCCTGCTGCCGTAATCATGGCAACCGTAGATGATCCTTGCATAACACGTACAATAGCAGCAACTAAAAAACCAAAAACCACTGGTGGAAAATATTCACTTGAAAGTGATGCTGCGATCCCTTCTCCTATTCCTGTATCTATTAATATTTGTTTAAATGCACCTCCAGCACCAGTTAATAAAATAATCACTCCGGCTGGATATAAGGCCTTAGTTGAAATTTTCAATAATTCTTCTTTAGCAACATTTCTACGAATGCCTAAAACATACCACGCAATAATGTTTGCCAATATTAATGCGGTAAATGGATGTCCTAAAAGAGCTATTAAAAAAGAAATTGGTTGGGGTATTGACCAATCTTCAACCAACGGACTCGTAAATACGGTGTTTAGTACTATTAAAAATATAGGAAGAAATATAATACTCAAAATAGTTCCTGCGGAAGGTAATTCTGTTTTTGACTTTTCTTCTTCAAAAGATTCATATGGTGCATCTATATGTATTCTTTTTGAAATAAATTTTGCAAAAAACGGACCTGAAATCGCTGCTGTAGGAATACCGGTTACAAAGCCAAAGACAATCACCCAGCCTAAATTTGCTCCTAAAATATCCGCAACGGCAATAGGCCCCGGCGTTGGCGGAATAAATGCATGCGTAACAGCCAAACCAGCCAAAAGCGGCAAAGCATAAAGCAACAAAGACTTCTTAGTATTTCGCTGCAGTGCGTATATCAATGGAATTAAAATGATAAATGCCACATCAAAAAACACAGGTATAGCAATAAAAAAACCTGCCAGCATAATTGACCAGGGGGCTTTTTTAATTCCGAATTTTGATAAAAGATACTGGGCCAATTGTTGAGCTCCACCAGAATGTTCTAACACTGCTCCAAAAAGCGAACCTAACCCTACTACTGTTGCGACAAAACCTAACGTTCCTCCCATTCCTGTAGTGATCGAATCTAGAATACTATCTGGATTTAGACCACTTAACGCTCCTACTACAATACATACAATAAGTAATGCTAAAAATGCTTGGAGCTTCAATTTCAATATTAAAAATAAGAGTAAGGCTATGCCTGTAATAACAGCAAATAGAAGCTGGTAATCCATAATTTTATGAGTCTAGTTTTTGCAGAATTTCTTCAGTAATAGCTTCGGGAGTCTGATCTATTGAAACATGTATCCCGTAATCAGCTTTTTCTAACGTGTTAATTTGAGAATGCAAAAGATCTGATTTAAAAAAATGATTTTTTCTCGCATTTAATCTGGATTCTAAAACTTTAAAACTCCCGTCTAAAAAAACCCATTTCACATTAACTTTAGAAGACAGTGTTTTTCTGTACGATTCTTTGAGAGCAGAACAGGCCAAAACCGCTCCTGCTTCGGTTTTCCATTCGGTTAATTTTTTCGCTAAAGTTTGCAACCAAGGTTCGCGGTCAGCATCGTTAAGTGCATAACCTGCTTTCATTTTATCAACGTTCGCCTGAGGATGATAGTCATCTGCATCCTTAAAAGGAATATCTAATTTGTCAGCTAAAAGTCTCCCTATAGTTGTCTTTCCTGAGCCGGATACACCGGCTACAATAATCAAATTACTCATAAATCTAAAGTTGGATTTTCTGAATCAGTTCCCGGAAGGTGTAATTGAAAACCTAAACGGTCATTCATTTGTCTAATAAAATGTGTAGCCAGCAAAGGAGATTCTTTTTCAACGTTCTGGTGAATAAAAAAATCTATTTTTTCGATTCCCGCTTCAATCCAAGTTTCTAAGCGATCTACCCACGCATCTAACCTCTCATAATCACTAGGATGATTAGCACCTACAAAACGTATAAACGCCTCGCTATTAGTCATTCTCATATGCATAATATCTCTTCTTCCGGCAGTATCTACGAGTACATTAGCAATATTATTTTCTTCTAATAAATGATATAATTTCTGAGAAACTGCTTCATTATTAAACCAGTCAGTGTGCCTAAATTCAATTGCCAACGGTACTTCATTAGGCCAAGCTTCAACAAACTGCTCCACCCTATCCCAGTTTTTAGGCTGAAAATTATTATGCATTTGTAAAAACACACAACCTAGTTTCTCCTTTAATAATAAAGTATGATCTAAATATTCTGGCAATAGCTCTGCGGCACTGATCAAACGCTTTAAATGACTGATGTTTTGGGTTATTTTAGGAAAAAACTTAAAGTTAGCAGGAACTTTATTATACCACTTTTCAAATTGTTCTTTCGGAAAAAGTCTATAAAAAGTAGCATTCAATTCAATTGAATTGAACTGTCTCGAATAATAAGCTAATTCATCTTTTGTACCTCTGGGATAAAAACCTTTTAAGTCTTGTTTATTCCATTTTGCACAACCTACGTATAATTCTACTGGCTTTTTCGTAGCTTTACTGTTGAGTAACACTTCAGTATCCGGATGGTCCGAAGGTAAAGTAAAATCTATGCTTCCGGGATCATCTACTTTTCCAAATTTCATTTTAACTGACTTTAAAGGTGATTAAAAACTAAATTAGGACAAGCACTAATATAGCAATAGCTTAAATATATAATTTGCAACTGTAAAAACACGTTTAAGGAGTAAGCTATTCGGTTTTTTAATAACTATTATTTTTGTAAATCTAATTTTGACTGAATAAATAGTAATAAATTTCGGCCATAAATAATGACACAACAGCAACTCTAATTGAATTATGAAATCCTATTCCTTCCTTTTTTTGCTCTTTTTTTCTTTAACTCTTAGTGCACAAGAAGAAATTCTCTTAGATCTCTATGATCATAATGCAGATGAAATAATAGCCCATTACATTGAGAAAACTGGCGGCGCCGAAGCCTGGTCTGAGGTTGAAGCTACAAAAATGAAAGCGAGTTTAACTCAAGGAGAATTAACGATACCAATCACAATTTACAATACAAAAGAAGGTAAACAGGCAATAATTGTTGAATACAACGGTAAAAAAATAACCCAAATGGCTTTTGATGGTGCTACTATGTGGACCACAAATTCTACGACGATGGAACCCGAAATATCTTCTGATGATATGAGAAAAAATATGATGCTCAAACGCAATGATTTTCCTTCTCCATTAATCAATTACAAAGAAAATGGTTACAGCGCAACATATATGGGTACAGTTGCTAAAGATGGCTTAGTTACTTTTAAGGTTAAACTTACTCAAGAACCCGTTTTTGTAAACGGAGAGGAAAAAACCAATGAAAGCTATTATTTTTTTGAAACAGAAAATTATTATCCTATAGCTATAGATGCTACTCAAATGGGACAACCAGTAAATATAAAAATGAGTAATTATACAGAGGTTGAAGGACTATACTTTCCCTTTAATTTAAGTCAAAACGGACAACCAATAACTATAAGAGAGATTATCATCAATCCAGAAATAGACGAGAGTATTTTTACCTTTCCTGTAAAAGATTAAAAGTTTTAAATAGGTATATAAGGCATTGAATATTTTAAATCTTAATGTCAATCTAAAAACTCAAAAAAGAGCGATTAATCGCTCTTTTTACCTTAAATCGGTCCATTTTTTGCACTTTCGCCTTGTTTTATGTAAATTTTAAGGAATTTTAGAAATGAAAATTATCTATTATGAGTTCTTTAAAAAAAATGAAATATTCAAAACAATTAATCGGTACTAGTCTTGTTTGGTTAACAGGAATGGGAATGATCACATTTGCAATCGTAAATTCTTCTTCTATTGAACAATTAGCACAACTTAAATATATACCTGTTTATACAGTCATAATATTATCTAGTTTGTGTCTGGGATTGTGCCACTATTTATACTGGCAAGATTATAAAACCTAATTCTTGTCTTCAAGTAAGGGTACAAATCTAAACTCGCCATATTCCTTCTTCTCAAATTCAGTCTGACTTTTTCTAATAATACGAGTCATTGTCTGTACTTCATCCCCTACGGGAATAATTAACTTACCCCCTATTTTTAGCTGAGCTAACAAGGGTTTTGGTATAAACGGTGCACCCGCAGTGACTATTATTCCATCAAAGGGAGCAAATTCTGGCATCCCTAAATATCCGTCTCCAAAAGTGAGTCGTTTAGGTCTGTAGCCCAATTTTGATAAGAAATTCTTAGTCTTTCTAAAAAGTTCTTGCTGGCGCTCTATACTGTAAACTTTAGCACCTACTTCACAAAGAACTGCTGTTTGATACCCGCTGCCTGTACCTATTTCTAATATTTTATCACCTTTCTTGATCTCAAGCAATTCGGTCTGAAAACCTACGGTAAAAGGTTGAGAAATAGTCTGATCTGCAGCAATAGGAAATGCCTTGTCCTGATAGGCATGATCTTCAAAACTGCTGTCCATAAAAAAATGTCTGGGTATTTTACGTATCGCGTCTAATACAGCTGTATTAGAGACCCCTTTCTTTTCAACGACCTGAGCGAGTAAGCGACGTTTACCTTGATGACGAGTAGTATCCTTCATACTGCTAAAATAAGGAAACCTATAAGCGTAATCCTAGTCAAAATGCTTCATTTTTTTAACAATGTGCTTTGCGCTTTCAATCTGCCTGAGAAAGCCTATTTTTGTATAGCACAATCTAAAATCATACTGTTTTCTTTTAGATTGAATTCTTAAAAAATAAATCCTTCCTAAGGAAAAAATATACGATATATTATGCTAAAAGCCGGCGTACTGGGTGCAGGTCATCTGGGAAAAATTCACTTAAAACTTTTACAGCAATCTGAAGAATATGATCTGGTTGGTTTTTATGATGAGTCTGAAGAAACTGCTAAAGCGGTCTCGAGTGAATTTGGCTATCACAGATTTATGACTATTGAAGCTTTAATAGAAGCTTGTGATATGGTTGACGTTGTTACACCCACCACTCATCACTTTGACTGTGCTGAGCAAGTTATTAAAGCCGGTAAGCATTTGTTTATTGAAAAACCAATTGCACAAACCGTTGAACAAGCTGTAGCTATTCGCGAGCTTGCAAAGAAACACCGCGTACGCGGTCAGGTAGGACACGTAGAGCGTTTTAATCCGGCGTTTACTGCGGTGAATCATCTGATAGAAAACCCAATGTTTATTGAGGCACATCGTCTGGCAGAATTCAACCCGAGAGGTACGGATGTCCCAGTAGTGCTCGATCTGATGATTCACGATATCGATGCGATTTTAAGTGTTGTAGACAGTAAGGTTAAGCATATTTCAGCTTCCGGAGTTTCAGTAATTAGTGATACTCCAGATATTGCTAACGCGCGAATTGAGTTTGAAAATGGCTGTGTAGCTAATCTTACTGCAAGTAGAATTTCAATGAAAAAAATGCGTAAAGCACGGTTTTTCCAAAAAGATGCATACATCTCTGTAGACTTCCTGGAAAAGAAATGCGAAGTAGTCAGAATGAAAGATGCACCACAAAATCCTGATGATTTTGCGATGATTCTTCAAAATGCAGAAGGGGTTAAGAAACAAATATATTTTGATAATCCTGAAGTTGAACCGAATAACGCTATTTTAGATGAATTAGAAGCTTTTGCTAAAGCGATACAACAAGACACCACTCCTGTTGTTAGCTTAGCACAAGGTACCGAAGCGCTTCGTATTGCTATGAAGATCATTGCTGATCTTTAGTTACAAGTGAACCAGGACTAAAATCTAAACGAATTTTAATTTCGATTATCGGGTAAAAGCTGCTCAATACTATATGATCGCTATTTTAAAGAAAGAATTTCATTCATTTTTTGCATCGCCTGTAGGCTATCTTGTTATAGGCCTTTTTCTTGTTTTAAATGCGTTGTTCTTATGGGTATTTGACAATGATTTCAACCTGTTTGATTACGGTTTTGCAGATCTCACTCCTTTCTTTCAACTCGTACCGTGGATCTTTATCTTTTTGATTCCGGCAGTGACGATGCGTAGTTTTAGTGATGAGTTGCGTTTAGGAACGTTAGAATTGTTGCTTACTCGACCTATTAGTAAAGTACAACTAGTCCTTGGTAAATTTTTTGGCGCATTACTACTTATTGTTTTAGCAGTGCTTCCTACTCTGGTATATGTTTATGCCATTGACCAACTGGGCAATCCACAAGGTAATTATGACCTTGGTGTTTTAATAGGTTCCTATTTAGGCTTGTTGTTTTTAGCTTCTGCATATACTGCGATAGGTGTTTTTGCCTCTATCCTTTCTGAAAATCAAATTGTAGCTTTTATCAGTGCTGCTTTTTTGTGTTTCCTATTTTTATTCGGTTTTAATGCTCTAGCCGATGTTTTAAACAGCTCTTTCTTTAGAAATTTAAGTTTACAGAATCATTTTGAGAGTATCAGTCGGGGTGTAATTGACAGCCGAGATCTTATCTATTTTATAAGTTTAACCGCTTTTTTCATCGGTGCTACTGTTTTTAAGCTTGAACACAAAATCAGATAACATGAAGCAGAACACTAAATATTTATTGTTTCTGATTATTATAGTCGGTATTTTATTTGTTTCAAAAACAGCTCATTTCAGAATAGATCTGACTGCAGATGGTAGATATACGTTATCTGAAACTTCAAAAGATATTATTGCGAAAGCTACAGGTCCAGTAATTGTTGATGTATTTCTTGAAGAAAATGTGCCGGATGCTTTTTTAAAATTACAGATTGAAACCCGTCAACTTCTTGAAGAATATGCTTCGGCAAATTCAAATATCAAATATGCTTTTGTAAATCCTGTTCCAGAAGGTGCAGTTGTAGAACAAGTTGCAGAAGATTTCAATAACCGTGGTATGCGCCCTGAACAGGTACAATTGCGAAATAATGGTAAAGTAAGTCAGGAGTTTATTTTTCCGTGGGCTATTGCTTCCTATAAAGGCCGGACAGTGCCTATTCCATTATTAAAAAAGACTTTAGGTGCCAGCCCCGATGAATTGGTTAGCAGATCGGTTCAAAATCTGGAATATGCTTTTTCCGATGCTTTTTATAAGCTGCTTAACCCAAAAAGTAAACGCATCGCTGTTTTAAAAGGAAATGGTGAAATGCAAGATAAATACATCGCAGATTTTTTTAAAACGCTGCGCGAAAGCTACTTTATTGCACCTTTTCCAATAGATTCAATTTCAGCAAAGCCAGATACTATAATGGCTGCACTCAATAAATTTGACTTAATCGTAGCTGCAAAACCTACCAAAGCATTTACAGACCTTGAGAAATATGCTTTAGATCAATACACCATGCAAGGTGGTAAATCACTTTATCTCCTAGATCAGGTTGCGATGGAAACTGATAGCCTGTACCGCAATAATGGTATGGCTCTCGCTACGGCAAGAAGCTTAAACCTAGATGACTTTTTCTTTAAATATGGAATACGTATCAATCCGGTTTTAGTCGAAGATTTATATGCTGCTCCACTTGTTTTAGCAACTGGTGAGGGTAATGATTCGCAATATTCGCAATTACCTTGGTTTTTCTATCCGCTGGTTACACCAGAAGAAAATCACCCTATAAATACAAATATTGACAATCCCGTGTTTTTTAAATACGCCAATCAGATTGATCTTCTTGATACTTCTGTAGAAAAAACAGTATTGCTTCAAAGTTCTGTTTTATCAAAACTGGATGGTGTACCACTTCCTATTAGTCTTGAATCAATCACTACAGAACCAAGTCCAGAAAACTATAGTGCCGGAAGTCAAAATTTAGCAGTCTTGCTAGAAGGAGAATTTACTTCTGCTTTTAAAAATCGCATTCTTCCAATTGAGAAGAGTCAGATTCCTTTTCGTGAAAGCGCTATAAGAAAAACTGCAATGATCGTTGTTGCAGATGGAGATTTGATAAAAAATGATTTGGATCAATACGGCCGTCCTTTAGAATTAGGTTTTGACAAGTTTACCTTTAAAGAATACGGAAATAAAGAATTTTTACTCAACGCAGTCAACTACCTTTTAGACGACTCTGGTCTTATTAACATTAGAAGCAAGAATATTGTGCTTCCTGCACTAGATATTCAAAAAACAACTAATGACCGCTACACTTGGCAAGCCTTGACAATAGGGCTTCCGCTGGCTATGCTTTTATTTTTTGGCGTTATTTATACCTATTTGAGAAAGCGCCGTTATAACTCGTAAGTGTTGATAAGTTTGTTTCGGCAAAAAAGCCTATTACGATATCTTTGTGAGGCTGCAAATTCAGCTTTAAAAAATTATTACAACCAATTGAATTCAAGTTTTGGCTTCTAGTCAAACCGCATAAATAGCTATTTCTTATGAAATTTATTGTATCGAGTTCTTACCTTTTGAAACAATTACAAGTCTTAGGTGGAGTAATCAATAACAGCAATACCCTGCCTATATTAGACAATTTTTTGTTTGAGTTAGATGAAAACATTTTGAAGGTTTCTGCTTCTGATTTAGAAACAACAATGATTGCTACACTAGATGTAGAATCTGATGATAACGGAAGCATCGCTGTACCGGCTCGTTTGCTTTTAGACACGCTAAAAACATTTCCTGAGCAACCATTAACGTTCGTAGCAGGTGATAACAACACAGTTGAAATCAGCTCTAATCACGGTAAATATGCATTAGCATATGCTTCTGGTGAAGAATTTCCTAATGCTGTAGAACTTGACGATCCTAGTACGGTAAGCATCCCGGCTGGAGTTTTAGCAACAGCAGTGAGCAATACTATCTTTGCAACGGGTAACGACGATCTAAGACCGGTAATGAGTGGTGTTTTCTTTCAGTTTGACACAGAAGGTTTAACATTTGTAGCAACAGATGCTCACAAACTTGTAAAGTATGGTCGTACTGATGTAAAAGCAAATCAGACCGCAGAATTCATTATGCCAAAAAAACCTTTGAATCTTCTAAAAGGAATTTTAGCCGCTAGTGATGATGATATCAAGGTAGAATATAACGACTCGAATGCAAAATTTAGCTTTGATAACGTTCAGCTACTTTGCAGGTTAATTGATGGTAAGTATCCTAATTACGAAGCAGTAATTCCTAAGGAGAACCCTAATAAACTTATTATAGATCGTAATCAGTTTTTAAATTCTGTACGTCGTGTTTCTATTTTTTCTAATAAAACTACGCACCAGATTCGTTTAAAAATTGCAGGAGCAGAACTTAATATTTCTGCTGAAGATATAGATTACAGCAATAAAGCAGAAGAGCGTTTAACATGTGATTATCAGGGAGACGACATGCAAATTGGTTTTAACAGCCGTTTTCTGGTAGAAATGCTCAATAACCTTAACGCTAACGACGTTTCTCTAGAAATGTCACTTCCTAATCGCGCGGGGATTTTAACTCCGGTAGATGGGCTAGACGAAGGTGAAAAAGTAACCATGTTAGTAATGCCAGTAATGCTTAATAGTTAAGAAGGATAAGTAAGTACCTTTTATTGTAAAAGCGTCCTTGTATTAAATCATAAGGGCGCTTTTTGTATTTAAAAAATAGCAACCTATTGTTCATTAACTGATTTCAATGTAAATTTTAGAACCTTTAGATCTTAAATTATTTCTTTTCCCCTGAAAATTAAATATTCACTTTGTATGAAAAGAGATATTTTTTCAGGTATCGCATTAGGACTTCTTGTAGGAGTTTTAATAGGCCTTTCAATCACTCAAGTTACCGGAATAATTCTTGGCGCCTTAACTTCTGGAATTACTACATTAGACTGGACATAGAGTTGAATGAATATTATTGCAAGTTGTTAACTTAGCAATTATGAGACGTAAAGCCAAACATTACACCTTAGAGTTTAAGCAAAAAGCAGTAGAATTAAGTTATGCCAAAGGCAGTATAGCACAGGTTTGTGAAGACTTAGATATATTACCTGTTGTCTGGCGTAAAGAGCAAAAGAATTATGGTAAAAATAGTTTTCCCGGCCGGGGTAATCCTAAAATGACCGATGAACAAAAAGAGATAGCTCGTTTAAAGAAACAGCTTAAAGAAGCCGAATTAGAACGTGATATCCTAAAAAAGGCAATTGGCATCTTTTCCGCGAGCGACAAGAAAAATACAGGTTCATAAAACAGCATCGTATGAAATTTCCTGTTGAGAAGATGTGCACTATGTTAGCAGTAAGTAAAAGCGGTTATTACCACTGGTTGAAATCTGGTCCCAGCACCCTTTGGAAAGAAAATCAGAAGCTCTCTTCATTAATCAAAGGTATATTTGAAGACAGTCACCAGAGCTATGGAGCTCCTAGAATAAAAGCTGAATTGAAAGCTTTAGGTTTTAAGGTGTCAAAGCCACGGGTATCCCGTATGATGAAGGCAAACTACTTATATGTCAAGAGAAAGCAAAAGTTTAAAACAACCACCACCAGTAACCATAAATATCCCATTGCACCAAACTTGTTGAACCAATGCTTTAATGTAGCTAGGGCTAATCAAGTATGGGTAAGCGATATTATTTATGTTCAGACCAAACAAGGTTGGAGTTACCTAACAGTGATCATTGATTTATTTAATAGAAAAGTTATAGGATGGGCTTTAAGTGATACCCTAAATACCGAAGATACTGTTATAAAAGCCTGGCAGATGGCTATTAAAAATACCACACTCACACAACCTTTGATATTCCATTCAGACCAAGGTATTCAGTATGCCAGCCAAGGATTTACTAATCTACTTAAAAGCTATAATGGCCTGGTAAAACAATCTATGAGTCGGAAAGGAAACTGCTGGGACAATGCCGTGGCGGAATCCATTTTTAAATCTCTAAAAGTAGAATGGGTATATTGGCATAAATACAAGCTTAGATCACAAGCAGAGTTGTCTATCTTTCAGTGGATAGAAACCTGGTACAATACTAGAAGAAGACATTCTTATTTAGGAAACAGAACCATTAAAGAATTTGAAATAGATATGTATAATCAAAAACTAGCAGCATAGTCACTCAACTTAAAGTCCAGTTTTTTGTTGCAAGTCCACTTATTTGATTTTAATAGTTATGAATTTACAGATGAGACTTTAGCTGCGCATTACGTTTTAGCATCACAGTTAACGACTTTTACAAACTAAAAATGCCCGTAATTGAAAGGGCATTTTAAATCTAAGCTCTTTAAATTAGTTAAACGTATACTTCAATCCCGGACCATCACAAACA
Source organism: Leeuwenhoekiella aestuarii (assembly GCF_004104055.1). Lineage (GTDB taxonomy): Bacteria > Bacteroidota > Bacteroidia > Flavobacteriales > Flavobacteriaceae > Leeuwenhoekiella > Leeuwenhoekiella aestuarii. The sequence goes on along the minus strand of NZ_QOVJ01000002.1, from coordinate 391,439 downwards.
TTCCAAGTACTTTCTAAACTGTCAGAACTAGTATATTTTAAAAGTTCTACTTTATCTCCGGTACAATTTCCTATCAATTCACTCTCAGAATCGTGTACGAACTTGAGGTATTTATCACTATTGATCATTACGATATCAAAATCTCCTTCTGAAATCAAAGTATTTCCATCACTCTTTCTAACTTTTTTAAAACGCATTCCTGATCCTAAAGTATAGGTTTCTTGCCAAGACATTTCATCACCAGTGGTTTCTGAACCTCTTACCTGACCGCTCATCTTTACCAAATTCAATTCTACTGAAGTTTCTTGTTGAACCAAATCTGCTGTAGTTCCGTTATCATCTGTACAAGAAACAAACAGACCTAAAAAAAGCGCTACTGAAGCAATTTTTATATTCATTGTTATCTATTATTTCCTATTAGACGCAAAAATAATAAAAAGGTTGCGTCACAATATCATAAAAAAAAGACCGATTAAACTAATAATCGGTCTTTCAGATATTTATAATAAAAATAATTTATACACGTGGAAGATCTCCATCACCTTTAAGCGGTAAATCTGATTTTCCCATCAAATATTTATCAACGTGATGAGCAGCTTGTCTACCTTCTGAGATGGCCCATACAATTAAAGACTGGCCTCTACGTGTATCACCAGCAGCAAAAACTCCAGGTACGTTAGTCATATAGTCTTCAATAGAAGCTTCAATATTTGTTCTGGCGTCCATTTTTACACCTAACTGTTCAGCAATAGTTGGCTCACTACCTGTAAAACCAAGTGCCAGTAAAACCATATCTGCTTTCCATTCTTTTTCCGTACCTGGGATTTCAGAAAGATTAGGTCGCTCTCCCGGTTTGTGAGTCCATTCTACTTCTGCAGTAACAAGACCGGTTAAATTACCAGCATCGTCACCAATAAATTTCTTTGTAGAGATAGAAAAGAAACGCTCTGCTCCTTCTTTGTGCGAACTACTTGTGCGTAAACGCATCGGCCAATATGGCCAAGGCTGATTCGCAGGGCGGTCTGTAGTTCCCTTACTCATAATCTCAAAATTGTTTACGCTCTTTGCGCCGTGTCTGATAGAAGTACCAATACAGTCACTTCCGGTATCTCCACCACCAATAACAATTACATCTTTATCAGTTGCTTTAATGTCTTCCCCTTCCCAAGTCAGACCATCTACACGACGGTTGTTTTGTGGTAGAAAATCCATAGCTTGATAAATACCTTTTAAATCAGAACCCGGTATTGGCAAATTACGTCTTACTGTAGCCCCCGTAGATAAAACTACTGCATCAAATTCTGACTTTAATTCATCAGCCTTAATATCTTTACCTACATGAACACCACATTTAAAAACGATTCCTTCTTCTTCTAAAACAGCCAATCTTCGATCTATCACGCTTTTTTCCATTTTAAAATCAGGAATTCCATAACGCAACAAGCCTCCGGGTTTCTCATCACGTTCAAAAACAGTTACAAGATGCCCGGCACGATTTAATTGTTGTGCAGTTGCAAGACCAGCAGGACCAGAACCTATAACAGCAACACTTTTTCCTGTTCTATTGTTTGGTGGATTAGCTTTTACCCAACCATTTTTAAAAGCTTCTTCAGCAATATTTTTCTCAATATTCTCAATTGTAACAGGGTCTTCGTTAATTCCTAAAACGCAAGCCTCTTCACAAGGAGCAGGGCACAATCTACCTGTAAACTCAGGGAAATTATTCGTTCCGTGTAAAATAGTTGCTGCTTCTTCCCAACGCTCGCGATAAACGGCGTCGTTAAAATCTGGAATTAAATTCCCTAGTGGACAACCACTGTGACAAAATGGAATCCCACAATCCATACAACGTGCACCCTGATTTTTAAGCTCAGGCTTATCTAGCGGTATGGTAAATTCTTCATATTTCTGAATCCGTTCCTCAACAGGTTTGTACGGTTCAATCTTTCTTTCGTATTCTAAAAATCCGGTTACTTTTCCCATGATTCTATTTATTCCGTTAAATCTGTTAATTTTTCTTCTTCTTCAAGTCTTATTAAAGCTTTACGATATTCTTCAGGTAAAACTTTTACAAACTTAGGCAAGTAAACATCCCAGTTCTCTAAAATGCGCTGTGCTAAAGAACTTTGTGTATAATTGTAGTGATTTGTAATCAACTCTTTAAGCTGAACCTTATCTTCCTCTTCAGTTATAGGGTCAAGATTTAAATCAGTAGCATTACATTTTCCTATAAAGGTTTGATCTTCGTCAAGAACATAACCAATACCACCGCTCATTCCTGCACCAAAATTACGTCCTGTTTTACCAAGAATTACAGCAACACCACCTGTCATATACTCACACCCGTGATCACCTATACCTTCTACTACAGCTATTGCACCACTATTTCTAACACAAAAACGCTCTCCGGCAACACCATTAAAATAAGCCTCACCACTAGTTGCCCCATAAAGCGCAACGTTACCTATGATGATGTTCTCATTAGCTTCAAAAGTTGCTTCTTCTGGCACTTTTATAATTAATCGTGCTCCAGAAAGACCCTTACCTACATAATCATTAGCATTACCATCTATCTTCAAGGTTAAACCTCGTGTGGCAAATGCTCCAAAACTCTGACCTGCAGAACCTTTAAAATTAACCTTTAACGTATTATCTGGTAACCCTTGCTCACCATAGATTTTTGATATTTCGTTACTTAAAATAGCACCTACTGCACGGTTTAAATTTGTAATATCAAGATCTAACGTAGTTTTTTCCTTACGGAACAAAGCGGTGTGCGCTAGTTCTATTATTTCAAAATCTATAGCTTTTTCTAAATGATGGTTTTGAGATTCAGTATTATAAATCTTCACACCTTTAGGAACTTGAATATCATGTAAAATAGGAGATAAATCAATACCTGCAGCTTTATAATGTTCTACTGCTTTGTTACGGTCTAATTTATGGGCTTGACCTACCATTTCATCAACGGTACGGAAACCAAGTTGCGCCATTATCTCTCTTAATTCTTCAGCAATGAAATACATAAAGTTAACCACATGTTCCGGCTGACCTTTGAATTTCTTACGCAATTCAGGATTCTGAGTTGCAATACCTACAGGACACGTATTTAAGTGACACACACGCATCATTATACATCCTGAAGCTACTAATGGAGCAGTCGCAAAACCAAATTCTTCTGCTCCTAATAAACAAGCTACAGCAACATCACGTCCCGTTTTTAATTGACCATCACATTCTAAACGAATACGGCTACGTAAATCATTAAGAACTAGTGTTTGTTGTGCTTCTGCGATACCAAGTTCCCAAGGTAAACCGGCGTGACGTAATGAAGTTAAAGGAGATGCTCCTGTACCTCCATCAAAACCAGATACTAAAATCACATCTGCCATTGCTTTTGCAACACCAGCTGCAACTGTACCAACACCTACTTCTGATACTAATTTAACGTTAATACGTGCTTCTCTATTTGCCGATTTAAGGTCATAAATTAATTGAGCTAAATCTTCAATTGAATAAATATCGTGATGCGGTGGTGGTGAAATTAGTCCTACATATGGCGTACTCTTACGAGTCTTCGCAATAAACTTATTTACTTTTTCACCAGGTAATTGACCACCTTCTCCAGGTTTAGCTCCCTGAGCCATCTTAATCTGAATTTCGGCAGCACTTGTTAAATAGTTACTCGTTACTCCAAAACGACCTGATGCAACTTGCTTAATAGCAGAATTTCTCCAGTCACCATTAGGACTCTTATAAAAACGCTCTGCATCTTCTCCTCCTTCTCCACTGTTACTTTTACCACCAATACGGTTCATTGCAACAGCAAGATTCTCATGCGCTTCTTTACTAATAGAACCATATGACATTGCTCCCGTTTTAAAACGCTTTACAATTTCTGTCCAAGGTTCTACTTCTTCAATAGGAATAGGATCGTAATTAGAAAACTCAAATAAACCACGTATTGTCATCAACTGTTTTGACTGCTCGTTTACAAGTTTTGAGTATTCTTTATAGGTCTTAGGATTGTTTTGACGTACAGCTTCCTGAAGTTTTGCTATAGAAAGCGGATTAAACATATGTTTTTCTCCGTTACGTCTCCAACGGTAATCTCCACCTATTTCTAGATCTAAATTTCCTGAAATATCCTTTCGTTTAAACGTACGATTATGACGTTTAGCAATTTCCTGCTCAACTTCATAAAGACCTATACCTTCAATACGGCTAGGGGTATTTGGAAAATATTTTTCTATAAGTTTAGAGTTAAGTCCTAAAGCTTCAAATAGCCTAGAACCACGGTAAGAATTCAAGGTAGAAATACCTATTTTATTCATAACTTTAACTACACCCTTACCTACAGCTTTATTATAGTTTTCAACAGCTTCCTGAAAGTTTACACCCTCTAAGTTACCTGCTTCAATTTCTTTCTGTATAATCTCATTTACCATATATGGATTAATAGCACTTGCGCCATAACCAAATAGTAAAGCAAAATGATGCACCTCACGAGGTTCTGCAGATTCTACTATAATACTCATTTTAGAACGCTGGCCGCTTCTAAAAAGGCCACTGTTTAAATAAGAACAACCTAAAAGAGCAGGAATAGGTGCCATTTCTGCATTTACACCTCTATCTGATAAAATCAAAATAGTATGACCTTCATCAATTCCTTTTGAAGCTTGAGCGACCATTTCCTCTAAAGCATCTTCAAGTCCATTTAACCCACGATTCGATTCATAAAGCATCGGTATGGTCTTAACCTTAAAGTCAGGATTGTCATAATTTTTGATCTTATCAAGATCCTCTTTAGAAATAACCGGATTCTGAATTCTAATTTTCTTACAGTAATCTGGAGTAATCTCCATTAGGTTAGTATCTGGTCCTAAAGTAAGACTTAAGTCTGTGATCAACTCTTCACGAATACCATCTAATGGTGGGTTTGTTACCTGTGCAAACAACTGCTTAAAATAGTTGTATATAAGCTGTGGTCTGTCTGATAATACTGCTATTGGTGTATCTGATCCCATAGAACCTATAGGCTCTTTACCCTTATTTGCCATTGGCAAAATAATAGTCCTGATGTCTTCTTGAGTATATCCAAAAGCATTTTTACGCAAGTCAAAAACAGTATCTTCTAATTTAAAGTCAACATCTCTATAAGGGATGTCTTTTAAATTCACTCTATTCTTATCTAACCAAGCTTGATAAGGGTTTTGTGTAACAATACTTTCTTTAACCTCTTCATCATTTACAATCCGTCCGGCTTTCATATCTACTAAAAACATTTTACCAGGCTCTAGTCTACCGTGGAAAGCAACATTTTTAGGTTCAATATCAAGAACTCCGGTTTCTGAAGACATAATTACATCTCCTGTTTTTGTTACAGTATATCTAGAAGGTCTCAAACCATTACGATCCAGTACCGCACCTATATAATCACCATCTGTAAAAGGAATAGACGCCGGACCATCCCACGGTTCCATAATACAGCTGTTAAATTCATAAAATGCTTTTTTCTCAGCACTCATATCTTTATGCTTTTCCCAAGCTTCAGGGACAAGCATCATCATAATTTCTGGTAAAGATCTACCTGACATTAAAAGAAGTTCTACAACCATATCCATAGAAGCAGAATCAGATTTTCCTTTTAATATAATAGGAAACAATTCTTTGATCTCTTCACCAAACCACTCACTCTTTAAAAGCTCTTCTCTACTTCGCATACGCGAAACATTACCACGTAGAGTATTTATCTCTCCGTTGTGACACATATATCTAAAAGGCTGGGCTAGATCCCAGGTAGGGAATGTGTTTGTTGAAAATCTCTGATGCACAAGTGCTAATCTCGTAGTAAGATCTGGATCTAATAAGTCTGTATAATAGTATTTAATATCCTCAGGCATCAGAAGACCCTTAAAAATAAGTGTCTTATTAGATAGACTTGGAAGATAAAAATAAGAACGCTCAGAAAGTTTACTCTCTAATATAGTATGTTCTGTAATTTTACGAGCAGTATAAAGTTTTATCATAAACTCACGCTCTTCCATATCAGCGCTAGGCTTACCAATAAAAATTTGCTCTATATGAGGTTCAACACTAGCAGCAATTGCACCCAGATAACCTGCATCAACTGGAACTTTTCTCCAGCCTAGTAAAACTAATCCTTTAGCCTTAATTTGGTCTTCAAATACTTTTTTACAATAAGCACGCTGATTTTCTTTCTTAGGTAAGAAGACATTACCCATTGCATATTCTCTTGCTTCAGGAAGTTCAAAATCACAATTTTTCTTAAAAAAATCATATGGTATATCTATAAGTATACCGGCACCATCTCCTGTTTTACCGTCACTACTTACTGCTCCACGATGTTCTAATTTTTCTAGAATTTCAAGTGCCTTATGAATTATACCATTAGACTGCTTTCCTTCAAGACTACAAATGAACCCCGCACCACAATTCTCGTGCTCCCATTCTGGTGAATATAAACCTTGTTTTTCCATAAATTTTTTGCTCTTTATTAAAGACAGAATTATAAAGCTATTCAATAAACTGAAATGCCAATAATTTTAGAGAATAAGATTTTTATTATTTCGATTTTCATAAAATAAGCACTATAAATTATAAAGAAATCAAAAAATAGCTTTTCTTTTTGATGAAAACGAAATGGGTTTTTGGTTAAAAATGCTCTTTTCTTCAATAATTATTTAACGTCAAATCTTAAGCGAATGTTAACAATTGACGTTTTTGATGCTTTTTTACCTCAATTTTTACCAATAATTAACAAAAACTGCACATTAAACATAAATAATATCACAATTTAAATCTATCGAAATCGGTTTCGAGTAACATACCCTAAAAAATTAGGGGGTATAATTATCGAAACAATAAAAATTTGACCAACACCCCTATTTTTTTAGGGGCAGTTTTAAATAATACCTAGTTTAGCATCTCACCAATTAATCAATTTAAAAAATGAAAAAATTAATTTTACCTGTAATGCTATGCTTAGGTATTTCTGCCTTTGCTCAAGAAGAAGAAACTTCATGGACTGATGGATTCACATTATCTGGATCTATTGACGCGTATTTCAGACAGAACATTACTACTCTTAATAAGGTTACTGACCAAGGATACCCTGCACCAGGATCTTCTTTTGCAAACCAACCGGGTTTTGCTTTAGGTATGGCAAATGCAATATTAAGCTATGAAAAAGGAAATGTAGGAGCTGTTGCAGATCTTGTTTATGGTCCTCGCGGTACAGATGCTGTTTTTGCATCTACAACTGCAAGTTCAAGTATTGTTAACCAATTGTATGTGTATTGGAACGTAAGTGAAAGTGTTACTTTAACTTTTGGTAACTGGAACACGTATTTAGGGTATGAAGTTATTTCACCAGCCGCAAACTTCAACTACTCTACTTCTTACATGTTCTCTTATGGACCATTCTCACATTCTGGTCTTAAAGCAGATTTTGCTTTAGATGACAACTGGAGTGCAATGCTTGCTGTAATGAACGCAACAGACTTCACAGACTTTAACCCTTCGGGAAGTTATACGTTTGGAGGTCAGTTAGGATACTCTACAGACAGTGGTAGCACTTTCTTAAACTTGTTATACGGAGATCAAGATGGAGATTACACAGACCAAGGTATGGGAGAAGGCGTAGGATCTACTTTTCAAGTTGACCTGACTACAGGTTATGATTTAAGCGACTCTTTTTATTTAGGATTAAATGCTACCTATAATACTACAGAAGCTGGAGATTTAGCTGACGATTATGGATTTTACGGTGTAGCCCTTTATGCTCAAGCTGCTTTAAGCGATTCTTTCTCTTTAGGGTTACGTCCTGAATATTTTAGTCAGTTTGGAACTGGTATTAATGATTTTGATGCTATCGGTGGTTCGGATGCAGAAGGAGATGCAAATGTATTTGCGGTTACCTTATCTGGTAATGCAAAAGTTGGTCCTTTGACAATTATTCCCGAATTTAGATTAGATTCTGCAAGTGAAGATGTATTTCTTGACTCGTATGACGGAACTCCTACTTTCACTGGTAGCCTAGGTTCTTTCTTACTTGCAGCCGTATATTCATTTTAATACAGCAATATGACATTTAGACTTTCAATATTTTTTCTACTAGTAATAATTTCTTCATGTAGTGATGAAAATTTAGAAATTAGAGATAACAATAATTCTATAGAGACTTTGAATGTGATGAATCTAGAATTACCTAATGATCGGATTCTGTCATATTCTATTGTAGATGGACAAAATATTTTAGAAAATGATATTATACTGACCAATACACAAATAGAAAATTTAAAAAACGGTGTGTATTTATCTTATGATAAAACAGATTCCGCTCAGAAGGGTGCTATCGGCATAAGTTCTTGGAGTTGGACAAATAGCACTGTAAATTTTCATATAACTTACTTGGCACAAAGTTCTAATATTTACAGTGCTATTAACCAGATTTCTGCTGCTACAAATATCACATTTAATGAAAGTTCATCAGGGAATTATATTGATTTTGTAATAAGTGATAAACCTGGAATAAGCTATTCATTCCTTGGAATGCAAGGAGGTAGACAAACTATTCATCTATCATCTGGAGCCTCTGACGATACTGTTATCCATGAAATAGGCCATGCATTAGGATTATTTCATGAGCAAAGCAGGACAGACAGAGACGATTACATCACCATAAATTGGAATAATATCGATTCGTCCAATCATAGTCAATTTGAATCAAAGTTTGTTCAAAATTTTGGATTATTTGATTTTAATTCTATTATGATATACGGGTCATATAATGGGTTTGCTTTAACATATGGTGTTCCAACAATGACTAAATTGGATGGTTCAACTTGGACTCGTTCCGCTTTATTATCTTATGATGACAAGAAAACACTTCTTGATATGTATCCCGGTGCAAATAAAATTAATAAACACTCATCTAATCTATCAAAAATGGATATTGGTGTTAATTCACAAGGAGATGTTGTATTTGCCACCAAAAATCGTTTTAACGTAGATATTTATAAAAATAATTCTAAAATTCAAAGTATTAGAACTAGTGATTCTAAAAGATTAGATATAACAGATAGTGGCTCGATATTGGTTTCAGGCTCCTTTATATATGGTTTTGGTAAATATAGGAATTATGAGATGAAAGATATATCCGCAGGAGGTGGGTCTATTTATTGTTTAGCTTCTAATAGCAAAGAAAATTCACTTTTCAAAAAAATAAATGGTAGCTGGACTAAGATAATTAACTGTTCCGCAGACAGATTAACAGTTGATAATAGTGGTAAGGTTTGGCTGATAGCTGGCACTACCTTATCCCAATATGATGAATCTAACAACATTATTGAAAATATTACCACTTACGATTATTTAGGACCATATGGTTACTTTTTTGATATAGGCTCTGCGGGATCAAGCATTTATATTACTACAAAAAATTCAAAAAATAGTAATAACTCTATATTAAAATATAGTGACTACAGTAACCTTTTAATTACACAACCTTCTCCTACAGGTATTGGGGGTATAAGCAATCTTGATGGTGACGGAAATGGAAATATATGGTATTGATATTCATTTTAACCTAAACTAAATTTTACAATGAAAAAAATTGAAGCAATTATTAGAAAATCAAAATTCTCAGCTGTTAAAAAGGCTTTACATGAAAAAGGAGTGAACTTTTTCTCCTATTGGGATGTAACCGGCCTTGGAAACGAGAAACACGGTCATGTATATCGTGGTGTATCTTATAGTACCAGTGATATACAGCGAAGATATTTGTCAATTGTTGTAAATGATGATTTTGAACAGGCTACAATTGCTGCAATTCTTGACTCAGGCGCTACTGGAGAAGTTGGAGATGGTAAAATATTTGTCTCTGAGGTACAGGAAGCTTACCGAGTAAGAACCGGCAAAAAAGGGCCAGATACTTTAAACTAAAACTAATTAATCTATACAAATGAATTTTATGGCTTATATGTTATTACAAGAACCAGCAGATGCTGTTCAGACTGCTGTAGATGCTATCAATGCAGATTTAGGTATTCTTTGGATCATCATAGCAGCAATCTTAGTATTCTTTATGCAAGCAGGTTTCACCTTAGTCGAAACCGGTTTTACAAGTGCTAAAAACGCTGGTAACATTATTATGAAAAACATAATGGACCTTGCAATTGGATCATTAATGTTTTGGGTGGTAGGTTACTCTATTATGTATGGTGGAGAATCTATACTTGGTGGTTTTATGAGAAATCCTGCAGAACTCGCTTTTTTCAATCAAGATGATTGGCACAACCTGTTTTTTCAAACAGTATTCTGTGCTACAGCAGCAACTATTGTTTCTGGAGCAGTTGCAGGACGATTTAAGTTTTCTTCTTATTTAATTATCTCTGTTGTGTTAACTACATTCATCTACCCGGTTTCAGGTAGTTGGTTATGGCCTTTTGATGATCAGGCTTGGTTAAACAATCTTGGATTTATTGACTTTGCAGGTTCAACAATTGTACATGCTGTAGGTGGTTTTGCCGCTTTAGTTGCTGCAAAATTAGTTGGCCCTAGAATAGGAAAATATGGTCCTAACGGAGAAGTAAACGTAATTAGAGGACACAACTTACTATTAGGAGCTCTTGGTGTATTCATCCTTTGGTTAGGTTGGTTCGGTTTCAACGGTGGATCACAATTAGCTTTTGGTGGCGAAAATTCAATCGCAGTAGGAAAAGTTATAATAAACACAAATATTGCTGCTGCAATAGGAGCGGTAACTGCACTATTTTTAACTTGGATGCGTTACGGAAAACCAGACATTTCTATGACTCTAAATGGTGCTTTAGCCGGTCTTGTAGGTATTACCGCTGGTTGTGGTAATGTTGATGCATTTGGAGCACTTGCTATAGGTTTTATCTGTGGTATTGTAGTTGTATTATCTATTGAATTCATTGACAAGAAACTTAAGATTGATGATCCTGTAGGAGCTGTATCCGTACACGGTGTATGTGGTTTCTTAGGTACTGTTTTAGTAGGTGTTTTTGCTACTGAAGGTGGTGTTCTTTACGGAGGTGGCTTTGGCCAACTTGGTGTTCAATTCTTAGGATCTATCTCTATGATAGGCTGGGCCGTGTTAGCTTCTTTCATAGTATTATTTATAGTTAAGAAAACTATAGGTCTACGTGTTTCTGAAAAAGAAGAAATAGAAGGCTTAGACGTACACGAGCATGGTACTGCTGCTTATTATAATGGTGAAGATGAAGAATAAATTCAACCATATATAAATTAAAAGCCCTGCACTATTGCAGGGCTTTTTTTATGAATATCATTTCTAAATTATTTTAAAAACTGAATACTTAAAGGATAATAAGTAGGTTCTCCATTAGAAGCCTTAATAGCATTTATTATAGGAAATATTAATACCAAAATTCCCAGCACAATAAACCCTAGTATCCCAAGACCTAAAAGCAAAATAAGAGGTATACATAGTATTGAATAAATAAAAATACTTATCTGAAAATTAATTATCTGCTTTCCGTGTTCATCCATTTGCATCACTTTATCTTTCTGTGTTAACCATAAAATTAACGGAACGATAAACCCTCCTACCCCGGTTACAAAATCTAATAGTTGACTCAAATGAGCAACTACTAATAAATTTCTATCTTCTCTAAGCATCATAATGTATTGATTTTTTGATTGTTCACAATATTAGTATCAAAATTCTAGATAGTGTTACACCTATCTCTGCTACCTCTTTTCGATTATGGCACGCTACTTGTAATTATAACAATGTACCATCCAAAATTATTAAAAAAGAGTACAAACAATTTAAATCTAGAACTTATGAAAAATCTAATTTACCTTTTTGTTGGCCTGTTAACAGGCTTAGGTCCTGCAACTGCAGAAACCTTGGATGATACCTCAATTAATAGATACTATGACGGTAGCCGTTATATTTTTGTAGAAGATGGTGTTGAATTTTCGGTTTATCCAGATGGAGAATTTGATTTCGTTTTACCACAGGTTGCTCAAGGCGTTAATGTGAACGTAAATGCAGGTCCTGTAAATATTAGCTATAACTCAGGTTACAATTATGATCCATATGTACAATATGATGATTATGGTGCTGTAATTCAAGTTGAAAGTGTACCCATCTATTATGATAACTGGGGTAGAATCACCCAAGCAGGAAATGTCTATATAAATTATAGAAATAATAGAATCGTCAATGTTGGTGGCTTAAATATATATTATAGTGGAGCTCGTTTTTCACACGTAACTGGCTATATCAACATATACAACAGAAGATATGTGTATCACCCATATCATAACCTCTTTTACAGGCCATTTTTTGACAGATGTTTAGTTTATAACACACCATATAGAAGATACTATCGTCCTGTACGTTATGATTATGCTTATCACAGAAGTCACTATGCTCAAGGGTATCGTAATGGGTATAGAAATGCATATCATGATTTTAAAAGACCAAAAGGTCGTGTTGCACACAACAATGCTAGACGCGGTAGCTATTCCAGAGCAAGAGCTCAGGCTCATAATACAAGAAATTATTCTGGCAGATCAAGCTCTAGTCGTAATACTATAGCAAATAGAACTAGTAGAAGCAACAGCAATTCTAGACAAGCTCGCAGTACGAATACTACTCAAAGAAGGTCTAGTAATAATAATGCTATTATCAATAATAGATCTAATAATACTGTAAACAGAAATGCAAGGGTTACAAGTCGCTCTCATAATTCAGCTCGCGCTAATAATTCTGCAAGAAATTCGATTAAAAATGAAAGAACTAATAATTCTAGTCGAAATAACACGATAAAAAGAGCAAATCAACAACGTTCTGTTGCTCAAAGAAGCTCAAATAATCGTAATATTGCAACTCCTAGAAAAGCTAACGCACAACGCTCAGTTGTACAACGTAATTCTAGTAGTCAGCGTAAAGTACAAAGCGCTCAGCGAACTGTAGCAAAAAGAGCTCCAAGCCCGCAACGTAGCGTACAACAACGCTCACAAACATCTCGTAGCAGTAATGCTGCAAGAACTAATAGAAGTACTCAAAAAAATGCTTCTTCAAGAAAATCTAGAGGTAACTCAAGATCAAGAAGAGGTAATTAAAATATAAACGGTTTGGTTGGTTAGTTGGAAGGTCCCGCACTTGATTTTATTCAGGTCGGGATTTTCTCCTTAATAGGTATTGGTTTAACCAATTATTGATTTCATTAGAAATATTGAATTTGTAAACAATGATCAAATAAGCCAAGCTTAAAATAACCGATTTCACTCCTATAGACACAATAGGGTGCCACTCAAAATCCAAAAAGAAAAACACCAATCCTAATATCCCTACAATACCGGTTAAGAACAATGTTTGCTTTGTAAAAGGATGCATTTTAAATTTTTTAAATACGACCACTATTTTTGAGAAAGCATAAACAACTGAAGCCATAAATGTAGCTATGGCCGCTCCGTTAATTCCCAGTTTTGGTATAAATATAAGATTGAGACTCACAGCTACAGCAACAAGGATTACTCCTAATACCAAAACAAGCCGGTAATAATCGCTATTGTATAAAATTGCATTATTATTTCCCATTAGATTGTCTACCAACTTTGCCAAAGAAATTAGAAATACTACATACAACCCCTTACTATAAGAAGGATCAAGTAATAAATATAAACTTTGAATGTTACAGATAATTAAAAGAAAGATCAAACCAGAAATTGCGTAAAGCGTTATAGAACTCTTTTTATATAAATCTTTAAGTTCTATGAATCTTCTTTCATTCAAATAATTTGCAGTTAATGGATATATAATTTGATGCATTGCTCTCGCAGGAACTGCTATAACTGCAGCAATATATATACCCACAGAATAATAGGCTACATTTTCAATAGGCACAAGTTTTCCCAACATAAACATGTCTATTTCAAGAATCATTACTGCTATTGAGCCTGCAATAATGATCAATACACTATATTTTAAAATAGAACTCCATTCTTTAGGAATCGAAATCCGTAACCGAGGTCTGCGTAATTTGAAGGCATAACTCATCATTATCGCCATTCTCAAAAGATAAACGACAGCAACCCCATATAAAAAACCTTCGGTAGTAAGTAATTCAAAAGCAAAGAGAATCAGCAAAGTCATAATACCTAAACGATGAAAAACTTCGTTCATCATATTGCCAAAAACACTCTGCAATTGTGTTTTTGACCAGGCATAACTAATTTCAAAATAAGCCATTGCAAAAGCAATAATTCCTATAAGAAATGCATAAGGACGTACGATTTCATTTTTAGAGGCTAAAAAGTCAACCAGTTGATCGTAAAAAATTGAAACAACAATAGAAATAGGAATCAAAACTACAATTGGCATAACCAGCATAAACGACAGAAAATCATCTTGCTTACGCCCGCTGTAAGATGAATAGAACTTAATCATTGTGTTTTGCACTCCCAAAGCCACAAATGGCATTGCTAATGTTGCAGCACTCAATAGAAAACCAACCAAACCGTAATATTCGTCTTTAAAAAAATGCACGTATAACACGAGCGTGTTCAACGCTCCTATACCAAAACCCAGATAGGTTGTGATTAAATTTCTAAAGGATTGTGAAGCTACAATGCCCATATTAATATTAGATTGAATATATAAGTTGGGCCAGATCTTTAGTCAAATTCTTTCTGGAATATACATCAACAATCCCAATTGTTGATGGAATTCCGGTGCCTTTAAAAAGCTCGTACTTTGCTTGAATTAGTTTTTTTAATTCTTGTTTTTGCTGATAATTAAAATAAACTCCACCCTCTGATTTCTCTAAAATTGAATCAATATCAGAATGCTTTGGTCCTATTGCAAGTATAGGTCTTCTAGCCGCCAAATATTCAAATAGTTTTCCTGGAATAATTGCTTCGGTTTCCTGAGAATCTACCTCTATCAAAAGTAGCAGCTGAGCACTATGCTGTTTTTGTAAAGCTTCTGAATGACCTATATAACCGGGAAGTGATAAATTATCACCTAAATCCCTCTCTTTAATTGAATCTATTACTGAGGTTCCTACTCTACCTGTCAATTCAATTTTTAAATCTTTTGAAAATTCAGGTAATTCTGTGACTAATTCCTGAAGTACATCCCACAAAATTTTAGGATTTCTATCTTCTAGTAAAGACCCGATATGAGCTAACGTAAAAGTAGTATCTAAACTTGTTTTCGGCATATCTTCATCATCAAAACCGTTTGTTATACAACTTATAGGTGTACTTGTCGTTTTTTCAAAATCAGACTGTGTGGTAGGACTAGTCACAAGTATATGATCTGCCTTATTTAAAACTTCAAACTCTAGGTTAGCGTGTTTCTTAGCAGCCCAGTTTGTAAGTCTTAATTTTTTTTGATAACCAATAGTTGTCCATGGATCCCTAAAATCTGCCAGCCAAGGCAAATTTGTTTGCTTTTTTAAACCTAAACCTATTAAATGCAAACTATGCGGTGGACCGGATGTGATAATGATATCTACCGGATTCTTTTTTAAATAGCTTGACAAGAAGTTAACCGAAGGTTTTACCCACCATATTCGGGCATCAGGAACAAAAAGATTTCCCCTCACAAAAAGCATCAGCTTTTGAAGAAAACTCTGTTTAGCATTTGGTTTTATTATTCCTGAGCTTATTTGACGTGTGCTTTCTTTTGAAAATAATTTTGCTAGACCGTAGGGTTCTAAAATAGGTTTTTTGATGATTTCAATCCCTTTTGGAATTTCATTTTCCAAGCTCGAATCTTGTATAGGATAATGTGGATTTTCTGGAGTATATACCACAGGTTCTACATCAAAATCTATTAAATATTTTACAAACTTCAACCAGCGCTGAACCCCGGGACCTCCTGCCGGAGGCCAATAATAACAGATGATCAACGCCTTTTTCACAGAACTAAAATTTTATTTTTAAGGCTTTAAAACCTATTGAGCTATAGTCTCAGAATCTAAATCTTTTTTAGATCTTTTAATATAAAAAAATACAGCGCCTATTATAACTAAAACCAGAAGAATATTACTAACTAAACTAATTTTACTACCCGTTTTAACAACCTGTGGCTCAAACTTAAATTCTATAATATGATTTCCGGCAGGAACCACCATTCCTCTTAATATATAGTCTGCTTTAAAATGATTTGCTTTATTTCCATCAATATATGCATTCCAACCATTAGGATAATATACTTCGCTAAAAACAGCTAAACGATCCATATCAGAATTAGATTGATACTTCAAGTAGTTAGGTTGATGATCGATCAAATTTATAGAAGCCGTAGAATCCTGAGGAAAGATCTTGCCTGAAATCTCATCTGCAAATTGTTTTTGAACTACTGCAGTTTGTTTAGTATTTAAACTATCTAAAGAAAGAATTTCGGTATCTGCATCAGCTACTATTTTTACATTTTGCACAAACCAAGCATTTCCATTTGCTTGTGGGTTTATCTGTACTTGCTCTGCCCCTTCTTCATTTTGTGTAATTATATATTTTACGTTGAGTAAGTTTAACGGTTTGATGTTACCATTATATAAATAGAACTCAACCAGATCTTGCAAACGCGCTGGCTTAGCACCGTGATAACCTCCTATAGAACTGTGAAAATAACTCGTACGTGCACCATTAAGACCTATACTTTGCTCATAAACACGATATCTTGTTGTATCCTGCAAAATTTGCTGATCTGCCTGTGTTGCCTGAAAAGGTTTTTCAACAATGCGAGCAGCCATAAAATTCTCTGTATTCACATAACGACGGTCAACCTGAACCAAGTCAAATACGATAAGAATCGCCATTACAAGAATAACTTGAGTTTCTGAAACTTTCTTTTTCAAGTAAAACCAAATCAATCCGGCAGCGATTAATACCAATACTAAAGTTTTTATAGTATCGCTCACTAAAAGTGCTTTTCGGTCTTCTTTTACTGCATTTATAAATTCCATTCCATAATTCTGAATGAAAAATGCATCGTTTCCGCCGGAAAATGAAAAAAGACTTCCATTAAACAGAAGAATAATCAGTGATAACCCTCCTGTGATTATTGTTGTCCACTTCAGAGCGTTTAATTTATGTTCTTTAGATTCGGTTTTCTGAAGTATTTTATACAACCCAAAAACTGCTAATACCGGAACACATAACTCTAATATTACTTGAATAGAAGTAACTGCTCGAAATTTGTTGTACAGTGGGAAATAATCAATCCACAGGTCAGTAAACCACGATAAATTACCGCCAAAACTTAATAATAAAGAAAGTAATGTACCACCGATAAGCCACCATTTGAGTCTGCCTTTTACCATAAATAAACCTAATACGAACAGAAAAACAATTACTGCGCCCAGATAAGCCGGACCAGAAACACCGGGTTGACTTCCCCAGTAATACAAACCAAATTGTCCAAAAATTGAAGGTACTTGAGTTGCAGGAACTCCTTGTTTTTTTAAGAATTCTGTAAAGGCACTGTCTTTTTTGTAAGGTTCAGAATTAGATCCTCCATATAAACCAGCTATAAACAAATCTAATGATTCTGAAATACCATAACTGTATTGATTAATATACGCTTTATCTAACCCACCCACGTCAGTTTTAGGATTTCCGTCTGGAGTTATAGTTAATTCACTTTTTCCTCGTGTACTAAAAGCGCTATATTCTGAAGTTGCCATTAAATTTGCAGCATTAGTACCGATTGCAAGACCAACAGCAAGTATCAAAATACCTACACTCTTAAAGAAATGTGGTAACTCTTTTTTACGAAAAGCATCAATAAGATAGGCTGCTCCTAAAACCATTACCAGAAGCATCAGGTAATAAGTCATTTGCATGTGATTGGCTACAATTTCTAAAGCCATCGCAACAGTGGTGAGCACAAAACCCCAAATATATTTTTTACGAAAGGTGAGAATGATTCCGCCTAAAACCAGCGGCATATAGGCAATTGCGTGTGCTTTTGCATTATGACCAACACCAAGAATTATAATAAGATAACTTGAAAAGCCAAAAGCCAGTGCTCCCAATCCTGCGTAGCGCCAATCTAGTTTAAGCACAAGTAACAATATGTAAAAACCTATAAAATATAAGAAAAGATAATCTGCAGGCCTAGGTAAAAAACGTATGCTAAGATCTAAACTTTTTATCCAGTTAAAAGGATATTTTGCTCCTAGTTGATAGGTAGGCATTCCTCCAAATGCCGCATCAGTCCAATACGGTTCTTCTCCTGTTTGCTCTCTGAAATCCATTTGCTCTCTAGCCATCCCGCGATATTGTTGTATATCGCTTTGAAACATTTTTTTACCAGAAAGCACCGGACTAAAATAAAGCAATGCCGTTACTATAAAAACCAAAACCACAGCGAGGTGTGGCCCTATTTTTTTTAAAGAAAAATTCATAAATATTTGCTAGAAACTAGAGAGCGAAAATTAGTCAATTTCTTCGTAATCGATATATTCACCCACGTTTTTATTTGAAGTATGCTCGCGTCTGGGAACTTCGTCAATCACTGTTTCTCCTTCAGGTTTAGGAGGTTGATTTTGAGAAGAGTATCCCTGAGCCATATTTTGAAAACGCTCTCCTGCTTTTTTAGCTATATAACGCATAATATATGGTGCTAACAGTCTAAAAAGAATGCGTAGACCAAAAAATATAAGGAGAATTATAAGAAGGGTTTGTATAAATTTCATCTGTACGGTATTTGAAACAAAATTAACCATTAAGCTTCTTTTTAGACTTAAAAAAAGAATAAAAACCAAATCTTAGGGTTCTATTTCTATCTTTAGGCTATCTCTTATTTTTACACTATGTTTGTCTGATTAGGGATTTAATCACCTAAACTTTAAACCTAAATATTTCAGGATTATGCCAGCTAAATTGATTTTTAGTTTAACCTTCTTGTTTTGCTTTTGCACGCAACAAGCTAAATCTCAGTACACTGAAACACTAAACTCCAATCGCCCCGGTCAATCTCAAGGTGCTTTTGCAGTAGGTCGTGGTGTATTTCAGGCAGAAGTGGGCGCTACAATGGGAAAAGAATCTCATAATCTTTTAAACACTGAGACTGATAATATTGGTGGTGAATTTCAATTTAGATATGGAGCTATAAAAGAGCAACTAGAATTTAATCTTAGTGGATCTTATCTATATGAGGAAATCAATCCAACTTCAGGAGCAACTGAACCATATAGCCATAGCGGCTTTCCTATCGTTACTGCAGGTGTAAAATATTTGCTATATGACCCTTATAAAAACTATGAAGAAAAAATAAATGTTTATAGTTATCACGCAAACAGAGCTTTTAAGTGGCGTACCTTAATACCCGCAGTTTCTATTTATTCTGGCGCTAACTATGTTTATGAGGATAACAATCCTTTTTTACCAGAAAGTCAGTCTGGTTTTACACCTAAGGTCGTGGCCATTACGCAACACAATTGGGGTCGCTGGGTTTGGGTAAATAATTTTATATACGACCAGTTTTTAACCGATTATCCTACCAAAGCATGGATAACTACAATGACACATTCCTTTAACCCAAAAATTGCTGCATTTGCAGAATTTCAGGTTATTATGAGTGATATTTATGCTGATGATTTGTTCCGGTTTGGTGGAGCTTATCTAATCACCAAAGATTTACAAGTAGATATAAGTGCATTAATTAATTTTAAAGAAACACCAAATCGCCAACAACTGGGACTGGGTCTTTCTTACCGTCTTGATTTTCATAGTAACGACGAGTTACTTCCGCAGAAATAAAAATACGGTTACCTTTACAAGCTATATTACTCGAGCAGAATGATTACAATTAAGGAAATGAAAACGAAACAGGAATTGACACAATTTGTCAAATTCCCGTTCTCACTATATGATAAAAGCACAAATTGGGTTCCGCCATTAGTTAATGACGAACTCGAAAGCATGGATCCAGAAAAGAATCCTGTTTTTAAAAATGCCGAAGCGCGCTTTTTTCTGGCTTTTAAAGAAAACAAGCCTGTAGGACGCATCGCTGCTATCATTAATCATATTGAAATCAATGAGCAGGGCAAACCAAAAATGCGTTTTGGCTGGTTTGATGTTATTGATGACCTTGAAGTTACTAAAGCCTTGATTTCTCAGATTGAAGAAATAGGAAGAACTAATGACCTTAATTGGATTGAAGGTCCCGTAGGTTTTAGCAATATGGAAAAAGCCGGGATGCTAGTAGAAGGTTTTGAGTATCTCAATACTATGATCACGTGGTATAACCACCCCTATTATAAAGAGCATTTTGAGAAGCTAAACTTTGAGAAAGCTTCAGAATGGGTAGAATATAAAATTCAGATTCCTGAAAAATCTCCTGAGAAAGTAGAAAAGTTTGCTCGAATAATTACAGAGCGTTACAAACTAAAATTGATTCATTTTAATAACAGCAAAGAGATTTTGCCTTATGTAGATGATATGTTTGGGTTACTGAACAAAACCTATAACGATCTCAGCACATTTGTTCCTATTCAACAATACCAGATCGATCACTATAAGGATAAGTACATCAAGTATATCAATCCACATTATATAAAATGTATTGAGAATGCTGAAGGAAAATTAATTGCCTTTGCAATCACAATGCCTTCATTTAGTAAAGCGCTTAAAAAAGCTAATGGAAGTTTATGGCCTTTTGGTTTTATACACCTTTTAAAAGCCCGTAAACAAAATGATACTGCAGCTTTTTACCTGATAGGTATTGATCCTGAATATCAAGGAAAAGGAGTGACAGCTGTTATATTTCAAGCGATGCAAGATCTATTTTCTGCTAACGGAATTACACAGGTTGAAACAAATCCTGAGTTAGAAGAAAACAAAGCCATACAACAGCTTTGGAAAAAATATGACCACGTTTTACACAAAAGAAGAAGGACTTATAAACGTAATTTATAAGCCCTTTATCAAGTTTTGGCAAACGCCAAATTAAATTTTTATTAGTCTAAAAGTTCAAAACTTACCTGAATCTTAGAAGTGATAGTTAATTCACCTGGAGCAAGTGTTCTCTGAGTTGAATCCATTTCTGCCATTGCCATTTTATACATAGGCTGAGGTTGTGGTGAACTGGTACCCTGCTCCGCAATCAATAAAGCTTTGCCTATATTTTGGCCTAGTACGCCAGCATATTCTCTTGCTTTCTCTTTAGCATTTGCTACAGCTTTCTTACGTGCTTCAGCCTCATATGCTTGCATTTTAGAAGAAGAAAACTCAACACCATTTATTGTATTAATACCAGAAGATACAAGACCAGACATAATCTTATCATATTTAGACAAATCTTTCAGTTTTACTGAAATAGTCTGACTCGCTTTATAGTTATAAGTCTTTGTATTATATTCGTAATTCTTATTAAGATTCACATATTCTGTTTGTACCTGATTCTGAGGAATATTCATTTTCAATAAGTAATCAAGCACTTTATCTACACTAGCATCATTTTCAGCTTTAACGGTTTTAGCGTCTTTGCCTTCGGTTTGAACACCCATACGTATAGTAACTTCGTCAGGCACTGCAATAACTTTACCTTCTCCTGTTACACTTACTGTTGGTTGAATTTGCTGAGCCTGTGCCATAGTTGACATAGCGGTAATTGCAAGAATTAAAATAGATTTCATAATAGTTGTTTTATTTTCTAATACAAACGCAAGAGGCGTGCCATTATAGTTTACCGGTTTTGCTGAGCACAAATAAAATCACTATAGGAATTGCTAAAAGACCTACCATCAAGGTGTTAATCTGAAGCAATATCGGTGCCATTAACAAAGTAATAACATAACCCCCTACTGCCCCGCCAAAATGTGCATCGTGACCTATATTGTCATTATTGGCACGCATCCCATAAATAGAATACAATAAATAGCCTATTCCAAAGATATATGCCGGGATTGGTACTGGTATTAAGATCATATACAAGCTCATATCTGGGTTGAGTAAAATAGCTGAATATAAAATACCGGATACTGCACCGCTGGCTCCTACAGCCGTATAATGATATTCATCCTTATGAAAATAATAAGAAAGTAAATTCCCCAGAATTAAACTCCCTAAATAAATAATTACAAATTCCCAATTCCCTAAAAGATTAATAACAATTGGAGCAAAAAAATAAAGGGTTAGCATATTAAAAAACAAGTGAGAGGTACTCACGTGCAAAAACCCCGAGGAAAGAATACGTATTTGTTCCCCCCTGCGCACTGCCCCTGTATTAAACTTATATTTTTCAAAAAAAGAATAATCATTAAAACCTTTCATTGAGATCAATACATTGATACCAATAACAACAACGGTTATTAAATTTAAATCACCCATAAAAGCTCTAATTTTGGGGTCAAATATACCTATATTTGCGCACTATGAGCATCTAAAACGTAAAGGCTTTTGATGAGCAATATTGTTTTAAAATTTTACTTTTTATATGCTTATTTGCCCCATAATTTAAAAATTAAGCTTTATGCAATGGCTAATCTTTTGGCTGGTTTACCCGCTTTTGTGGTTGATCTCAAAACTTCCGTTCTGGCTATTTTATAAGGTTTCTGATGCTGTTTTTGTATTGGCTTATCACATTGTAGGTTACCGCCGAAAAACAGTTACAAAAAACCTAAAACTAGCATTTCCCGAGAAAGAAGAATCTGAAATAAAAAAAATAGAAAAACAGTTTTATCGCCATATGTGCGATATGTTTCTCGAGATGATAAAATCGATATCTATCTCTGCTGAAGAATTGCAAAAGCGTTTTCAATTTGACGATTTGACAATCATTGAAAAACTAGCAAAAGAACAACGAAGTTCGCTAATTGTTATGGGACATTATGCGAGTTATGAATGGCTAACGGCGCTTCAGTTTTATTTTGATCACAGCGGATACGGAATATACAAACGCATAAAAAATCCGTATTTTGATAAACTCATTCACGATATACGTGAAAAATGGAATTCAAAATTACTCGCTAACAAAGAAGCTACTTTTATTATAAGAAAACAGCAGCGTGCAGGTAAAATGGCTACCTATGCATTTATTGCTGATCAATCTCCAAAAACTAGACGTAATCAATATTGCACCAATTTTTTAGGTCAAAATGTCCCGTTTTTTACGGGTGTAGAAAGACTCGCAAAATCTGAAAATATGCCAGTGATTTATCTAGCGGTAGATAAAGTAAAACGAGGGTTTTATAAAGCATCTTTTAAAGTAATTACCGAAGAGCCAAACTCAGTACCTGATTATGATATTACAGATGCTTTTGCCGAACATCTGGAAAATCAAATCTACAAAGCTCCCCAATACTATCTCTGGACGCACAAGCGCTTCAAACACGCAGAATAAACCATAGGTTTAAAATAAAAAAATCCTTAGTTCTGATTAGTAAACTACTTCAAGGCAAATACGCAAAACGTTTAACTTCGCAATTCATTTTTAGAACTAGACGAGTCTCGAAGCGTTTTAATCTCGATTATTGAGTAAATCAAAAATAAGGAATATGATTTATCTGTTTTTTAAAATTCTTTGAAATAAAGTTAGTTCGATCAACAGACTTAAAATTTTACTTTTGAAAACTACCAACTAAATACCCGCTATTTCTTTGATCTCTGAGATCATATCATCTGCAGTTTTATCAGCTTCTACTTGTGAGCAAGCTTCTGTATAGATACGAATTATAGGTTCTGTATTCGATTTTCGAAGATGAACCCAATGCTTTTCAAAATCAATTTTTACACCGTCTATTGTATTTACATCCTCTTTGATATAACGCGTTGCAATTGTCTTTAAAATAGCATCTACATCTAGAGTTGGAGTTAGCTCTATTTTTTTCTTGCTCATAAAATAAGCAGGATAACTTGCTCGTAGCTCGCTTACTTTCATCTGTTTTTTAGCCAAATGCGTAAGAAATAAAGCAACGCCTACTAAAGCATCGCGACCATAATGTGATTTAGGGTAGATAATCCCACCATTACCTTCACCACCTATAATTGCGTCTACTTCTTTCATTTTTGTAACCACATTTACCTCTCCTACAGCCGCCGCATAATAGATGCCGCCGTGTTTCTGAGTAACATCCCTAAGTGCTCTAGACGAACTTAAATTAGAAACCGTATTACCAGGATTCTCGCTCAATACATAATCTGCACAAGCAACCAGTGTATATTCCTCACCAAACATCTCCCCTGTTTCATCAATAAAAGCTAAACGGTCTACATCAGGATCTACTACTATTCCTAGATCTGCGCGCTCTTCTGGAACCAGTTTACAGATGTCTCCTAAATGCTCTTTTAAAGGCTCAGGATTATGCGGAAAGTCTCCGTTAGGATTGCAATATAGTTTTTCAACTTGTACGCCCAGACGCTCTAAAAGCATTGGGATTGCGATACCTCCTGTTGAATTCACTCCGTCAACCACAATTTTAAATTTGGCAGCTCTAATGACATCTTCATCAACTAATTCTAGTTCTAAAATTTCGTCAATATGAATATCAATATATGCGTCATTTTTGTGAATATCGCCTAAATTGTCTATTTCGGCATAAGCAAAATCTGAAGCTTCAGCGATCTTTAGTATTTCAGCTCCGGCTTCAGCATTTAGGAACTCTCCGTTTTTATCTAATAATTTCAATGCATTCCACTGTTTTGGATTATGAGATGCAGTCAGAATAATTCCTCCATCGGCGTGCTCTAATTGAACTGCAAGTTCAACTGTAGGTGTTGTTGATAGATCAAGATCTACAACATCAATTCCCATCCCAACAAGTGTTTGCATAACCAACTGTTGAAGCATCTCACCACTAATACGAGCATCACGCCCTACCACAACACGGTATTCATCTTTATTACGCTGTTTTTTAATGAAAGTTCCGTACGCCGAAGCAAACTTCACAGCATCAATAGGTGTTAGGTTCTCACCGGGATTGCCACCAATGGTTCCGCGTATTCCTGAAATAGATTTTATTAGGGTCATAAGTATGTTTCTTGAATTTAGTAAAGCTTAATAACTATTGCTATTGGCAAATATAGCATTAAAGTTATTCCCTAAAATTCTTCATATTACAACACCTCTTTAATCACACCCCTAAACATCTGTTTTTCAAAGTAATTAAAATTTGATTTGATGTTATGGTTCGATTTTTAGTAGTGTTCTTTTTCTTATGTATTGCTTTAAAAGCAGGTGCCCAAGATGATCTTCAGGGGCGTTTTTATCAAATAGGCTATAATGTAGGCTATGCCTCTGTTGATAATATCATTTTTAGAGATGACGATTATTACTACGAAGTGTATCTTCAGAAAATCCAAATCTTATATCGCGCAAAGTCGGGTGTTTTAGACTATGATTTCATCTTTCAGCCTGAAATCAACAGAGCCCAGCATAAGCTTTTCAACCCTTGGTTTGCAGGGAATCCTAAACAGTATAGTGCGTATCGTGAGCGCTTGATGCGTTATAAATTTATCAATGAATATGTTTTTAATTGTGGTCTGATCATCAGAAAATCTATTACTGAAAAGCTTAATATGTACGCTCTTGCAAGTATAGGTCCAGGTTATTTTGATGAAGATTCTGAGCGTATGGCTAAGGGTATTGGTTTCTCTGATAATTTGGCATTAGGAATCAACTTTCAGTTTTTTAAGAGATTTGTTTTAGATAGTAGAATAGGTTTTAGACATGTTTCTAATGCAGAAATTAAACAACCTAATGAAGGTTATGACGCGCTAGAGCTTAATCTTGGTATTGCTTATAGATTGTAAACAATTACCTCAAATGCTAATGCAGGCTTATAGCAATAATTTGTAATTTAAGCCTGTGAATTATTTAGCGCATATATACCTGTCTGGCGATGACCCGCTACTTACCATCGGTAATTTTATGGCAGATGGCATAAAAGGAAAACAATACAAAACCTATTTACCACAACTTCAAAAAGGTATTTTGTTGCACCGCAGCATAGACAGTTTTACTGATAGTCATCCCATTGTAAAACAAAGTACAAAACGTCTTCATAGCAAGTATAGTCATTACAGCGGTGTGATTGTAGATATTTTATACGACCATTTTTTAGCAAAGAATTGGAAAAATTATGCTACCACTCCTTTGTCTAGTTATATCGAAAATTTTTACGACAGTCTTGATGAGTATTTTGAGTTGCTTACTCCGGGAATTCAGAGAATGATACCACATATGATCGCAGATAACTGGTTACTGAGTTATGCCGAAATTAGTGGTATTGCAACTGTTCTCTACAATATGAACCGCAGAACTAAGAATATTAGTGGTATGGATCGCGCTGTTGAAGACCTTCAGCTGCACTATCACGATTTTGAAAATGAATTCACCTTATTCTTCGAAGAATTACGTCAGTTTTGCGAACAACGGCTTTTAGAATTAGAAGATCAATTCCATACTTAAACCTATCCTTAAATATGATTAAAATTACTAATCACTGGTTTCTTTTCTTATTACTTTTAATACTGGTTAGTTCTTGTAAAACTGAACAAAAAGCTCCGCGTGAGATTCAGCGTGGGAAGCTTGCAGACAGTATTATGGTGGTTTCTGCACGAGAAGAAGCTTCTCGTATAGGTGCCGAAATTTTAAAAAATGGAGGTAATGCTTTTGATGCGCTTATAGCTGTAGACATGGCTTTAAATGTTGCCTATCCTTTTGCCGGAAGTTTAGGTGGTGGTGGTTTTATGGTATATCGTAAAGCCAATGGCCAGATTGGAAGTATAGATTATCGCGAAAAAGCCCCTATGGCAGCTACATACGATATGTATCTCGATGAAGAAGGAAATCCTATTGATTCTTTAAGTCGGCAAGGACCACTCGCTGTAGGTGTTCCCGGTAGTATTTCTGGGATGTTTGCTATTAATGAGAAACTAGGTTCTATGCCTATGTCAGAAATTTTAGAACCGGTTATTCAATTGGCTAAAAATGGTTATGCTATAACCGAAAATCAGTTGAATAGATTTCAAAAATATGCTCCTGTATTTGATCAGGTGAATGGAAAAGAAATCCTGTATTCTATTGGCTTTCACGAAAACGACACTCTTAAGATTGAAATCGGTAATTTCATTAAAAACCCTGTTTTAGCAGAAACATTACAGCGCATTGCAGATAATGGAAAAAGCGAATTTTATGAGGGTGAAACCGCTCAAATATTAGTTGATTTTATTGAAGCCCACGGTGGGATCATCACGCTTGAAGACCTTAAGAATTATGAAGCAGTATGGCGTAAACCCATAACTTCAACATATAAAAATCTTAAAGTAATAGGGATGCCTCCCCCATCTAGCGGTGGTGTGTGTCTCGCTCAGATTTTTAAAATGCTTGAACCTTATGATATGCAAGAATATGGTCATAATACAGTAAAAAGCATTCAGGTAATCACCGAAGCAGAACGCCGAGCCTATGCTGATCGTAGTTTCTTTTTGGGCGATCCCGACTTTAATGATATTCCGATTGATAGCCTTACTAGTAAAGCCTATGCTTCCCGTCGTATGCAAAACTTCAGTTTTGAAAAGGCGACACCTTCTGCAGAGATCAATCATGGCGTAATTAGCGGCTATGAATCTATGGAAACTACTCATTTTTCGATAATAGACCAGTATGGTAATGCAGTGGCACTTACAACTACTTTAAACGGTGCTTACGGCTCAAAACTTTATGTAGACGAACTTGGCTTTTTCTTAAATAATGAGATGGATGATTTTAGCGTAAAGCCGGGTGAGCCTAATATGTTTGGCCTTATAGGAGCTGCAGCAAACAAAATTGAACCTCAAAAACGCATGTTGAGTTCGATGACACCTACTATCGTTGAGAAAGACGGCAAACTCTGGATGACAGTGGGTACGCCAGGTGGTTCTACAATTATAACTTCTGTATTACAGACTATTCTAAATGTTGCAGATTATAATATGGGAATGCAGGAAGCTGTAGATGCACCGCGTTTTCACCATCAATGGTTACCAGATGTTGTGACCTTTGAGCCAGATGCCTTTGGGGAAGAAATACTGAATAGCTTGCAAAATAAAGGCTATGAAATTCGCCAGGAAAATAGCGTGATTCTAGGAAAAGTTGACGGGGTTTTAGTTTTACCTGACGGAACTTTAGAAGGTGGCGCAGACCGTCGTGGTGATGATATGGCTGTTGGTTTTTAAAAGAACAACTTCAATTATACCCTATTTAAGCTATATTTTAAATTATAATTCATATAGTGTATATTTTAATTTATAACCTATTTAATGTATATTTGAATTTATAATCTATTTAGTATATAACTTAATTAATATTATGAGAGCTGTATTAACAGGAGATATCATAAACTCAAGAGAAGAAATAGGATGGCAACAAGAGCTTGTTGCAATTCTTGATCAGTATGGGACGTCTCCAAAATATTGGGAGATTTACCGCGGTGACAGCTTTCAGTTAGAAGTTGATGCTGCGAAAGCTCTCAAAGTGGCAATACATATCAAAGCTGTAATAAAAATGCGTACCGAACTCGATGTACGTATTGCTATCGGGATTGGAAATAAAACCTATACAGCCGCACAAATAACTCAGGCGAATGGAAGTGCTTTTATCCATTCCGGGACGGCATTTGATGCTATTAAAAATAATACTTTAGTCCTTCAGTCTGATTATAAAGATTTTGACGAAACGCTCAACATAATGCTTGCATTAGCTACTCTAACTATGGATAACTGGCCACCGGTAACCGCAGCTATCGTAAAAGCCCGTCTAGAAGCGCCAGAGCTTAATCAAACCGAGTTGAGTAAGCAACTGGATAAAGCACAAAGTGCAATCAGTAAAGCGCTTAGCAGAGCCGGTTATGACGAGGTTACAAAAATGCTTACGTATTATAAAAAACAAATCGAAACGCTATGATAGCTCTCGCATTAAAATTATTACTCGCTCACATTCTAGGTGATTTTGTTTTGCAACCTACAAAATGGGTAAAGCATAAGACTAAACACGGCTGGAAATCAAAATATTTACTTGCTCATATAGGTGTCCACCTACTGGCATTACTTATTCTTTTGCAATTTAAACTCAACTACTTATTAGGGGTTTTAGTTATTATTGTTACCCATTATGCTATTGATGCGCTAAAAATAAAATTCACTACAAAAAAGAATAGTAGAAAGCTTTTTATGGCAGATCAAGTTGCGCATTTACTGGTCCTTAATCTGGTTTTGTTTTACTATAAACCTTACTCTTTAAATCTCAACACGCTCTTTCAACCTAAATTTTTATTATTAGTGTTTCTATTACTTTTTGTGACTTTCGTTTCCGGAATTTTAATAAAAGTAATTTTACAACCTTGGCAAAATGCCATCGAACCTACTAAAAAAGAAAAGCAAAAAAGCACCTCTTTGGCGGGAGCCGGAAAAATAATAGGTATTCTAGAACGTCTATTTGTATTTGCTTTTATTCTACTGAATGCCTGGTCTGCAATAGGATTTCTGATTGCGGCAAAATCTGTATTTCGTTTTGGAGATTTAACCGAAGGAAAAAATCGCCAACTTACCGAATATGTCTTAATAGGAACTTTATTGAGTTTTGGTATCGCGATAGGAGCAGGATTATTGTTTAATTACTTAAGTCAATTGTTTGAAAGTCAGTAGAATTTTTATATTATAAATAACTTAAAAGAATCTGTTTTGATACTTTATTATGTACTTCTCTCATCTCTAAATTAAAACACTGAACATCAAATCTATTCTAAAAATAATTTTAAATAAGAACTAATAATTCTTATCCATAAATCAACGCGCCTCTTTCCGTAAAACCTCAAGAGGCGAGCTCCTGATAACGCTTCGGCTGTTTGCCAGTCCTATGACAACAACCAGCGCGGTTATACCCGGCAGCAAGACACCAAAGGGCACCCAGCTTGGAATAAAAGTCGTGTCAAATGCAAAATAGGCCAGCAGCAGACTTCCTATCAGCGATAGTAAAATCCCTGAAAGACTGCCTAAAAGTCCCAGATACAGGTACTCAAGCCCCTGAATGCGTAAAATCTGTTTGCTTTTGGCTCCCATTGTTCTTAGTAAAACGCTTTCGCGAATGCGTTGGTATTTGCTGGTTCGTACCGCTCCAAGCAACACGATAATCCCTATCAGAATACTGAAAAACGCCATAAAGTTGATAATATAACTGATTTTGGTAAGTAAATCTTCTATCACATTAAGCACCTGACGCAAATCGAGAATGGAAACATTGGGATAGTCTTCAACCAAAATACGTTGAATCGATGCCGAAACTTCAGAGTTAGGCACCTGAGTGGTAATCACTCCAAATTGTGGCGCCTGCTCGAGAACCCCGGCCGGAAACACCACCGAAAAATTGAGTTGCAGACGGCTCCAATCCACCAAACGGATGCTGCCTATAGTTGTTTCTAAGAGCCGTCCCTGCACATTAAAAGTAACCCGGTCGCCGATAGCCACGACGGCATCCTGTGCAAAATTATCACTCACCGAAACGGGCACACGTTTAGTCCCTGCATCTATTCGCGGAGTAAAAGTGCCTTCCTTTAAACTTTCGGAACCAATCAGCGAGTCGCGATAAGTTGTACGAAATTCGTGATTGAGAATCCATCGGCTTATTTGTGAAGTCGTATCGGTTTTCAGGTCAGTGACATTACGCCCGTTAATGCTGTGTACCCGCATCGTCACAATGGGAACGGCGTCAAGAGGTTTCAGACCATTCGCTTTTAAAGTTTGGGCTACTTCGGTCATCTGATCGCGCTGTACATCGAGCAAAATCATATTAGCCTGCTGCGCACTGCTGTCGAGATTGGCTTGTGCCAGCAACATATCTTTGGTAAAATACAGGGTACTTATCAAAAAGGAACCTACACCAATAGCCAACACCAAAACTACCGTTTGATTACGGGGACGGAATAAATTACGTAAACTTTGACGCGAGGTAAAACTCCACGAACTGGGAAAATAACGTCGCAACAAGCGCATAAAAAGACGGGCAATTCCTGCAAGAATACTGAAGGTGACCACAATGCCGCCGAGAAAAGCCAGCGCATACCTCCAGTCACCCAGTAACCACAACGAAAATAAAAAGATAAATAGCAGGATGATTACCGAAACTAAAATAGCGGTACTCCTTGACTGACTTCCTGCATCCTCAGTAAATCGAAGAGTTTGTAAAGGCGAAACATATAGCGTGCTTAGCAAAGGATACAGAGCAAAAAGCACAGACATAAACATCCCGATAAAAACACCCAGGATGATTACTGGTAAAGACCAGGTGATCTGAACATCTACGGGCAGTAAACCTTCCAGCAACACCGGAAATAATTGTTGCAAAGCAAGCCCTGCGAACGTACCTAAAATTCCGCCAAGTAAGCCAATGGCTGCAATCTGAATCAAATAAATTAAAAAGGCCTGCTTTCGCGTAGCGCCCAGACATTTTAAAACCGCCACCGAACGCAATTTCTCCCTAATGTAAATAGTGGTCGCACTGGCAATACCGACACAGCCTAGCAATAAAGCTACAAAGCCTACGAGGTTTAGAAATTTACCAAAGTTCTCATAGCGCCTGCCCAAACGGTCGCTGGTTGAAGTATGTGTGTCCAAATCAGCTTCTGCGGCATCAAGTCGCTCCCCAACCGCATCTTCAAGAAGCTGCATATCTGCTTGTGGGGCTTTGAAGTAATACTCATAATCGATACGGCTGCCCAGCTGCACCAAACCCGTTTGTTCAACATAGGAATAGGAAATTACCACCGGCGGAGCAATGGCACTAAATACCGCATTACTACCGGGTAGATTTTTGAGTTCGCCCACCACCGGGAGACGTACTGCTCCAAGTTTTACCGTGTCCCCTACTTCAATATCCAACTGAAGCATTACTGTAGCATCAACCAGGGCTCCGTTAAGTTTTCCGAAGTTTCTTCCGGCAGTTGTGGGCTCTGTTTCGATTTCACCATAAAAGGGGAAACCGGGTGTGATACCACGTACCTGAAGCAATTTGGTTGCTCCGTTTTTAGGAAATAAAGCCATCGAGGCAAACGAAATCTCTTCCGCGTCTGCGCCACCTAAAGAATCTACAATTTGCAACGCTTCTTCGGTCAAAGCATTATCGCTGTCAATTTTAAAATCGGCACCCATAAGGGCCTTCGACTGCAGGGCTATGTTATCTTTTAAGGTTTCACCAAACGACTGTATCGAAACAATAGCCGCGACACCCAGCACAATCGAAACCATAAACAAACTCAGTTTGCCCGCACTGGCCTTAAAATCTCGCCAGGCCATCTTAAATAGCCAGGCTGCACCTGCTGTCATTCCTCCGTTTTTACTCATACCGCTGCGCTTGTGAGATTTGCAATCTTTCCGCCCCTGATGGTCAGTATATTTTGGGTTTTCCGCGCCAGTTCCATATCGTGGGTAACAAGGACCAGTGTGGTACCCAACTCCTTGTTGAGTTCAAAAAGCAAATCGACTACTTTAGCTCCGGTTTCAGCATCCAGATTTCCGGTGGGTTCGTCTGCAAATAAAATTTTGGGTTCGTTAGCAAACGCCCGTGCCAGAGCAACCCGTTGCTGCTCCCCTCCCGAAAGTTGTGTGGGATAGTGATCGCCGCGGTCGCCTAAACCTACCTTTTGAAGCTGGGCTTCTGCCTTTTTCGCGGCTTGTCTGTCACCTTGTAGTTCCAGCGGAACGGCCACATTTTCCAAAGCGGTAAGCGTGGGCAGCAATTGAAAATCCTGAAACACAAAACCCACATCGCGGTTGCGCAACACAGCACGCTCATCTTCCGAGAGACTGCTCAATTCAGTGCCATTTAAGATGACACTACCTCCATCGGGACGATCGAGGCCGGCGCACAATCCCAGTAGTGTGGTTTTCCCGCTTCCAGACGGACCTACGATGGCAAATGTTTCGTTTTCTGTTATACTAAAGTTAATATCTTCAAGTACCTTTAGCTTTTTAGAGCCACTGGTATAGCTTTTTTCTAAATTTGAAATTTCTAATATGGAAGTCATAGCATACGTGGTTTTGAGCGCAAACCGCAGGTTTTGGCTTTTCAGCAAAATAAACAAATGCTTGTGATAAAGAATAGACTCCATCTGCTAAGCCTGTTAATCTTTTGTTGTTTTTTAGGCGGAATGATTCTGCAATCGTGTAAAGACAACTCAAACGCGTCTTCCGGCGAA
This sequence comes from Leeuwenhoekiella aestuarii, assembly GCF_004104055.1. Classification (GTDB taxonomy): domain Bacteria; phylum Bacteroidota; class Bacteroidia; order Flavobacteriales; family Flavobacteriaceae; genus Leeuwenhoekiella; species Leeuwenhoekiella aestuarii. Next base: position 358,230 of record NZ_QOVJ01000002.1, on the reverse strand, counting down.
ACTGAAAAATCCCAAACCGAGGAAACCGCCACAACCGAAACCGATAGCACTTCAAAAACCATTTTATTTTTTGGCGATAGTCTAACCGCCGGTTACGGACTTGAAGATGCCGATAATGCCTTCCCGGGTTTGATTCAGGATCGTATAGACAGTCTGGGGCTCGATTATACCGTAATCAATGCCGGATTGAGTGGCGAAACCACCGCTGGCGGAAGGAACCGACTGGAATGGGTACTGGAGCCTGATGTGGATATTTTTGTTTTGGAATTGGGTGCTAATGATGGCTTACGCGGAGTACAAGTTGCTGAAACGCGGGAGAACCTGCAGTGGATGATTGATCAAGTTAAAACCGAAGCTCCCGAGGCCAAAATCGTGTTAGTTGGTATGCAATTACCACCCAACCTGGGCACCGAATACACCCGGCATTTTAAAAAATTATTTCCCGAATTAGCTGAAAAAAATAATATTACCCTCGTCCCCTTTTTACTGCAAAATGTGGGCGGTGTAGCACGTCTTAACCAAAACGACGGCATTCACCCCACTGCCGAAGGTCATAAGCTTGTGGCTGAAAATGTATGGCCTGTTTTAGAACCGCTTCTAAACGAATAAAGTTATCTATTTTTTGAAATTTTCATGAGTACCCACCACCCTACTGAACTTGAAAAACTCTACGATTACCTTAACGATGAGGAAGATGCGCGTACCTGTAAAGCCATAGGTGACGATGCCTGCCGGGAGACTCCTAAAAATTACTTTTTAATCTTAATCAGCAATATGCTGACTTCGCTTGGGGATACGCTGAGTAATCCCAAAACGGTTCTCACCTGGGTAATGAGTTATGTAAATGCTCCGGTGATGCTCATCAGTTTTATTGTTCCCATTCGCGAATCGGGATCTATGCTGCCGCAATTGTTTATTGCACATTACATCAGGAAGCGCCCCGTACGTAAATACATTTGGGTGCTGGGTTCCGTTTTACAATTTCTGGCAATTGCAGGAATCGGTTTTGTAGCCCTGTCTTTTGAAGGAAATATCGCCGGCTGGCTTATAATACTATGTCTGGTGGCTTTTAGTCTTTCGCGTGGCCTGTGCTCCATTGCCTTTAAAGACGTTTTAGGCAAGACCATACCCAAGACCAAACGCGGTAGATTAAAAGGCTATACCGCCTCGGTGAGTGGTGCGCTGGTACTGGCAGCTGGACTCTTTATTTTATATAAGTCTAAAGATAATGTGGGCATTGATTTTTACAGCTACCTCATCTTTTTTGCAGCCAGCCTCTGGCTTATTGCGGCACTTATTTACGCGAACATTCAGGAATATCCGGGAGAAACCGAGGGTGGCAAAAACGGACTCAAAGAAGCCTGGGAACGCCTGGGTTTATTAAAAGAAGACAAGCATTTTCGCAATTTTGTTATCACGCGTTCGCTGCTACTCTGCTCAGCATTAACCGCGCCCTATTATGTTCTTCTTGCGCAGCGTTATGTGGGAAAAGAGGCTTATCTACTGGGGCTTTTTATAATCGCTAACGGAATCGCCTCGATAATAAGTGCTCCGGTTTGGGGCAAAATGGCCGATAAATCCAGTAAAAAAGTAATGACCTACTCTGCCATTCTCACGGCCAGTCTGGGATTACTTGTTGTTGGAATTATTCAGTTTTTACCGGCGCTTAACGATAAGGTCTGGTTGTACCCTGTCGCCTTTTTCGTTTTAGGAATCGCGCATCAGGGTGTTCGGCTGGGTCGTAAAACCTACATCGTAGATATGGCAGAAGGCAACCACCGTACCGATTATGTTGCTGTGAGCAATACGCTTATTGGCTTTATACTGCTTATTGCAGGTGGTTTGAGTGCTTTAGCTTCGCTTATTTCGGTTGAAGGCGTAATCGCTATACTTTCGGTTCTAGGTATTTTAGGAGCGATTAAAAGTACTACATTACCTGAGGTGGAGTAATTATTCTCTCGAAAATTCGGAGTACATTTTTCTGACTCAACTTTCGATCATTAGGCAGTCCAAAGATTATTTTAATCTCGATTATCAGGAAACAAAAAAGCCACGTTTTAAGTGGCTTTCGTTTAATTTATATCGGCTGCATCCTCGATGCCCTTAGATACTTTCAGATTACTTCTTTTTAGAAGCAGTCTTCGCTGGTTTCACAGCTGCAGGCTTGGTTGCCTGTTTTGCTGGAGCCTTTTTAGCAGACTTGTTTTGTGCCATTATATTCTCGTATTAATAATACTAATGTACTGCGAAAAACAATCCGTTTTAAAGATTAACACAGCTCTTTTAGTTAATTTTATAGTTAAATTTTCAAACCCTTTTCATTCTTCTTAGAAAAACTGAAAAATGACTAATCCCAATAAAATAGAGGCTTATTTCGAGCAGGAGCATAACTTTAAGAAGGCGCTTTTAAAACTTAGAGCTGTTTTTAAACAAACTGAACTCATAGAAAGCTTTAAATGGAACAGTCCGATCTATACATTAGACGGCAAAAACGTCGCAGGGCTCGCACGATTTAAAAATCATTTTGGGGTTTGGTTTTTTAACGGAGCCCTTTTAAAAGATGCTGAAAACAGACTGCATAATGCGCAGGAAGGTAAAACCAAAGCCTTGAGGCAAATGCGCTTTGAGTCTGAGTCTGAGATTGACAGTGAGATTCTACAGGCTTATTTACAGGAAGCTATAGCTAACCAAAAGAAAGGATTAGTCATCAAAGCAGCTAAACCGGTTAAAAAACTTTCAATTCCGGTAAAATTAAAAGCTGCTTTTTCTAAAAATCCGCCGCTTCAAAAGGCTTTTAATGCACTCACCCCCGGAAGACAAAAAGAATATGCTGAGCATGTAGGCAGCGCCAAACAAGAAAAAACGCGTTTATCCCGTCTGGAAAAAGCTACACCCCTCATTCTTGAAGGCAAAGGTCTTCATGATAAATACAAAAACTGCTAACTATGGCTGAAAATAAAAACCAACCAACAACCCAATCGGTTACGGCATACTTGGATGCTGTGGAGCACGACAAACGCCGTGCAGATGCCTATACGCTTTTTGAACTGTTCAACCGCATAATGCCTGAGCCTGCTGTGTTATGGGGAGAAAGCCTCATCGGTTACGGAAGCTATCACTATAAATACAACAGCGGCCGTGAAGGCGACTTCTTTTTGACCGGCTTTGCACCCCGCAAACAGAATATTTCGGTTTATATAATTCCGGGGTTTGAACGCTTTTCTGATTTACTAAGTCAACTTTGGAAATACAAAACCGGGGCTTCCTGTTTGTACATCAATAAACTTGAAGATATTGATCTGCAGGTTTTAGAAAAACTCATCAGGGAATCTGTGGCCGTTATGCGTGCCAAATATGAAAATAAAGATTGATTTGCTGCGTTATTGCACCAGCCAACTTAATTAAACTTATGCGTTACAACTTATTCCTTTCGGTCTTACTGATGATTTTGATTACCGGATGCGCTTCAGTAAAACAAGAAGACATCAACTATATACAAGGTGATTACACGGCTTCTGCAAAAGAACCAAAACTGAACATTTTTCAACCTAAAGATTCTTTAGTTCAGCACGATGTTCTCATTTTTGTTCACGGCGGTAACTGGAACAGCGGCAATAAAGAAACTTATTCCGTTTTAGGTAGAAATTTTGCTGGTAAAGATTATGTAACCGTCATTCCCGGGTATACATTGAGTCCGTTTGGGAATTATGATCAAATGACTCTAGAGATCGCTAAAGCCATAAAATGGACGCACGAGAACATCGCAAATTACGGAGGAAATCCTGACCGTATTTTTTTAATGGGACATTCTGCAGGTGGTCACCTTGCAGCCTTAGCGGTTATGAACCCAAAATATATGGACAACACAGCCTTCATAAAGGGAATCATTCTCGATGATGCTGCCGGTTTAGACCAATATTCGTATTTACAAGAAAATCCACCAACCAATGATGAATACTATGATGTCACCTGGACCACAAATCCTGAAGAATGGAAGAATGCTTCGCCTTATTATTTTTTAGACGAAAACACACCACCTATTCTCACATTTTTAGGCACCAAGACCATTCCATCCTTATATTACTATAATGATCTGTTTCATCAAAAATTGCTGGAATTTCAACCGGAAGCAAAACTTATTATTCTAAACAAAAAGCACGTAGCCATGGTCACGCAGTTCTTCTCTCCATTGAGTTCCCGCTTTGGAGAAATACAAGAATTTACAGAAGGTGTTCAGTAAATCAACTTGGGCGAGCCCGAGACTATTAAAAGGGATTAGTTTTTTTACTTTGACGCAAGCCTCATAACATTTAGACCTCGATTATCGAGTAATAATTTTTCAAGTTATCATAAAAAAACCGCTTCTAAATGAAGCGGTTTTTTTATATAGAATTCTGAATTTCTAATCTTCTTCGGCAATGATTTTGTTCTGCTTAAACGGTCTTACAATCAGTCTGGCTGCTTTATCATAATTGATGTAGCTATACGTCCAGTTGAAAAAAGTAACCATGCGGTTTCTAAAACCAACTAAAAACCAAAGGTGAATAAACATCCAGATAAACCAGGCAAAAAATCCACCAAAATGAATCTTACCCATATCTACAACAGCCTTATTTCTCCCTATAGTCGCCATAGAACCTTTGTCAAAATATTTAAACGGATTCAGTTTTTCTCCACGTAACATCTTTTTAAAATTCTTTGCTAAATTCTTTCCTTGCTGAATAGCGGGCTGAGCTAACTGCGGATGTCCTTTAGGGTATTCCTCACTTTCCATCAAAGCGATATCTCCTATCGCATATATATTTTGAAAACCGGCAACACGGTTATACACATCAACTTTATAGCGATTGAGTTTAGGCAACAAAGAAGTTGCTTCAAACCCATCTATTGAAGCTCCCGTAACACCGGCAGACCAAATAAATGTCGCGGTATTGAAAGACAGATCATCTTTAGTAGTCACTAAATTATTCTCATAATTCCCAACAAAAGTTTCCAGGTGAATGGTCACCCCCATATCTTCTAAGAACTTCTGAGCTTTTTCAGAAGACTGTTTGCTAAAAGGGGGTAAAACCCGGTCAGCTCCTTCAATCAGGTGAATTTCTATCTCGCTAGTATCCATATCTGGATAGTCTGCCTGCAACACATTAGATTTTAACTCTGCTAAAGCTCCACTGAGTTCTACCCCCGTTGGGCCTGCTCCGGCGATTACAAATCGTAACAACTCTTTACGTTTTACCGGATCTTCAGTGCGGTTAGCTTTCTCCAGATTCTCAAACATCAAACTACGAATGTTGAGCGCCTGTGGTAAGCTTTTCATCCAAATCGCATTTTCTTCAATGGTTTTGTTTCCGAAAAAATTAGTACGGGTTCCGGTTGCAATAACCAAATGATCGTAGTGCAAATCACCAATATCAGTACGTACTTTTTGAAGATTGGTATCTATTCGGTTTACTTCCGCAAGGCGGAAATGCATATTTTTTTGTTTCCTGATAATCTTCCTCAACGGATAAGCTATAGATTCTGGCTCTAGACCCGAGGTTGAAACTTGGTATAATAAAGGTTGAAAAGTGTGAAAATTCCTCTTGTCTATAAGTACTACCTGGTAGCCTGTTTTTTTGAGGTTTTTAATGAGATTCATTCCGCCGAAACCCCCACCAATTATGATGATTCGAGGTTCTTTAGTATCAGGGATGTTCATGATTAATTATTTATAACAAAGTTAAAGTACAGCCGGCAGAACTCTTAATGTTTATCATTATTTTAGCTTTACCTGTAACATATTATCTCTATTATGTACAAATAGGCAACTAACAATTTATTATTTGGATCCGCAACTTGAAAAACAATTTGTAACCCAGCTAGAAGCGAACCAGAATATAGTGCATAAGATCTGCCGGTTGTATACTCATGACCAGGAGTCGCACAATGATTTGTTTCAAGAAATAACCATTCAATTATTTAAAGCATATCCAAAATTTAGAGGAGACTCTAAGTTTACAACCTGGATGTATCGTGTAGCGCTCAACACGGCAATTACACTCTATCGTAAATCTAAACGTAGTATAAAAACGCAGGATTATGAGAGTGTGATGTTTAAAATCGCAAGTACTGAATATGATAATACGGTTGAAGAACAACTAAAATTGATGTACAAGGCGATTAGACAACTCAATGATATTGATAAGGCACTGGTATTTTTATATCTCGAAGACAAACCCTATAGTGAGATATCAGAAACTTTAGGTATTACAGAAGTTAATGCCAGAGTTAAAATGAACCGGGTAAAAGGAAAGTTGAAAGACTTATTAAATGTGTAGCAGCAGATGGATGAACTTGAATTTTTAAAAAAAGACTGGAAGCGCCAAGAAGCAGATCTTCCTAAAATTAGCGGTGATGCTATCTATAAAATGATACATAAACGCTCTTCATCATTGATGAAGTGGATTTTATATGTATCTATATTTGAATTTATATTGTGGACTTTCATTAATGTTTTAACAATAAATAACAAAACCTGGGAATCACTTCGTAAAATTCATTTGTTTGAATTTGAAATCATTTCTGTACTGCTTCAGTATATAGTTTTAGGTTTCTTTATATTTATCTTCTATAAAAATTATAAAGAAGTACAAACTACAGACAGTACCAGACATCTTATGAATCGTATTCTTAAGGTACGCAGAACAGTGAATTTTTATGTAGCGTACAACCTTATATTGATGTTTGTCGTTGGGCTTATAGTCTTTTTTGCAATGCTCTATTTTGATCCTGAATTTGAAAAAATAATGATTACTGCAGATGACGGTTCTCAGTCTATTCCGTTAGGTTTTATTGCATTATTTATAGGAGGTCTTCTACTATTAGTATTTATGCTTTGGCTATTCTATAAACTGCTTTATGGTATTTTATTAAAGCGTTTAAAGCGCAATTATAAAGAGCTCAATAAGCTCGAATTGAGAGATTAACTTAAACATAAAAAAGTCTGCTTTATCAGCAGACTTTTTTATGTTTATAAATATTAAGTCTTTTAATTAAAAAACTTAATATTTAAGAAAATCATAGCCTTTTTTATAAGTCTATTAACAGGCTCTACACCTATTTTTGTGACAAACAACCTTTTATGCAAGCAACACTACGCTTAACCCTACTTGTTGTGCTTCTTACAGGAGCATCTTTACGTGCCCAAGAATATACTACTCAGAATATTAAAAAAATCATTACTGATTTTAAAAATGATGCTCGCGGACCTTATTTACGCATTCGCTGGTTCTGTGAAGACGGTACAATGCGTGAACCTAAAGATCCTTGCCCGGAAGGTGTTGACGGAATCCAACATGCGAGTTACAAAAAAGAAACTGAAAATCTCGCCGCTCGTAATCATCTTTATTTTGGTGAAATTTTAGCTGCTGCAGATAATAAAAAATTCTGGGATGCGGCTAATGATCATAGCAGATTGAAGCAATATCAATTGGGTAATTATCTAAAAAGTGTTGACAACGGATGGATTTTAGAAAAAGCACAATTTTACCGCGGTGCCATACAGTCTGAAGATGAAGAAGCATGGGGTATTGATTTTTTCAATTGGTTACTAAAAGATGACAAGCGACTAGAAGCTAATTACTATTTAATAAGACAAGCTCTTAAAGATATTCCACACGCGGGTGATGATAACATTGCACAACGTATGCGTAGTGAATCTAAAGTGATTGCAGAAGAGTTTCCAAAATTTATGGACTTACGTGTAAAAATTCACGGTCAACCTGATGTAAGTGATGTGGCTTTAGTTCAAAATTTTAGAGAAGAGTACAATGATGAACTTTCTCCAGAATTGAAAACGGAATTCAAAAACTTACTAGAAACACTTAATGAGTACTACGCTCCTATCAATTTAGCCAAGTTGAATAGCCAGGTTGCTGGAGTAAAAAGTGATCTTGAAGTTAAAAATCAACTTCTCGAGTTCACCACAAAATTTGATAACAATACGCCGGCATACTCTGTAATTCCGGAAATCAGCGATATGCTTTGTAATATTCGCACACAAATTACTCAAGTGCAACGCGCTCAAGATCGTTTGACTCTACTTGATGTTTCGCTTAAACTGGAAGAAATGCTTCTCAAAAAATCTGGAGATTGGGAGCCTGAAACCCTTAAAGAACTTTTAGATAAAGTATATCATTTAAGTTATGCTACAGCAGGAACCGGACTTCTTGAAGTTTGGGAATGGGAAGAAATTGAAGGTATAGTTGCACCTATAAATTATACAACTGTTTCTTTATCTGAACTCAATACTATTCTCAACACTTCACGTAACACAGTGCAATGGAGTGCTGCTATGGCAAAAGCTAATTACGATAACATAGTAGAAAAATATACCGCTTTTGAGCCGCTTGCAGCAGGATTTATAGACGATCGTGTACGATCTTCCGTAGCGCTTCCTTTAGGAAAAACAGTTAGTGAATTGGGTGATTTTATAAACAATAAATCAAATCTTGAAAACAACGTAATGGATATAGCAAACCAGAGCGCCATTCATGGATTAAATCCCGGTTATGCGATGGGCGAATTGGTTGTTGTTCCAGGCAATCCTGATGGAATAGAAGTCTCGAGCAATAAAATTTACATATTTAAGCGCCCACCTTCTGATCTAAAACCTGTTGCCGGTATTGCAACGGTTGATGAGGGTAATCTAGTTTCTCACGTGCAATTACTAGCCAGAAACTTAGGGATTCCTAATGCTGCACTTATAGATTCTAACCTTGAAGATCTAGAGGCTTATAATGGCAAAACGGTGTTTTATGCGGTTTCTAATAAGGGAACAGTGATTATTAAACCTGCAGATAATATGTCTGCTGAAGAAAAAGATTTATTCTCTGTAGCAGAACGCAGTCGCGAAAAAATTGCAGTTCCTATTGAAAAAATAAGACTAGATAAAAAAAGTATTCTCAATATGCGCGATATCGATGCTTCAGCGAGTGGTATTCTGGCAGGCCCAAAAGCGGCCAATTTAGGACAACTGAAGAAAATGTTTCCAGAGCACGTTGTTGAAGGTCTAGTGATTCCTTTCGGTATTTTTAGAGATCATATGGATTTGCCTATGCCGGGACAAAATAAAAGTTATTGGGAATTTTTAACCGAAATGTTTGCTTCAGCAGAAAAAATGCGTGCAAATGGTACAGCCGCGGCACAAGTAGAAGATTTTCAGCTTAAAAAACTAGCAACATTGCGTGATGCGATCAATGCGATGCAATTAAAACCACAATTCATCAGCGAGTTACGCAATTCTTTCGCTTCTATTTTTGGTAAGCCTATAGGTCAGGCTCCTGTATTCTTACGCAGTGACACCAATATGGAAGATTTGAAAGAATTCACCGGTGCCGGTTTAAATCTTACTTTGTTCAATGTAGTTGAAGAACAGAAAATACTAGACGGAATTAAAAAAGTATGGGCATCACCATACACCGAACGCAGTTTTAAATGGCGTCAGGTTTATTTATCAAATCCGGAAAATGTTTTTCCATCAATTCTAGTGATTCCTAGTGTAGATGTAGAATACAGCGGTGTGATGATCACAAAAGGTATCAATGAAGGTACTGATGAAGATCTAACTGTTGCCTTTAGCCGTGGTGCGGGTGGTGCCGTAGATGGTCAGGCAGCAGAAACCAGATTAATCACCACAAGCGGAAACAGGTTGCTTGCTCCAGCCCGTCAACCAGATTATATCAGACTTCCGGGAACTGGTGGAACACAGGGATACAGCACCACTTTTGAGTCTAAAATTTTAAGTGAGCAAAATATTGAGAGTCTGCGTGAAGTAGCTCAAGAAATTCGGGCCAAAATACCAGAAGAAACTAACACCAATCCTGAAGGTGCTTATGATGTAGAATTAGGCTTTCAGGATGATAAAGTCTGGTTGTTTCAGATCAGACCTTTTGTTGAAAATAAAAATGCGTTGAGTAACGGATATCTAGATTCGATTTCTCCTAAAAGTAACTCAGATGAATACATTGAAATGGATGCAAAACTCTAACAGGTTTTCTACTTTAATTTTAACATCACAGCATATTTCAGAAAACAACTATTTAAAGAAAAACTATGAAAAAAATCCTACTCTTTGTACCCGTAATCTTGATCACACTTGCATTTTCGGTACCCAATAGCTTCTACCCTATTGATGGTTATGAACGAACCGGTATAGATCGCCTCGCTTATCTTCAAAAGATCGTAAGAGACAGCATCAAATACACACGTATTCCTGCCGGAGCGTATTTATCTATTGATGATATTAAGCTGAACTTGACTAATAAAGCCGATAGCGCTATTGCTTATATGAAAGAGGATCCCGACTTTCAGAAGAAGATAGGTGGTTTGTTTTATGGTCTGGACCAGAGTTATTCTATTTCGGTACTCGATATGACCGACTCTACCAATCTGAAATATGCAGCGCGTAATGAAACACGTGGTTATCAACCGGGTAGTGTGGGTAAACTTGCCATTCTAATCGCAATGTTTGACCAACTTGAAAAATTATGCCCTGATGATTGGGGTGCGCGCATCAATTTATTAAAATACAAACGCGTAAAAGGTGGACCATTTGCAGTTTACGACCATCACACCATCCCTATTTATGATATTGAGAATGATAAGCTGACTAAAAGACAAGCCCAGCAATCTGATGTTTTTAGCCTATTTGAGTGGATAGATCATATGGTTGCTGTGAGTAATAATGGAGCAGCGAGTGTGGTTTACAGAGAAGCTCTGTTACTTAAAGTATTTGGTGAAAAGTATTTTGACCTAACGGATGAGGAGGCTATGCAATGGTTTAAAGATACAGACCGTAGCGAAGTAACCAGATTAGCAAATGAGGTGGTGAATGAGCCCTTACGCAAAATGGGAATCACTGAAGATGAATGGCGACTAGGTGGATTTTTTACTAACGGTGGAGAGCGCTATGTAGGAAGAATGGGGGGTAGCATCGGTTCACCAAAAGGTTTGATGAAATTCTTAATTAATCTGGAGCAAGGTAAGGCGGTTGATTCACTTTCTAGCTTAGAGATGAAGCGTATTATGTATCAGACCGAGCGTCGAATTCGCTACGCATATTCACACGATTTAGATTCTGCTGCCGTATACTTTAAAAGCGGAAGTTTTTATAAATGTGATAAAAGCAAAGGTGCTTGCGGGGACTATGCCGGTAATGTTTTTAATTATATGAATTCGGTTATAATTGTAGAGCATCCTAATGGAGGGCCCAAATATATTGTGTGTTTGATGACTAATGTACTCCGTAAAAATTCAGCTACAGACCATATGTATCTTGCCGGAAGAATAGATAAAGCTATACAAGAAGAAGTTGCAGAAAGTAAAACAACTGCAACCGGACAGTAATTATAAAACTATTAATTGATACAATACAAAGCTCTTTAGAACATATCTAAAGAGCTTTTTTATGTTTCTTGAAAAACGCAAAAGGAAAAAATAGATAAAATCTTGAGAAAGCCCTGATATTACTGCCGAAAAGTAAATTTATCAAACAACACATAATGTTCCTGCGTGGGCCATTCTGTCCCCATAAAAGAAAGATTCTCTAAACTACAATAAGCAGAAAATTTCATTTTGGTATTTACTTCGGTTTGTAAGGTTTTTAAGAGTTTATTATTTAGGTACCACTTGATCAAGTACTTGCCACCTACATCGGCCAAGCTTATTTTAAAATCTGACCAAGCATTCATCTTAACTTTAAATTTTTCAGATGAAAATGGGTTGCTTTGCGAAGTGCAATACACTACAGCTTCATCATTTTCAGCGTTTAACTTAGCTCGTAACTGAGGCTTTCCAGAGCCAATTTCAAAATCAAATTCATAGACCTGTTTGCCACTATGATATAAAAATGCTCCTATACTAGAGCGTGCATGCTCTTCAAAACGTGAAACAAATATCCGCCAGGAATAATTGCCTACACCAAAATCTTTACGCCGCGTATGTCTTTTCACACGGTCTTGACTCCCAGCTCGGGTTGTGATCTTTAACTTATTACTTTCAATGGAATATGATTTGGGACTATTTGAAGAATCATCTTTCCACAATGCATCAAAATCAGTTGGAGAATCAAAATTCTCAATAAAAGGAATCGCTAATGATTTCATTTTAGCTTTTTTGTCAGAATATGATTTACAGCAATTGAGGCTCATAAAGCCTATAATACAAATGATTTGAAGAACATGTTTGTTCACTCGACAATCGAGATTAGCATAGTTTTGGGTTTGTGTAAAAAAAGAATCATAAAAGCCATATTAAATTAAAGTTCAACTATTTGAAAAAAAAAACTGTTAAGCAAAGAAATTTACTGTTTTTTTTATTTGATATATAAAAAAAGACAGCGCTCTGCCAAGCGCTGCCTTCTAACTAACAAAAAACAAACAACTAACTAATTTATCAAAAGCTTCCCCTTATACGTATTTCCTGAATCTGTGGTAACCATATAATTGTAATATCCCGAAGCTAAACCATCACGCTCTACACGAAAACGATCGCTTCTTCCTGAAGTCTTTTCTTTTTTCTCAGCTACTTTACGACCGTTCATATCAACCAGGGTCAGAACCACCTCTGAGGTGTTCTCCGGCACTTTGATTATCGTATAATCTGTAAATGGATTGGGATAACTCACAGCGGTTGCTATTTCAGACTGCTGAATAATCTCTTCTACTCTCAAGGTTTTATTAGTACTGAAGGCCAATTCTGAAGCTTCAACCTTCATTTTCTCAAACGAAACATAATCTCCGTGAATTGAAAATACAACACTACGTATCGCAGTAACGGGTTGAGAATTTCCGGAAGCATCTTTAAACTCTTCAAAAGGGATCGCATAAAATTTCTTATTGCTATTTGCAGGAATTGTATACCGCAAACGGTTTTCCCAGTTTTCTAAATCTGCCGGAACCAGAATCACTTCTACCGGTGTATTGCTTTGAATATTAAACTCAACAGCAGATAGGTCACTCACATTCAATGCAAGTGCGCCGGCGAGGATATGTCTAAAAATATTCAGTGTACCTTTTACTCCAGCTTCTAAAACCACGCCACGTTCAACAGGATAATTATCCTCAGAAGTTTGAATCTGTGGTGTTTTGATTTTAAAATCGGTAATCGAAACTTCATTAGCATTATAATCTATTCCCCACGGGCCATCAGCTAAATATAAGGCATCGTATGTGTTAGTCTCCGTATCATAAAGGGAAACACCTGCATCAAATAAATAGCCCGTTTCTAAAACCAATTGCTCTTCTAAAATACCACTCAAAGTGATGTTTTCTGAAGTTATTGAAAGACCATCTAATTCTGTTTTGTGGTATTCTGTATTTGCAACTATATTGCGTTTGCCGATTTTGTTCATGATATTGAGATATAGAGCTCCTCGGTCATAATAGCCGCTTTTCACAAAAACTGACGGAAGATTAACAGGCTCTGTATTCTTTTGGAGTTGGTTATCGTGATTTAGTGTTTCCAGAATATGATTGATTAAGGTACTCACCTGCCCTACTGATTTCCCCCAGATTTGAAAATTAAGATAATCACCGGTTGGATACTGATCTATATTCCAATAACTGAATAGTGTTTGAGATGACGCTTTTTGATTAACCGAAAAACTTACAGCATATTCTAAATCTCTGTTTACACGTTTGATCTTTGCTAAAATGAACTCGTGACCCGCAAGGCGGAAGGTTCGCACATCTTCAAGCGACGAACCGTTTAACCGATCACAAATTGTTTTAGAATGATCGTAAACGCGACCTTCAGTTTCTAATAGCAACCCTGCAGCAACACGGTCTGAACCGCTGTAATAATCCACTGCAAAAACCTCTGCTGCGTTTGTAATTCCCATTAAATCTTCAGGACTTGAAACCGAAGCGCTTTCTGTGCCAAACATTGCCGTTTCAGGGAAATAACTTCCCAAACTAGTCTTTCCATTTTTTTGTGAAGTTGCTTTAGAGCTGAATTTAGATTGAAAAGCTCTCTTATTCAGTTTTACCGGATTTTTGCTGCGTTGTAAATTCCGCTTTGCGATAAGACTTGCTAAATCTCCATTACTCTCCAGACCGCCATCGTAAGCAGAATTTACTTTTGTAGCAGAATCTACATCTGCATAATTTTTAGTTTCTAAAGCACTATACGGGTTCGCAGTCACATAAAAAAGTGCATCGTTAAAATCGTTATCACAAGAACCATAATCTCTTCTGATATCTTCAAAACCTAAAATTATACGTTGATTTTGAGGATCATTGAGTAGCACATTGTGATATTTTAAATCAGCAGCTGCTTCAGGATTAAAAGAATGATTTGAAAATAATTGCCACAATCCCCACGTCACTTCAGACTTCCAGGCATCTGCAAGCAACACCCAGCCAATGCCGGTACCTGCTTTAAAAGAACCCAATTTTACCTTATTACCAGCCTCAAGACTACCACCAGACCATTTTGCAGAAACATTGGGAAAAACAATTGTGATCTCGTGCTGATAAGGTTTGCGATTTAAAGGCTTATCAATATCATACGTATAAAACCCCAAGACATTCTTGTACCCTGCACCTTCAGCTACAAAGGTCACATATACCTCAGCATCGTCGTGCAAAATAATATCAGTATCATAACCGCTCGAAATATAATGCGGATTGTAAACCGGTACAGGAAACGACTCGGGTAACGAATTTGCAATTAACTGTAAAGTTTCTGTAGTAACCACATCGTTCTCTTTCTCCAGATAAAGTGGAGTTCCGTCTGCTGTATAATCACCTAGATAGTTAAAATTCTGCGCAAGGCTAACAGCTGTAATTAATAAAAAACTGATCCGTAGCAACTGACTCATAATCTCAAATTTGACTTCAAAATTAGAAGAGATTTACCCGGATTTATTTATTAATCGTTCGTTGGTAAAAAGGTGTAGCTGAATGGTAAGAAAGAAGCTTTAAAGCAAATTAAGTCTTTTCATTAAAATCGGTCTGTTAGAGCGACTTATGGGTATAACATCTTTTGCTATCAACACACTGTTGTCTTCTATATCGATAATCTTATGGAAATTAATCACATAAGACCGGTGAATTTTTAAGAATTTACTTTCCGGTAGTTTGTCTTCTATCTTTTTTAGAGTAGAATGTACCGTATAATTTTTACCTTCCGTTTTAATAAGAATGTAGTCGCCTTTTGCTTCTATGATTAAAATACTATCAAAGTTAATTTTGATCAACCTACGGTCGATATTCACATAGAGGTCATTTCCTTCAGCATCACTAGTTTTAGCAGTTGGTTCAGCCGTTTTAGCCGTTATCGGCTTAAATTGTTCTGCTTTTTGAACTGCTTTAAGAAAACGCGGTAACCCGACCGGTTTTACTAAATAATCTACAATACAATCATACTCAAAAGCTTCAATTGCAAAATTGCGGTCTGAAGTTGTTAAAACAATTTTTGGTGGATTCTTTAATGTCTGAATAAAATCAAAACCTGTAAAATCTGGCATGTGTATATCCAGAAAAATGAGATCTACTGTATTCTGATTTAAATATTTTATGGCAGCTATAGCATTTGAAAATTCTTCTAAGACCTCTAATTCATCAGCTTTTACACAATGGTTGCGAATTATGGCGCGTGCTAAAGCCTCATCATCAATAATAATACAATTCATAAGTAGGTTACAATTTTGCTACAAAATCAAGCATATTTTGAAGTGTTTCTTCAAATTGCCCGGCCAGTTCAGGGTTACCAGCTCGTAGTTCATTCTCATAGTTTATGGCAAGCTCGTAGCTATTTGCCATGTTCAAGATACTTATTTTATGTTTTAATTTATGAACATCTTCTGCAGATTTAAGAAAATACTTTGCATTCAGGTTTTTGCGATAAACTTCAACCTCAACAGGTAGTTCTTCTTTTATGATGGTTATCATTTCTTTCTGAAATTCAACCTGATCACCAGCTATCTCTCTTATTTTATTAAGATTAGGATTATCCATCACTATATTTTGGAATTGTAAAATAGAATGTGGTTCCTTCGCCGGTTTGAGATTCAAGCCAGATTTTTCCACCATAAAATTTGATGATTTTAGAGACTATAGACAGTCCTATTCCCTTCGATTTTGAAGCATCTTCCAGCGTTTGAAATACCTGAAAAATCTTATCATGATACTGTTTTTCTATCCCCTTACCATTATCTTTAATACTGAACTTAAAATAATCTACTTCATCTTCAAATCCTATTGCAATATGCCCCAGCTCCTTGTCATTATACTGAATAGCATTTTGTATTAAATTTTGAAATAACTGCTGAAATCTAAAAGAGTTACCCTCAACAAGTGGTAGTTCTTTTTGAATTTCTACTTCAAAATTTTCAGGGATGTGCATCGTAGCTAAAAGATTTTTGACCAGAATATCCAGATCTACGGTGTAACTGTCACCATCAGCTTTATCTACGGCAGAATACTCCAGAATTCCTTCAATAAGACTATGCATATGCTCTACGTGCTCTAAAATTAAATTGAGATTTTGCGAAGCATCTTCATCAATATTTCCGTCTTCTAGAATAAAATTAGTTAACGCATTGATATTGTTTAAAGGAGATTTTAAATCGTGTGAAACAACGTGAGCATAATCATTAAGCTCCTTATTCTGTTTTTCTAATTTTTCTAATAAGGCCTGACGCTGTTGATTAGAGTTGATAATTTCTCTAGTTTGACTTTCTATAACTCGCGCAAGCTCTAGCCCGTCTAGCTTTTTATTTTCGTTAATTTTAGGAAGTTCTTCTGCATTTCCGTATTTCTGAAGTTTAGCGATAGTCTGGGTGAGACTGTCTATGATCTCACGTTGCTGTGTACTTTCTTTCTTTAAATTCTTATTAGCCTCGACTAACTCGTCAGAACTTAAAGACATTGCCCGTTGCACCATTAACAACTGCTCTTCATAATTAGCATATGAACTACTCACTGCATTCAAAAAGACCGAAAACTTCTCATCTATTACGATACCTTCTTCCTGAAGGTGCTTGCGTATTTGTCTTTTTAAAAGTGGGTTCATTTACTCGCTTATTAAGGTCAATGTCATAGTCTGATTATGCAGTTCGCAGCTGCGCTCATTGGCAAAAGGTGACAACTCACCATAACTATAAAAGCCGGTAATTGCTGCCTGACTACCCACGATTTCTATAACTTCTTCTACTTCTTCTTCAGACCGTTGATCCATTACTAGTTTTCTACCCACACAACTCACTAAAATGGCAAGTTGGGCTGCACTTTCTCGCTTTGCAACTGCGGCTTTTGCCGCTTCAAGCGCACCATCTACAATACCGTCTACTGTAGCCATCATCAGTTTAACCCGCGAACCTTCGGGAACATCCCCTGCTAAAATCATCGCATTGTCGGTCTCATCAATATTTAAAATAGTGCGTACAACCGGATGTTCTTTTTCCGCAGAATGCACACTCAAGGGATAAAACAGAGCAGCTTGCGGTAACTCTGCTGCTTTATCTCCAAGATAAGTTTTGTATAAGTCTAAAGCCGGTTTATCATCTAACTCATAAAGAATGTTACCTGTAGATTTTGTAATTGTACGCTCCGGACCAAAAGCAAACCAACCGCCGTAGTTAGAAAAACTAATTTCAAGCGATTCTCCATACAATGCTATGGCAATCACCTCTCCCGCTTTTGCTTTAGAGTTATACCCGCACAAGGTTTTTTCAAACCGTGCATCATCACCACAAAGTCCGCCGGTGACGGCAACCTCATCAGGCAATACAGACTCCAGACCTTTTATGAGATCACTGCCATTTATATAACTACCCTCTGCAATTACAAAAAGGTGTTTGAGATTTGCTTTATCTATTTTTTGAGCAAGAATATTACCTGTTTCTATACTGTTTTTCTCGTGATTCAAAATATTTTCAGAAACTATTTTAAATGTAGAATTCTCAAACTCTATAGCCGTATAAGCGAGCCCGCCATCACTTACCTGATCGCCCAAAATTTCTCCTGATGTAGATGCATAAACTAGATGCCCATTAGGAAACAGATGCCGCATTGTGCTAAAAATATAATCTTCTTCCAGCAAGTGTCTGTTTGCAAAAATGAGAACAAGAGGTGCATCAAGTTTTACCTCTTCGTTGAGATGTTTCCATATTCTGGCTTCATTGAGACTACCTTGTCTGATCTTCATTATGCTCTTTTTTAAGACTGAAATAAAATGTACTACCCGATCCCGGAGTACTTTCTAACCAGGTATCGCCTTCATACAGATTCACGATTTTCTTTACGATTGATAGTCCGATACCGGTAGATTCTTTATGATCTGTAAGTGACTGAAAAATATTGAATATTTTATGATGATATGCCTTCTCTATCCCAATCCCATTATCTTCTACTGCAAAAACATGACATTCTTTTTCTTCGGTATAATGTATTTTGACGTAGCCTTTTTCTTTATCGCAATAGCGAATAGCATTACCTATTAAATTCTGTAAAACTTGTTGCAAACGGGTTTTATCTACTTGAATAACCGGCAGCTCGTTTGCGGTAATAAGTTCTATATGTTCTGGTATAAAAATAAGATCTTTAATATCGCTTAAAACCTCATTAACGTCTGTAGCCTCATCGTGTATGCTTTCAAGCTGAATACTACTGTAATTGAGAATGCCAGAAATTAAACTTTCCATCTTCTCTAAGGTCGTTTCTAAAATGCTGAAATTTTCAAGACTTTGTTCATCAAGTGTTTCTGCATTATCTTCTTTGATCCAGCTAGCTAATGCATTGATACTTCTCAATGGACTTTTTAAATCATGAGATACTACGTGTGCATATTCTTGCAATTCTATATTACTCTTTTCTAAAGTTTTGAGTAGTTTTTCCTTTTGAGCTTCTAGATTTTTCAATTCTGTAATATCAAGGTGAATCCCTATACTTCCAACTAACTTTCCATTGATATCAAAATTGGGAGCACCACTTATGAGCCAGTTTCTTTTTTCTCCATTTTTGCGATATACCTCAACTTCATAAGAATCAGAAACACCTTGTTTTCTAGATTTGAATTTATCTAGAATTATTTTTTTACTCTTAGGGGGCATAAATAATTCTGCAGCTTTTTGTCCAACCAGTTCAGTTTCTGAATATCCGCTCAGATCACAAAAACTTTGATTTACCATTAGAATATGATCTTCTGTATCTACTTCTAGTAAACCCAGATTCATATTAGCTATGATGTTGCTATACTTCTCTTTTTGTTGCTGCAGGTTATTTTTATAACGTCTTTTAAGTGTTACATCGGTATAACTCCAAAGGTGCCCTGTGTAGTTGCCGTTAGAATAAATAGGAATAAAATCACGTTCAAACACTCTTCCGTCAACAAGCTCTAGTTCTTCTGCTGTGACAATTTCTCTCTTATCCAGTATTTCTGAAATTCGTTTTATAAATTCTTCAGGTTTTTTAAAGAGGATTTTACTTTGTTCTGCAGCTGCATCACAATCTGCTCCAACCATATCTCCAGGTGAAGCCGGAATGCCAAATATGTCGCAAAACATAGGATTTGTAAGCACTACTTTCCGGTTTTCATCTTCTAATAAAACACCGCTTTGTAGTTTTAAAATTAAAGCCGAAAGTCTGTTTTCTGACTCAACCAACTTTTCTTTTGCTAACAGTTCATTAGTTACATCTTCAATAGTGATCACCTCCTGTTGATGCATTACAGAATCACTCTGTCGAATAGCACTTACATTAATTTTTGTACTGATGATCTGACCGCTATTTGTTATGTATTTTTGGGTAGTTACAAATGAATCTAACTTACCATTATGTAAGGCTTCTCGTTGAGATTCATAATCAGATTCTTCAGCAGCAATAGTAATAGACTTTAGATTTTTACCTAGAATTTCTGATTCAGGATACCCCAGAATTCGTGTAAAACTATCATTACATTTTTCTATGAGACCATTTGTAGTAAGTGCAATTCCTAATGGTGAACTATTAACGATAAACTCAAGTTGTCGTTTTTGCTCTTCAATAATCTTTGCCTTTTTTTCTTCAGAAGTAATGTCTCTTACAATGCCTTGTGCTGCAACAGCAACGTTATTTTCGTCAAGAATGGTGCTTGCATTTATGTGAACCAAGCGGGTTTCTCCACTTTTTGTAATAATATTTACTTTAAAATTGGTCATGCTACCGGTCTTAAGTAAACTTATAAATGCCTCAGAAACATGTTCTTGCTCGCCTTTAGCGACCATTTTAGGTAAAAAAACTAACTCTTTACTAGAATCATAGCCCATTAAAGAAACTGCGGCATCGTTCATTTTGAGAACGTGCCCCTCTAGATCAATAACAACATAAGCATCAGCAAGATTCTCAAATAAGCCTTCTAACTCAGAATTTTTCTGATAAATTAAAGATTGAAGTCGCTCGTTAAATTTTTTTAATTTGTTTGATAACGTGTAAAGTTCAGAAGATTTTTCTTCAAGAATAGATTCTGCGATTTTACGGGCTTTACGCTCTCTTTCAATAATTCTTTTATATAGATCCGGATTCGCTGTTTTCATCTGTATTGACTATAAAAAATCGTACATAAGTCCCATCTTCTTTTATCTTTTCAAAATCTATTTTAAAATTCTTATTAAAATAATTGAACGACTCGTGCATCAATCCTAATCCAAAACTATACATCGCTCTGCTAGAAAGATAATCTAAAATTAATGTATTTTCTGACCTTTTTACAATTTTAAAAATAGGAAGCTGCGCATCAGGGTAAATTTTACGCACTTCAACGTGTATATGATTCTCTATAGAAGCAATCAATTCTATAGGATCTGAGTAGGTATTTAATAGCCCCGGGTAGCTACGCTGAATAACCTTAAAAAAATGCAATGCATAGGTATACAATAAATCATCTACAGATAACTGGGTGCGCTCACTTAAATGCGTAAGCAGCTGTACCATTTCTGAAAATTTATAAGTGCCTACAGCGGTATATGCTCCGCCGGACTCTAACTCAGAAGCAGTGATGATATCGTCTACCATCTCTAATCCAAACTTCTCTTCTACTAACTCCAAAAACTCTGTAAATACAATTCCCTTCATTAAAAATGAATTAACTCATTAAGACTCCAATACTCCAACAAACCATTTATTTTATCTACGTAATCTTCATATTTTAAAGGTTTTAATATGTATCCTGCAATACCTATCTCATAGCACTGCTTTACATCATTATGATTACTAGAAGTTGTTAGAATTACTGTAGGAATATATTTTAGTACAGGATCGTTTTTTAAAATTTTTAAAAACTCTATCCCGTTAATCTTAGGCATATTGAGATCCAGAAGAATGATGTCTGGCAATTTGCTTTTGTCACGCAATACTTCTAAGGCTTCTTCACCATTCTTAGCTTCGTTCAGATGGTGTTTCAATTGATTTTTAGAAAGCACACGTTTGAGTTTCATAACCTCAATACGGTCATCTTCAATCAGCAAAATAGATAATACTCGTTTGCGCATTTTATAGGGTTTTTACTCGATAGTCGAGATTTAAGCTGGGTTTGTATACAAATTTCAATAAAATGGAATTTAATACTTTCAAAAGACGTTGAAAATGGCACTAAGTGTAGACGAGTTGCAATTAAGTGTAGACAAATGGTTTTTACTAACTTTTAATCATCTTAAAATACACTCTTGCCTTTGTCATTACTTTAGAAGCGAGAATAAGGGTTGCAAGCATTGTAGGGATTGCCATAAGTGCAAAAAAAGTGTCAATAAGATTGATCATTAAGCTTAGAGAAGTAGTTGCTCCGATTAGAATACTGCTTATATAAAAGTAATTGTAGAGGTGTTTGTAGCGTGTTCCTACTAAAAACGATAAACACTTTGTACCATAGTATGAATACGAAAATAAAGAGCTAATGCTGAATACCGCAATACAAATCAATAATACATAAGAACCAAAGCCCGGCATTGCATCTGAGAAAGCTTTTGCGGTAAGACTTACACCATTTGCGTTACTGCTTTGCCAAACTCCGGTAACCAGAATGCTCAAAGCCGTTAGCGTACATACAATGATAGTATCTATAAATGGGCCCAACATTGCTACTAATCCTTCTCGAATAGGTTCTTCGGTTTTTGCTGCACCGTGTGCCATAGGCGCCGTACCTATTCCAGCTTCGTTGGAGAAAGCTCCTCTACGAATACCTAAAATAATTAAAGCTCCTAAAATGCCCCCCAGCATTGGATCACCGGTATAATTATTTGCTGCAAAAGCATCGGTAAAAATTAGTTTGAAATATCTGGGCACTTCAGAAGCATTGATAAACAAAATAACAAGTACTGCTAAAAAATACAGTACAACCATCCCCGGTACAATCTTAGATGCCGTTTTACTGATTCGATTGAGGCCACCGAGAATTACAATTCCTGTTATCACAGCGAGCACAATACCTATGGTTAAATCTGTAGAAAAACCTTTTGGAATTCCATTAGGAATTAGCAAAATATCATTTATAGCTTGCGTGAGTTGATTTACATTAAAAACCGGTAAAGCTCCAACAAGACCGGCAATACTAAAAAAAGCAGCGAGAGGTTTCCACGCTTTTCCAAGACCTTCTGTAATAAAATACATAGGGCCACCTTGTATTGCACCAGAATCATCTTTACCCCTATACAAAATAGCAAGCGTACAGGTAAAAAATTTAGTACTCATCCCTACGATAGCACTCACCCACATCCAGAAAACTGCACCGGGACCTCCCACAGCGATAGCTACTGCAACACCAGCAATGTTACCCATACCCACAGTAGACGATAAGGCAGTCATTAATGCCTGAAAATGACTGATTTCGCCCGGATCATCAGGATTATCATATTTACCTCGAAGCACGTCTATAGCGTGACCAAAATATTTAAAAGGAAGAAATCGAGAATAAACCAAAAGATACAAGCCGCCACCAATAAGCAATATTAAAAGTGGTAACCCCCAAACAAATGAAGCAGCTTCTGCAATCCAATGATTTAATTGTTCCATATATTAAAAATAAAAAACCGAAAAGATAACTAGTTAACTTTTCGGTTAAGTGAAATTTTGAATCAATCCTGAAACTTATTTTTTTAGATAATTTAGAACATTATCTTCTATTCGTTTATCAATTGCATCAAGATCTGCTTTTACAAACTGCTCGCCGGTGATGTTCTCAAATAACTCAATGTAGCGTTCAGAAACCGTCTCGATATATTCATCTGTCATTTCTGGTAGTTGCTGTCCTTCTAATCCTTGAAATCCATTGCTTATCAACCACTGCCGCACAAACTCTTTAGAAAGTTGCTTCTGTGCTTCACCTTTTTGTTGACGTTCTTCATACCCATCTGCATAAAAATAGCGAGAAGAATCTGGCGTATGAATCTCATCGATCAATACGATCTTACCATCTGCAGTTTTTCCAAATTCATATTTAGTATCCACTAAAATGAGTCCGCGCTCAGCAGCAATTTCAGTTCCGCGCCGAAATAATTTATAGGTGTAATCTTCTAAAATAGCATAATCTTCAGCAGAAACGATTCCTTTTTTTAGAATATCTTCTTTAGAAATATCCTCATCATGGTCTCCCATTTCAGCTTTTGTTGCCGGTGTGATGATAGGTGTAGGAAATTCATCATTTTCCTGCATTCCCTCAGGCATAGCGACACCACAAAGTATACGCTTACCGGATTTATATTCCCGGGCAGCATGCCCACTCATATAACCTCTAA
This sequence comes from Leeuwenhoekiella aestuarii, assembly GCF_004104055.1. Classification (GTDB taxonomy): domain Bacteria; phylum Bacteroidota; class Bacteroidia; order Flavobacteriales; family Flavobacteriaceae; genus Leeuwenhoekiella; species Leeuwenhoekiella aestuarii. Next base: position 334,484 of record NZ_QOVJ01000002.1, on the reverse strand, counting down.
TAACCATTTCAACTTTAAAAGGTTCGCATTTTTTACCCACCGCAACATTAGGATCTGGAGTAGCTTCAAGCCAGTTAGGTACCAGATCTTCGGTATCACGCATCATTTTTGTCGCAATCTGATTTAAGATTTGACCCTTATAAGGGATTCCTTTGGGCATCACAACATCAAACGCGCTCAGGCGATCTGTTGCGATCATCACCAGTAAATCATTCTGAAGACTATAAACTTCACGTACTTTGCCTTTGTATACATCTGTCTGCCCCGGAAAGTCGTAGTTTGTATCTGTGATGGTTTTATTTGACATTTATATTCTAATATTTAATCTCTGTTTTCTATCGCTTTATAGGCAGCGATAACTTCTTTAACCAGTTTATGACGTATAACATCTTTATCATCAAGATAAATCATACCCACACCTTTTACATCTTTTAGCACCAGAAGTGCTTCTTTAAGCCCACTTATCACACGACGAGGCAAATCTATCTGCCCGGGATCTCCGGTTATCAGGAATTTTGCGTGTTTCCCCATACGGGTTAAAAACATCTTCATCTGGGCGTGAGTAGTATTCTGCGCTTCATCAAGAATCACAAAGGCATTATCTAAGGTACGACCGCGCATAAAAGCCATAGGTGCAATTTGTATCACTCCCTTTTCTATAAAACTTTCTAGCTTTTCATGTGGAATCATATCACGCAATGCATCGTACAATGGCTGCATGTAAGGATCTAACTTTTCTTTTAAATCTCCCGGTAAAAAACCTAGGTTCTCCCCTGCTTCTACTGCCGGTCTGGTAAGAATAATACGTTTAACTTGTTTTTCTTTTAAAGCCTTAACCGCTAGTGCAACACCAGTATAGGTTTTACCCGTACCCGCAGGCCCAATAGCAAAGACCATATCATTTTTACGAGCAAGATCTACCATCTTACGCTGGTTTGCCGTTTGAGCTTTAATAAGCTTACCACCCACTCCATGCACTAAGATTTCCCCACTTTCGGGAGAAGTCTCATAATCTGCTCTGCTTTCGCTTGTTAAAACACGCTCAATTGTATTCTCATCAAGCTTATTATACTTTGCAAAATGCTCAAGCAGCATCGTGATGCGTTTATCAAACTCTTCCAAAAGATCCTCATCCCCGTAGGCTTTTATATGATTGCCCCGGGCAACCAATTTTAACTTGGGAAAGTACTTCTTAAGAAGTTCAATATTACTATTGTTTTGACCAAAGAATTCCCTTGGCGTGATCTCTGAAAGTTCGATGATAAGTTCGTTCAAAAGCGGAAGAATTTTATAAAAAAACTAGTTAATTATCTTTAGTTTTGTGCTTAACAAATGTAACTAAATTTACGAACTATCTCCCTTAAAAATATCAACAAAACCGCCTATGCCCATTATAACATTAACCACTGATTTCGGCTTAAAAGACCATTTTGCCGGTGCGGTTAAAGGCGCTATTTACAGCGAAATGGCTGATGCCAAAATTGTTGATATCTCGCACAATGTGTCTCCTTTTCACATAACCGAAGCCGCATATATAATACAGAATGCCTACCGTAATTTCCCCAAAGGAACCATACATGTTATTGGTATAGACTCTGAACAAAATGCTGAAAATAAACACATTGCAGTTAAAGTTGAAGGGCATTATTTTGTTTGTGCCAACAATGGGATTATGTCTATGATCACACGCACTATTGTTCCTGAAGAGCTTGTTGAGATCAATATTCACGACCGGATTAAAACCAATTTTACAGAACTTGATGTTTTTGTACAGGTTGCTTGTCATATCGCTCGTGGCGGGACTTTAGGAGTTATTGGCAAACCTATTAAAGAAATCAAGGCGATTACGGGAATTATGCCAGTTATTAACAGCGATCAAAAGCAAATTATAGGTAACGTAATCTATGTTGATAACTACGGAAATGTGATCACAAACATCACACGGCGTCTGTTTGATGATGTGGGAAAAGGCCGCAATTTTATCATACAGGCAAGACGTGCACATTTTAAAAAAATTCATGAGCGGTATAGCGATGCGATCAATTTTGATATTGAAAAAGCAAAGCGGGAAGAAGACGGTAAAAAAATAGCCCTTTTCAACTCCTCAAATTATCTGGAACTTGCTATTTATAAAAGTAACCCTAGTACAGTAGGTAGCGCCTCTACCCTTTTTGGTCTAGATTATCGCGATTCCGTAAGTATTACTTTTGAATAAACACAAAGCTTTGATTTATGATTGTACGCCTGGTTAAAATGGAATTTAAACTTGAAGATATAACTCATTTTTTAGCTCTTTTTGATCAGGTAAAAGAACAAATTCGGGATTTTGAGGGCTGTGAATTTTTAGAATTATTACATGGCGAAAAAGATACTGGAATTTTCTTCACGCACAGTTATTGGAAAGATACTCAAGCTTTAGAAAGCTATCGAAATAGTACCTTATTTAAGACCACCTGGGCGAAGACCAAAGTCCTTTTTAACGAAAAACCCGAAGCTTGGATCGTTGAAAAATTCGTAACTTTACATTAACCCTCTTTCTTTTTTCAAGAGAAAATTCAATTAAAACATTATAAAATACAGAATATTGTAAATTCTATTCAATATTCTTTTATAACTTCTTTTATGAAAAATATAGCTGTAATAGGTGCAGGAACAATGGGGAATGGTATTGCACATACCTTCGCTCAAAACGGATTCAATGTCAATCTTATAGACATAAGTGATGCTTCTTTGAAAAATGGGATTGCAACAATCACAAAAAACTTAGATCGCCAAGTAGCAAAAGAAGTCCTTACTGAAACCCAGAAAAATAACACACTTCTTAATATTAAGTTATTAACCGATTTAAAAGAAGGCGTTTCTCAAGCCAATCTTGTTGTTGAAGCCGCAAGTGAAAACCATAAAATTAAACTTGATATTTTCAAAAATCTTGAAGAGTTCTGCAAGCCTAATACTATATTAGCAAGTAATACTTCTTCTATTTCCATTACACAAATTGCTTCAGCTACAAAACGCGCAGACAAAGTTATTGGGATGCATTTTATGAATCCGGTGCCGGTTATGAAATTGGTTGAGATTATTAGCGGGTATAGCACATCAAAAGCAACTTTAAAAACCATCACAAAACTTGCTGAACAATTAGGAAAAACTCCTGTTCCGGTAAATGATTACCCTGGGTTTGTTGCTAACCGTATTCTGATGCCTATGATCAATGAAGCTGTTGAAACTTTATACAATGGTGTTGCCGGCGTTGCTGAGATAGACACCGTTATGAAACTAGGTATGGCACACCCAATGGGACCGTTGCAGCTTGCAGATTTTATTGGCCTTGACGTGTGCCTCGCAATTCTAGAAGTGATGTATGAAGGTTTTAAAAATCCTAAATATGCGCCTTGCCCTTTGCTTGTTAATATGGTACGCGCAGGTAAAATGGGTGTGAAATCTGGAGAAGGTTTTTACAATTATAGCGAAAGCAGAAAAGCAGAAACTGTCGCGGCTCAATTTGCTTAAACTGTGGTAAAATCTAAAGTTTCATTTTTCAGTTTATTTTGCTTTTTAGTAGTTATTTATCTGATAGCAATTTGTGTCTTAGTCTTAACTGAACAGTTTCAAAAATTGAGTATTTTCAGTTTGTGTGGAATGATAGGTTTATGTTTATTTTGCTTGATTTTTCTACTTACAGAGTTTAGAAAACGCGCAGATATATTGATTTTAAGCAGTGATCACTTAGAAAAATTCAGTTTTTTAGGTGTTGGATACGCGCAGCGATTCGATATTAATGAATTTGATGGATTTACCAAAATGTGGTATTATTCAAAATCCTATCTGCATTTAATTATAGACGGAAAACGCGTAGCTTGTTGTTGTAACTTTCATACGCGCAATTATGATACTGTGAAAATGGCTTTGGAGGACAAATTGGTCTTTCTTGGGGAAGAGAATTACAGTATTTCAAATGAGCTTAGCTATATCCTAAAATAATTCTCACATTTGAATTCAGTTGGAAAAATAAAGAGTTAATGCCCAAAATAATTCCCTTTAAAGCCATACGTCCTACTAGAGATAAAGTAAGTCTTATCGCGTCGCGCTCGTATGATACTTATACTAAGTCTGAACGTAAAGCACGGTTAGAAAATAACCCGTATTCGTTTTTACACATTGTGAATCCCGGTTATAAATACCATAAAGTTATCAGTGGTGAAGAGCGGTTCAACCTGGTACGCAACCGTTATCTGGAATTTAAAGAGGAAGGCATTTTTATTGAAGAACATCAACCATCATTTTACGTTTATAAAATCATAAACCGTGATGCTGAAGAATTTATAGGTATTATAGGTGCAGCGAGTGTTGCTGATTATCAAAACAACAACATCAAACGTCATGAAAATACAATAAAACAACGTGAAGAGGTTTTTAAAGAATATTTAAAAGCTACCGGATTTAATGCAGAACCGGTTTTACTCACACATCCTGACTCTGATGAATTGAGCGAGATTTGCAACCTAATAATGCACCAGCGCTCTGAATATGAGTTTACCACAACCTATCGTGACACGCACTATTTGTGGCCGGTGTGTGATTCAAAAGTGGTTGAAAGAATTCAACATTTATTCGCCAAAATGCCTGAGCTATACATTGCCGATGGGCATCACCGCTCCAGTTCATCTGCACTGCTTGCCGATGATTTAAATCAACAAAATATCGAAAGCTCTGCTCATAATTATTTTATGAGTTACATCATACCAGAATCTCATTTGCGCATTCATGCCTTCAGCAGAATGATCACAGACCTTTACGGTATGGACAGCGACGAATTTTTAATCAAATTAGATTCGATATTTAAAATTGAAAATCGCGGTGAAGAGTTTATTCAGCCTGCTGCTTTGCATAATTTTAGCATGTATCTCGCTGGTAATTTTTATATTCTTGAATTACGCAAACACCATCAGAACTTCAACAATGCTTTAGAAAGTTTAGATGCTCAAATTCTTTATGAATTGGTTTTAAAACCCTTGCTCAAAATTGAAGATCCCCGAGAGGATAAACGTCTCGCCTACGGGAAGGGTAAAAACGATATGTTGAGCGTAAAAGAAAAAGTAGATCAGCAAAAGTTTGCGGTTGCCTTTAGCTTGTTTCCGGCGAAATCACAGCAAATCAAAGACATATCTGATGAAGGCTTAACGATGCCACCAAAGTCGACATTCATTCAGCCTAAATTGCGCAGTGGTGTTACCATTTATGAGTTTCTCTAAATTATTGTAGCCCATTACAAATACTTAACTTTACAAAAAAGTGATACCCAATAACCAAGCATAAAGTTGCTAAGTTATAATTGGTGTTCATAATTATAAAGCACGATCATTTTTCGATTATTGATTAATACTATTTATGTCTGAAATAACTCAAAATATAAGTCAGTTTAAAGCATCTCTCTCTGAGAAGGTAACACTTGTAGCTGTCTCAAAAACAAAACCTAACGAGGATATTGAAGAAGCTTATGCTGCTGGTCAACGCGTTTTTGGCGAAAACAAAATTCAGGAAATGACCGATAAATGGGAGGCCCTTCCTAAAGACATTCAGTGGCATATGATAGGTCATGTACAAACAAATAAGGTCAAGTATATGGCTCCGTATGTAAGTTTAATACACAGTGCAGACCGCTTAAAGCTTTTTAAAGAAATCAATAAAGAGGCTAAAAAAAATGATCGAATTATAGATGTACTGCTTCAGGTTAAAATTGCTGAAGAGGATAGTAAATTTGGTATGTCTCCAGAAAACGCTAAAGAGTTTTTAGAACATAATACTGCGAATAATTATCCTAATGTTCGCGTAGTAGGCTTGATGGGGATGGCTTCATTTGTAGATGATGAGACACAAATTAGCCGCGAGTTTTCTCAACTTGAAAAAATTTACAATACCTTTAAAGATACGTATGGTTTTAAAGTGCTTTCTATGGGGATGAGCGGTGATTATCCTATTGCTTTGAAACACGGTAGCACAATGGTTCGCGTGGGAAGTGCTATTTTTGGTGCTCGTAATTACGACAATTAGACGCTCACTAAACCAATCTATAGAATATAAGATTTTAAAACATTTTATGTACGCAATACTCGATCTAGAAACTACAGGAGGAAAATACAATGATGAGGGAGTTACCGAGGTTGCTATCTACAAATACGACGGACATCAAATTGTAGATCAATTTATAAGTCTTGTTAATCCCGAGCGTCCCATACAAGCTTTTGTGGTAGGTCTTACCGGTATAAATAACGAGATGTTGCGCAATGCGCCTAAGTTTTATGAGGTTGCTAAACGTATTATTGAGATCACAACAGACTGCATTATTGTTGCTCATAACGCCCAGTTTGATTATCGTATTTTACAATTAGAATTTGACAGACTTGGTTATGATTATCAGCGTAAAAGTCTGTGTACCGTAGAACTTGCTCAGGAGTTACTTCCCGGTCAAAACAGCTACAGTCTGGGTAAGTTAGTAAGAAACTTAGGAATCCCTATTACAGACCGGCACAGAGCCAATGGTGATGCTTTAGCCACAGTAAAACTCTTTAAATTATTGTTGACCAAAGACACAAAAAAAAGCATCATACAAGAGTCTATAAAACTCAATCCCAAAAAACAAATAGATACTAAACTACGTGATCTCATTACCGAAACACCTAGTGTCACGGGAGTCTACTATATGCATAATGCTAACGGAAGCGTTATTTATATTGGCAAAAGCCGAAATATAAAAAAAAGGCTCAATCAGCATTTTACAAGCGATAATAGAAAATCAAAACAAATACAAAAAGAAGTTGAAGCGGTAAGCTATGACGAGACCGGAAGCGAACTCGTTGCACTTCTTAAAGAGAATGAAGAAATAAAAAAAATCAGGCCTAAACACAACCGGGCGTTGAGACGGGTTAAGTTTAAAGCTCAGCTGGTGAGTTTTATTGATGACAAGGGGTATTTAAACCTAAGGGTAGAAAAAGCAGACAGCACTAAGTCCAGCATCATTACTTTTGCAACAATTCCTTCAGGAAAAGCTTATTTGGCTAGAATGCTTGAAGAGTATAATTTGTGTCAAAGTAAAACCGGTTTACATCAGACTGAGGGCAATTGTTTTAACTACACCATAAAAACCTGTGACGGAGCTTGTATTGGAGAGGAAATACCTGAGACTTATAATAAACGTGTTGAAGCTTTCATTAAAAAACATACGTTTGAAAATAAGAACTTCATTATCATAGATCGCGGTCCAACTAAAGAACAACGCAGTGCTATTTTAATTGAAGAAGGAATTTTTAAAGGTTTTGGTTATTATAACCTGAATCATCAGTTGAATAATTTGGATATTTTAGAACGCATCATTACACCAATGGAAGATAATCGCGATGCCAGGCATATTATTCAAAGCTACCTGCGCTCTCGTAAAGTGATCAAAATAATGGAGCTAACCGAATTAGAAAACTAAACTATGATCAAAAAGCTACTTATTATTCTCTTGCTTGCTTTCTGTTGCAATTGTTCTGTGCAAGACAATGAGCACGATGATCTAACAGATACAAAACAAATACGGCTCATTTGTCAATCTTCAACTTCAGCTGAAGAAAATAAACCATTGTATGTGCTGCTTATTGACAGTAAATTCTATAAAATAGATAATTTTCTAGAGACTATTCCTCCTTCAGAACTATCAAAAATTTCAGTTTTAAAGGGGCAAAAAGCTTTAGCTAAACACGGTTCTAAAGCTTCAAAAGGAGTTATTGAACTTGAATTCAAACCAGCATTCAAAAAACAACTCTTGGCTAAAAATCTTGAAGAATTAACATTAACTCTTTGACACAACCACAAAAACATACTTGGAAAACAAAACTTCATGAAATAATTTATGAAGCAGATACTCCCGCCGGAAAAGCTTTTGATGTTGTTCTACTTATTTTAATTTTTCTGAGCGTAGTATTAGTCATGCTTGAAAGTGTTTCATCTTTTCAAGCTGAATACGGTAAGTATTTTTATATAGGAGAATGGTTTATAACCATTTTCTTCACTATAGAATATATTTTGAGAGTAATTTCAATCAGAAAACCTACGGCATATATTTTTAGCTTTTATGGCTTAATTGATTTCATATCTACCATTCCGTTGTATCTATCTTTTTTTATTGTGGGTACAAATGCGCTACTAACTATAAGAGCTTTAAGGCTTTTGCGCGTTTTCAGGATTTTAAAAGTGACTCGGTATATTGGTGAGGGAAACAAACTGGCAAAAGCTTTAAAAGATAGCAGACCAAAAATTTTGGTTTTCTTATTTGCCGTAATGATTCTGTCGGTCATCGCTGGTACTTTGATGTACATTGTAGAAGGCCCAGAACACGGGTTTAAAAGTATTCCGGTAAGTATTTACTGGTGCATTGTTACGTTAACCACTGTAGGTTTTGGTGATATCGCACCAGTTACAGCATTAGGTCAGTTTATAGCCACCGTGATCATGATAATGGGTTACGGAATTATCGCAGTACCCACAGGTATTGTAAGTGCAGAAATGGCTAAAGGTAATAAACCACAACCTGATCCTCAAAAACTACATTTAAATACACAGGTTTGCCACAATTGCGGTTCTAAAAAGCACCAGGATTCTGCAAAATATTGTCACCAATGCGGATACAGTCTTCATTATGAATAAAACTTTAATCGCTGTTGTAGGCCCCACAGCTATAGGTAAAACAGTTCTGGGGATAAAACTTGCCAAGCAGTTTAATACCGAAATCATTTCTGCAGATTCCAGGCAGTTTTTTAAAGAAATGAAAATAGGAACTGCTGTGCCAAACAATGAAGAGTTGGCAGCTGCCAAACATCATTTTATTCAGCATATATCTATCGAAAAAGAGTATAATGTAGGACTTTTTGAAAAAGAAGCTATTTCAAAACTCGACGACCTTTTTAAGGTTCACGATGTTGTTATTATGGTAGGTGGCTCTGGGCTATATGTAGATGCAGTGCTTAACGGATTAGATCGTTTTCCAGATGTGAATTCTCAAATACGTGAAGACTTAATTCTACAGGTAGAAAACAATGGTATTGAAAGTTTACAGAACCTCTTAAAAGACCTTGATCCTATTCACTATAATAAAATAGATCTGGATAATAAACAACGTTTAATTAGAGCTCTGGAAATCTGTATAGGTACCGGAAATCCTTATTCTTCCTATTTAGCAAAAAATACGGTAAAGAGAAATTTTAATTTTATAAAAATAGGCCTTACTGCAGAACGGCAACTTATTTATGACCGAATTAATTTGCGTGTAGACCTCATGATGCAAAACGGGCTTTTGGAGGAAGTACGCTACTTACAACATAAAAAGCATCTCAATGCATTACAAACGGTAGGCTACCGGGAACTATTTAGTTATTTTGATGGCGTTTATGACTTAAAAACTGCTATTGAAGAAATTAAGAAAAATACCAGACGCTTTGCAAAACGCCAATTGACCTGGTATCGTAAAGATGAGTCAATTATCTGGTTTGATCATGAGATTCCTTCCCAAGAAATTATAACAACGATAAAAGAAAGAGTGTCTTTTTAAAAAAGACACTCTTATCTATACCACTATTTTTTTTCTTCTTCACTCTTAACTACAAGGCGGAAACCTTCACCGTGAATATTGAGTATTTCTACTGTATCATCACGCTTTAAATATTTACGTAATTTTGCGATATAGACATCCATACTACGAGATGTAAAGTAGTTATCGTCTCTCCATATCTTTGTAAGAGCCAATTCGCGAGGCATTAAATCATTTTCATGCAAAGCTAACAGACGTAATAATTCGTTTTCTTTAGGAGAAAGTTTGTTAGGCTCTTCGTCTTTATATGTTAAGAAACGTAGCTTAGAATTTAAGAAGAAGTTACCTATATTGAATTCAAACTGCTTGCTGTCTGCAACAGAATCTGTAGCCTTACGCATCATAATTGCTTTGATCTTCATAAGCAATACTTCACTATCAAAAGGCTTGTTCAGGTAATCATCTGCCCCTACTTTGTATCCTTTCAATACATCTTCTTTCATCGCTTTAGCGGTTAAGAAAATAATAGGCACATCTTCGTTTTTCTCGCGTATTTCTTTAGCCAATGTAAAACCATCTTTATAAGGCATCATCACATCTAAGATACACAGATCAAAGTCGTCTTTTTTAAATTTCTCAAAGCCTTCCATACCATTTTTGGCGTGGGTAACGTCATAGTCGTTCATTGAAAGGTAATCTTTAAGAACCGTTCCGAAATTTGGATCGTCCTCTACGAGTAAGATTTTTTTGTTTTCTGTTTCCATTATGTTTAAGATATTAGTGGTAATTTAATTATGAACGTGCTGCCTTTGCCCTTCTCACTTTGTACCCAGATCTCACCTGCGTGATCTTCTACCATACGCTTTGCATAAGCTAAGCCAAGGCCATGTCCTTTTACGTTATGTATATCGCCGGTATGCTCGCGATAAAATTTATCAAATATTTTTTTCTGAACTTGTTTAGTCATTCCATCACCTTGGTCTTTAATTTTTACCAATATGAAATTCTTTAGGTTTTCTGTATAGATATCAATCTTAGGTTCATCTGTAGAATACTTTACCGCATTGTCTAGAATATTAACCAATACATTTGTAAAATGTGACTCATTGGCTAAAACCGAACTCTTTACTGCTCCAAAATGTGTATTTACATACCCTTGCTTATCTTCTACAATAAGCTCTATATGAGAGATTGCATCTTCAATGATATCGTGAAGTTTTAGACGTTCTTTACGGATATCAAGTTCATTCTTTTCAAGTTTAGAAATACGTAATACATTTTCAACCTGAGCATGCATACGCTTATTTTCTTCCCGGATCATCCCCATATAACGTTTTAGCGCTTCGGGGTTACCATTTATTTTTGGATTTTTAATCGCATCTAAAGCTAAGTTTATAGTCGCTATAGGGGTCTTAAACTCGTGCGTCATATTATTTATAAAATCAGTCTTTATTTCTGAAATCTGACGCTGTTTAACCAACTGCTGTAAAGCACTACTGTAAGCAATAACAATGATCAGGGTAAACAAAATACTCAACCCTCCCATTCCTATCACTGAAGAAACAACAAACTTCTTCTCACCCGGAAAATTAGCTACTAACTCATAATCATTGTTCCCCTCGTTATCAGTAAATAGAGGAACACTGAAGTTCTGATCTGGAGACTGTAAGTCAAAATCTTCTGAACGAACGTTAGTAACCAAATTGTTACTATATATAGCATACTCAAAATTGGTATCCATATCACGCTCTGCTAACTCCATAGTTAGTAAACGCTCCAACTCCTCTTCTTCAACACGCTTATGAATAGGTATTTTACGTGTTATATACATTACAGCCTGCTCAATATTATAGCGCTCTATCTCGCTTAAATCAGACATTCTTGTCAAAACTTTAGTACGGTCTACTTCAGAATTGTCAATATCATTTTTATCTATTATTTGAGTGTATTGTCGCTGTAAGTATCTTTTAAATTTTATACTGTCAACTTCATAATCTAGAATTGGTGCACTTAACTTATAGTCTTGCTCTACAATACTGTTTCTAAAAATGAAAGACTCATTAGTCAATGAATCATCTTGTTTGTAAATCAAATCATAGAGGCTAACATCATCAGGAACTCCAAGACTGTCTCGCATACGCAAAACAGGATTATACCAGTCATTTACCTCTTTCATTTGAATATCACGAGAAACTTCTTTTAAGACCTGTTTAGCATTAAATGCAAACTGACCGCGTTTCGCCTCAATACTATTTGATATCCAATAGCCCTGAACAAAAATGATGCCTATGAGAGATAGGCTCATCAGCACGACAAGGAGTACAAATAGATTTTTATTCATAGCCCAAATGTATGATTTTAACATTTAGCGCTTTGGTGGTTTAACCAAATGTTAACAAGAATGAACTATGTATTTACGCGGTCTCGCAAGATTTGATGATGAATATTTTTAGCCTGTAGTTTGCTACTATCCAATTCAATGTTCTCGATTATAAAGTCTGCTAACGGAATCTTTTTTGCATCATCCCATTGCTTATTCATCCGGTTTTCTATGTCTTCAACCGTAGAATCGTCACGTTCTAAAACACGATAAATTCGCATTTTTTTTGGTGCCGTAATGAGAATCGTATAATCTAGTCCAGAAGCTGTATCGTTCTCAAAAAGTATTGCAGCTTCCTTTAAAACATATGGAGCATCTTGTTGAGCACACCAGTTTTTAAAATGTTTACCTACTGCCGGATGAACAATTTGATTGAGTTTTTCTAATAAATCTTTATCCTTAAAAACTTTATCTGCGACATATTTACGATCAAGTTCACCTTCTTTATAAGAAGCTTTTCCCAGAAGTCTTATAACTTGCTTTCGCAACGCTTCTGTATTCATCAATGCTTTAGCTTCAGTATCTGCATAGTAAACCGGGATACCAAATTCTGAAGAAAAATACTTCGCGATTGTAGTTTTACCACTTCCTATTCCTCCGGTTATACCTACTATGATCATTTTACTAATAAATATTGTACAGTGCTTTCGCTTAAACGAATGTCACGCACATACTCCGGAGCTTCCAGAACCTGAGGCGTTAAAGATGTAGAAAGACTGTCTATTTCGTTAAAATCAACAACCACTTTAAAATCTGAAGATTTTACTTGCTCGTAGTTACTCAGATTCACATTAAATATCACATTAACCCGCTTTGGAAATACCTTAGCTGTAACATTAGATGGCACATTAATAAGTTGAAGCGGGACTGACACGTTGCCTTCGGTAAACTTATCAACAGCTAAAGTATAAGCGACTCGACCGGGAGCCAAATTCACTAAAGGAATATCTTTTCCAAAAGTAAGATTGATACTATCTGCTTTAGAATTCCGTACGTCCTGAAACTTTAATTCTTCAGTGAAAATTTGTGAAATGGTATCAACTTCAGTCTGCGGACCACGTATGGTAATTGAATCTGGTTTAATTTTAAATCCCGCTAAACTACCATAACCTGGTGCAAACGTAATGCTATACTTAGGAACAACAGGTATTTTCTTATCAAAATTTCTATCCAGATCAAAAAATACAGTATCTGGTTCAAAAGAAGTTATTTCACTACCACTTAGACTTCCTTTTAATGCGTCATTCTCGTCATTAAAAACATAATATGATCGATTTTTATTTCTGGAAAGTTGAGATAAATCAATTGGAAAATCCTGCGAAAAGAATCTGTATTTAAAATAATCGTAACCACTCGCCTTCCCGGTAACTTCAACTGTATTGGTAGATGCGGATTTTAAAATCTGATCTTCAGATAAATTTTGAAACTTCAACGGAACTTTAACTGTAAAGCTGAAATTTCGATTCAACTTGATCATAACAGATATTGTAGCCACAACCACCAGAATGGTCATAAAAACCCGAAGATTTGCATTTTTACTACGTTTTTTTCGATCTGCCATATTCAGATTTTATTCAATTAAAATTATTTAAAAAATAAGTGTGGGTATTCTTTTAAAGGATCCTTTTTGAGTAATCCTATTTTGATTTTGGATTCTAAAAAAGCAAAGCCATACCCTACAAACTGAACCAATACTGCCCATACAGATAGTAAACCTATACTCAGACTTTTATTTTTTAATGTGGAATCTAAAGCAATTAAAATAAGATAACCTAAAACAAACAACACCGGTAAATAAACCTCAAACATTGCAAGAATAAATGCCAAAATCAAACCTAGTGTAAAGCATGTAGGGAACCAATACGTAAGTTTTGCAGTTTGTGGATGCCAGCTGGTAAGAACAGGCCTAACAGTACCAAATTTTTTAACCTGAATATAAAATTTAGACCATGAAATTCGACGTTTATGATATACAAACGCTTCTGGAATCAATTTGGAGTCAAAGCCTAGACCCCAAAGTCTTATACTCAAATCTGGATCTTCACCGGGATGAATTTTACCAAATCCTCCTGAAGCTTCAAATGCTTCTTTTGAAATCCCCATATTAAAACTACGCGGCTCAAATTTGCTTTTACCCTCTTTTCTTCCACGTATTCCCCCTGTAGTAAACAAAGAGGTCATCGCGTAATTAATTGACTTTTGTAATGATGTGAAATCTTTATGAGCAGCATCAGGCCCACCAAAAAAATCTATAAACTCACGATTTAGAGAGTCTGAAACAAGCTTCAAATAATTTTCTGGCAACACACAATCACTATCCAGTATTATAAAATAATTTCCTAAAGCGCGTTGCATTCCGTAATTGCGGGATGCCCCGGGTCCAGAATTATCTTTAAACAAATAAGTGATATTTAAATCCTTAAAAGCTTTACAAACTTTCTCTGAACTTTTAGTAGAACCATCTTCTACAATAACAATCTCATAAGGTTGAGCATAATTCTGTTTCTTAAAACTTTCTAACAGTTCTTGCACCTCTTGAGGTCTGTTATAAACGGGGATTATGATGGAAAGTTTTATCAACATATTTTACACGTAGTATTTTGGCTAAATTACGCTTTATGCTATAATTGAGGTTAGCTAGTTTTTAAACTTAAACAAAAGCTTATTTATTATTCAACGACAAGTTATATCATAAAAAATGCCCGATAGTCACCGGACTTCGGGCATTTTAAAATTATAGCCTGAGCTTATTTTTCTTCTGCTTCTACAAAAGCTTCCATCACGGCATCGCTAACTCCCATATTACTGAAGCCGCCATCGTGAAATAAATTCTGAAGCGTAACTTTTTTCGTTAAATCTGAAAATAGAGAAACGGTGTAGTCTGCACAATCTTGGGCAGTAGCGTTTCCTAACGGACTCATTTTATCTGCATAAGCAATAAAGCCATCAAATCCTTTTACTCCTTGACCAGCTGTAGTAGGTGTTGGAGATTGAGAAATTGTATTCACCCGCACTTTTTTATCTCTTCCGAAGAAATAACCAAAACTACGCGCAATACTTTCTAAATAGGCTTTATTATCTGCCATATCATTATAATCAGGAAAAACACGCTGTGCAGCCATATAAGTCAAAGCAACGATGCTTCCCCACTCATTCATCGCATCTTGCTTATAAAGCACCTGCATTGTCTTGTGAAAAGACATCGCACTCACGTCTGTTCCCTTCTGAGTCCAATCGTATTTTTGATCGGTATAGTGACGACCTTTACGCACATTAATAGACATACCAATACTATGAAGAACAAAGTCTATTTTACCACCTAACTCTTCAACTGCACCGGCAACAAGAGTCTCTAAATCTTCAACTGAAGTTGCATCAGCAGGAATAATTTTTGATCCTGTTTTTTCTGCAAGTTTATTGATGCTTCCCATACGCATTGCAATAGGAGCATTTGTCAATACAAAGGTTCCGCCTTCTTCGTGAACACGCTCTGCGGTTTTCCATGCGATAGAATTTTCGTCAAGCGCGCCAAAGATTATACCTCGTTTTCCTTTTAATAAATTATAGGACATAATAGTTGTTTAATTTAAGTGGTCAAATATAGTATTTTATTAGTTGAGAAGCTGTCTTGCGTGGTCAAAAGCTGCGTCAGAAGATGCTTTACCGCCTAACATTTCTGCGATTTCTGCTACCCGCTCATCCGTACTTAAAACACGGATTCCTGTAGTGGTTTTTTTAGCTAAATCTTCTTTGTACACTTTTAAATGATTAGCTCCCTGACCAGCGATTTGTGGTAAATGTGTAATACTTATAAGCTGCATACGGGATCCCATATCTTTCATAATATGTCCCATTTTTAAAGCGACCTCACCACTCACACCCGTGTCAATTTCATCAAAAATAAGTGTAGGTAATTTTGCATAATCACTCAATACAGATTTTATTGCCAGCATAATACGTGATAATTCACCACCTGAAGCTGCTTTTTTTAATTCTTGCGCTCGCATTCCTTTATTAGCTGTAAACAGAAAATAAAGTTGATCTTTTCCGTTTTCTAAAAAAGTAGTGCTATCTGTTAAACTGACTTCAAAACGAGCATTAGGCATCCCGAGATTTAAAAGAATATGCTGAAGCTTTTCGGTTAAAGGTTTTATGGTTTTTGTACGTCTTTTAGTAAGCGATACAGCTTGTTTTTCAAGTTCATTTCTTGCCTGAGCAATTTCTCGCTCCAAGTTATTTATTTCAGAATCCAGATTACTTAAAGATTGTACTTCGTCATCTAGCGTATCTCTAATTTCAATAAGCCCTTCAACGCTGTCAACCTGATGCTTTTTCTGAAGATCAAAAAACATTTTTAATCTACTTTCTAAATGTGCCAACTCGGTTGGATCACTCTCTGTATCAGCGGCAAGATCATTTATACTTTCTGAAATATCATCAAGCTCAATAGTTACCGCCTCAAGCCGATCACTCAATTCTTTCAATTGAGTACTAAAGCTAGAAAGTTTAGCTAAGCGAACCTTTGCGGTAAGCAACATCTCATTAACTCCTACCTCTTCCCTACTCAGAATTTGGTAGGCTTCAGCAAGGCCTTCAGTAATTTGCTCCACATTATTTAATGCTTCGTGTGATGCTTCTATATTTTCTTGTTCACCCGCTTTTAAATTTGCAGCAAGCAATTCTTCGAGCAAAAAGGTTTTATATTCTTCTTCCTTCTGAGCTTCCTCTTTTTGAGATCGCTTCTTTTTAAGTTGACTTTGTTTAGATCTGAATTCTTGATAAAGTTCCTGATAGTTAGACAGAATCGATTCATTTTCTGCAAAAGCATCCAAAACCTGAAACTGAAAATCTACATCGGTGACCTCAAGTGTTTGATGCTGACTGTGAATATCGACCAGTCGCGCTCCCAATGCCGAAAGTTGACTAAGCGTAACCGGAGTATCGTTAACAAAAGCACGACTTTTTCCACTAGAAAGAATCTCACGCCTAATGATTGTTAGCGACTCGTAATCCAAATCTTCTTCTTCAAATAGAACTTTTAAATCATACGCCGAAACATTAAAATGTGCTTCAATAACACATTTCTCATCAGTATTACCTATACTACTAATATCTGCGCGCTTCCCTAATATAAGCCCTAGAGCCCCCAGAAGAATAGATTTACCTGCACCGGTCTCACCGGTAATCACAGTGAACCCTTCATTAAACTGAAGGTTGACCTCTTCTATTAATGCGTAATTTTTTATGTGTAGTGAACTGAGCAATTAAAATTTTTGTTTAAGTTCTTAAAAATGAAATTTTACCGGTAATAGCAAATATTAATCCGGCTCCACAAAGTATTCCGCCTATAAAGCCCATCAAATCTCCATAAAACACATTTAATATTAGTATTCCCAGAGCAAATATAATTAGACCAATCAAGCGATTTTTATACATATTTGTTTTGAAGCAAACGATTAAAAGCGTTTGCTCGCGTAAATATACTAGAGAAATTTGCTACGCTCAAAGAAAAGAGAAAGTCTCTTACAATTTGATCTGTTGCCAGTAAGCAGACTTGGTAGGTGCAACTTTATTAAGCATATCTACCAGATTACTTATAGAAACCTGCGGCCCTTCTGAGAACATATTTTTAACTTCTTCAGCTTTTGTATCAAAAAACACACGTGTTAAAAAATTGTTAGGTCTGCTGGCATACATCTGGTTAAACAACTCTAATGTTATAGCAATTGATTGCTTTGCATCTTTTGGGTTATCTGCCATATAATCTAAGCCATTGCGATGATAAGCATACATCACATCATGAAATTCCCTGAAATTAGGAGACAATAAATCTTGATTCAGTCTAAAACGCGTTTGCGTCCCACTTTGAGGAGACCAGCCATCTGTTACTTGTTGTTGTGCTGTATTTACAATACGTTTAGCCTCTTCAAAATAGGGTTCGCCACCACCCAATTCATACGAATCCGCATCAAGGCCAATTATGGTATAAGCATAGAAAGCCAATACCGAAATTAGATTAGAATCAAAACTATTAGGGTTATAATTTAACGGCTGAAATTCTGTATATCTAAAATTGAATTGTTTATCGTTAAAATTTAAAAGCGTTGAGTTGTACGTACTGTTGTAGACAGGTCTTGAAGATTGAACCTGTATAGAAGCTGTAAAATAATCAGAATCTATATTCGAAATTATAATAACAAAACTACAATCTATACGCTCCTGTTGCTTGACATTAAGATCTGTCCAGGTTGTTTTATTCATAAACTCGGTAAGTTCTGTTTTCAGCGTTCTAAAAACCTGAAGATTACTCAACCCGGTTTGTTCTGTATTTATCGTCAAAGAGCAATTGAGCTCCTGCGCCTGAAGCCCAAAACATATAAAAAACAAAACAAGTACAAGCTTATACATCTAACGCCTTTTGAATAAATTCTAATAAATCTTGAGCAACAAGTTCTTTTTCTTTCAATTCCTGCGGAAAAACAGCTCCATCCTTAGTGATGAAAGTTACTTTATTAGTATCGGTTTTAAAACCAGCACCTTTATCATTTAAAGAATTTAAGACGATTAAATCCAGATTCTTTCGATCGATTTTTCCTTTTGCATTTTTAAGTTCATTTTCAGTTTCTAATGCAAACCCAACTAAATACTGATTCTTCTTATATTTACCTAAATGTGCTAAAATATCCTGAGTTGGCTCTAACTGAATAGCTAATGCATCTACTTTCTTTTTAATTTTTTGAGTTGCAACATCAGCAGGTCTGTAATCTGCTACAGCAGCAGCAGCTATTACTACATCAGCAGAACTATAATATTGCTGAACAGCTTCAAACATTTCCGCTGCAGATGTAACGTGAATAAGATTAACTAAATTGTGTTTCAGTTTTAAATGCGTAGGCCCCGAAACCAGAACAACTTCTGCTCCTAGATTTGCAGATTCAGCAGCAATCGCATAACCCATTTTGCCACTACTGTGATTCCCTATAAATCGCACTGGATCTATAGCTTCATAAGTAGGACCAGCAGTAATAAGAATCTTTTTCCCTTTTAACGGAAGCCTTTTTAATATATCTGCCTCAATAAAAGTTATAATATCTTCGGGCTCTGCCATACGACCTTCACCCTCTAAGCCACTGGCGAGTTCACCACTAGTAGCCGGTATCATTACATTACCATAACTAATGAGTTGCTCAAACGAATTTGCAGTACTGGGGTGTTTGTGCATATCCAAGTCCATAGCAGGAGCAAAATAAACCGGACATTTAGCCGAAAGATAAGTTGCCAGTAACAAATTATCTGACGTACCATTTGCCATTTTAGATAAGGTATTTGCTGTTGCCGGGGCTATAACCAAGAAATCGGCCCAAAGACCGAGTTCTACGTGGTTATTCCACAATGCATTTTCACTTTCTTTATTAGTAAAAGTAGAAAGCACTTCGTTTTTAGATAGTGTAGAAAGGGTCAACGGAGTCACAAACTCTTTGGCATCTTGAGTCATAATAACCCGTACTTCTGCACCAGCTTTGACAAAACCTCTAACCAAAAAAGCCGCTTTATAAGCAGCTATCCCGGCGGTTACTCCAAGTAAAACCTTTTTACCGCGTAAAACAGACATGACTACTCTGTTGCAGTCGTATCTCGGAAGTATATTTTATCTTCTAACCATTCTTGAACGGCCATAGCATGTGGCTTAGGCAAACGCTCGTAAAACTTAGAAACTTCAATCTGTTCTTTGTTCTCAAAAATCTCTTCTAAACTATCACTATACGTAGCAAACTCATCTAACTTCTCTAGTAATTCTCTCTTGATTTCTGTATTAATCTGAGTAGCACGCTTAGCGATAATTGAGATCGCTTCATATATGTTTCCCGTAGGAGCATCAATCTCGCTTCTGTTATGAGTAACCGTATTTACTGGTGCATCTAAATTTTTCACATCCATAATATTCGCATTAATTTAATTAGGAATAATTTTCTAATATTGAGTCAATATCTGCTTTTATCTCATCTGCCTGAGCACGATAATCTCCCTCAGGGAAATAATTTATTAGCGTCTCATACATTTCTATTGCTTCTTCTAATCGTGGTTTAACCAATACATTAATACTTTTTGAACCGTATTGATACTGCGAATCTAATTTATAGAAAAATGCAGCTTCACGAAATGGTGAACCAGGGTAATCTGATAAAAAATCATCTAAAGAAGAAATCGCAGCCGGATACTGCATAATCTTATGCCATCCCTTTGCTATTTCAAAAGATTTCTTCTGCATTTTAATGCTAAGCTCTTTAATTCGCTCATTAGCATCTTCAGCATATGATGATTCTGGATAAGAAGTAATGAATTGTTGTAATTGAGTTAAACCTTTTTCAGTTTCAGACTGATCTAACTGATAATTAGGAGAAAGCTCTGCATAACTGACAGCAGCTTTATATTCTGCCTCCTCTGCTTTATCAGAATCAGGATACGCCGAAACAAAACGATCAAACTGATAACCTGCTAAATAGTAATTTTCTTCTTGATACTGAGCATCTGCATATAAAAACATGATACGCTCTGCTTGAGGCTTACCTCTATATGCAGGAACAATTTGCTCCCACAACTTTAAAGATTTACGGTATTTACCGGCATTATAAAGCGAGTCTGCCATAGAATATTTTACTCCTGTATCTTCAGATTTGAGAGCTTTTTGATATTCACTACAAGACGCCAAAGTTACTACGGCTAATACAACTACAATTGTTTTCTTCATTAAGCTTAAAAACATCGGGCAAAAATAAGGTTTTTCTAGGTATTACAAAACTTAAAGACCAGTCTCGCTCAAGTATGTTGCAATATTTTGTTTTAAAGTTTCTGTTGCCGGCACTAAAGGCAGTCTGACACTGTCATTACAAATATTCTTACTTGCCAGTAAAGCTTTAATACCGGCAGGATTACCTTCAGCAAAAATAAGATCTACCGCAGGCATTAACATATAATGCTTCTTATATGCTTCATTAAAATTACTTTGCAAGCCTTGCTTCATCATTTCTGAAAAAATACCGGGTAAACCTTGCGCAAGTACCGAAATCACACCATCACCACCAGCAGAAACTGTGGGTAAAGCCAGTAGATCATCTCCAGAAAGTACTAAGAACTCATCTGGACGTTCTTTTATAAGACGCATCATTTGAGCGAGATCACCTGCAGCTTCTTTAACTCCAATAATATTTTCTGAATCATTAGCGAGTTTAATTACTGTTTCTGGCAAAACATTGCTACCGGTACGACCAGGAACATTATACAAAATTACAGGAAGCGGTGAAGCCTCTGCAATCGCTAAATAATGTGCATAGATACCAGCTTGCGTAGGTCTGTTGTAATAAGGTGAAACAGATAAAATAGCTTTGAAACCAGTAAAATCTCTGGTTTTAAGTTCATCTACAAGAGCTGTGGTATTATTTCCCCCCACTCCAAGAACTAGTGGTAATCTGCCAGCATTGACCTCAGTAACCTTAGCGATAATCTTGTCTTTCTCTGCAGATGTGAGCGTAGCATTTTCTGCTGTAGTACCCATTACCACAAGATAATCTACACCTCCAGATATGTTATATTCAACTAGCTGACCTAAACCGTTTAGGTCTAAACTTAAGTCTTCATTAAATGGAGTTGCCAGTGCAACACCAGTCCCTTTCAATTCTTGCATCTTAATCTATGCGATTTAATAATTTCAAATATTTCAATAATTCGGTTTCAAACACTTGTACCTCTTCTGCCTTAGAGTTAATGGTTAAATCATTAAAATCTGCTAATTCCGAAGAAATACCAACCTTGAATAAAGCTTTAGATTGCGCCGAAACGAAATCCAAAAATACATTTTCTGTACGGTAATAACTTATTAAGACCTTAAAAGGTTTATCTATAAATTGCTGTATTTTGGGATTTTTTAAACTTCCGGAGATTGAAAAATCACTTTTACTCAATTCCAGATAAGACTCTTTTTCGGTATGAGTTTTATCATGTGTAAAAGCAATCAGCATATTATCGTCTGATTCTGTTAGAAGTAAAAGCAACTCATTCAATCTTTTCAGGTTTTCAAACTCACGCAAATCAACGAGTAATCCTACACCTTCTCCAATTGAATTTTTAAAACTTTGCTTAGAATTCTTGTGAAAATTCTTAACCTTAGATTTAAGCAAATCCTGTTTCCATCCGTCTAAAAACATCTAAATTTGTTTTGCGCAAATGTAATTAATTATCGCTCAAAGCAACTCTTTTATTTAATCAGTCAATGATTCGGATTTTTCTCTCTCTAGTTCTCATTATTAGCCTGCTGGGTTGCAAAGACTCTCAAGCTACCCTAACACATATTGAAGGCCACCAACTTCCTGTTACAGACAGTATTCAAGCAAACCAAGATGTTCTAGATTACATTGCTCCTTACCGAAAACGCATAGATGAAGAAATGGGTGCTGTACTTGCATACGCTCCACAAAGCCTTTCAAAAAAGGAAGGTCTATACAACACTGCTCTAGGTAATATGATGGCAGATGCTGTTTTTGAATTGAGTAACCCTGTATTTAAGAAAAGAACAGGGAAAAATATTGATGCGGTACTCCTTAATCATGGAGGAATCAGATCTACTTTAAATGCCGGAGATGTGACCATGCGATCTGCTTTTGACATTATGCCTTTTGAAAACAGCGTTGTGGTTGTAGAACTCACAAGCGATCAAGTAAATAAGATGTTTGATTATTTAAAATCAGGCACTGCTCACCCTATCTCTAATATGCAGCTTGTAATTGATAAAAAAAATGAGATTAAAACCGCCACTATAAATGGAAAACCAGTCGAAAATGGAAAAACCTATTTCATAGCAACTAACGATTATCTGCAACAAGGTGGCGACCACATGACATTTTTAAGTGAACCTTTAAGTATGGACGTTTTAGATTATAAAATCCGTAACATTTTAGTTGACTATTTCAAAGAACAAGACACCATAGCACCTGTAAGAGACAATCGTTTTATCAAAGAATAAATATGGAAAGAAGAAAGTTTATAAAGCAAACCAGTATTGCAACTGCAGTTGTTGCCGGCGCACCAAGTTTTAATCTTTTTGCAGAAACGAAAAAGTCAAAGAAAATCACAATTCTGCACACAAACGATGTGCACAGCCATATTGATCCGTTTTCACCCGAAGACGCGTCTTTTCCCAATAAAGGTGGTGTTGCAAGACGCTTAACCCTAATTGAAGCAATACGCAAAGAAAACCCCAACACCCTATTATTGGACGCGGGAGATATCTTTCAGGGCACACCTTATTTTAATTTTTATGGAGGCGAACTTGAGTTTAAATTAATGAGTATGATGCAGTATGATGCTGCAACGATAGGTAATCACGATTTTGATAATGGCGTGAATGGTCTAGCTGTACAAATGCCAAATGCCAGTTTTAAAATGCTGAGTTCAAACTATAATTTTACAAACACTGCTATGGACGGTTTAACAAAACCGTATGAGATCTTTATAAAAGATGGAATCAAAATAGGCGTATTTGGAATAGGAATACAATTAGAAGGCTTAGTAACTCCTGCACTATCTAAAGAAACTCAATATCTAGACCCCATTGAAACTTCTCATGATATGACCCGCATTTTAAAAGAAGAACAAAATTGTGATTTAATTATTTGTCTCTCTCATTTAGGATACAGCTATAAATATGATAAAATATCAGATCTTAAACTAGCAAAAAAAACTAAAAACATCGATCTTATCATAGGTGGCCACACACACACATTTTTAGAAAAACCTACAATAGTCAAAAATGCCTCAGACAATGATGTTATAGTGAATCAAGTAGGTTGGGCCGGAGTTAACCTGGGTAGAATAGACTTTGAGTTTGATCTTACTGGTAAAGCAACTGCAACCTCAAAAACAATTACTATTTAATAACCTTCATAACCTATATCTGTACGTACTTTTTCTATTCGTACATAATAGATCGCTACACAAGTCTTGTGCACACATATTGCAATTTTGACACCGGAGGCTATGATTGGTATGGCCATACTGTAGGTATACACAAAAGCTAAAATAGCTTCAATAAGCAAGCAGCCTCCTATCAGATACAAGTAAACATTACTTGGGTGACTGTTTCTCAATGGAATCAAAAAGCAGATCAGCGTAAATATTAGTAGAAATATGGCACCAATAACAAATAAAAATTTATTTGGGACACTACTATAATACATACTCATCAAATATATTACAGTATAGGTGCAGAATATAACTCCTATTATCGGCTGTAATACCATTTCTCTAGTGATTTTTCGTGGTCTTATTCTAAGAATAGGCATAAATGTATATAACATAGCAGCCGCAGCAATAAAAAATGTCATAAGTATTATTGTAAAATATTTATGTATATCGGTAAGTACGCATACCTCCCCTACATAAGCTGAAGCCAAAAAAGCAGCTAATACGAGGTTATGCTTTTTTAAAGACTTACAATAAAACCAATAATAAATTAAATAAAAAGAAGGCTGTAATATATAACCTAAAGTTTGATTGATTGATGAAGCGAAAATAAATACTATACAGCAAAAAATACCTAGATATAAAATTTGTGAAGGTCTGTCTATATAAAAATTAGTATTTAGTTCTCTCATCTATTTTTAAATATGCTCAAAGGCACTAATAAATAAGTTAGTAAATAACTAAAAAAAATTAACAATCAACAACAAATCTTATATTAAAGTGTTGAGTTAACACGTCTTTTCTTTCAGAAGTATTCCTCTTTAGAACATAATATTTTATCAAGGTTAATCAAATACCAAACTAAAAAAATCTTTAGCAAAAACATTGAGATCAGAGAAAGATATAGAATTATAGAATTTGACCATAAAAACTCATATATAAACATTGTAGGAGCCATCACAGCCATAGAACCTCCTATAAAATACAAAGCAAAATTATCTGGATGCTTGTCTTTAGCTGGCATAATTGAGCAAAAGAAAATCCAAACTAACAATGCCACTAAAGCCGGAAAAAAAATATAAAAATTTGGCAAATTCTTAAACACCATTAAAATCAATTCCCAAAAAATAAAAAGTATTCCTAATAAACCGAGAAATGGCCTTATCAAATCACTCCAATTAGTTTTAAAACTTGTGCGCTTAACAAGTGGCCAAATATGATAAAGCATAGAAAAAGTAGCCAAACAATAACAAGTTAGGACCAAGACAAAATATTTGCTGAAATCAATTAAGAAAAACACCTCATTAATCAACTCACAAGTCAGGTAAAAAAGCAAGAAGTAATTATGCTTTTTTACATTGGCAACATAAAAACTATAGATTAAAAAAACACAAACAGGCCTTAAATATATTGAAAGATTAAAATGAAAACCTATCAATAGGATTTCAATAACTCCAGCAAATATATATAAGTACACTAAGTATTTAAACTTCATATAATCGGAGCTTATTCTAATCTAAATAATTTGATTGAATAGAGGTTCTTGTAATTTAAAAGAATTATTATTTAAGATTATTTATTTAAAATAAAACTGCAAAATAAAATACTCAACTACAGTTGATTCCCGTAATTTCAAACACTTTAAAAAGGTTTTTACAAGTATTATATATTTATTTTGATTTTTGACTTATAACATTCTGAGAAATTCATCTTCAGAAATAATAGGCACATTCAATTTTTCGGCTTTTTCTAATTTACTAGGTCCCATATTTTCACCAGCAACTAGGAAATTTGTTTTTGAAGAAATACTTCCGGAAGCCTTTCCACCGTTATCTTCAATCATTTTTTTAAGTTCTGTTCTGGAAACTTTGGTAAAAACACCCGAAATAACAAAAGTCTTTCCTTTAAGTTTTTCTGTTTGATTCTCAAGTACTGAAGCATCTAGTTCTAATTGCAAACCCTTCTCCTTTAAACGGTTTACAAGGTTTTTGTTTTCATTTTCAGCAAAAAAGGAAACAACACTCTGTGCAATACGCTCACCTATCTCATCAACAGCAACTAATTCCTCTTCAGAAGCAGCTTCTAAAGCTTCTATATTTTTAAAATGCTTAGCCAGTTTTCGAGCTACGGTTTCACCAACGTATCTAATACCCAGACCAAAAAGAACGCGCTCAAATGGGACTTTCTTTGAAGTTACAATACCCTTTATCAAGTTATCTGCAGATTTCTCTGCCATGCGCTCTAATGGTAGAATTTGCTCTTTTTTCAAATCGTAAAGATCTGCGTAACTTTGAATCAGCCCTTGGTTTACAAGCAAAGCAACAGTTTCTCCACCAAGTCCTTCTATATCCATTGCTTTTCGAGAGATAAAATGTTGAATACGACCGATAATCTGCGGTGGACATCCCATATCGTTGGGACAATAGTGTTGCGCCTCACCTTCCTGACGGATCAATTCTGTATCACATTCAGGACAATTGGTTATATAAACTGTAGGCTCAGAATCTGGATTTCGCTTTTCAAAATCGACACCCACTATTTTTGGTATAATCTCCCCTCCTTTTTCAACATAAACGTGATCGCCTACACGTATGTCTAATTTTTCAATCTGATCTGCATTATGCAAAGAAGCTCGCTTTACAATGGTTCCGGCAAGTTGAACCGGCTCTAGGTTTGCTACCGGTGTAATTGCACCAGTACGCCCAACTTGATAAGTAATTTTCTCCAGAACAGTTTCTGCTTGCTCAGTTTTAAACTTATAAGCCATCGCCCATCTGGGAGCTTTTGCAGTAAAACCCAATTCTTCTTGTTGCTGAAAACTATTCACTTTAATCACAACACCATCAGTCTCATAAGGCAAGTCGTGACGATGCTCGTCCCAATAATTTAAAAACTCAAAAGTCTCTGCAGTTGAAGCCGTTTTTTTAGCTACATCCGGAACTTTAAATCCCCAAGAGCGGGCTTTCTCTAAACTTTCAAACTGACTTTTCATATTCAGATTTTCTCCTACAATACTATACAATAAGCAATCTAAAGGTCTCTTAGAAACCTCTGCACTATCCTGAAGCTTCAAACTCCCGGAAGCTGTATTTCTGGGATTACAATAAGGTTCCTCACCAGCTTCTACGCGTTCTGCATTCATCTGCGCAAAACCAGCTAATGGCAAAACAATTTCTCCTCTAATATCAAATTTAGCCGGGAATTCTCCTTTAAGTTTTAAGGGTACGCTTCGTATGGTTTTTACATTATTAGTAACATCATCACCCTGCACTCCATCACCACGCGTGACCGCACGTACGAGTTCTCCATTCTCATAAGTAAGACTTATAGAAGCCCCGTCATACTTTAATTCGCATACATATTCTACCTCACCATCAACTAATTTTTTAAGGCGCGTTTCCCAATCTTCTAAGTCTTCCTGAGAATAACTATTAGCTAAAGAATACATGCGTGACTCATGTTTTACCGTCGCAAAGTTCTTAGTGATCTGACCTCCCACTCGAAGCGTTGGCGAATTAGCATCATAAAACTCCGGATGTTTTTCTTCTAACGCTTGTAATTCTTTTAATTTTTGATCAAATGTATAATCGTCAATCTCAGGCTTATCCAAAACGTAATAATTATAATTATGGCGTCTGAGTTCTTCGCGTAAAACCTGTATCTTTTCTTGGGTAGTCATAAACTGAAAATCTGTATTTAATCTTGGGAAGTTGATATTAAATTGAAAACTAAGTATTCTCCGGTTTCAAAAACTTTGAATTCAAATTGGGTTCAAAATTTTTCATTTTCTCTAATAGCTTTTCCACATTGGTATCTTCAATCAAGAGTTCGCGGTTTTCTTGTTTGAGAAACCCACGGGTAACCATCTCATCAAGCATTGCAATTAAATGATCATAAAAACCATTTGTATTAAGCAAACCTATAGGTTTATGATGCAAGCCCAACTGGCTCCACGTAATGATTTCAAAAAGCTCTTCAAACGTACCAAAACCTCCCGGAAGCGTTATAAAGCCATCGCTCATCTCTTGCATTTTTAGTTTGCGCTCGTGCATATTATCAGTAGTTACGAGCTGATCAAGACCAGGATGTACAATTTCCCTGGTTTTCAAGAATCCGGGAATAATCCCGACTGCTTTTCCGTTATTTGATAAACATGATTGCGCAACACGCCCCATGATTCCCAATTGAGAACCTCCGTAAATAAGGGTGATTTCGTGTTTCGCAAGCTCAACACCCAATATCTCTGATTGATTTATAATTTCTGGATCATTACCTTCACTGCTTCCGCAGAAAACACAAATAGAATTTAAAATTTTCATGTACGTTTTGCTTTTAGCATTCTGGGTTTTCCCGCAAAATCATTTCGTAATTCTACGTTTTCAAACCCACTATTTTTAACAAGCTCTAGCGTTTCATCTCCTAAATACTCATTGATTTCAAAATACAAAATTCCATTTTGTTTTAAGCTCTGAAATGCCAGCGTTGCTATTTTTTTATAGAAAATTAACGCATTGTCATCTGCGACAAAAAGAGCCTCGTGAGGCTCATATTTAAGCACATTAGATTGCATTTCTACCTTTTCCAGGTTTCTCACATATGGCGGATTTGAAACAATAACATCATAGCTTTGACCTAGACCACCTGTTGAAAGTATATCTTGCTCTATCCAATTAATTTTAACTGAGTTGAGCTCTGCATTATCCTTTGCTATCGCTAAGGCCTTAGTCGAAAAATCAATCGCACTAACCGATGCCTGAGTTATTAATTTAGCCAGGCTCAAAGCAATTGCTCCACTACCTGTACCAATATCTAGAATTGAAATAGAAGCATTATTCTTTTTAAAATCCTGATAAACCCAGTCTACTAACTCTTCAGTTTCCGGTCTGGGAATAAGCACTCCGGAAGCAACTTTAAAAGGAAAACCATAAAATTCAGTCTCCCCTATTATGTATTGTAAAGGTTCGTGATTTTTCAGTTTTAAAAGCGCTTCATTTAATAATTCTAATTCCGCTTTCGTCAATTCCTTATTTAAACTTATTGGAATTTGAACAGGTTGCATCTCGAGAAATTTTTCGGCAAAAGCCTTAAAAAATGTCACGCGTTCCTCCTGAGGGTATAAAGCAATTAATTGCTCATAAAAATAAGATCGGTATTCGCTTAATTTCATTTACTTTAAATCTTTAAGCATATGAACAGGACAAGCATTATGACCTGTGCACCCCATTGGTCCGTCGATGTAATAAAAACCGGTTTTCTTATAGAGTTTCTGGGCAGCTTCCATATACGGCATTGTCTCTATATAAACTTGTTCAAAACCCGATTTTGATGCGAATTCGAGACACGTATTCATGAGCTGTTTACCTAAACCCCGCCCCCTCAATTCTGAAGAAACATACATTTTCTGCAGCTCACAAACAGGCCCATCATAATTGGCTAGTGCGGCAATACCTGCACCTCCTAAAATCACACCATCTTGTTCTACAACAAAATACTGCGCATTTGCTTCAGCATAAGTTTCATACATGCAATCTAAAGCTTTGTCCTCATATGCGGTACCTACTTTAGGCACGCCCATTTCAATTAAAATAGCTCTTAGAACAGTTGCTAAATTCACATTATCAGCGTGTTCTACCGGTCTAATTTGAAGCATCGGTTTTCTTACTTTTTAATGGTACTTTTGAGTTTGTGAAGATACACGAAAAATACATGTCTCGCTGTTTACAACTGGCTAAAAACGGACTGGGAAATACCTATCCCAACCCAATGGTAGGTAGTGTTATCGTTTGCGACGACATAATTATAGGAGAAGGCTGGCACCAGAAAGCCGGGCAACCGCATGCCGAAGTTAATGCGGTGAATAGCGTAAAAAAAACAGAACTACTTAAGAAATCTACAATTTATGTAAGTCTGGAGCCTTGTAGTCATTATGGGAAAACGCCTCCGTGCAGTGACCTGATCATTGCCAAAGGAATCAAAAAGGTTATTATAGGAACCGTTGATCCCTTTGCTGAAGTTGCAGGTAGAGGAATAAAAAAATTACTTGATGCAGGCTGCGAGGTTTTGGTAGGTGTATTAGAAAAAGAATGTCAAAATCTGAACAAGCGCTTTTTTACATTTCATCAAAAAAAGCGCCCGTATGTTATTCTTAAATGGGCTGAAAGTTTAGATGGCTTTATTGCTCCAGAAACTGAAAGCAGAAATAAAAAGAAGCCCGTATGGATCACAAACAAAACAAGCCAACAACTTGTACATAAATGGCGTGCTGAAGAACAAAGCATTTTAGTAGGGACAAATACCGTCAAAGCTGATAATCCCAGCTTAACAACTCGTGACTGGGCAGGCGATTCTCCTACCAGAATAATTATTGATAGAAATTTGAGTTTATCTAAAGAAGCTACTGTTTTTGATCAAAAGGCACCAACGCTAATACTAACAGCTTTAGAGGTTGAAAACAAAAACAATTTGAAGTTTAGTAAAGTAGATTTTAATCAAAACCTTCCTTCTCAGATTTGTGAAATACTGTATAGCGAAGGCTTACAGTCGGTGATTATAGAAGGTGGCGCTCAAACACTACAAAGCTTTATAAACGAAAAGCTCTGGGATGAAGCCCGGGTTTTTAAAGGAAATCTTATTTTTAACTCTGGTATTAAAGCTCCTGTACTTACAGCTATTCAAAATTCAGAGAGTACAACGATTAACGGTGATACATTAACCCTTTATAGCTCTATTAATGATTAAAAATTTACTCTTTGATTTTGGTGATGTTTTCATCAATCTCGACAAAAAAGCCCCTGAGCAAGCATTAGCCAAAATGGGAATCAGAACAATAGATGAAGAGATGACAACGTGGCACAACACCTATGAAAAGGGGTTAATCACCAGTGACCAATTAATTGAAAATTACCTAAAAAAATTCCCACAGCTTACAGCTTTATCCTTTCAACAAGCCTGGAACAGCATTATTCTCGATTTCCCTCAAGAACGCCTTGATTGGATCATAGAGTTAGCCAAGTCAAAAAAATACAGATTGCTTTTGTTGAGCAATACCAATGACCTTCACATTGAGCAGGTTATAAAAAATATGGGAGCGGTACGCTATTCTCAATTCCAAAATTGTTTTGAACGTTTTTATCTTTCACAGCAAATCAATTTACGTAAACCAGATCTTGAGATTTACGATTTTGTTTTACGTAAAGACGATCTCTTAGCAAATGAAACACTATTTATAGACGATACAATTTTAAATACTGCAGCGGCCTCATCAATGGGAATTCATACCTGGCATTTAGAACCCGGTTTTGAAGACGTCACACAATTGTTTGAAGTCAAAAAAGCCTTGTTTTGATCTATTTGTTTTTAAGCATACTTGCTTCAAGCATTATCTTTTTAGTATTTAAGCTTTTTAATAGGTTTCAAGTCAACACTTTTCAGGCTATAGTCGTTAACTATATAATTGCGTGTGCTTCAGGCTTTACAGCATATTCACAGCCTGTGAACTGGACCGGACTTGCAACGTATTCTTGGTTAACCGGCACAGTTTTTTTAGGAGTTTTATTCATTGTTATTTTCAACCTAATGGCTATAACCACACAACGCAGCGGACTTTCTGTTGTTTCTGTGGCAACAAAAATGAGCATGGTCATACCAATTGCTTTTGGGCTCATTTATTATAGAGAAAATGCCGCTACTCTTAAAATAGTCGGGATTCTTGCTGCTTTAATCGCCGTTTATTTGGTTTCGGTAAAGAAGCAGGATTCTAGCAAACCAACTAAAAAAAATCTGGTATTTCCGATTTTAGTATTCCTAGGTAGTGGTATAATTGACACGAGCATCAAATTCCTCGAAGATAGTTTTGTGGCAGAAAAAGACGTGCCGCTTTTTTCTGCAATGATATTTGCAACAGCATTTATACTTGGTGTTGCGGTATTGATTTTCCAGTTAATAAAAGGCAGTCAGAAGATACAACTTAAAAACATTCTTGGAGGAATAGCTTTAGGAGTTCCTAACTATTTTTCGATCTACTTTCTGGTACGTGCACTGAGACACCCCTCTCTAGAAAGTTCAACTGTTTTTACATTAAACAATGTAGGTATCGTAATGGTTGCAACGTTAATAGGAATCCTATTTTTTAAGGAAAAACTTTCCGCAAAAAACTGGATTGGGATAGGATTTGCTATTTTAAGCATCATACTAATCGCAACTATCCAGTAAAAATTGAATAATGCAGGAAATAGACTGTTATAAAACCCTTTCTAAAACCGGAGAAGAAATATTCTTTAAAGACCGCGGAAGTAAATTCATCGGCCAGGCACATCCCGTTACCAATGAAAGTGAAATTGATACTATTGTTTCTGATTTAAAAAACAAACACAATAAAGCATCACACGTTTGTTATGCTTGGCAACTAGGAAAGAATTACGAGAATTATAGAGCAAATGATGATGGGGAACCCAGTAATTCTGCGGGATTACCTATTTATGGTCAACTACAATCTTTTGAGGTTACACAAACATTGGTAACGGTAATTAGATATTATGGTGGCACGAATCTAGGCGTTGGTGGATTGATACAAGCTTACAAAACTGCTGCTCAATTCGCTTTAGAAGAGTCTAACATTATAACAAAAACGATTACAGAAGAACTTCAATTAAAATTTGAATATCACCTACTTCATACGGTAATGAGAATTATCAAAGAAGAGCAATTAGAAATTGCAAAACAAAAAATGGAATTGAGTTGCTTAATCACAATAGGTGTTCGTAAAACTGCATTGAATCGTATTCAACAACGCTTCAATGCAGTTTTTGGAATCGAGAGCTCAGTCATTGAATAACTATTACTTTAACTTCTCTAAGATATATTCTGGGCATCTTGTAGGTCTGTTTGTTGACATATCTACAAAAACCAAAGTTGTTTCTGCTTTAGTAAGCAATTCTTGATTCTGATTATAAATTTCATAGTCAAAAACTATACTCGCACGCGGTGTTTTTGTAAGCATCGTTTTTATAGTTAAAATATCATCAAATAGCGCAGGTTTCAAAAAAGAAAACTGCATGCCGTAAACAGGTAACATAATCCCTTTCTCTTCCATTTTTTTATAGGAAATCCCTATAGCTTCTAACCAATCTATACGAGCAAGTTCCAGATATACAGCATAGTTAGCATGATGCACTACACCCATTTGATCTGTTTCTGCATATCTAACTTTAACAGAAGTTGTGTGTGATTTCATAGAGTTATTAACAAATATATTCTTAGATTAAACCTCGGAAAGAGTATGCGCAAAAAATTCTAAAAAAGCAATCTAATTTTCTTTTTTTATTACATTTTTTGTTCACATATTTGCCTCGCGCTGAACGAAACGAAGATCTCTTTATTTTCTCACTTTTCAGACGTCCGAAAAACAAAAATAACTTAAAATTTAACCAAAAGAATGAGTATGACTGCGCAAACAGTATGGGATAATTGTCTCTCATTTATTCAGGACAATATAACCCCGCAGGCTTACAAAACCTGGTTCGAACCCATTCGAGCAGTTAAACTTACAGATAATGCTCTCAGCATACAGGTTCCTAGTAAATTCTTTTATGAGTGGCTAGAAGAACATTATGTAAAACTATTAAAAGTCTCTCTAACTAAAGAGCTGGGAGAACACGCAAAATTGGTTTACGTAATTCGTATGGAAAATACCTACGGAAACCGCCAACCATTCACTGAAAAAATACCGAGCACCAACCGTCCCAACACGATGAAATCGCAAGAAGTTGACGCTCCTTTAAAAAATAAAAATCCTGAACTAAAAAATCCATTTGTAATTCCGGGAATTCGTAATCTTCAGATAGAATCTCAATTGAATCCTAATTACAATTTCGATAACTTTCTTGAAGGTGACTCTAACCGTCTTGCTCGTTCTGCAGGTATGGCTGTTGCAAATAAACCGGGAGGAACTTCTTTTAACCCATTACTTATTTTTGGAGGTGTTGGTTTAGGTAAGACACATTTAGCTCATGCTATTGGTGTACAAATTAAAGACTGTTACCCAGATAAAACAGTTCTTTATATTTCTGCAGAAAAATTCACTCAGCAATATATAGAATCGGTTAAAAAGAATAACCGAAATGATTTTATTCATTTCTATCAGGTAATTGATGTACTTATAGTAGATGACATTCAATTGTTATCAGGTAAGGCTGGTACTCAAGATGTATTTTTCCACATATTTAACCATTTACATCAAAACGGAAAACAGGTAGTTTTAACTAGTGATAAAGCTCCTGTTGATATGCAGGATATAGAACAACGTCTGCTTTCTCGCTTTAAATGGGGTCTTTCTGCAGAACTGCAACAGCCCGGTTTTGAAACACGTGTCTCAATTATTAAAAATAAACTTTATCAAGATGGTGTAGAAATGCCAGAAGATATTGTTGAGTTTTTAGCAAATAATATTAAGACTAACATTCGTGAATTAGAGGGTGCTATTATCTCATTAATCGCTCACTCCTCCTTCAATAAAAAAGAAATCAATCTCGAGCTTGCTAAGAAGATTGTTGACAATTATGTTAAGCACACCAAGCGCGAGGTTTCTATAGATTACATTCAGAAAGTAGTAAGTGACTATTTTCAGATGGATGTAGATACACTACAGTCTAAAACCCGCAAACGACACATTGTACAAGCAAGACAACTCGCTATGTTTTTTGCAAAAAAACTAACCAAAGCTTCTCTTGCAAGTATTGGTTCACAGATAGGTAAACGTGATCATGCTACCGTTCTACACGCCTGCAAAACCGTAGACAACCTATCAGCTACAGACAAACAGTTTAAAAAATACGTAGAAGATTTAAACAAAAAACTCACTATGTAATCAACTTTTGAGTTGCGTTTTATTACTTTTCTGTATCAATTAAAAAAATAAGCTTTCGCGAAAAATTTACCTGAAATGAAAACACGTATTTTAATGGTTTGCTTAGGTAATATTTGCAGATCTCCATTAGCAGAAGGATTATTAAAATCGAAATTAGACGCTGATAAATTTGAAGTCGATTCTGCAGGAACGGGTCATTGGCACGTAGGGAGTCTTCCAGACTCGAGAAGTATTGCGGTTGCTCAAAAAAATGGCTTAGACATTTCAGATCAACGTGGAATGCAGTTTAAACCAGCTTTTTTTGGTCACTATGATCATATTTTTGTGATGGACAATTACAACTATGAAGACGTAATTGAGCAAGTGCGCAATGATGGTGATAAAGAAAAAGTTAGTCTTATTTTAGACGAAATATTTCCCGGTGAACGCGTAGATGTACCAGATCCTTATAATGACAGCTTACGTGGTTTTGACAAAGTTTACGAAATGCTAGACGAAGCCACTACCAAATTAGCTGAACGCCTGACTAAATAATTCAATTTTATGCATATAAAACCTGAGTACGGCAAATTGTATTTGATTCCTGTAACACTTGGTGATACAGATCCTCTTGAAGTAATGCCGGGTTTGGTTCAGAAAATCATTAGTACTATTGATGAATATGTGGTTGAAAACGAGAAAACAGCTCGAAGATTCATCAAACAAATTTGCAAAGAAAAACCACAACCTTCTTTAATTCTAAATCCACTCAATAAACACACAGAAATTACCGAAGTCCCTGCATACTTAGACTCTTGTTTAAAAGGAAAATCAATAGGTCTAATGTCTGAGGCCGGTGTTCCCGGTATTGCAGATCCCGGCGCCGAAGTAGTGCGACTCGCTCACGAAAAAGGGATACAAGTAGTTCCTTTAGTAGGACCTTCTTCTATTTTAATGGCGATGATGAGCAGTGGGATGAATGGTCAAAACTTTGCTTTTAACGGCTATTTACCTATTGATTCTAAAGAACGACGCAGCGAACTGAAGCGTTTAGAGCGCATTTCTAAAGATAATAATCAATCTCAACTCTTTATTGAAACACCTTATCGAAACAATAAAATGATTGATGAATTGTGCAACACTTTACAGGCTAACACGCGACTTTGTATTGCCTGTGACATCACACTTCCTACCGAATTTATTATAACAAAGCCCATCTCTATCTGGCAGACCAAAAAACCAGATTTACACAAGAGGCCTGCATTATTTATAATACAAAACTAAAAAAGCGACCGTACGGTCGCTTTTTTAGTTTTTAAATCATTCAAAAACAGATTTTAACTATCTAAATCAACTTTTGCATTTCTATCAGGCTCAATAAACGAAACATCATAACCTGCAAATTTTTTTATATAACTATAAACTGAAGTTCCAAAAGCATCTCTAAAACCTTCTACTCCACCTGAGCGTAAATAACTTTTTACACTCCCGGGACCAGCAAGATGAGCTGCTGCTAAAATACCAGATTCCGTTACTTTTACTCCGTTAATAACTTTCCCTGTAAAACGCTTGATATCTTTTCTAAGAACCCATTTATTACGAGAAGCATTTGCAACAAAAGCCTTTTCCTGTAATCTGGGGTTATTTATAAATTCATCTGTATCTGTTATTCCTAATAGCAATAAAGTACTTCTACCAAACTGGTATTTCCCTAAATAACCTAACTGATTGATACGTTTGTAATCATTTTGAGACTCTTTAAAGCCTAAGGCTTCCTTGAAACCGGTAAATGATTTTCCGGTGGTGGCAAGATTTAAATTTGAAGTGTTATCCAATACAGCAGTATCGGTCTCATCAAATTGGGGTACTGTGTAGAATAACTCTAAACCTTCAGTAGAATTTTCACGTGGTTTATCTGTATCTTTAACTGACATACTTAATGCCACCAAACCAAACACAGAAGGCAACGCTGCTAATTTTACAATGTTTTTCGTCATAAAATAAATTTCAGACCGGTTGATGAACGCTACTAAATTACCCGTCTATATTACTGCGTAAATATACAAATAGAATATAAGCGATTGACAATGAATTGGTTAAGCTTTTATTAAAGTCAGTGTTTTCGTAAAAATGTGTTGTATTTTATGTGATATGACTCTTTTTCTTAGATATTTTAACATTTATCTAACCTCCGACTGAGGAAAAGACAAACATTTAACATTTATTGGCTTAACGATTAATTCCTTGTTTATTTATCCAGTTAATATACTGCTTCCTATTTGCATTGTGCTGAGCCATAGTCTTTGCGAAAAGATGATAGCCAGGATTAGAAACGTCTGCAACGAAGAAATAGTATTGGTGGGATTCAGGATTTAACACAGCATTAATAGCTGAAAGATCGGGCATAAAGATTGGCCCTGGAGGTAAACCTCCATACGTATAAGTATTATAAGGAGAATCTGTTTCCAGATCTTTATAAAGAACACGCTTAATAACGCGGTCAAAATCATTAGCTTCTTTTTTTACAGCATAAATTACTGTTGGGTCTGCGTCTAGCTTCCAGCCATTATGTAAGCGGTTGAGATAAACACCTGCAACTCGAGGACGCTCATCTGCTTTTGCAGTTTCTTTTTGAACAATAGAAGCTAAAGCATAAACTTCATTAGGTGTTAAACCTTGTTCTTTGGCTTTAGCCTTTCGTTCTTCAGTCCAGAAGCGCTTGTATTCGGCAAGCATTCTGTTCCTGTAGGATTCTGCATCAGTATTCCAGTAAAACTCATAGGTATTGGGCAAATACATACTTAGTGCTGTAGCTTCTTCAAACCCATTATTCTTTAAAAATTCAGCATCTTTAAAAGCCGAAATCAATTCTGTGCTATCAGCCTCAAGCTGTTGACCTATTCTGCCAGCTAAATCCTCTAAACGCTCCTGATTGTTAAATGAAATCTTAATAGGAATGTTTCCGCTGCGAATAGAATTTACAATATCATTATTACTACTTCCCTTTTTTATAATGAAATGACCAGCTTTGATATTGCTTATGTAACCTTTTCGCTCTGCAACCTGATCAAATGATTCTTCATCTTTTAATAAAGGAGCTAACTCTGCTTTAACATCTTGATATGTCGCATCTGAAGGTATATAAACATGAGCTTCATCATTATTAAATGATGTATTAGGAGATAAAAATTTACCATAAATGGTATATGCAAAAATCCCAGCTACGACCAAGCCTATTAAAGCGGTAGCCGCAATTATTTTTTTAATGTACATTTTTATGTATTAATTGATATAAATATTCGTTTTTAAAAGTTCCCCCTATGAGAGTCCATTCTTTCTTTAATCCTACAGCTTCAAAACCTTGTTTTTCAAAAAGCTTGATGCTCGGCTTATTTTCCTCTAAAATATTAGCATAAAGTTGATGCACATTTAAATGCTTAAAACTATAACGCGTTATTAAATCTAATGCTTCTGCACCATAACCTTTTCCTCGATCTGATGTGCTAAAAATCAAAATGCCTAAACCGGCACGCTGGTTTCTGGGATCAAAATCAAATAGATCTATCATCCCTAAAGCCTCATCATCACTAGCTCTACAAATAACCAAACGCAATTGTTTAGCTTCATAAATGTCCTTGTGCGAGTTTTTAATGTATTGTTTAAGTAAAAATTTTGAAAAAGGAGTAAGCGTTGTAGTTAGCTCCCAGAGATCCTCGTCGTTTTCAATTTTGAAAACCAGATCGAGATCTTCGGGCTCTAACGCTCTTAAATATACGAGTTGTCCTTTTAAGGTTAAACTTTCCATACGCCTTCAAAAACTTTTTCTGCAGGGCCGATTAAAAATATATTTTTATATCCACCTCTCTGCTGCGGTTCAAATGTTACTTGAAGTTGACCACCTTCAACCTGCAAAGGAATACTGTTTTTAGAAACCTTTTTCTGTTTATGAATAGCAAGAGCAACAGCGGTAGCTCCTGTACCACAACTTAATGTCTCATCTTCTACCCCTCGCTCATAGGTTCGCATTCTGTAACCTTCACCTATAGCCTCAACAAAATTAATATTGCTTCCGGCTTTTCCATAAAGTGAGCCATAACGTATGGCTGCACCTTCCTTTTTAACATCAAAAACATCTATATCAGAAACCCATTGTACGTGATGTGGTGAACCGGTATCTAGAAAAAGATGATCTTCAAACTCTTTAATTTCTGGAACATCCTGCATTTTGAGATGCACCAGACCGTCTTCTATAAAAGCTTCGTGAAAACCATCAACAGCCTCAAATATAGTTCTGTCTGTGATTACTCCCAACTCTTTTGCAAAAGCTACAATACAGCGACCTCCATTACCACACATTGAACTTTGATTTCCATCTGCGTTATAATATACCATTGTAAAATCTAAGGTTGCGTGATTCTCTAACAAGATCAAGCCATCTGCTCCTATGCCAAATTTTCGGTCACAAATAGCTTTAACGAGTTTGGTATCATTTTTGGAAAATATAAGCTGACGGTTATCGATCATTACAAAATCGTTGCCGGTGCCTTGGTATTTATAAAAAGGTATTGACATTTCTGGTTTTTTTAAAAGCCTCGCAAAAATACATAAAGCGAAAATTCTACGCCTTGTTAAGACCAAGTTAAATACTGCAACGTGATATACTGTCACTCGTATTTATAATGTTATACTAAAAAACAGAAACGTATTATGAAAAAATTTGCAAGCCTACTGTTTGTTGCCATCTTGGGTGGTGGTATTACTCTGGGAGCATATAAGCTTCTAGAAAATGAAACCCAAACTGAAGTTTCTAATCTAACTGCAACTTCATCTTATACTCCGGTAAAATATAACGGAACTCCAATTAGCAGTACTAATGCTGACTTTACCGAAGCGGCTGACCGGACTGTACATGCGGTAGTGCATGTTAAAAATGTACAAACCTCTCGACAGCCCCGCAGTTTACAAGAGTTTTTCTACGGTGGTGGTGAGATGCGCAAAGGTCTCGTAGGAGCCGGTAGTGGTGTGATCATTTCGCCAGACGGTTATATCGTAACGAATAATCACGTGATTGATGGTGCTACAGAACTTGATGTTTCTTTAAACGATAACCGCACATATAAAGCAGAAGTTATAGGTACTGACCCTAAAGCAGACATTGCGCTTATAAAAATTGATGCTGATAATGAACTACCATATCTTCCTTTTGGAGATTCTGATAGTGTAAAACTCGGAGAATGGGTATTAGCGGTAGGTAACCCGTTTAACTTAACAAGTACAGTCACTGCAGGTATTATTTCAGCTAAAGCCAGAGATATCAGCGAGTATGATTCTAATCCGCAATCTTTTATTCAAACTGATGCGGCAATAAACCCTGGTAATAGTGGCGGTGCATTGGTGAATATAAATGGTGAATTAATTGGTATTAACACTGCGATTACTTCACAAACCGGTAGCTATGTTGGTTATGCTTTTGCTGTACCTTCTAATAATGCCCGTAAGATTGTTGAAGACATTATGGAGTATGGTGATGTACAACGCGGAATTCTTGGTGTGAGCGGTACGAGCTTAAATCCTAGTATTGCAAGCGAATTAGATATAGACGCTGTAGAAGGTGTTTATATAGCTAATGTTGAATTTGAAAGTGGTGCAAAAAAAGCCGGACTTCAAAAAGGAGATATAATTACCAACATTGACAATATTAAGATCACTAAATTCCCTGATCTAGCAGGATATTTAGGTACTAAACGTCCTAATGATGTTGTTCAAGTTACGTATAGCAGAGATGGAGAAAGCAAAACTGTACCAGTTACTTTACTTAAATATTCATCTTATGTAATTGAGAAACCGGGATTAGAAGTTCGTGAAGCTTCACCTAAGCTTCTTAAAGAATATGGCGTAAAAAATGGTGTTGTAATTGCACAAGCAACTAATGATAAACTAAAACGCTATAACTTAAAAGGAATTATAATTACAGAAGTTGATGATGAAGCAGTAAATTCTGTGGAAGATATTAAACGCATAATGAGTACTAAAAATCCTAACGAGCCGGTAAGCTTAAGTTTTGTAAGTAAAGGCGGTGAGAAAAAGCAAATTATTTTTCAATAGAAATCTTCTGGATAATTGAATTTAAAGCCCTTCATAATGAAGGGTTTTTTTATTTAAAATTATGTTTACGAAAACGATATAGTTAAGTATCTTTATCGAAATTTAAACCAATTTATACTCTATGAGTACTTCAAATACATATGAGAAAGAATTATCCTTTCAGGCAGACCGCCGTAGAGCAACTGTTGAATTTATAAAAATTATAAGCGACCTCTGGTATGATAAAAATATTGAACTGGTTTTATTCCGAAATCAATTAATAGATAGAAACGTAAGTGAAATACTCAATCTGCATGCTTATGCAGGTGCTTTTGTACAAAAACCTATTTCGATTTTTGATAGTGTTGAGATTGCAAAAGCGATTTTACAAGCAAACTTCCCTCCTGCCAAATTAGATATTGGCAAACTTACGTATGAGTATCATTTAGAAAATAACGATTATACTGATGCTTCTGCATTTATCCATTATAAATTGAAAGACGCCGAAGCTTCAAATACTATTGTTCCTAAAGATGTGGTTCTGTATGGTTTTGGGCGAATAGGCAGATTGCTAGCTCGCGAACTTATGACGCGAACCGGAAGCGGAAACCAATTAAGATTAAGAGCAATTGTAGTTCGTGGTGAGATTACAGAGTCTGTTTTGAAAAAGAGAGCTTCTTTACTAAAAAGCGACAGTATACACGGGGACTTTCCGGGAACTATAGATATTAATATAGAGAAGAAAGCGCTCATTATTAATGGGACCAGCGTTACTATAATAAGCTCTAATGCTCCCGAAGATATAGATTACACCTCCTACGGAATCGATGATGCTTTGATCATTGACAATACCGGGGCTTTTAGAGATAAAGAGCAACTAAGCAGACATTTAATTGCTAAAGGTGCCTCAAAAGTTCTACTTACAGCACCGGGAAAAGGCATTCCTAATATCGTTCATGGTGTAAATCAAAATGCGTTTAACCCAGATGAAGTTTCAATTTTTTCAGCTGCATCATGCACCACAAATGCAATAACTCCTGTTTTAAAAGCCGTTGAAGAAAGTTTTGGCATTGCTACGGGTCATTTAGAAACCATTCATGCCTACACAAACGACCAGAATTTAGTAGATAATATGCATTCTAAATATAGAAGGGGTCGTGCTGCTGCTTTAAATATGGTAATTACCGAAACCGGTGCTGGTAAAGCAGTTGCTAAAGCTTTACCTCATTTAGAGGGAAAATTGACTTCTAATGCAATACGAGTCCCGGTTCCTAATGGTTCACTAGCTATTTTAAATTTAAAACTAAAACAAAAAACTACCGTCGAAAGCGTTAATGCTACACTGAAAAAATACGCTTTAGAGGGGGATCTAGTAGAGCAAATAAAATATTCTATTAATAATGAACTAGTCTCCAGTGACATTGTGGGGTCATCTGCACCATCAATATATGATAGCCAGGCAACATTAATTTCTTCAGATTCTCAAAATGTAGTTTTATATGTTTGGTATGATAATGAATATGGTTATAGCCATCAGGTCATTCGTCTTGCAAAATATATTGCAAAAGTTAGAAGGTTCACTTATTATTAGAAAAAAGTCTGCGCTTATTCTTAAGAGTTTTATATTCAGCAAACTAAACGTTTCTGTAAAATCAATCTATTTATTCTGAATAAAGAGTAAGAACTAGATGATTTGATTATTTTTGCACTTTTAATATACTAAGATGGGATGCATTCCGTTTTCCCAAAAACAGAAAAACGACTAGCCTAAATGAATACTATAAAGACCAGCTTCATATTATTACTATTTGTCATTGCAGGTGCCAATGCGCAAGATGATCAAAATCAAACAACCGAGCCTAAGGTAAATACCATTTCTCAACAATTTGAAAATTTATTAGAAAACTCTAATAACTATCAGGATTATAAAGTTGTTAAACAGAATTCTCTTCTGAAATTAAAGAGTAATGCTGCAGATAGTATTTCTGGATTAAAAGAACAGATTAATACTCTACAAGAACAAATCAATTCGCAGCAAGCAAAAGTAAGTGAACTCAACAATTCTTTAGAGGAAACTGAAAATACACTTGAAAACACCCGTGCAGAAAAAGACTCTATTTTTTTCTTAGGAATACCAATGAGTAAAGGTGGTTATATGGGCATGATGTGGGGAATTGTAGCTGTTCTCGCACTGGCATTGATTTTTTTTATTTTTAGATTTAAAGGAAGTAATGCCCATACACAAGAAGCTCGCAAAAAGCTTGCAGATGTGGAAACAGAGTATGAAGAATATCGCAAGAAAGCTCTTGAAAAAGAGCAAAAAATGGGTAGGTTACTTCAGGATGAGCGTAACAAGGCTGTAAAAAATAACAATAAATAAATTTTTAAGGTCGAAGCTTTAACGTTAAAGATTGCGACTTCAGTTCTTTAGTTTTAACAAATTATATAGCGTGCTTTATGCG
Organism: Leeuwenhoekiella aestuarii; assembly: GCF_004104055.1. Classification (GTDB taxonomy): domain Bacteria; phylum Bacteroidota; class Bacteroidia; order Flavobacteriales; family Flavobacteriaceae; genus Leeuwenhoekiella; species Leeuwenhoekiella aestuarii. The sequence goes on along the minus strand of NZ_QOVJ01000002.1, from coordinate 291,195 downwards.
CATAGACATCATTACCGTAGTACCCGATCTTCTAAAAAGCCCTTTTGAAGCTTCTATTATGCAGCGCTCAATTGCAAAAGGTCTTGTAGAAGTTCATTTTCATAATCTTAGAGATTACACCACAAATGCCTATAAACAAGTTGATGATTATCAATTTGGTGGGGGCGCGGGTATGGTTATGATGATTGAACCTATTGACAAATGCATTAGTGAATTAAAAGCAGAACGGGATTATGATGAGATTATTTACTTGACTCCAGATGGTGAAACATTGAATCAAGGTATCGCTAATCAAATTTCATTACAAAAAAACATCATTCTCTTATGCGGTCATTACAAAGGTGTTGATCAGCGGGTACGTGATCAATTTATCACACGAGAGATTTCAATAGGAGATTATGTACTTAGCGGTGGTGAACTGGGTGCTCTTATACTTTGTGATACTGTGATTAGATTAATTCCCGGAGTTTTAGGTAATGAAACCTCCGCATTAACAGATTCTTTTCAAGATGATATGTTAGCTCCTCCCGTTTATACGAGACCTGCTGAGTACAAAGGTTGGAAAGTTCCTGAAATACTCACATCTGGAAACACACCTAAGATTGAAACTTGGCGCGAGGAACAAGCTTATAAACACACACTTAAGCGTAGACCAGATCTTTTAAAAGACTAATTTTTATAAAGATTGAAAAAATTATAGTTTTCAATTGCTTAACTTATTTTTTATAGTAAATTTGCAGCCTCATAGAACCAACCTCTGGCGAAGTACGTGTATGTTGCTTTTATACAATTTTAAAAAATCTTAAAAATGGAAGATTTAATCAGTTTTGTACAAAACGAATTTGTAGAGAAAAAAGAATTCCCAGAATTTAGCGCAGGTGATACTATCACTGTGTATTATGAAATTCGTGAAGGTGAAAAAGTACGTACACAGTTCTTTAGAGGAGTTGTTATCCAAGTACGTGGTACAGGAGTTACTAAAACATTTACAATCAGAAAAATGTCTGGTACAGTAGGTGTTGAGCGTATTTTCCCAATCAATATGCCAGCTCTTCAAAAAGTTGAAATTAACAAAAGAGGTAAAGTTCGTAGATCTCGTATTTACTATTTCAGAGGTCTTACTGGTAAGAAAGCAAGAATCAAAGAAATTAGAAAATAATCTTTCTTTAAGAATATATTTTAAAAGCTCCTCATTGAGGGGCTTTTTTAGTTGAATCCATAAGTAATTAACAATTGTTAACAGCGCTGGTTCACAAGGAGTTAATAAAATATTTAATTTAACTACAACGTTTTAAATTTTTTAATTAACTTAGTATCACTAAACGTTTCAAGAGTGCTACTTTATAAATGCATTCTTTTTGCCAATATCGTTATCACTGTTTAGCAGTAATTTTAAATAAAGGTATTGGACCGGGATTAGCTTAAACTAATCCCCATGTATTGATCTACGGTACAAGTACTAATATTCTTGTCTTAGGAACTTCAAGGGTTCACCGGTAAAAAATCAAAACATCAGAAGCTCTGTTAAGATATTTAAATATCTTAACAGAGCTTTTTTATTTCAGCAAATAAACCTTATTAAAGACCTAATTCTTCCAATCGCTTTCGGTTTGCCGCATTCTTAGGGCTTTAAGAAGAATTTAGCTGTTAAAATCTGCCATAAAATTCTATATTTGCAAACCACTAATTATTCTTAAAATAAAATTTTTAAATATGCTTAGGTTAATCGATTTCGCAAATTCAGGTATAGCTTAAAAATTATTAAACGAACACATTATATGTCAACCAAAACATCTAAAATAGCTTACACCAAGACTGATGAAGCCCCTGCTTTAGCTACACATTCATTACTTCCTATAATCAGTAAATTTGCTAAACCGGCAGGTATTGAATTTGAAGTTAAAGATATATCTCTTGCTGCAAGACTTTTAGCCAACTTTCCTGATTATTTAAATGATGAGCAAAAGGTAAATGATGCTTTAGCAGAATTAGGAGCTTTAGCTAAAAGTCCTGATGCTAACATTATCAAATTGCCTAACATTAGTGCTTCAATACCGCAACTCACTGCTGTAATTAAAGAATTACAGTCTAAAGGTTTTGCTGTACCTGACTATCCTGAAAATGCTAACACTGATGAAGAAAAAACATTAAAACAACGCTATGCTAGGGTTTTAGGTAGTGCTGTAAATCCTGTTCTTAGAGAAGGTAATTCAGACAGACGCGCACCTAAACCGGTTAAAGAATATGCTAAGAAAAACCCACACAGTATGGGCGAATGGTCTAAAGAAAGTAAATCTCATGTAGCAACTATGGCTTCCGGAGACTTTAGATCTAATGAAAAATCTGTTACAGTACCTCAAGCTACTTCTATTTCTATTGTACACCTTGACGAGTCAGGTACTAAAACAACATTGAAAGAAAATTTAGCTCTTAAGAAAGAAGAGGTGATTGATGCTACTTTAATGAGCAAAAATGCACTTCTCACCTTTTTAAGTGAGCAAGTAGAAGATGCAAAAGCTAAAGGTGTTTTGTTTTCTATACATATGAAAGCAACAATGATGAAGGTTTCTGATCCTATCATCTTTGGTCACGCTGTTCGCGTTTATTTTAAAGACGTATTTGAAAAATATGGCGAAGATTTAAAAGCAATTGGTGTTGATGCTAAAAATGGTCTTGCAGATCTTCTAAATGATGTAAACAAGTTGCCAGAAGGTAAACGTGCTGAAGTAGAAAAAGCAATTTTAGACACCTTAGACAACCGTGCAGATCTTGCAATGGTAAATTCTGATAAGGGAATCACCAACCTACACGTACCGAGTGATGTAATTATTGACGCTTCGATGCCGGCAATGATCAGAAACAGCGGACAAATGTGGAATGCTGATGGAAAATCTCAGGACACTAAAGCTGTTATACCAGATAGTAGTTATGCTGGTATCTATCAGGAAACTATAGATTTCTGTAAAGAAAATGGGGCTTTTGATCCTACTACAATGGGTACTGTTCCTAATGTAGGTCTTATGGCTCAAAAAGCAGAAGAATATGGTTCTCATGATAAAACCTTTGAAATTCCACTTGCTGGTAAAGTTCAGGTTATTGACGCTGAAGGAACTGTTCTTATGGAGCATGCTGTTGAAGAAGGTGATATCTGGAGAATGTGCCAGACAAAGGATCAACCAGTACAAGACTGGGTAAAACTTGCCGTTAACCGTGCTCGCGCAACAAGCTTACCTACTATTTTCTGGTTAGACAAAGATCGTGCTCACGATGCTGAATTAATCAAAAAAGTAAATTTATATCTTAAAGATCACGATACTGAAGGTTTAGACATTCAGATAATGTCTCCTGTAGAAGCTACACGTTTTAGCTTAAAACGTATGAAAGCCGGAGAAGACACAATCTCTGTAACCGGAAACGTTTTACGGGACTACAACACAGACCTCTTCCCTATTCTTGAAGTAGGAACAAGTGCAAAAATGTTATCTATTGTTCCTTTAATGAATGGTGGTGGGCTTTTTGAAACCGGAGCTGGTGGTTCTGCGCCAAAACATGTTCAGCAATTTGTAGAAGAAGGGCATTTACGCTGGGATTCTCTTGGAGAATTTTTAGCCTTAGCTGTTTCTCTGGAGCACGAAGGTAATACAAACGGCAATTTAAAAGCATTGGTTTTAGCTGAAACACTTGACGAAGCAACAATCAAATTTTTAGATAATAAAAAATCACCTTCCAGAAATGTTAATGAATTGGATAACCGCGGTAGTCATTTCTACCTTGCTTTATATTGGGCACAAGCTTTAGCTGCTCAGGATAAAGACAAAGAATTGCAGGTACATTTCGCTGAAATTTCTAGTGAATTAGAAACCAATGAAGAAAAGATCTTACAAGAATTATTAGATGCTCAAGGATCACCTGTTGATCTCGGCGGATATTATTTCCCAGACGAAAACAAGTCTGAATCTGCAATGCGACCTAGTGCTACACTAAATGCAATTGTAAATTCATAAAGCTATAATGCTTATTTCACAAAAAAGGGTTTCTATATAGAAACCCTTTTTTATTTCTATATGTTTTCTTAAAAAGCCCTTTTAATTCATTAAGTCTCTTATTTTTGATGAAAAACGTGATTAAGAACTTTTACGCGCTTTTATTACTATTTACAATTTCAACTGCCTGGTCTCAGGAAAATTTCACAATAAGCGGCGTTGTAAGTGCCACTGCTTCTAATGAAACACTAATAGGTGTAAATGTACTCATACCAGATCTCAATAAGGGAACGGTCACTAACGAGTATGGCTTCTACTCCATTACTTTACCTAAAGGAAATTACACGCTTCAAATAAGTTTTATAGGTTTTGAGCCAGTGACAAGAAGTATAAATCTGGACCAGAACAAGAAATTAAATCTAGTCATACAGGAGTCAACAGAAACACTAGATGAAGTAATCATTGAAGAGAATATTGAGAAGCTCAGTATTCGTAAACCGCAAATGAGTGTTAACGCACTTACAGCTTCTACTATAAAACAGATTCCTGTGGTTCTTGGAGAAGCAGATGTGATTAAATCTATTTTGTTGCTTCCAGGAGTTACAAGTGCCGGCGAAGGAGCTTCAGGTTTTAATGTACGGGGTGGGGCTGTAGATCAAAACCTTATACTCCTTGATGAAGCGATCATTTTCAACTCTTCACACCTGTTCGGTTTCTTTTCGGTATTTAATCCGGATGCTATTAAAGACTTAAAACTTTATAAAGGAGGCATTCCTGCACGTTATGGCGGCAGGGTTTCTTCAGTTTTAGATATTTACCAGAAAGAAGGAAACAGTAAGGAGTTTCACGCCAATGGTGGGATCGGCGCTGTTTCAAGCAGATTACTCTTAGAAGGTCCCATAGTTAAAGATAAATCAGCTTTTTTAATTGGCGGAAGAGCATCATATGCACATTTATTTCTTCCACTTTTTGACTTGGATAATAAAGCTTATTTCTACGATCTCAATACGAAGCTCAACTATAAATTAAACGATAATAACAGTTTTTATTTGTCAGGATATTTTGGTCGGGATCTATTCAGCGTTAGCGAAAGCTTTGTAAACACCTATGGAAATGCTACAATAAATTTGAGATGGAACCACCTGTTTACCGATAAATTGTTTTCTAATTTATCACTTATTTATTCTGATTATTATTATGGTTTGTTACTAGACTTTGTTGGTTTTCAATACGATTCCGGGATTCGTAATTTTAATTTAAAATATGACTTTCAACATTACCTCAATTCAAACCTGAAGTTGAGTTACGGAGTTAATGAAATCTATTACCGCTTCAATCCCGCAACCATAAAACCCAACCGGCCAGATTCAGGTATTATTGCATCTCAGCTCACGCATAAATTTGCAAATGAGTTTTCGGTCTATGCCGAAGCAGAACAAGATATTAGTCATAATTTGACGTTAAGATATGGCTTTAGACTCAGTCATTTTACCCGTTTAGGACAAGATGCTCTAAATCAATATGAAAATGATAATCCGTTGATTTTTAATTCAGATTTAAAGATTTACCAGCCTGCACCAGTAACAGACACCTTATTGAACACCGGCACAATAGCTAATTTTACCAATTTTGAACCGCGTGCGTCTCTGTCGTATGTATTGAACAAAAAAAGCTCTGTAAAAGCCAGCTACAACAGAATGGCGCAATATTTACATTTAATTTCAAATACCAACTCACCTACACCGCTTGACGTTTATGCTCCTAGCGGACCTTACTTAAAACCACAGTTGCTAGACCAATATGCTGCCGGATATTTTAGAGAAATTAATGACGGTGCATATTCTGTTGAAACCGAATTTTTCTATAAAGACATTAAAAACAGACTAGATTATCGTAATGGCGCTCAGCTTATCGCAAATAATGCTATTGAAGGTGAAGTATTAAACGGTAAGGGAAGGGCTTATGGTCTTGAGTTCTTAGCTCGTAAAAATGACGGAGTTCTAACGGGCTGGTTAGCTTATACCTTATCGAGAAGCGAACAACAAACCCCGGGCCGAACCTCAGAAGAAATCGGTATCAATAACGGAAACTGGTATTCTTCAGCTTACGATAAAACACACGACATCAGTGCATATGTGAATTATGAGTTCAGTAAAAAATGGAACTTTAACGCAAATTTTATTTTTCAGACGGGACAACCTACTAACTATCCGGTTAGCCAATCTCAGTTTCAGGGTTTATCTATTTCCAACTACGGGATGCGAAATCAAGAACGACTTCCCTCCTACAATCGCCTGGATATCTCAGCAACTTTAACTCCTTCAAATAATAAAAACCGAAAGTTAAAAGGAGAATGGGTGTTTAGCATTTATAACGTCTATAACCGAATGAATGCCGCTTCGATCAATTTTAGAACCAATGAAGACACCAGACAGAATGAAGCAGTAAAGACTTCAATCTTTGGTATTCTTCCTTCAGTAACCTATAATTTTAAGTTCTAATGAAACAGTTTTTTTCAACTTTTGCAGTACTTTTTATAGCAATAACTTTAAACTCCTGCCAAGAAACTATTGACGTTGATTTACCCGAAACTCAAGAACGACTGGTTGTAGATGCATTAATGAGGATCCCTGATACAGAGACCTTTTTAACAGAGGCTCGCTTACGATTAACGCTTACCACTGCTTATTTTGCAGACTCAGTACCTACTGTAGATGATGCGATTGTCAACTTAAATAATAAAGAGAATACCTTTAGACTGAACTCACAAGGAAACGGATTTTATTCAACAACCATTCCGCGTGATATTATAGAACAAGATTCTTTAAGATTGACCATTTTTTATAATGACGAAGTTTACAGATCTGACGCTAAGTTTATTTCTGCAGTACCTATAAATTCTATTACTCAAGGTGATGGTAGCCTATTTGCAGGGGATGAAACCGAAGTGGTCATAAGTTATACTGACGCTCAAAATAAGGATAACTTTTACCTTTTTGATCTGGATTTAGGCAATTACTTAACCAGTGAAGATACTTTTTATAAGAATCAAAACTTTGCTTTCTCTTATTTCTATGAAGATTTAAACCCGCAAGACACGCTTAATATTAAGCTAATGGGGATTAACAAACCTTTTTTTGATTATATGAGCATCATAATCAATCAATCTGGACAAGCCACGGGTAATCCCTTTACAGCGCCACCTTCAGAGATACGAGGAAATGTTATAAACGAAACCGACGAGAGTAATTATCCTCTGGGATATTTTATAATCGTCCAGACCTATGCAGAGTCTATAATTATTGAATAGCTTAAATTGCATATAGAAATCTATCGGAATATTTTATATGGTAATCACTAACAAATTACCTGATTGAACTTTTAGATTCATACCGATAAATAAGTTAATCTACTATGAGTTTCACAAAAACTACAGAACAAGATTCAAAATACAACGAGTTAGAGAATATGAGTATTTCTCAACTCCTCATCAATATAAATACTGAAGATAAAACCGTACCGCTAGCGGTAGAGAAAGCTTTACCTCAGATTGAAAAATTAGTTGAGCAAGTGGTTATTCAACTCAAAAAAGGAGGTCGCCTATTTTATATAGGAGCAGGTACCAGTGGCAGACTCGGAGTGGTTGATGCCTCTGAATGCCCTCCTACTTTTGGTGTTCCTCATGAGCTGGTAATTGGACTTATTGCCGGTGGTGAAACTGCTATAAGAAAAGCTGTAGAAAATGCTGAAGATAGTACCACACAAGGGTGGAGAGACCTACAAGCATTTAATATCAATATAAATGATTTTGTAATTGGTATCGCTGCATCAGGTACTACCCCTTATGTTTTGTATGCACTGAACACCTGTACAGAAAATAATATACCTACCGGAAGCATCACATGTAATGCTTCATGCCCTATTTCATTAGCGGCAAAATATCCTATAGAAGTAATTGTAGGCCCCGAATTTGTAACAGGAAGCAGCCGTATGAAAGCAGGAACCGCTCAAAAATTGGTTCTCAATATGATCTCAACAACCACGATGATTCAGTTGGGTAAGGTAAAAGGAAACAAAATGGTAGACATGCAACTCAGTAATGATAAGCTTGTAGACCGCGGAATTAGAATGATCCAGGCAGAAATACCGATTGATCACTCTGAGGCTGAACGGCTATTAAAAGAATATGGCTCTGTAAGAGCTGCAATAACATTTTACTTAAATGGCAACTAACAAAGAAGCTTTAGCAAAAGGTGTACGCACGATGGCAATGTCCTTATTATTTATGTTTACAGGCCCAGGAATAATCTACCAAGCCTTTAAGAATAAAGAGCATCCACTGTATATTCCGGTTTTGGTTTTAGGCATTGCCTTTGGTACTTTGGCAATATTTTTTGCATTTAAAGGTTTAAAAAAAATTATGAGTGCATTATTTAACGACTAGTACAAAAATATTAGAAAAAAAAAAGCCTCTGCAAAATGCAAAGGCTTTTTTTAATATATAATTGAAATAACGCTTATTTAGCGAATTTCTTGTATTTATTTTTGAACTTGTCAATACGACCAGCTGTATCTACCAATTTAGATTTACCGGTATAGAATGGATGCGATGCTCTAGAGATCTCCAATTTTACCAATGGGTAAGTCTCACCTTCAACTTCTATTGTTTCTCTTGTATTAGCAGTAGATTTTGTCAAAAAAACCTCGTCGTTAGACATGTCTTTAAATGCTACTACTCTATAATTTTCTGGATGTATCTCTTTTTTCATCGTAAATGCTTTAAAATCTGCTCAATTTTGAGGTGCAAATTTAGAAATAAAAAATAATCTGACAACATTATTTTTCAAATAAATTATTAGACTTTTCAAACTTACAAAAAACGATGTAACGTTTTACTATCTTTGTTGACTTATAGACCGCTTAACATAAAATGATAAAATGGAAAATACCAGCCAACCATCAAGTAAAAAAATAATGATTACCTACGGAGTTATTTTAGCTGCAGTTTCAATTCTACTAAGCGTATTCTCATACGTTATGGGTAATGTTTATCAACCACACTGGTCTATTCAATTATTTGGCTTTTTAGTATTAATTGCTGTCATTGTATATGGAATAATTGAATTTAAAAAACAAAATCAAGGGTATCTTAAACTTTCTGAAGGAATTAAAATAGGTTTAGGAATAGCTGCCATTTCTGCTGTTATAGGAGTATTGTATTTTGTTATTTTCGCTACTGTTATTGAACCAAATTATTTTGAAAATTATATGGAATTTCAAAGACAAACAGCGATCGAAACTAATCCGTCAATGACTACTGAGCAAATTGAAGCAGGCCTTAATATGTCTAAACCATTTATGAATGTTGGCTTTTTTGCAGGTATTCAATTAATCATGGGGTTATTTTTTGGGTTCATAGTATCTTTGATCGCTAGTTTAGCTATGAAGAAAACCAACCCATATCAAGAATAGTCACCGTATGCAATTATCGGTAGTTATACCTCTACTTAACGAAAAAGAATCCCTTAAAGAATTATACGAGTGGCTAATTCGTGTGCTTCAAAAGGAAAATCTCTCGTATGAGATTCTCTTTATTGATGATGGAAGCACTGATGGCTCCTGGCAACTTATTGAAAAACTCACGGCTTTAGACCCCCAGGTTAAAGCTATTTGTTTCAATCGAAATTACGGAAAAAGCCAGGCATTGAATGCCGGTTTTCTTGCCGTTGAAGGTGACGTAGTTATAACAATGGATGCCGATCTGCAAGACAGTCCAGATGAGATCCCCGAGTTATACAAAATAATTACCGAAGAGGGCTACGACATTGTTTCAGGTTGGAAGAAAAAGCGATACGATTCCGTTCTTACCAAAAACCTTCCGTCTAAATTATTCAATGCCGCTGCCCGCAAAACCAGTGGACTCCACTTGCACGATTTTAATTGTGGTTTAAAAGCATACCGCCTTGATGTTGTTAAAAACATAGACGTTTATGGCGATATGCACAGGTATATTCCTCTTTTAGCAAAAAATGCAGGCTTTTTTAACATTACTGAAAAACCAGTACAACATCAAGCCCGTAAATATGGGCAAACAAAATTTGGTGCAGATCGTTTTATAAAGGGTTTTCTAGACTTGTTAACAATTTGGTTTACTACTCACTTTGCTAAACGTCCAATGCACCTTTTTGGGACATTAGGTGCCATTATGTTTATAATAGGTTTTGGTCTAACCGCCTATTTGGGTATCGACAAATTATTTATAAATCCTACAGCAAGATTGCTCACGCAACGACCTCAATTCTATATTGCGCTAACCAGTATGATCATTGGTATGCAATTATTTATAGCTGGTTTTCTTGGTGAGCTCGTGCAACGTTCTAAAAATGAAAGACCACGCTACTTAATTAAAGACAAAAAGGGATTTTAATCTAAAGGTCTATTCTAAAGACTTTACTTTGAGCGAAATGTTTATTTTTGAGTTTTAACGCTATTATTCACAACTATGAATCCAGAAATTAATGCTAAAGCAGAAGCTTGGCTATCTCCTACCTTTGACGAGACTACACAAAAAGAAGTAAAAAAACTTATTGAGCAAGACTCAGAAGAACTTACCGAAAGTTTTTACAAGAATCTAGAGTTTGGTACCGGTGGTATGAGAGGGATTATGGGTGTAGGTACAAACCGTATCAATAAATACACATTGGGTAAAAACACACAAGGTTTATCTAATTATCTAAAAGAGGCTTTTTCTGGCCAAACGCCTAAAGTTGCTATTGCTTATGATTGCCGCAACAACAGTAAAGAACTCGCTCAGGTAGTAGCAGATGTTTTTTCTGCAAATGATATTAAAGTTTATTTATTCAGTGATCTTAGACCCACTCCAGAGTTGAGTTTTGCAGTGAAGCACTTAGATTGTCACTGCGGTATTGTCTTGACAGCTAGTCATAACCCACCAGAATACAATGGCTACAAAGTCTACTGGCAAGATGGCGGGCAATTGGTTCCACCACAGGATTCTGAAATTGTAGCAGAAATAGAAAGCCTGGACTATAGCGCCGTTAATTTTGATGCAAAAAAAGAACACATTACATATATAGATAAAGATGTAGATGAAGCTTTTATTAAAGCTTCTTTAGAAAACGGAAGCTTCTCAGAATTAGACAAGCACCGCGATGATGTGACCATTGTATTTACACCGCTTCACGGGACTTCTGTTACGATCATTCCTGACGTTTTAGAAGGTGCCGGTTATAAAAATGTACAAATAGTCGAAGAGCAACGCAAGCCTGACGGAAATTTTCCGACAGTGAAGTCACCTAATCCAGAAGAACCAGAAGCTTTAAAAATGGCTTTAGATCTTGCTGAAGAAAAAGGTGCAGATATAGTTGTAGGTACAGATCCTGACTGTGATCGTCTGGGTATTGCTGTGCGTGATAATTCAGGGAAATTGGTGCTTCTAAACGGAAACCAGACGATGGTTGTTATGACCGATTTTTTACTAGAAAACTATTTTGCAAACAATGAGGCTAAAGGAAATGAATTTATAGGCTCCACAATCGTTTCTACTCCAATGATGGAAACGCTTGCTAAGTCTTATGACGTAGAATGTAAATTAGGTCTTACAGGTTTTAAATGGATTGCAAAAATGATTGTAGACTATCCTAGTCAGCAATTTATAGGCGGTGGGGAAGAAAGTTTCGGTTTTATGGTAGGTGATTTTGTACGTGATAAAGATGCGGTTACTGCTACCCTTCTCGCTTGTGAGATTGTTACCAAAGCGAAAAGTGAAGGATCTTCATTCTTTAAAAAATTACAGGATTTATACGTAAAACACGGTTTCTTTAAAGAAGACCTTACCTCATTGGTTAAAAAAGGAATTTCAGGTGCTGAAGAAATTAAGCAAACTATGATTAACCTTCGTGAAAATCCCCTAACTACTATTAATGGGGAAAAAATTGTAAAAATTGATGATTATGCTTCATCAAAATCTCTGAAGGTTTCTACCGGAGAATCTACAGATATTGACATCCCAAAAGCTAACGTACTTATCTATCATACAGATCAAGGGTCTCGTATCGCAGCTAGACCAAGTGGTACCGAACCAAAAATAAAATTCTATATCAGCGTTAACGATAATGCAGAGAGCTTGGATGACTTAAGCAAAGTTGAAGAAAAATTAGATGCAAAAATTGCAGGAGTTTTAAAAGAATTAGGTATTTGATATTCAAAATTTAAACTTGTTAAATACAGCTCTGAAGGAATCTTATCAATAAGAAAAGTTGATTCCAGAAGAATTGAATTAAATTCGCCTCAATATTTCTAATCCTAGAATTATTGAGGCGAACTTTTTAAACACCCCCTTTTCAGGGTTTATTTTAATATGAATTATTTTAAACAAATTTTACAATTTGCAAAGCCGTATAAAAAATATGCGGTACTCAATATTGTCTGTAATATTCTGTATGCTATTTTCAGTACGCTAAGCTTTTTGGCATTGATTCCTGTCATTGATATTCTGTTTGATAAAGAAAAGCGAGTGACAGAACTTCCGGTATGGGAAGGTTGGGGTAGTATTAAAGAATATGCTTTCAACTCTTTTTATTATCAAGTGAGTGAGCGTGTTGCAGATAATGAGCTCTCTGCCTTGGTTCTTGTTTGTGGTATCGTAGTAGTATTATTTTTCTTAAAAAATATTTTTGGTTATTTGGCTACATTCTTCATTACCTTTTTACGAAATGGTGTTATGCAAGATGTACGCGATGCTATTTATGACAAACTTTTAGAACTTCCCATTGCTTACTTTTCTGAAAAAAGAAAAGGAGATACTATATCACGCATAACCGCTGATGTCAACGAAGTTGAGCGTTCTTTCCTATCTATTTTAGAAATGGTTGTACGAGAACCTTTAACCATCATTTTCACGATTCTTACGATGCTGGTTATTAGTCCAAAACTCACTCTATTTGTTTTTATATTCTTGCCAATCTCCGGAATGATTATTTCACGAATCGGTAAGTCTCTTAAAAAGCAATCTAATCAGGCTCAGGAAGAAAATGGGGCTTTTCTTTCTATAGTGGAAGAAACACTCTCAAGCCTGAAGATTATCAAAGGTTTTAATGGGGAAAATCAATTTAGAAAGAAATTCAGAGACAGTACATCTCGATTAAATTCCATCCTTAATAGTTTGGTTAACCGCCAGAATTTAGCTTCACCTACCAGTGAATTCTTAGGGATTTTTGTAATCGTAGTGATTCTTTGGTATGGTGGTCAAATGGTACTTGTTGAAGGATCTCTGGAGGCTTCTCAGTTCATAGCATTTTTAGGTCTTTCTTATCAGATTCTTACTCCAGCAAAACAAATCAGTAAAGCGTCGTATAGCGTTAAGAAAGGTAATGCTGCTGCAGAACGTATACTTTCTGTATTAAATACCGAAACTACAATTGAGGATCTACCTAATGCTCAAAAAGCTCAGGAATTTAATGATGCTGTTCGTATTGAAAATGTTTCCTTTAAATATGCGGATGAATATGTCTTAACAGACTTTAACACGGTTGTTTCTAAAGGCCAGACGGTGGCTCTGGTTGGCCAAAGTGGCAGTGGTAAAAGTACAATTGCAAATTTGGTAACGCGTTTTTACGATGTAAGTGAAGGCTCTATAAAATTAGACGGCATTGATATAAAAGAACTCTCAAAAGAGTCTGTGCGTGCACAAATGGGTCTTGTAACACAAGATTCTATTTTATTTAATGACACCGTAAGAAACAATATACTTTTAGGTAAACCGGAAGCTAGTGATGAGGAAGTTATCGATGCTCTTAAGATTGCTAATGCTTGGGAATTTGTAAATGAACTTCCATTAAAGCTGGATACTAATATTGGCGATAGCGGTAACAAATTAAGTGGCGGACAAAAACAGCGCTTATCTATTGCCAGAGCCGTGCTTAAAAATCCACCGATAATGATCCTGGATGAAGCTACTTCTGCGCTAGATACCGAAAGTGAAAGACTGGTACAAAAAGCTTTAGAGAATATGATGATTAATCGTACTTCTATTGTAATTGCACACCGTTTATCAACCATACAAAATGCAGATCAGATTATTGTTATGCAACGCGGAAAGATTGTAGAACAAGGAAAACATCAAGAACTACTTGCGCTTAACGGAACCTACAAGAAATTAGTAGACATGCAGTCTTTTGAATAAAAACAGAACTTTAATTATTGATTAAGTAAACTACTTCGGGCAAACCCACAAGGCATTCGTTAGAAACAAACGTTCAATTTCGCGGCAAGCCTCGGGGTATTAAAACTTTAAGCGGTATCAATAAAAAATCCACATCTTTCGATGTGGATTTTTTATTGTTGTAGAATTTCTTTAGTCGGGTGAAAACTTAAAGATCTTAAAGCAACTTTAATACTTGGGGCAAAAAAGGACTTTTCGTTTTATTATTTACAACAACTTAATTAACAATCAACTACTTAAACACGTTTCAAATATAAATGCAATATTTATTAAAAACAACTAATTTGTGTATTTTATCATATTAAATATGTTTTTAATCGTTTTTATTGAGTTTAAAAATATAATATCTTAAAACTAATTTAGGCTACTAATCTTTGAATTTTATATTTAACTATATTTTATATAATCTAAGATTAAACCTTTCAACAAAGACCCAGTCTTAATATTATGCAAGTATTCAATCTCTTAAAATAAGTAGAGTTAACAAGAAGATTTTTTTTGAATAGTATAGAAGATCATAACGTAAGTCTAAAGTTTGAAGACCTGGTTAGCGAGTACAAAGAACGTTTGTACTGGCACATACGACGTATGGTTATCTCACATGAAGATGCAGATGATGTGCTTCAGAATACCTTTATAAAAGTATTTAAGAACTTAAATAATTTTCAAGGAGATAGTCAGGTCTATACGTGGTTATATCGAATTGCAACTAATGAAACCCTTACTTTTATTAATAAAAGGAATCGCACGACTCATCTTAGCAATGAAGATTTACATGAAAGTTTAGTTACTAATTTAGTCAGTGACCCTTATTTTAATGGAGACGAAGCGCAGTTAAAATTACAAAAGGCAATAGATACTTTACCTACAAAACAAAAACAGGTTTTTGTGATGAAATACTTTGATGAGTTGCAATACAATGAGATTTCAGAAATACTAGGTACCTCAGAAGGAGCACTCAAAGCAAATTACCATTATGCTGTTAAAAAGATAACCGAATACGTTACAGACAATTAAACCTTTTAGAATTAATTAAGTCTAAAAATAATGAAAAGCGAAAAAGAAAATAAACATAAACAGTTTGACGTACCTCAAGGCTATTTTGAGTCTTTTGATGAGCGCCTGATGACTGAACTTAAATTTCACCAGCTTTTCCCTAAAAAAAGCGACGGATTTAAAGTACCTGAAAATTATTTTGATCAGGTAGAAAAAACAATAATTCAATTAAATAAGCCACAAGGCAAACTAGTTAATTATAACTTTAAAACAGTTATAGGTAGTGCTGCGGCTATTGCAGCTGTACTCTTACTCCTTTTTTATGTGGTAAACCCTATTGATAAAGAGATGGAATTTGACTCTCTGAGTATTACAAGTCTAGAGAACTTCTTTGAAGATGAAGAGCGTCTTCAAGATTACTTTTCAGCAGAAGAATTGAGTACTATAGAGAACAATACCTCTATTTTTGATGATCAGGTCGTTACTGATGATATCATTTATGAATACGTAGATCAAGACATTATTCAGAGTTCATTAGCTGACCAATAAATTTTAGAAAAACGATGATGAAAAACATAATTATATTATTAGTTCTAGGCTTAAGCTTTTCTTTAAATGCACAGAAAAAAGACAGACACGAACATATAAAAGCATTAAAAGTTCCTTTTTTAACTGAAGAGTTAGAATTGACCCCAGCTGAAGCTGAAAAATTTTGGCCTATTTATAATGTTTATGATAATGCTATGAACGATTTGCGAATTCGTGAACGTGCTTTATTTCAAGAGAAATTTTCAGAATCAGGTTCTAAAAACAACCTTTCTGAAAAAGAATCTGAAAAATTCATGACTGAATATAAAGACATTATAAAAAGAAAGTATCAGCTAGAGAGCGAGTTGATGGATGATTTATCAAAAAAATTACCCGCTTCAAAAATGGTTTTCCTTCCAGAAGCAGAACATAAGTTTGGGAAGAAATTATGGGAAGAATACAAGAAGCGTAAAAATAATAAGTAGTTTAAATAAATCTTTAATTAGCGTTAAAACAAAAATGCAGCTCACATAGGAGCTGCATTTTTATTTAGCTAGTATACCGGGACAATCCCGCAAAGCATTAATCTGAACAATACATTTTAGAACAAGACAAGTCTCAAAGCATTTAAATCTCGATTATCGAGTAAATCAAAAATTATAACTACCGCTTAAATTTTAGCTTTGCTACTTTATTGGTTCCAGCTGCGTAGGCTAACGTATCGTTTACAAACTTCAATACATAAAAACCTTCGTCAGTTAGCTTTGCCCAGCTTTTTCCTTTATCGCTACTATAACTCACGCCATTAGCACCGGTTGCTACGAGTTCATCTCCTCCCCGACCAGGAACAAATTGTACGCAGCTGCGGTGATTAGGCTCTTTGCCATCTGCAACTAATGTCCAGGTTTTACCACCATCTGTTGATAAGGCTTTATTACCTGAATTTCCTTCTTGATCTAAATAATCTCCACCTATAATAAAACCAATTTCCTCATTGTAGAAATCTACAGAATATCCGCCAAAGGTTGGTTCCCCTTGTTTTAATGGAGTTTCAATAACCTCCCAACTTTCTCCTCGATCACCGGTATGAAAAACGCGAGATTTCATTCCTCCTGTTATAATCCAAGCATCATCACCATATACAGCGATATTGGTATTACTTGCAGCAAAAGCACCTTCGCTTGCTTCGGGTAAATTATCACACGAAATTTTTGACCAACTTGATCCGCCGTCACGAGTAATTAAGATTGACAGGCAATTTTCTGTAGGATCTCCCATCGCAATCCCCTCTTTGTCGTCCCAGAACTTCATAGAATCGTAAAATACCTTCGGTCCTACCTCTTCATAAACCAATTGCATTTGACCGTTATCACCCGTTTTATAAAGCAAAGCTGGGTTTGCGATACTCAGCATAAAAAAGTCTGTAGCTGTGTGCGCAATAGCTCTAAAGCTAGGTACTAGTGTATCAGTCTTTAAAACATTAGTACTCCATTTTTTGGTTTGCGTATTATACAAACCATATTTACCGTTATTTCCTGCAAATGCAACACTACCATCATCTAGAATATCAAGCGTACGTATGCTTACACTATCGCTATAAATAGGTTCTACAGTAATTGCGGTAATAGGTCCTGATTTTTGGTTCTTTTCCGCAGACTTCTCACCACAACTCACCAAAGCCAATAAGCTGAGTAAAACAACTGATTTATACATAATTTTAAAATTTTGGGGAATTTAAAACTATTCCTTTTTAATCCTGTACCTTTGCGCGCATTTTAAAAACAAATTTTTATGCGTTTACATCGCAATCTGGTTTTTGCTGTCATAGACGGTTTAATCGAAATTTTTAATGAAGGTGGCTATGCTGACAAGGTCATTTCAAAACAACTCAAGCGCGATAAGCGCTGGGGTTCTCGTGACCGCAGCTTTATTGCCGAAACCACTTATGATATTGTAAGGTGGAAAAGGCTCTATGCAGAAATTGCTGATGTAAAAGAACCTTTTGAACGTAAAGATCTGTGGCGACTATTTGCGGTATGGTGTACCCTACGCGGAATTAAATTACCAGACTGGCCCCAGTTTGAAGAAACGCCTACAAGAAGAATTAAAGGTCGTTTTGATGAGTTGTCAAATACTCGTAAATACAGAGAGTCTATACCAGACTGGTTAGATGAATTAGGAGCTGAAGAATTAGGAGCAAAATGGGATGCAGAGATTGCCGCACTCAACCAGCAAGCACCGGTTGTATTAAGAGTAAACCGTTTAAAGGGAGACATTGGTTCATTACAAACGGCACTATCTGAAGAAGGTCACGAGACCGAAAACATAAAACCTTATAAAGATGCACTACAGCTTCAGGAACGCGGTAACGTGTTTACTACTGAAGCCTTTAAAAATGGATTGTTTGAAGTTCAGGATGCTTCTTCTCAGCTGGTCGCTCCATTATTAGGCGTTGAACCGGGGATGCGTGTTGTAGATGCCTGTGCAGGTGCTGGTGGCAAAACCTTGCACTTGGCTGCACAAATGGATAATAAAGGGCAGCTTATCGCTCTGGATATCTACGGAAATAAACTGAAAGAGCTTAAACGACGTGCACGTCGTGCAGGCGCTTTTAATATAGAAACTCGAGTGATCGACTCTACTAAAGTTGTAAAAAAATTACACAATTCGGCAGATCGTGTATTGATAGATGCGCCGTGTACAGGACTTGGTGTTTTAAGTCGTAACCCTGACGCGAAGTGGAAATTGCAACCAGAATTTGTAGAAAAAATCAAAGCTACCCAACAAAGTATTTTAGTTGATTATTCTAAAATGGTGAAGCCAGGCGGAAAAATGGTTTATGCAACCTGTTCTATATTACCTTCTGAAAATCAAGAACAAGTAAAGAAATTTTTAAAGACCGAAGAAGGAAGAGATTTTAGTATAGAAAAACAAAAAACGGTGCTCTCTAGTGAGAGCGGCTACGACGGTTTTTACATGTGCTTGATGATTAAGAAAAATAAAGAAGCTTAATTGTATAGAATATTTTGATTTATAACTCCATAACGTTTAAACGTTATGGGGTTTATTGTTAAAAAAATATACTTTTTTCAATATTTACTTATCAACAAACAGATTACTATATCTGTGAATTTGTTTGATTACAATGCTATTTCTAACCGTTAAAAATCATTAAATTTGTGGCTTCTTAGCAAAATCACTATGATTCATTTTTTCGGTTCACAAGACAGCAAAATTTACGCAGTTCAAGCTACCGCTGAACTTTCAGAAGAAACTACAAATAAGCTCATTTGGCTTTTTGGCAACCAGCCTAAAATACAAGCGTCTGCAATTGACGCTTTTTTTATTGGTCCCCGTGCTACAATGATAACACCGTGGAGTACCAATGCGGTTGAGATCACTCAGAATATGGGTGTAGAAGGCATTATAAGAATTGAGGAATTCGTAGCAGGTGAAGCCGAATTTGACCCGATGCTTTCTCAGGAATATACAAAGCTTGATCAGGAGATTTTCACAATAAATATTCAGCCCGAAGCTATCAAAGCCATTGAAGATATTCAGGCATATAATAAGCAGGAAGGATTAGCGCTAAACGAGGAAGAGGTCGCCTACTTAAAAGGTGTTGCTGCGCGCATTGGCCGCCCATTAACTGACTCTGAAGTATTTGGTTTCAGTCAGGTGAATTCAGAGCATTGCCGCCATAAAATTTTCAACGGAACTTTTGTGATAGACGGGAAAACGATGCCTTCTTCCCTCTTCAAAATGATTCGTAAAACTTCCGAAGAAAATCCTAACGAAATTGTTTCGGCTTACAAAGATAATGTTGCGTTTATAAAAGGTCCTAAAGCAACTCAGTTTGCGCCTGAAACCGCTGACAAACCTGATTTTTATACCGAAAAAGAATTTGAAAGTGTGCTTTCTCTTAAAGCAGAGACACACAACTTCCCTACTACTGTAGAGCCTTTTAACGGTGCCGCAACCGGTGCCGGGGGTGAGATTAGAGATCGTCTGGCTGGTGGTCAAGGTTCGCTTCCGTTAGCAGGAACTGCTGTTTATATGACGGCCTACTCAAGACTTAAAGAAGATCGCCCATGGGAAGATGCAATGCCTGCTCGCAAATGGTTGTATCAAACCCCAATTGATATTTTGATCAAAGCTTCTAATGGAGCTTCAGATTTTGGAAACAAATTTGGTCAACCTTTAATCGCTGGATCAGTATTAACTTTTGAGCACGATGAAGCTGGTCGCAAACTGGGTTTTGACAAAGTAATTATGCAAGCTGGTGGTATAGGCTATGGTAAAAAAGAACAGGCTTTAAAAGAAAAACCAGAAACCGGAGATAAGATTGTAATTCTGGGAGGTGACAATTATCGAATAGGTATGGGTGGAGCTGCTGTTTCTTCAGCAGATACCGGTGCTTTTAGCTCAGGGATTGAACTGAACGCAATACAGCGTTCTAACCCAGAGATGCAAAAACGTGCTGCTAATGCTATCCGAGGAATGGTAGAAAGTGATGAGAATACCATCGTTTCTATTCACGATCACGGTGCTGGTGGTCATTTAAACTGTCTTTCTGAATTGGTTGAAGAAACTGGCGGATTGATTGACCTTGATAAATTGCCAGTGGGTGACCCTACCCTTTCTGCTAAAGAAATTATAGGTAATGAATCACAAGAACGCATGGGACTTGTGATCGGTGCTAACCAATTAAAAACATTAAAAGCGATTTCTGATCGTGAGCGCTCACCAATATATGAAGTGGGTGATGTTACAGGAGATCACAGGTTCACATTTAAATCAGCTACCACAGGTGCAGCACCTATGGATCTAGCGATGGATGATATGTTTGGCAGTTCACCAAAAACTGTAATGGTTGATTCTAAAATACACCGCATTTATAGCGATGTTTCGTACTCCTTAGAAAACTTCCACGAGTATTTAGAAAACGTATTGCAGCTTGAAGCTGTTGCAAGTAAAGACTGGTTAACCAATAAAGTTGACCGTTGTGTAGGTGGCCGCGTAGCTAAGCAACAATGTGTGGGAAGCTTACAAATTCCACTGAATAACGTCGGAGTGATGGCTCTTGATTTTAAATCAAAAAACGGAATCGCAACTTCGATAGGTCATTCTCCTGTAAGTGGATTGATTGATCCCGTTGCCGGAAGTAAAAACAGTATAGCAGAAGCATTAACAAACTTAGTTTGGGCTCCTTTAGAAAAAGGATTAAAGTCGGTTTCTCTTTCTGCAAACTGGATGTGGCCGTGTAATAACGTAGGTGAAGATGCACGCTTATATGAAGCAGTAGAGGCAGTTTCTGAATTTGCAATTGATTTAGGAATCAATGTACCTACAGGAAAAGACTCGCTTTCGATGAAGCAGAAATATCCTGAAGGAGATGTGCTTGCTCCAGGAACAGTGATTATTTCAGCTGCCGGAAACTGTAGTGATATTAATCGTGTTGTAGAGCCTGTTCTAAATACTGACGCAGGATCAATTTACTATTTAAATCTATCTCAGGATGGGTTTAAACTTGGTGGTTCTTCTTTTGCCCAGATACAGAATAAAGTAGGTATGGAATCACCAAGCATTAAAAACAATGCTGCTTTCGGAAAAACCTTTGACCTTGTACAAAATCTAATCAAAAGTGATCTCATCGCTGCCGGTCATGATGTGGCTTCAGGCGGATTGATTACCACACTTCTTGAATTGTGTTTTGCTGAAAATAAACTAGGCGCTTCTGTTGATTTTTCTGCTTTTGCTGAGCAAGACATTATCAAAATATTATTTGCAGAGAATACCGGAATCGTTATTCAAGCTACTGATGATACAGCAGTTGAAAATGCGTTCGCAGAAAATGATATTCAGTTTTACAAATTAGGAACAGCAACTAATTCTGACGAACTTTTAATTAAACAAGGATCTGTTGAAATTGGTTTAAACATTCCTTCGTTACGCAGAAAGTGGTTTGAAACTTCGTATTTATTAGATCAGAAACAAACTGCTAATAATCTTGCTGAAGATCGTTACCAAAACTTTGATAAGCAAGATTTAAAATTTGAATTTCCGAAGCATTTTACAGGAATAAAACCTGCAATCGACACTTCTAAACCAAGACCTAAAGCTGCTATTTTACGTGAAAAAGGAAGTAATTCTGAACGCGAAATGGCAAATGCCATGTATCTCGCCGGTTTTGATGTAAAAGACGTACATATGACTGATTTGATCAGCGGTCGTGAAACGTTAGAAGATATTCAGTTTATAGGTGCTGTGGGTGGCTTCTCCAATTCAGACGTTTTAGGTTCTGCAAAAGGTTGGGCTGGTGCATTTTTATACAATGAGAAAGCCAATACTGCATTAAAAAAATTCTTTGCACGGCCAGATACACTTTCAGTAGGTATCTGTAACGGTTGTCAGCTTTTTGTTGAACTCGATCTGATTAATCCAGAACATGATCAAAAGCCTAAAATGCTGCATAACGATTCGCATAAACACGAGAGTGGTTTTACAAGTGTAAAAATTGAAAAGAATGATTCTGTGATGCTTTCTACATTAGAAGGAGCGTCATTAGGCGTATGGATTTCTCATGGAGAAGGAAAATTTGAACTTCCACTTAGTGAAAAGCATTACAATATTATAGCAAAATACGGTTATGATGCCTATCCGGCTAATCCTAACGGAAGTAGTTATAATACAGCAATGATGACTGATAAAACCGGACGGCACTTAGTAACCATGCCACATATTGAACGTTCTATATTTCAGTGGAATTGGGCAAATTACCCAAAAGGTCGCAAAGACGAGGTTAGCCCATGGATTGAAGCTTTTGAAAATGCACGTAAGTGGATTGAGAAAAAGAAGAACTAAATCAGTACTGATTATATGCTGAAATTCGGGTCTCATCATTTTTATATACGTAGGTTTTGGCTGCTTATGGCTCTCTATGTTTTAAACATTTGTGTTGACAGTCCGGATTTCAGCAAAAACACCCCTGAAAATCTTAATATCAATGATCAGGAAAGTATTATTGAGTTAGTTGTTGAACAGGTTTTGGATCTTGGCGACGTGATCCCCGAACAGGACGATGCAGATTCAGAAAAACACAACTCAGGTAAGTCCCCGTTTAGTCTGGATTATTTCATCTTCGATGATCATTACTCCAAGGAAAACCATATTTTTTTAGCGCTCAATCACCAGTTAACTTATTGTTCTGATGATTTTTATAAAGTAGCGTATCTGGTAATCGACGCTCCCCCACCCCAATCTTAATTTGTTTTTTCTTCAGTAATTACACCTCAGCAATTGAGGTGCATTTCCTTATTTAAATAATTCATTAAACAAATTAAGATGAAAGTATTACAACTAGTACTGATCGTTTCAGTACTTTCTAATTATATCCATGCTCAGGATTCTGAGAGCAATGCTATAAAAGACAGCCTATACATTTCTGAAATAGAAGACACTAAAGAACCTTTAAAAATTCTCCATGCTGAACCCTTATATATTGATTTAATTCGGGATTTAGGAGCTCGCAAAGGTGAAAAAGAATGGAATGTTGGCCTTGGACTGACAGATCGGGATCAATATGACGAATATCTGGCTTTAGTAGAATATGAATGGGCTCCTGCAGACCGATTGGGGTTAGAAATTGAGCTGCCATTTTCGTTACATTACCCTGTGGGTAATAGTGCTAACGCTCCCGGAAATAAACTGAATAGTGTGAAAATTGCTGGCCAATATACTTTTTGGGTCTCAGATAGATATAAAACAAGTATGGCATTTGGATACATTCAAGAATTTGAGCTTACTGATTTTAATAATTATGGTTCGGGTAAGCTATTTACTGGTAACATCTATAATCCATTTTTTATTGCTGCCAAACGCCTGGGTTCTAATTTTCACAGTTTAATCTATACCGGGCCTGCTATCGCTCATCATTTTAATAATGGTGCTATGCAAACCAGCTGGCAAATCAACAGCAATATTCACTACATGATTTCTGGAACCCGAAATTTTATCGGTCTTGAATTTAATAAGGAGTTTAACCAAGGAGATTTTGACATGACTATTAGACCTCAACTACGTTTAGATATAGCTCACAATTTACTAATAGGTATTGTTACAGGAATTCCTATAAACCGCGAGACAGAACGTTTTAGTTCCTTTTTGCGATTAATTTATGAACCTAGATATTAGTTAATTTATCTTTAGAAATAGTACAGGCGAAAATCTTTCATTTAACTTAACACTTAGTATAAATTAAAAAACCCCCGTTATAAAATAACGAGGGTTTTTAACTTTAAAAAAAGAGGTTTTTAGTTTTGATCTCCAGGACCCAGATTAGGATTAGCATCAATCTCTGCCTGTGGAATTTTAAAGACCCAATCGTCATTTACCGATGGTTTATCAATTTGATAAGACTGTTGGTAAAGAACTTCAGATGCGCCAGACCCACCGTCAGCGGCATGATCTACTCCTTCATCCCATCTGATATGGTTAGTGTATCCAAAACCTTCACCCCACATCTCTACACGCCATTGAAATTTTAGATGCTCAAAAAATTCGCCTTCAGTAGCATAATCATCCATATCCCATTCTGAATTTCTAGCCTCAGCAAGAGGTTGCAATGCCTGCTTTGCTGCACCTAAATTATTCATCATCAACTCAGCTTCCGCTTCAATGAGATACATTTCTGAAGAACGCATATATATGATATCATCTGGATCTGTAGAACCCGGATTAGCTTGCTTCAACTTAAAATGCATATAGGGGTGCAAATTATGACCACTTACTAGACCATATACAGACTTAATACTATCTGTAGCAGCATCAAACTCTTCTTCAGTTGAATATTTTGGGTTTGTATTATTATCCCATCCACCTTCTCCATTTGAAGCTGAAGTATTTGTATTAGGTGCATCAGGTAAAAACACATCCTTTCTATAATCAGAATCCGGTATTGCATCTACTAACCTTCTATCTGCAATTTTTGGATTATTTCTAATTTGACTACCATTAAATGTATTACTAGCCAAATAAAAATAGGCTCTGAAAAATGTGGTTTCAGTAGAGATCACATTACTTCCCCACATTACTTCTGAAAGCTCATTAGTGTTAAAACCTGATTTCCAGCCACTCTCATCTAATAATGGATAACCTATTCTAGCCTCTGCTGCAGCATCTGCTGCTGTTTGCCAATCACCTTTAGAAAGAGCCCATCTTGCCTTAAGACCTTGCGCCACATCAATGGTTAATTGTGATTTCTCACTAGCACTAGCTCCACTAACACTATCAGTTGCTCCTGCAGCTTCAAAAGCAGCAATAGCAGCTTCTAAGTCACCACCTATTTGATCATAAATCTCTTGAACTGTAGATCTAGGTTCACTAGTAAAAGGAGATTCTGAAGAGTATAACAATGGCACCCCAGGATCTGTTGAAGGATTTCCTATCAGGTAACCTTTAGCATAATGTTGTACTAGTGATAAATAAGCATAAGCTCTATAAGTATATGCTTGACCAAGTATAGTATTTAAACCATCTGTTTCTGTTAAGCTTCCGCTTTCAATTTCGTTAATTAATAAATTAGCGTGGAGAATGATATTATACCTGTGATACCATAACAATCTAGATGTAAGAGATGTTGGCTGCGAATGCTCGTTCCACTGCATTGCCGAACGCCAAGACAAATTATTCGCATTTGCAGAGTGAATCAAATCTCCTGTTAGATTATCGCCGAGAGGTACCCAATAGTGATTATTTGCTCTACCACTATCTCCGCCAGGGAATACAGTTTGTGATTGAGAGAACAAACCTCTGTGAACACCGTTTAACACCAATTGCATATTATCTTCATTAGCTAAAGCATCTGCAGCAGATATGGCATCTGTGGGTGTTCTTTCTAAAAAATCTTCTTGACAAGATAGTATTGGAATTGTAACCAATGCTATTAATAAATATTTTATTTTATTATTCATAATCGTTTTTTTAAAATGATAGATTTAAACCTATTGACACTATTCTTGATGGTGAAAAATCATTAGCAGATGGTGTTCCTGCTAAATTGTACTGAGGATCTAAACCTTTTCTTTTACTTTTTAAGTATAAATTCTCTCCCGTTATAGAAACTCTTAATGCATCTAAGCTTAACGGGTCTAATACACTATTTCCAAAATTATAACCAAAGCTTACGTTTCTTAATGCCCAGAAAGAAGCATCGGTTAAAAATCTTTCAGACTGTGTGCGTACTAAATCAACGTTTCCATTCTCTAACCTTGGTACATCTGTGATATCCCCTGGTTGTCTCCAAGCATTGAGAATATCAGTATGAAAGGAATTACCATAAGAACCACTATGCATCAAAGAAGAATAACCATTATCTAGCACCTTACCTCCTATTCCATAAGTAATTAAAAAGTTTAAATTAAAACCTTTGTAACTTATATTATTGGATATAGATCCTAAAAGGTCTGGAATAGAAGAATCTCCTGTATAAGCTCTTTCTGTTTCTTCCCAATCGTTTGTTGTAGCTATTTCTCCTGTAGTTTCATCTATTACGGGTACACTTTCTCCATTTTCATCTTGTTCATATAAAAGGAAAAGTTGATCCCCAGTATCTGGATCCACTCCGGCAGTTCTTAATAAGAAGAAGTCATATCTAGAACGTCCCTCAACCCATCTTTTACTTCCATTAATAAATGGATCTGGTAAACTGGTTATTTCATTTTTAAAAGTTGAAGCTTGTAATGTAATATCCCAGCTAAAATCATTATTGTTAATTAAATGACTTGTAAGAGCAAATTCAAATCCAGAGTTATACATATCCCCCAGATTTACCGGAACCTGATTTAAACCATTACTTAAGGCTATTGGTAAATTATAGAGTAGGTCGCTTGAGTTTTTCTTATAATACTCAATAGAACCGTCTAAAAAATTATTAAATAGTCCAAATTCTAAGGCAACATCAAAGTTCTCTGTAGTTTCCCATTGTAACGCAGCATTACCTATATCTGTAAATAAAAGTGCTGGGTTTCCTGCATTAGAAGTTATTGAGAATCGAGCTTGAGACAAATAACTATCAAAAAGATCATCATTACCAACCTCTCCATAAGAAGCTCTAAGTTTCAATTTATTTATAAAAGAAACATTGTTCATAAAATTCTCTTGATCGATACGCCAAGAAGTTCCTACTGAGTAAAAATTACCCCATCTACTATCTGTTTGAAATACAGAAGAGCCATCACGTCTTGCAGAAGCACTTAAATAATATTTGTTTTTAAAGTTATAATTGGCTCTTAAAAAATAACCCTCTAATCCTTTATCAAATGTTGCACCACCCAGACTAACTATATTTGAGAAATTTGCAAATTCATAAATACTATTTGCTGCTTGTAAAGTGGCTAAGCCTGTTAAGTTAGAAGTTGACCTACTATAACTTTCGTGACCAGCTGTTATATCTAAATTATGATCTCCAAAACTTTTTTGAAATGTCAAAATCTGATTAAAGTTTTCAACTTCTCTCCTACCGCGATCTTCACTTAATCTTCCATCAGGTTGCGCATCACCAATAATGGCATTTTCATACTCTCTTTCAAATAATTCGTTTATATCTCGGCCATAATTAAGTCTTATGCTAAGTCCATCAAAAATTTCCCATTCACCAAAAAACCTAAAACCATATGTGTTATCTTTATCACTTTCTTTATTTAAAAGTAATTCTTGAAGGGCATGTCTACCTTGATTTACAGGTCTTGAGCCTATATTAAACTCTGAATATCCTTCTCCATTATCAAAAACACGGTTGCCAAAATCATCTAAGACAATATTTCCGTCTAGATCATTTACAAAGACAGGATATATAGAACCTATTCCTCGAGCAAAACTAAATGGATTTACTATACTACCACTTCCTGCTGAACTTGGTCCTCGCGCTTCTGAAAGTGCTATGTTAGCACTACCTCCTATTTTTATTTTGTCACTTACATCAAAATCTGCATTAAGTCTTGCTGTTAGTCTATCAAAGCCTGATGTAACAACATAACTTTCTTCATCTAAATACGATGCGGAGAAAAACACCGTATGATCCTCTCCACCAGCAGAAACATTAACATTATAATTAGTTCTATAACCTGTTTGTTGTAATTCATCAAACCAATCTAAACTTTTATAAATAACTTGAGCATTCGGGTTTAATTGTCCATTTGCATCTACAATCTGATC
This sequence comes from Leeuwenhoekiella aestuarii, assembly GCF_004104055.1. Taxonomy (GTDB): domain Bacteria; phylum Bacteroidota; class Bacteroidia; order Flavobacteriales; family Flavobacteriaceae; genus Leeuwenhoekiella; species Leeuwenhoekiella aestuarii. The sequence goes on along the minus strand of NZ_QOVJ01000002.1, from coordinate 263,232 downwards.
ATTAGGAACATTAAATGGATTGTATCCAAGCTGACTATAAATATTATCACTAGCAAATTGTGGGTCTCCTCCACCAGCACTAGAATTTTTTAGAGCTTCCCACATATTTTCATAATACTGCCCTGGAGATAACTGGTCATATTGTGGAATACTATTAGTAACAAATCCTGATTGTGCTGAAGCATTTACTTTTAATGCTCCTTTTTTACCTCTCTTTGTAGTAATTATAACAACTCCATTTGCTGCACGTGATCCATACAGTGATGTTGAAGCTGCATCTTTTAAAATCGTCAAAGATTCGATATCCTCCTGATTTATAGTATTTAATGCTCCTTCATATTGTATACCATCTACAATATATAAAGGATCTGTATCACCGTTTAAAGTACCAACACCTCTTATAACAATATTAGGAGATGCTCCAGGGCCTGCAGCAGAAGTAAACTGAACACCTGTTGCATTACCTTCAATAGCGGCTATTGGCGAGGTAACGTTTCTCTGCGCAAGTTCTGCCTGTCCAACCACATTAGCAGAACCTGTAAATGCCTCTTTTGTACTCGTACCATAAGCTGTTACAATAACCTCATCTAATGATTCTGAATCTGGTTCTAAGGCAATTGTTATTTGACTTGAATTACCTACAATCTTATTTACAGTTTTAAAACCTACATATGATATTATTAGTGTTTCATCAGCAGATGCTGAAATACTAAAGTTTCCATCAAAATCAGTTTGCGTTCCTCTGGTTGTACCAGAAACCAATACTGATGCTCCCGGTAAGGGAAGCCCATCTTCGGATGTTGTCACTGTACCTTGTACAGTTTTTTGCTGTGCAAGTCCAAGTTGTAATCCAAGTAAAAATACCAAGACTACTCCAAGTAGTTTTTTTACATTCATTTAATTTGTTTTTTAGATTTAAAGCAATATTAACATTCGAAATAAATTAACCAAATCAGAACTCTAGCTACAAGCTAGGTTAGTAATTCGATTTAGTCATTTAGAATGATCAAATTATTAATTTCTCAAAACAAAGCAATCCTTTTATTACATTAACAATTCACGAGCCTAATTGTTAATAAATGTTAATTTAACACAAAATATAAAACTTTTTAAAGTTTAACATACTAGGTGTTATTTATTCTCATTATAAATAATATTTATCGAATTATAGTTTGAAAAAACATATTTGTCCCATTAATAATAAATTATTAATACAACGTTGTAAATTTTTCTAAAATCATATAAAAAGGTTTGTAAATTCATTATTTTGCAGAGTATCTTTATTCAAAGAATAATCCCAAACTAGTTTTAGAAACTTTCATTTCATAAAACTTCAATATTCTATCGCTCCAAGAGTGAATTAACCTATATCATAAATCATGGAAATTAAACGTCTTTTTGACTTCCCCTATCACCAGCTTGAACAGTATAACCTGAAAGAGGCTCTGGTTACTAAGTATAACGGGAAATGGGTCGCTACAACTACACAATCTTATATTGACCAAGCTAATGCGATAAGTCGCGGACTTTTAAAACTGGGGGTAAAACCTAATGATAAGGTTGCGGTTATATCTTCTACAAATCGAACGGAGTGGAATATTATTGATATTGGTATTCTGCAATTAGGTGCTCAAAATGTCCCTATTTATCCAACGATTTCTGAAGAAGAATATGAATATGTACTCAACCACAGTGAGTCTATCTACTGTTTTGTTTCAGATAAAGAAGTATTAGATAAGGTCAATGCAATAAAAGCAAATGTGCCTACTCTAAAAGATGTTTTCAGTTTTGATAAGATTGACGGTTGTAAAAGTTGGGAAGCTGTTAAAGAAAATGACACCAATTTACAGCCCGAAGTAGAGAAACTTAAAGATGCGGTAAAAGAAGATGATCTGGCTACACTAATTTATACTTCGGGAACAACCGGAAGACCTAAAGGTGTGATGCTAAGCCATAAAAATGTGGCTTCAAATGCATTAAACAGTGCTTCGAGATTTCCTATCATTCCGGGGAAAAGTAAAGCGCTGAGTTTTTTACCGGTTTGTCATATCTACGAACGTATGTTGATGTATCTCTATCAATACACAGGCGTGTCTATATATTTTGCCAAAAGTTTAGATACTATAAGTGAAAACTTAAAAGAAGTTCAGCCTGAAGTAATGACTGCGGTGCCTCGGTTATTAGAAAAAGTTTACGATAAAATCATTGCAAAAGGTGCTGCGCTTACCGGAGTTAAAAAGAAGTTATTTTTCTGGGCAGTTGAGACTGGGCTAGAATATGAACCTTATGGTGAAAATGGTTGGTGGTATGAAAAAAAATTAGGTATCGCCCGCAAACTGATTTTTAGTAAATGGCAGGAAGCTTTAGGAGGAAACTTAAAAGTTATAGCATCAGGTAGTGCTGCCTTACAACCCAGACTAGCGAGAGTTTTTAATGCCGCAGATATTGCAGTAATGGAGGGTTATGGACTTACCGAAACTTCTCCGGTTATTTCAGTAAATGATATGCGTAATAAAGGTTTTAAAATTGGCACTGTGGGTAAGCCTATTCCGCAGACTGAGGTTAAGATAGCCGAAGACGGTGAGATTCTGATTAAAGGCCCACAGGTGATGATGGGCTACTATAAGGATAAGGAGAAAACAGACGAGGTTCTTGAAAACGGCTATTTCCATACGGGAGATATTGGTGAGGTCGATAAAGAAGGTTTCCTTAAGATAACCGACCGTAAAAAGGAAATGTTTAAGACCAGTGGTGGTAAATACGTCGCTCCTCAACTGATAGAAAATGCGATGAAGCAATCTCGCTTTATTGAACACATTATGGTTGTAGGTGAAGGCGAAAAAATGCCTGCTGCTTTAATTCAACCTAATTTTGAATTTGTTGCAGAATGGGCCAAATTGAAAAATATCAATGTAGGATCTACAAATAAAGAGATTGCAGAAAATAAAGAAGTTCAACAACGTATTCTTGAAGATGTGAATCTTCATAATGAAAAGTTTGGGAAGTGGGAACGCGTTAAAAAAATAGAATTGACTCCAGACGAATGGAGTATAGAGGCGGGTCACCTCACTCCTACTATGAAGCTAAAAAGACGCATTGTAAAAGAGAAATACATCAGTTTGTATAATAATATATACGAGCATAATTAATTTATAAAACTCCTTAGAAATAAGGAGTTTTTTTGTGAATATACCCGTCTTCAAGAGCATCAGATAATAATCTTATAAAATTTCCTTAATTTATTATGCGTGCATAGTATTATTTTTTAACTTTACGCAAACGTATGAGTAAAAAAGATATTACAATAGATCACGCGCTTAGGGCAACCTGGCAAGCCATTACAAAAATGTACAATGAGCAGGCCGCTCAGCTTGACAGTACAATGGCGACAGGTTTTACGCTCCTAAGCATAGATCCCGAAGAGGGCACACCTTCTACCGCATTAGGACCAAGAATGGGTATGGAAGCCACATCGCTCTCCCGAACCCTTAAATCTATGGAAGAACGCGGGTTAATAGAACGCAAACCGAATCCGGCTGATGGTCGTGGGGTATTGATTTTCCTGACGCCTTTTGGCAAAAAAAATCGGGATTTTAGTAAAGACCGGGTCCTAAAATTCAATGACGCCATTCGCGCCAACATTGAAGCTGAAAAAATAGATCACTTCTTTGAGGTCATAAATGTCATCAATGATTTGATTCAAAATAAAAAAGTGTATAAAACATCTGAAACGACTATAAAACAATGAGTAAAAGACGTATCAATAAAGTTGCAGTAATAGGCTCCGGGATTATGGGAAGCGGTATCGCTTGTCATTTTGCCAATATAGGAGTTGAAGTATTGCTTCTCGACATTGTTCCTCGTGAACTAACCGACAAAGAAAAAGCAAAAGGTTTAACCTTAGAAGACAAGCAAGTGCGTAACCGTCTGGTTAACGATCACTTGCAAAATGCTTTAAAATCTAAGCCCTCTCCTATTTACCATAAAGATTTCGCCAGCCGTATCACTACTGGTAATATGGAAGATGACATTGCTAAAGTCAAAGATTACGACTGGATTATTGAGGTGGTGATTGAGCGTCTTGATATTAAAAAACAGGTTTTTGAAAAGCTTGATAAGCACCGTACTCCGGGCACTTTGATTTCTTCAAACACTTCAGGGATTCCTATTCAGTTTATGAGTGAGGGTCGTAGTGAAGACTTCCAGAAGCATTTTTGTGGTACGCATTTCTTCAATCCGGCTCGATATCTAGAGCTTTTTGAGATCATTCCGGGACCAAAAACAGATCCTGAAGTTCTGGATTTCTTAAATGCCTACGGCGAAAAATTTCTGGGAAAAACATCGGTTGTTGCAAAAGACACTCCTGCGTTTATCGGAAACCGCGTGGGTACCTTCAGCATTATGAGTTTGTTTCACACCGTGAATGAACTCGATATGACCGTTGAAGAAGTTGATAAACTTACGGGACCAGTGATTGGTCGTCCCAAATCAGCTACCTTCCGTACAGTTGATGTAGTTGGTTTAGACACATTGGTTCATGTAGCAAATGGTATTCGTGAAAATGTAAAAGACGATGAGCGTGCTGAACTGTTTTCGCTCCCAAATTACATAAACACAATGCACGAGAACAAATGGCTGGGTAGTAAAACCGGTCAGGGATTCTATAAGAAAGTTAAGAAAGACGATGGTTCAAGCGAAATCTTAACGCTCGATCTTAATAGTATGGAATATCGCGCTAATAAACGCGCTTCCTTCGGTACTCTTGAAAAAACAAAAGGTGTAGATAATGTTGCCGATCGTTTTCCAATTTTAGTGGATGGAAAAGACAAAGCAGGTGAATTCTTCCGTAAAAACTTCGCCGGACTTTTTGCTTACGTCCAAAACCGCATTCCTGAAATTACAGACGAACTTTATAAAATTGATGACGCGATGCGTGCCGGTTACGGCTGGGAACACGGTCCGTTTCAGATTTGGGATGCTGTAGGCGTTGAAAAAGGAATTGAATTGATGAAAGCCGAAGGCTACGAGGTAGCAGATTGGGTTTCTGAAATGCTTTCGTCAGGTAAAAAATCATTCTACACCGTAAAAGAGGGCAATACCTTCTATTATGATATTCCAAAGAAAGAATATCTCAAAAAACCGGGTCAGGATGGCTTTATCATTTTAGATAACATCCGCGAATCGAAGCAGGTATTCAAAAACAGCGGAGTTGTTGTTGAAGATTTAGGCGATGGAATTTTAAATGTAGAATTCCGTTCAAAAATGAATTCCATTGGCGGCGACGTACTTTCCGGATTGAATAAGGCGATTGATATGGCCGAAAAAGACTTTGCCGGATTGGTTGTTTCCAATCAGGGTAAAAACTTTTCAGTAGGCGCAAACATCGGGATGATTTTTATGATGGCTGTTGAGCAGGAATATGATGAGCTCAATGCTGCTGTAAAGTACTTCCAGGATAGTTGTATGCGTTTACGCTACTCGTCTATTCCTACTGTTGTTGCGCCACACGCGATGACTCTGGGTGGTGGTTGCGAGATGACGCTGCACGCAGACCGCGTGGTAGCTGCTGCTGAAAGTTATATAGGTCTTGTGGAATTTGGCGTTGGGGTAATTCCCGGCGGTGGTGGTTCTAAAGAAATGACCGTTAGAGCTTCAGACACCTACCATAAAGATGATGTAGAATTAAATCGTTTACGTGAATACTTCTTAGCGATTGGTATGGCCAAAGTTTCGACTTCAGCCTACGAAGCTTACGATACTGGTATTCTAAAACCCGGAAAAGACATTGTTATTGTAAACAAGCACCGCCAGATTGCAGCTGCAAAAGAAGTTGCAAAATTTATGGCAGATCAGGGTTATACCAAACCTATTGAGCGTACCAATATAAAAGTTTTAGGAAAGCAGGCTCTTGGTGCATTCCTGGTAGGAACCGATCAAATGAACGCGGGTCATTACATCAGCGATCACGATAAGAAAATCGCTAACAAACTGGCCTATGTTATGGCAGGTGGTGATTTATCTGAAGCTTCTTACGTAAGTGAGCAATACCTACTTGATCTGGAACGTGAAGCCTTCTTAAGTCTTTGTGGAGAACGCAAAACTTTAGAGCGTTTGGAGCATATGATTAAGAAAGGGAAACCGCTAAGAAACTAAAGTAGAAATTAGAAAAAAGATAATAGAACAGAGACGATAAAGAGATTCAAAATCTATTCTCTTTTATCTTTTCTCTTTACGCTTAAAAACATACAAAATGAGCAAAACAGCATATATCGTACAAGCATATAGAACAGCCGTAGGGAAAGCACCCCGCGGTTTGTTCCGATTTAAAAGACCAGATGAGTTGGCAGCCGAAACCATCGATTTTATGATGCAAAAGGTGCCCAATCTTGATAAAAAACGTATCGACGACGTGATGGTAGGTAACGCAATGCCTGAAGCCGAACAGGGACTTAATGTAGGACGTTTGATCTCTCTTATGGGATTGAAGATTGAAGACGTACCGGGTGTTACTGTTAACCGCTATTGCGCTTCTGGTATCGAAACTATCGCAATGGCATCAGCAAAAATTCAGGCCGGTATGGCAGATTGCATTATCGCCGGTGGTGCCGAAAGTATGAGCTATATCCCAATGGGTGGTTACAAACCCGTACCGGATTATAAAGTGGCCAAAGCTGGAAACGAGGATTACTACTGGGGAATGGGGCTAACTGCAGAAGCAGTAGCCAATCAGTTTAACGTCTCTCGTGAAGATCAGGATGAATTTGCTTTCAATTCGCATCAGAAAGCCTTGAAGGCTCAAAAAGAGGATCGTTTTAAAGAGCAAATCGTGCCGATTGATGTAGAACACACATTTGTGAATAATTCTGGTAAAAAAGAAACCAAGAATTACACAGTTAGTAAAGACGAAGGTCCGCGTGCAGATACGAGTCTGGAAGTGCTTGGAAAGCTACGTCCTGTTTTCGCCGAAGGCGGAAGCGTAACCGCAGGGAACTCTTCTCAAATGAGTGATGGTGCAGCCTTTGTGTTGGTGATGAGTGAAGAAATGGTAAAAGAATTGAATCTGGAACCTATCGCACGCCTGGTAAATTTTGCAGCAGTAGGTGTTGAACCTCGCATTATGGGAATAGGGCCTGTAAAAGCAATTCCAAAAGCATTAAAGCAAGCCGGTCTTAAACAAGATGATATTGATTTAATCGAGTTAAATGAAGCTTTCGCTTCGCAGTCCCTGGCTGTAATTAGAGAACTTGACCTCAATCCGGATATCGTAAATGTAAACGGAGGAGCTATCGCACTTGGTCATCCATTAGGATGCACGGGAGCAAAGCTTTCGGTTCAATTATTTGACGAGATGCGCAAACGCGAAATGAAAGGTAAATACGGTGTCGTTACGATGTGCGTAGGTACCGGTCAGGGTGCAGCAGGAGTTTACGAGTTTCTTAACTAGATTATAGATATTAGAAGAAAGAGAAAAGACTAAAGAGTTTTGTAATAATGAGAAAAAGGCATAATTATAAAAACTTGAAAATTTGGTCTTTAGGCCTGGAAATAGCCTGTGATATTTCAGATTTAATTGAAGGATTTCCGAAACACGAAAGATTTGATTTGACATCACAAATAAGCAGATGTGCCACATCAATACCAAGTAATATTTCTGAAGGATCATCCAGAAGTGACAAAGCCTTTAGCACATTTATCGATTATGCGTTGGGATCTTCTTTTGAATTAGGAACACAGCTGCTCATAGCTCGACATAAGAATTACATCAACGACAAAACATTAAACGAATTAGAAACTAAAATACAGGAATGGCAAAAAATGACAATGGGTTTTCAAAATGGTTTATAGCCATTAATCTATTCTCTTTTTTCTCTCTTCTTTATTCTTAAAAATAAAATAATGGCAGAAACAGCAGACAAAAAAGACATTTTACGTGGCGGACAGTTTTTGGTTAAAGAAACTGCTTGTGAAGACGTATTTACTCCCGAAGATTTTAACGAGGAGCAAAAAATGATGAAAGAAACGGTTAAAGAATTTGTTGACCGTGAGATTGTACCGCATAAAGAACGTTTTGAACACAAAGACTATGCATTGACCGAAGAGGTGATGCGTAAAGCGGGTGAACTTGGTCTTTTGGGTATTGCAGTACCTGAAGAGTACGACGGACTCGGGATGGGATTCGTTTCTACGATGCTGGTTTGTGACTACATTTCCGGAGCAACCGGTTCTATCGCGACTGCTTTTGGCGCACATACCGGTATTGGTACGATGCCCATTACGCTTTACGGTACTGAAGAACAAAAGAAAAAATACGTTCCAAAACTCGCTACCGGTGAGTGGTTTGGCGCATATTGTTTGACCGAACCGGGAGCCGGTTCAGATGCAAACAGCGGGAAAACCAAAGCTGAACTTTCCGCAGATGGAAAATCTTATAAAATCAATGGTCAAAAAATGTGGATCTCCAATGCGGGATTCTGTAATGTATTTATTGTTTTCGCCCGCATTGAAGATGATAAAAACATCACCGGTTTTATTGTAGAAAATGATCCGTCTAATGGCATTTCACTGGGAGAAGAAGAAAAGAAATTAGGTATCCACTCCTCTTCTACCCGTCAGGTATTCTTTAATGATACCGTGGTTCCTGTAGAGAATATGCTTGCCGGTCGTGGCGAAGGTTTTAAAATCGCGATGAACGCGCTTAACGTAGGTCGTATCAAGTTGGCTGCAGCCTGTCTTGATGCACAACGTCGTGTGATTGATTTGGGCGTAAAATATGCTAACGAGCGCGTACAGTTTAAAACGCCGATTGCAAAATTTGGTGCTATAAAATCAAAACTTGCCGAGATGGCAACCAACGCTTATGCCAGCGAAAGTGCTTCTTACCGTGCAGCAAAAAATATTGAAGATCGAATTGCTATTCGTTTAGATGCTGGTGCAAGCCACTCTGAAGCCGAATTGAAAGGTGTTGAAGAATATGCGATTGAATGTTCTATTCTTAAAGTGGCTGCGTCAGAAGATATGCAGAATTGTGCCGATGAAGGAATCCAGATTTTTGGAGGAATGGGCTTTAGCGCAGATGCACCTATGGAAGCTGCCTGGAGAGATGCCCGTATCTCTCGTATCTACGAAGGCACTAACGAGATCAACCGTATGCTCGCTGTGGGTATGCTGGTTAAAAAAGCGATGAAAGGTCACGTAGATCTTTTAAATCCGGCAATGGCGGTAGGCGAAGAATTAACAGGAATTCCATCTTTTGATACTCCCGATTATTCTGAAGTGCTTTCTGAAGAAAAAGCGATGGTTGCAAAGTTGAAGAAAGTCTTCTTAATGGTAGCCGGTAGCGCAATTCAGAAATATGGCCCAGAACTTGAAGAGCACCAACAACTGTTGATGGCTGCTTCAGACATTTTGATTGAGATTTATATGGCTGAAAGTACCATCTTACGTACTGAGAAAAACGTAAAACGTTCTGGCGAAGACGCACAAAAAGAGCAAATCGCGATGGCACAACTGTATTTATATCATGCGGTAGATACCATTAACCAAAAAGCAAAAGAAGGCATCGTCTCTTTTGCCGAAGGTGACGAGCAACGTATGATGCTTATGGGTCTTAAGCGATTTACAAAATATCAGAATCAGCCTAACGTGATTGCCTTACGTAATCTGATCGCAGAAAAAGTAACATCAGAAAACACGTATCCATTTTAAGCCTTTATCATTTATATATAATAAACCCCGGAGTCAAACTTCGGGGTTTACTTTTTTATAGTCCATTCTTGGCTTAAAACTTGATAACTTGGATTGAGATGTTTTAAACATCGTATCTTTATTATTTCATTTTAGAATATGTACAAAATACAGAATACACTAGCAGCTTTTTTTATTGGTTTTACGCTACTTGCTCAGGATAATACCGAGGTTTTTCTTTTTGATATTAAAACCACCCCCACCACTTTTGAGGTTACCAGTGGTAAGAATATTTCTCAAAATGCGGGTTATGATAATCAGCCTTCATTCTACGATAACAATACGCTGTTATATAGCCGAACAAAAGATAGTTTAACGGTTATTGGCCAATTTACACTAGATAACGAATCAACCGAAATTCTTACTCAAGAACCAAATAGCGGCTTTTTTTCTCCACAACGTATTCCGGAAACCGATTTAATCGTTGCGGTACGACAAGATCCTGAAGGGCGTCAACGTATGGCTACATATGATTTCAAGTCACATACTTTTAAGAAATTAATAGATAGTGCTCAAGTGGGTTATTTTTCATTTTATGATAAAAACACATTTATTGCTTCGGTTTTGATGCCGAATAAAATGGATTTATTTTTGAAAAATCTAAACTCTCAATCATCTGAAACTATAATCACAAATTCCGGAAGATCATTGCATAAAGTGCCTAATAGCAATTCTATGAGCTATGTTGTAGAAAACGAAAGTCAAAATATGGACTTGTATACACTTGATTTTTCAGCTGATGAACCTACCAGTTATTTTGTTTGCGAATTGCCGATAGGTCGTTCTGATTATGCCTGGCTAGATGAAAATCGAATTTTAGTGGGTAGTGGTGATAGCCTATTTGTTTACGATCTTTTTGGAGAACCAGCATGGACCTTTGCAATTAGTTTAAACAAATACAACTTAAAAAATATCACACGCATAAGTGTAAGCCCAGACGGTAAACACCTCGCTCTTGCGGCAGAACCTGTTGAATAAACTCTTTAGAATTCCTGTGCTTCAAAATTCCCGAATCATCATTCTTATTGTTCTCGCTCAGTTTCTGGGAACATCGTTATGGTTTGTGGGCAATATTGTTATTCCACAATTGCCTGTTTCTAAGCTTGGAAATGAATCTATTTTAGGAGATTTATTAGCTACTGTTCAGTTTGGATTTATCGCCGGCTCTCTTGTATTTGCGTTATTATCTATAGCCGACCGGTTTTCTCCTTCAAAAGTTTTTTTGGTCTGTGCGTTTCTGGGAGCCACAACAAATCTGGCTTTAATTTTACCTGAGATTCAAATTACAAGCTTATTAATTTCAAGATTTACTACGGGTTTTTTCCTTGCAGGAATTTATCCTGTCGGGATGAAAATCGCTTCTGATTATTATGAAAAAGGACTGGGTAAAGCTTTGGGATATCTTGTAGGGGCTTTAGTTTTGGGCACTGCCCTGCCGCACTTTCTCAATAGTTTTGGGGTTTCTATAGATTATAAAACCATTACAATAACTACGAGTGCTCTAGCAGTATTAGGCGGAATTCTAATCGGTTATGGTGTTCCTAATGGTCCGTTTCGTAAACAACAACAAAAATTAAAGATGTCTGGTATTCCGGCACTTTTTAAGGTAAAAGCTTTTCGTAGAGCAGCTTTTGGATATTGGGGGCATATGTGGGAGTTGTATGCCTTTTGGGGCTTTCTTCCACTATTTATTAAATTCTATGCGATCGAAAATGAACAGGTTTTGAATATTCCTCTTTGGGCTTTTATCACGATTGGCTTGGGAACGTTATCCTGTGCAATAGGTGGTCATTTGAGCAAAAGATTCAGCAGTAAAAAAGTGGCACTAATTTCCTTAGTGGTTTCAGGTATTTGTTGTTTACTTTCGCCTTTTAGTATTCTATTTCCTACTTCCATATTCTTTATGTTTTTTCTCATTTGGGGAGCCGCTGTGGTATCTGATAGTCCACAATTTTCTACATTAATAGCTACACATGCAATACCTCAATACCGTGGTACGGCATTAACTTTTGTAAATAGTTTGGGTTTTGCGATTACAATTGCTAGTATTCAACTTCTTGCTTACTTTTCGACACATATAGGAATAAAATGGATTTTTATAATTCTGGCAATAGGACCTATATTTGGCATTCTCAGTCTGCGTAAATCTGCTTGATGAAAAACTTTTTTGCTTTGCTTCTTTTAGTTGTGTTGCTTTATTCCTGTAAAAATAATGAAGGGCCTCCTCCCCTGTTTTTAAAGAGTAATGAACCGGCAATTGAAGTGAAAAAAGCTGCAATTACTCCTGTAATTGATGGGAATCCAACAGACCCTGCTTGGAAAAACCTTAATTGGATCGGAGTTTTAAATAAATGGCAAGGAGCTGACAACAACCTGATGATGAACTATAAACTCTGTTGGACACCAGATGCTTTGTATGTGCTTGTTCAGTTAGAAAACTCTACACTTCTTCCTAATTTAGGTAATCCATTAGAGCAATATACTAGCGAAGATCATCTAAATATTTATTTAGACGAAGATAATAGCGGTGGAGCTTATTCAGACTCATATAACGCCTTTGAGTATAAAATTTTACCATCAAATTTCACCGTAACACTAGATCCAGATAAGCAACCACTTACCGCTAACAATGCGATTCGTTCTGCACTAAAAAAATATGGAAACACGTATTACTGGGAATTGAAAGTAGCTGCTTTTGATGCTTCTTATCAACATAATAAACCTAACGAAACTGTATCTTTAAAAACTGGAAAATTGGTAGGCTTTGCATTAGCCTTTGAACAGGTAAAAGCCAAAGAATCTAATATAATTTTAGGTTCTATTGCGATACCTGAAGAATATGAAGGCCGAATAGCTATTGATGCCGGACTTTTTGGAACCCTAAAATTGATTCAATAAACTATGGAAAATAGAATACATCTCAATAAAAATTTATCGCTTTCCCGCATTATTCATGGATACTGGCGACTGCGCGACTGGAACCTCAGCGATCAAGAACTTCTTAAGTTGATCGAACAGGTTTTGGAACTGGGAATCACTTCTTTTGATCACGCCGATATTTATGGAAACTATAGTAACCGTTGCACAAGTCTATAATTTCTTAGAATACCGATTCATTTTAGCCGCTTTTAAGCGGTTTTCTAGTTTTAGACCATTGGTGCACTTTGGAAATTTACATAGGTTAGCAAGGCTTTAAATGCTTCTATTGGGCTTGTTTTTTGTCTAAAATTCAAGCCAAGCGTCCCTGCCCCACTTTTGCTACGTTTTTCAATAAACTTCAAGTATTTTTTGAGGTTGTATGCAATGGCCGAGAGCTGCATGCATTTGTTGGCTTGCTTTAACCCTATGGTATTTACCTTCCTTAACCCCATAAACTGCGTTAGCGTTCCAAAGACAGGTTCTACCGTGCTTTGCCGTTTGCCTTTCATATAGCGGCCTTGTGGACTTTCTACCCGGGTGATGTTGCGCTGGTATTCTGCCCGGTAATAGGTAACGCTGAACTTCTTTTCCTGTGCGCTTTTTCCCAGACAGCTGCTGCGTATAGGACAGTCAATGCACACGTACTTGCGGCCACGGTATTCTTTCTTGCGGGTGCCGGTTCGGTAATCGTTAAACTCCTTGGTGAATGGGATGATCTTACCCTGTGGACACAGGTAATGATCTTTGTTTTCAACATACTCAAAGCCATCAGGCCCGCCTTTAAAAGTCCCGTGAGGCGGTATAAAACTTTTGATTCCCTGACGCTCTAAAAAAGCATAATTCTCTCCGGAGCTATAGCCCGTATCGGCTACACAATTCTCCCAGTACAGTCCTTGCTGCCACAGGCGGCGTTTTACACGCTTAACGATATCAGGTAGTTGCTGGTTATCTTTACCATCTGCGTGGTAGGCTTTAATGTCGGTGATTACATGATGACCCGTATCTACACTTAGCTGGCTCAGGTAATTGAGTTTTCTGGCCTTGCCCGGTTTTACACTAATACGGGCGTCAGGGTCTGTGGGACTGTAGTGCGTTTTATTACTGGTATACTTACTTCCCTTATTGCCTGCTCCAGGTCGCTGGTCCTGATCTTTACTCCAACGCTTATTGCGGGTAGAGATTGACTTTAGTTCCTGCTCATTGGCAGTTATGCTGCGTTGACCTTTGTCTGATTTATCACCTTTACTCTTACGAAACGGCTGCTCTTTGTCCATCGTACTGATGTGACGAACCCTACGCAGGTGAGACTCCAGTTCTTCTTCTGGAACTTTAAGTTCCAGAGTGTCCATCGAAGCGTTGGCTTTTACAGGAGCGCTGTCAATAGCCTGGGTATGGCCAATGACCATCCCCGCTTCTACACAAAGGGTGAACACTTTAGTAAAAACAGACTCAAAAACTTCTTCCGGAAACAATTGTCGCGTGCGGCTTATGGTTGAATGCCACGGTAATTCTTCATCAATATCATAGCCTATAAAATACAGGATATCAAGCCGCATACTGCAATGATCAATAAGCTTGCGATCGCTGATGATGTTTTCTAAATACCCGACCAGACAGAGTTTAAAAAACACCACCGGATCTATACTCTTTTGCCCACTGCTGCCATAAAAGCCGCACGTAAGTTCATAGAGAAAATCCAGATGTAAGGCTTCTTTCAATCGGCGGTAGAAATTGTGTTGTGGAACCCGTTCACTCAGCCGGAAACTATTGAAGAGCTGCTCCTGATATACTTTCTTTCCTTGCATACCATGAAATTACAACTCAATTGCAAATCAAAGGTAAACTGTATGTTAGCTTTTTGCTAACTTGTGCAACAGGCACTATACCTGTGAGGAATTCTTTGGCCGGGCCTTAGCGTTGATGCCTGAATTGCGCGAACAGATGCAACTCATCAGTAAATGCGGCATCCGACTGTCAACCGATTTTAATCCGGAACTGGACGTAAAAATTTACGAGTACAGCACCGAGTACATCATCAAACAGGCTGAAGCTTCTTTGAAGAATCTGGGGACAGACCGTCTAGACTTATTATTACTCCATCGCCCGGCACCATTTTTCAATCCGGAAGAGGTTGCCAAAGCTTTTGATCATTTAAAGCAAAGCGGAAAAGTGGTCAACTTTGGGGTTTCAAACTTTACACCGATGCAGTTTGACAGCCTTCAGTCGTATCTGGATATGCCTTTGGCTACCAATCAGGTAGAACTCTCTGTTGCCTGCCTTGAGCATTGGGAAAATGAGAACATTGAATTTTTCCAAAAACATAAAATCAAGCCTATGGCCTGGTCTCCCCTAGCCGGCGGAAAAATCTTCAAACCCGAAAGTCAGCGAGAGTACCGCCTACATTCGGTACTGAAAGAGGTCGCGGCAGAACTAGGCGTTGAAGCCATCGATCAGGTGATGTACGCGTGGTTACTGAAGCACCCGGTGGGTATTCTGCCAATCGTAGGCTCACAACACATCGACCGCATCAAAAGTGCTGTAGATGCGCTTAAAATTGATTTAAGTTTGCAACAATGGTACAAAATCTGGATCGCTTCAAAAGGCGAAGATTTGCCTTAAACTAAGAAACCGAAAAAGATTAAATAAGCCTGATTTTCTATATTAGAAAATCGGGCTTATTTATTCGACTTGATATCTTAATTTTTCAAAACCTATTTTTCCATCCTTAGATAGTACTTCTACTATAATTGAAAAATCACCCTTAAGATCCCGATTGTAAAAGCTTAAAATCGTTTTCCCACCTGTATTTAAATTAAGGTTAGGTCGCCATACAATGGTTTCTCTATTGTCTTCTTTTAGTTCTACTGCAGCATTATCAAGTTTATACTTAGGCTCATAAAATTCTTTTTTTCTAGAGAAAACAGGAATTGTCGTTTTCAAAATACCCTTTGCCTTATACGCGGTTAAGATACCACCGCCACCTATGGTATAAATAGACAGAATACTTCCCGATATAGGTATGGGAGCACTAGCACTTAAGAAAGGATGACTTGCAAGATAAAGCTGACTGTAATTAGATGCTGTATTCTTTATTAATTCAACACTTTTAATATCACTTGTAGGAAGTGTCTGCAATAAAAAATATTCATAATCCCGTATTGGGCTACCATCTACTAAAACCAATGTTTCTTCATTAACAAATACGTAAGCTTTTAAATAATTACCCGTATCATCTGAAACTCTGTAGAATTTTAATTCATCACCAAATTTCTGTCTAAGTATACTATAAAGCCCAAAAGACCACTCCGGTTCATTCTCGCGTATTTTTTCTCCACTTACTACAGTATCTGGTTTGCCATAAAGATCAGCTACTTCTTTGCGCTTAGGTGTCATCTCATAATTATCTATCATAACCGTATCGAGAGCAGTAATGCTGGAGTCGTATTCATAAAGATTTTCTTTATATATAACCTGTGCGTTTTCTAAAACCTTTTTTGCAGTTTCCCTATCGATAAAAGAACTTTTAAAATGATTTGGAAATTCAACTTCAGGTTGATCTTGTTGAGCCAAATTAAGTGTATAATCACGCTGTCTACCTGCTTCGTTTTTGGTTTGTAATACAGCACGAATTTTAGTGCCGGTATAGGGTGGTAATGAAAAATAAAAACGTCCCAAACTGTCAGTTTGTTGTTCAAAGATTTGTTGACCTTCAGCAAAAGTCATTAAGCTTACAAACACATTTTCTTTCATCTTTTCTTTAGAAAATAATGCAGCAACATCTCCTGCCACATTGAGACTTAACTCCGGCTCATAATCAAAGTCATCAGAAGAATTTGTGCTAAAATTATATTTACTCCAACCTTGTGTAAGCATTAAGGCTTCTAGGTCTGCTAGCCGATTTTTATTCTTATCGCTAAAATACCAAGTTGGGTTTTCTATCTTTCCTTTTAATTCTGAACTTAGCAATAAATAGGACTCTATATTTTCTTTCAAATTCAATTCAGGAGATTCTTTTCGATTTGCAACAACTAAAAGCGAAGCAGAAGCTATTGTATCCCGAGATTTTTCACCTAAATCAATGTTAAGCTTTGCTTGCTCCTGAGTCTCAAAAACTGCTTTATCTAAAGAAAGATTAACCGGTATTAAACTTTGATTATTCTCATTGTAAAACAAACGTTCGGCCAACGGTTCATTTTTTTTATTGAGTAGCTTGAATGCAATAATCCCATTAGGAAGTGTATGCTGAGTAACCGGGGTTGTCGCCTTCCCATTAGATAAAATTTGAGGTATTCTTCCTATAGAAATACCTCTGCTTGATACCTCAACATAAACAGTATCATTATGTATTTTAGTTGATTCTGTGCTCAAAAGGAGATTACCTCTAAGGCTATTTAAACTGAGTTTAGTCCCCTGTGTTTCTACCTGAGGTAAATTAAACAGGATCTTAGTATCAAAAGAAGATTCAACTTTGGTTATTCTTGCAGTATAAGATGTAGAGCTTTTCGGAATAAGAAAGAAACGTCCCATCCCAAGTTTGTTGCTTTTAAACTTAGCTACGATACCCCCTTCTTCATCTAGAACTTCTCCGCTCAAGGCTATACCTTTTCCCATTTGATCAATGGCTTTAAAGCCCAGTTGATTATTCATTCCAGCAATTAGATGTCCTCCTTCAGGGAAGAATTGCAAATCAATATCTGGCTTTGCCCAGTTGAAATACTTAACACTTCTCTGGCCACTTTCCGTTTCTAATAGTAATTTGGCCCAATTAGCTGTAACCGGTAGTTTCTCTTCAAACAAAAATATCCCAGCCTCGTTTTTTTTTACGGTGTATGTATTAATCTTTCCATCTAAAGCTATACTTAAGTTTACTTTATCTGTCACACTACTGTCTAAACGCTTTGGATTTAAAACCAACTTCAAGTTTTCTCCAGCAGCTACTTGTTCCGGATTAATAACATTAAATATATCTTCAGTTTGTTGCTTGCTATACTCAATAATGGAAATATATGTTTTAAACATAAACCATTCTCCAAAATTTCTATTCCATTGTGTATATGCTCTTAACTGATAATTTCCCTCAGGATAGATTTTTTCAAGATCAATAAAATTATCACCTACTCCATTCTTTATTTGGATTTGCTTTTCGACTATGATCTTATCATTAACGTCAACAAGCTCTACGTGGAGTACAGCACTAAGAGGAGAAGGTTTATTGTCTTTTGCCTGAGTTACTAAAGCCTTAAACCAAAGGGTTTCACCCTGAGCATAGGTTTGTTTATCTAACTGCAGGTATACTTTTTCTGCCAAAGCCTCTCGAGCGGTCTCTTCTTGAGCGTAAAAACTAAAGAAAGGGACAAGAACTAATAGAAAACCCAAAAGTGTTCTAATGGGTTTACACTTATAATTTTGTAGATATTCCTGCATAGTATGTTTTAGATTTTTTTTGATGCATACTAACAGTTCGATGTTATAAAACTAAGGGGTAATTGGCTTTATTATAAAACTGTAACTATAATTCTGTGGTTTTAATTGATATTTTTCGTGGGGCTTTGCTCCCCAGCTGTTATCACCTCCAACTCCGGTTTGTTTGTAATTGATAGTTAAACTGATTAAATCTCTGGGTTTAATATCAATTGTGTGACGCTGTTGCTTTTCTTCACCCGGATCAAAGTCGGAAATATAATTGTGATGTGCGCTGAAGGATACTAATGGAAGACCTACGATTTTAATTCCGACACCGGAATCGCTCGTAAGGCTAATCCATCTGTTTTCAGTGCGATACCCATTTTCCTGAGGTCTGATGTAGGGGAAATACAAATCGGCGACCGAAGACTCGTAAATACCTACAAAAGCCGATTTCTTACGGTCCTGATAATTTTCGTGCGGACCGCGGCCGTACCATTTTGCATGATCATAGGTTTTGGGTAGGATAAAATTCATACCAAAACGTGGGATCTCCGCCACTTTTTCTGAATCAGCGTAATTAAGGCTGTTGGTTACTTTAAGGCTTCCATCTGCGTAAATCAAAAAACGCGATGATGCCTGCGCCTGTAAGGTATCTAACTGATAAACCGATTCTACCAACACCGAATCAGGGGTTTTCGTCACTACTTTAAATGAAATCAATTCCTGATTTTGGGATGCATCTTTCCAGATTTTGCCTCGCTTCGGGTAGTTATTCCCAAAATCATTATCGGTAGGCGCGCGCCAAAAATTAAGACCGCCTTCTTCTTTCAGATAGTTTTGGCCTTTAAAACTATACGATTTTAAACGCCCGGTTTCTTTACTAAAACTCAAGCTTACCGCATCTGTTTTCACCGTCAGGGAATCTTTATAATCGGTAACAACAAGCTTTTCTTTTGATTCGGTAAATGCATTATTGGTTAGCGGTGTATTCGTGAGCAGGATTTGATCACGGGCAACTACAAAGTCTTTAGGCAACAGCGGCGAGGCTGTTTTAGTACGTATTGTAAAATTGATAAAATATTCATGCCCATCTTCGGGAAGTCGTAATGCCTTAAGTGTAAATACAATGGAATCTTGTGGTGCTACCTCAAGAGACCCGAGGTTATTGGAAGAGATCGCAACCCCATCACGCAATAGGTCATAAGAAATGGTGTAAGCATCCAGATTGGTAAAGAAAAAACGGTTTTTCATGGTAAATTCAAGGGCTTCGGTATCGCGTGCTTCGATTTTTACGTTTTGATATACCTGCTTAACTTCTGCCAAAGCAGGATGCGGCGTACGATCGGGATTTACAATTCCGTTTAAAACAAAATTGGCATCGTGGCGGTAACGATCGGGACCATAATCGCCGCCGTAAGTCCAATAATCGGCACCCGTACTATCCTGTTTTACAAATCCCTGATCGACCCAGTCCCAAATAAAACCGCCTTGCATTTGGGGTTGCTCGTAGACAAAATCCCACAAATCCTGCAAATTCCCGGTACTGTTACCCATACTGTGCGCATACTCGCACCAGATAAAAGGCCGATCCGGATATTTCCCGATGTAATTCTTTTTGATGTAATCCAGGCTCGCATACATCCACGGGATGACGTCAGTATGAGGTTCCTGAAAACTGGTACCGCGCTCTGCCCGCTCATATTGGACCGGGCGCGAATTATCCCGATTTTTGATCCAGTGATAGCCGTCTATAAAAGCAGGGCCGTCGCCGGCTTCATTACCCATAGACCAAATGATAATAGATGCATGATTTTTATTGGTCTCTACCATCGCTTTGAGACGATCGTGGTGCATCGCAGCGAATTCCGGTTTATTAGCAGGCGTTTTATCTTCATCGTAACCAAAACCATGGGTTTCCAGATTGGCCTCGTCAATCATATAAATCCCGTATTGATCACAGAGTTCATACCATCTGGAATCGTTGGGATAATGCGAATTACGTACTGCGTTGATGTTGTTTTCTTTGAAAAGCCGAATATCTCGCAGCATCGATTCTTCACTAATCATGTGACCCGAATATTGATCGTGTTCGTGACGGTTGACGCCTTTAAGCAGAATGGGTTTGCCATTTACCAAAAGTTTTCCGCCCTTAATCTCGACCGATCTGAAACCAATTTTAAATGAGGTGCTCATCAAGGTATTCCGGTTCTCAGTAAGGCTTAATGTTGCTGTATATAAATTGGGATGCTCAGCGCTCCAGGCTTTAACCTGTTTTATAAGATGCTGAAATTGAAGCGTATCTTTTTCCGAAGCGGCTAAACGCGCCTCCTGATCAGCGGCATAAACTTCCTGAGTACCATCATAAAGTTTTAGTTGCAGTTGTAGTTTTTTTGACCTTGAAGATTCATTCCTCAAACTTACCGAAGCATCAAGAATTCCTTCGGTGTAGGTTGAATCGAGACCAGCTTTAAAAAACACATCGGCTATATAGGATTTGGGAGTTGCGTACAGGTAAACATCACGCTCGATACCGCTCAATCGCCAAAAATCCTGATCTTCCAGATACGTACCATCACTCCAGCGGTACACCTCAAAAGCAATTTCATTTTCACCAGCTTTTACAATTGAAGTAATGTCAAACTTAGAAGGCGTTTTGCTGTCCTCATCGTAACCTACTTTTTGCCCATTAACCCAAACATAAAATGCGCTGTTTACCGCGCCAAAGTGTAAGATAACCCGCTTGTCCTTCCAATTCTCAGGCAAGGTAAAATTACGCTTATATGAGCCTACCGGATTGTAAAGTGTATCTACAAAAGGCGGATTGATCTCGTGCGTATAGCCTGCACTTACATAAAGCGGAAAATCATACCCCTGCATTTGCCAGTCGCCCGGCACTTTGATATCATCCCAACCGGAAATATCAAAATTTGATTTATAAAAATCTTCAGGCCGAGTCTGCGGCGTTTCAGCAAAATTAAATTTCCAGGTTCCGTTGAGTAAAAGAAGATTATTAGAATTGTAATAGTCGTTTTTTAAAGCTTCGCCTTCAGAATCATAAACATAAAAAGTAGCCCGCGGTTTTAGTGTATTGACCTCAAAAATACTCAGGTCCTGCCACTCGGGAGAATTTTGCTGGGCATTTATTAACTGAGCTACTAAGACGATTAGTATTACACTCAACTGGTTTTGCATTCGTTTCATTGACTTTGATTTAAGAGAAAGGAGCATAAAATACTATATCAAATAAAGGATGGTTTATTCATAATTATTCTTTGTTTATTAAATACTAACCCGTTTAAACAAGGATTGAAACAACCACCCAGGAAAGGTAGTTTTTGTTCAAAACCGAGCCTCAGCCAGAGCAACTCCCAGGCAAAGGCATAGCAAAGCCTAGGATAGAGTATAAATAGAGTATGAAAAGGCCTTTTCAAAAGAGAGAATTTAATATTTTATTAACAATTACTGGTTCAGGTCGTAAAAATTGTTTTACAATTAAAATTGAATGGTTTTGATTGAACCATCTGCCAAAGTAACTTCACCACCGGTGGAAGTATTTTTTAAAGTAACCGGCATCAATTCTGCTTCTGTAAAGGTTTCTCCTGATTTTTTCCAAAGCATCAGCGTGGCGTAGATGTTGGTTGCAGCCTGCGGCGAAAAGCTTGCGGAAACATTGATGGTTTTGCTTTCTTCAGAAACCGGATTTAAGCCCTCTGCTGATACAAACTCGGTTTTATCCCAACCCTGAAGCGGTACTAAAGCAAGTTGGTACTCGCCGTTATCAATAATATAGGCTTCGGTATCTCCAACTTTATGCCTGGATTGCTTCAGCTCTTTTCCTTCCAATTTCGGCAATGCATAATGCCCAAAACGCATCTCAACTGGCACCTGACTCGTCTGACGATCAACGCGGAGTATTCCATTAGGCAACGGAATATCGGCCAACTGCATTGTCACTTTATCGTTCGTTTCCAGTACTGCATCCCTACGATACACGCCGTTTTCATAGCTTTTAAAGGTGTACAAGCGCCAGGGTTCCCATTCGTTTTTGGCATTTTTAAATACATAGTTCATGGAGATTTCGCCATCTTCCCCATCTGCCTGCCACGGAAAAGCGGAATTGTATGATAGTTTGTTATAGTTTTCGCTACTGCGAAAGCCCTGCCAGTCGTCTGCTTTTTTCTCGTGACACCAGGCGCGTATTTCGGCAGCGCCAATATCGGGATAATCGGTGATTAGAATATTAGATGCCGCCTGAAATTTATTGTACACCTTGTCTTTTTCAAAGGTGGTATCCCAGGGACCTAGATTTTCGGTTGCGGTCCAAAACGGATTATCATCAGGAACCAAAAGTCCCAGAAAGGCTTTCCCCATCCAGAATACACTTCCGCGGGCACTGTACACCTGTACGGCAGGCTCAAAATGCCCGAAAAAACCTAAAGTCGGAATACGATCTAACAAAAAGTCTCTATTCTGTAAAAACTGAAGCAATGTACCTGAAGAGATGCGGCGCAACCAACCAAAATTAATCGTGTCGTCCTGAAGGGTTCCGGTAAAGGGAAACGGACTGATAGCCCCGATGCGGTAACTGATGCTGCGGCCCCACATAACCATCTCCCCATCTTCTGAAAACATGTAGGGATAATGATACACCAAATCCTGAAAATTAGTTTTAAAGGCTTTTGCAATCTCCGGGTAATGCGTATCACCATAAACCGAAGCCCACATAGGCCCGTACACCTGAAAAGCCCACATACTGTAGTAATCGTAAGCCGGATTGTCATTATACCAGCCCTGACCGCGATAGTGATCCAGGGATTTTTGCAGGTATTCTTCTAATAAGGGTTTGTTTACTTCGTAACCCTGCGCATCAAAAAAACTGAGTACAAAAATGTTGAAGAACTTCCAGTTTGAAGGCACGGTAGGTCCGTCGCCATAACTCAGCATCGAAGCAGCTAGAGCATCTTTATCTTTCTGACTCAACGGATCCCATAGCGTTTCGGGAGAAATGAACAGGGAAATCGCCAGCGCACCATATTCAACCAGATTCTGACTGGGACCACCATTTCCACGAGGTTTTATATAGGCTTCACTTTCCGGATCAGCCAGTTTGGGTAATTGATGTTGATAATACTCAGCTACTTTGATCCCGTTTAAGGTAAGATCGGGTTCCTTTTTGAGAAGCGGAGCCGCTACAAATAAGGTGCGTACGAGACCTTCCAGCTTTTCGGTAGGAACCCGACCGATGTTATGCGGGTAGCTTTTTCCGGGAAGCTTTGGGAATTTCATAGGATCGTCCAGATTGTCGATATAACTAAAGGCACCAGCCAATAAATACCGTGCGGCATCTTCCCAATGTTTTTTGGTCATACCGGTATACGGACTCGTTTTAAAATCGGGGTTCTCTACCTGAAATAAGGGCATCTCACCATCTACTTTTTTTGCAGGTTTGATTTCCTGCGCTGTTAAGACAGATAAACTGAGTAACCCTATAAATAAACTTGAAAGAATACTGTTTTTTTGTAAAATCATCATCTGCTTTTAGTTCGTTTTTACCAATCGATACATTTCAGAAGCCGCAAGGAGAAAGGCTCCCACTCCAAAGTCGGCAGTAGAATTGACATCAACAACCTGCCCGGGAATAGCTCTTTCACCGATAGGCTGTACATAGCCCAAAGCTCCATTTTCCTGCAAGGCAACAACAGAAAGATACTTCCAGCTTTTTTCTACAACCGGCAGATAAGTTTTGGCGTCAAGGATACCGTTATTAACACCCCATAAGTAGCCATAGGTAAAGAAAGCCGTACCGCTGGTTTCAGGTCCCGGTGCATGCTCCGGATCAAGAATACTTCGTGTCCAGTATCCTTCCGGCTGCTGAGCTTCTTTAAGAGTTACTGCCATTTTCTTGAAACGATCAATATACTCACGCCTATGCGTAGCATCTGCCGGCAAATCTTGAATCACCTTAGCTAAACCTGCAAAAACCCAACCGTCACCACGTGCCCAGAAATCCTTTTTACCATTCAGACTTTTATGTTTGGGATAGACGTATTTCGCATCGCGGAAATACAATCCTGTTTCTTCATCAAGCATGATGCTGTCTGCATAGGTTAGGTACTCGTTGAGCTTGTCTAAATACTGCTCATTACCGGTCACCTCGTATAGTTTGGTCATTACCGGCATGACCATATACAAACCATCTGCCCACCACCAATACTCATTTTTTGGCGTGCTCATCTGGTATTCCATTACCTCACGGGCACGAGCGATTTTTGAAGGATCTTTAGAACCTTCTAACGTATACAAATCAATATAGGTCTGAAATGCGATCTGCCAGTCGCCAAAAAGTACGTGATCATCCGTTTCTCCATAATTATATTTCCAGGTTGATTTATCATCAGATTTGGCACCTTTCCAATCGTTATGTTCTGCCCAGGCGGTAGAATAATCTAAGAAGTCTTTGGTACCGGTAACTTTATAAGCTTCTATATTACCCGTATGATACGCTGCCGGATGCCAAAAAGCAGACGCAGGCTCGGGATGCGTTTCCTGCCAATGCGTGTTTACTTTATCAATACTAGCTAAAACCTGATCAGGCTTTGGAAGCGAAGCATCTTTTACAGCCGAATTACCGGATTTTGAAGCCCCGCACGAGGTCAACATTAGGGTTGAGACGAAAAGATAAATCGCCTGTGTTTTGAATGATTTGTGTTTCAAAGCGTATTTCATAATTGATTTTCTGTTTTCTGAAAAACCCGTACATAGTCTACGAGGTATTCTTTGGGGAATTGCGTTTGTGACGGGTCACCTCCATTGGAACCAATCGCCAGATTGAGTAAAATATAATGCGGTTGTTGAAAGCCATTAGAGCCATCTGAATTTTTAGTTTTGGCTAAATCGATCTCGTTTAGGAGTTCGTCATCGAGATACAATTTGATGAAATCAGGCGTCCATTCCATTTTCCAGATGTGGAATTTTTCTGGCCATTGCGGGTCTTTCTTTAAAAACTCAGTAAACGGAATTTTAGCACTGTCCCACGAAACATTCTGCCAACTAGGACCCCAGGCGGCATTCGCCAAAATATGCGGTTTCCCGTCAACTTGGTAATATTCCATCATATCGATCTCGCCATTTGATGGCCAGCCTTTTTCAACGCCTAACGTCCAGATCGCAGGCCACATTCCGCTTGCGGTATCAATTTTAGCCCGTACTTCTACAATACCGTATTGAAATTGGAATTTCCCCCTTGTATTGATGCTTGATGAAGTATACTGAGCTTCTTTTCGGCTTCTTCTCCAATCGCCACTAACTGCATTATAATCCGGGTTAGCAACCTCTTCACGTCTCCCGGTAATGACCAGATTGCCGTTATCAACAGCAGCATTTTCCTCCTGATACCATTGCAATTCATTATTGCGTACAAAACCGTGCTCATACGACCAGGAATCCGAATCCGGCTTAGTACCGGTATCAAACTCATCATGCCAGATCAATTCATAACCCTGAGGTATTGAGATTTTAGCTTCCTTATTTCCCTTCGGTTTAATACCACACGAACTGAGCGCTATTGAAACAAAAAAACAAGTAATCAGATATGTTGTAAATCTCTCAAGCATTATCGTGAAGTTTTAATTTTATGCATAGTCGCAAAATCATCATTACGCATTACCAGTAAGCGCTTTTCACCCGAATTAAAGTTCATCACAGCCAGGTATCTCACATCACCATCTAACCAGGTTTTATTTGTGAAACCTTCAGTTAAAATTTTTCCTGAATCGTAGGTGAAGATTGTACCGAAAGACGCATCAAGACGCCCAATGTTTACCCGAAACGGAAAAAGATTACCAGCGGCTAATATTTCATTTTGACCATCAGCATCAAAATCAGCTACTACAAAATCTTGTATTGCAGAAAACTGAAGTTCTTCCGGCATAACGTTCAATTTAAACTTTCCCTTACCTGTATTCTCTAAATAAGAGGATTTGAGTTCATTAATTTGATATGTAAAACGCGGTTTAATTGCTGCGGTTTTCAGTAAATCATCTGTAGATGTAGCAGCATAACTTTCGTAAGTTTTATAGTATTTCTTCAAAACCGGGACTTGCCCTAATAGTTCATCTCTGCCAGGAACGGGGTAACTTACTCCATTGATATAATGCGTCAAAATAGGGTCTATACGACCGTTATTATCTATATCCTGAACGTAGTAACGCATAGGTTCTGTAACCGAAGCCGTAAAAGGGGTATTTGCTCCTAGATTCCCCAATAAAAAATCAGTATCCCCATCACCATCAATGTCGTGAGATTTTATGGTTAACCACCAGCCATTTGAATCGGCTAAACCATAAGCTTTTGTTTGATCTTTAAGTATTCCGTTTGTGTTTATAAAAATTGTGACAGGCATCCACTCACCAACAAGTACTAGATCTGGCCAGGAATCCGCATTAATATCTTCCCAGACAGCGTCAGTAAGCATTCCTACTTTTTCAAGATCAAAATTTCTTAATGCTGAAAAATTTCCCTTACCATCATTAAGCAAAATCGTGCTTCGAGGAATAAGGGGATAACTATTTGCGTTCAAGCGCCCACCTACAAAAAGATCAACGTCTCCATCTTTATCAAAATCTGAAGCTGTAATAACACCTCCACTAAACTTCATATCCGGGAGGCTATTTTCCGCTTTGCGAAACGATCCCTTTCCGTCATTGATATATAAACGGTCTTGATAATAGGCATCACCATTAAACTTCTCATTTCCGCCGCTTACGATGTATAAATCTAAATCCTGGTCTCCATCTGCATCAAAAAACAAAGAGGCAGTATCTTCTTGCGAACTATCTAAAGTACTTGTCCAGGGCTGATTTATATTGTGCTCTTCTAAAGTTCCGGTGTCTGTACCTAAATATAAAAAACCGGTTTGTCCTCGTGCTCCTTCCAGGTAAACGTCATCATTACCGTCTGCATTGACATCAGCAACACTTGCCTTACCTCCCATTTTTGAAAGTTGATAGGGAATTAAACTTTCGCTATTAAAATCGACATAATCATTCTCAGTATGCTTAAAATTTAGCTGAGAATCTTGGGTAATATCAGTAAGCAATTGGTCTTTCGGAATGAGTTCAAATATTAAAGAATTCTTGGCATCATTCTCTGAAAGAGTTAGCGTTTGGTTAACATCAAGATTATCTAATTCTGTAACCGTCTTAGAAGGCCAAATGACTTGTAAGTTTTTAATACGCTCAGCTTCCCCTATACCAATAGTCATAATGGATTCTACTGAAGATTGATATCCTCTACCGTAATACGCTTCCTGAAAAATAGAAGTCCCATTCTCTAAATTGACATAAACTTTAGCCCCTAGTGCTTGCGTATTTTTAGTATTCCCCTCAAGTTTGATTTTTATGAAATTATTCTTTTCATTTTGAGCAGTATTTTCATAAACCAGAACCGGCTGATTTAGATTATTTATAATAAGATCCAAATCTCCATCATTATCAAAATCTGCATAAGCAGCAGCATTAGAAACCGTTTTTTGCGAAAAACCCCATTCTTGTGTAACATCTTTAAATCGTAGACTTCCGGTATTCTGATAAGCATAATTAGCTACCTTGGTTGCAGGCATCTCACTTATAAGCTTCGGTAAATCTATTGCTTGTTGATTATCCTGTGCTTTTTGAACAGCATTATTAACAGTATAATTCAGAAAATCGAGATTGCTGAAATCTCTTAAAAAACCATTGGTTATGAATAAATCTTTACGACCGTCGTTGTCATAATCTGCCAGTAAAGGTGCCCAACTCCAGTCTGTATTTGAAACACCAAATAGTTGCCCAACCTCACTAAACCGTAAAATTGAATCTTTAGGAGAAAGTCCTCTGTTCAATTGTAACGTGTTGCGCATATACTGATAATGATAACCACTATCTATAAGACGCTGATATCTATTGTATTGATCGGGACCTTTTAGCGCTTTTTGCCTATAATTATCTTCTGGCCACATATCAGCCACAAAAATATCTTGCAATCCGTCGTTGTTGATGTCTGCAATATCAGAACCCATTCCAAAATTAGACAAGTGACTAAACACAGTTTTCGTTACTTCCTTAAAAGTTCCATCACCGTTATTTAAGTATAAAAAATCTTGCTCCTCATAATCATTGGTTACATAAATATCAGGGTAGCCATCTTGATTGAGATCACTTATAGCAGCACTTAACCCAAAATTTACACCTGAACCTATAATCCCGGTTTCCTCAGAAACTTCTTCAAAAAGATTATTGTTGTTTTTGAAAAATTTATTGCCATAATAGGGATGGCGTTTCTTTCTAAGTACACCGACATTAAATAAGGTATTGTAAAATTTATTGGCGTGATTAAGAAGAAACATATCCAAATCACCATCTAGATCGTAATCTAAAAAATAAGCCTGCGTACTGAAAGTCCCAACAGCCGAGAGTCCATATTCCTGAGCCTTTTCTTCAAAAACCGGAATACCTTCAGAAGAGTTGCCTGTATTGATGAATAATTGATTTGTACGACCTTGATAATCTTTACGCACAGGGGTTGTAACAGATTCTCCGGGAGCATTTCCCGAATAGGATAAATAAATATCTAATAGTCCGTCTCCATTAACATCTACTATACTTACACCCGTTTTCCAACCCTCTTTTTCTTCAATTCCAGCTTTTTGGGTGATATCTTGAAATTTAAAATCACCTTTATTAAGAAACAGTTTATTTTCAACTTGGTTTCCTGAGAGATACACATCAGCTAAGCCGTCACCATTTAAATCACCTACACCTACTCCTGCTCCATTGTAAAAGTATTCATAAGTCAAAACGTTATAGTCTGGAGTTTCTACTAGGATATTTTCAAAATCTAACCTTGTATCTGCTATTGATCTCTCCAAAAATAAAGATTGCTTTTCTTTACATCCCACAACCAGAAACCCTGAAAATATTAGAATAATGAATAGTATGTGGTTTGAAGATTTCATTTATCAATTAATGTTTTAATCTTAATTATTGCGAGATAAGTAGCGCACCACCTTCTCCCAAAACATCGATATTAAATGTTCCGTTCTTTTTTATTTTTACCGTTTTAGTTGCTGCAGAACGATCTTTTGCGTCATAAATAAGAGTCACTTCTTTGTTTTTCAACATAGGAAGTTCAAGCTTTAACGTTTTATCCTTTTGTTCTCCATTAGTTATGGCCAAATACCATTTATCATCTTTTCTTCTCGCAATTGCAGAATAATCTCCGGGTTCTCCGCCTATGTAAAGCGTTTCATCCCAAACCGCAGGAACTGTTCTCAAAAAATCAAGCACAAATTCAGGTTGCTCCACCAGATTATTTGGTGTTAAGCCAAAGTGCTGAATAGGCGAAAAATACAGGACGCCGGTTGCTAACTCAAAGGCTTCGGTTGTTTTGCGCAAAGATCCTCCTGTTTGATCTTTAGTAAGACGTTTATTAAGAAACACCGGGCCAAAATCCATTGCACCAACTGCATTTCTTACAAACGGAAGGATAGTACTTTTAAAAGCGTGTTTATCTGAAGCATCCTGAGTGAAAATCAAATTTTCTGAAGCCAGCACCGCTTCTGAAGACATATAATTAGGATACATACGTTCCCATCCGCGAGGTAGGGTACAGCCGTGAAAAACCACTCCTAAACCGTAATTATTAGCATCATTGAGAATATCTTCATAGAGCTGCATGGTGATTTGCTTATCTCCTCCAAAGAAGTCTACCTTTATTCCTTTAACGCCTATTTTTTGCATCCAGGCCATTTCGCGCTGGCGCTTATAAGCGGTATTCATTAAATCCTGTGGGGTTTGCGGAGCATTGCTCCAATAGCCGTTTGAGTTGTACCACAACAGTACCGAAACATTTTTAGAACGGGCATAAGCTACCAATTCTTCCATTCTATCTCTCCCTATACGCGCGTCCCACCAATTATCGATAAGGATATACTCAAAATTAAGCGCTGCAGAGAGCTCAATGAACTTCAATTGATCTTCGTAGTTTATGCTATCGTCCTGCCATACAATCCAGCTCCAGGTAGATCTACCCGTCTTATAATCTACTGTAGGTTCATATTTTGGTGTAACCAGATCAAATGCTACAGTTGTTTCAACTATAGGTTTTAGCGTCTTACCCAATGTAATTGTACGCCAGGGTGTTTGAACAGGCATTGCCATGGCTGCATACGTATCTCCTATCCCGTTGTTCTCACCTTCCTGAGGAAATTGTATTGGGAATAGTCCGTCTGCATTAGATTCTCCAAGACGCGAACCGGGATAACTGCCGTCAACTCCGGTTTCAGAAATTAAAATCCATCCCTTCTCTGCATTTTTAAACAACGCAGGGAATGTATAACCTACACCATATTGTGACGGTGTTCCTAATTTTTCGTCAAAAGTATATTCTTCTTCGTAAGATGGTTTAGTTTCTTCCCAACCTGTTAGCGGTAAAGCTTGATGCGTAATAAAAGACGTCGCATCATCTGGTAAATTAAATCCTGTAGCTTCAGATAAAATTTTAACTTTAGTATTCAGGTCTTTACCAATTAACCTGTATGAGAAAGCGAAATCGTTATCTTGTAAACTAAAAACTATTGTTAAAGTGTCTTTCTTAGCATTGGTGAAATTTGCTACAAGCTCATTT
Organism: Leeuwenhoekiella aestuarii; assembly: GCF_004104055.1. Classification (GTDB taxonomy): domain Bacteria; phylum Bacteroidota; class Bacteroidia; order Flavobacteriales; family Flavobacteriaceae; genus Leeuwenhoekiella; species Leeuwenhoekiella aestuarii. The sequence continues at coordinate 232,500 of NZ_QOVJ01000002.1, read as the reverse complement.
GCTATATAAGTCACCTTACTCACTTTAGCGTTTGTCAAAGTATACGAATCAGAAATTCGTTTTATATCTGAGTTTTCAAAAGTAAGTCCTTTTGTGAAATCTCCTTTCGAAGTCATTAAACCTAATGGTGAATCTTCCAAAAAAGATTCACCATCAAGTTCTACAGAATAAAAAACCTTACTGTCCTTTAGCTTAAGTTGAACAACCAAACCTTCATCTGGACTGGTCACCTTAACAACCGAAGCTTGACTCCAGACCAATGGTACAGTGATAAAAATAAATGCCTGAGCAATATTTTTTAAGCTTATAATTTTCATCTAAAAACGATTAAAATAAAGAGATTGTGTAACTGTATGTGTAGGTTTTATCCTCTAATCTGTATTCTTTAAATGGATATTGTCCCCAACTATTAAGCCCCCCTAAACCGCGTTGTTTAAGATCTACATGAAGAAACACTTTATCTTCTACAGTTAAATCTGTGGGGTGTTTTTGAGCTTTGGTCATACCTGGATCAATGTCTTCTGTAGAAACATCAAGCGCACTAAATCCTAGGGGTTGAGCTCCTTCTATTTTTAACCCATTTCCTGATGTATCGCTTAAAGTTAACCATCGAACATCGGTATGATAACCCGATTCTTGCGGACGAATGTACGTCCAGGTGAACTGGTTTTCTACTTTATCTTCGTAAGTACCCATAAAGGCTGATTCCTTGCGGTCTGAATAATTCTCCCAGGGACCACGACCGTAATATTCCAAATTGTCATACTGGCCATCCAGAACCATTCGCATTCCAAAACGAGGCATTTCGGGTGTTTTTTCATTCTGAAATTCGATATGGGCAGTAACTTTAATTGCTCCTGAATTTTCAATTAAATAATCAACGGTGTAAGCCGCGGCGATATTCGGTAAAGTATACGTTACTGTTACTGGAAGACCTTCTTCAGTTTTTAAACCTACAAGCGATTTTGTCACCACAGGACTTTTTGTCGCTTCTTTCCAGGCAGCTAGTTTATTTGGCATTCCGTTACCAAAATCATTATCTGTAGGAGCTCTCCAGAAATAAGGCTGTGGAAATTGTGTAATTACAGAAGCATCATTTTTAAATTTATATTCCTGAATTTTACCGGTTTTCAAATTGAAAACACCTGATAATTTTTCAGTACTAAATATCAAAGAATCACCTTCTTGTTCGTAGACTAATGCTCCTGCTGTTGAAATATCTTTAGTTTCAGCAAAAAAGTCTGTACCTCCTAATTTAAATTGTTCACTAGCTAAATTATATCCTGCGGGTATTAACGTAGAACCTGATGTTGTCAAGGCAAAAACACTAAGGTAATACTCACCATCTGTAGTTTCGGGTAGATTCAACGCAACATTTTCTTTAGTATTTGGTGCTGCTGAAACGTTAAATGCACCGTTTGAAACCTCTTGACCATCTTTAAGTAATTTCCAAATAAAATTGAATTCTTCAAGATTGGTATAGTTGTATTTATTATTCACTTGAAGCGTATTTCCTTCAAGCTTAAATTCTATATTTTGATAAACCTTTTTAACTTCAGCTAATGAAGGATGCGGTTCACGGTCTGCGGTTATCAATCCATTTGCGTTGAAGTTCTCATCATTTTGCAAGTCTTTTCCGCCAAGATCACCACCATATGCCCAGTATTCACGACCTTCTTCAGTCTCTGCTCGCAATCCCTGGTCTACCCAATCCCAGATAAAACCTCCTTGCATATGTGGGCTACTGTCTATAATATCCCAGTATTCTCTGAAGTTACCGCTACTGTTACCCATCGCATGAGAATACTCACACATAATAAATGGGCGGGTCACATCAGTACGTTCTGCGTATTCTTTCATACTGCGAATACCCGGATACATAGGTGCAACTACATCTGTATCTCGGTTTTCACCAGCTTGTTCAAATGTTACCAGTCGTGTAGGATCTGTAGCTTTTAACCAGTCATAAGCTTCATAAAAAACAGGACCGTTACCACACTCATTACCCATAGACCATAAAATGATAGATGAATGATTTTTATCCATTTCATACATTCTTTTAATACGATCTAAATGTGCCGGTGCCCACTCTTCTAAATAAGCAGGATGTTTTGATTTATCAAAATTACCTTGCCATTCTGCACCCATCGCGTGGGTTTCAATATTTGCTTCGTCAACTATATAAAAACCAAATTCATCTGCAAGGTCATATACTTGTTGCCCGTGCGGATAGTGACTCATACGCACAGCATTGATGTTGTTACGTGCCATCAATTCAAAATCTTTACGTGTCATTTCAAGATCAGGAACGTGACCTTTATCCGGGTGATGCTCGTGAAGGTTCACACCGTGAACGGTTACCGCCTTGCCATTGACTAAAAGTTGCGCATTTTTAAGTTCAACTTTTCTAAAACCGGTACGGCCAGCAGTAGTTGCCAGTGTTTGTCCGTTTTTATCTTCGAGTTTTAAACTATAAGTATATAATGTAGGTGTCTCTCCACTCCATTTTTTTACATTAGGAATTGTTCTTTCAAAAGAAATTGTACCACCCTCGCCAGGGACCGCTTTCTTTTCTGCATACATTAAGTTTCCTTTTTCATCGAAAAGCGCCACCTGTAAACGTACATTTTTCACCTTGCTTTTTTCAAAAGACCGAATATCTATAGCTGCCTGAAACATCCCATCCTTATAATTGGCATCCAGATCGCTAACCACCTTAAAATCCCAAATAGTAGTTTTTGGCATTGCCTGAAGAAACACATTACGCTCTATACCGCTTAAACGCCAGAAATCCTGATCCTCCAGATAACTCCCATCGTGCCAGCGCGTGACTTGCACAGCTAGCAGATTTTCTCCTTTTTTAAGCAAATCTGTAATATCAAATTCGGCTGGAGTTTTTGAAGCTTTGGTCATACCAGCCTCTTCGCCATTCACAAAAATGCGGGCATAGCCAGAGATAGACCCAAAACTTAAAATAACCTCTTTATCGTCCCAATTTTCAGGGATGGTAAAAGTTGTTCTGTAACTTCCTACAGGATTATACTCTCCGTTAATAAAAGGTGGATTTTTAGGAAAAGGATAAGCTACATTGGTGTAAATAGGAATATCAAAACCTTCGGTTTCCCAGTTAGATGGTACCTTTATCGTACTCCAATCGCTGTCATTAAGGTCTGTTTTGTAGAAATCCTGAGGCCTAGATACTGGATTCTTAACTACATTAAATTTCCAGTTACCGTTAAGGCTTTTATAAAGCAATGAATTTTCCGGAGAACGACTTTCTGCAGCTTGCATACTTTCATAAAGAACAAAAGCACTACGCCCTTCTTCTTTATTGCGGTCTAAAACTGTAGGGTTTTCCCATTCATTCTTCTGGTTTTGAGCGATACCACTACAAAAAGTGAATACGGTCAAAATACTAACTAGTGTTTTTCTCATCTATTATTTAATTGTCTTTAAAAAGCTTTTTTAGTTTAAGGGTAACGTGTCTAATTCTAAAAGTTGAACAGGCGTCGCCTTGGTGTTGGTCAAGCCTTCACCATCAACCTGAGTAACCTCTTGCTGAAATATGTGTACTTTTCCGGTTTGTTTAAATAACTGCTTATCAAAATTGGGTTCCCAGTCTCCAACACTTATATCAGTCAGATCTAAAAGTTTCCAATCATTTTGAGAAGCTAAATTTTTATAGGCCATCGTGATTTTACTTCCCCGCAGGTCATCTCTATAAAGCAAATAAACCGTCTTCTTATTTCCTTCATTTTGAACAAATATTTCGGGTCTGCTTATTGGTATTTTTTTTGTACCTCCGCCACCTAACTTAAAAACAGAGTCTCGAAAGTTTGAGTTTTCTTTTTTCCAAATACCATCTTCGAGATAAACAATTTGATATTGGGTTTTTCCACCTACATTCCAATAGTTTGCGATATATGGATTTCCAAAAGCATCAGTAGTCATTGAAGTTTGATTGATCAAACTGCTATTTTGAGGAATTTTCCATGCATACTCTGCTGTTTCTTGCGTGATAGGTAATTGATAGGCTTCTCCATTAGAACGCGTCCAGGTTTTTCCTTCATCTGTAGATTTTGCATAAGCTATGTCGTGATTTGTAGATACGTCATAGGTCTCACGCCATACCCAAGAAAGATGTATTGTTCCTTGCTTATCTACATAAGCTTGCCAATACGCATTGCGCTCCCCTTCTCCATCTATTAGATTTTGATAAAGTTGTGTCCATTCTTGAGTTTGAGGATTGTATTTATTAACTACTAATATTCCCTCTCCAGATTCACCAGACCGGTATAAGTACAGTAATTTTTCAGTATTAACAAGATTATAAAACTGTGGATACGTTACTCTTGCTTCCTCTATCCCAGACATTTTTTGTTTTTCGCCTAGCTCCAGACCTAAAGGTTTTAGACTACGTGCATACCGCAGCGGATTATTATGGTGATCCCAACTTACGTGTAAATAGCCTTTGCCATCAACAGCGATACTTATCGCATTATGCGCGTCTGCAGTATTTCCGGTATATTGGGTTTGATGTACCTCCCATTCTCCATCAGGAAGTATTCTCTTGGCAAGTGTCAAATAGGATTTTGCATCGTAGTAAGCTGCAAATTGAACATTATCATGCGTTGTTACGGCATTTTGACGAAATATGACCGTATTGATAGAATTATTTGCCCAACCCGGCCCTATTGTAGTTTTTTGAATCGATGTAACTGTTTTACTTGAAGTGCAGCTATGTAAAAATACTGTCAAGAGAAATAGCGCAGATAATCTTAAAATAATTGATTTCATAGTTAGATTTATAAATGTATAAAAAACATTTATAATATTTTTATATATTTAGAAACTTCAGTTAGTTCTTTTAGTTAAATAACCTTTTTAAAACGATAAGCGAGCAAAGGCCATTGAAATGAGGTGTTATATCGATAAAAAGAATTACAGTACCGTTTTACGAAATCGGAATAGTAAATTACATTGCTGTTACAATACTCTTAAAAAACTTATGCTCTAACAGGGTATGAATTGACAATTTATAGGGGGTACAACGTTCAGCTCCTTATTAAATGATAATTTTTAAATTTTATGCGTCAGATACAGATAAAACCATTTGTTTATTTTTTAAAATTTATCAGTCAGATTTTTAGATTCAAAGGATTTATACCACTAAGTCTTATATCTATATTTTTTGTTCTTGAAGTATCTGCCCAAAAAAATTCTGATAAAATCCTAAAACCCAAAAAACTTAACTTTTATAAACTTGACACCGAAGATGGCCTTTCTAACAATATGGTTCGTGTTATTGAGCAAGATGAACTGGGCTTTATCTGGATAGGAACTGCAGACGGAATTAACAGATACGACGGTAATGAATTTACAGTGTACAGAAAGGAGAATTCTGCTATTTCTGATAACTATTTACAAAACATCTTACTCGATACTATAACCGGAAATTTACTTATAGGCAATGATGGTGGATTGCACGCTTACAATCCGTATCTGAATACATTTGAGCGCTATAAACCCCAAGACATCGTCCTTTCTAATAGTGTAAATACCATAACCTACCGTAAGTCTGGAGAATTTTATATGGGTGATTATAGTGTAGGCTTGCGAGTACTGAAAAACAAGAAACAGATTGATCTATATGAACACGATCCATTAAATGGTCATTCTTTATCTTCAAATAAAATCAGCGCTATAACCATCCAAAAAGATTCTATTGTTTGGATTGGAACACAAGATGCCGGGCTCAACAAGCTTGATATTCAGAAAAAACAAGTAACCCGCATACCGCTCAACAACAAATCTGATTTTAGAGTAAACAGCCTCTTGGTAGATAGTGATCAAAACCTGTGGGTAGGTACAAATGAAGGGGTCAAAATAATCACCAAAGTGAATAAAGTTTTAACTATTACCCGGCAAAATTCAGATGCTGGACTATCGGGGAATGATGTTACATGTTTTGAAGAAGATGAATTTGGCAGGATATGGGTTGGCACATATGATGGGGGTTTAAATATTATTGAAAAATCTAATTTTCAAGCTGATGCACGCTTTAAAATAGAAAAATACCTTCCTAAAGAAGATGGAACAAGTGTTTATAATGCTACTATTTTTTCAATAAAAAAAGACCGATCTGGCAATATGTGGTTGGGAACTTATGGTGGAATCAATTATGTAAACCCTCGTGGAGAACCGGTACAGATCATTACCAATTCATTAACCGGGTCAGAACATATAATCCACAATAGAATAAATGCATTAGCAGAAGATACGGATTCACGAATCTGGCTGGGTACAGATGGTGGCGGTGTTGATTGCTATGACCCCAAAACAAATAAGTTTGATTATGATGTTTTAACCGAAGCAAACGGACTCAAAACAGACCACGTTTTTTCTATAATTATAGATAATGAGAAACTATGGGTTGGCACCTATCTGGGAGGAGTTAATGTTTACGACAAGAAAACTAAAAAGTGGAAGTATTATTTACAAGGAACTCAGAAAGATGGTAACGATGTACGCGTCCTTTACAAAACTAAAAAAGGGGAAATCTGGGCTGGAACTAATCGTGGCGGACTTTTTAGATATTCTGAAACTAAAGATCAATTTGAATATATTGAATCTTTAAACAAAATAGATGTACGGGCAATTGCAGAAGATGCATCAGGTAATTTATGGCTCGGTACATATGGTGATGGTATCATCAATTACAATATACCCAACGATAATAGTACATATTATCAGGCGCTAAACTTAAATGGCTTAAAGAGCAATGTAATCTTTAGTGTTTTGGTATTACCTGATGGTAATATTCTTGCCGGAACTAAACACGTAGGGCTTGTATTGTTTAAACCCGGAGCGACAGAAGCACTTAATCTGGATGAACAAGATGGTCTAAGTAACAATACAATAAATAGTCTTGTAGCTTTTGATGCAAATACGGTCTGTTTAGGAACATTTAAAGGGGTTAGTAAGTACAATATAAAAAGTCAAGAGGTCACTAGTCTTAATAATCTGAACAATATTCAAAAAAGCGAATACAATCCCGGGGCAGTTTTAAAATCAAGGTCAGGTCTGTTGTATTTTGGGAGCAATAAAGGTCTCAATGCATTTAATCCTAACGATCTTTCTTCTCAAACACAAGAACGCGCAATAATTATTAAAGATTTATTGGTTTTCAATGAATCTGTAACCATCAACCCTGAAGATAAGGACGCCGTATTACAGAAGTCTATGCTCTATGAAGATTCTATCTCGTTAGATTCAGATAAGACCGTTTTTTCAATAGAGTTTACAAGCCTAAATTTTCCATTTGCTGACAACACCAGCTATTCATACATACTTGAAGGTTTTAATGAACATTGGATAGATCTTAAAAATTCAAACAGAATCAATTTCAGTAATATTCCGCCAGGTGATTATACGCTTAAAATCAAAGCACAAAGCTTAGCAGACTTACCACTTTACAAAGAATTGCAAATCGCTGTACTCCCTCCTATCTGGAAGACATTACCAGCTTATTTTGTCTATTTCGGGATCTTTTTCGTTTTAATAATTAGTGGGCTTAAATATTATTCTGAGCGTATATATCTTAAAAACTCACTGCTCTTTGAAAAGAAACAACGCAGACTCGAGCACGAACTAAACGAAGAACGTATTCGGTTTTACACGGGATTTTCTCATGAGCTCAAAACACCGTTGACACTTATTCTTGCGCCTTTAGAAACACTTTTACAAGAAACGGTACACAAGCAACACCTTAAAAATCTAAAACTGATCAAGCGTAATGCAGACAATCTTTTGCAGTTTATAAACAAACTGCTTGAGTTTAGAAAAAGTGAAGAAGGCTTGAGTAAACTGCAAATTAATAAATACAATTTCTCTAAAAATTTGACTAATTGGCTAGCAGGCTACGACCCGCTTTTAAAGAAAAAAGAACTTGAATTGATGATCACAATGCCTCAAACTCCATTACGGGTTTACTGTGATCTGGAGAAGGTTCAGGTTATTGTAAATAACTTGATATCTAACGCTATAAAATACAGCCCTAAAGGCGAAAAAATTCATGTAGAACTCGGGCAAGATGAAGACTATCTCATTTTTAAGGTTAGCGATAACGGAAGTGGAATTAAAACGCAGGATCTTGATCACATATTTGAATGGTATTATCAATCTAACACTTCAGTTAAAAAAGACGGAAGCGGTATAGGTCTTGCGCTTTCTAAACGATTTGCTGAGTTGCACAAAGGTGTTTTAAAAGTTACCAGCAAAGAAGGAAAAGGAAGTGTATTTATTTTACAAATCTCCAAAGATGAAAGACTACTGGATGAATATCTTACCGACAATAATTATCCGTTAGACAATAAAAGACTTATTGAGCAGCAGATTAATGCTAATACGTTAACTCCTGAAAAAGATGAAGTTCAGAATATTCTTGCTTCACCTGAAAATAAACGTAAGCTTATTTTACTCATCGATGACAACCCAGATATTCTAGAATTTTTAGATAGCGCTCTAGCTCAGGAATACGATCTCATACACGCAGAAGATGGTGAAGAAGGTATCGATAAAGCCACAAGCTATATACCTGATTTAATTATCAGCGATATTATGATGCCAGTCAAAAACGGAATTGACCTTTGTAACTTTATCAAGAATAAGAAAGAGACCTCGCATATTCCCATAATCCTATTGTCTGCTAAAAGCAACTTTGAGATGATAGAGACCGGTTACTCTGAAGGTGCAGATGATTATATGCTGAAACCTTTTAATGTGCAGGTACTTAAAGCACGAGTTGCCAATCTTATTGAGAGCCGGGCTAAACTCCTAAGTCGCTTTGCAAACGCTGACCTATCTGATACTGACAGTGAACAAAAGAAATTATTAGATATTGAAAAACAGTTCTTAACAGAATTTCATGAGATCGTTCACCAAAATATGCAACAAGGCATTAAGACTGTGGAAGTAGTTTCAGAAAAAATAGGAATGAGCAGGTCTTCACTTTACAGAAAAATCAAAGCAATTACCGGCCAGAACATCAATGAATATATTAGAAATATCAAAATTGAACACGCAGCATATTTGATCGAAAAAGAAAAATTTACCATTTCGCAGGCGGCTTATGAAGTTGGTTTTGGTGATGCAAAATATTTCAGAAAAATCTTTAAAGAAAAGTATGGTAAACCGCCATCTGCATTCAAACCTAGTTAATAAAAAAGGTTCGTTTTAACAACGAACCTTTTTTATTAACCTTCGTTGAGCACTTGCTCAAAGAGGTTTTAGCCTTTAAAATTTGAGATTATTTTGCTGAAATTGTAACTGGGGCAATACCTGAAGTAGTAGGTGTTACTTCTAGTATGCTTCCATCTTCTCCAAAGGTGAGCTTATCTATACACACCTCTCTGTGAAATCCTGCCGGACCACCCATTTTAATCCCTCTTGGACGTGTAAAACGGTGGTAAACGATATACCAGTCATCGGTGCCCGGCACGTTAATTACTGAATTATGACCCGTTCCGTAGATCTCTGTGTCATCATCTCTTTTGATCACTAGGTTCTCTTCCGGGATAGTTAATGGCCCTAACGGTGTTTCAGCCGTTGCATAGCGTACGCGATAATTAGGACTTCTTGTATCATCTTCAGACCACATAAAATAATACGTACCGTTTCTAAAGAAAACTTCGGTTCCTTCTCTATACGTTCCATCTGGCGTAAGCTCTTTTAAAGTTTCCTCTTTATACGACATCATATCTTCATTAAGCTCAGCACCAGCCATATACCCATTCCCCCAATAAAAATAGCCCTTTCCGCTCTGCGGATCTATAAAAACATCAGGATCTATAATCTGGCCACCACCGCGCTTGATAGCATTTGGCTTCTCCCCTACAAAAGCTTGACCACTGTCAGTAAAAGGTCCTGCGGGATTGTCTGCAGTAGCTAAACCTATATTTTGTGCTGCAGAAAAGTAATAGAAGTATTTATATGCTCCATCAATTTTCTTTTCTGCTATACAAGGTGCCCATGCATTTCGGTTTGCCCATGAAACATCTTTAAGAAGGTCTACAATAACTCCTTCATCCTTCCAATGAACTAAATCTTCTGAAGAAAAAGTTTTAAAAAAAGTACCGCTCCAACCGTCAAAACCATCACTTGTGGGATACAAGTAAAACTTCTTTTCCTTTTCGGAATAAATAATCTCAGGATCTGCATAAAAACCATCTAAAACAGGATTATTTGCAACCTCCGCTTCTACTGTATACGTTTTTTGATTTCCGTCTGGTAATCTGAGAGTATAAGTATTTGCTCCAACAGAGAAATCTTTAGGACCATTTTCTACAACTGAAACACCGGGAAAAGTCACCAACTCTGGATCTAAATCAGTCAAACTACTATCTGTATAAATGGGTAAGTAAACTGATGCTTCTTCTGAGTTAACTACTATATTTTGTTTACGAATCGCAGTGCCTTTAGCCCCCACGATCAATGGCAAATTATCTGATGGAAATGCTTTTAATAAAGAAGTTGCTTCTGTTTGAGTAACAGGAATAATAGTACCGTGACGTGGATGAAAATTCATCGAAATCTTGTCTGCGCCTAATGCTTTAAAGTTTAATAGATCTGTACTCTTTGCAAATTGATATTTACCGTCTATATACATATCATAAAGTAAAATATACGTATCGCTGTCAATCATTTTAAAAACAGACGAACCTTCAACCGCTCTATCTGTTTGATCTTTGTACCCTTCTTCAGGTACATAACCAGACGTCAAACTATCAGAAACCGCAACCCGAATCCCCTTAGTAGCTGTGCCTTCAGTCTTATAAAACATATAAAACTTATCATCTTTCTTAATGATATCAGCATCTATACAAGACTTTTCATCCGGACTGTAAAACAACTGCTCAGGAACTGTCTCCAGACCGGTAAAATCTTTACTTGCATAAGTATAATATACTTTGTCGTAACCACCGGGCTGTAAAATAGAGAAGTAGATCATATACTTACCAGCTTCTGAATCGTAGATTGTTTGAGGAGCCCAAGCACGGGTTATATCTGCAAATTCAGAAAACGTATCAGCAAGATCAATTCTGCTGGTTTCCCAATTAATTAAATCAGCTGATTTTGCTAAAATGATTCCTGTATTATTCCAACCATCTTGTGTTTTTAAATCGGTAAGCACCATATAAAAGTTGCCATCTTCTCCTCTTAAAATATGAGGGTCTCGCACACCACCTGTTGTACTTATACTGTCTGTAGGCACAATAGGTTTGTCATTATTTAAAGCATAATAATCATATCCATTTTTACTTAGTGCATAATGCACAGCCTCTTCCCCAGCACCATTACCTGTGAAATACACAAATAAATAAGCGGATTTAGCATCATTATTTTCAGATTTCTCACAGGAGAAAAACAGAACTGAAAACAATAAACTGAAAATTAGTGTCAATTTAGATTTTAACATTTTAAAGTTGTTTAGAAGATTATATCGTACTTAAGGATTCTCATTTTGCTAATAAAGATTTTAGTAAACCACTTCGAGGCAAAACTGCGAAGCATTAAACTGAACAAGACAATTCTCGTAGCATTTAAATCTCGATTATCGAGTAAATAAGTTGAAAATCAGAATTACAAATAAAATAAAAATAAATGTTCTTTTTACATTTATTATAGAAAAAATTCAGATGTTTTTTAATCAAACGAAATTTTATTGAGGTGAAAGCTGATAATTGCTCAATAGAGCCCCTAAAATTGTTACGATTCTACACAACGAGGTTGAAACTTTTCCGATTAAAAATCACAAAAACTGATATCTGACATCGCCTTAAATATCTGGCATAAGCTATTTTACCAATATTTGAATGACTACCCCCCCTATAAATATCGATTTACCCCCTCTCCCAATGTTAAGAAATAGTGAATATTGAAATGCATTATAAATGTTCCTTTGACATTTATAGAAAACAAGTTTCAATTTTAAACTAATAATTATTTTATGAGACAAAAAATTTTACGCTTTAAGTCTATTTTGATTTGCAGCTTTTTGTTTGCTCTTATTGCTTTTCCTTCTAATGGATTTGCTGGTGAAAAAACAGGAATACAGCAAACAATTAGCGGAACGGTTACAACAGCCGGAGATAATATGCCCCTACCTGGAGTTACTGTAATAGAAAAAGGAACTTCTAATGGTACTACTACAGATTTTGATGGAAACTATGAAATTACTGTTGGTTCAGACGCCGTTCTTGTTTTCTCTTATGTAGGAATGAAAACGATTGAGTTGCCTGTAAATGGTCAAACTACTCTTGACGCTTCTCTTGAAGAAAATATGGGAGTTCTGGACGAAATCGTTGTTGTTGGGTATGGTAGTCAGAAAAGGTCTGATGTAACAGGGTCTGTTTCTTCTGTTCCTGAAGAAAGACTTGAGAACTTACCTGTGACAAATGTTACGCAAGCTATTCAAGGTACAACGGCTGGTCTTAATATAAGTCAAGGATCATCTGTACCAGGATCTACAGGTTCTATACAAGTAAGAGGTATAAACTCAATTACCGGTAGCACAAGCCCCTTTATTGTTTTGGATGGTATTCCTTTTACAGGTACCTTAAATGATATAAACACGAGGGATATTAAATCTATTCAGATTTTAAAAGATGCCTCTGCAGTAGCAATTTATGGTACACGAGGATCTAATGGTGTTATTTTAATTCAAACAAAGCGCGGGGTTAATGGTGACCCAGTAATCAACTATAGTACATATGGAGCTATTGAAGAATTTGCTAATGTTTTAAAACCATTAGGTCCTGATGCTTATGTTCAAAAATATGCAGACTTTTTTAGTCAAAATAATCCCGGAGCAACTCAAGATCGCATCTTAGAAAATCAAAGCGAAATTGACAATTATGATGCCGGTATTACAACAGATTGGTTTGACGTGGCTACCAGAAGTGGTATCATACAAGAACATAATCTGAGTATTCGTGGAGGAAGTGAAAAAACCAAATATTTTATCTCTGGAGGTTACCTAGATCAAAAGGGCGTAATAAAAGGCTATGATTATCAAAAACTCACATTACGATCCAATATAGATGTACAACTTACAGATTACTTAAAAGTAGGGTTAAATGCATTTTTCGCTAATAACAATTTTGATGGAGGACGTGCAAATTTATTATTAGCTACAGCAATGAGTCCATATTCTGTTCCTTATAATGAAAGTGGTGAATTGATCATTAATCCTATGCTCCCTGAGCTTTTATATGCAAATCCTCTTTTAGGCCTAAAAACCGATCGTGTTGAGCGCGAGCGTACACTTTCAGGGAATGTTTTTGCAGAAATCACACCTGCTTTTGCCGAAGGACTTTCTTATCGTGTAAATGCTTCCTATACCTTTAATCCTTATCTATATCGTAATTATACTGGACGTGCGGCTAATGATAATAGAGGAACAGCGAACGTTGGTGGTGATGAAGAAAAAGTTTGGATTGTTGAAAACATTTTAAAATACTCAAAAAGTTTTGGTAAACATAATTTTGACCTTACAGGTTTATATAGTGCACAAGCAAATGAGTTTTTTAGAGAGTCTTTAACTGGTGTTGGTTTTGTTAATGATCAATTATCATTTAATAACATTGGAGCTGCAGAAACAATTACAGGCGGCTCATACAGTAGTCGTTCTACTTTGGTTTCACAAATGGGACGACTAAACTATAACTATGATAGTAAATACTTATTTACGGTTACCGTAAGACGAGATGGCTATTCCGCTTTTGGTTCAAACACTAGTAAATATGGTGTATTCCCATCTGCTGCTTTAGGCTGGAATATTCACAAAGAAACCTTTATGGAAAATGCTGATGCTATTGACAATTTAAAACTACGTTTTTCAATTGGAGAAACAGGTAACCGTGGGGTTGGAATTAATCAAACGCAAACCCGTGCAGGAACTTTACTTTATCCATTCGGAGGACAATCGTACACAGGTACATTTATTGCAGGTTTAGGAAATCCTAATTTAAAGTGGGAAACCACAGTATCTGGTAACTTAGGTGTTGATTTTGGGTTGTGGAATAATAGAATAAATGGTTCTCTAGAAGCTTATAAATCAAGAACTGAAGATTTACTATTAAATAGAAGCATCCCTGCACTAACCGGTACAACAAGTATAATCGAAAATATTGGAGCTGTAGAAAACAGAGGTTTTGAGTTTAGTATTAATTCTACAAATATTGATACTGGTGATTTTAGATGGGAATCTAACGTTAACTTCTCTACCTATAAAAATGAAATCATTGATTTGTATGGTGATGGGAAAGATGATATCCCAAGTAGATGGTTTATAGGTAAATCGCTTGGGGCTATTTATGACTATAATATGGTAGGAGTTTGGCAAGAAGGTGAAGATACGGGCTCATTTAATGCTAATCCTGGGGATTTAAAATTTGAAGATATAAATGGTGATGGAGTTATTGAACCTGAAAATGACCGTGTTTATTTAGGAACTTCATTACCTAAATGGACCGGTGGACTTACGAATACTTTTACTTACAAAAACTTTGATTTATCATTTTTTATTCAGACCGTTCAAGGAGTGTTAAAAGGAAACCCTGATATCAATTATGGCGATGAATTAGCGCGTAGAAATACACCTGCAGCGGTAGGTTATTGGACACCAGAAAATCAAAGTAATGAATTCCCTTCACTTATTTATAGAAATACGTTGGGTTACGGTTATCCTAGAGATGCGAGTTATGTAAGACTTAAAGATGCTAGATTCAGTTATAGATTTCCAGCTGAAAAAATCGAAAAGTTTGGTCTTACAAACTTAATGCTTTACGTGGCAGGTAGAAATTTATATACCTGGACAGATTGGATAGGCTGGGATCCAGAAAGTGACCAGTCTTACAGAGGGTCTGGAAATTGGACCAATAATTACCCTGTGGTAAGAACATTTTCTATAGGACTAAATGTATCGTTATAGAATCGCTAAACGAAAAAAGATAAACTTTATGAAAAATATATCTAAACTTATAATCGTACTCCTCAGCATAAACCTGTTTGTGTTTAGTTCTTGTGGTGACGATTTTCTTGAAGAAGAAATACGTTCGGACTTTACTCCAGAAACGTTAAATGATGAACTAGGATACCAGGCACAATTGATCGGTTTATATCAAATGCTAAGTACCTTCTATACACGTAGTGGTCAACAAGGCTGGCTTTGTGTATGGCAAGCCGGTACAGATATTACTTGGCCTACAGCACCAGATGGTGTTGAGGTTCCATATTATAAATACAATCAACTTACTACAGATGATAGCGCCGCTTATCAAAGTTGGGAATTATGGTATAATATGGTTGAAAATACAAATAGTATCATAGCAAGTATTGAAGCTAACACATCAGAAGAACTTTCTGATGAGGAGAAAAATGCTATAAATGCAGAAGCTCGCTTTTTTAGAGCCTATGCCTATAACAATCTGGCAACACTTTTTGGAGGGGTGCCACTTATTACAGAACCGGTAACTGAGGCGCGCTTTGATTATACCCGTAATACACTGGAAGAAATCAATGCTCAAATTGAAACTGATCTTCAGTATGCTACAGCAAATTTAGGTGAACCCACCTCTGCTCCACAATTTGAGTCTCGCGTTAATAAGTATGTTGCTAATCAATTATTTGCTGAATTTTATTTGAGAACAGGGCAACCTGATCTTGCAGAAGATCAGGCAGATATTATTATTAACAGCCAGGCTTTTCAACTCGTTACCGAACGTTATGGAGTAAAAGCTTCTGAACCCGGTGATCCCTTTTCTGATATGTTCTTTAAAGGAAACCAGCGTCGTTCTCAAGGTAATACCGAAGCTCTTTGGGTTTTAGAAAACGAAAATCCAGCAGATGTACGTGGGGGGTCTAGTGGTTCACCTCAGCAACGTAGAATATGGGGTGCAGGCTACCACAATGTCAATGGAATGATCCCGGCAGACTCATTAGGAGGTCGTGGTATTGCGCGTATAAGACTCAATAACTGGGTAATATATGATCTTTATGATGAAGGAGATATGCGTAATTCTAAATATAACATTCACAAACGCTTTAGATATAATAACCCAGACCCTAATTTTTCTGATATCTACGGGGAGCTAGTACCCTATACAGGGATAGACACATTAGCAAGAATTCAACCATACACGTTAAAATGGGGACATTTTGACCCTGCTGACGTATTTGGTTTTGGTATGTGGAAAGACTTTATGCTAATGAGACTTGGTGAAACCTATCTACTTAAAGCAGAGGCACAAGTAATGCAAAATAATCCAGGAGGAGCAGCTACAACTATAAATATTCTTAGAACTCGAGCCGAAGCTCCACAAGTAAGTGCTGGTGATATGGATCTTGAATTTATACTTGATGAGCGCGTACGTGAATTATTAGCAGAAGAAAATAGAAGAATGACGTTAATGCGTACTAAAATGCTTGTAGAACGTGCAACGCGCTTAAATGTACAAGATGAAAGTATCCCATTACCACAAACAATGCGTATTGAAGGTTTACAAGAATTTCACGAATTGTTCCCTATCCCATTAAGAGAAATTCAGTTGAATAAAGAAGCAGAATTAACTCAAAACCCGGGTTATACGACTGGTTAATTGTAAATAACTTTCTATTTGAGCTAAAAAGCGCTGTATAAAAACAGCGCTTTTTTTATATCTAAAACTTACCAACGTTGTAGTTGACTGATATTAAAAGTTTTAAATAATCTTAACTTAATTTAGACAGATTACCGCTTAAATTCAAAAATGAATATAGAAAACCTGCATTATGCTTAACTACTTAGACTCTCACACGTCAAAATTCTTACTCATTACGCTCCTTGCGGGGGTAGTAATTTTTGGTCTCATCTTTTATTTTTTTAGAAAATTAGGTAAGAGTCCAAAGAATATCCTACCGGTAAATTTTGCCGGAAGAATACGAATTCCATTGGCACTGTTTATGTTGGCTTTAGTGACCCGTATTCTTAAAACAAATGATAAGATACTTGAGTTTATAAATGAAGAAGTACTTTCTCATACCAGTACCTTACTTTTCATATTAAGTATAACCTGGATTTTAATTGTTATTCTCAAAGCTTTTAAGAGCAATATTTTAACCAAATACGACATGAGCGCCTCAGATAATGTACACGCTCGTAAGATTTACACGCAATTCACAGTATTAGAACGTGTTTTGATGTTTCTAATCATACTTTTTGCAGTAAGTATAGCGCTGATGAGTTTTGATAGTATTCGGTCTATTGGTGTTAGCATGCTTACCTCAGCAGGTATTGCAGGGATTATAATTGGTTTTGCTGCGCAGAAAGCCTTAGGTACTTTAATGGCGGGGATACAGATTGCATTTACACAACCCATCCGTTTAGATGATGTGGTGGTGGTAGAAGGAGAATGGGGGCGTATTGAAGAAATATACCTAACCTACGTTGTTGTAAAAATTTGGGATAAACGCCGCCTCGTTTTACCAACTACTTATTTTATAGAACAACCCTTTCAAAACTGGACGCGTAACTCCTCAGATATTTTGGGAACTGTTTTTATCTATACAGATTATAATGTTCCCTTTGACGCCTTGCGTGAAGAACTTACCCGTATCCTAAAAAATACAGACTTATGGGATGGTGAGGTCAACGTGCTTCAGGTGACAGATACTAATAATGAAATGGTTGAAACCCGTGCTTTAATGAGTGCGATAGACTCTCCTACTGCTTGGGATCTACGGGTACACGTAAGAGAGAAACTCGTGATCTTTATTCAAGAAAATTATCCGCATAGCTTACCGCGTACTCGTATTGAAATGCAAAAGCGTGAGGATAGTAAAAAAGTCGAAAAATCTATAAAAGAACCAGATAAGTCAGATTTGCTAAGAGATAAGTAAACTACCTTGAGGTAAAGCCTAGGAGGCATTCAACGCATTGCATTGTGCCAATAAACTCAAATCTTAACGCTTATTTTTTCTTTTAGGCCGCTTAAATGTGTGAACTTTGCGCTCCCTTAAATCTACAATAAAGCGATGAGCAAAACCAAATCTGCAATTAGTGCCACTTATTTTAGTATTGTAGGTAATACTATACTTGCTATTGCTAAAGGCTTAGCTGGTATTTTTGGAAACTCGTATGCGCTTATTGCTGATGCTATAGAATCTACAGCAGATATTTTTGCTTCTTTATTAGTGCTTTTCGGCCTCAAATATGCAGAGCGACCTGCCGATGATAATCATCCTTACGGGCATGGTAAAATAGAGCCGCTCATCACGTTTATGGTGGTAGCTTTTTTAGTTACTTCAGCAACTTTTATAGCATATGAAAGTGTGCAGAATATTCTTCTAATTACACCTCAGGAAACTCCAAAACCCTGGACGCTTGCAGTGCTTGCCACAATAATTATCTGGAAAGAAATATCTTTCAGAATTGTTTTAAAACGCAGTAAAGAGACAAACAGTTCTTCTCTTAAAGCTGATGCCTGGCATCACCGCAGCGATGCTATTACGTCGATAATGGCTTTCTTAGGAATCTCTATTGCTATAATTTTTGGAAAAGGATTTGAAACGGCTGATGACTGGGCTGCGCTTTTTGCTTCCGGAATAATTCTATATAACGCGTACCTTATTTTTAGACCTGCTTTAGGCGAAATAATGGATGAAAACCGCTATGATGATGTTATTGAAGCAGTGCGTGAAAAGGCTTTAGAAGTTCCCGGAGTTATCGATACCGAAAAGGCATTCATCAGAAAAGCCGGAATGAGTTATCATCTGGATTTACACGCAATAGTTGATGGAAGCATTACAGTTGCTGAAGGTCACGAGATAGCACACCGCTTACAGGATCATCTTAAAGAAGAAATTCCCAACCTCAACTTTATTTTAATTCATGTTGAGCCTGGGAATTGTCCTTAATACTAGATTATTTCTTACAATCCTGCTGCTGCGTCCTGATCTAAAAACCAGTGCAATTCACCTTGTTTAGGAGAGACTAAACTTGCAGGATATTGTTTATACCCTTCTTGCTCTTTTATGATACTGGTCACTTTTTCAGTTTTACCGGCGCCGGTTACTAAAAATGCAATCGTCTTTGCATTATTTACAATCTTACCGGTAAATGTTACACGTTGTTGACCGCTGTCAGGATGTTTTGCTACACGGCAATTCTCGGGCATTTCCCATAATTCTATGTTGTAAGGAAAAATAGAAACAGTATGGCCATCATCTCCCATACCCAGCATTACCAAGTCAAAACAGGGAATTCCATTCGCTTTAGGCAATTGCTCATCAAGAACGTTAGAATACCGCTTTGCTTCTTCTTCAGGATCATCTTCACCTAGAATTCTGAAGATATTTTCTTCTGGAATATCAATTTTAGAAATGAGGTGCTCTACCGTCATTTTATAATTACTCTCTGAATCTGAAGGTGGTACGCAACGCTCATCGCCCCAATACAAGAAAACTTTTGACCAATCAATTTCAGCTCCATATTCTGCAGCTAAATGATCAAAAACTATTTTAGGAGTGCTTCCGCCAGATAATGCGATATGTACATCATCACCGGTTGAACACTTTTCTTTAAAAAATTCAGAAAACGCTTCAGCTACTAACTGCTTTGTTTCTTTTATATGTAAATCCATCAATGGAAGTTTTATAATTAAAAAATTAATTTAAATAATACAGAAACCGGTTTCGTCTGTCAATAGCTCTCCCGGATTTCTCCAGCCGTTACTATCTTCTATAAGATCATCAGAATTTTTAGGTCCCCAGGTTCCGGCAGGATAACCGTAAGTAGGAACATCTTTATCATTAGCCCAATAATCTAAAATAGGATCAACAAATGCCCAGGCCGCTTCAACTTCATCTGCTCGCGCATATAGAGTAGTATCTCCCTGCATAGCATCAAGTAATAAACGCTCGTAAGCATCCATAATATTTTTATCTGCAAGGCTGCTGTAGTAAAAGTCCATATTTGCACGTTCTACTTTAAAGCCTTGTCCGGGTACTTTAACACCAAATTTGATGAGGATACCTTCATCTGGCTGAATACGTATAACCAGTTTATTATCTTTATTATTAACGTCTTGCTCTTTAAAAACCTGATGATGTGGTGTTTTAAAGTGAATAACCACTTCGGTTACTTTAGTAGGCATACGCTTAGCAGTACGTACATAGAATGGTACATCTTTCCAACGCCAGTTATCTACAAAAAACTTAACAGCCGCATAGGTTTCGGTTTTAGATTCAGGGTCTACACCTTCTTCTTCACGATAGCCTTTTACGCGTTTTCCGTCTATACTAGAAGCTACATATTGCCCCTTCATCGTATTATTGAAAAGGTCATCTTTACTAGTCATCATTCTTATTGACTTCAACGCTTTTACCTTTTCGTTGTGTATCTCATCAGCCTCTGCACTTATAGGTGGCTCCATAACGATAAGCGAAACAATCTGTAACAAGTGACTCTGAAACATATCGCGTAAAGCTCCAGACTTATCATAATAACCGCCACGCTTCTCTACTCCTACCGTTTCGGCATTAGTGATTTGCACGTGGTGAATGTAATTACGATTCCAAAGTGGCTCAAAAATAGAATTAGAGAAACGGGTAACCATTAAGTTCTGTACAGTTTCTTTTCCTAAATAATGATCTATACGGTAGATCTGCTTTTCCTTAAAATACTTCTGTAAGCCTATGTTCAACTCTTTTGCTGTCTCCAGACTATAACCAAATGGTTTTTCAACAACGATACGTCTAAAAGCTTTGTCAGTACCAGAACCTTTAGTTAGCCCTTGATCTGAAAGATTTTTTGCAATAGGCTCATACAAACTAGGTGGCGTAGAAAGATAAAAGGTATAATTCTCGTCTAGTTTATGTTCTTTGTTAAGCGCTTCAATACGCTTATTCAAGTTGCTATATTCAGAATCATAATCACTTCCTAAATCTGAATAAAACATCATATCTGCAAACTTCTTGATGAAGTCTTTATCTTTCTTTTTTACTTGCTCTTTTAAAAACGGACTCTCATAAACTACGCGTTTTCTAAATTCTTCATCAGTGAGGTCACTTCTACTCGCTCCCAAAACCGCAAAATTTTCAGGGAAATGTCCGCCTTCATATAAATTGTATAGAGCAGGGATAAGTTTACGAGCCGTTAAATCTCCAGACGCTCCAAAAATTACCAATAGCTGGTTAGATGTATTATTCATAAAAAATAATGATTTTCAGTTTTATGGTGTGTTAGTTGGTTATTTGCAATTATAACATGAGTTTATAGAATAAAGCAGTAAAAAGTCAATGTTATCATTTAATTTTGGCTTTAACCAATACAAAAATAAGGCATCTTTACGGCACACGGGAGGCTTTATAAAAACATTATGGTGTCAAATTAAAAAGAACAATAACTCATTATTATGGAGCATAAAAATTATGATTTTGGCCTGGTAGGTCTCGGTGTTATGGGACGCAACTTTATATTAAACGTCGCAGACAACGATTTTAAAGCTTTTGGCTATGACCTAGATCAGGAAAAAGTTGATGCTTTAAAGAAAGAAGGTGGAAATTTAGAAAAAGTTGATGCTTCTACCGAAATAGAAACTTTTGTAGATGCCCTTGCTGCTCCGCGAAAAATTATGCTGCTTGTGCCTGCAGGTAAAATTGTAGATCAAGTAATAGAAACTTTATTACCACATCTTGATAAAGGTGATATTATAATAGATGGGGGTAACTCATTCTTCACAGACACAGACCGTCGCGAATCTTATTTAAAAGAAAAAGGTATCAATTTCTTTGGTGCAGGTGTTAGTGGCGGTGCAGAAGGTGCTCGTAAAGGACCTAGTATTATGCCCGGCGGTAATGCAGAAGCTTACACGCATATTAAACCTATTTTTGAAGCTGTTTCGGCTAAATTTAACGGTGAACCTTGTGTAGCGCACTTAGGCCCTAAATCTGCCGGAAATTACGTGAAGATGGTTCATAATGGTATTGAATACGGTTTGATGCAATTAACATCAGAGATCTATGACTTATTGAGAAAGTCTGTAGGCTTAGATAATGATGAACTGCATCAGGTTTATAATCTTTGGAACAAAGGCCGTTTGCAATCATTTTTAGTTGAAATTACTGCGGAAATCTTTAAACAGGAAGATGACTTGGGTGATGGTAGATTAGTTGACAAAATATTAGACAAAGCCAAACAAAAAGGTACTGGTAAATGGACTTCTCAAAATGCAATGGATTTAGGTATACCAGTCCCAACAATAGACGTTGCGGTTAGTATGCGTGAGATTTCTGCATTAAAAGACGAGCGTATCGTTGCTGATAAATTGTACAGTCGCCCAGAACCACAACCTATTGATAAAGATAAAATTATTGCGCTTGCAGAAGAGTCTTTATATTTTGCGTTTATCGTAGCTTATGCACAAGGTTTACACCAGCTTGCTGATGCTTCTAAAGAGTATGAATATGATTTAGATATGTCTGTAATTGCAAAAATATGGAGAGCAGGTTGTATCATACGTGCAGGTTTATTAGAAGATATTTCTGACGCCTACACCGCAGATAAAGAACTACCTAACTTGTTGTTAGCGCCTTCATTTGTTGATAAAGTTCAGGATACGTTAGCTTCTGTTCGCGAAACTGTAGCTTATGCAGCTCAAAGCGGTATTCCGGTTCCCGGACTTTCTAGTGCATTAAATTATTTTGAAGCATATACTTCAAGTCATTTACCGCTCAACTTGATTCAGGCACAGCGTGACAACTTTGGTTCTCATACCTACGAGCGCATAGATCGTGAAGGTGTTTTTCATACCGAATGGGGTAAGTAAATTACCTAAGGGTAAGCTTACGAGGAATTCGTTAGAAACAAATTTCCTATTTCGAGATAAGCTTCTGAATAGTAAACCCTCTGGGGCAATGCCAATAAAATTATCCTCTTAAATATAAAGTATAAGGGCTCCTGTTATGGGGCTCTTTTGCTTTTATAGATTTCCTAATTGAATAGATTGCAGTAATTTTCTAGAAATTTAAAAATCCCTCAAATGCGACTGATTTTCACGCTTATTCTTTCAGCTTTACTTTTTAATTCCTGCGGAAACCCACCGCCGCAATTTAGTGCAGCGATTCACAATGTGAATATCATAGATCTAGAAACCGGTGAAATTCTTAAAGATCAATCGGTATTCATCGCAGGAGATACCATTCATTCCATTATAAAAAGCAAAGACCTTTTAACCAGTTCTGCAGCACAGCAAATCGATGGAAGCGGCAAATATCTAATGACGGGGCTTTGGGATAACCACGTTCATTTTAGAGGTGGAAAAGAGCTCACAGAAGAAAATAAAAAATTACTCAACCTCTTTATTGCAAACGGAATTACAACAGTACGCGATGCCGGCGGTGATTTGACAACCGCTGTAAAAGAATGGCAAAAACAAATCACAGATGGTAACCTGGTGGGGCCTACAATTTACACATCAGGGCCTAAGATAGATGGTCCCGGAGCGACTTGGGCTGGTTCACTTGAGGTTTCTAATAATGAAGAAATCAATACTGCTTTAGACTCTTTAGCGCAATTGAATGTAGATTTTGTAAAGATCTATGACAGCAAAATTAATGGCGAGAATTATTTAAAAGTTATCGCTGAAGCAGAAAAACGTGGAATGATTACCAGCGGTCATATGCCGTATAGCGTTACGGTTGAAGAAACTACAAACGCAGGCATTGATGCTATTGAGCATTTATATTATGTTTTAAAAGGATGTTCTATAGAAGAAATCGCAATCACCGAAGCTGTTAAAAATAACGAAACAGGTTTCTGGAATTCCTTAGACCGCGTGATGAAAACGTATTCAGATTCGGTGGCTCAAGAAACTTTTTCTAAACTTAAAGAAAATGATGTTTTTGTAGTGCCTACTTTACACATAGGTCACACCTTAAGCCATCTTGATGAAACCGACCACACCACTGACGAATACTTAAAGTATATAGGACCCAGAATTCAAAAAACTTATGCCGGCCGTATTAATAGTGCTAAAAATGCTTCCCCAGAATTTATAATTATGCGCAAAAATCTAGATTCGGCATTTGTAAAACTGGCTGGAGAACTTGCTGTAAATAATGTGAAACTTTTAGCTGGTTCAGACAGTGGTGCATTCAACTCCTATACCTATCCCGGAATTTCACTTCACAAAGAATTAAAAGCTTTAGTAGATGCTGGTTTAACTCCACTACAAGCTTTACAGACTTCTGCTTCTAATGGGTCAAAATTTTTGCAAAAGCAACTTCCGGAAATCAAAAGTGGCGCAGCTGCAGACTTAGTTTTGCTCAATTCCAATCCGCTTGAAAATATTCAAAACACTCAGGATATTTTTATAGTAGTTAAAAGTGGAAAAACATTGAGTTCTGAAGATTTAGAAAATCTTCTAAAAACAAGCACCTATTAAAATCTATTCTTGATTTTTTAGAAGTTTTTATTATCAAATCTCGACCAGCTATTTTAACGTATTAAACTAAGGTTTGATTAATTTTAAGTTTTCAGAATTAAACTTTTCACTAAATGAATCTAAAAATTACATTTTTTAAAAGCCTGTTAGCTTTTGGTTTTTTCACCACGCTTACAGCTCAAAGAGTTAGCGTTCCGGTTGACACGACAATTATTTCTAATCATAGCGTTGCAATAAAAGGCAAAACAATCCCGTATCAGGCAGAATTAGGTTTTCAGCCGGTTTGGGACGACATGGGTTATCCCGTAGCAACTTTAAATTACACCTATTATTCCAGAACCGATATTAAAGATAACCAAACCAGACCATTGCTTATAAGCTTTAATGGCGGTCCCGGTTCTGCTTCCGTATGGATGCATATTGCGTATACCGGTCCCCGAATTTTAAAAATTACAGATGAAGGATTTCCTGTTCAGCCTTATGGCATCAAAGACAATCCTAATTCTGTTTTAGATGTAGCAGATATTGTTTTTGTAAATCCGGTGAATACGGGTTATAGTAGAATGGTCCCTGATTCAGAAGGTAATCTTCCTAAAAGAGATCAATTTTTTGGTGTGAATTCTGATATCGCTTATTTGGCTGATTGGGTAAACACTTTTGTAACACGTCACAACCGCTGGCGTTCTCCTAAGTTTATAATAGGTGAGAGTTATGGCACGACGCGGGTTTCAGGCTTAGCTAAAGCCTTACAGCAACGCAACTGGATGTACTTAAATGGGGTAGTTCTGGTATCTCCTACCGAAATTGGATTTGAATTTGAAGGTCCTGTAGAGATCGCTAACCGTTTACCTTACTTTGCAGCTGCTGCCTGGTATCACAACGCCCTACCTCCTGCTCTTCAGAATAAAGATTTAACTGAGATGCTTCCGGAAGTTGAGGAATATGCTGTTAACGAGTTACTCCCTGTTTTAGCAAAAGGAGGTTATGCTTCTGCAACTGAAAAACAAGCTGCAGTTAAAAAAATTGCATACTACTCTGGTCTTTCAGAAAAGACAGTGAATCAAAACAATCTTGCTGTACCATTTAATTATTTCTGGAAAGATCTTCTACGTGACAAAGAAGGGTTTACTATTGGTCGTTTAGATTCACGCTATAAAGGATTAGACATCGCAGATGCAGGTTCTTCTCCAGATTATAACAGCGAATTAACCTCCTGGCTTCATAGTTTTACGCCGGCCATCAATTACTATATGCGCGAAGAGTTAGGCTTTAAAACTGACCTAACTTATGATTTGTTTGGTGATGTTCACCCTTGGGATCGCTCTAATAACCATACTGGTTCTGATTTAAGAGATGCTATGGGAATGAACGCTAATCTGCATCTGATGGTTCAGTCTGGGTATTATGATGGAGCTTGTACCTATTTTAATGCTAAGTATATTATGAGTCAGATCAACATCAACGGGAAGTTTACAGACCGTATGGATTTTAAAGGATATCGCAGTGGTCATATGATGTATCTGCGTGCTGAAGATCTTAAAACGGCAAATCAGGATTTACGTGATTTTATAGAAAAGGCAAGTATAAGTATCGATCAAGGAGCTAAATATTGAAAAAATAGAAATCTCAAAAATTCAATGTAATTTAAGAATGAATTAATAGAACCCATAAACACAGCTAGTATTTATGGGTTATTTTTGCAAATATGGATTTGACACAAGTAAAATTAGTCGTTACAGACATGGACGGGACACTCCTTAATGATCAGGGAAAAGTAAGTCCACGATTTTTTGAATTATTTAAAGACCTTCAAAAACACAATATTCAATTTGTTGCCGCCAGCGGAAGACAATATTTCAGCATCATAGACAAATTAGACCTAATCAAAGATGAGATTACGGTAGTTGCCGAAAACGGTGGAATTACTGTTCAGAAAACAGAAGTTTTAGATACCTGTACGGTAGATGCAGAAGTCGTACACGATTTAATACGTCAAATGCGTGAAATTGAAGATGCGCACATTGTACTGTGCGGAAAAGAGCAAGCCTATGTAGAATCTGACCACGAGCCTTTTATTGAGATTTTTCAGGAATATTATACCAAGTTTAAACGCGTACCAGATCTAACTGAAATAAGCAACGACCATTTCTTTAAAATAGCGGTTTATAGCTTTGGAGGTTCAGAAGAGACCACTTATCCTATCGCTCAAAAATTAGAAGATCAGGTTAAAGTAAAAGTCAGTGGTGAGAACTGGTTAGACATCAGCCATCTGAACACTGATAAAGGTCGCGCTCTTAAAATTTTACAAGACAGTCTGAATATTACAAAAGCTGAAACGATGGTTTTTGGTGATTACAATAATGACTTAGAGATGATAGGCCTAGCAGATTATAGTTTTGCTATGCAAAATGCGCATCCTAATGTCACAAAAGCTGCTAATTATCAAACTAAGAGTAATAATGAAAATGGCGTAGAACACATTCTTGAGCAACTTATAGAAGCTAAAGATACTTTACTCGGTAATCGAGTTTTATAAATCTATGAGGCTCGGCTCGAGTTCAGGAGATGTTTCCAGATTATGCTCTATGGGCTTTCCTCAGGGTAATTTAGTTACCAAGTAAAGTAAGTACTACTTTACGTGATCCCCCGTGATTGCGGTGCTCGCACAAGTAAATACCCTGCCAAGTTCCCAGATTTAAGCGACCGTTGGTTACCGGTATCGTTACTGATGCTCCCATTAATGAAGCTTTAATATGAGCCGGCATATCGTCTGGACCTTCATACGTATGTATATAATAGGGTGCGTTCTCAGGAACCATTGTATTCATATGGCTTTCAAAATCTTGACGCACGGTAGGATCGGCGTTCTCATTTATGGTCAAACTCGCTGAAGTATGCTTGATAAACACCTGTAATTGACCAATCTTTATATTGCTCAATTCATCCAACTGACTGGTAATTTCTGGAGTAATTAAATGAAAGCCTCGGCTTCTTGCTTTTAAATGGATTTCTTTTTGATAAAAATTCATAACGCTAGTTTTTCGGTGATTCACCTGATTTTAATTCAGATGTGAAAATACAAATTTGATAATCGCTAAATTCTTATGAATATGTTATAAGTAGAGGTTTTAAATTTTTAGAATTCCACTTGTCGCTCGTATCTTCGTATTCCATCTAAAGTAAATTACAATGGCAGCAATACAAAAAATCACCCGCTTACAAATGCAATGGGATACACAAGATCCCTTCTTATTTTGTGCTTTTCATAATGATAATTTCCCTAAAGGAAATGGCAAATATGGCCCTGTAGATTCTCTTGCCGATCGTAATATTGGTCAGGATTTTACTAAAAAAGACGGGTGGGCAATGTACCACGGCTCTAAAGTGCCTGGTTTTCCTGCACATCCTCATGTGGGCTTTGAAACCGTAACAATCGCAGAGCGCGGTTTTGTTGACCATTCTGATTCGTTAGGTGCTTCAGGCAGGTTTGGTAAAGGTGATGTACAATGGATGACTGCAGGTAAAGGCGTTCAACACAGTGAGATGTTTCCTTTGTTAAATACCGAAAAAGAAAACCCACTATTGTTGTTTCAAATTTGGTTGAATTTACCTGCGAAAAGTAAAAGCGTAGAACCCTATTTCGGGATGATGTGGCACGAGAATATTCCTATTGTTTCCAAAGAAGATTCAGAAGGAAATAAAATTAAAGTTAAGCTTGTCGCAGGAAGTTTTGAAGGTCACAAGGCATTAGACCCTGCTCCTGACTCTTGGGCAGCAAATCCTAATAACGATGTCAACATCTGGCTAATCTCATTAGAGTCAAATGCAGAGTTTACAGTTCCTAAAGGAATTGATGGAGCTAACCGATCGTTATATTTTTATGAAGGTGATACAATTGTCGCTGAAGGTTTTGACATCCCTCCTATGCACCAAATAAAAGCTGATGTTAACGAGGTCTTGACGCTGAAAAATGGTTCTGCTCCCGCTCAATTACTTCTTTTAGAAGGAAAACCTATTGGTGAACCTGTTGTTCAACACGGCCCTTTTGTGGGAAATTCAAGACAGGATATTGAAAAGGCATTCTCTAATTTTCAGGAAAACCAATTTGGAGGGTGGCCATGGTCTACAAATGAGCATACCCATTCTCCCGCAACCGAAAGATTTGCTATATATCCAAACGGAAAAAAGGAAGAATTATAATTATTAATTTTAAAATATAGGAGAGGGATTAATAAAATTTTCTACATTTAATCGATACAATATGCAATTAATCGGTTATACTTGTACTAAATTTTTACTAACCCAACTCCTATGCGTAAAACAATTACCTTGTTTGGAAAAGCAGTACCCCTGTTTTTCTTTTTACTTCTTGCAGGAATTTCATCTAAATCATATGCACAATGTGCTGGAGAAGATGCTTCTACCAACTCCTGTGATAAAGAAACGGACCAATTTATAGACCTTTTTGCTGCCCTCAATGGTTCACCGGTAACGGGTGGAACCTGGTCTGATGATAACAACAGTGGTGGTCTTAATGCCACAACCGGTGAATTAAATACGTGGTTAATTAATAGAGGTGGTACCTTTAATTACACCTACACTGTAGAGGGCGTTGCAGGCTGTACAGATAATCAGGCTACTGTAACGGTAACTCTCGCAGGCTATGCAGGTCGTGATAACGACGATGGTGTGGCTTGTGAGACCGAAAACGATGTAAACCTTTTTCAGTTTGTAGGTTCTAGTCCTAGCCCTACTCTATTTGGAACTTGGGCGATTACTGTTGGGCCAGCTAATGCACTTAACCGGCAAATTTTTAATGCGCAGCAAGCAGGACCTGGTAATTATACCTTTACGTATACTGTAGCGCCTCAAGGCTCTTGTCCTTCTACTATGAGTACAGTTATGGTAGAAGTTATAGAGGCTCCAGATTCTGGTTCTATAGACAATACTGTTAACACTGTATTTTGTGAAACCGATGATCTAGTTGGTTTTACAGCATTTAATCTTAGAGATGCTATCATTGGCGAAGATAACGGAGGGGTTTGGACTGAAAATCAAACCAATGAAATAAACGGGTTTAATGATAGTACTATAAATATTCAAAACATCAGAGATACTTTTGGCCCCGGTACATATACATTTACGTATACCGTTCAACCGGTTAATCCTATTTGTACTTTCAGTCAGACAACTGTTGCAATAATTATTGAAGAAGTTGTAGATTTTACAAATGCCACCTTAGAATTGACTGCTCCTGATGAAGATATCTTTTGCGAAGATATACTGCCTATAGATGCTGTTGCTACTATTACAGGTGATATCGCTGATATTCCTAATGGTGATTATGAGTTAACGTATAGCGTTAGTCCTGCTCCAAACTCAGGTACACAAACAGTAACACTTACTATGACTGAAGGTGTTGGCAGTTTCAACATTGATCCTGATTTTTTAACTGCAGCTGGTATTGCGACAATACAAGTGGTTTCTATTATAGATCCCAATACTCAAAATGCTTGTGATGTAAAGTTAGACGACTTAAGTGATACACTAACTATTGTAGCTTTACCAAATGTTAGTGATTCTGCTTTGAGTGTAGATCAGCCTTTATGTTTTGGTAAACGTGGAACTCTAACAATTTCTGATGCCCGTAATACTTCAGAAATTGAACTTGCTGATGGTGAATATACTTTTTCATACACGTTAGCCAGTTCTACAGCTACCCAAGACTATGATGCAGAGAATATCACAGTTACTAATGGGATAGCAGAAATCCAACTATTAGCTATTTATTTGGCAAGTTCAGGTGATTACACTATTACGTTAAACGCTATTGAAAACAGCACAGGCTGCTCTACCCCTGCAGCTATTGCTACCGCATTTACGGTATCTCCAAAACCAGATGCCCAAACACTGACAATAAGTATTCTCGATACCTGTGAAGATGATACGGTTAAAGTTACCATTACAGATACCGCAGATACGCCTAATCTTGTGGATGGAACTTATAATTTCACCTATGATATTTCCGGTAGCATAACAGCAACAAATCAACTTGCTGATAAGATAACAATAACTGATGGAACCGGAAGTTTTGATCTTCCTCAGGCTATTTTAGCTAATGGTAATTCTACATTAACCTTAACCGCAGTTAGTAACACAGCTAGCACTTGTGAAGCAGATAATCTTGCCAATCCCACTGCTTCTTTTAATATTATTGCAACTCCAGATGCAACTGGTGCTGTTGTAAGTATTGATGACTCCTGTGAAGATGCAGCAAATACAGTAACTATTACTACAGACCCTACTTTGATTCAAGATGGAGATTATATACTAACTTATAATTTAAGTGATGTAAACCCTTCAGCTGAGGATACTGATGTTGAAGTGACTTTTACAGGTGGAAAAACCACTTTTGATTTAACGGCAACTCAACTTGCTGAAGCGGGTACAACTACAATTACTATTATTAGTCTAGCTACAGCTTCACAGCGTTGTGCAGCGACAGGGCTTCCTATCGCTACAACTTTTGAAGTATTACCAGTGCCATCATTAGAAAATACAACTTTATCTGTTGCCTCCATTTGTTTTGGTGAAAGCACAGAATTACTTTTTACGAATTCAGATCTGAGCGATGGTAATTATGATATAAATTATGAATTAATCGGTGAAAATACATTTTCAGATAATGCAAGTATTGAATTTATAGCTGGTGAAGCTTCATTAACTATCGCTGCCGAAACAATAACAAATACTGGTTCAACTACGATTACTATAAATTCTATTGCAGAGCCAGGTTCATCATGTGCAAATACAACAGCAACCTCAACTTCTTTTGAAGTAAATCATGTACCAGAACTTGCAGATGGTGATTTATTAGCTTCAGATATATGTCTTGCAAAAAGTGGTTTTGTAACGATCACAGCAGGAGCAAATCTTGCTGATGGCGACTACATCATTACTTACAATCTTAGTGTTTCTAATACTGCACAAGACCTAACAGCTGATGTTGAAATCACAAATGGTCAAGGGTCATTTGAAATACCTGCTATTAATCTTTCTGCAACTGGTACAACAACCATTACTGCGACCTTAATTAATAGTGATGCGGGTTGTTCTTCTGTTCCTGTAACTGTTAATGATGATTTTGAAATTTTCCCGTTACCTGATGCGACAGGCATTACAGGTACTGCGAATGATGTTTGTTTTGGTGAATCAGTTACCGTGAGGCTTTCTGGCGCAACAGTATTATCTGATATTGATTATGAGATTTATTATCAACTTAGTGGTGCAACCGAATCTGAAATAATCACAAAAACTGTCAAATTTACCGGCGGCAGCGCAGATGTTATTCTTGAAAGCTCAGTTTTTACTTCTGGAGGTTTGACAATGTTTAATTTGTTAGACATTCAAAATAGCACAACAATGTGTAGTGCTACAAATTTACCAGTAACAGTTGTCGATTTGACATTAGAAGATCCTGCAGTTCCAAGTATCGCTAGTGATGGAGCTGTTTTCTGTATCAATGATGATCCAACAGTTACAGACCTTGAGGCTAATATCAGCTCTTCTTTTACCATAATTACCTATGATTCTCCCACAGGAACTTCAGTGGTTAACCCTTCTACTCCACTAAGAGCAAATACAACCTATTATATCGCAGCTCAAAATACAGCAACAGGTTGTGAAGGAAGCCAAAGACTTGAAGTTACTGTAGATCTAAGCGGTTGTGATTCGGTATTTATCCCTGACGGATTCTCTCCTAACGGAGATGGCATCAATGATGTTTTCGAAATGAAAAACATGGAGATCGTGTACCCAGATTATACTATTGAGATCTTTAATCGTTACGGGAAGGTTGTTTTTAAAGGCGACAGCAGTACCGGTTTCTGGGATGGTCACGCCAATCAAAACCGCTTAGGTGGTAATACGCTTCCTAACGGTGTGTATTTCTACATTATAAATTATAACGATGGGCAAACCAGCCCAAAACAAGGTAAAGTTTACCTCAACAGATAAAAGGATGCTCCCAATGATAAATACAACTTCAAGATTCACATTATTTGCAACATTCATCCTTTTATGTGGAAGTCTGTTTGCTCAGCAAGATCCCGAGTATACCCAGTATATGTATAACATGAGTGTTATCAACCCTGCATACTCTTCAGTAAATAAAGCTAAAGTAGGAGCTCTTTATCGTTCCCAGTGGGTCGGTATAGATGGTGCACCTACTACAGCGACATTCTTTGGTCATTTACCCATGTCTGAAAAAGTAGAAATAGGCTTAAATCTCGTTCACGATGAGATAGGTGATGTGGTTCAGGAAACTAACATCAATGCAGATTTTGCATATAAACTACCTATTCAAGAAAATGCAACCCTTTCGTTAGGTCTTAAAGCCGGTGCTTCTTTTTTTAGCACAGATTTTAGCCGATTACAACTGGGCAGTGGTGCTCCTGCAACAGATCCTTCTTTTGCGCAGAATATCAACCAGACGTATCCAACAATTGGTATAGGTGCTTACTATTTTTCTGAGCGTTATTATGTAGGGCTTTCTGCTCCTAACCTTGTGGCTTCTACACATATTGAAGATGAAGACGGGGTTCAACGTTTAGGAAGTGAAAACACACATTACTTCTTAACGGGTGGTTATGTATTTGAACCTTCAGCTGATTTTCAGGTAAAACCTTCGTTTATGGCGCGCTGGGTAAACGGTGCACCGATAAGTATAGATGTAAATGCCAACGTGCGTTTTTATCAACGCTTTGAAGCAGGTATAGGCTACCGTCTGGATGACGCAGTTACCGGTATGGTAAATTTTGAAGTTACACCGGGAGTACGCGTAGGCTATGCTTATGATTATACCACTTCAAATCTTGGTGAGTACAACAAGGGTAGCCACGAGATCATGGTTCTTTTTGACTTTGACATTTTTGGCAAATTACCTTCTTATCGCAAATCACCACGTTTCTTTTAATCAAAACTACTACGACTATGAAAAATTATACGCTACTCTTCATTCTGCTAGCCGCTTGTCAGGTAGGATTTGCTCAAAACAAAACACTAGAAAAAGCTAACAAACTTTTTGCCAATCAGGCTTATGCCGAAGCGATAACTGCTTATGAAAATGAATCAGAATTAGATGCTGATGCTTCTTTAAATCTGGCTGACGCCTATTATTTTACTGGTGATGCCACTCAAGCTGTAAAAGCTTACGACGTTGCCTGGGAATTAAATGAGGGGCGATCCCCTGAAGCACATTTTCGCTATGCTGATGCACTAAAACGTAATAAAGATTATCACAGAGCTAATGAGATTTTGACCAATTATAACGGTACTAACATAGATATTCTTAAAACTATGGAAGAGCACGATATGAAGGTTTCTCAGTTCTTTTTACCTGAAGTAATAGATGCTGCTTCTGCTTACGATGATTTTGGTGCTGCTTATTATGATCGTCAAATTGTTTTTGCTTCAAACCGAAATGGCGCCCGACCTATTTACCCTTGGACGGGAAAACCTTATCTGGATCTATATTACGCAAAAACTAATGGTGAAGCGATTACTGATGAAGGTCTTTTTCCCGGAAATATCAATACAGACACACACGAAAGTAGTGCTGTGTTTACTGCAGATGGTCAAAAAATGTACTTTACACGTACCAGTGATAAATTTACAAAAGTAAATGGTGCAAAAGTCGCGCCTTTACAGCTCTATAGCGCAGAATTAATTGCCGGTAAATGGGACAACATTGTGATGTTGCCTATTAGTTCTGATGAATATTCTGTTGCTCACCCTGCATTAAGCCCCGATGAGAAAACCCTTTATTTCTCAAGTGATATGCCTGGTGGATTTGGAAGTTTTGATATTTACAAGGCTGAGATCACGGGAGATAACATCTTTGGTTCTCCAGTTAATTTAGGTATAAACATAAACTCTGATAAACTAGAACAATTTCCTTACGTTTCAGAAAATGGCAATTTATATTTTGCTTCAAACCGCGTTGAAGGTTTGGGTGGACTTGACTTGTATAGTAGTGATCCTGAAGGTGACGCTTTCGCGGAAGCATATAACTTAGGAAGTTCTATAAATTCTAACGCAGACGATTTTGCGCTGATCATAAAAGAGCGTCAGGCAAGTGGCTTTATCTCTTCTAACCGAACAGGAAAAGACAAGCTTTATAGTTTTGAAACCTTTCCTAATCTCGATTACCAAATCTTGGGTAATGTAGACGATAAGAAAACTCTTGAGCCTTTACCAGGCGCAGAGGTAACTTTATTCAGACCTGAAACGGGAACTATTCAAAAAATGACTACTGAAGCGGATGGAAGCTTCAAATTTATGGTTCGCCCTAATAGTTTTTATAAGATTAAAGCAAGTAAGGCGCTTTATGCTCCGGTAGAAAAAGAGGTTAAAATTGAATATTCTCAGAATACTAA
Organism: Leeuwenhoekiella aestuarii; assembly: GCF_004104055.1. Classification (GTDB taxonomy): domain Bacteria; phylum Bacteroidota; class Bacteroidia; order Flavobacteriales; family Flavobacteriaceae; genus Leeuwenhoekiella; species Leeuwenhoekiella aestuarii. The sequence goes on along the minus strand of NZ_QOVJ01000002.1, from coordinate 197,582 downwards.
GACACTCATTAAACTACAAATGTCGGCTTATGCAGACACTGAAAATATAGTAGCAGTAAACGAACGTAATCAATTAACTCAGGTAAATCTTGAAAAGATCTACTTTGATTTTGATAAATCAAATATACGTCCTGATGCTGCTGTAATTCTAGATAAACTTGTAGACCTAATGCAAAAATATACTGAGATGAGTATCGAAGTTGCATCTCATACTGACCAGCGTGGCTCTGAAAAATATAATAAAGAATTATCTGAAAAGAGAGCGCAATCAACAGTAGAGTACTTGATTTCTAAAGGTATCGATCATAATCGCTTACAAGCTAAAGGTTATGGCGAAACAGATCCTATAAATGATTGTAACGATATGAATTGTACCGAAGAGCAACAAGATGTTAACCGAAGAAGTGAATTTACCATTCTAAAATAAAATCAAATCCCTAAATCAGAAAACCCCGTTAAGTGCTGCTTAACGGGGTTTTTATTTTCTTTATTAAGACCAAAACTTAAAGTCCGCTTATGTAGCTCCCATATAGATCTTTAAAGCGTATACCATCGGTCATACGGTATTTGCTTAACTTCTGAAATTCTACCAAAGCCCATAAAATAAATTCTTTCATAAAATATTTATCCTTAGGCTCTAAATCCGGTAAATATTCAGTCACAAGCTTTTCTAATGGAGTAACCGAATCTAACATCTTTTTATATTCATCTTCGGTTAAATCATCTAGCAATTGAAAGTCACTCTGATCAAAAAACCAGGTTACAATATCATCATACGGACTTTTCTCATTTTGTTTTTCGAGCTTTTTAATTTCAGGAAAATACGTCACAAATAACCTCTGAATCGCATCGCCAATCAACGTATGTGCAACCGATGCTGCTCCCTCCTGCTCGCCTTCATAAACCAATTCTACTTTACCAGTAATCGCAGGGATCATTCCCATAAAATCACCAAGACGTACTGCAGTCTTATCATCACCTGCGAGTAAAGAACGACGTTCAGCTGTGCTCAATAAGTTTTCAAAAGCGGTTATACTCATACGAGCACTTACCCCGCTTTTGACATCAATAAATTCACTCTCACGAGCTTCAAAACTTATTTGTTCTAAAAGGTCTTTTGCTAGAGAAGGCACATAAACTTGTTCTTCATTACGTGCATCACGCTTTGCTTCCTGCTCTGTGATAGCACGAGCAATCTCAATACTCTCTGGATAATGCGTAAGAATTTGAGAGCCGATACGATCTTTAAGTGGTGTCACAATACTACCTCTATTTGTATAATCTTCAGGGTTTGCCGTAAAGACAAATTGAAGGTCTAACGGAAGTCTCAATTTAAAACCTCGAATCTGTATATCACCTTCTTGTAAAATATTGAATAATGCTACTTGAATACGCGCTTGTAAATCGGGTAATTCATTGATTACAAAAATGCAACGATTCGCCCGTGGAATCATCCCAAAATGCAGCACTCTATCATCGGCATAACTCAATTTTAAATTGGCTGCTTTTATAGGGTCAACATCTCCTATCAAATCAGCTACAGTTACATCTGGGGTTGCGAGTTTTTCAGCAAAACGCTCATCACGATGCATCCATACAATTGGTGTGTCATCTCCTTTTTCGGCGATTAATTCTTGTGCATAGCGCGATAAAGGTTTCAACGGATCATCATTTAATTCTGAACCTTCAACCACAGGAATCCACTCATCTAACAACTGAACCATCAAACGCGCCAAACGAGTTTTTGCCTGCCCGCGTAACCCTAAAAGATTGATGTTATGCTTTGATAGAATGGCTCTTTCCAGTTCTGGAATAACCGTATACTCATATCCGTGAATTCCTTCAAATGAATTTTTACCTGCTTTTATATTGTTTACCAGATTTGCACGAAGTTCATCTTTTATACCTCGGCTTATATAATCTGATTTTTTTAGCTCACCTAGTGTTTTAAAATCTGGTTTACTCATAGTTTCTTTTTCGATTTAATATTTTTTTTCTAGCGTATTTTTTTCTTTCTGTTTGTCTCATAATCTTCAAAGATCATCTCACCCAGACCTTGCAGACCGGTGTAAAATGCTTTCCCTTGATTAGCTTGTGTAAATTGACGCACAAACTTCATTAAATAGGGATCTTGAGCGATCATAAATGTTGTTATCGGGATCTTGACCTTACGAGCCTGACTTGCCATACTGTAACATTTGTTTACAATATAATCGTCTAGACCTACACTGTTTTTATAGTAAAATCCATCTGGTTCCCGAACGCAGCTGGGCTTACCATCAGTTATCATAAAAATCTGTCTGTTGGTGTTTCGTTTACGGCGAAGAATATCCATCGCTAATTGTAAGCCGGCAACTGTATTGGTGTGGTACGGTCCTACTTGCAAATACGGCAAATCTTTGATTTTTATAGGCCAACTGTCGTTTCCAAAAACAATAATGTCTAAGGTATCTTTTGGGTAGCGGGTAGTGATCAATTCGGCTAAAGCCATCGCCACTTTTTTTGCCGGAGTTATTCGATCTTCACCATATAGAATCATACTGTGACTGATATCTATCATCAGAACCGTACTCATCTGCGCTTTAAACTGGGTTTCTTCAACCACCAGATCTTTTTCCGTCAAATCAAAATTACCAATGCCATTATTGATCTGAGCATTTTTGAGACTTTCGGTCATTGAAACCCGTTCAAGAGCATCCCCAAAACGATACTCCCGATATTCACCGGTATGCTCGTCACCACGTCCTACTCTATTGGTTTTATGATTTCCGGCTCCGCCACGTTTCAGTTTCCCAAAAATTTGATCAAGCGCTCGCTGACGTATCGCACGTTCTGTCTTTGCAGTAATTGACATACCACCGTTACCATCTGGTTCTATCTCTTCTCGAATGTACCCCTTGTCTTTAAGCTCCTGAACAAAATCATCTAAGGTATAGTCTTCGTTGGTAAGTTTGTATTCTTTGTCAAGTTCCTTTAACCAATCCATTGCCTCATCAAAATCTCCAGAAGTATGCGTGATCAATTCTTTAAAGATTTCAAAAAGTTGATCAAACAGAGATTGTTCTGGGGCTTCGTAGCTTTTAAATACAAATCCCTTTCTTAATGTTTCCTTTTTCATAGTGTATTAAAATTACGGCATTTTGAAGTTTTGACCTTAGGAAGTAGTAAAAAATATGAATCGTATTTTTGGACGTAACAACTTACAAAACCTGACTTCTCAATAAAAAATCATTTTCATTTATGCATAAAAAAACCCTCCAAAAATGGAGGGCTTTAAATTATATATATGTGTACAATTAAGATTTTGGCATTACAACTGCATCAATTGCATGAATTACTCCATTAGAAGCATCTACGTCAGTCATAACTACAGTAGATCTATTTCCATTTGCATCCGTTAAGATTACCTTTTCTCCATCTAAAGTAGCAGTCAATTCTTCACCTTCAACAGTCGCGATAGTAAAACTACCATCATTATCTTGAATAGCTTTTATTATATCTGCTGCCATATATTCACCAGAAACTACGTGGTACTTTAAAATATCTGCTAATTTCTCTTTATTTTCAGCTTCGGTTAAAGTTGCAACAGTTCCTTCTGGTAGTTTATCAAATGCTGCATTGGTAGGAGCAAATACAGTAAATGGTCCTTCACTTTTTAAAGTTTCTGCAAGGTCAGCTGCCTTTACTGCTGTTACCAGCGTACTAAAATCATCATTACCCATTGCGATTGCTGCAATAGTTTCTTGCTCTGGCATAGTCGCTTCGGCAGAAGTTTCTGTTTCCATAGCAACTTCTTCTTGTTGATTCATCATGTCTTCAGATTCAGAATTTTCATTATCCTTACAAGATGTAAATGCGATAGTTGCAATCATCGCCATACTTAAAACTAACTTTTTCATAATTATTGTTTTTTTGATTTTTCTTTCGTTCAAAGGTATTAGCTAAGACTTAAACAAATCACAAGACTACCGTAAGCTTTTGTTAATTAGCGATATATTATGTTAATCTATCTAATATTATACACAGAGCGCTTAGGCTTTTAAGTTTTCGTTAACTTAGAGCAAAACTTTAGTACATTCTTTCATGAAAAAAATTTTACTTCTCTTCTGTTTATTGAGCTTTTCTATTTCAGCAATTGCTCAAAAACTAAACCTTGAACTTTTAAAAGATATGCAACCTCGTAATGTGGGACCTGCCGGTATGAGTGGTCGTATTACAGCAATTGATGTGGTTACAGATAACCCAGACATTATTTATGCAGGTTCTGCATCAGGTGGTTTGTGGAAATCCACATCCGGTGGAGTTACTTGGAAACCGGTTTTTGAAAACGAAGCAACAGCTTCTATTGGTTCTGTAGCAATTCAGCAATCTAACCCTTCTGTAATCTGGTTAGGAACCGGTGAGGGAAACCCCAGAAACAGTTTAAATGGTGGTTTTGGTATTTATAAATCTCTAGATGGCGGTAGAACATGGAAATGTATGGGGCTCGAAAAAACACGTCACATCTATAGAGTGCGTATAAATCCTTCAAATCCTGATATCGTTTATGCCGCTGCAATAGGTTCTCCTTGGGGAGAACATGAGGAACGCGGAGTATACCGTACAAAAGATGGTGGAAAAACGTGGCAAAAAGTACTTTATGTAAATAAAAAAACGGGTACTGCAGAACTTGTGATGGACCCAACTAATCCCAATAAGCTTATCGCTGCGATGTGGGAACACAAAAGAGATCCTTGGTTCTTCAAAAGTGGTGGTAAAGGTTCTGGCTTATACATTACTTATGATGGTGGAGATACTTGGAAAGAAATCACCTCAAAAAACGGTTTGCCGGAAGGTGACTTAGGGAGAATGGGGCTTGCGATTGCTGCAAATAAACCCAACATTGTTTATGCTTATGTTGAAGCTAAAAAGAACGGACTTTACCGCTCTGAAGATGGGGGTGAAAATTGGAAATTGGTAAATGATGATATGAATGAAATAGGAAATCGCCCTTTTTATTATGCCGAAATTTATGTAGCTCCAGACAACGAGAATCGCATTTATAGTGTATTTACCTATGTGAATATTTCTGAAGATGGCGGGAAAAGTTTTGAAGAGTTGATGCCGGCTTACGGGGTTGACAACGGGGTTCATCCCGATCACCACTCATTTTACATCCACCCTGAAAAGCCAGATTTTATGATTGACGGAAACGACGGTGGATTGAACATCTCTCGCGATGGCGGTAACACATGGCGCTTTGCAGAAAACATTCCGGTAGGGCAATTTTATCACATTGCAGTAGATAATGAATTCCCATACAATGTTTATGGAGGTATGCAAGACAATGGTAGCTGGCGTGGACCAGCATATATCTGGCGTGCACAAGGCATACGTAACTCCTACTGGCAAGAAATTTCATTTGGAGATGGTTTTGATGTAGTTCCAGACCGTGACGATTCACAATATGGCTGGTCTATGAGTCAGCAAGGATATGTGAGCAGGTATGACTGGATAACCGGTTCTAACTATTCAGTACGTCCTACGCATCCTGATCCTGATGTAGAACTGCGCTTCAACTGGAATGCAGCTATAAACATTGATCCGTTTGATAACAGCACCTTATATTTTGGCAGTCAATATGTACATAAATCAACTGATAAAGGATTGACTTGGGAGGTTATTTCACCAGATCTTACTACTAATGATCCTGAAAAACAAAAGCAAAGCGAAAGCGGTGGTTTAACAATGGATGCTACAGGTGCTGAAAACCACACTACAATATTGGTTATTGAACCCAGTCCTGTTCAAAAAAATATGATCTGGACCGGTTCTGATGACGGTAAGGTATTCTATACAATTAATGGTGGTGAAGACTGGACAGATGTTTCTAAAAATATCAAAGGATTACCTGAAGGAAGCTGGATTGCACAGATCAAAGCTTCTGCGTCGAATAAAGGAGAAGCTCTTTTAGTGGCTAACAATTACCGGAGATTTGACTACAAACCCTATGTATACCGTACTACAGATTATGGGAAATCTTGGAAAAGTATTGTTGATGAAGATGATGTAGAAAGTTATTCTTTAGCCATTTTAGAAGATAAAGAAGAACCTAACCTTATGTTTTTAGGTACAGATGATGGATTATACGTGTCTATTGATGCCGGTACAAACTGGGAGAAGTGGACAAATGGTTTCCCTACCGTTCCCGTTAAAGATTTAGTAATTCAAGAGCGCGAAGATGATTTGGCAATTGCTACTTTTGGTCGTTCTATATGGGTTTTAGATGATATTAAACCGCTTAGAGCGCTTGCAGCTAATACAGACCTAGGTGCAAATATGAATATGGAAGAAGGTACTGTTCTTGAAGTAATTCCTCCTGCTGTTGCGTATCAAAATGCTTCACAACAACCTACCGGAAGTCGTTTTGGTGGAGATGCAACTTATGGCGGTACTAATCGGGAGCGGGGTGCTTTTATAAAGTATATGTTCAATCCTAAAAAGGTTGAAAGAATCGAATCTGATGATAAGGCTGAAGACATAGAAAAAGAAGAGTCAGCAATCAAATGGGATAGTGTTTTTCTCAATATTTATGATGGAGATCGTCTGATTAGAACTTTAAAAACTAAAACGCCAGATTCTTCCGGGATGTATAGCTTTAGATGGTTTCTGGATGAAAAAGGGGTTGACAGGCCTTCGCGCCGCATTCGCGACAACGATTATGAGCCTGGTGGCGTAACTGTAAAACCGGGAAACTATAAAGTTGTAATGCGCTACGGTACTCTTGAAGATTCAGAAGTGATAAGCGTAAAAAGTGATCCGCGTTTGAATATTTCTGCAAGTGGTGTCAACGAAATTTATGCTGCTCAGAAAAACTTAGAAGACATGACTCAAGTTTCTGCAGATGCGGTTAAACAATTGGTTGAAAGTAAAACCATTGCAGAGGATTTTATTTCAGATTTAAAAAAGTTAGACAAAGAAAAATATAAAATTCAGATTGACAGTTCAGAAGCTATTGTGAAGAAGATAGATGAGAAAATTGCGCTATTTTTAGGTAAAGAAGATGACCGACAGGGTATCACGCGTAATGCCGAGGTTACTGTTCTTAATCGTATTTATCTTGCAAGTAGTTATGTACAAAGCAGACCTAACGGATTGACATCTACTGAAAATACCCTAATCAAACAAGCTGAAGACGAATTGAAAGTTGCACTTAGCGAAGTAAATACATTCTTTAAAGAAGACTGGAATGCGTATGAAGCACAAATGAAACAGTTGCAAATTTCTCCTTTTAAAAAAATAGAAAGTTTTAAAATAAAATAGTTAAACAATTTTATTGAAGAGCAAACCCCGATCAAATGATCGGGGTTTTTATTTACTGTTCTTTTATCACTCCTATTTCTTTAGAGTGCTGTATAGCTTCTGTGCTTTTTTTAAAGTAGCAGGTTGCGACTTTCATCTTATTAATATTATCAAGTACTGCCTGAATCTTATTTTTTTTAGAACCACTGGTTTGACGCAGGTAAATAGCTTCAATATTCTTTGGAAACATTTTACAAATACGCTCATAGATATACGCATCTTGTTGTGAATCATCACCAAGAAGCACATAGCGTTGCTTTGGGTAAAATGAAATAATATCTTTTATTTTGACAAATTTGTGATCGTGGTTTCCTCCCCCGGTTCCCAGAAAATCGGTTATTCCGGTCTTAATATCTTTCAGTTTAATAACAGCCTTAGGTAACTTTTGCAGATTAGTGAACTGTACAATAAAATTATATAAATTCCATTCACTACTTGAGACGTAAAAAAAAGAATTACTCACTCCTTTCTCTTTATGTCCGCTACTGCTCAACGCCTGGTAATGCTTTACCACATCTTCAAAGGTCTTTCTGTTATTTACATTTCGAGCCAGCATAACATAAAGCTTCTTAAAAATGTTTCCGCTATGCGAGATTAAAAAAGTATCATCTATATCTGAGATAATACTCACTTTACTTTCAAAAGGTTTTAAAAACTGAGCTTTCTCAACAATACCATAATCTACTTCTTCTGGTTTACACGTCACTTCATAAGTGTGCCAGCCACTCTGTAAAGTATTATCGTATGGTATCGTAAACCTAAAATAACCATCATTCATCGTTTTGGTGGTTATATCAATATCTTTAAAACGTAGCCGAACTTCAACATTTTTTAGAGGAGAAATTCTAAACATATGCAAAACAGAGAATGCATGTTTGAATCCTTTGCGATCTGTTTTATATTTATCTGGTGCCCAGGATTTAAATACATGACCAAAAACTATTAGTTCTTCATCGTTGGCATATCCGCGGTATAATTGTAAATCCAGCTTCACTTATTGGTATTTTATTAACGGTCTTCTGTGGTCAAAATAGCTAATTTTAAATCGAAATCTACTTAATGAAAACACAAAAGACCATTTTACTTGTCATTAATCCTATTGCAGGTGGCACAGACAAAAAGCCTATTATTGACGCTTTTAAAAAAAACGTTTCTCAAAATAACGATGAGAGTATTGTCTACGAGACAACCGGTAAAAATGACAAAAAAGCCATTCAAAATTTAATTGCTGAAAAAAGACCAGATCGTATTCTGATATCTGGTGGTGATGGTACTATTCGCGAAGTGGCTGATGCTATTAAAAACGAATCTTTAAAAATAGGTCTTTTACCATCTGGCTCTGCTAACGGGTTGGCTACTAATTTTGATATTCCAGACTCCCTAGAGCAACAACTGGAAATCGCATTAGGTGATCATTATATTGAAATGGACCTTCTTGAAATAGATGGGTACACCTGTTTGCATATTGCAGATCTGGGGGTTAATGCACAGTTGATAGAGAATTATGAAAATTCTGAAATACGTGGTAAGCTGGGATATCTAATACAAGCATTCCCGACCCTTATTAATAATGATTTTCCTTTTGAAGTAGAGATAGAATGTAACGAAGAAACTTGTACCGAAGAAGGTGTGCTGGTTGCTATCGCTAATGCTAACAAATTTGGTACCGGAGCTAAAATAAACCCTACCGGAAAAATGAATGATGGTTATTTTGAGGTTTTAGTGTTTAAAAATTTCAGCATTAAAGGAATTCTTGAAACCTTTTATGACGATGCTCATTTAGATCCAGATTTTGTAAAAGTCTTTAAATGCAAAGAGGTGACCATACGCAGTAAAAAGTCAATCGCTTTTCAGATTGATGGAGAATTTATAGGTGAGAAGCAATTGATTAAAGCTAAAATGACAAATTCTAAACTCACTATTGCAATACCCAAAAGCTTTAGTGCTAATTGACCCTAATGTTAAGCTTATCTTTAATTCTTTGGTTGGGCTGAATCAAACCCTTAATTTAGTACTGTAAACTAATCAAAATTCTATTATGAAAAATTACGCAATACTTTTTTCACTTGCACTTACTCTAGGTTTTACCTCTTGTAAGAATGATAAGAAAGAAAAAGAAATGGACGAAACAACTACCACCGAAACTGCAGATATGCAAGAAGAAGCTCCGGTAGTTAAAAAAATAACGGTAAACCTTGAATCTAAAAGTGGTAGTACTGCAAAAGGTAGTGCTGTTTTTACAGAAGAAGATGGTGAAGTTTCTATGACTGCTGTTTTTGAAGGTTTAGAACCGGGAATGCATGCCATACATATTCACGAGAATGCAGACTGTTCTGCAGACGATGGTACATCTGCAGGTGGCCACTGGAACCCTACCAAAGAGAAGCACGGCAAATGGGGCGATCCAGAAGGATATCATAAAGGAGATATAGGGAACTTTCAAGCAGATGAGAACGGTAATGGTACTATTACTATCACTACAGATGAATGGTGCATTAGCTGTGATGATTCTATAAAAGATATTGTAGGTAAAGGACTTATTGTGCATCAAGGTGCAGATGACTTTACAAGTCAACCTAGCGGTGCAGCAGGGCCACGTGTAAGCTGTGGTGGTATTATTGAATAATACATTAGCATCTTCTTAACTAATTATTAAAAGCAGCTCATAGGGCTGCTTTTTCACTTTTAATTTAATACATTTAGGCACAACTAACAGATTGCTATGCAACCAGATGAATTAATTCTACGTCTTCAGCAAAAAGACGAGAAAGCCTTTGAGCGCTTATATAGCCTCTACTCAGAAAGTATCTTTGGCGTAATTAACAGCGTACTCCACGATGTTGAAGCTTCAGAAGAAGTTCTACAGGATGTTTTTATTAAAGTATGGGATAACTGTGAATCGTATTCCTCTAAAAAAGGAAGATTCTTTACCTGGCTCCTTAATATTGCTCGTAATGCAGCAATAGATAAGACTAGGTCTAAAGCATTTAAGAACCAAAAGAAAAACCTTACTCAAGAATATTTCGTAGATATCCTTGAAAACAAAAGTAGTTTTTCAAGTAAAGTTGATGCGATAGGTATAAAAAAATATATCAAAGCTTTAGGAGAAGATTGTAAAAAAGTGATTAATCTTTTATTTTTTAAAGGATACACGCAAAAAGAAGCTTCTGAAGAATTAGATATGCCTCTAGGAACTATTAAAACGCGCAATAGACTTTGTATTAATAAACTAAGAGCTATATTGGTAAATTAAATGGATATTCAAGAATACATAGAATCTGGCATACTTGAGATGTATGTGTACGGGGCCTTAACTTCTAAAGAAAGTGAAGAAGTTTCCACGGTACTTAAACAATACCCTGAAGTAGAAAAAGAAGTAGAACAGATTGAAGCTGCCCTTCAAAATCTGGCAACAGCAGCTGCGCCCTATAATCCTGAAGAAATGCTTACCGCAATACGTGCAAAACTTCAGAATAATACTGGTGTGGTACAATTGAACCCTGCAACACAAAAAAGAACACGCTTGCTGTCATTCATCAGCATAGCTGCTTCGGTAATTTTCTTAATCGGGATATTTGTTTTGTTAAATAGAACAAATACACTTCGTAAAGAATTACAGGTTGTTGAGATCGAAAACACCAAGTTAGAAAGCAAACTACAATATTCTGAGGATGCATTGACTGAAACAAAAGAGATACTTGCGGTCATTCGTGATCCACAGGTTACTAAAGTACCTCTTGCTGGTCAGCAGGTTGCTCCTGAAGCATATGTTAATGTCTTTTGGGATAAGGAATCTAACAAAGCATATATAGATGCTATGGGATTGCCTGAGCCTCCGGAAGGTTTTGTATATCAAGTGTGGTCTTTAAAGTTAGATCCGCTTACTCCTACGAGTATGGGACTTTTAGATGATTTTGTAAATAATACAAATAAGGTCTTTGCTTTAGAGAATCCTAATGATTCACAAGCATTTGGTATTACGCTAGAACCTGCAGGTGGTAGTGAGACTCCTACAATGGAACAATTATATACCTTAGGTGTTGTAGAGAATAATGCTTAAGACAAAACAAAAAATTTATAAATGAAAAAGCCTCTGTAAATACAGAGGCTTTTTTTATATCAGTTTTTGTGAAAAATTCAGAAATAGGCATAAAAAAAAGAATCACCTGCCTTCTCCAAAACAAGGTGATTCTCAACTAACAAAAAATCCAAAAAAACTAATCAACTAACCAAAATTGATAATCTTCCTTTCCATATTCTCCAAAATAATTGAGATTTGGATTTTTCAATTGAATAAGTTAAATGCCCAGTTTAACTTATTCATTACATTTACGTAGTAAAACAGACTATGGTTTTCAGGTTTTGAAAAAAAAGTATATTTTTTTTTAAAAATAATTTCAAATTACTGAAATTCAATTATTTACATTTTAAATTTTTAATCTAAATTTTATGAATCCTTCATCTTTTGGATGGATTACAAAGCATCAACCTGTCATAAAAAAAGCTTTTAAGGAAGTTAACTCAGACTTGAACGCCTTATATGAATTATTGCTTCAATCTGGTTTTATATATGGTGTTTCAGTAACAACAGTAAGCTACGGAACAACAGAGCCTTTGTTGTGGAATGAAACAGAACGTACTAAACTCAATTTTTTTGACAGTCTTTATTGTGTTTATTATCAGAAATATAAAAACGACACTCACTTTTTTAAGGCAATTACCGAGTATTATGAGCAACTAGATCCTAAAGAACACCTTTACTTTACCCGATTTTCAAAATTAAAACCAAATGCTGCTACTTTAGAAAAGATTATTCAAGAGCGCATTCAGACTAATGAACATCTACTTCAAAAAAACTTCAGTAACCTTATAACAAATGCGTTGCTATTTATTGATGTATTATCGTTTCAACACTACCTGGAACATGAAGAAAACATCAGTCATTATGCTTCAGAGTTAGAAGCTACACTAATGAATGTTATCTGGCTTGCTTTGATACAAAAAGAAGAGAAAGAGCAATATGATAAGTTATTGCTTAAACTTTTTGAAAAATCCCTCAGATACAATCGCAACTTAAAACAAGAAGCGAAGAATCTTGATGAACTTCCTCTTGATATTTATACCGGGCTTCTCGAGAAACGTTATTTATTAGATCTGGCTGCGCTGGCCATTTGGGATGATGTAAAATTAGATAAAACCGAATATCTTTTTCTCAAGAAATTTGGTGCTCAACTTCTTTTATCTAATGAGGTTATTGAGCTGTCAACAACCTATGTGCATACTTTTATACAGGCTAACCGAAAAAGGATATCATACCTCAACTACAGCAACCCGGTAAAACATTTTTACACACAAACGAGTCAAACGGTAAAGACCCTTATTTTTCGGAATAAAAATCGCTTGCTCCAGGAGCTTTCAGAAAGTAAAGATCTGGTCTTATTATTAGGACAATCTACTGTAAGGGATTTAAGTAAAGCTGAAAAGAAAAGGGTTAAATCACAGCTCTTAGACATTTGCAAAAGCATACCTTCTCTTGCAATTTTTATGCTTCCGGGAGGTGGCATATTACTTCCGTTACTGGTTAAATTTATTCCTGAATTATTACCCAGCGCGTTTAATGAAAATCGAATAGAAGGTCAGAATCTTGATGATACTGAGATTTAGTATGTTAACACTATATCAAAAAGGACGCGGGTTTTAAAGATATTGTAGAAATTCGCCTATGCTTCAATTCATAACTAAGTTTCGATTGTTTTTTGCCAATCTAACCGGTAAAATTGGCTTCTACCCTTCTCTATTTGCTTTTGGAGGTCTTTGCATAGGCTTTATTATGCTATATGCCGAAAGCAAAGGTGTTTCCAGCTTTTTAATAGAACACGCTCCACAGCTGGTTATTAATGATGCAGATACTGCACGTACGCTACTCAGTACATTTATAGGCGGTATTATTTCACTAATGGTATTCAGTTTTTCTATGGTTATGATTTTGCTCAATCAAGCATCTAATAATTATTCACCAAGAATTCTCCCGGGATTGATCTCTAATAAACGGCATCAGTATGTTTTAGGATACTATATTGCAACCCTTATTTACTGCATTCTCATTTTATTGAGCATAAAACCTACAGATAACAAATACCAGCTTCCGGGATTTGCTGTATTGATTGGTATCATTTTAAGCATGCTGGTATTGGCTCTCTTTATTTATTTTATACATTCTATTTCCGAAGCGATTCAAATTAATAAAATAATCGAAACCATATACCAAAAAGCAAAAACGCGTTTGACCCAACTCATCAATCAAACCGATGAAGAGTACAGCAAAACAGACTTTCCGGAAAGTAAAGACTGGAATGTCATTAAAATAAATAATACGGGTTATCTGCAAACAATTGCTGTAGATGCTCTTCTCGAACTCTGCAATGAACTGGACTGTAAGATTGAAATTCTGGCTCCTAAAGGTACTTTTATATTAAAAAATGTCCCCATAGCCCGTTGTGACAAAGAACTTGAGGAAGAGCAAAGAAACCACTTACTCACATGTTTTGGATTTTCGCGAAGCGAAATTGTAAAACACAATTATATCCTGGGCTTTAAACAACTTACTGAGATTGCAATTAAAGCTATGAGCCCAGGTATCAATGACCCTGGTACGGCAATAACCTGTATAGATTATCTCTCTGAACTTTTTGCTTTAAGACTCTGTAAAGAAGACTTTAGCTATATAAAGAATAAAGATGATGAGGCAGTTATAAGTCTTAGAACAATAGATTTTAAAGAGTTGATCTATTTTGTTTTCGTTCCGTTACGCGGATATTGTAAACATGATGTCGTGATGTTACACAAGATGCTCACCGCATTATATTTCTTATTACAGACTAAGTCTGTAATCAATAATGCCGAAGAAATTATCATCGACGAGATCAATCTTATTTTAATAGATGCGAAAGCTAACATAACAAATAAGAAAGATCTTAAAGGTGTTTTTACCATACGAGACAAAGCAGCTGCTTACAACAATACAGATCGAAAGTTGGTTAGTTTAGAGTAAATTATTATTGAGTACAACCTCGGGCAAGCCTCAATATCTTATATCCTTTGGCGGAGCCAATAATACTTATATTAAGAAAGCCAGAATTTAAAGTCTTTTACGCGTTCACGGCTTACAATAATCTCAAGATCATCACAAGCCTGTAGTTTCACTTGTAAACGTGAATTGGTATAACTTATAATATCAAGAATCGCATTTACATTTACAAAATATTTGCGACTTACTCTAAAGAAAACATCAGGTTGTAATTCTCCTTCCAGGATTTCTAAAGTTGTATCTAGCAAATAATCACGCTTATCAATTGTACGTGCATAAGTCCCCTTATTTTCACTATAAAAGCAAACCACATCATCTACGTTTATCATCTTAAGATGCTGTCCTATTTTTACTGTAAAACGTTTTTTATAGTCACGCTCCACAGGGTTGACTCCTAGAAGTTTGCGTATATCTTCAAAATTGAGTTTAACATCACTTGCTGAAGGTCGTTGTTTTTTAAACTTAGTCACAGCAGCCTCAAGCTCTTCATCATCTATAGGTTTGAGCAAATAATCAATGCTGTTCAGTTTAAAAGCCTGTAAGGCATACTCATCATAGGCTGTTGTAAAAATAATTGCACTGGAAACTTCTACAGCATCAAAGATCTCAAAAGACAAACCATCGCTTAATTGAATATCAAGAAATATAAGGTCTGGGTGTGTATTGGTTGAAAACCATTCTACCGCTTCTTCTACCGAATGCAATTGAGCCAAAACATTTAGATTTAGAGCTTCCAGCATTCTGGTGAGTCTGCGTGCTGCAGGTTTTTCATCTTCAATAACCAGTGCGTTCATATTTTATAATTTGTATATAGTTATTCTGTATATATAAAATTTACTCCCAGCGACTGCTTTTAGTTTCTGAATAAATTTCCTGATCCAGATATTCTTTTATTTTTTGCTTTTCCCATTTCTTGTAATACGATTCAAAGATGCTTCCGTGTTTGAGGTAAATATAATAACCTAAAAGACTTAACCCATAGCCACCCACCATACAAATAGGTGACCAAAACGGAATATGTTGGCTAATTCTACCCCCATCAAAAACACCCAGACAAAAAGCAACATACAGCGCAGATAGAATAATATAAACAGGAATGTGATTGTAAAAGTCTTTAAGTTGTTTAACCCGCTTCAAGGCTTCTTCGTAATTTGAATTTGAATTTTTCATACAATAAAATTTAGATTACTCCCAGCGTCCCATATTAGATTGAGACTTTTGATCACGCTCCATAAACTCTTTAATTTTGCGCTCTTCCCATTCTCTGCTCACAAAAGGATTCCAGTTGAAGGCGCCGGCAGCCTGAAAAATCAAACCTATTCCCCAACCTAAAGCTGGCCATAGAAACCAAGGATAGCGCAAACCGTCGGTGTAATAGTTAAGTCCTGCTAAAGCACCTATTACGATAACATAACTAAATAAGCTTCCATAAAATTTCTTGATGTGACCTACACGCTCTTTAGCGTCCAGATACCGATTTTCTTTATCAAAATTTTCCATTTTTAAAGTTTTTTAGTGGTTAATATTGAAACAAATTTGATGATAAATACAGCCTGAATAAATTCTAACTGACTCACTTGTCATTTTTATAGGCTGAATTGTTACCGCTTCTGTTCTTGCTCATTCATAATTTCACGAATCTTACGATCTTCCCAGTCTCTACCTAGAAATGGATTCCAATTGAAGACTTCCGCCCCGTGAAAAAACACACCCAATCCCCAACCCAATGCCGGGAAAATCGACCATGGGAAAGAAGTTGTAAAGAGGTTTAAAATAGTTAAACCTCCAATCACTACACAATAAATTGTGAGGTGAATGTAAAAAGCTTTAATCTTTTCTACATGTTCTTTAGCAAGAGCATATTTCTTGTCTGTAAGGTATTCTTCTGTATTCATAACTGCTGATTTTAATTGCCGGGTTAATTTTGGTATTTTGATTATAAATTCTGATTCTGTTTGTTGAATTTGAAGCCTTCTTGAAGTAAGCAAAGCATAGCGCTGTTTGATATTAATGAGTCCCACTCCACTACCTTTGGTCATAATCTTTTTGGGCTGTAGATTGTTGCGTACCACCAGATTTCCTTCTTCTTCTTCAATAGTAATGTGTAATCTGTGATTATCACTTACTACGTTGTGTTTCACGGCATTTTCAAGTAAAAGCTGTAACGATAAGGGTACAACACGAGCTTCCGGATGAGTCACTTGCGCAGGCATATTAAAAACAATGCTGTCTTCATAACGCATTTTTAAAAGTGTCATATAGGTTTTTGCAAATGCCAATTCTTCTTCTAACGTAACCAGTTCTTTATTCTTTTGCTCTAAAACATAACGGTAAACCTTAGACAAAGAAGTAGTGAATTTTTGAGCCTGTATGGGGTTTTCTTCAATAAGACTGGTAAGTACATTTAAACTATTGAATAAAAAATGAGGATCTAATTGATTTTTTAAAGCATCAAATTGTGCCGAAGCTGTACCAGCAATGATCTTCTGTTCCTTAACCTGACTTTCTTTTTTGTATTTGTAATAGAAAAAGAAATAGAAGATCGCATTACAAACGAGCGCAATAAATAGCGGCATCCAGTAATCTATAAACTTCTCGTCACTTATAAATTCTAAAAAAGTAAACTCCTTTAATACACAAATTATAAAGACTCTAATAAAAAATACACTTATGGCAGTAACAATTAAACTCGCCGGTATAGCTCTAGCTAAGTGTTTTGGAGAATAAAGCCTGATTTTATTACTAAAGTAGAAATATCTAAAAACAGCCATATTTGCCATATATAACACTACAGAATACAGCATACTGATCCCAAAATCTTCTACAAGCTTTTTATTGAAATAAAGTGGGTTACCTCCTCCCAAATGAATCAATAAAAAGACTGCATAGATAGCTACACCTACGATACAAGCCTTACCTAATTCCTTAAAAAAACTATTCATAATTTAATTTTATAGTAGAAAAGCTGCGGCGTTTTCTACTTTTTTAAAGGTATTACAATCTGAATAATTAGTATACATCTTGCAGTTTTCAAACGGAACAAGATCAACATTTGGCTTATTGAACGCTGTTTGCTCTTGATTAGGGAGCATTGCCGCGAGTGACACGACCATTTTAAAAATCCAGATTAATATTCGTGTCATACTGTTGATTTTTGATTAGATACTTCAAATATTAGAATAGATAGTTTTCCTATAAAAAGAGATTTACTCAATTGTCAAATTTTGATACCCAACTGTAAATTGATTGCCTATAGGTGAGAACGTTAACAATCACACAAAAACTTTTGACACGTCAGAGATTTAATATTTTTGCTTTACAACCTACACCCCTATTAATGCAAAAGCAAAAATTACAATATTGTTTATCACTAGTTTTAACGTTATTATTCTTATACTCTTGCGCCAGTAAACGCACCCAATACCGAGATCAAAAGCATACTTTAAATCAAATAAATAGTGACACTTCAAACTATAGAAGTGTTTTTCTCTTGGGTAATCTGGGGTCTGGTAAAAACGGACCTAATAATGCGCTGATTCAAGCTTTTGATAGCTTGCAGAATAAAATTGCAAAAAAGGATGATTACCTGATGATCTTGGGTGATAATGTGTATGCTAATAAATTAACCGAAGACAATAACGAACAACAGCTAAAACACGTCGTACAGCTCGTTAAAGATTTTAAAGGAAAAACGCTTATTATTCCAGGGGAAAACGACTGGAATGATGAAGGCGTAAAAGGTCTTGAAAAGATTGAAGATTATATCGAAGAAAAGATGGGGAAAGACAATCATTTTCAACCTGAAAATGGCTGCCCTATTGAAACCATAACAGTTGATAAAGAAACTGAAATCATCATCATAGACTCTCAATGGTATATTGAAGACTGGAGCAAACACGAGGGTTTTAATGATAAATGTGCCATAAAAACACGTACACAATTCTTAACCTTACTTAAAGATGAAGCGCGTAAAGCACGACACAAAAATGTGTTACTCGTAATGCATCACCCTCTTTTTTCTAACGGAATTTATGGTGGTGAGATGAGTACGCGTGCATTTTACAGGCCATCTTTAGAAAATGCGTATGTGCCCATAGCCGGTTTTTTATGGGGCTTTGCAAGAACACAAGGTGGAATTTCTAAGCAAGATCAGTTTAACCCGTTGATGAATGAGCTGATGAGTGAGATCAAAACTATGGCTATTGGCTTGCCACGCTTATTTGTACTCTCTGCTCACGAGCGCTCAATGCAATATATTGAAAACGGAAATATTCGCCAGATCATATCAGGTACCGGTAGTAAAACTGAATATGCACGTCTAGGAAAAGACGGACTTTTTGCTTCAGTTAAACCGGGATTTTCAGAGTTAAGACTTTTTGAAGACGGTTCTTCTACCGTTCATTTTTACAGTTTAAACAAAAACAACATGCTTTCGGTAAGTTTCTCTAAAGAAAGCTATTCTAGGCCTGAACCTTATCCGTTAGATTCTTTACTCAAAAACATTCCCCAGTCAAAAAAAGCAAGTATCTACCCCAAAGAACTTGTCGAAGTCACTCCGGAATATGAAAAAAAATGGGGAAAACACTACCGTTATTTATACGGCTTAGATATAGACGCGCCAACAGTTCTATTAGATACGCTATATGGCGGTCTTACAGTAGAACGTGCTGGTGGTGGCAATCAAACGCAGTCTTTGCGACTGGTTGATGGTGATGACCGCGAGTATAATATGCGTGCCTTGGCAAAAGATCCCCTAGCATTTTTAAAATCATCAGGATACGATGACTTAGACGCCCAGGAATATTTTGAAGGTACGCTACCGGCAAGACTTATAGAAGACTTTTATACAGCTTCTCATCCCTATGGTGCTTTTGCAATACCAAGATTGGCCGGAGCGGCAGATCTCAACCACACCCATCCTAAAGTGTTTTATGTGCCTAAACAAAAAACCCTGGGTGATTTTAACAAAACTCACGGAGATCGTCTCTATATGATTGTAGAGAAGCCCGACGAAGACTTCAACGGTTCGCATATGTTTGGTTTTAATGAAGATGTCGAAAGTACTGCAGACCTTTTTGAAAAGATTCGCGAGGATGAAAAAAATCAAATTGCCGAGGATGAATACATCAGAGCGCGAGTATTTGATATGCTCGTTGGCGACTGGGATCGCCACGAAGATCAATGGCGCTGGGCAGAGCGTAAAGATGCAGATGATGTGTATACTTATATTGCCATTCCTAGAGATCGTGATCAGGTATTTTCCAAATTTGACGGGAAGATCATAAAAACGATGCAGAAGTTTATGGCAAGCACCCGCGAACTTGGCAACTACGGGCCTGAAATTGAGTTTATAGAAAAGTTTAGCGAAAGTGCGATTAATCTTGATCGCGCTGTGCTTCAGAAAACGACTAAACAAGACTGGCTTGATGCCGTTGATTATCTTCAGAAAAACATTACTCCTGAAGTTGTAAATAAAGCATTTAGTGCGATGCCAGTAGAAATTCACAATGAAGATTGGAAACTATTACAACAGGATCTGCTTGCGCGGAAAGCGAATTTAAAAGATATAGTTGAGCGTTATTATAAATATTACATCAGGTTTCAAACTTTAAAAGGAACCGATAAAGACGATCATTTCTACATCACCCGAAATGACGATGGTACGACTCTAATTAAGGCTTTTCGTATACAAGATGGTGAAGATGGCACTTTGCTTTTTGACCGCGTATTTACCCCAAAAAAAACAAAAGAAATCTGGATCTACGGTCTAGATGATGATGATGTTTTTACAACATCAGGTACGGCCAAATCAAAAATTAAAATAGTTATTGCCGGTGGTCAGGATGATGATACTTATGATCTAAAAAATGGAAATAATCTATCAGTTTACGATCAACCTAATGGTAATAAAATTGGAGAAAATAATGGGGCTCGTTTACACTTTAGCAGCGTTTATGAAAACCATATTTATGACTCAGAACGCCTTCCTGATGAAGCTAAAAAAATAGGTTTAGTATTGCCTTATAATCCTGATTGGGGAGTAGCACCTCATTTACGTTTTGCTCGTCAAAAATTAGGTTTTGAACGCAACCCGTTTACTTCTCAATTTGTTTTGGATGCTCAATATTTTTCATTGACACAAGCTGCGATATTTAAATCAGAAATGCATTTTGCAAATATTTTCCCGGAGTGGAATTTTAAAATTTCGGGTCTCGCTACTACAAATAACTACACTGAAAACTTTTTTGGTTATGGGAATGAGACTATGAATACAGCATCAAATTTTGATGTAAACCGAATTAATATGCAGAAATTTGAAGCAGGAACCGGCGTGTATTATAACGGAGAATATGGCAGTTCATTTCAAACAGATCTTGTTTATCAAAATTACCAACTTGATTCTTCACTTCAAATAAATAACTATAACCAACTGAACAACAATCAATATATAACTCTTAAAGCAATTTATTCCTACAAAAGTATTGATGATTCAAAATTTCCTACAAGAGGAATGTTTTTTGAAGCTTCAGGTTTTTACAGTGATGATTTGAATAACTCACAAACCGTTTTTGCTGCAGATCCAAAAATTACATTTTGGAACGCAATAGATAGTTCGCGAGATTTGGTTTTAAAAACACAAATTGACGGTCAATTGCGATTTGGTAACACAATTCCTTTTTATCAGGCAGCTCAGATAGGTGGTAATTCTGGTTTAAGAAGTTATCGTTTAGGAAGGTTTACCGGTGATCAGGCGCTTCGAGCTTCCGCAGATATTTTATATCAATTTAAACCTTTAAAAACTGCTATTTTCCCGATCCGTTCTAACATTTTTGCCGGCTATGATGTTGGTAGAATTTGGCTTAATGAAGAATCCTCAAAAGTGTGGCATAATAGTTATGGTGGCGGACTCAATTTTAGTATGGGTGGATTCTTCAGCAGCAGCCTGGGTTATTTCACCGGAGATGAAGGTGGCCGTTTTCAGTTTGCTGTAAAATTTGGTGTTTAATCATTTATCTATGTAACTTCTGTTACCGCTACACTGCTTAAGGTGTCTTATCTTTGTTATGTAAATTTCCTTGGGGAAAGCCCACAAGGAATTAATAAGGAAACATATTTTTACTTCGAGGAAAGCGTTAAAGCATTTAAATCTCGATTATCGATTAAATCATTTTGAGATAAGTCTTAATTTTTCAATTTTAAGGGCGATTAAATTTAGAATTATGAATATAGAACAGATATATACCGGTTGTTTAGCTCAGGGAGCTTATTATATAGAAAGCGAAGGCGAAGTTGCAGTTATTGACCCATTACGTGAAGTAAAACCTTATATGGATCGCGCTGCTGCTGACAATGCAAACATAAAATATATTTTTGAGACACATTTTCACGCAGATTTTGTGAGTGGTCATGTGACATTAGCTAAAGAAACTGGTGCTTCTATTGTTTACGGTCCTAAAGCAAACCCTTCTTTTCAAGCGATTATCGCTAAAGATAATCAGGAGTTTAAATTGGGAAAAATTATCATAAAGGTGTTGCACACTCCAGGACATACGATGGAGAGCACAACCTATTTACTTATTGATGAAAATGGAAAAGATCACGCGATTTTTAGTGGGGACACCTTATTCCTTGGAGATGTTGGCAGACCAGATTTAGCCCAAAAAGCTAAAGAACTTACACAAGAAGATCTTGCCGGTTATTTATACGATAGCTTACGCGAAAAGATCATGCCTTTAGCTGATGATGTGATCGTTTACCCTGCACATGGAGCGGGATCTGCCTGCGGAAAAAACATGAGTAAAGAAACGGTTGACACGCTGGGAAATCAGAAAAAAACAAATTATGCGTTACGCGCAGATATGACTAAAGACGAATTTATCAAAGAGGTAACAGATGGTTTGTTACCGCCTCCCTCCTATTTTCCATTGAATGTAAAAATGAATAAAGAAGGCTACGATGATATTGATGAAGTTATAGAACGCGGTACACAGGCTTTATCACCAGATGCTTTTGAAACTGCTGCAAATGAAACCGGTGCTGTTATTCTTGATGTGCGTAAAGCAGGAAATTTTGCAAAGGGACATATTCCAAGATCTATTTTTATTGGTATAGACGGCGGTTTTGCACCTTGGGTAGGAGCACTTATCGCCGATACAGAGCAACCCATTCTATTGGTTGCTGATGAAGGCCGTGAAGAAGAGACCATTACCCGTCTATCTCGTGTAGGTTTTGATGGAACTATAGGCTATCTCAAAGGAGGTTTTCAATCCTGGGAAGCTGCAGGAAAACAAACCGACTCGGTCAAATCTGTTCCTGCAAATGAATTAGAAAAAGCAGTTAAAACTGATGGAGACACTCCCGTTTTTGATGTGCGTAAGCCCGGAGAATTTGAATCTGAACATCTTGAAGTAGCTAAAAGTACTCCGCTGGATTATATCAATAAACATCTAAGTGACTTCCCCGATAAAGAAGATTTTTATGTGCATTGCGCAGGCGGCTACCGCAGTATGATCGCAGCAAGTATTTTAAAAAGTCGTGGAATTCATAATCTTATTGATGTACAAGGGGGTTATAAAGCTATCAAGGAAACTGAGCTTCCCAGAACAAACTTTGTTTGCCCATCAACTCTTAAAAGCTAGAATATGAAATTAGTTTTCTCTTTAATTTTAATCTCATTATTTAGCTTTCAAATAAATGCTCAGGACTCTAAACATCAGATCTTAGATAAAGTAAGTTTTGCTGATAGTTTAAAATCGAAAGAAGTCCTTTTAATCGATGTGAGGAGACCGGAAGAATTTGAAGCCGGAAAAATTGAAGATGCGCAAAACATCAATGTTTTAGCACCTGAAAGTTTCAATACAGAAATAGAAAAATTAGATAAATCAAAACCGGTCTATATTTATTGCAGGTCAGGCAATCGCAGCGGCAAAGCTGCGCAAATTATGCAAGATGCTGGTTTTACTAAAATATATGATTTAGAAGGTGGCTATCTAAACTGGACGGCTGAGAAACAACCCGAAGATTGATTTGTTATTAAATCAATTTCGCTAAAAAGCTCAAAAGAACATTCTTTTGAGCTTTTTAGCGTTTATAGGACACTCTCGATTCTTCAATAGCATCAAAATTGGTATTCGCCCATTTCACCAGATTTTGAATGTGTGGCAAAAGTGACGAACCACGTTCGCTCAATTTGTATTCCACCCTCGGTGGAATTTCAGGGTATTGGGTTCTGATTATCAAACCATCTGCTTCTAATGTTTTAAGCGTCACTGCGAGCATTTTCTGCGAAATGCCATTAATCGCTTTATGCAATTCATTAAAACGCATTACAGCAGCTTCATCAAGCAATAGTAAAACCAGCGTTGACCACTTATCTCCAAAGCGGTCGAGCACATTGCGTACCGGGCAATTTACCACATCTGTATATTTTTCTAAATTATTTCCCATTTTAATTGGTTGATTTTCAATTAAACTAACTTCCGCGTAAGTGAGCTACATTTTGGTAAGCTCTTCCAAACGTCAACTCTAGTAATTACCTTTACTTACCAAAAGTAAGCTAATAACTAAAAATATAAAATAATGAGTACTTATTTAATTACCGGTGCAACCGGTGGACTAGGAAGCAGCGCAATAAAACATTTATCAAAACGTGTCGATCCATCAGAAATAGCAGTATTAGTTCGTGATGCTGAAAGTGAAAAAGCCAAATCTTATAAGAAAAAAGGCTATGATTTGAGAGTTGCTGATTATGATAATAAAGAAACGCTGGTAGCAGCTTTTAAAAATATTGATGCGCTATATTTTGTTTCTGGGAGTGATATTCCGTCACGCGAACCGCAACATAAGAATGTTGTTGAAGCAGCAAAAGAAGCTGCTGTAAAGCACGTTGTTTACACCAGCGCCGGCAGAAAAGATGCTTCGCAAAACTCTCCTGTCGCTGCAGTGATGGATGCACATATAAAAACCGAAAATTGGTTAAAAAGATCTGGCCTTAATTACACGATCTTAAGACATAACCTATACGCCGAAGTAGTACCTATGTTTTTAGGTAAAAAAGAAGCACTATTAGGATCTAAAACACTATTTCTTCCTACAGAAGAAGGAAAAACAGGATTTGCATTACGAGAGGATTTAGCAGAAGCGGGTATGCTTGTGCTTAAGAATTATAAAAATCACACCAATACAGTTTACACTTTAGATGGACCAAAAGCTATTGATTTTAAAGAAATCGCTTTGATTCTAAGCAAGATTACTAATGAAAAAATTGCATTTGTTTCTCCAGATTCAGAAACCTTTAAATCTACTATGGCTTCATACGGTGTTCCTGAAGAAGCTATAGGAATAATGCTCGTTTTCTCTCTTGGAATTGCTGCCGGAGAATTCAATTCAGAATCTAATGATCTTGAAGTATTATTGGGTAGAAAACCAAAACCTGTATCTGATTTATTGGAGCAAGTTTATGGGTAAGTACCAAAAAAATGCACAAAAAAGCTCTCAAGATTTTGATAGCTTTTTTGTGTTTTAGCATGATCTAGTTACGCTCCTTAACCTCCGGCCCGCCTTCTTTACCTACAATGATCAGGCTGGTTGTGTCTAAGAAAAGTCCGGTTTCTACGATTCCGGGGACTTTTAATAATTGAATCTCTAGACCTTGAAGATCATCAATTCCCGAAATATCAATATCTAAAATAGTGTTGTTCTCATCTGTTCGATACGAGGCATCTCCTTGCATACGCTGCAAGGGTTGTAACCCTTCGGCTTCTAAATAAGTCAAGATTTGTTTGGTTGCAAACGGAATGACTTCAACTGGAAGTTTAAAAGCTCCCAGCTTATTCACATCTTTACTACTGTCTGCTATAATGATGTTGAATTTGGTATTCCAGGCAAGAATCTTTTCGCGCAGCAAAGCTCCTCCTCCACCCTTGATCAGTTGAAATTTTCCATCAAATTCATCAGCACCGTCAATGGTAACGTCAATTTTATCAATCGCATCGAGGGCGACGATTTTTATACCCAATTCTTTTGCCAACTTTTCGGTAGCTATAGAAGATGGAACGCAAGTCAGGTTCATTCCGTCGGCAACTAATTTACCTACGGCTTCTATCATATGCTTAGCCGTAGAACCCGTACCAAGGCCTACAACCATATTGTTTTTTATGTATTTTACAGCTTCTAGCGCTGCTTGTTTTTTTTCCTGATCAGCAGTCATTATTTTAAACTTATGGTGGTTTAGCGTTTAAAAATAAGTTTATTTTTTCAGCAAACGGGCATAATCTTCAGGAGTATCTATATCCTGTATTTTATCTTGAGCATCAAGAGCGATTACCTTTTCTTCAGTCGCATTCAATAAATTTTTAGCTCCCTGATCTCCTTTTAAACTTAAGAGTTCTTCAAAATAAGTCTTTGGAAAAACTGCCGGAACTCCATTTCTAGTTCCATAATCTGAAGCAATACATTTGGTTTTATAGTGTACTGAAGTTTCAATAAGCAAATTCAAATAAAAGGTATCTATTTTAGGTTGATCTGCAAGCATAACTAATATAGAATCAAAACCCATCAGCCTAACCTTTTCAACCCCGCATGCAATACTACTGCTCAACCCATCTTGCCAACTTTTATTATGAATAAAGACCAGATCATTATTAATAATTTTCTCTATAGTTTCTGCATTTGCTCCCAGCACACAAAAAACCTGTTCAGCTACAGAATTTTTAGCTTGTGCTATTGTGTGCTCTAATAGGGTTTTAGTTCCGTAAGGCAATAATTGCTTCGCTTCTCCCATTCTGGTAGAATTTCCTGCGGCGAGTATGAGTATTGCTATTTTTGTCATTGAATTTATTAGCGTTTAAAGCTAAATAAATACCTACATATATTGCAATGCACACAAAATCCTTTTTTGAACGGGTATAAATTAGATGCTGTCAAATAGAATATCTTAAGATTTCATTAACTTAACACAAACAAAAAGAACAGTGCTATGCCGGTATATAATTTAATGGTAAACGGTAAATCCCTAAGTGTCGAAGCCGAATCGGACACTCCGTTATTATGGGTTTTAAGAGATGAATTAAACTTAGTAGGAACAAAATTTGGCTGTGGAATAGGTCAATGTGGAGCCTGCACAGTTCATATTGATGGTACTGCAACACGCAGTTGTCTACTTCAAATTAGCTCACTCGAAGAAGCAAAAATCACGACAATAGAAGGACTTTCTGAAGATGGTACACATCCTGTTCAGGTCGCGTGGAAAGAGCATGATGTACCTCAATGTGGATATTGCCAGGCTGGTCAAATTATGACTGCTGCATCTTTTTTAAACAGCAATGCTGCTCCTTCGCAATCTGAAATACGCGATGCGATGAGTGGTAATCTCTGTCGTTGCGCATCTTATAATCGTATAGAAAAAGCTGTAGCAGATGCTGCAGAAAAAATAGCTTAAAAACCTGCGTTATGAAAAAACAGACAAAAACTACATTTAGCAGACGCGGGTTTATACGTACTTCTGCCCTTGCGGGTGGCGGTATGTTGATAGGCTTTAATTTTTTAACGGCTTGTAAAGACGAGGTGAAACCTCCTGTAGATATCGCAAACCTTAACTTTAATGATTTCAACGCCTATATTAAAATTGCAGATAATGGGTATGTAACTATCTTTTCACCCAATCCAGAAATTGGTCAGGGTGTTAAAACTTCGATGCCTATGATCGTAGCTGAAGAATTAGATGTACCGTGGGAACACGTGCACGTTGAACAAGCCGGACTAGATACTGATAACTATCGCGGGCAGGTAGCTGGTGGTAGTCAATCTATACGTCAAAACTGGGACGTTTTACGTCAAACCGGTGCTACAGCAAAACAAATGCTTGTTAATGCTGCAGCGGCTAAATGGCAAATTGATGCTTCTGAAGTATCTGCAAAAAATGGAATAATCACAAGCAAATCTGGTAAAACCTTAGGCTACGGTGATGTTGTTAAAGAAGCGGCGGCTCTTGAAGTTCCTGAAAATGTACCATTAAAAGAACCTAAACATTTTAAAATAATAGGTAACGATGCCTTAAATGTTGATCTGGATAAAATAGTAACCGGGAAACCCCTTTTTGGACTTGATTATAAAAAAGATGGCATGCATATCGCTTCAGTGATGCGCCCGCCGTCTTTTGGTCAGACTTTAAAAGATTTTGATGATACCGAGTCTCGAAAAATAACCGGTGTTACTGATGTGTTTCAATTTGGTGATAAAATCGCTGTTTTAGCTAAAAACACCTGGTCTGCTGTGAAAGGTAAAAAAGCTTTAAAAGCAAACTGGGAAGACAATGCATTAGAAAGCACTGAGAAACATGACGAACTTTTACTAGGCTTGCTAAACAGTTCTGAAGGTGATGTTCGCAGAGAAGATGGTGATGTTGATAAAGCTTTTGCGGAAGCAGATCAAATAATTGATCGTATTTATGAATCTCCATTTTTACCGCACAACTGTATGGAACCAATGAACTTTTATGCAGACGTAACATCTGAAAAAGTACAGTTAGCCGGACCAATTCAAACACCTGAAGGAACTGCTAACCGCGTTGCTAACTTACTGGATCTCGCCCCTGAGGAAATTGAAGTAGAATTAACTCGTATGGGTGGAGGTTTTGGTCGTAGACTGTATGGAGATTTTGCTCTTGAAGCAGCCGAAATTTCAAGCAAAGCCGGCAAACCGATTAAACTCGTCTATTCGCGTGAAGATGATATGAATGCCGGAATTTTTAGACCTGCAATAAAATATCGTATTTCCGCATCTCTAAAAGATGGCAAAGTAACCGGATATAAACTGAAAGAAGCTGCTATAAACAGCAATATGTATGGACTGATTCCTAATTTTTTTCCGGCAGGAGCCATTCCTAATTTAAAAATAGAAAGTGCTAATTACAAAAGTAATATTACAACAGGTGCATGGCGAGCTCCTTACACAAACTTTCTTGCTTTTGCAGAACAAAGCTTTTTTGACGAAGTAGCAGAAGCTTTAAATCAAGACGCCGTACAGCTCCGTCTGGACCTATTGGACAATGTAGATGAGGGTGCAGATGATCGCATTCAATATTCTGCTTCTCGAATGAAAGAAGTCATCAAATTAGCCGCAGAAAAAGGCGACTGGAATAACACTCCAGATGGCATTTACAAAGGTTTTTCTGCTTATTACAGCCACAATACACACGTTGCAGAAGTTGCAGAAATCAGTATCCAAAACGGAATGCCAAAAGTAGAGCGTGTTACTGCTGCTGTAGATTGTGGAATTGTCATAAATCCAACCGGTGCCAATAATCAAGTTGTGGGTGGTGTTCTTGACGGGATTGGTCATGCAATGTATGGTGATTTTACCTTTGAAGCAGGAAAGCCTTCTGCAAGTAATTTTGACACCTATCGTTTAATAAGAATGAATGAAACTCCAAAAGTTGCTGTTCATTTTATAGATAGTGAAATTGCTCCTACAGGACTTGGAGAGCCCGGACTTCCTCCAGCGGGTGGTGCGGTTGCTAATGCAATTAAAGCTGCTACCGGCAAACGTCTTTTGAAACAACCATTCACAAAATACCTCGCAGAAACAGAAAGCGAAGTAAAAGGTTAAATCATAAGATTCTCCCATAAAAAAAGCCTCTTTGTACTTTATACGAAGAGGCTTCTTTAGTTAATCAAATTTATATTTAAGCGATATTAACACCAAAAAAGTGTCCGATTATAGCGGTTGCAACCATAGCTAATGTTCCCCAGATAGTAATTCTAAGTATTGCAGTAATCATATTAGAGCCGCCTGTTTTAGCAGCCAGCGCACCCAAAACTATCAAGAATAAAATTGCACAAGCGTATTGAATATATTCCATATACTCCACCGGGGCTAAAAAAGCTACAAGAACTGGTAATCCTCCACCCACGGTAAATGCTGCCCCGCTAGACAATGCTGCCTGTAAGGGCTTTGCCTGCGTTATTTCATGCATACCTAATTCATCACGAGCGTGTGCTTCTAACGCATTGTGTGCAGTTAATTGTTTGGCTACTTCAAGAGCTGTTTCTTCAGTGAGACCACGATCTATATAAACATCTTTAAGTTCTTGTAATTCTTCCTCAGGCATTGTAGCCAGCTCGTTTGCTTCGCGTTCCAGGTCGGCTTTTTCTATATCACTTTGTGAGCTTACAGAAACATACTCACCGGCAGCCATAGACAAAGCACCGGCTACGATGCCAGCTACTCCTGCTAATACTATAGGTTCGCGTGTTGTACTTGCAGCAGCAACGCCTATTACCAGACTCGCTGTTGAAAGTATCCCGTCATTGGCTCCTAAAACAGCTGCTCTCAACCAGCCACTACGTTGCGCATAATGTTGTTCGTTTTGCATACAACTAATTTAGAACAACATCGGGCCCGAGACAATGATAAAAGTCACTTTAGATAATTTCCAAATAGTAGCTTCCGGTAGTTTTAAATTCAATTTTAATAACTTGCAGCTTCCCAAAAAACTAATCAAATGACACTGATTTTCGCTACGCATAATCCTAATAAACTCAAAGAAATTCAGGCTTTAATGCCTGACTATATTCAGCTTAAAAGCTTAACTGATATAGGTTGTAATGAAGATATTATTGAAGATGCACCCACAATTGAAGGCAATGCACTTATAAAAGCCCGTTATATAAAAGAAAAGTACGGTTTTGATTGCTTTGCAGACGATACCGGTCTTGAAGTCAAATCCTTAAATGGTGCGCCGGGAGTTTACAGTGCACGGTATGCCGGTGAACAAAAAAATGCTGAAGATAACACTCAAAAACTACTCGCTGAGCTCAAAGTTAAAACCGATCGCAGTGCGCAATTTAAAACTGTAATCGCATTAATCCTTAACGGAAAAGAACGTCTCTTCGAAGGAATTTGCAAAGGAAGTATCATAAAAGAGAAAACCGGTGATGGTGGCTTTGGTTACGACCCGGTATTCAAGCCTGAAGGGTTTCCCTTAACTTTTGCCGAAATGCCACTTTCAGAAAAAAATAAAATAGGGCATCGCGGCAAAGCAACGCAAAAGTTATTAGATTATCTCAAAAAATAGGCTTAACTCGCGGAAGCTTCTGTATCAATAGCTTACAAGAATTGAATTAAACACATTTTAATTCTTTCAAACAATTGATTTACAATTATTTAAATCAATTTAGTCAATGCTCTGTTCTTACCTCAATTAACTGTATCTTTGCGCCCTCTTAAATCGACGTTGATTTAAGATAATTATTTTATATGAATACATTTAAAGCGTTAGGACTTAATGATGCCATCTTGCAAGCTGTAACCGATATGGGTTTTACAGAGCCTTCTGAAGTGCAAGAAAAAGCCATCCCGGTCCTATTACGCGAGGCAACAGACGTAGTTGCACTCGCCCAGACAGGTACAGGTAAAACGGCAGCATTTGGTTTTCCGCTTATTCAAAAAGTTGATGCAAACAACCGCAAAACACAGGGGTTAATTATCTCTCCTACTCGCGAATTATGTTTGCAGATCACAAACGAATTAAAAAATTACTCCAAACACGTTAAGGGTTTAAATACCGTTGCGGTTTATGGTGGTGCCAATATTCAAGAACAAGCTCGTCAAATTTCTCGCGGAGCTCAGATCATTGTTGCGACCCCCGGTCGTATGCAAGATATGATGCGTCGTAATCTGGTAGATATTTCAGGAATTGATTTTTGTGTGTTAGATGAAGCTGATGAAATGCTCAATATGGGCTTTTATGAAGACATCACAACCATTCTTGCTGATACTCCTAAAGGAAAGCAAACGTGGCTATTTTCGGCTACTATGCCTAAAGAAGTTGCTCGCATTGCCAAGCAATTTATGAATAACCCTATTGAAATTACAGTAGGAACCAAAAATATGGGTGCTGAGAATGTTTCTCACGAATATTATATGGTTAATGCCCGTGACCGTTATCAGGCTCTTAAACGTCTAGCAGATGCAAACCCTGAAATCTTCTCAGTTGTATTTTGCCGTACGAAGCGTGACACGCAGAAAGTAGCAGAAAATCTTATTGAAGACGGTTATAATGCTTCAGCATTACACGGAGACTTAAGCCAGAATCAGCGTGACCTGGTTATGAAAAGCTTTAGAGCACGTCAAATACAAATGCTCGTTGCGACAGACGTTGCTGCTCGTGGTATTGATGTTGATGACATTACACACGTTATCAATTACCAGTTACCAGACGAAATTGAAACGTATACACACCGTAGTGGTCGTACTGGTCGTGCCGGTAAAACCGGTATTTCAATGGTGATTGTTTCTAAAAGTGAATTACGAAAAATACGTACTTTAGAGAAAATCATCAACAAACAATTTGTACAAAAAGACATTCCGACGGGGATGGAAATTTGTGAAGTACAGTTGATGCACCTTGCAAACGATATTCGCAATACTAAGATAAACGAGGAGATCAATCCGTATTTGTTCAGTATTAATGAAGTGCTTGAAGGCTTGAGCCGTGAAGAAGTTATCAAAAAAGTATTCTCTGTAGAGTTTACACGTTTCTTCAATTATTACCAAAAGACTAAAGATCTTAATATTGCTGTAAAAGCTGATCTTAAAGAAGAATCTGGTGAATCTACCCGTTATTTTATCAACATTGGTGCTAAAGACGATTTTGATTGGATGAGTCTTAAAGACTTTTTAAAGGAAACTACCGGTCTTGGTGATGGAATTTACAAAGTAGACTGTAAAGATTCATTCTCATTCTTTAATACTGATACCGAGCATAAAGACGCTATACTAGCTTTATTTGAAGATTTTAAACTTCAGGGAAGACAAGTACATGTAGAAATCACTAAAGACACCCGTGGCGGTGGCGGAAAACGCAAACGCAATGATCGCAAAAGCGGCGGTGGTGGCGGAAGAGGTCGTGGTCGCAGAAATGATTCTGGTGGTGGCGGTGGCCGCAGATCAGATTCTGGAGATGGCTTTAGAGGAAAATCTAAAGGTAGTGGTGAGCGTCGCGGTAAAAGCAAGGCAGAGCCCAAAGAGAACAAAAGTCCTTTTTCTGGTAAACGAAGAAGAAGAGATAGATAATCTTTTATAAAATTGAGACGGATTTGTCACGTTTGGTATGATTTTTCCGTCTCTTTTTCTAAATTGGCATCCTCTATGAAAACTATTTTATTTGTCTTGCTGTTGTTAACAGCCCCTATTTATACTTTTGCTCAGGAAAATTCAACTTCTGCTGTTAGTCAGAACGAAGATAAAACTTATATAGAAGGGACCGTTCTCAATGCTTCAACAGATAAACCTCTAGATGGTGTTAATATTATCAACCTCAACACTGTAAAAGGAACGATCACTAAAGCAGATGGTACATTTAGATTACGAGCATCCTCTACAGATACACTCTATTTCTCTTTTTTAGGATTTAAAAGTCTGCAGATACGTGTTACAAATGACTGGAAACGTTTTGGAGATGTAAAAGTAAAAATGACTGAAACAGGTATTGCACTTGAAGAAGTTGTAGTTAAGGACGTTGAACTTACAGGTTATCTTGAGATTGACGCGCGTAATGTCCCGGTATATAAAAATGTTCGCTATAGTATTTCTGGTTTAGAAACCGGTTATGAAGCCGGAGATTCTCAGCCTGGAGCCATTAACAAAGTTCTTAGTGCCATATTTAATCCTGCAGATTTTCTCAATAAAGTTTTCTCTAATAAAGGCTCGCAGATGCGAAAACTACGCCAGATGAAAGAAGACGATAACATCAGAGATTTATTGATTACTAAATTTGATCGTGAAACATTATCTGCACTTTTGCAGATTCCGCGTGAAGATATTGAAGCTATTTTAGGTCGATGCGACTATTCTGAAAGCTTTGTAAAAACAGCTAATGATTTACAGATTTTAGATGCATTGAGCAGCTGCTATGAAGAATATAGGGTACTTAACCGAGATAGAGGTTAAAACTTTACAGGCAGGCAATTTAGTTTTTCTTTACGAGCTTTTTGAAAAGGCTAACTACCGAAACAAACATCCATACGCCTTCTAAAATCATAAAAGGCCAATAATTTAATAAAACACTTGCCAAACAAGCCATGTCGCCCCCCATTGTATTCAGAAGAATAATATGACTCAGATTTAATAAGTAAGCTAGTAAAATCTAAAAATACACAAAGAGCACCCAACTAATCAACTAAATTCATGAATGTTGAGAATTAAATTGATTCACTAAAGCTTCATAATCTTTCAGATTCCGTTTAAGCCATAACGCTTTTATTTCAGTGATATCAGAATCGTTCAATTTCCAGTCTAATGCTGAATTACGCATTCTAAATGTTAACTCTTGAAGTAAAATAGCCGCACAAACCGATATATTCAAACTTTGTGTAAAACCAAAAGTGGGTATATACACATAATCATCAGCTGCTTCAATAACTGTATCTGTTAAGCCATCTTTCTCACTTCCGAAGAATAACGCAGTAGGTTGGTCTAATTTAAAATCCTCTAATTTATGTGCAGTATGATGTGGAGTTGTAGCTACAATTCGATATCCGTTATGCTTAAGTTGAGCTAATGCATTTTTTGTAGAATCATATCTGTGAACAGTTGTCCACTTTTGAGCTCCCATCGCAATCTCCCTATCGATACGTTTTCCTTTCAATTCTTCAATGACGTGCACATCCTGAACTCCAAAAGCATCGCAACTGCGCATTACCGCGCTGGTATTGTGCAAATGCCCCACATCTTCTATAGCGACTGTCAAAAAGCGCGTACGCTCCGCTAAAACCTCTTTAAAAAGCTGCTGCCGACGCGGAGTAAGATAAGATTCTAGATAGTTTAGTGTAGCTGTATTCATCTGGCAAATATTCAAAGGATTCTTTCATTACCAAAATTTTGTCTTTGTATATTTAAAAAAATATTTGGTTTGAAAAAAATAGTAGTACTCACCGGTGCAGGAATCAGTGCTGAAAGCGGTTTAAAAACATTTAGAGATTCTAACGGACTTTGGGAAGGTCATGATGTTATGCAAGTAGCCAGCCCCGAAGGTTGGTTTAATAATCAGGCACTTGTATTGGATTTTTACAATCAACGTCGCCGGCAATTAAAAACAGTTGAACCCAACGCAGCTCACCAAGCCTTAGTAGATCTTGAAGAACAATTTCAGGTTGATATTATTACTCAAAATGTAGATGATTTACACGAGCGTGCAGGAAGTTCGTCTGTAGTTCATTTACATGGCGAACTTTTAAAAGCAAGAAGTACTGTTGATGAAAATCTGGTTTTAGATTGGAGTGATGATATTTGCGAAGGAGATCTGTGTGCAAAAAAAAGTCAACTGCGACCGCATATTGTTTGGTTTGGAGAGATGGTTCCGTTGTTAGACACTGCTGCTCAACTCACTTCTGAAGCAGATTATATTTTAATCGTGGGGACTTCTATGCAGGTTTACCCGGCTGCCTCTTTAATAAATTATGCTAAAAATGATACTGCTATTTACTTTATAGACCCTAAACCCAATATTAAATCACAAGCTAATCTTAATGTTATTGCTGAAAATGCCTCAACCGGTGTACCTACTGTGGTTCAAAAGCTTCTGAATAGTTAAGTCTTGCTGCTTTTGCCCAATTTAGTAAAGCTTCAGTTTGCGCTGCATCTAGCTTAGCGTCTGTATGAATGAGCGTATATGACTCTAAAGGCATCTCACCACTTTCAACTTCTTCTATTAATTCATCCAGTTTGTGATCTTTTCGCTTCGCAGAATAGGTATCCCATTCTGAAAAATTAAGATGTCTCTTTCCATCTTTTACGTGATCTGCTAAGAAAAAACTTGCAGGAGCTAGATTAGAATACCAAGGATATTCGGTTTGATTACTGTGACAATCGTAACAAGCTGTTTTTAAAATTGTCCCAACAGCGTCACTAGGTTTTGTTTCTGCTAAAAAGGAATCAAGAGATTTATAACCTCCCTCATTTTTTTCTACGGGAATAAATTGAATTACTACCAATGCGACCAAAGCAAGTATCAAAAAACGTTTTATCCAGACCATAATATTAATTTTAGAATCTTAATTTAAAAGTCAAATTAATCAATTAAAATGACCGAAGAAAAATGGGCAGTAAAAGTTTTGCAAATTTCATCGCGATTGAGCGACCGGAAAGCTCTTGGTCAAGAAATTTCAGCTGAACCAGAGCTTATAAACTATAGCTTAAAATTCATACAACAAGGTTCTGAGGAACTTGCTACAAAAGCTGCTTATGGTTTAGATATTGCATTACGTTCAGATATAAAACTTCTCAAGCCTTATCTGGATCCATTTCTAAATGCTCTTCAAAAAAATCAGATAGAAACTGTTTCCCGCATTTTTTCAAAGATCTGTGAACTGCTCACTTCTAAATTTCTAAAAAGTGAAAAGTTATCTAAGGCTGAACGTGAACAAATACTTTCAAAATGCTTTGATTGGTTAATAGGCAATGAGAAAATTGCGGTTAAGGTTTTTGCAATGCAAAGTATTTACAACCTTTCTGAAACAGAAAGTTGGATTCCCGGTGAACTCAAAGCGCAATTAGAACTTCAGTTTGATGCGAGCTCTGCAGCTTTTCAGTCCCGTGCTAAGTCTATTTTAAAAAAGCTTGAATCTTAACTAAAACCGTTTCAATTATCTAGATTAAGTCCTTTTAAGCCCGTACAAGGAGTTTACTTCAAATTCTGGTTTGTTGCTAGCAAGTAGCTGTGTATATTTGCGCTTTTAACTATAAAAGCAACTATGTCTTTATCTTCATTAGAAGCCGTTTCACCTATAGACGGCAGATATTCAAGTAAAACCGAATCACTTTCGGCTTATTTTTCTGAAAAAGCACTTATAAAATATCGTGTCAAAGTAGAAATCGAATATTTTATCGCCTTATGTGAAATCCCTTTGCCTCAACTTAGCGAATTTCCGAAGGAAAAATACCCTCAATTACGGGCGATTTATGAAGATTTTACAACTGAAGATGCACTTAAAGTAAAAGAAATTGAAAGCGTTACCAATCACGACGTTAAAGCTGTTGAGTATTTTATTAAAGAAAAATTTGATGGCCTTGGCTTAACTGAGTCTAAAGAGTTTATACACTTTGGTCTGACATCTCAGGATATTAACAACACTGCGATTCCGTTAAGTTTAAAAGATGCGACCAACCAGGTCTACTTACCACATCTTCTTGAAGTGGTAGATCATCTAAAGCAACTTACAGATGAGTGGGAAACAGTATCGATGCTTGCTCGTACGCACGGTCAGCCGGCATCTCCTACACGCTTAGGAAAAGAGATTGAAGTTTTTGTAGTTCGTTTAGAAGAGCAAATTCGTCTCTTAAAAGACGTGCCAAGTGCTGCAAAATTTGGTGGAGCAACCGGTAATTACAATGCCCATCACGTAGCATATCCGGAGATTGACTGGAAAGCTTTTGGTAACTCTTTTGTAAGCGGGACTTTAAAACTACACCACTCCTTTCCTACTACACAGATAGAGCACTACGATCATATGGCTGCTCTTTTTGACAACATTAAACGCATCAACACCATCTTATTGGATCTTGATCGTGATTTCTGGCAGTATATTTCTATGGAATATTTTAAGCAGAAAATTAAAAAGGGAGAAGTTGGTTCTTCGGCTATGCCGCATAAAGTAAATCCTATTGACTTTGAAAATAGCGAAGGAAACTTAGGGATAGCAAATGCTTTATTTGAACATCTATCAGCAAAACTACCTATATCCAGACTACAAAGAGACCTTACAGACAGTACTGTTCTGCGTAATATAGGCGTTCCTTATGGTCATACATTGATAGGTTTACAGAGTACCTTAAAAGGGCTGAATAAATTACTATTAAACGAAAGCAAATTTGCTAAAGATCTTGAAGATAACTGGGCAGTGGTGGCAGAAGCTATACAGACTATTTTACGTCGTGAAGGCTATGCAAATCCATACGAAGCTTTAAAAGGACTTACTCGTACTAATGAAGCTATCACTCAGGATTCTATGCATCGATTTATAGAAACTTTAGAAGTGAGTGATTCAATCAAAACAGAATTAAAAGCAATCACTCCGGCTAATTATACCGGAATCTAATGAACTCAAAATATTCGCTAAATCTAATTTTAGTCATTCTGCTTTATGCAGGAATTCTTATTGCGGGCCTCGCAGGAATTCTTACAAAAACAGCAGTGCTTTTAGGTTTAGCGATTATTTTTATTGCTCTTCTTTACAATTTATGGCGCACGCGGCGCGCTTGATTGATATTATTTCATCAGGTCAAAAACCTGAGTTGCAATTGCCAATTCTTCATTAGTAGGGATTACCATCACTTTTACTTTAGAAAAAGCAGATTGAATTTCGCGAAGTTTTTTAGAACGTTGCCCGTTGAGACTTTCATCCAGTTCAATGCCTATGTATTCCATCTCTTTACACACTTTACTGCGTATTGTGCTACTATTCTCTCCTATTCCCGCAGTAAATACAATAGCATCAACACCATTCAATGCTGCTGTGTAAGCACCTATAAATTTACGTATGCGGTAGGCATTCATCTCTAAAGCTAACGCACAAACTTCATCTCCTTCTGCGGCTGCAGCCTCTATATCTCGTAAATCGCTATAACCTGTAAGCCCCAACATTCCGCTTTGTTTCAACAGAATATCGCTCACTTCTTTTACAGAATACCCCAGATGTTCTTGCATATAGAATATTACACTCTGATCTATGTCCCCGGCACGAGTACCCATAATCAATCCGTTAGCAGGACCAAATCCCATTGAAGTATCAATAGCTTTACCTGCCTTAATTGCAGCCATGCTACAGCCATTACCCAGATGTATGGTGATCAATTTTGCATCAGGTTTGCCTAGATGCTCAAGGGCTTTTTCTGAAACATACTTATGACTTGTGCCGTGAAAACCGTATAAACGTATTCGCGAATCATCCATAAAATGTTTTGGTATAGCATACTGATAAGCTTTTTGAGGTATAGAAGTAAAAAATGCAGTATCAAAAACACAAACTTGCGATGCATTTTTAAATATATCTTCTGCAACTTCAATACCATTAAGATGCGCTGGATTATGTAGTGGTGCAAGCGAAAACAAGCGTCTTATATTGGCTTTTACTTCTTCAGTTACTTGAGTTGTTTCTGTGAATTGTTTCCCTCCGTGAACGATACGGTGTCCTACCGCATTAATTTCATCTGCACTGCCAATCACCCCAAGATCGCGGTCCATTAACAGCTCTGCTATCTTTTTTAAACCAGAAGCATGATCTGGAAAGTTTATTTTTTTTGAAAAATCATTACTAGCATTCTTATAAGAAATAGAACCACCTTCAATACCTATTCGTTCAACCATTCCGCTAGCTAAAACAGAAGCCTGTGGCATTTGAATCAATTGAAATTTTATAGATGAACTTCCAGAGTTTATTATGAGTATTTTCATTTTAAGTTAAATCTAATTATAGGCCTTGGGCCTGTATAGCTGTAATGATTACTGTATTAAAAATATCTTCTACTGTACAACCGCGACTCAAATCATTCACAGGTTTATTCAATCCCTGTAACATAGGACCTATAGCTAAAGCACCGGTCTCACGCTGTACCGCTTTGTAAGTGTTATTTCCGGTATTTAAGTCTGGAAAGATCAACACACTTGCCTGACCTGCAACTTCAGAATCGGGTAATTTACTTTTACCCACAGCTGCGTCAACAGCCGCATCGTACTGAATGGGTCCTTCAATCTTTAAATCTGGTCGTTCTTTCTTAACTATAGCCGTTGCTTCTCTGACGCGATCAACATCTGCACCTTTTCCTGATGTTCCTGAGGAATACGAGAGCATTGCGATTTTAGGTTCTATACCAAACGCCAGGCTACTTTCTGCGGATGAAATAGCGATTTCTGCTAATTCTGTTGCCGAAGGATTTGGATTGATCGCACAATCTCCAAAGACCGAAACGCGATCTTCTAAACACATAAAGAATACTGAAGAAACTACCGAAACACCAGGCTTTGTTTTGATAAACTGAAGCGCCGGTCTAATGGTGTGCTGGGTCGTATGCGCAGCACCACTTACCATACCATCTGCGTGACCTTTATAAATCATCATCGTACCAAAATAAGATACATCTGCCATCCAGTCTTTTGCGATATCACAGTTTACATTTTTATGTTTACGCAACTCATAAAAAGTTTCTACATAATCCTCAAAATGCTCTGACTTCACAGGGTCTATTATATCAATTTTACTTAAGTCAAGTGGAATACTGTACTGAACTGCCTTTTCTTTAACCTTTTCAAGATCACCAAGCAAGGTTATTTTTACAATATCTAACTCAACCAATTGTACTGCAGCGCTTAAAATTCGCTCATCTGTACCTTCGGGCATTACAATGTGTTTCTTTGCAGTTCTGGCGCGTTTCATCAAACCATATTGAAACATTCTAGGCGTAATTCCTTTAGGTTCTAAGTTGATAAAACGCTCGATGAGTTTATCAAAAGAAACTTCTTTTGCAAATACGGTAAGTGAAGTATCAATCTTAGGTTTACTATTTGCATAAATCTGTGATTTAATACTACCTACCCTATTAGTTACCGAAAATGTACCGTCATTAACCGACACAATAGGAACTATCTGAGAAAGACCTTGTATCAATTTTAGAATAGGCTCTTCAGGGATCAATCCTCCTGTTAAAATTATGCCAGAAATCCTCGGGTAATTGGTTGAAATATTGGCCTGTAAAGCCCCCAGTATTATGTCTGCTCGATCACCGGGAGTGATCACTAAACTGTCTTCTTTTAAATGCGTCAGGTAATTACGTAACTGCATCGCTCCTACCCCAAAATTACCAGTCTGATTATCTAAAAAATCAGAACCGAACAAGACTTTACCATCTAACTCTGCTACAATCTCTTTTATGGTAGGATGCGCTAATTTTTCGGTAAAGGGGATGGCAAAAACCTCAACCGTGTCGGGTAAGAATTTACTCAAACCTTCTTTAGCAATTAACAGGTTTTCTTCTTGAACTTTATTAGCAACCACTGCTAAAACTGAAACGTCTTTATCTAGAAAAGTGGTGTACGCAATTTGCATACTTCCCAGCAATTCATCTTCAGTCTTCCCTACTCCGCTACCAACTAAAATAACGGGTAATCCTAGGTTTTTAGCAATTAAGACATTAGTATCAAATTCAAAAATGCTTCCTTCTCCTGTGAAATCAGATCCTTCTACTAATACAAAATCAAACCGATCTTCCAGATTTTTGTATTTAGTAATAATCGTATCCAGAATTTCGCCAGATCTCCCTTTGTTTCTTTTTTTTATGATTTCACTACTCGTGAACGCATAAGCATCTTCATAATCCAGATCTATATCAAAAAAAGAAATCACCGTACTAATATGATTGTCTTTGCTGGTATTTTTGCTGTCATCTATTATAGGTCTGAAATAACCCACTTTTGCAGTTTTACCCAGAAGTGTGCGCATCAGGCCTAGTGAAACAATAGATTTACCACTATTAGGTTCTAGTGTGGCAATGTAAATTCCTTTGTTCATGGAGTGGAGAATTTGTTTATGCAAAAATACTATTTCATAAATTAAGAAAACACTGATTTAAGTCAGTGTTTAAAATAATTCTAAATAAAAAAGAGCGCATTTAGCGCTCTTTTAGGATTGAATATTTATAATTCTATTTACTTAAAAACGTCCATTATACCTTCAAAACCACCGGTGTTGAGAGCCGCACTGCTCGTATCCATAGTTTCAGCAAAACGTACCATATCAGCTACATTCATATTATCTCCTAGAACGCGGGCTAATAAAAACCCTTTGTTGTTATCCTGAGCAAAAACAACAACCTCATCTATAGCATCTTCATCTCCTTTAATAAAAACCCGCATACGTTGCTCTGGAGTTCCTAGTTTCATGAGTTCGTCGTAATTGTCCGCATTAAGAATACCATTTACCTTATTAGTCTCAGAATTGTAAAAGCTGGTATCTTTCATAGCATAAGCTAAAAGATTTACCTTTTTTACTGAAGCGATAATGCGTTGCTGATCTTCAGAAAGGTTTTCACTTTTAGGAGCAATAAGACTTGTAGGCAGATCAACCATAATAAACTTATCGTTCTCTTTGCTGTCTATATAATATTCTTGCAGGGATTGCTTATTATTACAACTTATACAAGTTGCAATCAAGAGTAGAACCAGACTCAGTTTTAAAGCTTTCATTTTAATTTACTTTTACATTGTTAAGTTCTTCACTTCCCTTGAAGTTGATACTACTTGCTATTTTACCTATATCTTTAAGATTTATATCTCCCGTTATTTTAATAAGTACAGTATCATCATTATTGCTTTCGCCATCAATAAACATTAAAAATTCACTTACAAAATCATCACTTTTACCAGGCTTATAATAGAAATTTACATTTTTACCATCGTCTTTAATACTCATTAATTGTTCAAGACGTTGACTGGTTTTATAAGAATTAAATTCAAGTTTCATCTGCTTTGATGCATAAGAACTTTTAGTGGTAAAAAGCTTAATATCCTTAAGACTTTTGACCATTTCATTGTAATTTTTCATCTCAGAATCTTCAAGATCAAGATCCATTTTAGATAACAGCCCAAACATCTTTTGATTAATTACCATTGAGGTAACGTCTTTCATATCTTCAAACTGATCAAAGCTATTTTGTGCAAAAGAGGTAAAGCTTAGACCTACTAACATAAGGGTAATTACTAATTTATTCATCGTTTTTTGATTTTGATTATTTTATAATTTGATTTGCGGTCTCTTCAAATGTTTCCAGTTTTTCTAACTGGCCGGTACCTTTATTCATAAAGCTCCCCATCATAAAGAGCGCTTGTTTTGTTTTTAAAGCTGCTACTTCAGGATCTTTATACGTACCTAAATCATTTTCAGAACCTTGCTTCTGATTATACGTTAAAAAGAGACCTATACACAATAAAACACTGGCTGCAACAGGTATCCATTTATACGATCTTTTAGTTTCTGGTAATTCTAAAGTACGGTTGAAACCGGTTTCTTTAGCTTTCGCAAAAGCGCCAAAGATAGGAACATACTCTTTCAGGTGCGGAGCTACCTCATCACTAGTGAAGTATTCCTGTAACTGCGCTTCTTGCTTTAAGGAAGTTTCTCCCTCAAAATAAAGCTCCAGCAGGTTTTCTATTTTATTTAAGTCCATAGTTATGTTTTTTTAACAATTGTTCGCGTATGGTTTTTCTTGCTCTCGACAGCGTTACACGCACCGCTGTTTCATTTAAATCTAATTCTTCTGCAATTTCACTATTGGTGTATTGCTCTACATCCCGCATATGTAAAACCAGGCGTTGCTGTTCGGGTAAGTCTTTCATCAATTTCAATACCCAATTGACACTGTCACTATTTTCGCTGGTTTTTACCGTGTTGTAGTGCTGATCTTCATAGTTAGTGTGTACTAACTGTAAATTGCTGCTACTTTTTGCTTTCAGTTTATCGTAACAATAGTTTTTTGTCATCGTTACGGCAAAAGCTTCTACACTTCTCAATTTTTTAATCTTTTTACGATTAGACCACAGTTTAATAAGTACCTCCTGAGTTGCATCTTGCGCCTCATCTTCAGAAACCAGCAGTCGCTTTGCTAAGCGATACAAACGATCCTGAACAGGAGTGACTTTTGCTAAAAACTCGTTTTGGTTCATATTTAATTGCGGTTAGTTACAAGGATGACGATCTAAACTAAATTTTGTTACATTAAAAACCACAAATACAATATAACCCTTAAATTTAGAGTTGATAACTAAAATGCTTTGATGAAAAAAATTACCCCAATCCTTATTACGTTCTGCGCGTTATTCTTACTGAATTCTTGCGCTACAGACCGAGATGATGAAATACAACCGTTATCTGAATTAGAAATTGAAAACTTCATCTATTCAGGGATGCAGTTGTATTACCTCTACAAGCCACAAATACCAGAGCTTGCAAACGATTTTTTTGAAACACAATCAGAACTTAACAGTTTTCTAGACGGTTTTGAGTCTCCTGAAGCGTTGTTTTATGACGGACTAGTGGCCGATGTAGATCGGTTCAGCTTTATAACAGATGATTACCGCGAACTTGAGAATAGCTTTGCTGGTATTAGTAAAACCAGTGGTATAGATTATGGACTTGCACTAGATCCCGGCGATCCTAACTTTGCATTCGCTTTTGTTCGTTATGTGTTGCCTAATACGTCAGCTTCAGAAAGTGGCATTCTAAGAGGCATGCTTTTTAATACTATTAATGGTGAGCGCTTAACTACAACTGCAAATGCAAACGGGACCTATTCTCTAAGTGCACGTTCTCGCGAACTTTTAGCGTTAGATTCTTTTACCATACAAACCGGAACTTTTGATGCTAACGATGTGTTTCAACCTAGTGAAACGAATTTTGACCTAATACAAGAAGAATATATAGAAAACCCAGTTTTCATTGCTAAAACTCTTGACCTAGAAGGAAAAAAAATAGGATACTTAATGTATAATGCCTACCGAAGAAATTTTGATCAAGAGTTGAATGCTGCTTTTGCTCAATTTCAAGCTGACGGTATTGAAGATTTGGTTCTTGATTTAAGATATAATGGTGGTGGTTCTGTAGAAACCGCTATAGATCTCACCTCGATGATCACCGGTCAGTTTGAAGGACAAATTGTAACTCAGCAGCAATGGAATCCTGAAATACAGGCCGCTTTTGAAGCAGAAGACCCAGAGTCGCTTATTGATCGTTTTGATAGTACTATCTCAAATGGTAATGCTATAAATAATCTTAATTTGACTCGATTATACGTTATAGGAACCGGTAGCACGGCATCTGCCAGCGAGCTTACAATAATAGGCCTTACCCCTTACATTGATGTACAAACTGTAGGGACAACAACTGTAGGTAAATTTCAGGCTTCAATCACACTTTATGATTCTGATAACTTTAGAAAAAATGATGAAAGCTTAAATCTGAATCACAGATACGCCATTCAACCTTTAGTTTACACCTATAGCAATAAAAATGGTGTCGTGGGACCACCTAGTGGCATCATCCCAGATTTTGAACTGAGTGAAGACCTCTCAAATCTGGGAACTTTAGGAGATCCTGATGAACCACTTTTAAACTTAGCTTTAAATCAAATTTTAGGAAAAAGTCTCGTTTCAACTAAAAATAGTCATGGTACAGTCTTTGAAGTTATTGGAGAACGGGAAAACCAAAAGCAAGATTATCAACGTATGTATATTAAAAACCTTCCTGATAGTTTTAAATAATAAATGATATATTACGCAATT
This sequence comes from Leeuwenhoekiella aestuarii, assembly GCF_004104055.1. Classification (GTDB taxonomy): domain Bacteria; phylum Bacteroidota; class Bacteroidia; order Flavobacteriales; family Flavobacteriaceae; genus Leeuwenhoekiella; species Leeuwenhoekiella aestuarii. The sequence goes on along the minus strand of NZ_QOVJ01000002.1, from coordinate 152,829 downwards.
ATCAAAAAACACCCCTTTTATATGAAAAAGAATTTTCTAATAGTATTACTAAGTATTCTAGCGCTATCATCATGCTCAAAGGATGATGATGTTACAGAAGAGCTAGTCGAAGAACCCACTACTGAAGAACCGGAAGAGGAACCCGAAGAAGTCACTTTAGATAGAGAAGATTATCCTATTCAAGACTTTATTTACCAAGCGATGAATGTTTATTATTTATACAAAGCTGACATCCCTGAATTGGCTGATGGTTACTTTACTGATACAAATGAATATGTTACATATTTATCAGAGAATCCTGATCCTGAAAATTTTTATTACGATGAGTTGATTTCAGATCAAGATCGCTTCAGTTTTATAACAGATAATTATATCGAGTTAGAAAACAGTTTTTCTGGAGTAAGCAAAAGTAATGGACTTAAATTTAGTCTAGTTCGTTTTTCAAATTCTAATGATATTTTTGGTTATGTACGTTATGTTGCTCCTAATTCTAATGCTTCAAGCACAATTATTGAGCGCGGCGATCTTTTTATGGAGGTAGACGGTACCCAGATGACTATAAATAATTATCAAACCTTACTTAATCAAGATACCTATACACTGAATTTAGCTTCGGTTTCAGATAACACCGTGAGCAATACAGGAGAAAGTGTTACACTTACTAAAGAAGAAGGGTTTACTGAAAACCCTGTTTATATTGCTAAAACACTTGATGTAGATGGTCAAAAAATAGGCTATTTAATGTACAACTCTTACGTGTCTAATTTTGATAGCGAATTAAATGCTGCTTTTGCTGATTTCAAAGCCGATGGAATTACCGATTTAGTATTAGACTTACGCTATAATGGGGGTGGGTCTGTAGCCACTGCGATAGATCTCACCTCTATGATTACAGGCCAGTTTGATGGTCAAGTCATCACTAAACAACAATGGAATGCTGAAGCTCAAGCTTATTTTGAATCAGAAAGTCCCGAGAGTTTGATCAGTAGATTCAATTCTACGATCTACACCGGCACAGATCAAGAAGAAGCTATAAACAGTTTAAATCTAAACCGCCTGTATGTTATAGGAACCGGCAGTACTGCTTCTGCTAGCGAATTAACTATTATAGGACTCAGACCCTATATAGATGTAAAATTAGTAGGATCAACGACTGTTGGTAAATTTCAGGCATCTGCAACACTTTACGACTCGTCTAATTTTGGAAGAACTAATGCAAATCCAGACCATACCTATGCAATTCAACCCTTAATTTATACATACTCAAATGCAAATGATATTGTAGGGCCTGCAACAGGTATTATACCCGATTTTGAATTGGAAGAGGATCTTACTAATCTTGGGCAGTTAGGAAATCCTGACGAACCACTTTTAAGGTTAGCTTTAGATCAAATTTTAGGAAAAAGCCGAAGCACTAAACGTCGTGCAGGACCTGCTTATCAACTGGTTGGAGAAACCGATATGTTTTCTCCTACCTATCAGAGAATGTATGATAACAGACTTCCTGAAATTAAGAAATAGAACATTATTCTTATAACTAAAAAATCCGCTGAGTTCATCAGCGGATTTTTTATGCATTAAAGTGTAAGAAATTGTTTAGTTAAAATAGAAACCGTTCGGTCCTAACCCAACGGTTATATTTTTTAATAAACTTCCATTTGTTGAATAGATCTCAACAAAGCTATCAGAAGAAAAGTCTCCTCCGTCAGCGATGTAAATACGACCATCTTTTGCAGCAAAACCATACATTGCACCATATTGAGATGTAGAACTGTATGTTAGAAGTGCATCTGCAGGCTCTGTTGTACTGTTTTGTTCCATCACATAAACCGATCGATCTACAGTGAAATAAGCTTGGTCATCTTCTAAGACTAAATTTGATGCTCCCCTCAAATCTGCAAATTCTAAGATGCTTATTTGCTCTCCATTATCTTTATTAAACACTTCATAAGAATTACTAGAAAGTGCATAAATTAAACCGTCTTCAATTTCAAAAGAATTAACTCCAAACCCTGTAGTCACCGTTTGAATAACAGTATTAGATGAAGGGTTTATCACCTTAAGAGTGTTTCCGTAACCAAAAGAAGAACCATTAACATAAATTAAACCGTCTTCTTCTTCAATTTGCTCTGTATAACTATTGGTTTCAATTGTTGATTCAACAGATAAAGTTTCTAAGTCAATTACCGCAATGAAATCATCATAACTTGATGGAGGGTTATTATTGTCATAGGTATAATCATCAAATGTGTTATTATTAGTTACATAAGCTTTACCATTATATACGACTCCATACTTTGGTACAGTTAAACCTTCATCAATTACATCAATTAACTCAAAGGTGTAACGGTCTACCACAGTAATTAAATTTGATCCATTAGAAATAATATAAGCTCTATTATTATCATCAAAAAATATTGATTGCGCATACCCTCCTAAATCGGCTGCATTAGGATTAACGCTTGCAAAAACATCTTGATTTACTGTACTTAAATCGTCACTGATATAAGTAACCGTACCTATTCCTCCCTCATTCAATACAAAAAAACCATCGGTGTAATCACCTTCAGGAACAGGAAGTGGTTCTGAAACGTCGTCGTCATTTGAACACGAGTTTAAAATAAATACGCCTAAAAGCGCTAGAATTGTTAATTTGGTGATTTTCATTATTGGTTATTTATAGTTTAAAATTTAAATACATGGTATAGTTGCGACCGGGCATCCAGCGGTTTTCAACACTTTGGTATTCGGCGTCCAAAAAGTTATTAATTCGTCCTCCCAGTTCAATTTCTTTTGATTTACCGAAGCGATAGCCCATACTGAAGTTGCCAACCGTATAGGCATCCAGATTATAAAGGCTGTTATTATCACTGCGCGTAAATACCGCTCCTAAATATAAAAATTGAAGGTTAGTATGCAGTCGTTTATAGTTATAATTCAAACCCGCAGTTGCTTTGTGAAAGGGCACATAGATCAGTTGGTATCCGGTCTCTACATTCTCAGAAACCGTATACGCATAGGTCGCATTTAAAGAAAATCGGTGTTTATTTTTAAAAATTTCAGACCAGTTTAAACCCGATTCTAAACCATATATTTGCACTTCATCTTCATTAACCGGTCTCCAAACCCCATCGCTTCCGGGCAACCATCTGATCATATCTGTGATCGCATTGTAATATCCTGTGATATTTAAACGCAACGAGCGGTAATTAAACACAGCTCCTAACTGCCCTTGTAAAGATTTCTCCGGAAGTAAATCAGGATTTCCGGCAGAAGACCAGTACAGGTCGTTGTAGGTGGGAATTCTAAAGTTTCGGGAAGCGTTAACATTTAAACTGAAAAAATCACTAAAGTCTTTTATAGCTCCAACAGAAAACAAAAACGGACTTTCATAATTGGCTGTAACTTCTTTTCTAAACCCCAATTCGTATTTAAAGTCTGAAGCCCATTGATGTTTCATCAAAAATGCTGCAGCAAATACATTTCGATCATTCTCACCTAAACTTGAACCTTCACCGGTCGTGTTGGTATTGGTCAAAACGGTATTCAGAGTTAGATTATCTGTAACCGAATAACTCAAGTCATACTTGGCTATAACGGTTTTAGCCCTTCCAAAAGTGAACGAATCGTAATTAAGATTTCCGAAGTATTTATAGTGTTCATCTAAATATGCCACTCGAGTAACCGAAATAAAATCTCCGAAGCTACTTTCCCACTCCAATAAATTCTTACTATTTAGATCTTGATATTTTGTAGCAGTCTCTGAAGCACGTATTAATGAAAAATGGCGCTCCCCGTCAAAAAGTTCGCTAAAAATTCTGATGGAATTCTTGTTATTAATCTTAAATCCCAGACCTACGTTTAAAGCTGTATTTTCAAATTGACCATTTAAATTCTTACCGCCATTTGGGTAATCATAGTCATTATCGCTGCTGTTTCGGGACAATGCCAGATTTAAACTCCATTGGTCTGTACCTAATTTAAAATTGTATCGAGCATCACGAGTATTATAGCTACCATATTGAAGAAAGAGATTATGTTCATGTAATTTTTCAAAGCTTAGTGTCGTGTTTAAATGCACGCTACCGCCTATTGCACCCGTACCATAAACAACACTTCCACCACCACCACGCACTGATATTTCATTATATGCACCGGTGTTTATCGTATTAAAATCTAACTGACCGTTAAACTGAGAATTGATATTGATCCCATTCCACAACACAGCAGTTTGCGATGCAGTTGTTCCCCTAAATGATGGTGATGAGACCATTCCCAAGCCATTTTCTTTAAAATATATCGGCGTGTTATAATTGAGTGTATTGGTTAGTAAAGCTCTGTTTTGGTACAAAATCGAATCTGAAAGCGTCAAGACATCGCGACCGGTAGAATATTCTTTTAATTTAGAATCTGTTAAATACACAGAATCCAGAGGCGTCACCGTACGCTCTTGCGAATAAAGAAACCCTGTACACAACAGAATCCCTACAAAAATGTAGTTAAATCTAAAGTTCATAAGCCCTTTGACCTTTACCCCGAAAGTCTTCAGTTTATAGTTACTTCTGGCAGGTCTCCTGGCTCGCGTATAAAAAATCAACCTTCCCATCGTAAAGACAGTGGTGTAAGAGCGATTTTTACCGTTCGGTTAACCGAACAAAGCTTACAGTTGCGGGAACAGCTCAGGAATATTAAAAAAATTAAGCACCTGATTCCCTTTTAAGGTATTTCCTTTAGTAGAAAATAACCACCAAAATTCAAGCGCGAAGTTAATCAAATCACTTAGTCTACCTTACTTTTTTTAATTAATCTTACTTTTGAATTTCAATTACTACCTAAACACCAAATCAGACGATTTTGATAAAAAACCTATTTACAACTGTATTTCTCTTCTCTTTTTTAGTCTTTAACTCGTGTAAAAACGAGTCAAAACCTGAAGTTTCAGAGAATCAAGAAACGAGTAAATCTCAAGTAGAGTTTGCGACCGGATTTGATATTGAGGACTACGAAACCTATAAAATATTAAGTGTTTTTCAAGCCTGGCCGGGAAGTACAAAAACCTTCAGATATGCATTACTCAAAGAAGGACAAAATCTACCAGATAGCATCGAAGCAGACGCTATACTAACAATCCCGATTACATCAATCGTGGTAACTTCAACAACGCATATTCCTGCACTAGAACTGCTTGGTGTTGAAGAAACTTTAAAGGGTTTCCCAAATCTTGATTATATTTCTTCGCCCAAAACAAGAGCGCTTATCAAGGCTGAAAAAATTGAAGAATTAGGACAAAATGAATCTATAAATACAGAGAGAGCGATCGATTTAAATCCTGATGTTGTGGTGAGCTTTGGCGTTGAAGGTGAGAACAAAAGCTTAAACTCGTTGCAACGCGCAAATATTCCGGTATTGTATAATGGCGATTGGACGGAAACTTCTCCTCTTGGTCAAGCAGAATGGATTAAATTTTTTGCTGCACTCTACAATAAAGAAAAACAAGCTGATTCTATTTTCAACTCCATAAAAGAGAACTACAATTCTTTAAAAAAAGAAGCCCTTAAAGCGAAGAAAAAGCCTACAGTTTTAAGTGGTGCTATGTTTAAAGATGTATGGTATTTACCAAAAGGTGAAAGCTGGGCCGCACAACTGGTAGCTGATGCAAATGCTGAGTATTTATATAAAGACACCAAGGGAACCGGAAGCCTTTCTTTAAGTATTGAAAGTGTTCTGGATAAGGCACAAAATGCTGAATTTTGGATTGCTCCTAATGCTTTTGAAAGCTACCAATCTTTAAAAGAAACAAATGATGCCTACACACAATTTGCTGCTTTTAAAAACAAAGCTATTTACAGCTTTGCTGCTGCAAAAGGAGAAACCGGTGGAATGCTTTATTATGAGTTGGCTCCTTCTAGACCAGACTGGGTTCTTGAAGATCTGGTAACTATTTTTCACCCGGAACTTAACAGTAATAAAGCCTCTCACTTTTTCACACCACTTGAATAGTACCGGTAAACATAGCGTTCAATTTGTAATTCTAGGAACACTTTTGATTTTGCTGTTCGTAGTCAATATTGCTTTGGGTTCAGTACTGATTCCATTAAAAGCTATTATTCAAATTATTCTTGGAGACGATACTGTAAAAGAAGCCTGGCAATACATCATTCTCGATTATCGAATTCCAAAAGCCTTAGCGGCTATTATGACTGGAAGCGGACTAGCTGTTGCAGGTTTAATGATGCAAACGCTATTTAAAAATCCGCTGGCAGGACCTTTTGTATTAGGAATTAGTAGTGGTGCAAGTTTGGGTGTTGCTTTTTTTATTTTAGGAGGAAGTGCTCTGGGCTTATCTGCATTTGTTGTGCCTAATGGCTGGGGAACCATTCTCGCTGCCAGCTTGGGAAGTTTTGCTGTTTTGAGCATTGTATTGCTTGTTGCCTCAAGAGTTCGCGATGCGATGGCTTTATTGATTATAGGCTTAATGTTTGGGAGTCTTACTGCTGCAGTGGTAAGCATACTCGCGTATTTTAGTCCGGCAGAAGAATTACAGCGGTATATGTTTTGGTCCTTCGGAAGTCTGGGAGACATCTCTTGGGATGCACTAATAATTCTTTCGTTTTGCTACTTTATAGGAATGATTTTAGCTTTTTCAGTTACAAAAAGTCTCAACAGTCTATTACTTGGTGATCACTATGCTCAAACGCTTGGTGTTTCCTTACAAAAAAGCAGATTTATCATTTTAATAGCCACCAGCATTCTCGCAGGAAGTCTAACTGCTTTTGTAGGACCAATAGCCTTTGTCGGGCTCGCCGTTCCGCATTTGATCAGACAATGGTTTACAGCTTCTAATCACTGGACGCTGATGCCGGCTTGCGTTTTAGGAGGTGCTGTATTGATGCTTTTTTGCGATACATTGGCACAAATGCCTCTATTTGAATTCTCGCTACCCATAAACGCTATTACTTCAATTATAGGTGCGCCGGTTGTGATCTGGCTTTTAATTAGGAAGAAAAAACTCTTATTTTAAGTAATGTCAGATTTTAATAAAATATTGCTAAGCAGTTCAAAACTTTCCGTTGGATATAAAAATGGACAGGAAAAGATTATCATTGTTGAAGATGTGAATCTTTCTCTTAAAAAAGGAACATTTACAACAATGGTGGGTATTAATGGCTCTGGTAAATCTACATTATTACGCACACTAGCCGGACTTCAGAATCCTATTTCCGGAGAGGTTTTACTTGAAAAATCACCTATTAAAACTCTTGATGCTGAAATAAAAGCTAAACAATTGAGCGTAGTTCTAACCGGACAATATATTTCAAAAAACCTAACAGTTTTAGAGTTGGTTTCATTAGGAAGACAGCCGTACACTAATTGGTTAGGAAAACTTTCAGAAGAAGATAAAGTCCATATTTTAAATGCTATAAACGCAACTGAGTTAGAAGCTCTTAAAAATACAGCTTGTCATGCACTAAGCGATGGGCAATTTCAAAGAGCACTAATTGCTCGGGCATTAGCCCAAAATACGGAAGTCATTTTGCTTGATGAACCCACAACTCATCTTGATTTACATCACAAAGCTTCTATTTTTTCTTTACTGAAAACAATCGCTCACGAGCAACAAAAAACGATCTTAAGTACATCGCACGATATCGAATTGGTTTTAGGGATGTCTGATGAAATGCTGGTGATTCACAACGGAAAAGCAACGCAAGACACTCCGAAAAACTTGACAGAGTCTGGGATTTTTGAACAGTTATTCCCAGATAACATTATTGGCTTCAACAAAGAAAACCAGCGATTTTTTATTCGGTAATACCAAAGCCTTATCCCTATCTTTGAGTAAACTACGTCGGGGCAAGCCTACGAGTTATTTATTAGATATAATTTTTCAATATAAAGGCAAGACTCGGGGTATTAAACCCCTTGGGGGTGCCAATAAATCCCAGTTGCATGAATGATAGTCTCATCCTGATAATTAGTATTATAGTATGCTTAGGTATAGGCTTTTTTTTAGGTCAACTAATTACTGGTCTAAAAAGAAAATCTGAAACTGCGCGCTTACACGAAAGATTACAACTCAAAGAACAGCAACTAGAAGGTTTTGAAAAAGAAAAAGCTGATTTGCTCAAAAAACAAGAGCAACTTCAGGACGATAAAGAGTTTTTTCAAAATGAACTAACCAGCCGTAATGTAGCTTTTGAAAACTTAGAACATCGTATCTCAGAAAAATCTGCTGAACTAGAAAAACTTCAGGAGAAATTCACAAAGGATTTTGAGATTGTTGCTAATAAAATTTTGGAAGAGAAGTCTTCTAAATTTACATTTCAGAATAAAGAAAACCTAAACTTAATTTTAAAACCCTTACAAGAAAAGATCAACAGTTTTGAGAAAAAGGTTGAAGACACAAATAAGGAAAGTTTAGGCAGACACAGCGAACTGAGGCAGCAAATAAAAGGTCTGGCAGAACTCAATTTACAGATGAGTAAAGACGCAGAAAACCTTACCAATGCATTAAAAGGCGATACTAAAATGCAAGGTAACTGGGGTGAGCTAATACTCACTCGAGTTCTCGAAAAATCTGGACTTGAAAAAGATCGCGAGTACACGCTGCAAGACAGCCATACTGACGAAACCGGAAAACGCTTTCAGACTGACGTATTAATACATCTTCCTGACGGAAAAAAAATGATCGTAGACAGTAAAGTCTCTCTTACAGCCTTTGAACGATACGTTTCTGAAACTGAAGATAATTTAAAAAACACCTTTCTTAAACAGCATATCCTTTCGGTAAAAAATCATATTAGTACCCTGAGCTCAAAAAATTACCAGGCTCTTCTAGAAGAAAGCCCAGATACGATTTTTATGTTTATTCCCATCGAGCCCGCTTTTGCTATTGCTTCTGCCCATGCTCCGCAACTTTATGAGGAAGCTTTTAGTAAAAATGTAATCATTGTTACTCCTTCTACCCTGCTCGCCGCTTTAAAACTGGTAGAAAACCTTTGGCAAAACGATCGTCAAAAGAAGAATGCTATAGAAATTGCAACGCAGGCCGGCAGACTTTATGACTCCTTTACACTGTTAACAGATGAACTCATCAAAGTAGGAACGCAACTGGGAACGGTACAAAACACCTATGATCGCACGATGACAAAACTTACAGGAAAAGGCAATCTCATCAACCGTGTAGAACGTCTAAAAAAGCTTGGAGCCAAAACCAGTAAAGACATAGATCAAAAATTATTGAACAGCGCTACAGAAGATGACTCTATTGAAGCAGCTAATGACTAAATTTGAACTTAGACACTGTATTTTATGAAAAAAAATTTAGCTTTTGTTTTGGGCGGAATCATACTTATCGCCATTCTGTTTTACTCGTTTGTTTACTTCGTTCCTTATAGTGAAGGAACGCGTGCAGGCGAGTTGATCAAATTCAGTAAAAAAGGTGTTCTGTCTAAGACTTGGGAAGGTCAGATTAGTCAGGGTATTAGTGGTGCTCAGATCTTTGATTTTTCGGTGATGGGAAGTGAAGATGAAGTTATTCAAAAACTGAAAGATTATCAGGGAAGCTATGTGAAGTTGACTTACGTTGAGCGCTATGCAACCTTCATTTTCTGGGGCGATACAAAATATTTTGTTACTGATATCTCCAAAGAAAATTCACCACATTTTAATCGCGAATAAACAACCCTCTAAACCAAACCACTTGGAATCATTTAAAAATATTGAACAATCACAGGTAACTATTAGCGAACTGATGTTGCCTTCTCATACTAATTTCAGCGGAAAAATTCACGGAGGGTATATTTTGTCTTTGATGGATCAAATTGCTTTTGCTTGTGCTTCTAAACACTCTAGCAATTATTGTGTTACAGCCTCGGTTGACACTGTAGATTTCTTAAGACCCATTGAAGTAGGAGAACTTGTGGTGATGAAAGCTTCTGTAAATTTTGTAGGTAGAACCTCTATGGTTGTAGGTATCCGCGTTGAATCTGAAGATATTCATAGCGGTATTATAAAACATTGCAACTCTAGTTACTTTACCATGGTTGCTAAAGATGACAAAGGTAAAAGTGTTCCTGTCCCGGGACTTATATTAAAAACTGAAAAACAAGTAAGACGTTTTCTTAAAAGCTTGAATCGACAAGAAATGAAGAAAAATCACAGACAGGAAACTTCGAAAAAAGAAGAACTAAAAATTGAAGATCTTGAGATCTTGAGAAATTCTCACAAAGTACAACTCGAATATTAAAACAAAAAAAGGAGCCTTTAAAAGGCTCCTTTTTTATAGAACTATTTTTATAGAACTATATATTTTTTTAGTCTTTTATTAATTTTTGAGTAAAAGAACGCTCTCCATTATCTATCTGAACCAAATAAACGCCACGCTTAAGTCGGCTTACATCCATACCACTTTGCAACATATTAGAGTCGATAGAATTCCGTTTTACAAGCTTTCCTAGTACATCGTAGAATGTAATTTCTACTCCGTTGGAAGCTTTAGGATTCTTAAAAAATATTCTGTCTTTTACAGGGTTAGGATAAATCTTAAAGCCATCTTTAGTCTGCGATAAAGTAGATTTTGATTGGGTTACACGAATAGTTCCTTTCAAATCTTTATTTACAGCGCTCTGAAACGTATAGATACCTCTTTTTGCAAAAACATATTCATATATGGACCCCTTAGCTAAGACCTGCTGAATTCCAAAATCTGAAGATTCACCTAAAGAATTACCAATTAAATTCTGCGGTGTTGACTCCCCAAAAACCCATTGCACTTTATCTCCCACTTGAACCTCTAGTGGAGCTTGGAGGTCATCAGTCCCAGAAGCCCACTTGATTATGTGTGTCTCTTGAGCGCTTATAGATGCTCCTAATATGAATATAAAAATGTAAAGCCAAGTAAATTTCATGCCATATTACTGTGTTTGAAGTCTTTATGTAAAGATAAAATAAGTATAACTTAAAAATGCTAAAATTTTCTCATAATTATACTATACTTTACATAAAGACGTTGATCACAGCATTATGTTGCAAAAATTATTTACTTAAATACATTTTTCTTCTAGCGTATAAATCATAAAATGCGTCATCCTTCAAACTATCTATAAATAAGATACTTTCACCTGTACTTTTCATTTCTGGGCCTAAGGCTTTATTCACATTTGGAAACTTGTTGAAAGAAAATACCGGTTGTTTGATTGCATAACCGTCTAATTTTGGTTTAAAGTCAAAGTCGGTAACCTTTTTCTCTCCTAACATTACTTTAGTTGCATAATTAACATAAGGCTCGCCATATGCTTTTGCAATAAACGGTACCGTACGAGAAGCTCTAGGGTTTGCTTCTATGATATAAACTTTATCATCTTTAATAGCAAATTGAATATTGATCAACCCTACCGTGTTAAGGGCTAAAGCAATTTTATGAGTGTGATCTTTTATTTGCTGAATAACAAGATCTCCTAAATTGAAAGGAGGCAAGGTTGCGTTAGAATCCCCTGAGTGAATACCACAAGGCTCTATATGCTCCATAATACCGATGATGTATACATTTTCACCATCACAAATCGCATCTGCTTCGGCTTCTATTGCTCCATCTAAATAGTGGTCAAGAAGTAATTTATTGTTCGGTATTTTACGTAAAAGATCAACAACAGTCTCTTCTAATTCGTCTTTATTGATTACAATCTTCATTCCCTGACCTCCTAATACATAAGATGGTCTTACAAGAATTGGGAAATCTAAACGATCTGCCACAGCTAAAGCTTCTTCTGCAGTTTCTGCAACATCAAACTCAGGATACGGGATATTATTCTCTTGAAGCAATCTTGAGAAACTACCACGATCTTCAGCTAAATCTAGTGCTTTATAACTGGTACCGATGATCTTAACACCGTATCTGTCTAATTTTTCAGCTAATTTCAAAGCAGTCTGCCCACCCAACTGAACGATTACACCTTCCGGTTTTTCGTGACGGATAATGTCATAAATATGCTCCCAGAATACCGGCTCAAAATAAAGTTTATCTGCCGTATCAAAGTCTGTAGATACCGTCTCAGGGTTACAGTTGATCATTATAGTCTCATAACCACATTCTGCAGCAGCTAAAACACCGTGTACACAACAGTAATCAAATTCGATTCCCTGCCCTATTCGGTTAGGTCCAGACCCTAAAACAATTACTTTTTTCTTATCGCTTACTTTGCTTTCATTCTGTGCAAAACGCTCTCCGTTTGCCAGCTGCATATCGCTTTCGAAAGTAGAGTAAAAATAAGGTGTTTGCGCCACAAACTCAGCCGCACACGTATCTACCAATTTGTAAACACGATTGACTTTAAGTTCATCTCTTTTATTGTAAACATCACTTTCTAAACAATCTAGCATATGAGCAATCTGACGATCTGCAAAACCTTTTTGTTTAGCTTCTAATAATAAATCTCTTGAAAGAGTGTCTATTTTAAAGTTTGAAATCTCCTTCTCAAGAGCATTTAATTCCTCAAATTGCTTAAGGAACCACATATCTATCTTAGTAATATCGTGAATACGACTTAATGGAATACCCATCTGTATCGCATCATATATAGTAAAAACACGATCCCAACTTGCATTGGTCAGTTTTTCTATAATAGTATCGTAATTAGTATAACCTTTACCATCTGCTCCTAAACCGTTACGCTTAATTTCAAGCGACTGGGTTGCTTTATGTAAAGCTTCTTGAAAAGAACGACCTATACCCATCACTTCTCCAACAGATTTCATCTGTAATCCCAGAGTGCGGTCACTTCCTTCAAATTTGTCAAAGTTCCAACGAGGAATTTTTACAATTACATAGTCTAATGTTGGCTCAAATAAAGCCGAAGTAGATTTTGTGATCTGGTTGTCTAACTCATCTAATGTATATCCTATAGCTAATTTTGACGCTATTTTTGCAATTGGATAACCGGTAGCTTTAGAGGCTAATGCAGATGATCTAGACACGCGCGGGTTGATCTCAATAGCAATAATATCTTCTTTCTCATCAGGACTTACAGCAAACTGCACATTACATCCGCCTGCAAAATCCCCTATAGAACGCATCATGTGTATTGCCATATCACGCATTCTCTGAAATGTAGTATCACTCAAGGTCATTGCCGGAGCAACTGTTATTGAGTCTCCGGTATGAATTCCCATAGGATCCATATTCTCGATAGTACAAATAATAACTACGTTATCATTTTTATCGCGTAATAACTCCAATTCATATTCTTTCCACCCCATTAAAGCCTTATCAATCATCACCTCGTGAATAGGTGAAATCTCTAAACCATGGCTTAGTTGCTTATCAAAATCTTCAGGTTTGTAGACAATAGAAGCTCCTGCTCCACCTAGTGTGTAAGAAGCTCTAATTACTAATGGAAACCCAAACTGTTGAGCAATCTCCTTACCTTGAAGAAAAGAAGTAGCAGTAGCTTGAGGTGCCATACCTATACCTATCTTCAACATCAATTCACGGAACTTCTCACGATCTTCCGTAATATTAATTGCATCAATATCAACACCTATAATCTCAACATCAAAGTCTTTCCAAATTCCCTTTTCATCAGCTTCAATACAAAGGTTTAATGCTGTTTGCCCACCCATTGTAGGTAAAACAGCATCAATTTGAGGATGTTCTTTTAAAATTTTTACGAGTGATTTGGTTGTCAAGGGCAACAAATAAACATGATCTGCCATAACAGGATCTGTCATAATTGTTGCAGGGTTTGAGTTTATCAGAATGGTTTCTATACCATCTTCACGCAATGAGCGAAGCGCCTGAGACCCTGAGTAATCAAATTCACATGCCTGGCCTATAACGATAGGACCAGAACCGATAATTAAAATAGACTTAAGTTTATTATTTTTTGGCATTATACTGAGATTAGGAGTATTATCTAAAAATTCGGTTGTAGTATTTATAAAAAAAGGTGTTACTTATAAAAGTAACACCTTAATATTTTTAACAATGATAAATCACCAATTATCTTTTATGTCTTAATTCTGAAGATACAGACAATCTCTTTCTACCCTTAGCTCTTCTACGAGCAAGGACTTTACGACCATTAGCGCTAGCCATACGCTCGCGGAATCCATGTTTGTTTCTTCTTTTTCTTTTTGAAGGCTGAAAGGTTCTTTTGCTCATTTTATATCTTCTTTAATCCTTTTACTTTTCGATTATTAATTTGAGAATTACCTTCTCAAAAGCTGGGCGCAAATATACAAACAGTTTCTAAATCAACAAATAGATTCTATAAAATATTTTAGATTGTTTTTATTACATTTGCACGCTGATAAAAATAACATCTAGCTACTCTATAATTAGAGTTTTTTAATACGAATATTTATGTTCAATAAAAATATAAAATTAGTACTTGCTGCACTTGTTCTTGGTCTTGCGATCTGGCAGATTATAGATAGATCTATAGGTAATGGCATTATGCTAATTTTACTTGCTGCAATCTTTGTGCTCCTATATTTTAAAAATGAAATTCTTATCTTAGCTTTCCTTCGCCTAAGAAAACAAGATTTTGCCGGTGCTCAAAAATGGTTAGACAAAATTAAAAATCCTGAAGCTGCTTTGGTACGCAAGCAAAATGGCTATTACAATTATCTCAATGGATTGATGTTGTCTCAAACCAATATGATTCAGTCTGAAAAGTACTTTAAGAAAGCTGTTGAACTGGGCTTAAATATGGATGCAGATCTTGCCATGGCTAAAATTAATCTCGCCGGCATAGCAATGACTAAAAATCGCAGAAGAGAAGCAGATAAACTTCTTGCTGAGGCTAAAAAATTAGACAAAAACAATATGCTTGGTGAGCAAATTAAAATGATGAAAAAGCAAATGAAGCAAGCTGCAAATATGCCACGCCAACAATATGGTCGTGGTGGACGCAGATAATTTTTTCAACTCATCAAAAGCAGAAACATAAAAACCTGACAATCAACCCTAAAAATTAGTTTTTAATAGTCTTTAATCGGATTCTTAATTCCTTTTAACGATATCTTTTTTTTGCTTTTGTAGCATAAGGTAACTTTGACTTACGACCCCAAACGAACCTTATGACAAGACTTTTACTTTTCTTTTTTTTATTGAGTTTCAGTATTACAGCGCAAGAGGAAAGCGAAAAACTTTTTTTCTCTGAAGCTCTATCTCTCAATCTAAACAACTACAACACTAAAGTGGATAATGCTTTAGAACGTGGAGAATTTCATTATGCTAAATCTCTTTTTGATTCATTAGTTAAAAACCATCTTCAGGGAAGTTTTATTGATCCTTTAAAATTTGAAAGACTAAGTAGTTCTATCTCCTCGACAGAAGAAATAGAAAAACCCACTATTATTTTAACTTATGCATCCTGGTGTATTCCTAGTGAAGGTGAAATTCCTGTTTTAAATAAAATGGCTCAAAAATATGGCGACATGGTAGATTTTGTTGTGCTTTTTTGGGATCAGAAAAAAACCGTACGCAAATTAGCTAAACAGTTTAATACCAATATACATATTGTATATGTTGACGAAGTACAAAACAACCACATGCAAACAGTTAAACTTTTAAAACACGCACTGGGAATTTCTTTAAGTTTTGTTCTTGCTGCTGATGGTGAGATCCTAGATATCAATAGACGCCCTCCTAATAAAATGAATCTTAGTGAAAATCAGATTTTCAACCAAAATATCAATTTTTTAAGTCGTCAAATTGCAGCGATTAATATAGACTTGAATATCAATATCAATGAATTACCTGAATCTATAGCTACATTTTAATTTAACAGCTAAATAAGTAAATAAGGGAGCCAGCTGGCTCCCTTGTTTATTTATTTAGTTATGATTACATTTTTTTTATTACTGCCCCATACCAATATTAGCATTATATACTCCTTCTTTAGGGATCTCAATATGATACAATTTTCTTGATGCATTATTTAGATGATCTTCACGCAACCACGGATTATGCAGCTTTAAAATCTTATAATTAATACCAAAACTCTGAGCAAATTTTACAAAATCAGTCACCGCCGTATCCACTTCAACTTTATAAGAAGCTACATCTTTATATAAATCATCTTCAGTAAAGTTAAAACCAAAGGTTTCAGGATCAGACAATATTTGTTTTAAAGCAAGTATTCTAAAAACATAACGACCGGTCTCTTCGCCCAACAACAAATCATAATAGCCATTTACATCTTGACTATCTAACCTTCTACTTACACCTGCATTTCCTGCATTATAACCAGCAGCAGCAAGCGTCCAACTACCTAAATAAGCCTTTGATTTCTTTAAGTACTTACACGCTGCACGAGTTGAAAGTTCAATATTATAGCGCTCATCTACATTATCATTAACCTCAAGTCCTAGCTCTTTACCTGTACTGCTTAGTATCTGCCAGAAACCAGTAGCGCGAGCCGGAGAAACAGCCTGAGTCAAACCACTTTCAATCACAGCTAAATATTTAAAGTCATCAGGCAAACCTTCTTCTTTTAAAATAGGCTCTATTATAGGAAAATATTTCGCAGCTCTTTTGATCAGCAACAAACCGTTAGACTGCCAGTACGTATTAACCAAAAGCTCTCTATCCATACGCTCTCTTATATCAGGATTATCTAAAGGCACAGGTTCTCCTGCAAAATCTAAAGTTTCTGGTAACGGAATCGCATAAACATTATAATCGTTTACTAATTTTTCTTTTTTCTTTATTTCGGGATCCGAAGGTTTCTCTTGTTGTACAGCCTGCACACAAACAGCAGTTGTAGCAACTAAGCCAATACCGGCCAGTACATTTTTAAAATTTATCATAGCGCATTAGTTTTGAAGTTTGTAGCAAATTACCAATTAATTCTCAATAATTTTAGGCAGGTTTATGTTAAACCACTTGCATTTTGTGATGATCATTGCGTGTGTTCCTCCAGGGACGGGAATGCAATTATTTATATATCTATACGGAAAAACCGGATCACTGGTTCCGTGTATGTGTACTAGTCTGTTATCATAAGTTATTTGATCCCAACAGAGCATCTGCTCTAATGCCCAATTCAAATAAACAGGATCTGTAATCGATAAATATTTTTGATAAAGTGCAACTTTATGCTTAAACTTATCGCCTACCGCATAATTAGCCAGTGTATCTATATTGCGAGCTAGACTTACCGGTGCCAAACGATATAAACCTAAAGCAGCGCTGAAGCGCATTCGTTTAGGCAATTCAGATTTAGACTTAACACTGCTAACAATTATGAGCTTTCTAAATTCAATTTGCTTAGCCATTTCTTGTACAACAACCCCGCCAAAACTCACTCCTAAAAGCACCGGATTTTTTTCGGTTACTTCTTCAAGCATTCTCTTTGCATAATCTGAAAGTGACTCAGCCGTCTCAGGAATTTTCCAAGAAAGAGGATGTAACACAAACTTTTCTTTAGGAAGTTTTATATGCTCAAAAATACTGGGATTCGCCGCCATACCCGGCATTAAATATACGTGAATCATATACCTCAACATTAATGGTTTAACAGTTTAAAGCCCGAAAAACTGCTTATTTTTTTGTATATTTACGTTTATACGATGCATTTTCTTACAATTATGTTCAATGTTTATCAAAAGCTTTTTAGCAAAACTAAATAACTATTCGGTAAATGTGCGCAACATAAGTCGAGATATATTGAATATACCATTTTAATATCTCTATTATCGAGTAAACTATTTTCTTAAAACAATTTTATATGGATGTAATGACAGCAATTGAATTAACAGACAACGATTTTTTAAGACAATTTGAAACCACATTTGATGGTAAGTTGGCTAAAATTGAATATTCACTTCAGGATAGAAAAATCTTTTTAACTAAGATTCATATGCCGGAAGGCACTGAAGATAGAATGAACGACTTCATCGTTGCTGTATTCAAAGAAGTTGAAGATCGTAACATCAGACTGGTTCCTACAAGCCCAGAAATTGCGAAATTCATGAGGTCAAATCGTAGAAAGTACAAAAATTTACTACCCGTGGGTATTAATATTTAAAAGCTGCTTAATACATAAAAAAGTTGAACCTGCTCTAAGAGCAGGTTCAACTTTTTTATGCGATTTCAGGTTCACTTGCATATTCAAATCGTACTAAACCATCTTCATCTATATCACTCAGATTTATATGGTGCGTCGTATTTATTAACGCAGGATCCCAAGGCGTTTTAACTTTTACATAGTTTTCGGTAAAACCGTGTATGTATCCTTTTTTGTTTTCACCTTCAAAAAGAACCGTTCTATCAGTTCCTAATTGAGATTCATAAAAAACCCTTCTCTTTTTTGCCGAAAGTCCACGCAGCATCTTACTTCTCTTTTTACGCGTTTTAAGAGGTACTACACCATTCATATTTGCAGCTTTAGTATTGTCACGCTCAGAATAAGTAAACACGTGCAAATACGATATATCAAGCTCATTTAAAAACGTATACGTATCTAAAAAATGTTCGTCAGTCTCTCCTGGGAAACCTACGATCACATCTACTCCAATACACGCATCTGGCATAAGTCTTTTAATTTCGTGAACCCGATCAACATAGAGTTCACGCTTGTAACGACGGCTCATTTTACCCAAAATTTCATTATTACCACTTTGCAGTGGGATATGAAAATGCGGTACAAATGCTCGTGATTCAGCAACAACTTTTATGGTTTCATTTTTGAGAAGATTAGGCTCTATACTAGATATACGCAAACGCTCAATACCTTCAACCTGATCAAGCGCTTTCACAAGATCTAGAAAGGTATGCTCATGTTTTTTATTACCAAACTCTCCCTTACCATAATCTCCTATATTTACTCCTGTTAAGACAATCTCACGTATACCTTTCTCAGAGATCTCTTCAGCGTTTTTAAGAACATTCTCTAACGTATCACTACGCGAGATTCCACGTGCCAGCGGTATGGTACAATAGGTACATTTATAATCACAACCATCTTGAACTTTTAAGAAAGCACGTGTGCGATCACCTATAGAATAAGACCCCACATAAAAATCTGCATCTTCAATCTCACAGCTATGAACCTCTCCCATATCATTTTTAGAAAGATCATTGAGATAGTCTGTAATCTTAAATTTTTCAGTAGCTCCCAAAACAAGATCAACACCATCTACATCAGCAAGCTCTTCTGGTTTTAATTGTGCATAACACCCTACAGCAGCAACAAAAGCATCGGGGTTAATTTTCTGAGCTTGCTTAACAATAGTTTTAAAACGCTTGTCAGCATTTTCAGTAACACTGCACGTATTGATCACATAAATATCTGCTTCATCCGTAAAATCTACCCGATCAAAACCTTCATTTTCAAAACTTCTGGAAATGGTTGCGGTTTCAGAAAAATTGAGTTTACAACCCAACGTATAAAATGCGACTTTTTTACCTGCTTCGTTCATTAGAATCTTCTTCACAATTGGTTACTTTTGTTTTGCTTTCGCGAAAGCGAAAAATAACCGCATCTATTAAGGGTGCAAAGTTAACTACAATAATCCTATTGCTCAAGTCTGTAAAGCGATTCATACAACTGGCCTTGTCAATTAAAGAAATTTATTTGGCAATTGATGAAAGGAAGATACTTATGACCCTAAATAACAACCACCTTTTTACTTTTTTCCAAACGCGTTACAGGTATATGCTTTGGGCTATATTCTTTGTAGTATTCAGCTCTTGTAATTCTGAAAAAAACACTAAGAATGAACTTAAAGTTTTTAGATACAATGAGCATTATAATGTTGCTACTTTAGACCCTGCTTTTGCCAGAAACCCACCTATAATCTGGCCCACTAATCAATTATTTAATGGCCTAGTACAACAGGATGATAGTTTAAATATAGCTCCGGATATAGCTAAGAGTTGGGTTGTAAGTGAGGATACCAAAACATACACTTTTACCTTACGTGATGATGTTGTTTTTCACAAACACGCACAATTTAAAACAGCAGACAGCACACGCAAGGTCACAGCATTAGATTTTGTGTATAGTTTTGATCGCCTTAAAGATCCCAAAGTCGCTTCACCGGGAAGCTGGGTGCTGAGTAATGTGGAAACTTACAAAGCTGTTAACGACAGTACGCTTGTTATTAAACTAAAAAAAGAATTCCCGGCTTTTATGGGCTTGTTAACAATGCGGTATTGCTCAGTTGTACCAAAAGAAATTGTAGAATATTATGGAAATGATTTCAGAAAACACCCAATAGGCACTGGTCCTTTCAAATTTAAACGCTGGGAAGAAGGTGTGAAATTAGTGCTTCGGAAGAATTACAATTACTTTGAAACAGACGAAAACAGAGTTAAACTCCCCTATCTCGAAGCTGTAGCTATCACTTTCTTACCAGATAAGCAAAGTGAGTTTTTGCAATTTGCTCAGGGCAATCTCGATATGCTCAACAGCCTTGACCCTTCTTACAAAGACGAGTTACTCACTGCTACCGGAAAGCTAAAAGACAACTATAAAGATCAGGTAAAAACGATCACAGGCCCGTTTTTAAATACAGAATACTTAGGGTTTTTCTTAGAAAGCTCTTCAAAAGAAGTACGCTCTCCTTTACTTAGAAAAGCTATTAACTATGGATTTGATCGTGTCAAAATGATCAAATACTTGCGTAATGGGATAGGAGAACCTGCTAATTCTGGCTTTATCCCTAAAGGATTACCCGGTTATGGTGCTAAAGGATTTGAATATGATCCTGTAAAAGCCCGTAAATTAATTGAAACGTATATTAAACAAACGGGAAACCTAAATCCTATTATCAGCATAGGGACAAACAGCCAGTATCTTGATATTTGCGAATACATTCAACGGGAGCTGGGAAAATTAGGCTTGACCGTTAATATCGATGTGATGCCGCCCTCTACACTACGTCAATTGAAGTCAACTGGAAAACTGGATGCCTTCCGCGCCAGCTGGATCGCAGATTATCCAGATGCTGAAAATTACCTCTCTCTGTATTACAGTAAAAATTTTACTCCCGGGGGACCCAATTATACACACTTCTCTAATGAAGAGTTTGATCAACTTTACGAAGAAAGCTTTAAAATTTCAGATATAGAAAAGCGAAAAGAACTCTATCAAAAAATGGATTCTATTCTCATCTCAAAAGCTCCTTTTGTAACCCTTTACTACGATCAGGTGATCAAGTTTGTTCATAAAAATATTCATGGACTAAAGGCAAACCCGCAAGATTTTCTGGTTTTGAAACATGTTAGAAAAGATTAATGAAGGATTTTAAAATAGCTCCAACGTTTTTAACACCCAAAAACAGTAACATTTTTTAATTATAGTTAACGTATATCGTAAAGATAACTATGAGTTTTGGAGGTTCAGTTTCAGCAATGCTCGCCTCACTTAAACACAATAAGCGAGAACGCAAAACACGTTTTAATGCTAATGGACTGCACCATAAAGGTACCCAGAAACCTTTTGTAGATCATAAAAAACTTAGCCAAATTGAAGAGGTGCAACTTAAATCTCAAATTCAATTCAAAGCAAAACAACATCGCAAAAAAAACTTAGCTTATACTTTCATCGCCTTTATAACTTTGGGGTGTTTAATTTGGTGGCTTTTCTTAGACTCTGACAAATCTCTATTTTAAAGACTAGATTATTTCTACTATTTTCAGAATTTCGAAAACGTTTTCTGTTAAACAAGTGTTTAAATGTAATTAAACAAACGTTTAATTTAAACAAACGTTTAACTTTGTCTAACATTTTAAAAATGTTATGGAGTTAAACGAAAAACAATTACAAATTATAGCAGTTGCAGAAAAACTGTTTGCAGAAAATGGTTTTACTGGTACTTCTGTGCGCAACATTGCTAAAGAGGCAGGTATCAATATCGCGATGATATCTTATTATTTTGGCTCAAAAGAAAAATTACTAGAGCATTTAGTAGTGTACCGTATGGCAAACTTTAAGATCGATCTTCTAAGTGTTATCAATAAAGATGATGTTGATTTTAAGAAACGTCTAGACCAGCTTGTGAACTTATTTGTTATGCGCATTCATGAAAATCAGCGTATTTATAAAATAATTCATACTGAATTATCTAAAGAGTCCGGCTGTCTCACCTTTGAACACTATATCAATCAGAAAAAAGAAAATTATAAGACTCTTGAATCCTTTATTATTAAAGGTCAGCAGGCTGGTATTTTTAAAGAAAACATAGAAATTCCATTGATCATACCTACACTTATTGGAATCTACTTTCACTTCAACTACAATCAGGAATATTTCAATCAGATCTATTCTATAAAAAGCAAAAGACAAACCGATTCTTTTGTAAAAACTACCCTCACTAAGCACATACAAACTACGCTTAAAGCTCTATTGACTTATGAAAACTAAATCTATATTGGCAGTTCTACTCGTGCTGCTAAGTATAAAATTTACTCAGGCTCAGAATTCTGAAAATCTCTCGCTTGAAGAGGTTGTGCAACTTGCACTTCATACAAGTGATGCTTCAAAAATAAACGGATCTCAAATAGATCTGGCTAAAAATGAACTCACCATCACTAAGAATATGCAATATCCAGACTTGAATATTTCAGGTCAATATCGGTATTTGACAAATGCAAATGTCAATCTTCAGATTCCGTTAAGTTCGTCAGAAAGCAGCGATGGCTCAACAGAACAGGCCAGTTCTTCTCCTGATGTAAACGGATTATTAATTGGTTCGGCAGACGTATCCTTACCTATTTTTTCTGGTTTTAAATTAAAGAATAGTGTTTCCGCAAGTGAAAACAAGTTACAAGCATCCGTATATAATGCTGCTGATGAGCAGGAAAAACTCGCATTACAAGCTATTCAAATGTATCTGAATCTTTATAAGGCTAATGCTACTATAGATTTAGTAAAAGACAATCTTAAAAGCGCAGATCAACGGGTTAAAGATTTTACGAATATGGAAGAAAATGGTCTGCTTGCTCGTAATGATCTTTTAAAGGCTCAATTACAACAGGCCAATATAGAATTGTCACTGGCTAATGCTAAAAAAAATGCCCATATTCTAAATTATAATCTCAACGCTTTATTAAAATTGCCTGAAGACACTACAATTAATACAGACGTAAGTGCCATCACCCCTATTGCTGCTACTTTACCCAATATTTCTCAGCGTAATGATCTTCAGGCTTTAAATTATCAGGAAGAAGCTTTACAAGACCAAATAAAAATTGCAAAAGGGGACTATTACCCATCTCTAGCTCTGGTGGGCGGCTATATAGCTCTTGATCTAAATAATGCTCTTACTGTAACTAATGCGATGAATGTAGGTGTGGGTTTATCTTATAATGTTTCGTCACTTTTTAAGACCAAAGCCAAAGTGAAATTAGCAGAAAGTCAGGCTCTAGAAATGAATTATCGTATTGATCAGGCTACTTCACAAGCAAAAGTGAATGCTCAAAACGCATTAGCTGAATATAATCTGGCTTTAGAAACTTTTGAAGTCTATGAGGTTTCTGAAGAACAAGCTGTTGAAAACTACCGTATTGTTAAAGACAAATACGACAACGGTTTGTCTGATACTAATGATTTACTTGAAGCAGATGTACAACAACTGCAAACACGTATCAATCTCGCTTATGCGAAAGCAGATATTACCCAAAAATATTACGAATTATTAAGCGCTGAAGGCGCGCTCACCAATCAATTTTCTCAAAATTAATCCCCTCAAAAAATGGAACAGAAGAAAAAAACCAATAAAAAGTTTATCATCATTATCTCGGTTCTTGTGATACTTGGTGTTGCTTACGGAGGTTATAAGTTTGTACATTCTCTTTCTCACGAGGAGACAGACGACGCTCAGGTAGAAGCAAATATGAACTCGATCATTCCACACGTGGGTGGTTATATAGATAAAATTTACGTATCTGATAATGATATTATTAAAGCTGGAGACACGCTTTTTACTATAGATCAGCGTGATTATCTCGTTCAGCTAGAACAAGCAAAAGCTAATTTGGCTGCTGCTCAAAGTCAGGTTGCTGTTGCAGAATCTTCAATAGGTTCATCACAGGCTAATGCAAATGCATCCTATGCTCAGGTTTCTTCAACTTACGGAAGTATAGAATCTGCAAAAATTCAACTTAGAAGAGCTACAGATGATTATAGCCGTTATAAAAATCTTTATGACAATAAAAGTATTACCACACAACAATATGAGCAAGCATTAGCCGCAAAACAAGAAGCTGCTGCACGTCTTTCGGTTTTAGAAGATCAGCAGAAAGCTGTAAGAAGTCAGAGCCAGGCTGCTACTTCTCAGAGCAAGGTGACCGAAAAACAAGTAGCAGTTGCAGAAGCTAATGTTAAAAGTGCACAAGCCCAGGTAGATGCTGCACAACTCAATCTGGATTATACAGTAGTAACTGCTCCTATAGATGGCCAACTTTCTTCGGTTGAAATGCAGCAGGGTCAATTTGTGCAGCCAGGACAGGCTTTATTTTATTTGGTAAATACACAAAACAAATGGGTGGTTGCAAACTTTAAAGAAACGCAACTGAATGATATGAAAGTAGGTCAAAAAGTAGGTATTACCATTGACGCTTTTCCTGATGTAGAATTTGAAGGGGTTATTAGTAATTTTTCTCCGGCGACAGGAGCACGTTTCTCGCTTTTACCTCCTGATAATGCAACTGGGAATTTTGTCAAAACGGTTCAGAGACTTCCAGTGAAGATCAACTTTACAAATGCAAATGACGCAGCAAAACTGGCGCAATTGCGTGCTGGAATGAACGCCGAAATAGATGTTCATCTAAATTAAAAAATCATGGCTGAGGCTATTGAAGCACAAGACAGTCTGGTTGAGTACGGTTTTAGACGCGTGATTATTACGATTACCGCTATTCTTTGTGCCCTACTGGAAATAGTAGATACAACCATTGTAAACGTTGCGTTAAACGATATGCGCGGTAGTCTGGGTGCAACTTTAACAGATGTTGCCTGGGTAATCACCGCCTATGCGATAGCAAACGTGATCATCATCCCGATGACAAGTTGGCTTTCTAAGCAATTTGGTAGACGTAATTATTTTGCCGTTTCTATTGTCATATTTACGTTTTCATCTTTTCTCTGCGGGAACGCCACAAATATCTGGGAATTGGTAGCTTTTAGATTTGTACAAGGTTTAGGAGGTGGAGCACTTCTCGTAACTGCACAAACTATCATTACCGAAAGTTATCCTGCCGCAAAACGGGGTATGGCACAAGCCATTTATGGAATGGGTGTTATTGTGGGACCTACTTTAGGTCCACCATTAGGAGGTTATTTAGTAGATAATTACTCCTGGCCTTATATTTTTTACATCAATATCCCAATAGGAATCATTGCGACAATTCTTACGATAATGTATGTAAGAAGTCCAAAATATGGTGAAAAATTAAGAGCAAATCAAGTTGACTGGTGGGGAATTGTATTTCTAACTGCATTTATTGGTTCATTGCAATTTGTACTAGAACATGGGCAACAAGATGACTGGTTTGAAGACCATATGATTGTTACGCTAAGTGTTGTTTCAGTATTTGGCCTGGTGGCTTTTATCTGGAGAGAATTGGTTTATAAATATCCAATTGTAAACTTGAGAGTACTCCGTAACACAAATTTATGGACGGGTACCATAATGACTTTTATTTTAGGTTTTGGGCTGTACGGTTCTACGTTTGTAATCCCTATTTACACCCAATCTATCTTGGGCTGGACCGCTACAGATGCCGGACTCTTGTTAATTCCAAGTTCGATAACTACCGGGTTGATGATGCCTATCATTGGTAAGCTTTTAGAGCGCGGTATTCCTGCAAAGTATTTGGTTGCGGGTGGTTTTATAGGTTTTTTCCTCTATAGTTTGTGGATGCACAACTTGCTCACCCCAGACACTTCTAGCGAAGCCATGTTTTGGCCACTTGTGGTACGAGGAATGGGATTAGGATTGCTTTTTGTACCTATTACCACTCTAGCTTTATCAACCCTCAAAGGTGCTGAAATAGGTGAAGGAGCAGCTTTTACCGGGATGATGCGTCAGTTAGGTGGTTCTTTTGGTATTGCTATCATAACGACAATGATCAGCAGATTGAATCAACAACACCGCGTTGACCTGATACCAAATATTAGCGCTGTAAATACTCAAACTCAAGAACAGCTAAAAGGATTGCAGCAAATGTTTATTGGAAAGGGCTTCAGTTTTAATGAAGCTCTAGATCGTGCGTATCAGGTTTTAGAAGGAAAAATTATGCTTCAAGGTACTGTACTCACATATATGGATGTGTTCTTATACTTAGGAATTTTATTTCTTATTTGCGTACCTTTTGTTTTAATGCTGAAAAAAGGAGCCGGTAAAGTAGATACTTCTTCAGTTCACTAATACCTTCTGTACTTAGCAGTTTCTTCAAAAACATGTTCTAAGATCGCCGCTTCTTGCTCATCAAATGGTATGTTGCGGCGTTCCATGACCAGTTTTGCGGTCTGAAAAGCTTTTACTGTTTTATAAGTTGTAAAACCTGCAGCTCCACCCCAACTGAAAGATGGAATAAAATTTCGTGGAAATCCGGTTCCAAATATATTGACACTCACACCGATAACCGTACCGGTATTAAACATCGTATTGATACCACACTTACTGTGATCTCCCATAATTAAACCACAAAACTGGAGTCCGGTTTTTGCAAAACCTTCGGTCTCGTAATCCCAAAGGCGCACTTCTTCATAATTATTTTTAAGGTTACTGTTGTTAGAATCTGCACCAACGTTGCACCATTCCCCCAAAACCGAGTTCCCCAAATATCCATCGTGACCTTTATTAGAATAGGCCATCAAAACCGAATTAGTAACCTCTCCCCCTACCTTACAATATGGGCCAATGGTTGTCCCAGTGTAGATCTTAGCTCCCATTTTTACGGTAGCATGTTCACACATTGCAAAAGGACCTCTAATAAGAGCACCTTCCATTATTTCAGAATCTTTACCAATATAAATAGGGCCTTCTGAAGCGTTAAGCGTACAAAAGTTAAGCTTTGCTCCTTCTTCAATAAATATATTCTCAGGATTGAGAGTTTGCACAGTCGAAGGAATTTGAGCAGACTTTCGGTCTTCAGTTAACAAATCATAATCTAACCGAATCGCATCGTGATTTTTACTGAAAATACCCCAGTTATTTTCAATCTTAAAAATACCTTCAGCGGTAACTTCTAATTGCTCATATGTATCAAAATCTATTTCTTCCTGAGTATCTTTAGTATAAAAAGCAACGATATCATCCCCATCAAAAAGCGCTTGATTTTCCTGTAGATCCAGCACTTGTTCTACCAGAACTTCCGTTGGAATATAAGAAGCATTGATCATTACGTTCTCTTCAAACTCCACCATAGGGAATTTTTCTGATAAATACTCTTCAGTAATTGTAGAAGTTGTACTTCCCAGATGTTTTTCCCACTTCTCCCGAATGGTTAAAATTCCGATTCTGAGATCTGCAACAGGTCTAGTATAGGTAAAGGGTAAGAGCTTTTTACGCGCAGGACCGTCGAAGAGAATATAGTTCATAAGTGTAATGTTTCTGGGTAAGCGAAAATAACCATTTATAACCAACTTTAGAATCTAAATATTTTAGCTGCTACAAACACGTATACAGCAACACTCATTTATTATACTGAGTAAAAAATCAATAATACTTCGTGTAGTACTTCCAATTTTCTAACTCTTTTATTTTAAAACCATAGTCAATAAGAAATGAGATGGGTATACTCTCCTTCTTACTTACAAGTCCTTTAAAAACTTCGAAATGCATATGAGGTTCACTACCAAAATTCACATTGCCCGCATAACCTAAAAGTTGCTCTTCTTGAACACGATCTCCTACTTCTACTACAATCCCATTTTTCTTAAAATGGCTGTATTGAGCAAAGGTACCATCGTCGTGATACACCAGAAGCATATTACTTTTTACAGTACACGAATTTTCTTTAATCACCGTACTTAATGTATCTATAACCTGAACCACTATACCGGCTCGCATTGCTACAACTTCCGAATCATATTCCATGCGAAAATCAACAGCATGTTGATCTTTATGTCCTAAAACCCCATTAGGCCCTTGTACCACCAAATTTGAAGCCCCTAATGCAAAAGGTAAGTGATAACTATAATGAAGGTTAGCTCTATTGTTATTTTTAAATCCATAAAAATACCTATCGTCAAAATTTAAATTCGCCGGTAAGTTATTATCTATACGCTCAAGTTTAGTTAAAAGAATCTTTTTAGCGCGTGCGGGAATAAAATAAGAAGTATCATTAGGTTTCAACAGACGCAAATTTTGAAGCTTATAACTTAAATTCAAAGTCACTGGGCAGTATTGGTAATTGTCTACATAGAGTTTTATGATTTTATCAGAATGATCAACGTGCAGTTTAAACTTTTGCTCTTGAGCATAACTTGAAATTACAATAAGAAGAATCCAATAATATTTCATCTAAAAACAAACATTTATTGCTAATATAAATAACTTATAACATAACAAGGTAAATTATGTCAGGGAAATCTAGAAACTCGAAAGCACTAGCAAAAAAAGAGAAAATCCAAGATAAGCCCAAGCTATATACAAACAGGTAATTAAATAATGAAAACGATTATGATATAAGTCTATAATGCATTGGTCTTGTGAAAATCATCAACTTTTGAGCAATAAGGGGATTATCAAATACATTTTTAAGCTTAAATAAAAAAAGCCCTTTAGCAAATGCTAAAGGGCTTCTCTATATTAAAAATGTTAGGGCTTAGTTACCACCTTTTTCCATTTTCTTTTTCAATGCTGCAAGAGCATCATTAGCGTCTCCTAAAGTAGGTGCGCTAGCTGCTGCAGAATCAGCTGCTTTCTTAGCTGCCTGCTTAACAATCTTAGCTTCCTCTTCTTTAAACAATGCAGTATGCGATGCAACTACACGTTTAAAGTCTTTATTAAACTCAATAATCTGGAACTCTGCTTCATCACCTTTTCCTAGTTTGCTACCATCTTCTTTCTCTAAGTGACGTCCTGGAATAAATGCCACGATATCCTCGTTGAATTCTACAGTTGCTCCCTTATCTACAATCTCTCCAATTGTACCAGTGTGCTTAGTTCCTACAGCAAACTCAGCTTCATATTTATCCCAAGGATTGTCTTCAATCTGCTTGTGACCTAAGCTTAGTTTACGTCCTTCTACATCAAGCTCAAGAACTACAACCTCTAGTTTATCACCAATGTTTGTAAATTCTGATGGATGCTTGATTTTCTTAGTCCAAGAAAGGTCTGAGATGTAGATAAGACCGTCAATACCTTCTTCTAATTCTACGAATACACCAAAGTTAGTGAAGTTACGTACAATACCAGTATGACGAGATCCTACAGGATATTTAGTAGTAATGTCTGTCCAAGGATCTTGCGATAATTGCTTGATACCAAGAGACATCTTACGATCTTCGCGATCCATAGTAAGAATCTGAGCTTCAACTTCGTCACCAACATTTACGAAATCCTGAGCGCTACGCAAGTGCGTAGACCAAGACATTTCACTAACGTGGATAAGACCTTCAACTCCTTCTTCTACTTCTACGAAAGCACCGTAATCTGCGATTACAACTACTTTACCTTTTACTTTATCTCCTACGCTTAAGGTTTCGCTAAGAGCATCCCATGGGTGCTTCTTAAGCTGCTTAAGACCAAGTTGGATACGTGTTTTATCCTCATCAAAGTCAAGGATAACAACGTTTAATTTCTGATCTAGATCAACGATCTCATTAGGGTGGTTGATACGAGACCAAGAAAGATCTGTAATATGAACCAAACCATCTACGCCACCAAGGTCAACGAATACTCCGTAAGAAGTAATGTTTTTAACGGTACCTTCAAGAACCTGACCTTTTTCAAGCTGCCCAATGATTTCTTTTTTCTGCTCTTCGATATCTGCTTCGATAAGTGCTTTGTGAGAAACAACAACGTTTTTGAATTCCTGGTTGATTTTAACAACTTTAAATTCCATTGTTTTATTCACATAAGCATCGTAATCACGGATAGGCTTCACGTCGATTTGAGAACCTGGTAAGAACGCTTCTATACCAAATACGTCAACGATCATACCACCTTTAGTACGTGCTTTCACAAAACCGGTAACAATAGTACCATCTTCGTGAGCTTTATTTACACGCTCCCAAGCTTTGATTACACGAGCTTTACGGTGAGATAAAATTAATTGACCAGTTGCATCTTCACGCACATCAATTAACACCTCAACAGTATCACCTACTTTAAGATCTGGGTTGTAACGAAACTCGTTAAGAGAAATTACGCCTTCAGATTTTGCATTGATATCTATAATAGCATCACGATCTGTGATGTTGATTACGGTACCTTCTACAACTTCGTCATCAAGAGTGTCAACAAAGTTTTCTGCCACAAGCTTTTCAAACTCATCTAACTTGTCATCATCGATTGGGTCAATACCTTCCTCGTAGTTATGCCAGTTAAATTCTTTAAGAAATTTCTCAGGGTTTGCTTGTGCAGCACTTTCGTAACCTTTTGGCTCCTCAATTGCATCAGGAGTAGCAAGTTCTTCTGCTGCTGCAACATTTGTTTTAAGCTCTACTGCTTCTTGAGCTTCCGGGTTTTTGTTTTCTTCAGCCATTGCTGATTAAAAATTTGTATTTTACGCTTTCGTGGAAGCTAAACAACACAAAACCATAAAAGAGGTTTAGAATATTTGTTTTCAACAGCTAAGAATAAAATTCTTCTCTGCGCCTTTTGTGCTTCCTACTGTTGTCAAAAGGACTGCAAAATTACATAAACTTTTCATATTTTCAATTCTAAAATAAAAAATATGCAAGAAGAAATTTATGTGGAAACTTTCAAGGGACAAACTGCTAGACATGAGCTCTTTGGAAAGCTATGGAAAGTACCTAATCAAAAAGCAGTTGTGTGTATTATTCATGGTTTTGGCGAGCACCTAGACAGGTATGAGCACGTCGCTCAATTTTTCAATATAAAAAAGATAAGTTGTTATGCGGTAGATCTTCCCGGTCACGGTAAATCAAGTGGAAAACGCGGAGTGGTACGCTCGTTACAAGATTATATTCTTGCAGTAGATTTTATTTATGAAAAAGCAGTTGATGAAAACCCCGACACACCCGTGTTTCTATACGGTCACAGTATGGGAGGCGGTATTGTTTTAAGGTATCTCCTTCTTACTACTCTACCGCCTAAAGGAGCACTTGTTACTTCACCCTGGCTGAAACTTGTTAAAAATCCCGGAGCTTTTAAAATTATTCTAGGTAGAATGGCGCTCACTTTTGCATTAAATCCTGTTCAACAAACCAAATTAAATCCTGACGATCTTTCCCGCGATCCCGAAGTGGGCAAAGCATATCTTAAAGATGAGTTGGTGCACGGTGAAGCTTCTACCCGGCTTTTTTTCGGTCTGAATGATAACGGCGTTTATCTTATGGATAAAACTTTTGATTTTAAAGCTCCTGTTTTATTAGCACACGGCACAGCGGATAAAATCACAAATTACAAAGCATCTAAAATATTAGCATCAAGACATCAGGATCAAATTAAATTTAAGTCTTGGAAGGATTTGAGACACGAGACTCATAACGAACTCAACAAAGAAGAAGTTCTAACTCATTACACCGACTGGATTTTGAGTAAAGTTTGAAAAGCATAATCCTAAAATTTTAAAGCCGAACTGTTAAGCTTCAGCAGTTGCATTTTAATATTTTGTCGGGTGAGTTTAAACACCTCAACCGTATGTTTTTGATTGGGTTGCTGCCAGTTGTAATAAGATGTCACTTTTAAAAATGTAGGCTGAAACTGTTTATTTCCAAAATATTTGATATTCACCAGCCAATCACCAGCACCTAGATCATCGATCAAAAATTCTTCTGAAGTATATCCTTTTAACTTTTCATTTTTAATGCGCTCAGCATTTTGCTCTAGGGTATGATTAAAACTAAAGGGCTGATTCTGCGGATTTACAAATTCAATTTCAAATTCTGCTTCAGAGGTGTTCCATTCAAAAACTAAGCGTACGTCGTAGGTGAGCTCGCTTTTATCATCAGGCAAGGCAAATTTTGCATCGACATCTATCTGATTCTTATGCTTCAGATATAAGGCTTCCATCTCCCTATAGATCACAGCATCTACTCCACTCCCGGTTAAACCATCTTGAGTATTCATATATCCCATATACATCAACCATGCCTTTTGGTAATTTTCTACTTCAGAAAAAGCATTTCCTATATCCCGATATGATTGTGCATATTTGGGTCTTAATCTAAATATCTTTTTGTATACTGAAAGTGCTTCTTCCTTTTTCTTATGCTCTTCTAATGTATATGCTAGTATTTTTAAAACTTCAGCATTTGTTTCAAATTTAGTCTCCATATCAGACAATACAGTAATAGCTGATGTTGATTCACCGAGATCAAAAAAATAATTAGCAACATCTGCATAAAATTCAGGGTCATTAGAATTTGCCTTCAAATATTCTCTGTATAAAGTATTTGCTTTCTCAGAATCATTTATTTCTTCTAAATCTTTTAAATAATTTGGTATAGGAGTAATTACCTTAGAGATATCTAAAGCATCACCAGAATACACTTTTTTATTTCCGTAGGTTGCAGCTACTTCTTGTTTGCGTTGTGCGAAATAAGCACCTTTAGTTCGTACGACAATTACACCTCCGGAAGCTATATTTCCATACCTACTTGTTTGGCTTAATGATTTCAAAATCAGAACATCCTGCACATTTGCAATATCTATAAAAGGAGGCTCTGTATAAATCATCCCGTCTATATCCCAAATAGCAGGTACATCGTTATTAATAGAGTTACCTGCTCTAATAAAAATCTCACCTTCATTATTTACTTCCATTCCGGCAGCTCTACCATCTATGGCTCTTGCAAGATCTACAGCTGCCTGATTTAAGCTTTCACCCTTTACATAAGTCGAAGAACCTCCGGTACTTATATACCCCATTGCAGTTGGCATTTTTCGAGGACGACCATTGGGACCATTTTCTTCTTCAAAATCCTTTTGTACTTTACTCTTTCCAGTGACGGTAACCTCTTCCAAATCATTCACCTCGGGAAGTAATTTCACATTGAGCATACTCGTTACGTCTTCAACAATAATTTCTACAGTCTCAAAACCTATATATGAAAATTGAAGCACCTGTCTTGGTTTTACATTAATGGTGTAAAATCCCTTTGAATCGGTTGCTATTACATTATCTGTTCCTTTAACTGCAACCTGTGCATTGTTTAAGGGATTTCCTAAACTGGTAACATACCCTTTCACTTCTCTATCACTCTGAGAAAATAATCGATTCGAAACAAATAGAAACAACACCAAAAATAAAGGAACAATGAATTTTGTAAAATTTTCAGGTGTAGATTTATTCATAATCAGCTATTTGTCAGATTTTCAAAAGTTTAATTTAAATAAAAAATTTACCCAAAAATAATTAATGAACTAAAAATTTAGTGAAAACTATCCATTTTTAAATTATTCTTAAATTATCAAAATTTATATACCAAAAAATCAATATAAGTTTTCAAAAAATAATTATTTATGATAAACAACTGATTACAATACAACTAGTATTGTTTTTACTAAATTTAAAATACTAACTAAACTCAATTTCTGTATGAATACAAAAATTACTGTTCTAATTATATTATTTTGTTCGATAGGATTTGGACAAAAAATCCCCAAAGACAAAAAGCAGCTTATTGCTTCTGTCGAAAATCACAAAGAAGACCTCATTTCCATTAGCGACAAAA
Source organism: Leeuwenhoekiella aestuarii (assembly GCF_004104055.1). GTDB lineage: Bacteria > Bacteroidota > Bacteroidia > Flavobacteriales > Flavobacteriaceae > Leeuwenhoekiella > Leeuwenhoekiella aestuarii. Next base: position 119,002 of record NZ_QOVJ01000002.1, on the reverse strand, counting down.
TTTGGGCAAATGCCGAAATTGCTTTTCAGGAAACCGAATCTTCAAAACTCCTTGCTGATTATGCCGAAGCAAACGGTTTTACTGTTGAACGTGTTGTAGCTGACATTCCTACTGCATTTATTGCTACTTATGGTGAAGGAAAACCGGTTATTAGTGTTTTAGGTGAGTTTGATGCGCTCCCCGGAATTTCTCAAAAAGCGCAACCTACTAAAGAACCATTAGAAGCAGGTGCAGCAGGTCACGGCTGTGGTCATAACCTTTTTGGGACCGCAAGTTTAGGCGCAGCAATTGCCATTAAAGAAATGATTGAAGCCGGTGAAATTAAGGGCACCATAAAATTCATAGGTACTCCTGCTGAAGAAAAATTCTTTGGTAAACTCTGGATGTTGGAAGCCGGGGTTTGGGATGATGTTGATGTTAATGTAAGCTGGCATCCTTCTGCAGACACCAAAGCAGACGTGCAAAGTTCGCTGGCTATGGTAGACTTTATTGTAGAATTTTATGGCCAGGCGGCTCACGCTGCTGCAGACCCCTGGAATGGCCGCAGCGCTTCTGATGCTCTTGAACTTTACACAACTGGAATCAATTATTACCGTGAACATATAAAGCCTACAGTACGTATACATTATCATATACAAGATGGTGGACAGGTAGTGAATGTAGTTCCTGATTACAGCAAATTATGGGTTCGCGTACGCAATACCGATACAAAAGGAATGCTTCCGGTTTTTGAGCAGGTAAAAAAAATGGCAGAAGGAGCAGCTATAATGGCTAATGTAGATTACAAATATTCTTTAGTTTCCGGTATTCGGGAAACATTGGTAAACAGAACCGGTGGCGCCGTAATGCAAAAGAATCTGGAACTTTTAGGACCTTTAGAATACACTGAAGAAGAAATTGCTTTTGGTAAAAAAATTCAAGAAATGACAGATAAGCCTCAAGTGGGAATGGACAGTAAAATCTATCCTTTTGAAGAAACCCGAGAAAATCCCGGCGGCGGCTCTACAGATGTTGGAGATGTGAGCTGGAATGTGCCTAATATTAATCTTGGAGTAACCGTTGCTCCTAAAGATACGCCTTGGCATTCTTGGGCGGTTGTCGCCTGCGGCGGAATGTCTATAGGCCATAAAGGAATGATAATGGCTTCAAAAGCGATGTCGATGACGATGTTTGACCTTTTTGACGATGCAAAACTGGTTGAAGAAGTAAAAACCGAATTTAAAGAACGAAAAGGTGACGATGTCTACAAGGCGATGATTCCTGACGGACCACCTCCTATAGGTAATTAAAAAAGAAAATCCCCGCTCATCACTGAACGGGGATTTTTTAAATATCTAAATTTAATTTTAGCTATTGAGTCTCATTATCGCTTTCTCATTTACAAATTCTTTAATACCAAAACCACCATGTTCTCTACCATAACCTGATGCTTTTACTCCACCAAAAGGCATATTAGGCTGAGCCAGACCAAAACTGTTGATAAATACCATACCAGTATCAAAATGATTCTTAGCCAATTCAAATGCTGCATCTTCATCTTTAGAGAAAATACCCCCACCTAAACCAAATCGACTATCGTTAGCTATACGCATTGCATCTTTATTATCTTTAGCTTTTATTAAAGAAGCAACCGGACCAAATAATTCATCATCATATGCAGGTTGACCGGGTTTAACATTACCTAAAATAGTTGCTGGATAAAAATAGCCATCACCTTCTGGTAACTTGCCTCCACATAAAATTTCAGCTCCATTGGTAACACTTTCTTCTACCTGATCGTGCAGTTTTTCACGTAAATCTTTACGTGCCATTGGTCCCATATCTACAGCGTCATCTTTAGGATCCCCGTATTTTAATTCTTTCATTCCGGCGACAAACTTCTCTTTAAATTCGTCGTAGACTTTTTCGGTCACAACAAAGCGCTTTGCAGCTACACAAGTCTCGCCGTTGTTATACGTTCTACCCTTAATACTCCATTCTACCGCAACATCAATATCAGCATCATCTAACACCAAGTATGCATCGTTAGAACCCAATTCTAAAACAGTTTTCTTTAAAGCTTTCCCTGCTTTTTCGCCTACGACTTTACCTGCGGTTCCGCTACCAGTTAAAGTTACTCCACGTACTAAATCATTCTCAATGATATCATCAGATTGATCGTGAGAAATTCTCAGAACCGTAAATATGTTTTCTGGCAAACCAGCATCTTTTATGATCTTTTCAATCAATAACGCAGAGCCAGTAACGTTCTCTGCATGTTTCAGTAAAATACCATTACCTGCCATTAAGTTAGCTATCGTATAACGCATCACCTGATATGTTGGGAAATTCCAAGGTTGTATTCCATAAATTACACCTAAAGGCGAATACGTAATTAATCCCTTACCGCCTTGCGGTAATGTACGCTCCTCATCTTTCAACTCTTCCGGGCCATTCTTTGCGGTATATTCACAAATTGCGGCACATAGGTCAACTTCCTGCTCTCCCTGACTCGTGAGTTTCCCCATTTCTTCAGTCATCAATTTTACAAGACTGTCTTTGTGTTTGGTTAAGCTTTCGCCTATTTTCTTTATAAAATCTGCTCGTTCCTCTAACGATAGTGTTTTCCACCTTAAAAAAGCTTCGTGAGTTGCTTTGACAGCGTCACTAGCCTCCTGATCAGTCATCATTTTATAACTTTGAAGCGGTTTACCCGTTGTTGGGTTTATCGTTTGAATTGAATTGCTACTTGAAGCTTTTTGCGTTGCATTAGGCTTCTCTAAAATATCTGTACTCATAATTTTCTTTTAAATAGTTTTTCGGTTTTACTTGCATTTACAAGCTGCCGATCATTTTATTTAAAGTTAATGAGTAGTATCGCTCAACCAAGTGGTTTTAATAAAGCCTTAAGCACATCTTATGGGTAATTTAGCATAACAGATTTCTGAAAATCTCTAAAACTGAAAATTCATTGTTTATGCCTCCACCGAAATAAGAACTGAAGAATAATGATCAATACCGAATAAACCAGACCTAAAATCGCAACACCTGTCCACTGATAATGCTGCCAGGCATAGGCTCCGGTAACAGTACCTAATGCACCTCCTATAAAATAGATTACCATATAAATGGTGTTTACGCGATTGCGTGCTCCTGGATTCTTTTTAAAAATGATATTCTGATTGGTCACGTGTAAACACTGCAATCCAAAATCTACGAGAAGAACTCCTATTACTAAACCTATTAATGAACTTCCTGAAAATTGAAACACAATCCACGATACGATCAAAATACCAGAAAACATATAAATTAGATTTTGGGAATTGTATTTATCATTCAGTTTTCCCGCTAATGTTGCGCCTAATGCACCCACCATTCCCAATACACCAAAAAGTCCGGCTGCACCACTACCGTAACCAAAATTAGCTTCCATCAGAAAAACCAGTGTGGTCCAGAACGCACTAAAACCTGCAAAGCCAAGTGCACCTCTCAATGCAGCAATACGTACATCAGGTTTGGTTTTAAAAAGCTTCAGCAAAGAACGCATAAGTTGCACATAAGTTCCTTTAAAATCTGTCGCAACATCAGGAAGTTTAAAATACAGGAGTATGGCGTAAATAACCATAATTCCGGCAGCGAGGTAATACATAAACCGCCAGCCATAATATTCACCTATCATTCCACTTAAAAACCGACTGCCTAAAATTCCAATCAGCAAGCCACTCATCACGATCCCTATAGCTTTACCTCGTTTTTCTTCTGTAGCTAATTGAGCAGCCATAGGCACAAATAACTGTGGAACAACAGAGGCAAATCCCACACAAAAACTTGAAATCGTCAAAACCAATAAACTGGGAGCCAAAGCAGTAACAATCAACGCTGAAATAATTGCTAAAAAATCTACAAGAATGATTTTACGCCTTGAAAATTTATCTCCTAAAGGAATGATAAATAACAACCCAAAAGCATAACCCAACTGTGTCGCAAGTGGAATATTACTCACCTGCGCCTCGGTTACGTTAAAAGTATTTGCAATTAAGTTGAGTAACGGCTGGTTATAATAGTTATTTGCAACAACAAGACCTGCTCCTACTGCCATAAGATATAGCAAGGGTTTATTGAGTTGGGTAGCTTTCATTAAGGTTATTGAAAGGTTTTAATAAGCCGCCTTAAACAAGTTTACAAGGCGTTAAAAGAAAACAGCTTTATACTTTGAGTAAAGCTTCGAAGTTTTAAATCTCGATTATTGAGTTAATCAACATCTACCAAATATACGGTCTTTTGCTAACTGAAGAAGTATATGGAATTGATCTTCGATATTCGTATGCGTATTATCTAGGAGTATCGCATCTTCTGCCTGAACAAGGGGTGAATCTTTGCGGCTGGTATCTAGTTGATCTCGTTTTTGAACGTTTTCTAAAACAGCATCGTAGCTTACATCATCTCCCTTAGCTTTCAATTCTTCAAAACGTCTTCGGGCACGCTCGTCTGCAGTCGCAGTCATAAAAACCTTTAATTCTGCATCAGGAAAAACAACTGTACCTATATCGCGACCGTCCATCACAATACCTTTTTCTTTTCCCATTTCATGTTGCTTTTTTACCATAAGCTTACGCACTTCAGGAATCGCAGCAACCTGGCTTACAAAATTAGATACTTCCAGAGTTCTGATTTCTTTCTCTACATTCTCACCATTCAAATACATATCTGCAATCCCGGTTTTAGTATTCATTTGAAACTTAACGGAAACCATAAATAAATGTCTTACGAGTGCCTCCTTATCAAAATGACCTTCTCTTATAAAAAGTTTACGCATAGCATAAAGCGTAACTGCACGGTACATTGCTCCAGTGTCTACATAGACATAACCTAATTCTTTAGCTAACATTTTAGCTACTGTACTTTTTCCGGTAGAAGAATAACCGTCTATAGCAATGGTGATTTTTTTCAAAAGTTAAGAGTTGAATATTAAAACTAATCGGCTTGAATCTCATCTATCTTAAATCAATATTCAAACCGAAGAAACCTGAGCTTGCAGCACTGTTGTATCTGGCATAGCTATAACTCAGGCGCAATTTATTAAACTTAATAGAGAAACCGGCACTGAGGCCGGCAAAACTACGCTGATCTACAATACGTAGTTCTTCAGCTCTTCTTACGTTATAACCCAACCTTATATTGAAGCCTTTATCAGGAAATAACTCTGCTGCAAAAATCATATGTCGTAAAGCTTCATCAAAAAAATTTATGTTTTCTGAAGTTGTATCGCCACTTAAATCTGAAGTTTCCCGTGCCGGATTGGCAAAAGCTACATTCCAGCTTTGTAAATTTTCCAGAGTAAAATGCCACCGAATCGGAACGTGTTCTAACTTTTGAGATATCCCAAAATCAACTTCTAGCGGAAGCCTTTCATAGGTCACATCATATGCGGTAAACTGCGTTCCTATATTACGCACCACACCGCCAATATTGAGATCTAAACCTTCATTGACATATAAAACTCCGAGATCAACAGCTCCTCCCAGTGAGGTGTATTCTTCAAGCTTAGACGAAATCAATTTTGCATTTGCACCTATAAAAAAATCAGTTCGTGGAATATTATAAGCATACCCTACAGAAAAAGCCACTTCTCCTCCACTAAAGTCTGAGGTTGCATTACCCCGCTCATCAAAACCTTGAAAGGTACCATAATTAACATATGTTACTCCTGCATGAATCACTTGCGTACGGCGGTCGTATTCATACGCATAACTTACCGTACCATAATTTACATCTGCTAAATAATTGACATAATTTAAAGAGAGTTGGTTATCCATTTCCGTATTTATTGAAGCCGGATTAAACAAGCCTGAAGTGGGATCATAACTTTGATCGGTAAGCAATTTTCCTCCTAAGGCAGCTTGCTTAGGCGAAGAAACCAAATTTAAAAACTGGTACGTTGCACGACCACCTAACTGCCCAACAGCAGTAAGTCCCATATGTAAAGTAAGAAGCAGTAATAGCTTTTTTAACATAAGTTCGTTTGCAACAATACCCTTCTAAAGACTAACAAAGTTACACTATAGTCGAAATTAAAAAGGTATCCCAAGTACGCTCAAAGATAATTTACTTTATTTCGTCTCCACAAAAAAACCCGCTTGTATTAGAAAGCGGGCTTTGAATTATAGATCTTAAATACTAGAGTTCTTTAGCTCGTTTAACCTTCTGATTGGTCAAAGCCAGCTCTAGAACTTCACTCATATCATTTACATAGTGAAAAGTTAGCCCCTTTAAGTATTCATCATTGATCTCTTTGATATCACGCTCATTCTCAGCACACATAATAATCTCTTTAATATGGGCGCGTTTTGCAGCAAGAATTTTTTCTTTAATTCCTCCCACAGGAAGTACTTTTCCTCGAAGCGTGATCTCACCAGTCATTGCTATATTTTTCTTCACTTTACGTTGGGTGAACAACGAAACTAATGAAGTTAACATGGTGATACCCGCACTAGGACCATCTTTTGGAGTTGCTCCTTCTGGCACGTGAATATGCACATTGTATTTCTCAAATACCGATGGATCTAATTTCAGTTCTTCGGCATTAGATTTAATGTATTCCATGGCAAGTGTTGCACTCTCTTTCATCACTTTCCCTAAGTTCCCGGTAACCGTAAGGTTTCCTTTACCTTTAGAAAGTATCGATTCTATAAAAAGAATATCACCACCTACCTGCGTCCAGGCCAAACCGGTAACCACTCCGGCAACTTCGTTATTCTCATATTTGTTGCGCTGTAGTTTAGGAGAACCCAGCACATCAATAACCGTTGCATTATCAATCTTTACATTATACTCCTCTTCCATCGCAATATTTTTAGCTGCATAGCGCACCATTTTCGCGATTTGTTTTTCTAGTCCTCGCACACCAGACTCACGGGTATACCCCTCAACTATTTTCTCTAATTGTGGTTTAGCGATTTTAAGTTGGTCTGCAGTAACACCATGTTCTTTCAATTGCTTTGGAAGCAAGTGACGTTTACCTATCTCTACTTTTTCTTCTATAGTATACCCCGTTACATTAATGATCTCCATACGGTCACGCAATGCCGGCTGAATAGTACCTAAATTGTTTGCTGTAGCAATAAACATCACTTTAGAAAGATCAAAACCTAACTCTAAGAAGTTATCGTGAAACTCCGCATTTTGCTCAGGATCTAAAACCTCTAGCAAAGCCGAAGAAGGATCTCCCTGATTGCTATTGCTCAACTTGTCAATCTCATCCAACACAAAAACAGGATTACTAGTACCTGCTTTTTTTAAACTTTGAAGTATTCTACCCGGCATCGCACCTATATAGGTTTTACGGTGACCGCGTATCTCAGCTTCGTCACGTAAACCACCTAAACTCATACGTACATATTCGCGTCCTAAAGCTTCAGCTACAGACTTTCCTAAAGAAGTTTTACCTACTCCCGGAGGCCCATAAAGGCAGAGAATAGGCGACTTCATATCATTACGTAATTTAAGAACCGCTAGGTATTCTATAATACGTTTTTTAACATCGTCAAGACCATAATGGTCTCGATCTAGTATTTTCTTAGCGCGTTTCAGGTCAAATTTATCTTTACTGAATTTATTCCAAGGAAGGTCTAAAAACAGATCTAAGTAATTACGCTGAATGCTGTATTCTGCAACCTGTGGGTTCATACGCTGCATTTTGGCAAGCTCTTTTTTAAACTGCTTACCAACTTTCTCGTCCCACTTCTTCTTCTTTGCACGCTGGCGCATTTCTTCGATCTCATCTTCCTGAGAAACACCACCCAGTTCTTCCTGAATAGTTTTCATCTGCTGATGTAGGAAATACTCGCGCTGCTGCTGACTCATATCATTATGCACCCGGCTCTGAATATCATTTTTCAGCTCCAGTTTTTGCATTTCGGTATTCATGTGTCGCAAAGTTTGCAAAGCACGCTCCTGCAAATCATTGATTTCTAAAAGTCCTTGTTTTTCAGAAACCGTGAGATTCATATTAGAACTCACAAAATTGATCAAAAACGATTCGCTTTCTATGTTTTTTATAGCAAAACCAGCCTCACTTGGGATGTTAGGCGACTGTTTTATGATTTGTAAAGCCTGTTCTTTTATAGACTCTATGATCGCTTTAAATTCAGCAGAATTCTTCTCGGGGCGTGTTTCAGGAACTTCACGTACTGTTGCAACCAGATACGGTTTTTCAGTAATAACCTCAGCTACATTAAAACGTTTCTTTCCTTGAATGATAACGGTAACATTTCCGTCAGGCATTTTTAAAACTCGTAAAATACGAGCCACTACACCTGTAGTATTGATATCGTCTGCAGAAGGATTTTCTACAGTCTCATCTTTTTGAGAAACAACACCTATAATTTTTGAACCCTTATTTGCTTCGTTGATCAAGTCTATAGACATATCACGTCCTGCAGTAATTGGGATTACCACACCCGGAAATAAAACTGTATTCCTAAGCGGTAAAATAGGTAAGGTCTCTGGTAATTCTTCACGATTTATCTCATCTTCATCTTCAGGGGTCATCAACGGGATTAATTCAGCATCTCCTTCAAAGTCCTGCAATGACAGATTGTCAAGATTTGTAAATTTTGTTCTAGCCATATTATTTAACGCCACATTGTCATAATTTTTAAATATTCAGAACAATGCGATCTTTTTTATTTGGTTTAACCTCTTTATTAACGGGCTATTGAGCCTCTAGAGGTATTTTGTTTTAAATATAATTCAATTGTTATGCCACCTTAATTTTTTTAAAGGTTTGAAAAAAAATTCTAACAACTGTAACAAAACCTAACGAACTGTATCTTTATACTGAAGCATTAACCTATTGAATACTACTAACCATCATATTGACTTGCTCATCGAGCAATGTAGAAACGGAAATCAGCAAGCGCAACTTGCGGTTTATAAGCGCTATTACAAAGCCATGTACAATACTTCGCTACGTATTGTAAAGGATAACGCTGAAGCCGAAGATGTTATGCAAGAATCCTTTTTAAGTGCCTTTACGAAGCTTGAAAGTTATAGCGGTGAAGCTACATTTGGCAGTTGGCTTAAGCGTATTGTGGTAAACAATAGTATAAGCAGCTACAATAAACGTGTACGTCGCAAAGAAGATGATCTTGAAGACACAATGTACAGACTTGAAGATGAAAACCAAGGCATCACAGAGTGCGATACAGACAATCTTGAAATACAGCGTGTAATGCAAACTATGAATCATCTCAAAGAGAATTACAGAGTAGCTCTAACCTTAAACCTAATAGAAGGTTATGATTATGAAGAAATGAGTGAAATACTGGGAATAAGTTATGCCAATTGCAGAACGACTGTTTCCCGAGCGAAAGAAAGTTTAAGAAAAAAATTAAGTGATTTAATCACAGAATAAAAGAATTATGAAAACGAATTTAGAAAACTGGTTTGAAGAACAGCGAGACTGTTTTGACATTGCCGAGCCCGGAGATGGTCATGAACTGCGCTTTTTAGACAAACTCAAAGAACGTAAAAAAGAAGAAAAAGTTGTTACCACCCGTACTTTAGACTGGTGGAAACCTCTGGCAGCAGCAGCCGCAATTGTACTCATTGTATTTGCAGGTTATGCAACCGTAAAACCCACAGTTTCAAATGTAGGTCTTGCAGCCGTTTCTCCAGAAATGGCTAAAACACAAGACTTCTTTACAAAAGCAATTGAAGAAGAGCTTTACAATATTAATGAAGCTCGCACTCCACAAACCCAAAAACTGGTTGAAGATGCGCTTGTACAACTCGAAATTCTTGAAAAAGATTATAATAAACTTACCAATGATCTGGCTACCAGCGGGGAGGATAAACGTGTGATCTATGCGATGATTGCCAATTTTCAGGCACGTATAGATTTACTCAACACTGTTTTAAAAGAAATAGAATCAATCAAAAAAATTAAAACAAACGATTATGAAGATCAATTACTATAAAACCCTATTACTTTTCTTGGTAACCAGCGCGGTGACCTTTGCTAACGGAAACGATCCTGATCGTTTTAAAGGTCGCTATACTAAAGAAAAGAAAATTACTAAAGAATACAACGTTAATTCAGATGCGTTGCTTAAAATCAATAATAGCTACGGAAATGTAGACGTGATTTCTTGGGAACAGAACAAAGTCGTTATTGAGGTTATTGTAAAAACAAACGGTAATGACGAGGATAAAGTGATGGAAAAACTTAATGAAATCGAAGTGAAATTTGATGCCAGCGCTGATATGGTTTCTGCTCGTACAGAGATTGAAGAAGGCAGAAGCTCGTGGTGGAGCAGCTGGACTTCAAGCAACAATAACGTAAATATGGAAATTAACTATAAGATCAAAGTTCCGGTTACAAATAAGGTTGACTTGAGTAATGATTATGGTGGTATTTCGATAGATAAAATAAAAGGTGTTGCTAAAATATCTTGTGACTATGGACATCTGGATCTAGGCGAACTGTTAGCAGATAATAACGTATTGAGCTTTGATTATACCAATAACTCGAATATCACTTATATGAAAAGTGGTAAAATAAGCGCTGACTACAGTTCATTCACACTTGAAAAAGCAGAAAATGTAGTGCTTAATGCAGATTATACCAAGTCAAATTTTGGTACCGTCAAAAACCTCAAATTCAGTTGTGATTATGGTGGAGTATCATTAGACGCTGCAAATAATATAGAAGGAAGCTCTGATTATCTTAGCGTAAAACTGGGTAAAGTAAGCGGGAACCTTGATTTGAATATGGATTATGGTTCGCTACGTATTGATGAGCTTACCGCAAATGCTGGTAATGTACGTATCAATACAGAATATGCCGGAGTTAAAGTTGGTTACAACGCAGCCTATAAATTCAATTTTATAATCAAGCTTGATTACGCTAGTCTTAAGGGTGAGGAGGAGTTTGAGATCACAAAGCGTCAAATTGAATCATCAGATAAATACTATGAAGGCTATTACGGTAGTGCTTCTGCTAAAAATAACTTAAGCATCAATTCGGAATATGGTGGTGTGAGTTTCTATAAAGTCAATTAATCAAATATCAATCAAAAAATGAAAAAATTAGTACTAATAGTAGTTATCGCGTTAGTTTCAGGTTCTGTAAACGCACAATGGTGGGGAGGAAAAAAAATTGAAGGTAATGGTAATTTAACCACTAATGATCGTAACGTAGGAGATTATGATGAAATAGGTGTCGCCGGTTCTTTTACCGTTATTCTAGTTGCCGGAAATGAAGGTAAAATAAGTGTTGAAGCAGAAGAAAACCTTCAGGAATATATTATCACAGAAGTAAAAGGGAACAAGTTAAAGATTTATACTGAAGATGGCGTTAGCTTGAGAACCAGCAGAAATAAAGACATAACAGTTACTGTTCCTTTTAAAGATATTGAAAAAGTAAGCATGGCTGGTTCTGGTGATGTGATAGGGAAAGACCCTATTAATGCGCAGAAATTTTCTTGCGCTGTGGCAGGAAGCGGTGATATGGTTTTAGAGGTAAATGCTCAGGATGTTAGCGCATCAGTAGCAGGTTCTGGAGATCTTTCGATAAGCGGTAGTGCTCAAAAAACACATTTAAAAGTTGCCGGAAGCGGTGATCTTGAAGCTTCAAGATTGAGCAGTATTGATGTTGAAGCCAGTATTGCAGGTAGTGGCGACATCAGCCTTAATTGTGATACAGGGACACTTAAAGCTTCTGTAGCTGGTTCTGGTGATATAATTTACAGTGGCAAGCCTAATAAAGTAGATTCTAAAGTCGTAGGCTCTGGAAGCGTCAGAAATTAAAACTCGATTATAGAGTAAATTCATCAATCAAATCTGAAAAAGGCTGTCTTAATAGACAGCCTCTTTTTATTCTGTCTGTTTAGTTATACGCTTACGAGGAACAAATAATAACAAAATTACTCCGGCAATAAAAAATACGATGAAGAACAGAATAGCATATCTAATACTTCCAGTTAATTGAGCCACATAGCCATAACTCAACATCCCGATTACAATACCTATTTTTTCTGAAACATCATAGAAGCTAAAATAAGAAGCAGTGTCCTTCTCTCCTTCAGGAATTAATTTGGAATACGTTGAGCGTGATAATGACTGTATTCCTCCCATAACTAGCCCCACAAATGCAGCAGTAAAATAAAACTGAAATGGTGACGTAATCGTATACGCATAAACACAGATCGCGATCCAAATACAGTTGAGCACAATTAACGTCTGAATATTTCCATATTTCGCCGAAGCTTTTGAGGTTAACCAAGCTCCTAAAACAGCAACCAGTTGAATAAGCAAAATACTAACGATAAGTCCGGTTGTACTATCTGTAGTACCCCAATCTAATTCTTCAATACCAAAATAGGTTGCGACAAGCATTATGGTTTGCACTGCCATACTATACACAAAAAAAGCAGTGAGATACGTACGCATTGGTTTATCTTCTTTCAGCTTTTTCCAGATTTTACGCAGCTCTTTAAAACCATTAAACAGCACATTTTTAGTAAGCTTTTCTTTCTTATTTCCTTTTGGGAGATAGTAATAGGTATACTGGCTGAAGCCTATCCACCATAAACCAGTTAATACAAAAGATAATCGTGTAGGCAGACCTTCATCTTCAAAACCAAAGGTTTCATACATCAAGATCATTGCCAGACAAACAAGGAGTAAAATCACACTTCCCACATAACCTAAAGAATAGCCTTTGGCACTTATTTTATCTTGTTGGTCAGGAAAAGCGATATCCGGCAAATAGGAGTTGTAAAAAACCAGACTAGCCCAAAAACCGATCAATGCCAGAAAATAGCATAAGAGTCCGAACCAGAGATACTCCATATTAAACCAAAACAATCCTATGCAGGAAACTGCTCCCAAATAACAGAAAAACTTCATAAAGGTTTTCTTATTCCCTACATAATCAGCAATCCCGCTTAAAAAAGGGCTTAAAAAGGAAACTACTAAAAAAGCTGCAGCGGTCACATAACTTATGAGTGTATCATTATTGAAGTCAAAACCAAAAAAGTTCACGGTATCATCTAAGATCTTTCCGTTCTCATCTTTAACTAGCGTTAGCGCTCCATAAAAGATAGGAAATACTGCTGACGCAATAACCAGACTATAAACCGAATTAGCCCAGTCATAAAAGGCCCAGGCATTTAAAAGTTTCTTACTCCCTTTTGGTAAAGCTTCCATAAAAAAATAACTAGTTGAATCGGCTAAAATAAGAAAGCCGCTCCAATAGAGCGGCTTTTACTTTTTATTTTTGCGTTATCCTATTTAAAAGATGTAACTCCGAATTTTTTAGCTTCTGCAACTGCACGCGGTGCGATTTGATTTAATGCCTGTATACGTGTATCTGGAGATGGATGTGTACTTAAAATCTCTGGAGTACCTGAACTTCCCTGAGCTTTCATACGTTCCCAAAGTTTAGGAGCTTCATAAGGATCATACCCGGCAATTGCTGCTATGATAGTTCCTATCTCATCAGCCTGACTTTCGTGGCTTCTACTAAACGGTAAAATACCCCCTACAGTACTTGCTGTCCCATAATATTGATTGAACAATTGCCCTGCTCTAGAATCGCCAAGCGCAATACCGCCCGCTGCTCCTACAATAGCCTGACCTTGTTGTGCAGTCATACGCTGGGCTCCGTGATTCGCTAATGCGTGAGCCAACTCGTGACCTAAAATCATCGCCAGACCGGTCTCATCCTGTGCAATAGGTAATATCCCTGTATATACTACAATTTTACCTCCCGGCATACAAAAAGCGTTTACTGCGTCATCTTTTACTAAGCTATACTCCCATCGGTAATCATCAAGATAGTTGGGATACCCAAGAGCAGTCATATAACGTTCTGCTGCTTTTGCTATATTATTTCCTACGCGCTGGACCATAGCGGCTTCAGCTGTTCCTTTTACAACAGTATTTTCAGATAAAAACTGATTATATTGCTGAAAAGCCATTGGAAATATTTTATCATTACTATAGGCGTTGAGCGTTTGCTTACCAGTAAACGGACTGGTTTTACAGCTTACAACGAGCACTATAGTCATAAATGCGACCAGTATTTGTTTTAATTTCATTTTAGTTTATTAAAGATTAGCGAGTTGAAATTACAAATTATAACCTCTTGCATTTTAACATTTAGCTAAATTTTAGTACAACTTGTGAAAATTATCCTATCAAATGAACAACTGAAAAGCCCTTAGGTAATTTGAGATACTTATCTTTTTTATCCAGATTGTTTAAATCATAGGTGACATTATCTACTTTAATACTCGTGATAACAAAAGGTAAACCTATTAGGTTAAGTTTTATAATGTCGTATTCAGTCTCATAGGTGCCAGACTTGTGTTGTTGTATCGTCAAGTCATTTCTCTTCCCGGTCAATTTAAAACTCCGTAAACTATAACGCCCTTTCTTATAATCATAACCATCGTTCGCATCTTCATAAACCTGAGACTTTATAGTTTCTTCGGCGAAATAAACATCGAGTTTTAACTCTTCAATAACCTTCTCCCCTACAAATTGTTGCACTGGGTATCGTGGTATAATTGAACCTGCTTTTACAAACATCGGGATGGTATCAAAATCTGCATCTACCCATAGTTCACGACCACCCTCAAGAACTTCATTAGTCCAGTAATCATACCAGTTCCCACGTGCCAAATACATCCTGCGCCCTTTAGAATTAGGTTCTAGGATAGGACAAACTAATATATTGTTTCCAAAAATGAATTCGTCTGTACGGTAATGGGTATGCACATCTGCCTGATCGTAATACACTAAAGGTTTTAGCATAGGGACACCATCTGTGGCGTACTCGTAAAACATCGTGTATAAATATGGTAAAAGCGTGTAACGCATTTCGATGAACTTACGCGTGATATTTGTCACCTCATCATCAAAAGACCAAGGCTCCTGATCCCCGTGATGCCCGCTGGAATGCACTCTGCAAAACGGATGAAAAACTCCAAGCTGAATCCATCTCACAAACAACTCACCAGTAGGTTGTTCTGCAAAACCACCAATGTCTGTACCGGTAAAAGACATACCAGACAAACACATACGCTGCACTTGGTTATTAGCAATCCATAAATGCTCCCAGGTTGCAACATTATCACCAGTCCAAGATGAAGTATAGCGCTGCGCACCACTATATGCTGAACGTGTAATAACCAAAGGTCGTTTTGGGTAAACAAACTTTTTTACCCCTTCGTAAGTAGCTCGTGCCATCTGTGTACCATAGACATTGTGGGCTTTACGATGACTACACGGATGACCATCATAATCGTGTCGCACATCATCAGGAAATGTTTTTCCGGGAACCTCCATTACTGCAGGCTCGTTCATGTCATTCCAAACACCACGCACCCCTATTTCACCTACTAATTCTTTAAATAAGCCGGCCCACCATTCTCGAACTTCAGGATTAGTATAATCTGGAAAGGCGCATTCACCCGGCCAAACTTTACCTATCATATAAGGACCGTCTGCACGTTTACAGAAATAATCTTTTTCTAAAGCCTCTTTATAAACCCAATAATCCGGATCGATTTTAATTCCCGGATCTATAATAACTATGGTTTTAAAACCATCATCAAGTAACTCCTGCACCATGCGCTTTGGGTCTGGAAAATATTCTTTGTTCCAGGTAAAACACCTGAAACCTTCCATATAATCTATATCCAGATAGATGCCATCGCAAGGAATTTTAAGATCTCTAAATTTTCGAGCAATTCCTTTTACAGTACTTTCAGGATAATAACTCCATTTACACTGCTGAAAGCCGAGAGTCCACAGCGGAGGTAATTCTGGCTTACCGGTAAGATGTGTATAATTTTCTACTACTTCATTCATCCCAGGACCGTAGAGAAAATAATAATTCATTTCACCTCCAGGCGCCCAAAAACTGGTTACATCTAATCGCTCATGACAAAAATCAAAATTAGACTTGAAAGTATTGTCAAAGAAAATTCCGTAAGCGCGTTTATCTTTTAAACCGATATAAAAAGGAACCGTTTTATAAATCGGATCTGTGTCTTTACCAAATGCATACGAATCTGTAGCCCAATTAGAAACCTTTTTCCCTCTTAAATTGAGATGAACCGGCTTATCACCCAGACCGTAGAAAGCTTCTCCCGGATGTGAGCGTTTACTCATTTTGACTATGTTTCCACCTAAAGGAAAACTTTCTTCATAATGAAAACCTATCTCATCTTCATTGATCAGATTTCCTTCAATATCAAGAATTTTAGTCTGCAGACTTATCTTTTCTATTTTAATGATAAGTTTAGCTGTGGTGATTATGTAGAAATTTTTATTCTCCGTAAGCTCCAGATAGTTGTAACCTATGTGATTTTCAGGATCTATTGCATACGAAAAATCATCTTCTAGTATACCACGCGTACCATATCTAAACCGAATCACACTGTCGCGTAAAACCGTTAATTCTAGTATGATATTATTTTCTGTGGTAAAATATAGTGTATCTACTTCTTGCCGGACGTTTACAACGGCATTGGGAAACTGATTACCCTTTTGTTCTAACTCCGTATTAATAATCATAAGTAGTCTTTATAACGTGTTGGGATTACTAAATTAAGGGTTTCTAGGGGGAATCTAGTTCACTAAAGTAAAAGATATTAACTACAACGTTGCAATCAGCTCAATATATTTAAAGTGCAAAAACCATTACTGCAAGTGGTGCTAAATCTATTTTTATAGAGTTTTCTCTATTATTCCATGGTACAGCTTCTACTGCAACACTTTCTAAAATAAAATCACCGCTACCACCATATTTTTTAGCGTTACTGTTAAAAACTTCTCGGAGTTTGCCTCCTGCTTTATATAATTCTGCTGGCGCACCTATTCTGTAGTTTTCCCGGGGAACCGGAGTATAATTACAAACTACTAATACAGATTCTTTAGACTTGTACCCTTTTCTAATATATGTAAGCACACTGTTCTCGCCATCTGCCCACTCGATCCACTCAAAACCTTCATGACTGAATTGTTTTTCAAATAAAGCAGGATGTGTTTTGTATAATTTATTAAGATCGATAACACATTGCTGTAAGCCAATGTGAAAATCATATTCGAGCAAATGCCAATCTAAACTTTGCTGAAAATTCCATTCTGAACTTTGTGCAAATTCACCTCCTTGAAAAATCAATTTAGTCCCGGGATGGGTAAACATATAGCCAAACATCAAGCGTAGGTTAGCAAAACGCTGCCATTCAGTTCCCGGCATACGATCAAATAAAGATTTCTTACCATATACTACCTCATCGTGCGATAAGGGCAACATAAAGTTTTCTGAAAACGCATAAGTTAAGCTGAAGGTAATATCGTTCTGATGAAACTTTCTATAAACAGGTTCTTTTTTAAAATACTCAAGCGTATCATGCATCCACCCCATCATCCATTTCATACCAAAACCTAAACCTCCTAAAAATACTGGTTTTGAAACCCCTGCATAACTTGTAGATTCTTCTGCGATGGTTTGAACATCAGGAAAGTTTTTATAAACCGTCATATTCAGCTCTTCTAAGAACGAAATCGCGTCTAGATTTTCTCTTCCGCCAAATTCATTAGGCTCCCATTCCCCGTCTTCACGAGAATAATCAAGATACAACATAGATGCTACTGCGTCTACACGTAAACCATCAATATGATATTGATCTAACCAGAACAATGCATTACTGATTAAAAATGCCCGTACTTCATTACGACCATAATTAAAGATCAAAGATTTCCAATCTGGATGCCACCCTTTTCGCGGATCTGGATGCTCATATAAGTGTGAGCCATCAAAATTACCTAAACCATGAGCATCTTCAGGAAAATGCGAAGGAACCCAGTCGAGAATCACCCCAATACCTGCTTGATGAAATTTATCTACTAATAACATGAATTCTTCGGGATAACCAAATCTAGAAGTAGGTGCAAAATATCCTGTTAACTGATATCCCCAACTTGGATCGTAAGGGTATTCCATTATTGGCATAAATTCCACATGCGTGAACTCCATTTTCTTTACATAAGCCACCAGTTCATCAGCCATCTCGGTATAGCTCAGACTCCGATTCTCTTCACCTGTCTTGCGCCAAGAGCTCAAATGTACTTCATATACTGAAAATGGGGTGTCTAGCGAATTATATTTTGCCCGGGTAGTCATCCATTTTTTATCCTTCCATTTATAATTTGCATCATAAACTACTGAAGCTGTTTTAGGTGGATGCTCTGCGCGTCTTGCAAACGGATCGGCTTTTTCGGTCTTAATATCATTATTATTAGACTGAATCTTGTACTTATAGATTGTGCCTGGCTCAACACCCGGAATAAAACCTTCCCAAATACCGCTGCCATCCCAACGTACATTCAACTTATGGTCTCCTTCTATCCAAAAATTAAAGTCTCCCACAACAGAAACAGATTTTGCACTGGGCGCCCAGACCGCAAAATAAGTTCCCTTTTCACCGTTAACGGTCATAGGGTGTGAACCCAGTTTTTCATAGAGTCTGAAATGCTTACCGGCCTTAAATAGCGAGATGTCAAATTCTGAAAATAAACTGTAAACGTGTACGTTACTCATAGTGTTGTTGGTTAAGAATATTAGAGATTCCTTTTAATGGAATTATAGCCCATCGTGGTCGAGCGTTTAACTCATAACCCAACTCATATACAGCTTTCTCTAACAGGCAATATTGCAATAAAAATTCGATTTCTTTAATGTAGCCAATATTTAAATTGGCTGTTTGTACTTCATTGATGTAGGTTTTTAAAAACACTCCTACTATATGACTGTAAAGCACTTCTGCAACTTCAAAAAGCTCTTCTAACGCATAGCTATATTGTTCAAAATTGTTGAAAATTGTCGCGTAGATTGCATAATTGAAAGATCTGAAAATCCCTGCTATATCTTTTATAGGAGGTTGTTTTACCTTTCGGTCTCTGATGGTGCTTTCAGGCTCGCCCTCAAAATCTATAATATAAAAATCACGATCTTTTACCAGAACCTGACCTAAGTGGTAATCTCCGTGAATACGCAGACGTTCACTTTTAAGCAAAGCTTCATCAAAATCAAGCAGTTGCTTTCTGATTATTTTTTTTTTACTTAACAGTTCATTTGCCAAATCTAACTGCAATCCTTCTAACTTATGAAGGTTATTTTCTACTAGGTTGATGCGGTTTTCAAATTGATAAATCAATCTGTTTTTTAACCAAACCGAATAATCACTACTGAAAGCCTGTGGCGTAAATGCTGTATTCACCCGTTCTTGCCCTAATGCTATGTGCATCTGGGCTGTACGCAATGCCAACTGGGAGACATCTTCAAAAAATGCTACAGGACACCAGGCTAATAATGCGGGCGGAATATCTGTGATCGCAATTTGCTGTAGATATCTTGTAGGTCTTAAAGTTTCTAATTTGGGTTTTTGTCTAGAAAGTTCTTCAAAAGTAAGTTTAAGATTATGTACAAAATATTCCCAGGCATCTCCTTGATTAGGAACAAGCTCTTGCATCAACCCCAGTGTGATCACATTTTTATTACTGAATTTTAAGGTGATGCTTCCTAAGTATTTTGGAGTATTTTTAAAAATACCTTTCATCGTCAGGTACTTGCTTATCTCATAATCAGGATTCTCATCTACATATACTCTCCTGAAAATTTTCAGAATATAACTATCATTATAAACGATTGAAGTATTGCTTTGCTCTACTCCCATCAACTTACTGCTTTTGTACGATTGTGCGGTATTAGAACGACCACGACGATAAGCAACTTCTTTATATCTATACTTTTCGCCCTCTAATATTTTTTCAAAGATTTGCTTTCGGAAAGACTCTAACAGCAATGCATCTACCAGAAATCCTGATGTACCATTTAAGTTTAAATGTGCGATAAATTTATCGCCTATCAATGACTGATCTGTTACAAAAGCAATGGGTAAAAAATAGTTATGTACAAAAGCTTCTTTAAAATTAACTTCTAGAACAATACCATAAAAAAGATCGTGATCGTCTTCTATAGGAAAACAGTCTATGATCTCAATATACTTGAGCGCACTGGCTTTACCGCCATACCAACGCTGGTTAAGAATATAAGGCTCTAGAATATCATCACACAACTCTTTCCTAAACCGGTCTAACTCAGTTAGGGTATTCCAATCTGAGTCATATTTAAACGAAATGCGACCATCTATTTCTTGATCCTGAGCCATTTATTAGTTTCTTTAAAAGTTAGTTGTTCTTTTATATAGGTTTCTATTTAAAGATCTGAAAAATATGGAATGGCATAGCCGGGTGTAGTTCTACATAATTCCATTCATCATTCCAAGTATACGTACTGTCTGTAACCAGGTCTTTTAACATAAGCTCTGACCCAGGTGCAAGGTTCATAGATTCATAAGGCAATCTCAAGCTACCAGCTTGTTTATAATAAGGATCAAGGCTAACCACGATGAGCAGTTCACTGGTTCGGTCTTGATTCCATTTATAAAATGCCATCATACCGTCATTATGTAAATCACAGAATCTAATATTGTTAGTCTGTTGCAATGCGGCATGTTGTTTTCTGATCGCATTAATCTTAGTAATAAGGCGAATGAGCTTGTTATCTGTATTCCAGTCCCAGTGGCATATTTGATATTTTTCAGAATTCATATATTCCTCTTTCCCTGGAACTGGTTCACTTACCATAAATTCATACACAGGACCATAAAGCCCAATGTTTGAGCTCAACGTAGCGGCGAGCGCATAACGAATTATATGCTGTGCCTCATTAGCACCTTGTAAATGATACGGATTAATATCTGGCGTGTTTGGCCAAAAATTAGGTCTAAAATATTCCTTTTGATTGGTCTGGGTCAACTCGGTGATATACTCGGTCAATTCGTGCTTACTCGTACGCCACGTAAAATACGTATACGACTGACTGTAACCTTGTTTTGCGAGCTGCTGCATCACCTTAGGACGTGAGAATGCTTCTGCTAAAAACAGTACATCTGGATGTTTTTTCTTTATTTCGGAAATAAACCAGTTCCAGAAATAATAGGGTTTAGTATGTGGGTTATCAACTCTAAAAACTTTTACTCCAAAATCTATCCAGTGAAAGGCAATGCTCAATAACTCCTTCCATAGATCTTTAAAATCTTCAGACTCCCAATAGAAATTTACGATATCCTGATATTTCTTAGGTGGGTTTTCTGCATACTGCATTGTACCATCTGGACGCTTTTTAAACCAAGAAGGATGCTCCTTTAAATAGGGATGATCGGGCGCAGCCTGAAATGCTAAATCCATCGCCACTTCTATCCCTAAATTATTTGCATGACTTATAAGGTTTCTAAAATCTTCTTCAGAACCCAACTCTGGATGAATAGATTTATGCCCACCCAAATGTGAACCTATTCCCCACGGCACACCACTATCTCCTTCTTCTGCATTGGTAGCGTTGTTTCTTCCTTTACGATTTACCTCTCCAATAGGATGAATGGGCGGAAAATATAACGTATCAAACCCCATTGAGGCTACACGAGGCAACAAAGGCTCACAATCTTTAAAAGTACCGTGTTTACCCGGCTCCTGACTTGCAGAACGTGGAAAAAACTCATACCAAGTACTAAAACGTGCCTTTAAGCGGTCTACATATATTTTTAATGTAGCACTCTCGTTTGCAAATTTGCGAGTAGGATTATCTTTAAAAATGCGGTGTAAGTCTTCAGAAACTGCATAGCGACATGCCTCATCATAGCGTTGCTCATCAGCAAAAAGCTCTTTTACAATACGCACATAATTCTTTCCATCTTCATCTAGCTTTGCTTCTACTGCTTCAAGATATTGAATCCCATCAAGTAATTCACTTTTCACATATTGCGCATCTTTCAACTTTGCTTCAATACCGTGCTGCCAGTTTAAAGCATGATCAATCCAACCCCGAATTTTATATTCATAAAAACCTTGATTTTCAACTACAAAATTAGCTGAATACGCATCGTTAACTCTGTGCGCTAATCGTTCGGTTTTCCAGACTTTATCTTGTTCCCATTTATAGCAAACTTCAGCTTCTACAACATCATGCCCATCACCTAAAACATCTGCAGTAACGTGCACCAGTTCACCAATAACTCTCTTTATAAAAAAGTCCCCGCCTTGCAGTTGGGGCTCTACATTCTCAATTACTATACGTTCTCTAGTCAAGGTTAGTTAGTTTTATATTTTCAGTTGAATACCTTTAAAAATAGCAATAATTAATTAGAAGCCGATACATTATATGAATTTGACAAAGGCTTAACAAACATAACACGCGTTAGTCTTTTGTTAAATGTGCGACTAAAACAAACCAAAGGATAGCGCTTTGCGTAATTTTAAAAAAAACGATAATGAAAAAAATACTTCTACTAATCCTGTTAATAAGCTTTAACGCTTGTAAAGGAACAGCTCAAAATGACAAACAAGAAACTTTTCCGGTATCTAAAACAGATGCTGAATGGAAAGCAGAGTTAAGTCCTGAAGAATTTCAGGTTTTGCGTCGGGAAGCTACTGAAAGACCTTTTAGTAGTGCTCTTTTAGATAACAAACAAGAAGGTACTTATGTTTGTGCAGCTTGCCAAAACCCACTTTTTAAAAGCAATACCAAGTTTGACAGTGGTACAGGCTGGCCGTCTTTTTACGATTATATTGAAGGAAATGTTGCTTTTGGCTCAGATAACAAATTGGGCTACACCCGTAGTGAAGAACATTGCGCAAATTGTGGTGGTCATTTAGGTCATGTTTTTAACGATGGACCAAAACCTACTGGTAAGCGACATTGTATAAACGGTGTTGCGCTACGCTTTGTTCCTTCAAATTAGTAAGACTTAAACAATTAAATAGATTTTCTCAGAACACAGTACGGAAAGAGAATTTGAATTTACACTAGATTTCAGAAAAAGCTTATGCTGAGTCTAGCAAAAACCGGAAAAGAATCTTGAAACTCTGAAGATTTCCGCCTAAGCCTGTGCTGAGTGAGTCGAAGTGCGGAAATGATAAAAAATAATATGAAAGAATATCCAATACAAAAAACGGAAGCTCAATGGAAAGAAGAGTTGGGTCCAGAACGGTATCATATATTGCGTGGTAAAGGGACTGAAAGACCCCATACCGGTAAATACAATCTGCATTTTGAAACAGACGGCACCTATCATTGTGGTGCTTGTCATGCAAAACTCTTTGAAGCGAATAGCAAATTTGAAAGCGGTTGCGGATGGCCCAGTTTTGACGAATCTATAGACGGTGCTGTAGAATATGTGCGTGATACCACTTTTGGAATGATGCGAACTGAAATTTTATGTGCCAATTGCGGCAGTCACTTAGGTCACGTATTTGATGATGGACCTACAGAAACCGGCCAACGATATTGTGTGAACTCTGCCTCAATAGATTACGACAGTAATTAGATTGATTATCAGCACAAACCGAAAAAAGCAAATTCGTTAATAATTTATTAAAACTTATAGCTTTAGCATAGTTTTAAAAGTTTCGGAATGACTCTTGATTTACTTTTAGCAATAAACTCAAAAACAAAAAACGATGAAAAAATTATTTACAATACTTAGTATAGTTGCTTTAGGATTTACAGCTTGTGAAGGTGACCCGGGACCACAAGGTCCTCCTGGAGTTGATGGAGTTAACGTTGTAGGGCAAACTGTAGAATACAATGTGAATTTTGACTATGTTGCAGGTGATAATTTATGGACATCCCTACTTAATTATAGTGATCTTGAAGTTTTGGAAGGTGATGCAATTCTAGCATACTTGCAGGAAGAAGTTCCCGGAGATAGCGGAGACATTCTAGCCTGGAGTCAATTACCGCTAAATAAATTCACTGCTAATGGTACGTTACAATATAGTTTTAACCATACAATGACAGATGCTGAATTATTAATTGAAGGAAATTACAATTTAAGTAATATTTCAACCTTTTACACAGATAATCGCGTGGTAAGATTAGTGATTGTGCCATCTGATATCGTAGCAGAATTCAACGGTGACTTCTCTAACTATCATGAAGTTATTAGCGCATTAGAATTGAACGAGACTGATATTAAAACGCTTCAATAGGCTTTAAGAATTAAACTTATGAAAGGCTTACTCACGGAAATACGAAAATGCTCCGTTTGTAAGCCTTTTTTGCCTTTAGGAGCTAATCCTATTATTTCGGCTTCGCCTCAAAGTAAAATTGTTCTGGCCAGCCAGGCTCCGGGAAAAATCGCTCATAGAAAGTCAATCGCCTGGGATGACCCCAGTGGCAAACGTTTACGAGAGTGGCTTGATGTAGATGAAAAAACCTTTTACAATCCCGATAATTTTGCGATTCTGCCTTTAGGCTTTTGTTTCCCTGGTAAAAGCAAAACCGGCGACCTCCCTCCCAGACCAGAATGTGCACCGCTTTGGCATAAAAAAATTACAGATCGCTTTAAAAACGACCCACTCTATATATTAATCGGTAATCACTCACAAACCTATTATTTACGAGACAAACTCACGCTTACCAGTCGTATTCAGAATTTCACAGAATATCTGCCCCACTATTTTGTACTCCCCCACCCTTCACCGGTAAATCATTTTTGGATGAACAAAAACAAATGGTTTGAAACCGATGTGATTCCTGTTTTACAAAACGAGATTAAAAAGCGCTTAAAATAACCAACACTCTCAAAATCACAAGCGCAGCCGCGTTCGTTTTTTAGGGTTTTTATGCGTAAATTCGTGCCTTCAAATTTCACTGAAAACTATGAGTAAATACGATATTATTGTCTTAGGAAGTGGACCCGGTGGTTATGTAACAGCTATCAGAGCTTCACAATTAGGTTTTAAAACCGCTATTGTAGAAAAAGAAAGCCTTGGAGGCGTTTGTTTGAACTGGGGTTGTATTCCCACTAAAGCCCTTCTAAAAAGTGCACAGGTATTTGAATATCTTAAACATGCTGAAGATTACGGTCTTAAAGTTGATGGTGCAGATAAAGATTTTGATGCTGTTGTAAAGCGTAGTCGTGGTGTTGCAGAAGGAATGAGCAAAGGTGTTCAATTCTTAATGAAAAAGAATAAAATAGACGTTATTGAAGGCTTTGGTAAACTAAAACCTGGTAAAAAAATTGATGTTGACGGCACAGAATACAGTGCTGATAACATCATTATTGCAACCGGTGCGCGTTCTCGTGAGTTACCAAGCCTTAAGCAAGACGGAAAAAAAATAATAGGTTATCGGGAGGCGATGACTTTAAAAGAGCAACCTAAAAAGATGATTGTAGTAGGCTCTGGGGCGATAGGTTGTGAGTTTGGTAGTTTTTACAATTCAATGGGAACAGAAGTAACCATCGTTGAGTATTTGCCAAACATTGTTCCGGTTGAAGATGAAGAAGTTTCTAAACAATTTGAGCGTAGTCTTAAAAAGGCAGGGATCAAAGTTATGACCGGTTCTTCAGTAGAATCTGTTGACACATCTGGTGACGGCGTTGTTGCGACTGTTAAGACAAAAAAAGGAGAAGAAAAGCTAGAAGCTGATATCGTTCTTTCGGCAGTGGGTATTAAAACCAATATTGAAGGAATAGGTCTTGAAGATGTGGGTATCATTACTGATAAAGACAAAGTTATCGTAAATGACTGGTACCAAACCAACATGCCAGGATATTATGCCATTGGTGATATTACTCCTGGTCCGGCACTTGCCCACGTAGCATCAGCTGAAGGTATCATTTGTGTGGAGAAATTAGCAGGAATGCACGTCGAGAAACTAGACTACGGAAACATCCCGGGATGTACGTATGCTTCTCCTGAAATTGCTTCTGTAGGTATGACTGAAAAGCAAGCTAAAGAAGCTGGTTACGAATTGAAAATTGGTAAATTCCCTTTCTCTGCTTCTGGTAAAGCAAGTGCTTCTGGAAACAAAGACGGATTTGTAAAAGTTATTTTTGATGCAAAATACGGGGAATGGTTGGGTTGTCATATGATTGGTGCCGGCGTTACTGATATGATCGCTGAAGCGGTTTTAGGTCGTAAGCTTGAAACTACCGGTCACGAAGTATTAAAAGCTGTACACCCACACCCTACAATGAGTGAGGCTGTGATGGAAGCTGTAGCTGCTGCATATGATGAAGTAATTCACTTATAACATCGCTTGCATTTAAAATAAAAAAACCTGCAATTTATTGATTGCAGGTTTTTTTATTGCTAATATTTTTTTTGTCACACCGGGCGCAGTCGAAATGCTAAACCGGAATCAGATCACAGAAATAAAATTCGGTATCCCAAGCTTTTTCATCATCAGAAAAACAATTATCATCATTGCTTTCTGCCCGTTCATATCGACGATTAACTTTCTCTCCTATTTTAAACGCTATTGGCTTTGAGAAAAGAGGTCCATCAAAAACAAAAGTGTGAAATTCCCCATTTTCTCCACAAGGATCTACATTCTTGGGTAAATCTGCCACAAATTGATGATCTAGTATTCTACCCACAAAAGACTCGTCTAGGTATTTTCCGTTTACGCAAACCGTGATTGCTTTAAAACCCAGATCAATAAATTCAGTTATTAATTGTTTAGTGTCTTTTTTCCATAGCGGAAAAACTGCTTTAAGTCCTACGGGAGCTAGCTGCTCTTCACGATAAGCCTTAAGATCTTCCAAAAAAATATCACCAAAAATAGTATGGGTATTTCCGGCAGCTTTCAATTTTCGGGCAGCGTCTCCAAGAATTTTAGAAAATTCAGACATAGAAACATTTCCGTTCAATGCAATTTTTTCCAGTGGTAATCCTAAACGTTCCGCCTGAAAGTCTAAAAGTTCTTCCCTTAAACCATGCATAGAAACACGCGCAACATCAGTGTTAACAGTAGTAACTAGTTTTGTAATCTTGAATTCTCTTTCAGCCAGAACTTGATAAAGTGCTAATGCCGAATCTTTACCACTACTCCAATTAAAATAAGCTTGTTTCAAAAGATAATTTTAAAGAAATGATTTAATCGCTAGTTCGTAACTCTGCAGACCAAAACCTACGATGATTCCTTTAGCGTGTTTTGAAATGTAAGATTGATGACGAAATGATTCGCGAGCAAAGGTATTAGATATATGAACCTCAATGACCGGCACTGAAACCGCAGCGATAGCATCACCAATTCCTACTGAGGTATGCGTATAAGCTGCTGCGTTAAGTACAATCCCATCAAAAACACCGTCTGCATCCTGGATTTTGGTAATTAAATCCCCTTCGGAATTAGACTGAAAATAAGACAATTCAGTTTCCTTAAATTGAAACTGAAGCTTTGAAAAATAATCCCCAAAAGACTGACTACCATAAACGTCGGGTTCGCGTTTGCCGAGTAGGTTTAAATTGGGGCCGTTTATAATGAGTATTTTGAGTTCTTGTGCCATTTACATAAATTGAAATAGTTACTGATAATAAAGCAAAATAAATATCGTTTAAATCGGAATTATCAAGTAAAGGTAATTTAAAAAATTACTATAAAAAAAGCCCCGCGTTGCGAGGCTATTTCTAGAATTGGTTGGTAATTGAAGTAACTTTTAGAATACAAACCCTACACCTGCCTGAATTGCATAGTTGTAAGCACTTACATCGTCATAGATTTTTGTAAATCCTCTGGTATAACGTCCTTGAATGAATAAACCGTTATCAAACTGGTATTCTAAACCTGCAGCTGTACCGAATTCAAAATCGTTAGCACCATCTACAATATCAATATCTCCTGAAGCAGAAGTTGGACTATAATCAATTTCTTCACTTACTAGGAAGTTGAAAGATGGACCTGCTTGTAAGCTTAAACCATCTGCCAAGTAAATTTTAGCCATTAAAGGCACTTGGATGTAGTCTAACTGATACTCTATATTGTCATCAACATCTAGAAAGTTATCCTCATCAATTGCTGCGATAGTTGAACCTTGAGCAGAATAAATTACCTCTGGTTGAATAGAAAACATTTCAGAAATAGGAAGCTCCGCAACTAAACCTGCATAAAAACTGGTTCTTGAATCTTGATCTGCAGAATCATCTCCTGCGATATTAGCAAAATTCACCCCACCTTTAACTCCAAAATGAAACGTATCTTGAGCCTTAGCTGCTGTAGTACCCAATGCAATAAAACTTGCAATTAAAATTAGCTTTTTCATAAATAATTTGTTGTTTATAATTTTCGACAAAGCTATATTCTATAAGGCCTAAGAAGTATTAATAGAACTCTAAGATTTATTTAAAGAATTCACAATTGGCAAGGCATAACAACAAAAAGAGCAAACAATTTGACTGTCTGTGAATTAAGATTTTCGGGTATTTTTGAGAAACGATTTAAACTTCATTAATAACCTGAAAACTAAAATTTTGTGGTTTATTGTATAAAACATAAACTATTTTTTAAATGTTAAATTCTGTTAAAAAATAGTAAATACTTAAAAGCATGATTGCTATTTTCATCAACGTAAAGATGCTGATCACTAATTTTAAATGGTGAAGTGAAAAAAGAATTTCGGTTTAAAACAAAAAACACCTCTTTCAAGAGGTGTTTTTATATTGTAAGTTATACTTATCTCTTAATTGAAGATAAATCCTAATGAAGCGGCAAACACACCGTTTTTAGTTGCATTATCTCCTGTCTCACCATCATAAATATCTGTGAATCCCTGAGTATAACGCGCATTTAAATACATACCCCCGTTAAATTTGTAACCTACTCCTACTGCACCAGCAAAGTCAATATCATTAAAATTGTCTTCATTTAAACCTACAGTTGCATTAGGACCATCAATTTTACTATCAACTAGAAATCCCACTTGTGGACCTGCTTCTATATATAGACCTTGAACTAAATAGATCTTAGCCAAAACAGGAACATTAATATAATTCAGTTGAAATTCGGTATCCTGATCATTATCCCGCTGAATCAAATCAAAACCCTGACCTGAGTAAAAAACCTCCGGTTGGATTGCCAATTTTTCTGTTACCGGAATTTCAACAAGAGCACCTAAATTAAAAGAAGTTCTGGCACTATCATCATCAAATTCACCAAAACGATCTCCAGTTAAATTTGAAAAGTTAACACCACCTTTAATACCAAAAGCTAACTCGCTTTGGGCTTGCATGAGAGAAGTAGTTCCAAAAACAAGTATTGCTGCAAAAAATAATTTTTTCATGATTTTTATATTTAGATTTGAAACAAAACTACTTTTCAAGCAGATACACTCTTATTAATGCTTTTATAAATTATCTTTAAAGTATTCCCAAAAACAATGTATTCCATTTATGAATTGGCAAAAATCGTTAATAGATTATAAATTATTCTTAAAGCTTGAGCGCGGCCTTTCAGAAAATTCTGTAATCAATTATGGCCTTGATATTGCCAAACTCATCAATTGGATTGAAGAAAATTCGATAAAAGAAAGCCCAATTTCTATTCATAAAGAACGTCTTCAGGAATTTATTTATGCAAATGTCAAGACACTTAACGCAGCCTCACAAGCACGTTTAATTTCAGGATTGAAAGGATATTTTGACTATCTGGTATTTGAAGATTACCGCAAAGACAATCCAACCGATTTAATAGAATCTCCTAAAGTAGGAAGAAAACTTCCGGATACCTTATCTGAAAAAGAGATCGACCAAATCATAGAATCAATAGACCTCAGCTCACCCCAGGGAGAACGCAATCGTGCAATTATAGAAACACTATATGGGTGTGGCCTCCGCGTATCTGAGTTACTAAACTTAAAATTATCAGATCTGTTTTTTGATGAAGGTTACATTTTAGTTACGGGTAAAGGCGATAAACAGCGTTTTGTACCCATCGCTCCAATAACACAAAAGTTTATCACGATATATATAGAACAGGTACGAACTCACGAAGAACCAAAACCAGAATTTACCAATACCCTTTTTTTAAATAGGCGCGGCGCACAACTCACGAGAGCGATGATTTTTACTATCGTTCGTAACCATACTCAAAAAGCCGGTATAAAAAAGAAAATTAGTCCGCATACATTTAGACACTCTTTTGCCACACATTTATTACAAAATGGAGCTGACCTAAGAGCCATACAACAAATGCTGGGGCACGAAAGCATAACTACTACAGAAGTATACATGCATGTAGATCGCACTCATCTAGCCGAAGTAATGAACACCTTTCATCCCAGAAAATAAAAAGTAATTTATTTAAAATATAAATTAAAAAATCCCGAACTATTACAGTCCGGGATCCTTCAACTAACCAAAAAAAACTTACTTACTTAATTTTAGGAAACTTCGATTAAGCGTTTTGCCTGAACTTTAGCTTCCTCTTTCTTTGGGATTGAAATATTTAAAACCCCATTATCATAACTTGCATTAATCTTAGCGCTATTTACCGTTTCAGGTAAGCTAAATGCACGTTTAAACGTACTGTAACTAAATTCTCTACGGGTATACTTTCCTTTATCTTCAGATTTATCAGATTCTTTACGCTCTTGAGCAGAAATGGTTAAAACATCATTATCCAACTCTATATTGAAATCTGCCTTAGTCTTTCCTGGAGCTGCTACCGCAAGTTCAAAACTCTCATCATTCTCTATAATATTAACAGCTGGTATACTCACCCCTATGCTGTTAACATTTGTAGTTCCACCTAACCAGTCTGTTTTAAACATATCATCAAAAACTGATGGTAACCAATTGTCGTTTGTTCGCTTTACTAAACTCATATCTATAAATTTTATGTTATGTTTTCTGTTTACGGTTAGATATTAGCAAAACAGATACCAACACGTTTATCAAGCCATTATGTCATAAATTATTGTTTTTTAGGTGACTTTTTGTCAATTTTAAATAAAATAAAAAGCCCGACTGAAACAGCCGGGCTTTTAGGACTAACTAAAAATATTAAACTAAAACTATCTAGTACCTTCTATTTTTACCGGCACGTGATAGGTTTGACCAATTAAAGCTTGAGAATCAAGCTTTTTATAATTTAAGCGACCTTGTATAAACTTCTCTATAGAAGCATCCTTAGAGTCTACATTAAGTACAACTACCTCGTTGTTCTTATTAACCGTGAAAGAGACTTTTACTGAGATGGTTTCTTCAACTTCAAAGTTGGGATCAGATAAGAAATTACCCAATTCTCTGTTCATTGCCTTTTTAACAGCTTTGCTTGTAGTTTTTGCTGTTGGCTCGGTTGGTTCTGTTGTGTTTGCGTTTAACGCTGTACCGCAGATGATTGCAACTGCAAGTACCATTGTTTGAAAAGTTTTCATAATGTTTGATTTTTGAATGATGTACTAAAAAGACGCTCCAAAAAGCAAACAGTTACACCTCTAAAATAACTTTAACAGTATATTAACTGTTTTAAACCTTAAAAACCAAGCACTTACCCAACAAAACTAAATCAATTAAGCTAATGCTATCTTGCTATTTTTCAACTTATTACAAATGATAAAATCACATCAATAATTTTAGAAAATTAATTTTCTATTTTTTTTATCCAAATCGCAAACGATTGAAATAATTCCATTAAAAAAGCCTCAATCATAATGATTGAGGCTTTAAATTTCCGCTTTGCGGAAACACTATACTTTAAAATTAAGCAAGGACCTGCTGAACTTTATCTGCTGCTTCTTGAAACTGAATCGCACTTTGAACATCAAGACCACTATTATCTATTAATTCTTTTGCTATATCAGCATTTGTACCTTGAAGTCTTACAATGATAGGCACATTGATAGTACCCATATTTTTATAAGCATCTACGATACCTTGTGCAACGCGATCACAACGTACAATACCTCCAAATATATTTACTAAAATTGCTTTTACATTAGGATCTTTAAGAATAAGATTAAATGCCGTCTCTACACGCTCTGCATCTGCAGTACCACCTACATCTAAAAAGTTAGCTGGCTCACCACCTGCTTGCTTAATAAGGTCCATAGTTGCCATTGCAAGACCAGCACCATTTACCATACAACCTACATTACCATCAAGATCAACATAGTTAAGACCTACCTCTTTAGCCTCTACCTCTACTGGATTTTCTTCACGCTTATCACGCATTGCTGCATAATCTTTATGACGGTATAATGCATTGTCATCTAAAGATACTTTTGCATCAACAGCCATTATTTTATCATCACTCGTTTTTAAAACCGGATTGATCTCAAATAAAGAAGAATCTGAAGCTGAATATGCCTTATACAATGCTGCAACAAACTTGGTCATTTCTTTAAAAGCTGTACCACTCAACCCTAAGTTAAAAGCTATACGTCTTGCCTGAAATCCTAATAATCCTGTTGCAGGATCTATTTCTTCTGTAAAAATCAAATGTGGAGTTTTCTCAGCCACTTCTTCGATATCCATCCCACCTTCGGTAGAATACATAATCATATTTTTACCGGTACCTCTGTTTAATAAAACAGACATATAATATTCTTCCGGTTCACTATCTCCAGGGTAATAAACATCTTCAGCAACCAATACCTGATGTACTTTTTTACCTTCTGCAGAAGTCTGAGGAGTTACCAGATTCATCCCGATGATTTGTCCTGCGATTTCTTCTACTTCCTGAAGGTTTTTTGCCAACTTCACTCCACCACCTTTTCCTCTACCTCCAGCGTGTACCTGAGCTTTGATCACGTGCCAGCCTGTTCCGGTTTCTTCAGTAAGTTTTTTTGCAGCTTCTACTGCTTCAGCTGGAGTAGTTGCTACTTTACCGCGCTGTATACGCACTCCAAAACTGCTAAGTATTTCTTTTCCTTGATATTCGTGTAGATTCATAATCAGGCGTTTCTATTTATTTGAAATTTGCAGAGCAAAAATAAGTATTTAGCCCAAACTCTGCTAGTAATTTACTCGGGATTTACAGGCGCTTGTTTATTAGAGCTCATCCAGTTTATAGTCTGTAAAATCTAACGGATCAAAATTTTTAAAATGTCCGTTAAGTTGAATCAGCTCGCGAGTCCGGTTCATTTGCTCTACTACCGGCAAGGTCACGGTTAAGTGGTCTATTAAATATACATAGCGTGCAGATTCACTAGAAAGTTTTAATAAGTCTAATTCCTGCTTTAGGCTTAAACCTAATTTATGCGGAAAACTATACGAGTTGATTGCCTTACCTGTAGTCAAACCAGGATCTGCTCCTAAAAGCATATAAAATCGTTTTGCCAGATTGAAAAACAAATCACGCTGGGAGACCGTACCATCTTCAGTTGTTTCTAAAAAGGTAACTTCTGCCCCAGAATACAATTTATCATTATATACAGGATAAAATTCTTCGATCTTAAAAACCCGAAGTCCTCTGCATACTACATCACTAGCGCCTCCGGGATAACGCTTTTTAATACGTTCTAAGCGAACTTCTGTTCCATAAGAAAGCTTTCTGTTTATATAAACCGGTATACCGAATGTTATATCCTGCAATTCACAATCTGTTATTAATTGCTGGTATCTATTTTCAAAAATATGAAGTGCAAGACGCTCACCAGGAAATACCACAAGTTCAAGCGGAAACATCGCCAAATTTTGAGTCATAATCTATTTTTTCTTTCTGTTTACTTGGGCAACAGTATGCATTTTAAACCCCTGTGAAAATACAGAAATGTTTCTCAAAATCATTCATTTTTGAACTTCTCGAAGAATATGTCTTATTTTTTAACGCTATCCGGTGTATAAGTAGATATTCTATATTAGATTTGTACGCTTAAAGTTTAAAGATTATGACTAACCAAGACCTTATAGCAATAGCTAAAGAATACGGCAGCCCGGTATATGTTTATGACGCGGCTAAAATAGAATCACAATACAACCGCTTAACGTCTGCTTTTAAGAAGGTTAAGAATTTACGAGTGAACTATGCTGTAAAGGCCTTGTCTAATCTCGCTGTTTTACAGTTGATTAATAGTTTTGGTGCCGGGATGGATACCGTGAGTATTCAAGAAGTAAGACTTGCTCTTGCCGCCGGAATAGAGCCTGCAAGAATTATGTTTACTCCTAATGGAGTGTCTCTAAACGAACTTGAAGAGGTTGCAAAAATGGGGGTTCAGATCAATATTGACAATCTTTCAATCCTAGAGCAATTTGGCACAAAACATCCTAAAACTCCGGTTTGTGTGCGTATCAACCCACACGTGATGGCTGGTGGAAATACCAACATTTCTGTAGGGCATATCGATAGTAAATTTGGCATCAGCATACATCAGATACCCCATTTATTGCGAATTGTAAAAAATACAGGAATGAACATCAACGGTATTCACATGCATACCGGCAGTGATATCCTGGATATAGATGTGTTTTTACACGCAGCAGAAATTCTTTTTGATACCGCAAAAGACTTTAAAGATTTAGAGTTTTTAGACTTTGGTAGTGGTTTTAAAGTCCCCTATAAAGAAGGGGATATCGAGACTAATATTGAAGAGCTGGGCGATAAACTGAGTTCAAGATTTAATGAATTTGAAAAAAACTACGGAAAGGATTTAACACTGGTTTTTGAACCAGGAAAATTTTTAGTTAGTGAAGCCGGAAAATTCTTGGCAAATGTAAATGTGATCAAGCAAACGACATCTACAGTTTTTGCACAGATAGATAGCGGTTTTAATCACCTTATACGCCCCATGTTTTACGGTAGCCGCCACGAGATCACAAACATCAGCAACCCTAAAGGAAGAGAGCGTTTTTATTCTGTAGTAGGTTATATCTGTGAGACTGATACGTTTGCTACAAACCGTCGCATCGCAGAAATTGCAGAAGGAAACATCCTTGCTTTTAGTAATGCCGGCGCATATTGCTTTAGTATGGCTAGTAACTACAATTCCAGATTACGCCCAGCTGAAGTATTATTTATTGATGGCGAAGCACAACTAATTAGAGAGCGAGAAACCTTTGAAGATTTGCTTAAACATCAAATCCCATTAAAGCAAACTGTAAAAGCTTAGCCTATTACAAGTAATGGTAAAAAATCAAACCATTCTTATACGGATCGTAAAAAGCAAATTCTAGAGTACCCCACGGCTTTTCTTCAAGAGAGGTATGGTTGTGAAACACACCCATAAGCTGGTATTCTTTATAAAGGGCTTCAATTCCCTGTACTTGAATTCTAAGCATTGGTCTGTCTTTACTAATTTCCCACTCTGAAGCATCGTGCCATTGTAAATCTAAGGCGATATTGTTTCGGCGTATCCCGGCATATTTAGGATTGCGCTCTTCATCTATAAAAACCAATTTAAACTTGAGTTTTTTGATATAAAACTCTAATGCATTTAAAACATTTTTAACTGGTAAAATAGGTGTGATTTGGGCCAGATATGCTTCATTGGGCGAACTCATAATAACAGTAATTTTTCAGCATTAAACGTTTTGATTATTATTTTTAAAAATAATTAAAACAATACATAATGAACTACTTAAAAATAGGGTGTTGGCTAGAAAATAAGTAATTTCGTTTTTCAATTTATAAAAGAAATAGTAAGTGTATCGGTTTATACTTAGTGCTTTATTAACAGTTCTATTAACCGCTTCAATCGAGGCGCAGCAAATTGCTGTTCTTCAATATGAAGGTGGTGGTGACTGGTATGGCAATCCTACATCTCTGCCTAACCTTGTTAAGTTTTGCAATACTACAATACACACGGCATTAGATAATGATGTAGCAACAGTAACATCTACAGATCCTTCAATTATGCAATACCCTTTTGTTCACATGACAGGCCATGGCAATGTTTTTTTCTCAGATGAAGCGCTTCAAAATTTGAGAAATTATCTTAATAGTGGTGGTTTTTTGCATATTGACGACAATTATGGAATTGACAACTATTTAAGACCGCAGCTTAAAAAATTATATCCACAAGAAGAATTAATTGAATTACCAGCAGATCACCCTATTTTTTCCACGGCATTTGAATTTAAAGAAGGTTTACCTAAAATTCACGAACACGATGGTCTAAGGCCTCAGGCTTTCGGTTTATTCAAAGAAGATAGAATGGTAATTTTATACACATTAGAAAGTGACCTGGGTGATGGCTGGGAAAGTCAGGAAATTCATAGCGATCCTCCGGCTGTTAGAGAGAAAGCATTAAAAATGGGTGCAAATATTATAAAATACGCCTTTGAAAACTGAGCAATTATCCCATGAAAATACACAAACCGAAGCTCCCCTACTTCCGTTTGTTTTGGTTTGTGACGGGTTAAGCAGCCCGGCTAATGCAGGGAGTTTATTCCGGTTAGCAGATGCTTTAGGGATAGCTCATCTCTATTTTTGTAACAGTTCTATAAATTTTGAAAGCACACGTCTAAAACGTACTGCGCGTTCAAGCGAAAAGGCTATAAAATTTTCTGAAGATGAAGATATTGCAGCACTCCTTTCAACTCTTAGCACCGAAGGTTATACAATTTTAGGATTAGAATTGACAACAACTAGCCAGCCTTTAAGTGAATTTGCAGCACATAATTTTGAAAAAATAGCTTTAGTTTTAGGCAATGAACGCCACGGAATTTCTGATGCTATATTGAATTTAACTAACTACAGCATATACATACCTATGCGTGGTAAAAATAGCAGTATGAATGTTTCTCAAGCTGCAGCAATCGCAGCGTATCAGCTAATAAACAGCCCTAAATATGGAAAATAAATCTAAAATAATAGCTTACGGAATTTTAAGAGCCATTGGGATTATTGGGGGGATTATACTTGCTATTTGGTTTTTATATAAGATACAAGCGGTTATTATGTTCATTTGTATAGCTGCAGTAATCTCATTAATAGGAAGACCTATTGTAAACCTTTTAAAAGATAAATGCGGCTTCAGCTCTGTAGCCGCCGCCATCACAACCTTATTGATGGTTATCATCTTGATATCAGGGATTTTGGCGTTGTTTATACCTATTTTAATTGATCAGAGCGAACATATTAGTAAAATAAATTTTGAAGAAGTAAAACATAACATAAATCGCCTGAATATAGAATTTAGCCGTTCTATGGGGGTTGATCAGGTAACGCTAATTGAAGGGTTTAAGCAATCAGATTTTATTAAAAACTTTGACATCTCAGTAATACCAACATTTATAAACAGTATTCTGGGGAACTTCAGTTCACTAATAGTAGGCCTACTATCAGTGATTTTTATTTCATTTTTCTTTTTAAAAGACAGTCAGTTGCTTTTAGACAGCTTTTTGGTGTTTGCCAATCAAGGTGAAGAACGTCGTTTTAGACACGTATTTCACAAGACTAAACAATTGCTTTCCAGATACTTTTTAGGTATTTTATTACAGTTGATGATCCTGTTTTTCATCTATGCTATTCTTTTAGTGAGCTTTCAGATTCCTAATGCATTTGCAATTGCACTCTTTTGTGCAATGCTCAATGTTGTGCCTTATATAGGTCCGGTTGTTGGTGGCGTTGTGATGATGCTTTTAGTTATTAGCGGGTATTTTACAGCAGACTTTCAAACGGTTATTTTACCAAAAATGATCTATATTTTTATTGGGTATTGTATTGCACAACTCATTGACAACTTTGTTAACCAACCGCTTATTTTTGGTAATAGCGTTAAGTCACATCCCCTTGAAATCTTTTTAGTAATTATCATCGCAGGATTGATTTTTGGGATCTTTGGGATGGTGGTTGCCATACCGGCCTACACAGCGATAAAAGTGGTCGCTAAAGAGTTTTTATCAGAATATAAGATTGTACAAAAGCTTACCAAAAACCTGTATGAATAAACGCTTGCTAGATCCAGATGTTGTTGCGTTTATAAAGGAGCATTATAAGGAAGATGTTTCCAGAATCATCCTTAACAAATCACCCTTTGCTGATGTAAGTTCCCAAAAATTGGCGCAGCAAATAAGTGGATTACAAAAGGCCGAAAAGAAATTACCTACCTGGTTTACAACTCCCCATATTTATTTTCCACCAAAGTTAAATCTTGAGCAAACTTCTTCAGAGATAACCGCTGCATACAAAGCCGGTTTATTTAAAGGAAAAAACTGTATTGATCTAACAGGAGGTTTTGGGATAGATGATTATTATTTCAGTAAACGATTTGAGCACGTAACGCATTGCGAACTCAACACAGATTTAGCCAAAATTGCACAGCATAATTATAAATCTTTGGGTATAAAAAATGTAACTGTGATCTCAAAGAATAGCCTCTCCTATCTTAAAGATTCCACAGAAAAATATGACCTGATTTATACAGATCCTTCGCGCCGGCACGACAGCAAAGGAAAGGTTTTTATGCTCAAAGATTGCGAACCCAACATTCCTGAAAATTTAGATTTTTTACTAGATAAAGCTGACAAAATACTGATTAAGACCAGTCCATTATTAGATATTACTGCTGCGTTGAATGAACTGGATAACGTAGTTGCTATTCACAGTGTCGCCGTAAAAAATGAAGTGAAAGAGTTGTTGTGGATTATTGATAAAAAGCAGAATTCTGAACCTATAGACTATGTCGCTGTAAATTTAGATAGCACTTTTGATGAGCCTGTTGTGATCTCTAACAACAACCTCAATCTGGCAGAAGCGATTTATGGAGTGCCAAACTCTTACCTATATGAACCCAACGCAGCACTACTTAAATTAGGCGCTTTCAATTGGATCAGTGAACATTATGAGCTCGATAAGCTTTCTGCAAATGCACATTTATACACTTCAGAAAAACTTATCCCATTTCCGGGAAGAAGATTCCAGATTGATTCAGTAATTAACTATTCTAAGAAAGAAGTTTCAAAATTGTTTAAAAACACTCAGGCGAATATAACTACCCGTAACTTTAAAGAATCAGTTTCAATGCTTCGGAAAAAATTTAAGATCAAAGATGGTGGCAAAACCTACTTGTTTTTCACGACACTAGCCAATAATTCTACAGTTGTTATAAAGTGTAACAAAGTTTAGACTTCGTAGCTATTCTTAAATATCAAAAACGCATAATTTGCCCCCTTTACAGCTGCATCCATTTCAGTTTCTGAATAGTCTTGAGACTCAACCGCCGCGGTAAAAGACTTCCACCTATTAAGTACTTCAGGAGGATTTTTACCAAAAAAATGATGCTTTTGAACAGCATCTAAATTTGAACAAGATTCTAAGTTTTTTCTAATGAGCAAACCACCCATCATAGAACCTTCTACGACATACAACATCCCTAAAATTTCAGCAGGAGACAGTATTTTAGAAGCATCAAAAGTAATTTCTGGAGTTACTGCTGCTATCTGGCTCAAGTCTAACTCAAGATCTTTTACCTTCTTGTCATCTGCAAAATGCTGCAAGTTTGCCGGTATGTTTTTCTCATTATGTTTTAGGAGACTATTAAGTATAGCATAAGCCTTATAATTTTGCTTTAGCAAGGCTTTATACTGTGCTGTCGTAATGCTATGATCTAATATATATTTAGCCAGATTACCCTGCTCAGTCTCTTGATGGAGGTTTGCTGTCTGCTTCTTTAAGTGTTTTAAAATCATATCCAGATTTGAGGCGTTTTAAGTCTTCTTGTATTTTTAGCATTCCTTCACGATGAGACATATTCTCTCTTGAAAAATTTTCTAAGAAAACCTCAATGTCTTTAACAAGCTTTTTACTCTCCACTATTTTTTTACGTACCGGATGCATCATCGGTCCGTTTTTAGCAATAGCGTTGAGATACGGCTCCAGTTTTTTATGCAAAAGGCTGATGTTCTTTTTTAAAATATAGCCCGAGGCTCCATTTAAAATAGTATCGGCGGCAAGCTCTTCATCATTAATGGTACCCGTTATAAAAATAAACGTAACCGAAGGCACTAGTCGTTGAGCAGTTTCTAAGATCTCTAAACCAGAACTTGTGGGCAAATTATAGTCTGAAATTATCAGATCTGGTGGATTGCCCACAAGCTTATTTTTATAATCGCTATGGTTATTGCAAACAGTGATCTGAGCATTTTCTGCTACTTTAAAAACCTCCCGCCTTATCAAAGTGACATCGGTAGGATTATCCTCAACCATTAAAATCTTTAACGCTTCTGTAATCATCTTTACTTTTAAATAATCCAGTTATTAATTAGACTAGGTAAGGTTTCACACAGTTCAAGAAAAGTTTTTGGCTTTGTTATAAAACTGTTTGCTCCTAATAAATATGCTTTTTCTTTATCTTCATTAAGGTCTGATGAACTCATCATCACAACCGGAATCGTTTTATACTCTTTGTGTTTTCTAAATTGTCGTAGAACTTCAAGCCCATCAAGTTTAGGAACTTTTATATCTAACAATATCAACTTAGGAGACTGCTTCTTAAAACCATCACTCTCTATAAAATCAACAGCTGTTTCACCATCAGATATATGCCTTATTGCATAGTCAGATATTCGTCTTTCAAAAATACGAGTCATCAGCGCAATGTCTGTCGTGTTATCTTCTATTGATAAGATGTAATTTTCAGATTTCAATTATAAAACTTTTATCCCAAATTAAATAAAAAAGTACTTCCCTTACCAGCCTCACTTATGACTTTTATTTCGCCACTATGCTTTTTAACAATACGCTGACTGATGGTTAGCCCTATACCAGAACCGGCATACTCATCCCCTACTAGTCTATTGAATAATTTAAAAATGCGGCGCTCATGTTTTTGATCAAAACCAATACCATTATCTTTTACAAAAAAGTAATCCATTTGATCTATAACAGTATGACCAATTTCAATTAAAGGATCTCGCTCCTTTTCCGTATATTTTAAAGCATTCGTCAATAAGTTTTGCATAAGCTGTAAAACCATTTTTCGATCTCCGTAAGCTGGAGGCATAGATTCGTCAATGGTGATTTTTGTATTCGGAAAATCCTGCTCAATATGCAGAAAATCTACAGTTTCCTGCACCACTTGAGCCATTGAAAAGTCATCTTTTTTAACCGCTGCTTGCGACACTTTAGAAAATTCTAAAATATCATCAATAAGCTGATTCATTTTAACAGATGAATTGATGATTGTTTCTATAGAAGACTTGCCAAAATCATCTAATTGCTCAAAATAATCCTCTTTTAATATCTGTGCAAAACCATCAATCCCACGCAGGGGTGCTCTTAAATCGTGAGCAACACTGTAACTAAATGTCTCTAAGTCTTCATAAGCATTGCGCAATAATATATTGAGCTCTTTTACCTCTTCATATTTTTCAAGAATGATCTCAGATATGTTTTCTTTTAAGGCTTTTGCTGCTGCAATCTCGTAATCATACCAAGGATCTGACTTTCCTGATTGTTCTACAGACCATTTATCAAAAGATTTCCTTGGAGAAATACGTTGGTTTTCATCAACGGCAACAGGTTTTTCAGGATTACCTGCCCAAGTCACAGTCTCTATCTTTTCTGGTTTAAACCAAATAAGCGCATTCTTTTTTGCTGCGGAAAGAAATAAGCACAAAACACCTGACGCATAAAACTTCAATGAATCTGAGACCTTATGACGCTCACTCAAATTTGCCGTGACAATCAAATCTTCCTTAC
The DNA here is from genome assembly GCF_004104055.1 of Leeuwenhoekiella aestuarii. Taxonomy (GTDB): domain Bacteria; phylum Bacteroidota; class Bacteroidia; order Flavobacteriales; family Flavobacteriaceae; genus Leeuwenhoekiella; species Leeuwenhoekiella aestuarii. Next base: position 77,517 of record NZ_QOVJ01000002.1, on the reverse strand, counting down.
CTTGCTTTAGAAGCATTACCAGCCCACAAATCTCTTCTTCTGAAGGTGTTTTACCTACAGTAGCGATACGATCGTCAAGCATTACTGCTGCGCCTGTGGCCTCTGTAATATCTAGCATCGTGGCTTCTCCTTTAGTTAACCCCTTATGAATATTCCAGTCTTTACTGATTTTTTCCACCAGCTTACTTCTTAATACAGCTGCTCTATTTACTTTCTGAAGTAACACATTTGCTTTAGAAAGCACTAACTGACTCGAAAATACCTGAGTTAAAAACTTACAAGACTGACGCTGATAATAATTAACCAACTTAGGGCTATAATGATGACACGCTATAAGCCCCCATAAGTTACCCTTAGATATTATAGCAGCGGTAAGCGTAGCTCCCACGTTCATATTTTCTAAATACTCTATATGAATGGGTGACGATGCACGTGTTTCACTTATAGAAAGATCTATCGGATTGTCGCACTCATCCCCTGACAGTGCCTGTATAGATACAGGTTCACTCTTGACATCTGCAATTATGCGAACCCCTTGTCTCAAAAATAATTTACGCGCCTGTTGTGGGATATCTGAAGCAGGGTAGCGTAATCCTAACCAACTTTCTAAATGTCCTTCCCGAGCTTCTGAAACAACAATGCCGTCCCAGTTTTCATCAAAACGATAGATCATCACCCGGTCATAATCAAAAAAATCTTTGATGAGATCTGCGGTGATATCACACATCTTCTGCTCATCTGTTACCGAATTTAATTTAGCAACGACTTCAGATAATTGATCCTGATACTTAAATGGGTCCCTTGGGTTTTCAAAAGGCTCAATCTCTATAACAAGATTGCCTTCATTAATATGCGCGATTAATAAATAAGATACTCCATTAATGTGTAACTGCTCAGGACTCATCTTTTCTGAAGAATCGACAGTTTTTAAAATTTCAGCAGTAAGATTTGTAAGTAAATCTGTTATCTGAGATCCTAGAATTTCCTCAACATTTTTATTAAAAAGCTGGTCTATATTTTCACTACAATACGTTATTTTATAACTGGCAGGATCACAAGCCAGCAAATAACCATGGCTTTGTATCTTACCAAGAATGTGTATGGGTTCTTTATCACAATTAGTTAATGAAACCTCCTGAGGATATAAAGAAGAGGGGCCTTCAGACATACTAGCGCTTAATTTTAAAATAGAATGTACTGCCCTGACCAAATTGTGAATCTACCCAGATCGTACCTTCGTGTAATTTTACAATCTTTTTACAGTGCGCCAGGCCTACACCAGTACCTTCGTATTTTTCTTCCGTAGGAACACGACCAAAGATCTTAAAAATCGCTTCAAGATCATCTTCTTTGATGCCAATACCATTATCTGCAATTGCAAAGGTCTGATACTCTTCATCCCCAAAAGAAGAAATGCGTATACTAGGCTTCACACCTTTTTGACGGTATTTCAAAGCGTTACTTATCAAATTCTGAAACAATAAACGCAATTCAGTTTCATAAGCCATTAACACAGGCATTTTACCCACACTCACCGTAGCATTTGCTTCTCTGATACTTCTGTTTAAATCGTATTTTACAATCTCAATAAGTTCAGTGACATCTACTTTTGTCTTCTTGAGATCTTCGCCAATTCTACTATGCTCCAGCAAAGCTTTAATTTGCTCTGCCATTCTTCCTGAAGCTTCGTGAATGTAGCCCAGATATTCTTTTCCTTTCTCAGACATTTCATCACTGAATTTTTTAGAAAGAAAATCACTACTGAATCTAATTGTAGAAAGTGGCTCTTGTAAATCGTGGGAACATATAGAAACAAACTGTTCTAAATCGGTATTTATACGCTCCAGATCATCTTTTTGTTTCTGCAATTCCTGTTGAGCTATTTTGAGATCTGTAATTTCCATTAAGGTACAACGCCATTGATTGGTGTCCCCCGCAGCATTAAGCATCAATTCTGCATTAAAAAGAACATCTAACCGATCACCATTAATACATTCTAATTTTAATTCTTCATTAGAAATACTACCTGTTTTCTCTAGTTCATCAAGCAAAGCGATTGCTTTAACTTTTGTCTGCTTTGGATAAAATTCAAATATAGATTTACCCACTACTTCAGTTTTAGACTCAAAACCAAGTGTTTCTACAAACAGACCATTACATTCAGATATCAAACCAGTATGTGAATTAATCGTTACGTGCATAACCGGGTCATCTTCATAAAAAGCCTTAAACTTCTCTTCACTCTTACGTAGACGTGCCTGTGATTGTTCTACTTTATGAATATCTATAAAGGTTATAACAACACCCTCTATACTATCCTGACCGGTATGAAATGGCGATATGCGTTGCAGGAAATAACGCCCGGATTTACTCTTAATTCGTTTTTCAAAAACCTGACCGGTATTCATAACTTTTTTAGAGTTATCCACAATTGTCGTACGCTTACGAATCCCGAAGTTTGCAACAAAATTTTCTATAGAGCGCCCTATATCTTGTTTTACTAAGTGAAAATGCTCTCTAATTGCTGGCGTAAACTTTCTAATGATCAGATTCTTATCTAGAAAGACGGTACCAATACGCGTACTATCAAGCAGATTATCCATATCTGCGTTGAGCATGGCAAGATCTTCCATCTTTTCTATATGCTCTGCGTTTACAGTATGCAACTCTTCATTTACGCTTTGCAGCTCTTCATTAGTACTCTGCAATTCTTCATTAGAAGCTAATAACTCTTCATTAGATGCTTGCAGTTCTTCATTACTCGTTTCTGCTTCTTCAAGAGCATTGCTCAGTTCGTATTGGGTTTCTTTAAGTTCGTCTTCAAGATCTTTTATACGTTCCTGAGCAGATTTATGAATATCTGCACGCTCTATTATAACAGATTTATTTTCATTCTTATCAATCTCAATGAGCGTAATTATATAGTGAAAATCACCTTCTAAATTAATGCTCTTAACCGGTTTTACCAGAACATCAACCCGCTTTTTCAATTCATTATTCTCATCAAAAATCTCAACATCTTTATAAAGAATTTGAGACTTTCTGCGTCGTGCTTTGTTTACCGTGTTTTTAATCGCCTCAGAAAGCTCTTCTGAAAGCATATCTATAAGATTTGTAGTAAAACCTTCTTCAGGAAACTGAACATATTTTTTGAAAGCACCCAATGCCTCCAAAATATGAAAGTTCTCATCTATATAAACACTTGCAGCTCCATATTGCTGCATAATCGCTTTACTAATCTCTTCCTTCAAACGACTGGTATTACTTATACTTTGCACTGATCCTTTCTTTGTTCCTATTGTATTCCGTTTTAATGATTGACGTTCTGCTGTTGAGCTAAGTATTTCGGTTTTTAAACGCTCTGAATTTTCTATATTTCGATAAACGTTCCACTTTCTGTTTATTTCCTCAAATGAATTTTTATGAACCCCAAGAGACTCGCTTGATCCCAACGTAAGAATACCATCTTGTATAAGTGCGTAATGCAGTAAGTGTATAACTTTTGATTGCACTTCATTTTGAAGATAGATGAGTAGATTACGACACATAACCATATCCATATTCTTAAACGGAGGATCATTTGTTATGTCGTGATTAGAAAATATGATGCACTTTCTAATATTTTCTTTTACGATAAAGTTATCTCCGCTTTTTCTGAAATAAGTATTAATACGATCACTAGAGAGATCACTTAACACGTTTTCTGAATACAAACCTTTGCTGGCTATATCCAGATGATCCTGAGAGATGTCTGTAGCAAATATCTTAAGCGATATATCTTTACCCTGCTTTTTGATTTCATCAAGAAATAAAATACCCAAAGAATAAGGCTCTTCTCCGGTACTACAACCTACATCCCAAATTTTAATAATTGCGCCATCTTCCTTATCACTAACGATTTCTGGGATAATGTCATTTTCTAATATTTCCCAGACTTTAAAATCTCTAAAAAACTTGGTAACTCCTATTAAAAATTCGTTATAGAGGGTTTGTACTTCTTCAGTATTATTTTTTAAATAATTAAAATAAGCTTCTAGTGAGTCTAGTTTTAGTACGCGAACTCTCCTGCCAATTCTTCGTAGTAACGTGGGTCTTTTATATAAACTAAAATCTAATGCTGTATTGTTCTTTAAAACCGTTAAAATATCGGTTAAGAGTTTTTCATCATATTGAAACAACTCGGCATCAAAACCAATGCTACTCTGAGCCTCAAAATAGTTTGATAGTTCGTCACTTATACGTTCAACAGGTACAATAAAATCAGCAAGACCAGTTTTAATAGAATTACGAGGCATCCCATCAAATTTTGCCTGCTCAGGTTGCTGCACCATAACAACACCACCTTTTTCTTTGATAGCTCGTATTCCTCTAGAACCATCGCTACCTGTTCCGCTAAGAATAATACCAGCGCAATGCTCTTTAGCATGATTTGCTAAAGATTCAAAAAACATATCAATAGGGAGGTTTAAGGATTTGTCCTTAGGCTTTTCGAGCAACTTGAATTTCCCTTCTTCAATAACCAGATTGTGTGTAGGTGGAATCAGATAGATACAATTGGCCTTAATTTCTCCACCGTCTTTGATAACCTCAATTGGGATTTTTGTGTTTTTAGCCAGAAGCTCTGCCATCAAGCTTTTGTGATCAGGCGAAAGATGCTGAACCACAATATAACTATACAATGATGCTGTAGGTACATTATCAAAAAAGTCGTTAAGAGCTTGTAGACCTCCAGCACTTGCACCTATCCCTACAACAACGTGAGTAGCTTTTTTAAAAGTAGTATTTGTAGTCACAAAGTATATTTAATAGTTAGAGGGGGCTACCACCTACAAAGATTATTATTTAAAATAATAAGAGCTGAAGTAACTCATCAAAAATACTTTTTTCTATCAAGTTAATAAAAGGAAGTGTTAATATTTAAGACAATATTAAGACTTTTATTATTTATAATAATAATAATTACACTTCTAATAGTTAAGTCTCAAAATAAACTGAATTTCAACACCTTAAAACTGATAAACTGCGGCATTAATATTCATTCCTGCTCCTACCGAGGCGAAAACGACCAAGTCACCGGGTTTAATTTCTTGATTTTCTACTGATCCTTTCAATATAAGATCTAAAAGTGTAGGAACTGTCGCTACTGAAGAATTACCGATCCAGGATATAATCATTGGCATTACCCCTTTAGGTACTTCATCTATCTCGTAGAGCTTGTATAAACGCTCTATAATAGCATCATCCATTTTACCGTTAGCTTGATGTATAAGTACTTTATTTACCTGCATAATGTCTTTACCGGCTTTATCTAAGCAAGCCTTAATAGACAAGGGAACAGTTTCTAACGCATACTGATATAACCTGCGACCGTTCATTTTTAAATAAAGGTCATTTTTATTTTTTTCTGTAACGTTGTACGAGCAGCCCATAGTGAGCATTTCTGCATAACGGTACGTATCTGAACGGGTCTTATGAGTTAGTATACCTACTGGCGAAGAACTTTCTTTTCCTTCTAAAATAGTAGCTCCTGCTCCGTCAGCATAAATCATACTGTCTCTATCGTGAAGATCTATAACACGAGAGATTGTTTCAGCACCAATAACCAGGACCTTCTTAGCATCACCAGACTTTATAAAATAATCTGCCTGAATCATACCTTGCAACCAACCTGGACAACCAAATGGTACGTCATACGCTACACAATCTGGATTTTTAATCTTGAGTTTATGTTTTACTCGGGCTGCTAATGCAGGAACCATATCGCTGCGATTAGAACCAAATTTTACATCGCCAAAGTTATGCGCAACAATTATATAATCTAGAGTCTCAGGATCTATAGCTGCATCTTCAATAGCCTTTTTTGCAGCAAAAAACCCGATGTCTGACGCAACAAGATCATCAGCCACATAACGGCGCTCTTGTATAGTGGTAATTTCCTGAAATTTATCTACGATATATTCATTAGGTCGCTCTACCGGTTTTCCATTAGATTCAAAGAATTTGAAATCTAAAAAAGCTTCATTTTTTACCTTTTTCTTAGGTAAATAAATTCCGGTTCCGGTAATTACACTATATATTTTTGAACTCATATATGCTCCTGTTTAGCTTCAGCTAAGCGATTTATTGTTGTTAATTAAACTAATTTCTATACGAAAAGGGGTAAAATACAATCTTATTCTGATAAAATGATCAAACACTTTAGTAGAATACTAAATTCAAATATGAAATAAAATTTATAACTATTTGTTTTTCAAAATTTTAACACTTACAAAATACACAATAATAAAAGTTATTTTCCATTTAGAATGTGGTGATCACACTCCCGCAATTCTCCATGGCGTCCCCATAATACGGATTTTTAATTTCTTGAGATTCACTCAACCATACCGCTCCTCTAGAGTCATTAGCCATAGGGCATCGTTGCAAATATAATGTGGTATTCAAGTCTGGTATCGCTCTTACTAGAGCAACCATATTCTCGTTAAGTATAACAAATTCCTCACGCTTTTGGTTGAGTGTTTCTGCGTCAACAATCTGTTGAAGTTTCTGCGTAATTATAGAAAAATGAGAACGCTCCATAGTTTTAAGTTCTGAAGCGTCTAAATCTGAAAGTCCACTCAACAATTCTGAAGCAGCTGATGAAACTTGCTTGTTGTCAGAATTTACAAATGCATCTTTGAGTTTTAAATACTGTTTAATTTCATCTTTAATAGTTTTCTGAAAGTCTAGCGGTAGCTCCATATTCATAGATTCTACACCTTCTGATGTATTACCATCACTATTCATCATGGATTTTTTACCGCTTAATTGTGCTGCGGCATCTACAGTAAAAGTTCCATTTGTTACCAATTCTTCTCCGCGGGACAGTCCGCTATTTATTTGATAAAACTCACCTTGCTTTGATCCAAGGTCAACTTCTCGCATTTCAAAAACAGGCTGAGCCGGATTGGGTTTTACATAAACCAGCGAGCGTTTACCGGTCCACATAACCGCAGAAGCAGGAATAACGAGTTGATCTGAAAAGTTCTTTTGTGCACCTGCTACCGCAGCTTTTACAAACATCCCCGGTTTTAATAACTCTTCTTTATTTAATAAAGTTGCCCGTACGATCACTGTGCGCGTGTCACTATTTAAAATGGGATCTATAAATGATATCCTTCCTAAGAACTTCTTACCAGGATACGCATTGACTGCAATGTCTAGTTGTTGCCCATTTTGCAAACTGCTTATTTGATTTTCATAAGCATCAAATTCTGCCCAAACTGTACTTAAATTACTCACTTTAAAAATAGGTTTGCCATCCATGACATGAGCTCCCTCATTTACATCAATTTCAGATACAATCCCGGAAACATGTGAGTAAACAGGAAAACGTAAAATCGGTTCTCCACGTTGTTCTACTTGGTCTAGAATAGAGGAATGTATTTTCCAGTTCTTAAATTTATTGCGTACAGCCTCGTACAATCTGGGTTGAGATTCTTTCAATTTTGAAGCAGTTATTAATTCTTGCTGTGCAGCTATCAATGAAGGGGAATAAACGGTTGCCACTTGCTGCCCCGTACGTATGTGTTGCCCAACAGAAGTAACAGACAACGATTCTATCCGCCCGTCAAAATGCGCAGGTTGTGTCGCAGTCTCATCTGCATTGATAACGATTTTCCCCGAGAGATTAAGATCATCTGTGACTTCTGTCGCACCGGTACCTATAACTGTTGTTTGAATACCTGCTAAGGCCAGCGCATTATCAGTCATTCTAAATTGATTTGTAGACAATCTGCTTACATCTGCCTCTACCGGAATCAAATCCATCCCGCAAAGGGGACAATCTCCAGACTCCTCCCGCATAATTTGTGGATGCATAGCACACGTCCACAAACTAGGGTCTTCTGAGTGATCGTGAATAGCTGTATCAGCGGTTACTTGTTTTTTGCTTTCTCCAAAAATTAAATAACCAGCTCCCAGTCCTACAACCGCAGCAATAAATAAGTATAGAATTGATTTATTCATGTTTATAATTTTAGTTCTGCAAAAGCAGTAAACTGATCAATGCATTTTTAGAACAGACAAGTCTCAGAGCATTTAAATCTCGATTATCCAGTAAAACCATTATTTATTTTTCCATTTTCTAAGAGTTGGTGAACTTATATACCACAATACAAAACCGCTCAAAACCGTAATGAGACCAAGAATTGAAAATGCTCGAAGCATGCTGTTGTTAATATCGTCACGCCCCTCATAATCCATCGTATGGGTCATCCACAAAAAGTCAAACCAGCGCCAGTCTCTGTGTCTAACAGTTTGAAAAGCTCCATCTGTTACCGAAACATAAGCTTTTATAGCATTTTGCCCTTCATAACTCACCACATATGCCGGCACTAATTTTTTCCGATATTCGTGATGCGCATCAACAGTTTCTATTTTTTCTATTCCAGACACTTTTAACGTTGAAATCATATTTTTAGCTGCAATAGCTAGCGCTTCTTCTTTTGAAATACCGTTCTTAAACTTACCTGTTTTTGCGTTGTATAACTGGCTATTATTGATCCAGTAATACGGTTCATTATTAATTTCGCGCAGCGCAATACTTTTAATTTTTAAGGTGGAATCTAAAGCTGTCGGGCTTAATAAATTTTCAAAAGCTATAGGCCCAACTGATTTTCGCAAGTGATCTCCGTGAATTTCATCAAGATCTGTCCAGCTAAAATAGAGTCCACTCACCGTCCACAGTATAAACTGAAGACCTATAAACAAGCCGAGGTATCTGTGCGTTTTTCTAATTTTCTTTCTTACGCGTAGTTTCCCCATTGGTTAAAGTAAAAGCATCAGTAAAGCCATCACGATCATAATCGCGTTTTCTATAAATGTCGCTTCGGTCATAGGTAATTTCAAAGCGGTTCCCAAACACGCACACTGTATCGCCTTTTTATCAAGCAAAGTTCGGGTTACTCCTAGTGTCGTTATCCCTAAAATCACCAATGTGATTATCAGCACTGCAGTAAGTTGAACGCGCATTAAAAAACACAGTCCGAGAGCCAATTCTATAAAGGGATAAACCTTACCATAAACCGGTAATGCTTTAGCCAAAGGATCATACATACTGAAACTTTGTGGAAAACCTTTAAGATCTAAAAGCTTGAAAAAACTAAATACAATGTAAAAAAGCCCCATAAAATCAAGCATCATCTTGCGCCAATTCCAGTCATCTTTATGCAATAAAACCGCAGCGACACTTATAAAAGCAAAAATTAAAAAAAGGGGTTTGAGTTGTTCTAATTTCGATTTTTCTGATGCTGCAGTTGTGAAAACATTTTGTGGTTGCGCTTGCTGCGAAGCTTTTTGCTCACGTATGGTGTATTTAGCAGGCAATGCCTCCTGAAACGCTTCGGTTGCAATATGCGTGCTCATAGTGATCACCGCTTCTTCACGTTCCAGATTTACTTCAGCTTTTTCTACACCGGTTACCGCGTTAAGCTTCTGTTCAACTCCGGTTCTGCAACCGTTGCAGGTCATTCCTGTTACTTTATAAGTATGTGTCATTTTAATACATTTTAATATCAGGTTTTGCACCTATAGTTAACTCCCTAAACAAAAAACTTCACGATCAATCCACCGGCTAGCCAGATAAAGCAACTAAAAGCTGCATATTTTAATACATTCTCAAGTGTTTTACTTTTAGGTGCCATCTCTTTCATATGCATAATATCTTTCCGCTTAAAAAATCCCAGATAAATCAAATAACCTGAAATAGTTAAAAAAGCAAGGTTTAAAAAGAACGTATAATTGATTTTAAAATAGTCGGAATCCTGCACAGATACTTGCGAAGGATCTGGCAAAAAACTCAGGAAATCGAAAGCGTAATGCAGAATCAATGAAGCTCCTACCAATGCAGTAAATAACAGAAAAAGAATAAATAAAGACATCTTCCAACCGTAGTATTTGGCATTGATTCTAAGAATAGGAAAAACTACCAGATCACTAAAGATAAAAGCCATCACGCCGGCAAAACTCACGCCTTTGCCAAACAACAATGCCGCAAGCGGAATATTACCCATAGAACCGATAAAGGTGATAAAAGCAGCGACCGGACCCACAAGGATGTGCTCTAGAATTTCAAAAAATGTAAAATCTGCATTTCCATTCCCTGTACCTACGAACAAGGTTTGAAACCAGGCATCAGGTACAAAAGCGGCAACAATACCCGCGATGGTAAAACCGACGGTCACGTCTTTCCAGACCATCTTCCACTCCATCCCGTATTGCTTAGCAACTTTAGCCCAGCTTTCTTCAGATTTCATTTTTTGCTTCCATGACTGGTCACTTTCATCTGTATCCTCCTCGTTCTTGCCCAGATTCTTTCGGGCATTTTCAATAAGCTTTTTAGGATTGATCAATCGTATTAACATCCAACTGATTCCGATTAATAAAATTCCTCCTGCATATTCTCCCACTACAAATTGCCAACCTAAAAAGATTGAAATAATGATTCCCAGCTCGATCACAAGGTTTGTAGAGGCCAGTAAAAATGCTATACTAGAGACAAAGCTTGCTCCTTTTTTAAACAACGATTTTGTAGAGGCTAGAGCCGCAAAACTGCACGAACTGCTAATGAATCCAAAAAAAGATCCCAACAAAACCCCTTTAGACTCTTTCCCGCCCATTGTTTGTTGCATTTTCTTTTCGGTGACAAAAATCTGAATCATACTACTTATGACGTATCCCAGCGCAAATGCCCAGAGTGCCATCCAGAAAAATCCTGCAGTTGTAAAGGCCGCCTCGCCCCATTGTTTTAAAAAGTTACTCATAACCTCTCTTTTAGTTCGTCAACGTTTCGGTCACCGAGCCACAATTGAGCATTTTATCTCCAAAATACGGATTCCTAATTTCAGATTCATCAGAAAACCAGTCGGCTCCTTTTCCGTCAAAAGCCATAGGACAATGCTGTTTATAAAGGGTCCCGGTACTCAACGTTTCTTTAAAATATCTCGTTATGGCATTAGAAAACTGTGAAAAAGCCTTGCGTTGTGCCTCAAGACTTTCTGCAGTTGCGATGCCTTCCGCCATTGCTTTTAGCTTGGCTGTATCTTCACTAAAAATCATTGCCAGATTCGCTGCTTCTTGCTTGGCAACCTCGCCATCACTCGCTACTAAAGCGTTCTTAACTTTAGTATAAGCACCCCAAACAGCTGCCGCGGTATCATATTTAAAACTCAAAGCCGCATCGTCAATATTCAGTTCTGACGGCTCCGTTTTGCTTTTTTCAGTTGCCGAATGGGTTTCTTTGTCGTTCTTGTGCTCGTTCATTTCCATTGCCTGTTCGACTACCTTTTCGTCTTCGTTAGCTTCCACTTCAGATTTCTTGTCGTTTCCACAAGCATTTAACAGGACCGCCAATACGGTCAGACTCATAACTTTTACTGTATTTTTCATAATTAAAGGTTTGTTAGATAATTGATTAATGCAGCCTGCTCGTAATAGATTTGAACAGCCTGTATTTGATTGATTTGAATTGTTAATTGCATTTCTTGAATGTCTAGTACATCGTTAAAATCTATTGTACCCGTCTCATAGCTTCTAAGTAAAATGTCTTCAGCATCTTTTGCTTGTTCTAGACTTTTACTTTGAGCATCATAATTTATTCGAGCTGTATTTTTGTTTTTTACCGCTTCTGCAAAAAGACTTTTTAACCTATTTAAACGCTGATTGCGTTGCGCCTGAAGCTCTTCGTGCTTTAGCATATTTTGCTTACTCACCGATTTATATTTTGTATTGAAAATAGGCACTGAAAGAGAAACCATAGGCATCACAATATCTTTCCCATTATCTAAAATATTCATATCAGCTCGCTCAGAAACCGGGAGATAATCTAAACCAACCCCTAGTTTTGGAGCAGCTTCACGCTGGTTGAGTGTTTCTGCCTGTGTGATGCTCTCGTAAAGTTTATCATACCTGAGCAACTCAGGATTTTGATCAAGTGTACTCCAAGCTACTTCAACATCATGTAGCGGAATTACCAAACTATCTGCTATTAAAACCGGTGCATCATCATCTGTATTCAAAACAGCATTAAACTGAATTTTTGCCGCATTAAGCTCTTCATCTAAAACAGCTTGTTGAGCTTTTAGATCATTCTGCCTAATCTGAAGTTTCAACACATCAACTGCTGAAGCTTTATCAATAGAAACTGCATTCAGTGCCAGCTCTTCATAACTTTTAAGCAATTGAATATTTTGCTCCACAACTAGCATTTGCGCCTGTGTAGCATATAGGCTGTAATAATTTTGAGCGACCTCAAGACCCAGTTTTCGCTTTGCGATTAAATAATCCATATAATTTGCATCAGCAATTGCATGTTGATAATCAGATCGCGCAGTAAGGGTACCAAACCAAGGCAACATTTGTTTCACCGAAAAGCGAGCCCGCTGAGCGCCCACACGCGTTTCAGGTGTACGCACAAAATAGCCCACGTTGAAATCAGTATCCGGCAACGTGTTTGATTCATTTACCTTTTCCTGAGCGATCTCATAACGCAATTCATAGGCTCTAAGGTCTGCATTGTTCACAGTCGCCTGCTCTATATAACTATTTAAATCCTGACTCATACTTTGTTGAAAAACCAACAGCAAGCCAAGACTCAACAGCCAATAAGAACTCGTATGTATTTTATTAATTTTCATCTATCCTAAACTTCTAGTCTGCTTTTAGGTTCATCGTTTTCTTCAACTCCAATTCCTTTTTCCAACTGTATAAAACCGGCACTATGAAATAAGAAGTGATATCGATGAGCATCCCTCCAAAAACAGGGATCGCCATCGGAATCATAATATCGCTACCTCTCCCGGTCGATGTCAATATAGGTAACAAGGCGAGTACTGTAGTCACTGTCGTCATCAGACAAGGACGAATTCGTTTGCCCGCCGCAAGCAATGTAGCTTTTCTAATTGCTAGTTTATTCTTAGGGGTTTTCTGATTAAAGGTCTGGGTTAAGTAAGTCGCCATAACCACGCCATCGTCTGTAGCGATCCCAAAAAGGGCGATAAAACCAACCCAAACAGCTACACTTAGATTTACTGTTTTCATATTAAACAGATCGCGCACATTCTCTCCAAGAAAACTGAAGTTTAAAAACCATTCCTGACCATAGAGCCAGATCATAATAAAGCCGCCTGCAAACGCAACTGCTATTCCTGTAAAAACCATCAGTGAGGTGGTGACTGACTTGAATTGAAAGTATAAAATCAGAAAAATGATCAGCAATGCCAGTGGAACAACCACAGATAAAGTCTTCTCTGCACGAAGCTGATTTTCATACGTCCCGGTAAATTGATAACTAATTCCTTGCGGAACCACTAATGCTCCGAGTTCTATTTTCTGTTGAAGTAAATCTTGAGCATGTTCTACAACATCAACTTCGGCATAACTATCTTTCTTGTCAAAAAGTACGTAACCCACCAGAAATGTATCTTCACTTTTGATAACCTGCGGTCCTTGCTCATAACGAATATCTACCAACTCCCCTAACGGAACCGGACTTCCATTTGCCACAGGAACATAAATCGACTTTATATCGTCTGGATTTGCTCGCAATTCCCGCGGATAACGCACCCGCACATTATAACGCTCCCGGCCTTCTACCGTTTGTGTAATGGGTATTCCGCCCACCGCAACCTCCAGTACTTGCTGAACATCCTGTATAGAAATACCATACCGCACCAGACGCTCGCGATCAATATCAATCAATAAATAAGGCTTACCTACAATACGGTCTGCAAAAACAGCCTCTTCTTTTACGCCTTCAGTTTGTTTTAAAATACGCTCGAGTTCAAGCCCAAAAGCTTCAATTTGTTTAAGGTCTGAACCTTTTACTTTTATTCCCATTGGAGCACGCATTCCGGTTTGTAGCATTACAAGACGCGTTTCAATAGGCTGAAGTTTAGGAGCCGATGTAACACCGGGAAGTTTAGAAACGCTTGCGATCTCATTCCAAATATCATCTGAGGATTGAATGGAAGGACGCCAATTTCGATAATATTCACCGGCTGAATCTTCTACCAATTTTTCAGCAGAAACCGGAAAAGGGATTACCAGTTCAGGCTTAGAATTTTCATTGACCTCTAAGTTTGGGTTTCGTGTTTTACCACCATCCTTTAATATAAAATAGCCATTTTCATCTACTTGATAACGTTGCCGTTTTCCGGAAGCATTCCGTAGAAACTCTGACTTATACTGAATGATGTTTTCGTACATCGACAAGGGTGCAGGATCCAGTGCAGACTCTGTTCGTCCCGCTTTCCCCACCACAGTCTCCACCTCAGGAATGCTGGCAACCGCCATATCTAATTGTTGTAAAACACGCTTATTTTCTTCAACACCTGCGTGTGGCAACGATGTGGGCATCAATAAAAATGTACCTTCATTTAGAGCAGGCATAAACTCTTTACCTGTATTAAAAAGTATTGCAGCGCCGCAGATCAGGAGAAATATAGGTATACTTAAAAACAAGGTCCTGTTTACCAATGCCCAGCGTAAAATGCGCTCATAAAAATGACGCAATATCCAGAATGCTCCAAAAAACACTGCGCATAAAAACGTAACAAAAAGCAAGTTTACAAGAATGCTTCGGTTAAAACCCAAGGGTCGCCAATAGCTCGCTAGTAAAAAAACGATCCCAATTACTACGAGTATTCCTTCCGCTTGCGGAAAGCCATTAAATGGTAATTTTTCCGCTTTGCGTAACAAGTAAAGAACGCCAAAACCCACCAAGATCAAACCCAACCAAAATCCGTATACACAAGCAAGAATTCCTAAAAGGATGAATAGCATTTGAAAAACACGAGCAACAGATTCTTTAACCGATTTTTTACGGAAAATAATTGCTGCAAAAGGCGGAATCATGAATAAAGCGATCAACAATGATGCTCCCAACGCTGCAGTTTTTGTAAAAGCCAACGGACGGAATAGTTTACCTTCTGCCCCCACCAATGTGAATACCGGAATAAAACTTATGATCGTCGTAAGCACGGCCGTTACAATGGCTCCGGACACTTCTGCAGTTGCATTATAAACCAATGCGTTCAAAGGAATGTTTTTATGCGCTTTTTTTGCCTCATCAAAATGCCGGATCATATTTTCGGTGAGAATAACACCTACGTCAACAATAGTACCAATCGCTATGGCAATACCGGAAAGGGCTACTATATTGGCATCTACAGCAAACAATTTCATAGCGATAAAAACCATTAGCACTGCAACCGGTAATAGACCCGAAATAAGCACCGAAGCTCTCAAATTAAAAACCATCACGATAATCACAAGTATGGTAATGAGAATTTCCATTGTGAGGGCTTCATCAAGGGTACCTAAAGTTTCTGCTATCAATTGTGTACGGTCGTAAAACGGGACTATAGTCAATTGAGATTTTCTTCCGTCTGCTAAAGTTTTAACGGGTAGACCTCCACTGATCTCTTTAATTTTTTCTTTTACATTGTTAATGACTTCCATAGGGTTTGCACCATAACGTGCAACCACAACACCTCCTACAACCTCAGCGCCTTCTTTATCTAAAATCCCACGGCGTGGTGCAGGTCCCAGTTTCACCTTTGCAAGGTCTTTAACCCGAATTGCAGTATAATCCTCAGCAGTAACTACTGCATTCTCGATATCTGAAATAGACTTTACATAACCTAAACCGCGCACCAGATATTCGGTTTTGTTGATCTCTAAAGTCTGAGCACCAATATCCTGATTGCTTTCTTTGACTGCTTTTACCAGCTCATCAAGTCCTATATCATATTGACGAGCTAACTCCGGATTTACATCTATCTGATATTCCTGCACATAACCGCCTATAGAAGCAACTTCAGAAACGCCGCCTGCAGCAGCCAAACCGTACTTCACATAATAATCCTGAATACTGCGCAACTCTTGCAGATCCCAACCGCCCGTAACCTTTCCTTCGGGATCACGACCTTCTAAGGTGTACCAATAGATCTGCCCGAGTCCGGTAGCATCTGGACCTAGAGTAGGATTTACTCCTTGAGGCAAGAGATTAGCGGGAAGTGAATTCAGTTTTTCAAGGATACGACTACGGCTCCAGTAGAATTCTACATCCTCTTCAAAAATGATATAGATACTAGAAAAGCCAAACATAGACGAACTGCGTATGGTCTTGACTCCGGGAATCCCCAATAAGGCAGAAGTAAGCGGATAACTGATCTGATCTTCTATATCCTGAGGAGAACGACCTTCCCACTTTGTGAAAACGATTTGCTGATTCTCCCCAATATCTGGAATCGCGTCAACAGCAACCGGATCACGCGGAATCAATCCTGTATCCCAATTAAAAGGAGCAATAGCAACCCCCCAGACCACACATAAAGTCAGTATGAGAAAAGCTATTAGCTTATTTTCGATAAAAAATTTAATGCTTTTATTAAGCATAATAAAAGAGGTATTGAATTATATACTTTGATCTTTCAGCATAAAACTGAAGCACAAAAGAGTTCTTCCGCAATCGCGAAAAAAAAATCATAAAGCAACTGAATGCTATAAATTCAATACGATATCAAATCAAAAAAACCTGATCTAAGGTCTGTATATCCCTTATGATCAGCGGAGGAGCATAATCCTCAAAAGAAGTATTTTCGACCGTTTCAGGCTCAAATAGCGCATTGTAACTGAAGAAAAAAGAAGTGATAAATACGTGCTGTTCAAAGTTTAAATTATGAAAAGTAGGTTTAAGATCATCGTGACCATTTGCAGTAAGCTGCTTGTTTTGACAACAGGATTTTTTAAGCAGTTGTGTTTCACATGAGTTTGATCTTTGTAGCGCTTCCATCCCACAAGATGTGGATTCTTTTACTAAAGAATAATCTACAAGCATACCTCCACAATAGTGCATATTTACCGTAAATGACATCGTAGTCATAAGAACCACAAATACCATCAGGACTGCTACTAGTTGTTGAGAATATTTTTTCATATTACTGCAAAGATACGTAAAATGTGGTTTTTAATAATACTGTTAAAATTCAGTTAGGCAGATAGAAGTCCGTTTTTAACGCTGGTTGTTAGGCGTAACGGACTAAATGGTTTAGATATAAAGTCTGAAACCCCCATTAGAAAAGTGTGTGTAATAATATTTTCTTCTTCGATAGAAGAAATCACAATTACCGGCAAAGTGGGGTGCTCTGTTTTGATCCATTTAATAATATTAATCCCAGAAACGTAAGGCAAAATCAAATCGATTAAAACCAAATCAAAATGATCTGTTTGTAATTTATTCATCGCTGCAGTGCCATCAAAGCAAGCTACAACTGTGTATCCTTCTTTACTAAGGCTATATTCTAATGCTTCAGCAACCTGCCTGTTATCTTCTATGACAAGAATACGTTTTTCCATATACTAAATACAATTGAGAATGTGAAAAATAAATCGTTAGGGCAGGATAAGTTCTCACGTATTACAAAGTAAAACAATTATTTAGAACAAATACCTATCTTAAGGTTAATTCTATTACCATAAAAGCTTTTTACTTCATAAATTGAGTACCTTATTTCTGAATCTACTTTAAGATAGAAAACCTTAGCGTTATGACCCCAGATAACAACACGATGCATACAATAAATCCTAACTTAATTTACAAACTAAAACAAGGCTTAGTCGAGTTTTCTGGTTATGCCCTACTCTTACTTATTGGGATTTTATTTTGTAGGATACTAGAACTTATCCTATTTCAAACCAGTCAAAGTTTACCCTTCAGTTTCATTGAATTATTATCTAAAGGTTTTTTTACAGATCTACTCTTCTGGTTATACCTATTGATTCCCACTGCTTTGCTATTTCTCTTTTTTAGCGTGATCAGTATAAAAGCTGCAAAAGTCATATTCAATGTGCTTTTTGTCCTCTTCTTTTTAGTTAATCTCCAATTTATCTATTATTATAAAACCTCGTTGGTACTTTTAGGTTCTGACCTTTTTGGGTATTCTATAAATGACATCAAACAAACTATAGGAGCCTCTGGAGTTTTAGCCTTTGGAACGGTAGTCTTATTCCTCGTTTTTATTGCTTTTATCATTCTAGGCCTAATATTTTTAAAACCGAGGCTGAAACTGAATTTTGCTTTTTCGTCGGTTTTAATGTTGATTGGACTCCCTGTGTTTTTACTAGGAGGCCTACCTGATCTCAAGCCAAAATATGAACAGGACTTTGCCAATAACCTCATCACAAACAAATCACAGCATTTTTATAATGCTGCGATTGATTACGTAACGCAAACTACCTACAAACCAGACATCTACGCGGACAACTATTTAAGTCAATTAGAACGTCGTGTCGCCCAGCAAGGTAAATTTAATTATAAATACCCTGATTATCCCTTTTTACATGATGCTGAAAACAGCGACGTCTTGAGTCCTTTTTTTGAAAATCGAGGAAAAAAACCAAATCTGGTTTTTATAGTTGTTGAAGGTCTCGGGCGGGCATTTACCAATGAAGAAGCTTATCTGGGTAATTTTACCCCTTTCTTAGACAGCCTTTCTAAACAAAGCCTGTATTTTAAAAACTTTTTGAGTAATGGTGGTCGTACGTTTGCTGTTTTACCTTCTTTGCTTGGTTCTGAGCCTTTTGCTCAAAATGGGTTTTTAGCTCTTCAGGAAAATATGCCAGAGCAACTATCTATGCTGAATATGCTGCAAAGAAACGGCTATACCAGCGCATTTTATTACGGTGGTGATGCCACTTTTGACAATATGAGTGGATATCTCAAGTTGAATAAAACCACAACTATTTTTGACGAAAAAAGCTTCTCCGGCAGCTACAGTAAGCTTCCGGAATCAGGAGGTTTCTCCTGGGGTTATGGAGATGCTGATTTGTATGATTATTATCTCAATAAAAGTATAGATGATACGCTTGCAGCGCCTCGATTAGATATTTTATTGACCGTCACCACACACAGTCCGTTTAAACTAAAAGATCAAAACAGATACAACAGCTTATTTGAAGATCGCTTGAAAGTCTTAAATCTCACGCAACAAGAAACCGCTCAAAGACAAAACTTCAAAGAAGAATTTGCGACAGTCCTGTATGCCGATGAATCCCTTAAAAACTTATTTAAAAATTACAGTAAGCGTAAAGACTTTGATAACACCATCTTTTTCATAACAGGAGATCACCGTATTCCGGAAATACCATTGAGTACAAAAATAGATCGGTATCACGTGCCGCTTATCGTTTACTCTCCTATGCTTAAAAAAGCTAAGACCATAAATGCAATTTCTTCTCACTTTGATGTTGCCCCTAGCGTTTTGCGGTATCTGAACAACTCTTACGGAATACCTTTACCTCAACAAACGAGCTTTTTAAGTAAAGGGCTGGATACGGTCGCTAGCTTTAGAAATACACATCAAATTCCGCTGATGCAAACCAAAACAGATTTGATAGATTTTGTATCAGAAACGTATCATTTAAATGGAAATCAACTCTATCAACTCTACCCTAATTTATACGAAGAGCCCATTACAGACGATACTAAAAAGGAAGAGTTACTTACTGCTTTTGCTGAATTTAAAAGACGTAATCAGCAAATTGCTGAAGGAAAACCTCTAATACCAGATAGTTTGGTTACTAAATATGCTAAATAATCTGTTTCAGGGCAAGCATTAAACTTCAAAATGATCTTAAGAAGATAAGGTCTCAGAACATTTAAATCTCGATTATTGGGTAGATCAAGGTGTTAGTTGATCTTATCATTGGCTTCTTCCAGAATCTGAGTAAGCAATGGCTTATAAAAATTGAAGAAAAAGCCGCCACGATCTGAAGGTTCTTTGGCGTTGTAGAAAAAGCTTTTGAGCAGACCTATTCCTTTAAAATACGAAGCATCAAAACCGATAGGATTATCGCTAAAATCTCCCGCCAAATAATAAAAGTCATAATCTGTACCCGTATGACTCATCACTGCCGGAAAGCTTTTAGGGATTCCATATTTTGCTAATTCCTGATTGCCTTGTTCAGTTGTAGCTAATTGATAACTGGCGTAGGTTTTATTCACTGCAGCATCTGTTTCCATAACTTCAAACCAAAAGGGATACTTCTCTTTTTCCGGAAGGTTATAATGCTCCTGCCCTTCTGCAGTTGCATAAATAAAAGGCAAAGGATTATCGAGATGCGTCCCATGCTCCAGGATCACAACAGTCCCAGAATCATCATTAACTAATACAACCCCATCTTTTGTGAAAGGCCATTCACCATTATGATTCTTTTTGTAATTTTTCATAATCCAGCCTGGTAATTCCAGATTTGTAATTTCATCAAGAGAATCAAAATACCTCCCGGTCCATCCCGTAAATTTTACTTTATAAAGAGATTCAAACTCAGCTCTTAGTATCTTTGGCGTGGGGCTGGCCAAACAATTAAATTCTGCTATAACAGGCTTCTTCTTACTTTTCATCTGCTTGATGAAATCCATATCTTCAGTACTCAGACCTCCGTACAATTTCCCTTTCTTTGCTTCGGTATATTTCGCATACCATTCCTGCTTATAAATACCGTAGGTATCTGTGATATACAACAGATCTGCATCATCACTCAGCAGGCTTAAGCTTTCTATAGAAAAACGCTCCAGACCTTTAATAGCATAAATGGTATCCTCTTTTGGGAAAAAACCAAAATAATCCGTATTAACCTCATAACCAGAAGTACTGTTCTTAAGATAACGGTTGTGGTTCAAAACCCAATGAAAAGAGACGTGCTCCTGGCCATCTGCTTTCATCACCGTTTTATCTATAATAGCAGCTGTTAGGTATTTTTTTGGAGTAAAATACCAGGCTAAAAACGATAACAACGGAGTTAATACAAGAAGTATGATTGCAATGCTAATTATCTTTTTTACCATAATTAGAATCGTTTAATAAAACCAACACTTATAGAAAATTGAAGCCCTCTTGTATCTGCGGCATATTCCTGATCTTCAAGCGCTGTCTGTGCCGTTAAAACGTGAGTGGATCCCAATAGTTTTCTATAGTATAATGCTACATTGTTAGAACGCAAACGGGTAATGTTTGCTCCGTCAAAAAGCACGCTGTTTGCGTTATCATCTGGGGAAATCCCGGTTCCTATTTTTGCTCCTATAAAGTCATCTGCCCCGCCAAAGTAGTAACGCACTGTTAACGCATAAGACTGAGACAATGCACTATCTGAAGGAGTTAAGTAAGTCCTGAAATTAAACCAGTAATTCTTATAGTATTTACCCAAACCTAAGGTATAAATAAAGGTATCCTCATTAAAAGCCAAATATCTAAAACCAGCGTCTGCCTCAAAGGAAGCGGGTAAGTTTGCAAATAATGAAAACCCTGCTCTATACTGAGGAAAGATTCCGCTATCGCTTGAGATTCCCAGATTCACATAGGTATAAAACAAGTCTGAAATACGTGGATAAGCATCTACTTCAAACTGAAGCGCATCGGTTTTAAAACGGTTTGCAAAATTGACTCGTGCAGCCATAGAGCCCAACTTGGTTTGCCGTGTATAATCTAATGCCGCTAAATGCCATGGATCGTCAAAACGCTCGTCAAAATATACAAACTCGTAGTTAACACCCAGTTCATTTTTAGCAGACGAACTGTTTATTCCGCTTAGCATACTACGCGCCTGAGTGAGTTTTGGGTTTTGTTCTAAAAGTTTCTGAAGCGTTGCAGTTGCTTCTTCATATCGCTCCAAATCCTTTAAAACCTTAGCCTTTAAAATTCCAAGGTTTTCTGATTCAGGATGTACTTCTAAACCGGTATTTACGAGTTTTAAAGCAGCTTCAGAGTTATCATTCCAAAACTCAAGGTTTCCGTAAGCAAAACTGGCATCTTCATGACCTTTCTCTTTTGCCAAAACTTCTTCAAAAGCCATTCGCGCTTTAGGCAAGCTATCAGAATACGTATAAATTCGACCTAAAAAAACACGCATTTCTAAATAGTCCGGACTTTTTGCCAATGCCGCTTTTAAAAGTTTTACCGCTTTAGGATAATCATCTTCATCAAAAGCTGCATTACGAGCTTGAGTGTAGAGTTCGTCTGTAGTGTATTCCTGTTCTTGTGCAAATGAGCCACATGTCACGAATAACACGGCTAGCATAAAGACCTTAAATGATTTGTATAAATGGGGCATAGTATAGGTTTTCAAGTTTTACCGGTATTTCCTAATCCTGCTCTGGACATTTCTCCCCAGGATTTTTTTCCTTGTATTAGATCTATATTTCCTTTAACAGCAGCCCACATGACAATGGGATGGTATAAAATGGGTTCTAGTAATGCGGTGAGTATGAGCATAAACATAAACTTAGGCTTCTTGTATTGCTGAAAGGAGTACTCTTCAAAGAATATAGCCGTTATCGAAAATAGAATTGAAAACGTATAGATCACTAAAAAGAAAATTCCAAAAACCTGAAAATTCACCTTTCCTAAGAGGACTAAAATTATAAAAAATAAGATTCCTATAAATTCTATAATGGGTGCAAACCACTCAAAAAACATCCAATAAGGAGTGCTCAGCAACCCCAGAACACCATAGCTGGGATTGAACAACATTTTTTTATGCAGCATTAAAGTTTCTACGGTACCTCTCGCCCAGCGATTGCGCTGCCGTCGCAGAATTTGTATACTTTCCGGAACTTCGGTCCAACACAAAGGATCAGGCACAAAACCTACCGTGTATGGAATGTTTTGCTCTCGCATAACTCTACGCATACGCACGAGTAGCTCCATATCTTCACCCACCGTATTGTGATTATAACCACCAGCTTCAATAACCGTTTGCTTATCAAACATTCCAAAAGCTCCGGATATCAACAACAAACCGTCTACTCTTGACCACGCCATTCTGCCCATTAAGAACGCTCTAAAGTATTCTAATATCTGTGCCTTTCCCAGAAAAGTACGTGGTAAACGAACTTCGATAATCCTGCCGTCTTCAATGATACAATTATTAGCAACTCTAATGATTCCGCCACTGGCAATTACTCTTTTTGTATTGTTTAAAAAAGGTCTTATGAGCTTTAAAAGTGAGTTACGCTCTAAAATACAATCTACATCTATACAACAGATTAAATCATAGATACAGCAGTTGATCCCAGTATTTAGAGCATCTGCTTTACCTCCGTTTTCTTTATCTATTACTCTTAAGTTTTTATAAGCCTTTATTCGGGATTTATAGATTCCTCGTATTTTTTTTGTTTGGATGTGATGGTAATGAATCAACTCTTGTTCTTCAAGCTCAAAGGTTTCGATGAGCTTTTGAAGGGAATTGTCTTTACTTCCGTCATTAATAATCACAATCTCAAACGAAGGATAATTCAACGTAAGCAGCGAACGAATATTTTCAACCACATTAGCTTCTTCATTGTAAGCCGGTGCTAATACAGAAATCGCAGGTAAATTAGCAGATTGTAATAATGCAGCATCATCCTGAAAATTATTACGCCGCTTATAGTCTCTTATTTCAAAAATTGAAAAAAAGGCAGAAAAAATATATCCTGAAATTATGATTAGACCATAGATTAAAAACAGGATACTAAAAACTTCTATAACTGAAATGGAGTATAGCTGCAAGTCGTTCAATTTTTATAAAAGATAAGCAACTTTCAACTAAAAATAAGGTCTTTACGCACCGATACTTCTATTAATTGAATACTGTTGAAAATCTTCCCAATCTTTTGAGATTGTTTCAATATTTAATAGCTTTTTTACAGGGATCTTTTCATCAAATAAACCTGAAATCTTATAAAAATCTATTTGCAGGTTTTCTTCTTCTTTATGAATGTGTGGTACTAAAGTTTGTAAATCTTTATACGCACCTATCTTGCTAATAGCATATAAAATACTGCGCTTGTTTGCCGGCGTTTCTTCTGGAAAATGGGCAACCATTAATTGTAATGCCTCAGAAACTTCCATTGCTTGCAACACTTGAATCGCCTGATGTCTTACATTTTCTGAAGTATGATCTAAACAATCTATTAAAAAAGGAATGTTCTGAAACTGATTAAAACTCAAAATCATTTTTATACAAAACACCACAATACTATCTTCTTTATGATTGAGCCAACGTGCAAAATCCGGGATTTCTACTTCAAAGCTTTTGAGGCTATTCTCAATCAATACTTGTTGCCAAAGCGTCAGACGACCTTCAAGATTGTCTAAAAACACTAATGGATCTGTCTTAGAGGTATTTAAAAAATACAATATAGCATGCTGCTTCAACTCAACGCGTTTAGATTGTAATAAAGGCATTATGAGTTGATCTGGCACAGCAATACCTAATTTTGAAAACGCAAAGAGTGCTCTAGCTTTATTAAACCATTCTTTTCTTTTTAAATCTTTCAATAAAAAACGATACAAGCCTAACCCATAAAAAATCTCTTTTATAAGTGCAGTGGACTCTCCTTTTAAATTTTCATCAAAAATCAATACTTGCTTGATCAAAATTTTATAATCGTAAGAAGACTTGATATTATCAAATTTGAAATTAGCCAACTCCTTACTTTTGTTTATAGAATCATCAAATAGAAAGGTATTTGCAAAATCTATAAACTTAGTTTCCAGTTTTTTCCTATGGGCTTCTTTGAAGTTTTTTTGAATACGTAAATACAGAACCAGCCCCACAAAAAGAAGAGTAATTATTAAAAAGAATATACTGAGTAGCAGATTAACCTTTAAAATAAAAGGCCAGTCCTCTAAGTCTAGAGTAGGGTTTAACATAGTATTAAGTTCAATAGTGACTTGGGGAGTCGGTTTAATTT
Organism: Leeuwenhoekiella aestuarii; assembly: GCF_004104055.1. GTDB lineage: Bacteria > Bacteroidota > Bacteroidia > Flavobacteriales > Flavobacteriaceae > Leeuwenhoekiella > Leeuwenhoekiella aestuarii. The sequence continues at coordinate 52,742 of NZ_QOVJ01000002.1, read as the reverse complement.
AAAATGTATTTTTTCTTATACGCAAATCAATTTTTATTATAGTTTAGATAGGGTTCTTTTAACGCGCAGCGACAATTCACTTGGGCTAAAAGGCTTTGTTATAAAATCATCTACCCCCATTTTAAATGCGTCGGTTATGATGTCTTCTTGTGTTGAAGTTGACAGAACAATGACCGGGATCTTGGGGTAATTTTTTTTTATATGCTCTATAATTTGAGTTCCTGTAACAAAGGGTAACATTAGATCTGTTAAGATCAAATCAAAGATCTCTTCATGGAGCAACTTCATAGCTTGCCTGCCCTCTTCTGCTACAACAATATCATAACCATCTTTCTTTAGTTTAAATTCTAAAGAACGTACGACCATAGGATTATCTTCTATAATTAGAATTCTTTGCATCAGACCCTTTTAAATAATTCAGGAAAATCTTGCTTTAAGCACTCCTGTACATTCATATATTCATCTCTCAATAATTTGATTTGCTCTAACTTAGAAGAGTCAACCTGACTATGAGCCAACTCATCACAGATTTTACTTCCTAAATTATTCTCTAACATTTCAAAAGATGGTTTTATATTATGAGCGAGATTACTTACCTCCTTGTAATGCTCTTTCTCAAATAGTTCTTCTATTTCTAGAATACGCTTACCTACTGATTCATTAAAGATCTTGATACTTTCTTTGATAAAAATATCATCTCCTTCAGAGAGATTAATCAAATAAGATAATGAGTACGGTTTTGAATTCAATTCCACTGGCTTTTTCTTATTTGAAAGCAAACCCAGTACCCGGTCCAGATCTGATTTTTCAAATCCTTTCTTTAGAACTTCAAAAGCTTCATTGTCTGTATAGATTTCATTTTTATCAGAATCTGAAAAAAATAAAATCCCACCACTATAGTTCATATTATCCTTTAAATAATGAATGGTTTGTACCGCTCCAAGTGGTTTTATATGTTCTTCTAGAATAAGCAGATCTGCCTCTCCTATTTGCTTTACATACTGAATAGCTCCCATACCCGAAGTAAAATGGCTTATCTGGACCTCATTTGGATTAAAATAAGCATTGAAGGCAGCCACAGCATCTGCGTCTGTGGTTACAAATATTATAGTTCTTAAAGCTTTCTTCACTTTAGTTCAGGGAGTTATAAGCGTGTTAGTTTTATATTGTTACTGCGTCATTATCACTATTAAACAAATAGCGTGTCAATGCTTGTTTTAAATCTTCTAATACGATAGGTTTAGAGACATAATCATCCATTCCGTTATCTATACAGCGCTCACGCTCTCCTTTTATTGCTCTTGCAGTAAGTGCTATTATAGGAACTCTTGAGGTATCTGATTCTTCTAATTGTCTAATAGCTTTAGTTGCTTCAAAACCGCTTAAAACCGGCATTTGAATGTCCATCAAAATAAAGTCTATTTTTGTCTTTTTATAAGCAGCTATTGCTTCCTCCCCATTATCTACCTCAAGCAATACAGCATTAGGAACAATTTTAGTTACAATTGTTCGCGTTAAAAATTTATTTACCGGGTTGTCTTCCGCTATAAGAATAGTAGGCGTTTTATCTTGAAGATCAAAAGGCTCTGAAACCGTATACATTTCTTCAGTTTCTATTGAAGGATTTTCTAAGGTCTCAAAAAATTCAAAAAGTTCATTTCTAAGCACCGGTTTAACCATTTTTGCCGAAATACCTAAATCCTCACTTCTCGTATTCAATTTCTGATCATCACCAGAACTATGCATTAAAAGTATCGGGAGTTCTTCTTTAGTAATTTTTAGTTCATTTCTAAGGTGTTCTACTAAATCCAGACCATTCAAATAAGGCATATGAAAATCTACAATTGCCAGATCATAGTTATCTTCTTTCTCTAAAATTTCAATAGCATCAACACCATTACTGACCAAAGTGGTTTCTATATTACGTTCCCGCAACATCTCATCAATGATATAGCGATTGTTTAGATTATCTTCTACAACAAGCACTTTCTTTATAGCGCGTTCTAACTTATTTTCTAGTTGTTGAGAATCTACAGTTGTAAAATCTACCGTAAAGTAAAAAGTAGTACCCAGGCCTAATTCGCTACTTACTTCGAGTTTGCTATTCATCAACTCTAACAGGCGATTACTAATGGTCAAACCTAATCCTGTGCCTCCATACTTCCGGGTGGTCGAAGCATCGGCTTGATCAAAAGCTCTAAATATTTTCTTTAGATTTTGTGGTGCAATACCTATTCCGGTGTCTCGTATTGAAAAGGTATATCTTTTTTTCTGGCTGTCATCAATTGAGTCATTAGACGTTACTTTTACTTCAATCTCCCCTTTATGCGTAAACTTGAGTGCATTACTCAGTAAATTGATCAAAATCTGTCTTAATCTAAGACCATCTGCCATTATATGAGCATTAAGACCTTTAGGTATATTCAACAGTACTTCTAACTCTTTTTGATGAGCTTGTTGCTTTATCATTTCTACAGATCTGCCACAAATCTCTGAGATATTGACCCGTTCTTCGCTGAGCTCTAGTTTTCCGGCTTCGATTTTAGAAAAGTCTAATATATCATTTATCAAATCAAGCAATGAAACCGCAGAAGCATAAACAGTTTCCATATATTTTTGCTGATTCGTATTTAATTCTGTTTTAAGTAACAGGTCACTAAAACCAATCACCCCATTTAAAGGGGTTCTAATTTCATGACTCATGTTTGCTAAAAATTCTGACTTTGATTTATTTGCAGCTTCAGCTTTAAGTTTTGCTTTTAGCAAAGACTGCTCCATAGATTTTAAGGCAGATATGTCTGCTGAAATCCCCAGATACCCTTTTGTATTTCCGCTGTCATCTTTTATTGCAGTAACCACTAATTGAACCGGAAACGTAGAACCATCCTTTCTTACATACGTCCAATCACTGGTTTCAAGTTCTCCTCTATTAATTTTATAGGTGAAAACATCATGACGGTCTACTTTTTCTCCATATTGCTTTTCAAGATTCTGTGCATAATTTTTAACTTCATCATCTTTATGAAATAATGATGGTTTCTTTTTACCTACAACCTCTTCTGCTGTATATCCTAAAAGATTTTCAGCTCCTTTATTGAATTTCCTGATAACATGATTAAGATCTGTTTCTACGATGATAACCTGAGTTGTAGAATCTAAAATGACGCGCATATCATTTAAGCTTTCTTCAAGTGCGCGTTTAGCATTGATCTCATCAGTCATATCTACCACCTGACCAATTAATGAGCGTACATTATCGTGCTCATCTAATAAACCAGAGACAGTAAGGAAACAGTGAACTACAGAACCATTTTTATGCAAATAGCGCTTCTCTATTTGATAAGATGGTGATTTTTGAGAAATGACTTTTGCAAAAAGGTGATTATCATTATCGCGGTCATCCGGGTGGGTGATCTCATCTAAAGATTTTTTGAGCAGCTCTTCTTTAGTATATCCTATCATTTGAGCCAGATTGTGATTTACACTACGCCACCGGCCCTGCAAATCTACAAGTGCCATCCCATTAGGAGAGTATTCAAAAACGCGCTTAAACCGTGTTGCATTTTCAAGTGCTTTACGCTCAAGATTTTTTTTGACTGTAATATCTTCTACCTGAGTGATTACAAGGTCAGAATTCAAGTCTCCAACAGAAATTAAAGAACAGTTCATATTACACCAGATGGTACTTCCTGAAAAATGAAGACATTCAACTTCTATATTATAATGTTCTATTGCACCGGATAGCAATTCACTTCGCTTTTGAATAGCAAGATCTAGATACTCTGGCTTAATAACATCTTTAAAGGTATAACTTAAAACTTCTTCCTCAGATAGCGAATTAAGACCAAAAATCTTTCTTGCAGCAGGATTGGCCATTTCTAATTTATTCTGACTGTTTACCAGAATGATACCTATAGCAGAATTTTCAAAAATTTTAGAAAACCGAAGCTCCGCTTTTTTATGAGCTTCCTGATGATGTTTTCTTTTGCTTATATCTTGAAATGCACCATAAACTCTTACACACGTGCCGTTTTTAAGTTCGGGTTTCCCCATACTCCGAACCCACTTTTCTGTTCCGTCATAGGTTACAATTATAAACTCATCGTCAAAGTTTTTTCCTTCTTCAACACAAGCAGTAAAAAGTGCTATGAGTCGATCTCTGTGTTCTCCTTCTTTATAAAAATTTATACCCGTTTCTATATGAGGTTCATAATCTGGCGGTACACCATGTATTTCTTTAGTAACGCGTGTCCATATTATAGTATTCTCTATTAGATCTACTTCCCATCCTCCTACACAAGCTAAATCATTAGTCTCTTCATAAATTTCATTGAATTTACGAAGCTTCTTAATTTTCTTCAAATACTTATTTGATGAAAACTCATTATCAATTTCTCGTATAAATTTTAGGATTAAATGCCGTGATCCATTAGAATCCACATGAACAAGATGAGAAGACTTAGCTGTAAGCATTTTCTTGCTTTTAGATACAAGCGAGAAATAATTGTCTTTTTTTGCAGAACCCTCATGAGTTAAAGCACGAATTAAATCTTCTATAGATTTTTTACCTGCCTCACCTAAAATGGACCACCACAAGTCTAACGCAGTATCCTTTTCGGGTTCTGGATATTCTAAAATGGACCAGAAAGATTGAGTTATAAAATATCTATTTTGAAAATCAAGATTTACATAGTAAACACCAAGTGAGGCCTCGTTTGTAATCCAAGAAAAGATATCAGGATTCTCACACAAAATACGATGAAAATCTTCCTTAAAAAAGTCTGATTTAGACATTATCTAAAGGTTTAAGTTGGGTTACTAAATTTTAAACTGAAGTTTAAAAATTCATTCGGGCATTCAAATATATGTTTTTAAACTAATATTTTGAGCATTTTAGCGGTGAAATTATTTTTAGAAATATAATTTATTCTAAAAATTTAGTAGTAATACCTCTTAAAATACCTCAACTTCTTTTAAAAAGTGCTTTTGAACCGGTTTGAGAAGGTTTTAATTCTAATGTATTTTCAAAATTTAATCCATTCTCTTCTCGATGAGACACATAGAGAATTGCGGTTTCACGAGCTGCAGCTATTCTATTTACCAATTGAACTAACAACTGTGCTCCTCGCGTATCTAAACCAGAACTAGGCTCATCTAAAATAAGTAATGGCGGATGTTTAATCATTGCACGCGCGATCAGAACAAGTCGTTTTTGTACTTCATTTAATTTTCTAAAAGTATATTCTTTTTTATCGCTTAGGCCTATTAGCTCAAGCCATTCTTCTGCCTTAGTTACTTCTAATGATGTAGGTTTTTGGTATAGGCCCACACTATCATATAGACCAGAAATCACCATTTCTATAACGCTATGCATCCCATCAAAACGCTCTGTAAGTGTGGCCGTAATGTATCCTATCTTCTTTTTAATTTCCCAAACACTTTCTCCGCTGCCTTTTTTTCTTCCTAAGATGTATAATTCTTTACCATAACCTTTTGTGCTGTCTCCAGTGATCATAGATAGTAACGTGGTCTTCCCCGACCCATTGGGACCTTTCAAATGCCAGGCCTCTCCCTTTTTTATCTCCCAGGAAATAGTATTTATAATGGGTTTGCCATCAAAGGAAACAGAGACGTCGTTAAATTTCACTAAACTTTCAGGTAGCTTTTCATAGCGCTCTAAAGGCAGTGGGATTTTAGAAAATTTAGCGTTAAAATCAGACGCTATATCAGTCGGTTGAAATTCAATTTTTCGGAAGATTTTTTGCTCATACACCAAACCCGTATTGATAAACGGCAGTACATCTTCCGCTCTTCTATAAAGCTGAATTACAGTTATGTGCGTGGCCAATTCTTGGAGTTTCTCTTTAAACCATGTTACTTTTTCAACATCAAGTCCCTCAAACGGATTGTCTACTATTAAAAAACTGGGATTTTGACTCAACTGGTAATCGAGTAATAGTTTTTTGCGCTCCCCACTTGACTTACTATTTAGATCATCCTGCGCTGAAGTAAGTATCGTTTTTCCATGTCTATACTCTTCATCTAAATAATAATTCAGCGTATCATTAGAAAAGATAAGTCCAGATCCTCCGGCTTCTTCTGTAAGCCAATCAGCATCTTGCAAGACTTTCAACTGTGAAAAACTCAGTGCCTGCTGCGAAACATCATAAGCATAATGCTTACGCTTAGTGTCGGTATTTGATTCCTTCAAAATAGTTAATCGGTTTTAAGTAAACTACTTCGGGGTAACCCCTCGAAGCATTAAACTGAATAATAGCTTTTTAGAACGAGACAAGTCTCGCCCTATTTAAATCTCAATTATCGAGTGATCTCTAAAATTATCTTGCCTATATGGTTACTGCTTTCCATCAGTTCATGAGCTGCAGCAGCTTGTTCAAGTTTAAATGTTTTATAGACAAAAGGTTTAATTGTACCCTTGTTCAATAATGGCCATATTTCATTTTGCAGTTCTACTCCTATTTGATGCTTAACTTCAATAGATTGTGGTTTTAAAAGACTCCCTGTAATAAGGAGTTGCTTACTCATGATTGTCCATAAATTAATTTCCGGAGTCAAACCATTCATTCCATTGATATTGACCAGACGTCCCTGCTTATTGAGAATATTCAAGTTTTTCTGAGTGTAACTTCCTCCTACCATATCCAGGATCACATCAATCTTACTCCTCTCAAATTCAGATTCAAAATCAGTCTCTTTATAATTGATCACTTCAGCTAAATCATGCTGTTTGATAAACTCTAATTTTTCTGGAGAACCAACGGTGGTAAAGGTTTTTAAGCCTAAAGCCTTAGCCATTTGCAACCCCATAATACCAATACCACTGGTACCGCCGTGAATCAATAGCCGCTCTCCCTTTTTTGCTTTTGCTTGCTGAAAGACATTAAACCAAACCGTAAACATAACCTCGGGTAAAGCTGCTGCTTCAACAAAACTAAAGCCATCAGGTAGCGGAAGACACAAGCGTGCATCCACGACAATTTCTGTAGCATACCCCCCACCGGCAACCAAAGCACAAACCGCATCGCCTACCTTAAAAGATTCAACATTTTTATCTATTTCTATAACTTCTCCCGCCACTTCGAGTCCGGGAATTTGAGCTGCAGGGGTATCATCACCATAAGCATTGGGATTTTTACGCGTAAGAATATCACTACGGTTAACACCCGCCGCTTTTACTGCAATACGTACGTGATACGCTGCTAAAGGTTGACGTTCAACTGTTTTTAATTTTAAAACTTCAGGTCCTCCGGCTTTGATTATAGTAATTGCTTTCATAAAATAGTTTTCAATTGAAAGTTCATCAAGAATAGAGACATACGCTATCAAATAAATCATAAAAAAAGCCCTTTTCTTTGAGAAAAGGGCTTTTTAGTGATTCTTAAGATCTTAAATGTGTATGGCTCTGTCTTCCGTTGCAGCAAGTGCCGCTTCTTTTACAGCTTCTGCATACGTAGGATGTGCGTGAGACATAATCGCAATATCTTCTGCACTCGCACGAAATTCCATTGCGGTTACTCCTTCAGCAATTAAATCGGCTACCCGAGCCCCCACCATATGAACGCCAAGAACTTCATCAGTCTCTTTATCTGCAAGAATTTTTACAAATCCATCTATATCACCAGAAGCTCTAGAACGTCCTAAAGCACGCATAGGAAACTGACCTGATTTATACGCTACACCGTCTTCTTTAAGTTGCTCTTCGGTCTTACCTACAGAAGCAACTTCTGGCCAGGTGTACACCACGCCTGGAATCAGGTTGTAATCAATATGCGGTTTTTGACCGGCAAGGGTTTCGGCAACAAAAACACCTTCTTCTTCAGCTTTATGTGCAAGCATTGCACCGCGAACCACATCCCCAATAGCATAAATATTAGAAACTGAAGTTTGCAAATGCTCATTGACCTCAACACGACCGCGATCATCGGTTTTCAATCCGGCAGCTTGCAGGTTCAGTCCGTCTGTGTATGCTTTACGCCCTACAGAAACTAAAACATAATCTCCTGTAAACTCAACTTCGTTATCTTTTTTATCGGTAGCAGTAACCACAACCTCATCTCCTTTACGCTCCACTGCACTTACTTTATGAGACGTGTTTATTTTAACCTTAGCTTTTTTAAGAACCTTTATTAGTTCTTTACTTTGAGCCCCATCCATGGTTGGGATGATTCGGTCTAAATATTCTACAACAGTCACTTCAGACCCCAAACGCTTATAAACCTGACCTAATTCTAAGCCGATCACGCCACCACCTATAACGATAAGATGTTTTGGAATTTCTTTAAGTTTTAAGGCTTCTGTAGAAGTGATGATGCGTTCTTTATCTATGTTGATAAACGGAAGACTTGCAGGCTTGCTTCCGGTAGCGATAATGGTATTTTTTGCTTCAATCTCAACGTCATCCCCCTCAGCAACAGCGATGTGAATGTGTGTTTTATCTTTAAAACTCCCTACTCCCTGAAAAGTATCGATCTTGTTTTTGTTCATTAAAAACTCAATACCCTTTGTAGTTTGTTCTACCACAGCAGCTTTACGCGCCATCATTTTCTCCAGATTGATCTTGATCTCTCCGGGAATTTCGATCCCGTGCTCTTCAAAATGTTGAATAGCATCGTCATAATGATGTGAAGAATCTAATAGGGCTTTAGAAGGAATACAACCTACATTAAGGCACGTACCGCCCATAGTTGCATATTTCTCAATGATTGCTGTTTTAAGACCCAACTGGGCGCAGCGAATGGCAGCCACATAACCTCCGGGACCGGAACCAATGACCGCAACGTCGTATGTACTCATAATTTTTGCTTTCTTTTTTTAAGAGGCCTTAAAGGTACGACACACAAAAAAGTTAACCGAATATTGGGTTGGATTATTTTAATCTTGATATTTTAATTAGAGCCTATTCTTCTTATAGATAAATTACAGGTATTTGCAGGAAAAGAAGTATCCCCTGCTCCCACCGTATACCGAAGACGAACTCTATCATTTGCATTTAAAGTAACTAGAAATGTTTTTGAAGATGTTACCCGCTGACCACTAACAAAATGTATAGTTTGATTTGAACTTTGGGCAATCTTTGTGTACGTGTTATTATTTGGAGCTCTATCTACATAAAAGTCAAAAGTACGCGCAGTATCATCATTTGCTAACATACTTATTGCATAAGAAATCTCATATATGCCAGCAATTGTTGCTTGTAAATAATACTCTGAATTACTATGAGTAACATTTTTAAGTACCGAAGTTACATTTAGACTACGTGTGTAATCACCTGTAACATTTAGACCTCCATCATTACTAGCATACATTTCACCAAACGCTTCTACAGGTGCACTAGATGGAATTTGCCAAGAGGCATTACCAGTTGCATCAGAAGTCAACACTTTACCAGCAGCTTGATTTCCATCTACGTAACGCAAGCTTCCATTGACCTGAAATTTTGCTGAAGGGGTATTGGTACCAATACCTACTCGTAGATTAGTGTTGGTATGATTACCCAGAATAATGGAATTAGCTTGAGGAGCTCTAGTGCCAGAACCTAATGCGATGGCATTTGTCCCTGTACTTTCAGCATTATTTCCAATAGCGACAGCCCCATCCTGATTGGTATAGGTATCGTAACCCAGCGCGATGGAATTTTGTCCCTGAGCATCAGATTGCCTACCCAGGGCTGTAGCATTAAGTTGATTGGTATAGCTGTCGGGACCAATTGCAACAGAATAATCTCCCTGCGCATCAGCTGAATAACCTATAGCGAGTCCAAATGCCTTATTGCTGTAAGCATCGTCACCTATAGCTAAAGCATTTGTTGCAAGAGCTGCAGATGAATAGCCTATTGCTATGGTATTGAGTGCATTTCCCTCTGCGCGATCACCTATTGCGACAGATGAAATACCCGTAGCTTTAGTTTCATACCCTACAGCAGTAGCATTATCTGCCGTTGCATCAGAATTATAACCTAACGAAGTGGTATTGATCGCTGAGGCATTAGCCTGACTTCCTAATGCTGTACTATTAGATTGGTTTGCAGTAGTTCCAGAACCAACGGCAGTTGCAGCATCACCGGTTGCCCGTGCCCCATTACCTATAGCCGTAGCATTTTGAGCTGTGGCTTGAGTTCCTGTTCCTAAAGCAGATGACCTCAAACCAGAAGAGGTAGAATTTTGACCAAAAGCTACAGCTGAAGAATTGCTTGCAGTCGCATTACTTCCTAATGCGGCAGCATTTTGGGCACTTGTAAGAGCCCCTATCCCAATTGAAACCGAATTATTTCCATTTGCATCTGCGCCAACTCCAAAAGCAAGTGAGCTCTGGTTTCTGGCAATCGCATTCAAACCTATTGCCGCTGAAGAGTTTCCTCGGGCACTCGCATTGGTACCTAAAGCCAAACTACTTACAGAACTTGCAATAGCCCCACTACCAAAAGCATTGGCATCAGTATTGGACGCCAATGCATTATACCCCGTAGCCGTAGCCCGGGAAGCACTGGCATCGGCATTACGACCTAAGGCTGTAGCATCATCTGCTGTGGCCGTAGTTTCAAAACCTATTGCAGTAGACCGTGCAGAACTGGCAGTTGCTCCGCGCCCATAGGCAGCACTCTCTTCAGCCTGAGCCCTACTTTGAAAGCCTGTTGCCGTTGATCTGGCTCCTGAAGCCTCAGTTGCTCTCCCTAAAGCGGTTGATTCTTCACTTGAAGCTGCTGCTTGATATCCTAAAGCGGTTGATCTTGCCCCTGATGCTGTTGCCGCTCGACCGTATGCAGCAGATTCTTCTCCCGAAGAACTAGCCTGATAGCCTACAGCCACAGACCGTGCTCCATTACTGGAGGCATCTCTACCTAAATAGAGTGAATTATCCGTTTTTATACTCCCGACATTAGTATTATTGACCCTGAAATTTAACGGTTGATTATCTGTCGTTCCTAAAAAATTAGTTGAAGGGTTTGTACCGGCATTTCCTGTCAATGCCCAACCTGTTGATGCCCCACCGGAAACACCTTTTAAAATAACCCATTTATTTTGTGAAGAACTATATACATACAAACCTTCAATAATAACGTCTACTGTTTGACCTGCCGGTGTGGTGGTAGGTTGAGTTACATAAATCATCGTGCCATTTTGGTCGGCTGTATAGGTTTTCGCCTGGAGTTGATCTCCTGTTAATCGTGGAGGTGCAATACCATCTAAAGATGTTGCATCTGATGGATTACCTATTACATCTAAAGAGCTTTTAGGGTCGGTAGTGCCAATTCCTACCTGAGCCGAACTTGAAAAAATTATTAATAAGAAAGATAATGAGAGTAAGTGTTGTTTCATACAATGATTGATTTAAGGCACCTCAAAAATAAATGTTAAAATAACATAGGATATTGATAAATAGTTATTTAACACAAGTAAAAAATATTTTCCTACAAACAAGTATTTTATCTGGTTTAACGTAAGTTTTACCGACACTTACGTTAAAAACAATCCTGCGGTTTTGAGTTTTCCAATTAATTGTAACATTTGTTTAGTCGTTTTATCTTAAGACCAATTCGTCTTCTACAAGAACTTTGCAGGCATCACCTCTGTTCGAAACATCAAGCATTATGATAAAAAAGTTTTGAATTTTGAGGCATACCTTTTACTATATTAATCCTGAGCAGGGATCCAAACAAAGCATCACAGGTATAAAATCCGGGAGTATAAAGCATTTTTTTTATAGACTAGTCGGCTGTTCTGGCATTGTATGGATTAATTTTATAACTTACTCATGAACAACATGCTACCACACTGCAACCACAGTGCTACCACAGTGCAACCACACTTTACCACGTTTTATGTGGATGAAATTGGTTGGATTGTTGTAGCACCATTGTATAAACTATAACCTAACACCTGTATGCTATGGCACAACTAGACAGCAAAAGCGGACTTAAAGGAAACATCGGCGATCTTGTATTTAGAAATGTGAATGGGAAAACCATCGTACAATCCCGGCCCGATACCTCCGGTAAAGCGCGCAAAGGGCGGGGAAAACAAACAGCCACCGATTTCGGAAGGGCTTCCCAAATTACCAGTAGTCTTTTCAGAGGACTGCGCCCTTTCTTGAGTACTCTGTATGATTCCCAGTTTTTTAACCGCTTCCGCAAAGGGGTATATCAGGGAATGAAAATGAACGACACCCTGCCTCAAGGCAGTCTGGATTTGTGGCAGGGGGAGCCCTCTGTATTAGAAGGCCTGGAGGCCGACCGGAACAATGAGTACGCGCAGTACGTGCAAATCCCCAGGCTGCAGATGAATCTCAACGAGAGAACTCTGGAAATTGAGATCCCGGAGTTTAAAGCGAGTACCCACCTCTTCTGGCCTGCAAATGCCGCTGAGGCCGAACTCTGTTATTGGGTATGCGCCTACGACGCTAAAACCTATCAGTTTTTACGACACGAACTTTTTAGCATTCCTATTCACCACAAGACCGTTACCCTTGGAGCTGCGAGATTTACTGCAACCGGACTGCCCCAAGAGGCCCTTATACTGATTACGGGCGGGGTTTTGTATTATAGCGCAGATATTCGCCTAGGCACATTGTGTATCAATTCCAAGGCTTTTAATCCTGCCCAGGTGATGAAGGTTTTTAAGGCTTAACTTCCATAACCAGCTCTTATCTTTGTGCTGTTTTTGTTACAGTATTCACAAGAACGCTTTTTATGAGAATTAAAAAACCTCCCTTTAAAGAGAGGTTTACATGCATTCATATCCTTACTCGCTCCAAACATTTTGAAGTTTAGCATCCTATCAGCGTTTGGGTTGTTATTGGTTTTGGAGTGTGCGAAGCTCCGTGTTCATTGGGGTATTCTATATACCCGGCATTATCTGATCATTAAGATTGATCAAAAAATAAAGCCCCTTTTCGAAAAAAGGGACTTTAAGAAGTTTATAACTACATCAATTAATCGGTTGTGCCCCGTCATTTGCTTTTAAGGTCCATCCCGGGTTTTGATAGATGGGTGATGTGCTTAAATCGGCACCTTCTGCTGTAATCAAAAAGTGCTGAATTGCAATAGGGTCAAGATAATGAGCCATTGCCCAGCTATACCCGTCATACACAAGTTCACCACCGGTTTTTTCATAAGGTCTTAAATAGGTGCTCCGGTTGGGTGACGATACAGTTGCTGTACCTGTTTCATAGGTTAACTCACCGCTATCGTACCAGTTTTGCATAGGTCCCCATAATTTAAAGCCTTCAATGTGATAGTTTTGGGTCATAAGTTGATCCATCGCTCTCCATCTTTTCAAGTCCATCCACCGCAATCCCTCAGCAAAGAGTTCGTTTCTTCGTTCGCGACGAATGTTATACAAAGTAGGTTCAACCAGTTGACCAGCTGTATAAGCGCCCCAATCTCCTGCTGCCTCAAGAGCCATACTCGTCGCTGCAATGGTTTTGTTGAAGTCCGTATCCACACCTGCGCGCTCCCGTATCGATGTCCAATAAGACGCAGCAGTACCGTTGATGCTACCGGTTTTTAAATACGAGGCTTCTATATAATTTAAATAAGCCTCTGTTGCTCTAAATACAATACTTCCTGTATATCCTTGTCCGTTATTAGCCTGAGCTCCATCGTAATTCAAACCTTTTCGAATCGCATAACCCGTAGCATATATACGGTTTATGATCTCTGGTATGGGTTCAACCGGTGTCACGTGTGTACCGGCATTTACATTATAGAGCACATTGATCTGTTCGGGTTGTTTCAGAAAAAGCCATAACCTACCGTCTCTATTTGATCTAACATCAGCAATGTAATCATCACCTACATATCCAGAACCCGATGCATAAATAGGAAGACCGTTTTCCATCACAAATGAATCAACCAAACCTTTAGTCAGTCCAACAGTAGCATTGCCTCGCATAGCTTCTACAGGCACATTGTGTACAACTCCCAGCCCCTGATCATAATCCCTCCAAAGTAAGACTTCGTCATATCCAGACATATCGGTGTCACTAAACATATCAAAATATGGATTTTGAGAATCGGTAACAGCTTGCTGTAATACGCCGTTGTTAGGTGTTAATGAAAAAGCGTCAGCAACTTCTTTTGAAGCCTCTATTGCCTGATCTAAAAGCCAGTCTATTTCAGCATCAATGCTACCGGCTTCATAGTTCCATCCCTGATTGTAGTTTTTAGCTGCTCCCGGCCAGCCCGATCCATTGGGTACAAAAGCGGTCCCTTTAAAGTTTTGAAGCCATGACGCTTCATAAAGCGCTACCCGAGACTTCACTAAAAGTGCTGAATATTTAGAGAGCCTGTTTTTATTTCCGTCAGGTGCAGTATTCTGCATCATCGCTGCGGCAGAGTCTAAATCTGAAATGATAAAGCGAACCACCTCAGATCTGGGCGTTCTTTTACTTACATCGATAAGCACTTCTTTATCATCAGCATAGTTTTTCTTCACTATTGGAAAATCCCCTAAAGCCTGCACCTTATTAAAGTATTCAAAAGCTCTGAAAAAATAAGCTTCTCCAATATAATGTTCAATTATGCTTTCGCTACCTGTGATTTCATTAGCTTCCCAGCGCGGTACTACCGTATTCAGAAAGTAGTTGATATTATATATGTTCGTAAAGCTCCAGCTGCCATCTGTTTGCGGCACCCTCCATTGTCCGGGAACATACTTATTATCATAACTTAAATCTGCCATATTATCGGTATCGCTATCGATACCAAATGTGCCAAAACTCCAGTTTCCGTGAGAGGGGAGCATCCCATACAGGTTGATGGTATAGGCGGCCAGCTGAGATTCCTCATACAAATAGTCTTCAGGAATGACCTGAGATTGTGGCGGTCTGTCTAAGAAATCATCGCTACAACTCACTGCTAAAACAAACAGCGAAAATAGTACTAGGGTATTTATATATCTTTTCATCGTGTTTTTTTTAAAAGTTAATGTTCAAGCCAAAAGCAAAAGTTGTTGAAAGTGGGTATACATTACCGCCCGATCCACCGTCTATAGTTTCCGGATCAAATACTTTTGACATTGCTGTTGCTGTCCATAAATTTTCACCGGCAACGTAAATTCTAAAACTTTTTATCCCTAAATCTTCATAAACCTGTGAAGGTATGGTATATCCCAGTTGAACATTCTTAAGGCGTATGTAAGAAGCGTCCTGTAAGTATTTAGATTGAGTTTGCTTATTCTTTGTGTTGAATAATGGACGTGGATAATACGCATCTGTATTTTGTCCTAAAGGATGGTTTTCATCAGCTCTAAAGTAATCCTCATGCTGTACGAATCCTGTAGACCACCACTGAGAATCAGAAACTCCCCAGAAATAATAGCTTCCTTGAAAATAATCTTGTTTTAAAACTCCCTGAAAAAAGGCTCTAAAATCAAAACCTTTCCAGTCTGCATTCAGCGTAATGGCAAAAGGATATCGTACCGTACTGTTCCCGATCACTTTACGATCACCCGGTTCATCTGAGGTCCAAGATCCCGAATCGATCTTTCCATCTCCGTTAAGGTCTTTGTACATAATATCACCTGCCGCCCACTGGTTGCCCAATGCGTCCTGTCCCCCATTGGGTAAGGAATTGAGATGCGCTTGCATTTCTTCTTCGGTCTTAGCGATACCCAACGTCTCATACCCCCATATTTCACCAACTTTTTGACCCGTTCTATACGTATTTAAGGAATTCGTCTGATTGGGATATCTGGTGATTTCGGCCTGAGAGTCTGACAACAGTACATCTATGCCATAACCCAATCCATTGCTCAGCCTGTCTTTCCAGGACAGACTCAACTCAAATCCGTAGGTTTTTAGATCGGTATTGTTTGTTTGAGGAACTGCTGTACCTAAAACTACCGGAAGTTCTGGTGCCGGCCCCACCATATCCAGGGTATATCTGGTGAAATAATCGAAAGATCCTGTTAGTCTGTTTTTAAACAGTGCGAGATCAAGACCTACATTCCAGCTTTGAACCTTTTCCCAGGTTAATGACTGACTAACCAGTCCGGGCGCACTGCTGGTATTGGGTCGCTGGCCGTTTACAAGCCATCCTCCGTTTGCAGTGCCTATAGGCATCGTTAGATAAGTAGGGTACCAATCATCTGTATTCTGGTTGCCCAATTCACCCCAGGAGCCTCTAAACTTAAAGGTGCTTATGGTTTCATATAAATCACCCCAGAATTCTTCTTTTGCAACATTCCATCCTGCAGAAACCGATGGAAACCACTGCCAGCGTTTATCTCTTTGAAAACGGGAAGTTCCATCATAGCGTATGTTTGCTTCTAAAAGATAACGTTCTTTAAAATTATAATTGAGTCTGGCAAAATATCCGGCGGTAGCCCAATTTTGATATTCTCCTCTAATGGAAGGTGCCACGACATTTCCGTTTGCATCTACTCCCGATGTCAGATCCAGAACCGGCAAAGCTGGTAAAATAACTCCAGTACGATCTGCACTCAGGCTCCTGTATTTATTAAGTTCTGACTGAAAACCTGCCGTAACACTAAAGTTGTGTTTTTCTTCAATATCAAAATTATAGGTACTGTATATATTGGTGTTGAAGTAATTTTCGCGGAACGCATATTCATATACACTAGAGTTTCTATTATACAGATACGGATCTCCGTTTACATCGTGATTGAAGGTCTGCAACACATCCCAGTGTCTAAAATCATTTCTGATTCTATAATTAAATTCTGCAAATACTTCCAGTCCTTCAGTAGGCTTTATCACAAATTGAGCTTGCTGATACAACCAGTCTTTCTGACTCACATCGCGTCCACCGTCTCGCAGCCCCAATGCAGGTGAGGGCGAAGAATATAAATATCCGTTCGCATCATAAAGCGGTAAAACCGGCCATCCCTGTCTGGCTAAATCTTGAAATAAATTATCATTTAAGGCAGAAGGTCTTCCATAGTCTTCTCTAATGAATCGCATAGAAACATTAAGGGTAAGCCAATCTGTAAGGTCAGAACCTACTTTAGCTGTAGTAGTATATCTTTTAAATTTGTCCCGGTTGAATTCCATCAGACCATTTTGATCCAAGTAGTTTCCAGAAACATAATATCTAACGCGATCCCCTCCTCCACGCACACTAAAGTTGTGTTCTTGGGAGTAAGACTGTTTTCTGTATATCGCATCATACCAATTAACGTTAGCGTTACCAAATGCATAACCATCAGCCCATCGTGATGGGTTGCTTGGATTTGGGACAATAGGATCGCTGATCACACCACTTTGATAATCTTTAATACGTTGCAATCGTTCTTCACTAAAAATAGGCCCATTATTGCCATTAATATTCGCATCGTTAAAAAAGGTCGCAAACGTATAAGAATCCATCATTTCCGGCATGTTTAAAGGTGTACTCAATCTAAAATTGGTACTGTATTGCACGCTAGGGATGCCTTTCTTTCCGGTCTTTGTGGTTACCAAAATAACCCCAAATGCAGCCCGAGAGCCATAGATGGAAGCCGCTGCGGCATCTTTTAAAACCGAAACGCTTTCTATATCCTGTGGGTTAATCGCGTTGATATCCCCTTGCATCCCATCGATGAGTACCAAAGGGCTTCCTGTAGAGCCACTCCCAATTGTGGTAGTTCCACGTATATTTATTGAAGGTCTGCTTTCTAAGCTACCTCCACTACTTTGATTGATATTAAGTCCTCCTACAACACCTTGAAGCATTTGCGTTGCATTTTGTACAGGCCTTGATTTAAAGGTTTCCGAGTCAACAGATGCTACAGCTCCTGTGAGATTGACTTTCTTTTTTTTACCAAAACCTACAACCACCACCTCTCCAAGTTCTGCTGCATTCTCCTTAAGGGTGATATTTACAGAAGTTTGACCATCAAGTGTAACTTCCTGGTTAGCAAAACCTAAAAAGGAGAATACTAAGACATCCTGATTTTCTGCAGCTATTGTGTAAAGACCATCAAAATCAGATACGGTGCCCTTTGCTTTATCTTTGATTTTTATGGTTACACCCGGTAACGGCATCCCCGTCTGATCTACAATTGTTCCAGTTACGGTTAGCTCTTGCGCCTGGATAAGAGTGCATGAGAGCAAGACTAGGATACTGGTAAAATATAATTTAAGGTAATTAATTCTCATATTTTATTGTGTTTATTAAAGTTTAGACATACAGTTATATTTGGATTTACTGGGAATTTTAGTCTTATATTATTTTGGTCTCTTTAAAAAGAAAATTGCCAACGCTAATAGGTTTTATAGGGAGTCTCTGGTAGCAGATGGCACAGCTGAAATATTAGTAATCACCCAATTCTAAAAACCTATGATCAAAGGATAAATCATTTGATTTCCTTCAGAATACTGTATAGGTGATTTCATTCTTCAAATAAACGTATATTATACACTTATTATTGATAGGATATTACCCTACCTTAATAGGATTTATACTTTAACAGGTTTTTGCTGAAAAGTAGTTACTTGACACCCAGTCTGAATGTTCTAAAAGTTGGTAAAACTCCCTTGCTCCAGAAGCTTTAAGAAGAGATTCTACAGGTGAAGAAGAAGGTCGTAATACTGAACCTATTATACCTTCCGCTGCATTAAGGAGCTGGAAGTTTCAACATCACATCAGGGTGTTGATTGTCATACTGTAAGGAAAAAGTGATTTAAGGGTAAACTGGGTTATCAGCTCTGCGTGCGTCTCACATCTGTTCTTAAAACGATCTGCGCTTACTCTCAACCCAAGGAGCAAAATTCATTTTAGCCTTTGGGTATGGATGTTACTCCTTTTGAATTCAAAAACTCATAAAATGTATGAGAGTTTGAGCTACATATCAACTGCTAAAAGGCGTAAACAGCAGCTTGCGTTTACAGTTTCGGCACTGCCCAACGCATTTATTTAAGTTGCAGGCTAATGGCTTCAATTCCCTTTAGGAGTCCTTTATAATAGTTTTCTTGTTTAAACTCCGGAATCATGAGTTCTTCGATAATGCGTTTTGCTTCTGAGTCGGTTAAACGTTGCGGAATCCCCATACTGTTTTCAATGCGAATCTGTTTCAATTCTTTTCCCGGGGCAATTACAATTCCATTGTCTTTTTCTTCCATTCCAACTCCCCAGTCGTTCGCTAAATCAAATGCATAACTTTCAATAGTTAAATAGGGTTCTATCGAAACTAAAGTCACAACTGCTATTTGATCTGAAGTTGCAGATTCAAGTTCTTGAATTTTTCTGGTGAGTTCCGCTTCTTCTGATTCGCTAAGAATATTCTCAAAATCATTCACGGATCCTTTTTGTTTAGGAAAAATACTACTTGCTTTAGGCGTAGCAGAAGGCATATCTGCAGGTGCGGTTTTTATAGAACTGCAAGACGCATACGCGATCAATATAAAAATGAATGTAGTAAATTTGAAGGAAAGTCGATTCATTTGCCCTGTTGGTTGACCAGATTTTTCAATCTGCTTGTTTATTCGTGGTCGAAAATACACATTGAACGAGAATTGGCTTATGCTTTCTTGCTTTTTTTAGTTCAGTAACGTCAGGAAGAACCAGGTTGCACGGAGGCTTTAAGTAAAGTACTGACCCTAAGAAAGTCCCTACGACACCCTTTTGAAAGGATAACTTCTTTTAAATCAAAAACATATAGCCTAAACAACGTTCTGCCAATGCTCTTCTCACATTTTTTTAATCTCTCTATCTTTACACCTTAATAGTTGATCACATTATGAAGGTACTTGGAACCGGTAAAAACGATTTAAAATTCATACTGCATCAAACCTTTAGCAGCCCATTATTCTCCCCGATAAGCAACTACGTTTCCTGGAAACTCGAAAACAATTGGGATGACTATAATGAGCTTTATCATGCTATTAATTACATAGAAAGCTTAAAGCAGACAGCAGGTGTTTGGTTTGATATACACACTTTGGAAAGAAACGGCACCATCATCGGTGTTTTAACGGTTGTAGGGGGTGAACTAGAAAAGCCTGGTATAGAAGGCGAAGCCGATCTAAAGGAGACCGTATTGCTCAAATACTTCCATATCGTAGAAAAAGGAATGGGACACGGAAGCTATTGGCTTAACACAATTATTTTCCCCTACTACCGCTCTAAAAACTATGCTAAAATGCTAATTAGCAGCAGCCATCCCAAATCTTTTAATTTTTATAATAAGCTGGGCAAAGAGGTTAAACACTACACCAAAAGGAGTGATAACAATTTGCACGAACGGACCTGCAAGACCTTTTTAATAAATCTATAATCTCAGGCAAAAGAAAAGGTATTCAAGTAGTGGTTAGGATGTTTGTTTTATGCTTCTCATGAAATGATTGATTTGGAATACAAGAAATTCGCAAAGTCGGTTTTATGCTATTCGTTTCTATAACATCTTTTCGTTACACGCGCGATTTCTATTTTAGCGCAAGCTCGTGAATCTCTCCTCATCGATGTGCCTTCTTCAAAAAAAGAACCAATAGAAAAAACAGCTATTCTTTATAGTGTATTTGCACCACCTATCAGTTAAAGTTATATCCCGAAGATTGTTTATTATTGTAAGCATCTTAAAATACACCTATGAGCAATCAGGATCAGGATCCAAAAAATCAGGAAATCGTTGAGAACAGAGCATTAAACATTTGGGAAGCATTGATTCCTATTATTGCTCTTGTAGGGATGCTGGCTTATAATGTTTTTGTTTTTGGGGATGACGCCCTCAGTGGCTCTAACCAATTCATTTTGCTATTGGGTGCTGCAGTTGCAGCCATTGTTGGCTTTTTTAACAAAACTTCTTTTGACACCATGATGGAAGAAGTTGCTCAAAATATCAAATCTACATCGGGTGCCATTATCATTTTATTAATGGTAGGTGCTCTCGCCGGAACCTGGTTGATAAGCGGCATCATCCCCACCATGATTTATTACGGATTACAGATTTTAAATCCGTCTATTTTCCTTGCTGCTTGTGTAGTTATCTGTGCTATTATCTCTGTTGCTACAGGAAGTAGCTGGACGACCTCTGCCACTGTAGGCATCGCTTTGATAGGAATCGCAAATGCGCTAGACATTTCACTCGGTATGACCGCAGGAGCAATACTATCCGGAGCTTACTTTGGAGACAAACTGTCTCCCCTTAGTGATACCACAAATCTTGCCCCAGCAATGGCAGGGACCGACTTGTTTACGCATATTCAATATATGCTCTATACCACGGTTCCTACGGTTACCATAACCCTTATCGTATTTATAATTATCGGTTTGAATATTGAAACAACAGGTACTGCAGACACTTCGTCAATATTAGCTTCTATAGATGATGCATTCAATATTAGTCCGTGGTTATTTTTAGTTCCCGCAATTGTCATATTTTTAATAATAAAAAAAACTTCCCCGTTAATCGCTTTATTGATAGGAACCCTTCTCGGGGGGATCGCTGCGCTTATTTTTCAGCCTGAAATCGTAGCCGGACTTGGAGGTAGCGATAAGATTACATTTAAAAGTGGTTATATGGGTGTGATGAATGCGATAACGGTAGATACAGCTATTGAAACTACTAATGAAAATCTTAATGACCTTTTTGCCGCAAGCGGAATGTCTGGCATGTTAGGTACCATCTGGTTGATCATTTGTGCGATGACCTTTGGAGGTATTATGGATGCCATAGGCGCACTCTCCCGCATTAGCGAGTTTATGCTCAATTTATTTGATAGCACTTTTGGGTTATTTGCCAGTACAGTTGCTACCTGCATCGGTTTAAACGCAACAGCGAGTGATCAATATTTAGCCATTGTGGTTCCCGGTAAAATGTATGCTAAAGCGTATCGTGATAAAGGCCTAGCTCCCGAAAACCTGAGTAGAACTTTAGAGGACAGCGGTACGGTAACTTCAGTATTGGTTCCCTATAATACATGTGGCGCGTATCAAAGTGGTGTTTTAGGAGTTTCTGTAGCAGACTATTTTGTTTACGCGATATTCAATTGGTTGAGCCCCTTTATGACGTTGATATTTGCTGCATTCAGCATAAAAATCAGAACGTTAAAAGAAACCAAAACAGTCTAATCCTTACTTTAGGTATTCTGAATTTTTATAAAATCGCCGTTTTATCATTACCTTAAAATTTAACCGATAAATTTAATGGTATCCTATTTTTACACCTCAATTCTTAAGAGTCTACTAAAAGAATATGCTTTTTTGACAAGGCATAGATAAAGCTTATATTAAAATAATTTGTTTGCATTTTCTATGTTGTCATTAATCGATTTAGCGAGTTATCTTTGCTGTGTAAAATTTAAAAAACTAATTAATGACATCAGTAGGTAAACAATTTCCAAACTTAGCTGTAGACGCTATGAATGAAATGGGAGATACATTTAAATTAAATGTATTGGAAGAAGCAAAAAAGAACGGTAAGAAAGTTTTGCTTTTTTGGTATCCAAAAGATTTCACATTCGTATGTCCTACAGAACTTCACGCTTTTCAGGCAGCAATGAGTGAGTTTGAAAAACGTAATACTTTAGTTATAGGTGCATCTTGTGATACACCAGAAGTACACTTTGCATGGTTGAATACGCCTAAAGACAATGGTGGTATTGAAGGTGTGACTTACCCAATCTTAGCAGATACGAATCGTAACCTTGCTAATCGTCTAGGGATTTTAGATGTTACTAACGAGCGTTATGATGAAGAGACCGGTATCTTAACTGTAGATGGTGATAATGTAACCTATAGAGCTACGTATTTGATCGACGAAGAAGGAACGGTATTTCACGAAGGTGTAAACCACATGCCGGTGGGTCGTAACGTTAAAGAATTTTTACGTTTAATCGACGCCTATGCTCACGTTCAGAAAAACGGTGAAGTATGTCCTGCAAACTGGGAAGAAGGTAAAGATGCAATGAATGCTAACCGTGATGGTGTAGCTTCTTACTTAGCTTCAAATTAATTTCTTTCACCCAACTTCATTTTTTCTAAAGAAATTAACCTTAAAAAGCAATTCATGATTCAAGAACTTGATCAAGACAATCTTTCAGAATTAGTTAGTGATAACGAAACTGTAATTGTTCAATATATGGCAAGCTGGTGTGGTAACTGCAGATTGATGAAGCCTAAGTTTAAGAAACTTGCTTCTGAAAACGAAAATGCTAAATTTTATTTAGTAGATGCAGAAAAATATCCGGAGAGCCGAAAAATGGCTACCGTAGATAACCTGCCAACTTTTGCTACGTTTAAAAATGGAACTTTTGTTAATCAGGTACAAACCAACAAGTTTGAAAACCTAAAAGAACTCGTAAATGAAGTTACCAGTAATTAAGCATTTGCAAAAAAACAACAGTGTTGAAGCGTTACAAAACACCATTGATGTCTTAGAATCTTTTACAGAGCATCGTTCTGTAACCGACACCGATATGGATGTTGTAGGCGAGTTGATCACCAATCTTTGTGGCGCTGTTGAAATGCACCAAATGATCTCAGAAGGAATGTCAGAACGTGATGCAGCAAATGGATTTGCTCAAAAGGTTCTGGGTTCTATAGACCGATAAATGTAGGTTAGATTTTTTAATCAAAAAGCCCTCAGTTTCCCTAGCTGAGGGCTTTTTTTTTTGATAAAAAACGCTTAAGATTTTAGCAAAGCTTTAATTGGAGGTCCTTTTACTATTGACTACTTTTACGGTATTATTGAGACCTAAAGCTTTGAGGTTTACCTCAAGAACAGAAATCATCTCAGTTAAACGTGTTGTGGGCTTGCCCTAAACTTATTTACATTAAACCAATTTAAACATTATGGCTACAATCACCCTCGGAGGAAACCCTACACATACTAACGGAGTGCTTCCTAAAGTAGGCACCCCTGCCCCAGACTTCAAACTCGCTGCTACAGATTTAACTCAAGTAAGCCTTGAAGATTACAAAGGAAAACGCGTTGTTATGAATATCTTCCCTAGTGTTGACACGGGTGTATGTGCAGCTTCGGTAAGACATTTTAATAAAGAGGCTTCTGCTTTAAAAGATACTGCAGTATTATGCATCTCAAGAGATTTACCTTTTGCACAAGCACGCTTTTGCGGTGCAGAAGGTCTAGATAATGTGGCAACGCTTTCAGATTTTAAAGATGGGTCTTTTGGTAAAGAATACGGTTTAGAAATTGCTGATGGTGCTTTTGCAGGATTGCATTCTCGCGTTGTGCTTGTTTTAGATGCTGATCATACCTTAATTTATAGTGAGCAAGTACCTGAAATTGGTCAGGAGCCAAATTATGAAGCTGCATTGAGCTCCTTAAATTAAACGATGACGCAACCGCCCAAAGACAATTTTGTAGTAAATAGAATCAAAGCCTTTAAATATGCTTTTAAAGGTGCATGGCTATTGCGCAAAGAAGCGAGCATACAAGTGCAACTGGGCTGCGCCTTAGTTGTTACGATCCTGGGGTTCGCAGCAGATTTATCTACAACCGAGTGGTGTATTCAACTCTTGGCAATAGGTCTGGTTTTAGCTACAGAAGGACTCAATACAGCGATTGAACGAATAGCAGATTTTATTCATCCTGAGTATCATGAAAAAATAGGGATTATAAAAGATGTTTCTGCAGGAGCGGTGACCTTTGCAGCCGTTATTGCTGCAATCATTGGCTTTATTATTTACATACCTAAACTCTTCTAAAATTTTATAAGTTTAGTACCGTTTGATATTTGTATTTTTACCCGCTAATGGTTGAAACCATCGGAAATCAAACCGCAAATAATTGAACGATTTTTTCAGATTTGTAGGGGTTTAACACGTTATTACCTAAAATCTACTTAGTCTAAGCTTAGAATGGCCAGAAAAAAAACCAAAACAAAATCTAAATCTACCAAGCAGCCCAAAAAGATCTCTTTTAAGCTGTCTAAACAACAAAAAATAGTTCTGGGAAGTTTTTTGTTCCTTTTAGGACTAGCCTTGTTGTTTTCATTTATATCCTACTTTTTCACTTGGCAGGCAGATCAAAGTACACTTCATAACTTAAGCGACCGCAGTGTGGAGTCTCAAAACTGGCTTAATAAATTTGGTGCCGGTATTGGGGACTTGTTCATTTATCAAGGTTTTGGCTTGTCTGCATTTACTATTGCTGTACTGGTAACACTTACCGGCTTTTATTACTTTTTTGATAAGCCGAAAAAAAGCCTACAGTCATTTTGGTTTTGGGGCATTATTGTGATGCTTTGGTTCTCTGTATTTTTTGGTTTTTTTGCTGATAAAAATCCGTTATTAGGAGGTATGGTAGGTTTTGAACTCAATGATTTCCTTCAGGATTTTATAGGGATGATCGGTACAATTCTGGTACTTGTGTTTGTTGCCATTGTTTATTTCGCCGTAAGGCTAAAAATTACTCCGGAGCATATAGGTCAATATCTTAAATCAAAAAAACAAGCGATTTCTTCAGAATTCAATACTGAAGATTCAGACGAAAGTGAATTTGTAGATACTGCTTTTGATAAAGATAATATTGAACTCCCTGTTGAAGAAAACACCGAAGAAATAGAAGAACCGGTTTTAAAAACAAAACCAGCTGCAGAGCCTGAACCAACTCCTGCCCCACTCGAGATTAATAAACCGGAAAGTGACGAGAATTTTGAAATAGAAATTGAAGAAACAGTTGAAGAGGAAGAAGTTGATGAAAATCTAAGCACAAAGCTGGTTCAGGATTTTGGCGAATTTGACCCTACTCTGGAACTCAGCAATTATAAATTTCCGTCTATTGAACTGCTGAAAGATTATACAAAAGGACAAAGCATCACGATTGATCAGGAAGAGCTTGAGGAAAACAAAAATCGTATTGTAGATACGCTTAAAAACTACAAAATTGATATCGCGCACATCAAAGCGACAGTAGGTCCTACTGTTACCTTATATGAGATTGTACCCGAAGCAGGTGTGCGTATCTCTAAAATCAAGAATCTTGAGGATGACATTGCGCTTTCGCTTTCTGCATTGGGTATACGTATCATTGCTCCAATTCCGGGAAAAGGAACAATTGGTATAGAGGTGCCTAACAAAAATGCGCGCATTGTTTCTATGCGCTCAGCGATCGCTTCCCCACGTTTTCAAAATGCAGAAATGGAGTTACCGCTTACTTTAGGTAAAACCATATCTAATGAGACTTTTGTTGTAGATCTCGCTAAAATGCCTCACCTTCTTATGGCGGGTGCTACCGGTCAGGGTAAATCGGTAGGTTTGAATGCGATCTTAACCTCTTTGTTGTATAAAAAGCATCCTGCGGAAGTAAAATTTGTTTTGGTCGATCCTAAAAAGGTCGAACTTACTTTATTCAATAAAATAGAGCGTCATTATCTCGCAAAACTTCCAGATTCTGAGGAAGCAATCATCACCGATAATGCAAAAGTAATCAATACCTTAAACTCCCTCTGTATTGAAATGGATCAACGTTACGACTTGCTTAAAAATGCAATGGCTCGTAATATTAAAGAATATAACGCCAAGTTTAAAAAACGCAAATTAAACCCTAACGACGGTCATAAATTTTTACCGTATATCGTTCTGGTAATTGATGAGTTTGCAGATTTGATTATGACTGCGGGTAAAGAAGTTGAAACTCCGATTGCACGTCTGGCGCAGCTTGCACGAGCAATAGGTATTCACCTTATTGTGGCCACACAACGTCCTTCAGTAAACGTTATTACAGGTATTATAAAAGCCAACTTCCCGGCGCGTATTGCTTTTAGAGTAACTTCAAAAATAGATTCAAGGACCATTTTAGACAGTCAGGGTGCAGATCAGTTAATCGGTCGTGGGGATATGTTATTTACCCAAGGGAATTCGCTGGTACGTATACAGTGCGCATTTGTAGACACTCCGGAAGTCGAAAAAATAACTGATTTCATCGGTGCACAAAAAGCCTATCCTGACGCTCATTTACTGCCTGAATATGTAGGTGAAGAAGGTGGCACAAGTCTTGATATAGATGCCAGTGACCGAGATGCATTGTTTATGGATGCTGCAGAAGTTATTGTCACAGCGCAACAAGGAAGTGCGTCTTTGCTACAACGGAAGCTTAAATTAGGGTACAACCGCGCAGGGCGAATTATAGATCAATTAGAAGCTGCAGGTGTTGTAGGACCTTTTGAAGGCAGTAAAGCCAGACAAGTTCTCGTGAATGATATGAATGGATTACACCAATTATTAAACAATGAATAATATGAAATTTTCAAAAATAAAAGTATTTAGCCTGATGCTGATCGCATTTACCGGAGCTTCTACACTATTTGCTCAGGATGCTAAAGCAAAAAAACTATTAGACGAAGTCTCTGCCAAAGTAAAAACATATGACAATATGTACATAGATTTTAAGTATGGCTTATCTAATGATGCCGCAGGCATAAATCAAGAAACCCGTGGTGATGTTACTCTAGACGGTGATAAATACAAACTCAATTTAATGGGTACAACCCAGATGTATGATGGCAAAAAGTTATACACCGTCATCCCTGAAGATGAAGAGATCACCATCTCTACTCAAGATCCGGGAGATGATGATGCCATTACTCCCTCTAAGATGCTAACCTTTTTTAATGAAGGCTACACCTACAAATGGGATATTGAGCAAAATGTAAATGGTCGTAAAATTCAATATGTAAAGCTCACTCCTATGGATTCTAACAGTGAATTAAAGTCAGCTTTATTAGGTGTTGATTCACAAACCAAACACATTTATCGTTTGATAATGACTCAAAACAACGGCAGTAAAATAACCATTACCGTTAACTCATTTAAAACCGATAAGCCTTTACCTGCTAATATGTTTGTTTTTGACGAGAGCAAATATGGAGATTACTATATAAACCGACTAGACTAGGTTCTTTTGAAAATACTAGACCGTTATATTCTCACCACATTTATCAAGAACTTTCTCAGCACGTTCATCATCTTGATGTTCATCTTTGTGTTACAAACTGTATGGTTGTACATCAAAGAATTAGCCGGGAAAGATCTTGATTTTATGATTATTGTAAAATTTCTGCTGTACTTCTCTCCCCGATTAGTAACGCTGGTTTTACCGTTAACGGTTCTGCTTACCAGTATTATGACCTTTGGCAATTTTGCAGAAAACTATGAGTTTGCTGCAATGAAATCTACCGGTATTTCATTACAACGCGCAATGCGCAGTCTTACTATTTTTATTCTGGCACTTGCTGCAACCTCTTTCTTGTTTGCTAATTATGTGATTCCGGCAGCGGAGTTTGAATCGTTAAACTTACGTAGAAATATTGCTCAGGTTAAGCCCGCAATGGCTATAACAAAAGGGCAATACACCACCATAGGTGAAGACTACGTGATGAAAGTAGCCGACAAACAAGGGGAGAAAGGTCAGTTTTTGAAAGATGTTATCATTTATCAAAAAGATCCTTCGAGAGTGGGTAATTACACGGTGATTAAAGCCCGAGAAGGCGAGTTGATAAGTGCAGAAGGAGATAATGTACTTTCCTTAAAATTAATTGACGGTAATTATTATGACGAGGTTGAGCAAAAAGATTTTAGAAAGCAAAAGCGCGAACCTTATGTAAAAAGTTATTTTGAGACCTATACCATAAACATAGATCTATCAGAGCTTAGTAATGTAGATATGGATGAAAAAAGCATTGACAATGCGTATACCATGCTTACCGTTACCCAGCTTAATGACACGCTTGCAGACATCTCCAGAAATTACAATCAGTATTTAACTTCTCTGGGCAAAGGGCAGGTAAGAGAAATGCAATTGCGCCCATTAGACTCTTCCTATTTAAAGAATGTGAAGAAAGATACCACACGAGTTTTAAAAGAAAACCTCATTGATAATTTTGATTTTTCAGAACAAATTCAAGTTCTAGACTATGCTAAAACCACAGTAAAAAACAACATCACCTCGATCAAAAACCGAAAAACAGACAACAGTATTAAGGTCAAAACACTGAGCAAATATGAAATTGCTTTACACGAGAAGTTTGTTTTAGCTTTTGGCTGTGTAATTCTGTTTTTTGTGGGCGCACCACTTGGAGCCATCATTAGAAAAGGTGGTTTAGGTCTACCTATTGTGATTGGTGTGGTGCTCTTTTTAACCTATCACTTCATTGGTATTTTTGCAAAAAACAGTGCAGAAGATGGTACCGTTGCAGCGTGGTTAGCCAGCTGGTTGAGCACCCTTATCTTATTTCCGTTAGGTGTTTATTTAACTTATCGCGCTACAACTGATCAGGGCTTATTTGACCTGGACGGATTTCTGGATCCAATTAAAAAATTATTTAAAAAGAGAAAGGATTCCGAAATTGATCCCGAACAACCTTTGATAGATTTTGATTTGTCTAATTCTGAAAAGGCAATTTTAAAGACCAAAACCAAAAGAGAACTTCAGGATATTATAGACAACTACCAAGTTTATGGATATTCTGAGAAATTCAAAGAAGCTGCAGAAACCCTATTGAAGACACTCTAGAAGGTTTTAAAAGTTTTGATAATTCTACCTCAAGGTTAAGAGCAACCTAAATCGTACCTTTATATCCGCTTAAAAAAGAAAGATTATGGCTACGCAAACGCGAACCAAAAAGACAAAACTCAATACTATCCCTGAAGCTATTGAGGATATAAAACAGGGTAAAGTGATCATTGTTGTAGATGATGAAGATCGCGAGAATGAAGGTGACTTTCTAGCAGCTTCAGAGCTTGTTACTGCAGAAACGATAAATTTTATGGCTACACACGGCCGTGGTCTTATCTGTGCTCCTATTACTGAAGAACGTTGCAAAGAGCTTAAGCTAGAAATGATGGTAGGTACAAACAGCGACCCTATGGAAACTGCATTTACTGTTTCTGTTGATTTAAAAGGTCACGGGGTAACTACGGGTATCAGTGCATTAGATCGTGCAAAAGCTGTAAAAGGTCTTACTGATCCCGATATGAATTCATGGGATTTTACAAGACCAGGACATATTTTCCCACTTAAAGCCAAAGAAGGTGGCGTTTTGAGGAGAACAGGGCACACTGAAGCCGCTATTGATTTTGCTCGTCTTGCAGGTTTTGCTCCAGCAGGAGTTATTGTTGAAGTGATGAATGAAGACGGTACGATGGCTCGATTACCGCAACTCTTTGAGATCGCAGAAAAATTTGATCTAAAAATTGTTTCTATAGCTGATCTTGTTGCTTACCGCATGCAACACGATTCGCTAATTGTAAAAAAGGAGGATTTTGAAATCAATACACTTTTTGGCACTTTCAGACTACGCGCCTACCAGCAAACTACCAACGATCAAATACATATTGCACTTTCAAAAGGAACTTGGGTAAACGATGAGCCCGTTCTCGTTCGTGTGAACTCAAGTTTTGTAAATAATGATATTTTAAGTACGTTAACCGAACAAGCTGACACCAAACTCAATCAGATTTTTGAAAAAATAAATTCTGAAGGAA
Organism: Leeuwenhoekiella aestuarii; assembly: GCF_004104055.1. Classification (GTDB taxonomy): domain Bacteria; phylum Bacteroidota; class Bacteroidia; order Flavobacteriales; family Flavobacteriaceae; genus Leeuwenhoekiella; species Leeuwenhoekiella aestuarii. The sequence continues at coordinate 22,339 of NZ_QOVJ01000002.1, read as the reverse complement.
AAGGAGCTGTAGTCTTTATAAATCAAGAGAATTTTGCTAGTAAGTTACTTTTCCGCCTTGCGGAATTAAAAGAACGCCAGGAAACCGGACGCGAGTTTACCAACAATTCTAAAATGGACCTTAAAGATTTTGGTATAGGCGCTCAAATTTTGCACGATCTGGGGATCTCAAAAATACGTTTACTCTCTAATAGTGAAGATCAAAAACGTGTAGGTATGATAGGTTACGGCCTTGAGATTACTGATAAAGTAAATTACTAACGCGTTAAATTATTGCGCATTTGCCACATAATGAAATTAAATTCGTATTTATAAGGAACAAAAGTCATAAATATGAATTCAAAATTTTACTTTTCTATCCTATTTACTTTAGGTTTCGGGAGTTTTTTAATCGCGCAAGTACCATCAAAAATGCGTTTAACTCCGGCAGATTCTCTATTTCAAAAATTCAATTTAAATCCTCAAGACTTTTCAGATCTGGATTTATTAAAGAATAAAAATCCACTGAGTGAATATACACCACCTGTTGAAAAACCAAATGGATTTAAAAATCTGATGCCTATTATAATACCAAACGATAGGTTTGATTATAAACTGAAAATCTACAAACCAGACGGAATATACGAACATAACATGCCTATTTTAGAGCCTATTATGATCGAGAAGTATTACAGATCATAAATGAATGATAGTCTCTTTTTGAGGTCTGCGAACCTTTTTAAAGTCGGCAAACATATCATCCTTGGCGCGGTAACCTACTGGTAATATCAATGCAGATGCCAGATTGTGTTTTTTAAGATCAAGAATGTAATCAAATTTTTCAGGATCAAAACCTTCCATTGGGCAGGCATCAATTTTTTCCAGCGCGCAAACAGTAAGTAAATTTCCCATCGCTAAATACGCCTGGCGTATGGCCCACTCGCGAGTTTCTGAAGAAGACTGTTTGTCAAATTTATTGGCAAGCATTTCTTTAAAAGGTTTCAATATTGGTTCTGGAGTTTCGCGTATTTTCTGAACCCTATCAAAATAATTAGTCACAAAAGGTGCTTGTACCTTTCGCTCGACGCAGATAACTAAAAGATGTGATGCATCTAAAACCTGACGTTGATTCAAAGAAGCTTCTACCAATTCTGCTTGCTTTTCTTTATTAGAAATCACTACGAGACGTAACGGCTGTAAACCATATGAAGTCGCGGTAAGATTAAAAGCTTCTTGCAAAACCGTTAATTTCTCTTCTTCTAAAAACCGGTTCTCATCAAACTTTTTTGTCGCGTAACGCCATTTAAGGCTTTGAACTACATCCATCTTAAAATTTTAGGCAAATATAAACAGCTAAAATTGCTAATCGCCTTTTGAATGCTAACAAATTCTTATATAATTATTATTAAAAACCATAGCTGCATTCAATATTCTCAATACGTTATTGCTTAATTTTTGCGTTAGCATCAAAACAAATTATAAGTTTACACTACCTAATTGCCAGCCGGTTTTATGTTTATAAAAAAAATACTCGCTTTGCGCATTCTGCGTTATCTTATTCTTGCTGCTTTACTTGTTCTTATTTTAACAAGTTACTTGTCTTATCATATTAGAAATGAAACGGAGCAATTTATCTATGATGATATTAATACTATTCCTAAAACTTATACTGCACTAGTCTTAGGAGCCAGTGTAAAAAGCAACGGCGAACTATCTACTATGCTGAGAGATCGTGTAGAGTCTGCTCTATTGTTGTATCATCGCGGAAAGGTAAACCGGTTTTTAGTTTCTGGAGATAACCGCACCACTAACTATAATGAACCGGTAGCTATGAAAAAGTATTTGCAAGAACGCGGTGTTCCTGAAAAAGATATTTTTATGGACTTTGCTGGTTTTGACACCTACGATTCTGTCTACCGGGCATCTTATATTTTTGAAGTAGATAATGCAATTGTAGTATCGCAGCGCTTTCACTTACCTCGTGCTGTATATATAGCCCGTTCTATGGGTCTCAATTTTTACGGTTATAATGGAGATCGGCGTGAGTATGAACTCGAAAGTCGCAATAGATTTAGAGAAGTTGCTGCAAATGTAAAGGCCTGGTTAGAACTTTTGATCAACAAAGAACCTCATTTTAAGGGAGATAAAATTCCCATTACCGGAAAAAACAATTAAGTCAAAAATTCCTCAAAAAAGTGTGTTGCCAATCAGAAAAAACTTTCTATATTTGCACCCGCAATCAGCAAATAGCTGATGAGACACTCAGGAGAAATGGCAGAGTGGTCGAATGCGGCAGTCTTGAAAACTGTTGAGGGTCACACCTCCGGGGGTTCGAATCCCTCTTTCTCCGCTTAGAATTGATCAAATTCTACTAAAAGCCCGTAAACACTATGTTTATGGGCTTTTTTAATTTTATCTAATTTCATCTGAAATCAATTAATATCAAATAAAAAGAGCTGTATTCGGTGCTGAAAACCAGCTCTTTTTTCAAGCACCGAATTACCCTATTCACTCTGTTATATAGCAAGTTACAGATAATATGTTTATTTTTTATTCTAACTTTATAGGGAACAAAAAATAAGCACCTATGCAAAACACGTATTCAACCCTATTCTACCCAAAAGGAAGCAATACTGATAAAAACGGTCTAGTACCTATTTATGCTCGCATAACAGTAAATGGAAAACGCAGTGAGTTTAGTATTAAACGTAAAGTTTCCCAATCAAAATGGAATTCAGAAGCCGGAAAATTAAAAGGTACTACGATAGAGGTTAGAGAATTCAATCGCTTCTTAAACAACGTTAGAACAAAAATAAACAAGCTATACGATAAACTTGTTGAGAATGAAGAAACGATAACTGCAGATAAACTAAAGCTCTTATATCAAGGAAAAAGTCTTAAACCCAAGATGCTTTTAGCCATTTTCCAAGAGCACAATGATAAGATTGAAAATCTTGTTGGAAAGGAATATGCACCTGGAACTATTGAGCGTTATAAAACCGCAAAAAAACACGTAGAAGATTTCATTAAACTGGAATATAGGGCATCTGACATCCCTGTAAAGGATGTAGACCATAAATTCATAACGGGATTGGAATATTACCTTAAAACAGAACGAAATTGCGCTCATAATACCGCAATTAAATATGTTACCAACTTTAAAAAGATTATTCGTATTGCTTTTGCAAATGATTGGATCAGTAAGGATCCCTTTTTAAATTGGAAAGCCAAACTGAAAATTGTAGAACGCGAATTTTTAACTGAAGATGAGATTCAAAGGATTATTGAAAAAGAACTGCACACAGAACGTCTTGATCAGGTTAAAGACATTTTCCTTTTCTCTTGCTTTACAGGGCTGGCTTACGCAGATGTAAAAAAACTAGCCACTAATGATGTTGTGCTTGGTATAGATGGTGGAAAATGGATTAAAATCAACAGATCGAAGACGGATACCCGCAGTAGCATTCCTCTGCTTCCCACTGCCCTAGCAATTTTAGAAAAATACCAAGAACATCCCGAAGTATCTAAAAATGGGAAATTGCTTCCAGTACTAAGTAATCAAAAAATGAATGCCTATATCAAAGAAATTGCAGATCTATGCAAAATTCATAAAAATCTTACTTTCCACTTAGCTCGACATACATTTGCAACAACTATCACTTTATCTAATGGAGTTTCTATTGAATCAGTAAGTAAAATGCTTGGTCATAAAAACCTAAGAACAACCCAGCATTATGCGAAAATCTTAGATCAAAAAGTAAGTGAAGACATGATGACATTGCGAAACAAAATGCAAAATAATCCAGTTTTTAATTAATGTATGGTTTTAATATTTATTTAGAAACTCGACTATAAAGATAATTAATGTGGAGAGGGTTCATTAAAATGCTTATTCAGGATTTAAAATCAATAAAAAGACAGACCAACCCCCTACAGCTGGCCTGCTTGTTAACTAAATATTTATTTAGTTAGATTTAAATAAAGTAAGTCACGATAACTCCTGAATAATGCTATCCCATTTAGAGGCTTCCATTTTTTAGAGGTGTTTTAGGCACAGTTCTACTACTTGACTTACTTCTTAAAATTGATAGTGAAGTTTTATTTTTGCTGAGACAAATAAAACGCTTATTTTAAGTATAAGCAAGTTGTTGTAGTCGTAATTCATAAATTACGACCTATTCTGATAGTATTCTTTTGACTATATTTACCTGGTATTAAACTATTTACAATGCTAATGGTTTTAATCTAAAAATTGTGTTTTTGATTAGCTTAGATTAATTTTAGTCAAACCTATATTTTGTGAAATCACCTATTAAAAAACTAAAACTAAGCTTGTATGAGCGTTATATACTCAGTGGCCTGGCTCACGGAATACCCGTGGGTAAATTACCGTTAATACTTGAGAGGTATGATCTTGAAGCACATTCCCTAAGTAGTGTTGAAAAGAGCCTTAGGAATTTAAAGAAGCATTGTGGATGTAATACTAATGCTCAATTGGTCTATGAATACAGAGAATGGGTACTAAAATTGGATACAGATCAAATATTAGACTCTTAAGATATTTTTGAAAAATTTACTTTATTTGAATTTATAGGTGTCAATGAATTTCAGTTTTTCATGCACTTAATATATGCCGTCTAAAACAACCTAGTATTAACAAATTTATTTAGGTAAAACTTAATGATAATTTGAAATACTAATTTACCCCACCACTCTCTTAAAATCGCTTGCATCAGAAAACCGAGGATCTGTCTTTCTGGTAAGCCGGATCACCCGATCTACGATGATGCTGCAAAGCTCATACTCCTGAGTCACTTTACCGATGACCTGATAGACTTCTTTACCACTCATAAACGAATGGGCTACCGAATCTGGGAAATGTACCGTATCAAAGAACACACCTTCCCGGTCTAAAAAAGTACCAAAGTACATGGTTCGTCCGCCATCGAGCGGTACCCGTTTGGCCGTGACCATCACTCCGCAGATACTTATCGTTTGACCGATATGATCCTGGACTTCGCGTACCATTATACTTCTAGGAAGTTCAGCTTCCAATAAGTCAAAACGCGAACACAGGTGAAACTCCAGCAATTCGATCTCATCGTAGGCATTCTCGATACCTGTAGATTTAAAATTAGGTAATTGATACGCTACCGATTTTGTGCTGAACAACCTAGGAACATCATAGGCGGTTTTAGGGTTGATCAGTAGGTGGACTTGCCAAAGCAATTCCTTTCTATCATTACCTGTTAAACGTAAGGCTCCGATGCGTATTAACAGCACCAGCTGTTCCAGACCTAAGTGAACCCGCTCTACAAAATCTTCCAGACTGGTAAATCTCCCATACAACTGCCGCTGGGTAAGTAATTTTTCAATCCTCCGCGCTTCTAAATCCTTGATCATCCCGAAGCCTAAATAAATTTTTGTCCCTATGATGCTATTAGGATGATCACTGGTATTGATGCAGGGAAGTTCGAGCTGACCGCCACATTTACGAATTTCGTTTAGATAATCTTCAACCCAATAAAAACCAACCCCATTGTTGAGTACTGCGGTCATAAATTCAAGTGGAAAGTAGTGCTTTAAAAAATGGTTGGTTGGCAATGGTTTCTTTTTACACTAACAAAAAGCGGTAGTTTTCCAGTTCCTTTGTGAGTTCCTGTAATGTTCGCCTAACTACACTTGTTCCCAATCTCCAAGCGTTCCGCCACTTTCCTTACCAGTTTTTCTATTTGATTGTCGTTGTATAAATCTATGCTTTGCCTAAACCTTGATAAATCGTCTTATCCCAAAGTTGAAAAGGATATTAAGGAAGTTAAAGTTTCAGAGCTTAAAACACTTTCCAACCTGTTTAATATGTAAATTGATGATATTATCAACTATGATGAGAATACTACACCTAAAGAGCTTGTTTTAGAAGATAAAAGCGAAAACGAACAGATTAAGCTTATCAATCAACTTGAAGAGGAAGATAAGTCTACTATCCTAAAAATCATCGATACGATGCTTACCAATAAGAAGTTCAAGGATTTTTTCAATAAGAACGTTGCTACGCTTTATGGCAAAAAAAACCGCCACTTGGGCGGTTTCATTTTAATGCTCTGCATAGTGGATATTTGAGAACCTAACTATCCAACCTTGGTTATCCGTACGATATACATAAATCAATTTGTAATCTTTGTCTATTTTAATATCAAAGCATTGTTCGCCAGTTGATATTTTTAATATTGGTACTTGCTCATCATCAGAATAATCATAACCAAAATATTCATCAGTTTTGTCGGTTACCTCGTTCGTTTTTATGTATTTGTTAAACAAAACTTCATCGTTAACATACCCTTTTACTTTACCATCGAAATCACTAAGAAAATGGACAACAAAAGATTTTAAGTTTTCATCAGCAACTAAGCCTTCCTTTCGGGCTTCCGCATCTGCTTTCTCATATTGAACGTTTACATTAGTTCCACAAGTGATACTTTGTATTATTCTGTCCTGGGAACGACAACTACTTACTGCCACAGCAATTATTATCATTAAAACATATCGATTCATCCTCATTAGTTTTGTTGTCCTCTTATTAGCTTGTCAATGCTTTTAAGTTGTCCTGAAGTGGTTTGAGTTCCTGAACTTGAACGATTAGCTTTTACTGGATTGGCTCCAGAGTTCATTAGATTTTTTATAACAGTACCTGCTTTAACTCCTTCTGCTCCTTGTCTTATATCTTCAACACCCTGTTTTGTACTCCATGGATGTAGTAACCCAGCTGTATGACCTGCTTCATGAGAAAAACTTCTTGCTATATCAGAGTTACCTCTTTTACTACCATCTCGCTTGGCTGTTACTTCAAAACTATTTTCTTGAGTTTTACCTAATGCACCTGCTTTTCCTCCACGATATTTTTTACCGACTACATTACCATCTTTATCTTTTACAGGTGTTGAAGCTTGTTCATTCAATGTTACTAAAAAGTCTCCTTTGGCTTCTGCAACGTCCTCTGTCACTAACGATGCAGAGATATTTTCATCACTATTACTAAATGACTCTATAAATTGCTCTGTGATACTGGTTTTCAGCTTTGTTAATTGCTTATCTGTTAATCCAGCATCATTATATAGTTGAACGGTAAGAGTTAGATTAGTATTTCCATCGTCGTCTTTTACACTCTTCCACTCTAATCCTTCAAGCTCTATTCCATCAATAACCCTATTTTCAGCAAAATTATATGGTCCATTATAAACGTAATCTTCTGCAAGTGGATCTATGCTAAAGAAACGCCCAATAGTTGGGTCGTAATTTCTGTATTTGAACTCAACCCAATTGAGACCAAGCTCCTTATGGACTTCCTGACCTTGGAACGTCTTGTAGTTGTTCTCCGTTCCTACGATATTGCTGTTGTAGCCTTTTTGTACCATTCCGTATGGATAATAAGTTCGCTCCTGTAAAATCTCCGTGGATGCGTTTATAGAGCCGTTCCCATTGCTATCGGAGTAGGATAGCCTAATGTTCCCCAAATGGTCCTTGTATTGATAGACATATTTATAACTCGTACCCATTTTATCCACATAACCCTCAGGATGATTAAAAAAATCTAAAACTGTAGTACTATTCTCAGTCTTATATATGTAATTTCCTGCGTATTGTGTCACACTTCCTGGAGCTGTTTTCTGGAGTTTTATTCCTGTGGCATCATAAATATAAGAAATTGTACCGGTACCGGCTCCTCTATTTGCTGTCACATTTACAGCATCCGGTAAATTAAGGTGGTTATAATTAATATTGTCTATACCTTTATTCAAGTCTTTAATTAGATTACCATTTGCATCGTAGGCAAATTCAGCATTACTGTTAGCTCCATTCCCAAAGCCATATGTACTATTTCCAGCGTCATTTACCCGTACTAGTTTATTTCCTAAATTATTGTCATTATAAATATAGGTCAGATTATCCATAGTTCCGTATGCCGTTACTTCTCCGGCGCTATTGAGAGCTGTATGACCTTGACGAATAAGGTTTTTGATATTTCCATTTTTATCATAGTTAATTCCAGAAACATTGTAGTTACTATTTATATTTGTTGCACCAGTAATACGATTTAATGCATCGTAGTCGTATGAGTACCATTTTAATGCGTTATCGGAATTGGCTGTGCGCCACTCTGTTTCTGAAATATTACCGTTAAAAAGTGGTGTCGCACCATGATCTGCGGTATTGTAATTGAGCTTAAAGGCAAATAAATCATTCCCTAGACTAGTTGGATCGTTGATTGTCTTTAACCATCCTCGTATATTATACTTGTAGTCAACTGTTTGAAGTCCGTTTCCAGTAGAGGCACCTCCAACATTCTTATTTTTGAGTTGACCCAACTCATCGTATTCATTAAAAGCAATCAGTTCCTCGGTCTGATTATTGATCTTCTGAGTCTGCTTAGTGAGTCTACCCATATGATCATAGGTAAATTTATCAATGGTTGTTATAGTAGGCTGTCCGGTTTTAGTATGTACCATCTTGCTCTCCTCCACTTTACCGGTAAAACCCAATTTCATTTCTACAGTATCGTCAGTATTGAGATAATCGTTAACCGTACGTATCCAGATTACACGCCCTTTATCATCATAACCCGTTGTGGTAGTTATCCAATCATTGGTTGTCAATACCCGTACCCGGCTAACTGTTGTTAGGCTCTTCGTATTGGTGGTAATAGTTTCTCCATAACTCGTCTGAGAAGGAACGGTTACTTTTCCCTGTGCTCCATTTGGTAAGTACGTATCATAATAATTTATAGTATAAACTCCAGCTACCCCTACCGGCTTAGCTACATTGCTATAATACACCTGATCCCCAGAGTAGGTGCTGGACGCAGTTGTGCGGGTTTCATATTGACTTGCAGCTCCATCAAAAACCGTCTGTAAATTAGCACGAGTTTCATTGCCAGACCAGTAACCCGTATAAGCTACACGCCCGAAGGCATCATACTTGGTAAACAACCATTTATTTTCAGCATCCAAATTAGCATCCTGGGTCATACAGGGTTGGTTTAGTTTATTATACACAATGTACTCTTTGCCCTTACCAGGTAATTTTTTTTCAGACAGATTTCCTCTTCCATTGTACTTATATTGATAAGCCAAATTATCAAGTAGTAATGAAGTAGGATTTGTTGTAGGAAGGGAAGCATAATTTTCACCATTATATCCTATATATTCTCCAATGAATTTTGGAGAAAGTACATAAATCAGTTCCGCTCTATTATTATAAATATAATACGTATCCAACCAATAACTTGCTGATTGTGTACCTGCACTCATATTATCTTTGTTCTCTTTTCGCTTGACATATGTAAGACCCAAAGACTTATCTCTATATTCAATAGTACGTATACCATGTTCATCAGTTGTATGTGTGCCGATAAGTTCTCCCTCTTCCCAATAGACGGGCTTTAATAGCCCACCCCCGGTTGCCACCTCAAAACTTAAAATTTCCTGAGAAGTATTAATAATACGATCATATTTTACGGTATGATCACTTCCTAATTGCCAATCTTCTCCCGGAAACCCTACTTCAAGAACCCTATTGAAAGGTGAGTTTTCAAATTTGTTTTCTGAATAAGGAAATAAACTTGAAGGAATAGAAGGTTGATTAATACTATTTTGTGAATTTTCATAAAAACTTAGGACATCTTGAAGTGCCGTAGGCTTAAATGCTCCATCACTTTGGGAGGGTGTAGGTGTTACTGCATAAGGAAGATATTTGGTAGGTTCTCGACCATATTGATCATAAAAATTAATATTCACTATATCTCTATAGGCCGGAGTCGCCTTTACTAAAACTGACTGGACTGGTCTGCCTAATCCATCATAGTAATTTACTTCCTTCCTTACTTCTGAAGGAGTCTTATTATTTAAAGTTTCACTGCCATTAAAGGCATCTAAAGGACTAAAAGTTTTAATAAAATTATAATAATCGTAAACAGCTGGGGCTGGAGGTGGAAGACTTGCCTGATTTACCCTTATATTCGTGGTTATTAAACCATAATTATTAAATTTTCCTTCCGAAACCAGATAATAGGTTCCAGGATCAAGAGTTATTCTAAGAGAGGCAGCTTGACCAGAACATACAGGACCATCACCTCCATTATATGCTATATGCTTATTATTTTTAAAAAGTTGAATGTAAGTGTCAAAATTGGATCCACAGTGTGACAAATCAAGTTCTAGTGTCTTATTTAATTGAAATTCATACCAAATATCATCACTGGTATGACCAAAATTATCACCATAACAATTAGAAGGATCATTGCTTTTTACGTCAACAAAATTTGTGTTTTCATCAACTACACCAACCATAATCGGTACATATTTTGATACTCCCGGAAAACTTGGTGATCCGGAGCATTGTGCGTAAGACATTTGATCAAAGCAAATTATAAGGACGAGGAAAAAGAATATTTTTATCTTCATAAGAATCATCATCTTGATTTAAAAAATTAGAACTAATAGGTTTCATTGAAACTCTCAACCTCGCCATAGTATTTATATGAGTAGCGCTTAATTATTTTTCTATATTGATCTAAAATTGAAATTAATCTGCCTAAACCATCATATTTATAATAAGTTATATTATTTTTTTCATCACACTTGCTGCTCAATCCTATCATAGGTGTATGTGCAAAGGAGATCATTTGTGCACCTTCAGGATATAGCCTTACCTCATCTATTTTGCCTGCCCCACTGATGCTTAAATTAATCACGTTAGAAACCAAGTGCTCGTAATAGGTCCAGTTACCAATTGATTTACCTGTTTTCGTACTGATGCTACCTGAAACATTATAATTACCAGCACTACTCCAATAAGATACTACATACTTTTTATTAGGGTTTAAATTACTAACAGAAAGGTTCTTCCCACTGTTCAATGTGTATGTTTGGGAACCTGTCGGTGAAGTACTATCATAACTACCTTCTCCTGAATATTGCCAACTTCCTAGAACGTTGTTTTCATTATTGGGCGCCCATTCCTTTTCTCCATACTCAAATGAATTTTGATAAACATCTCCTTGAATTGAATTACTAACTATTGCTTTTAGATTGATTGAAAGAGCATCCCATATATAAGATTCAACTGCTCCATCATTATTACTTTTAGCCAGTAGTTTGCCTGAGTCGTCATAATTCAGAAAATTAACTACCTCAGTACCAACAGCAGCATTATTCTTATAATTTGTTACGGTGGAATTAAGCATTAATGGAACTGTAGTATATAAAGCCGGGATTAGACGGTCTACAAATCTCTTACGCTTACGTTTTACAAGATCGCCTTCTATAAATGTTGACTCTTCGATAACGTCATTTAATTTGTTGATAGCCCTCAGCTTCTGGAAATAATTATTTTGCTCTTGGCTGCTCACGTCCTGAATTGTACTTTCATCCTGAACATACTTATATTCGGTTGCGTGTAGCCTGCCTTTACTGTCAATTGCTTCTATTCGAGATAATTGTTCATGATTGGGGCTGTCGTAGAAATACTCTGTGGAAGTGGATAGTGATTTTTCATCTTCATATATAAATTTTTCTATTTTTCCTATCCGGGAGTAAATAACAGAAACTACTAAATCATTATATTCAAACGCATTTACGGGCAAGTTGCCATTATAGGCATAATTATAATATAAATCATCTGCTTTAGGACCGATTAGATCATAAATTGCTCCTGATGAATTTCCATTTTTTGAAACAGTAAAGCCTACCTGCCTATTACCCTTACTAAACCCTTTATAAGTATAAACCTCTTTTGAGACTAATGTATATGGATTGACTGAATTAAAGTTATTTTTAAAGACTTCTTTACTTAGCAATTGGCCTCTCTTCCACGGTTGATTTAGAGTAAACCTATTGTAACCATCCTCTTTGAATTGAGAATTATCATACTCATTCATATATGTACTTGCAAAATTGTATGTATATAACGTTTTGCCGCTATTTTGTGTTAGGTTCCCCTCTATTTCTTCTACTTTATCATAAAATACAGGAGCTCCTCGATGGTATACAATAGGATAAAGTGGTTGACTACTTATAAAAGTCGGTTTATGCATATAGGAAGAGTAATTACCATATTGATTTTGATTCACATATCCTTTGTATTTTTGATAAGTAAACATACTCAGAGAAGCGGGAGTCATACTTTTTACAGAGAGATAGTTGTACGTTTTTTCTATAGGTTGGAGATCATCTTCAAAAGCAAAATACTTTATTTTTTTAACTCGAAGACCGCCAAGTATACCTCCTAGATAATAACCAGATAACTTATGATTCTCATACTCAAAACTTGCAAACCCACCAGTAGGATAAGTAATTTTATTTAACAAACAAGCTTGCGTATACTGTGGGTTGGCTTTCCTATTAGTACTTTGTACGGATGACTGGCTTGTAAAATTTGTGTGAATATCCGTTGGAATTAATCCTGCACCTCCACTATTATTATAAAAACCCCAGTAGTCAATACTGGTATTATTCCCTTCTGTATAACCATTAACAACCTTTCTATATGGAGGAAGACCTATTGGATTGTATTGAAATGAATAAGTATTTTCCGCTGATGAATTTTTAAAGGTTACAGAATTAAGTTTTAACCTATTATTATCTTCACTAGTTACCCCTCCATAACTAGTAAAATAACTCTGATTAAATACAATATCTTTTACCCTTAAATGTGGTAATTGAAGAGAATAAATACTTATATAACTTATTCTTGTTTTATCTCTATCAAGCCTATCCGTAACACCATTAAAAAAAACGCGTCCCCCATCAAAATGTATATACTTAATTTGAAGACCGTATACCTTAAAAGGAGTTTTTTGATGACTGTTTGGAGGATTCCATCCCGAGCCATTGTTAAATACAGTTTTATAACTTCGAGTATAGGTCTCATTGGAGTAATCAAAATAATAAGGTTTATTTACATATTCAAATTCAATCTTTCTTCCAGTAACGAGGTCTATTATCTTAGATACACAAAATGCGGTAGTCTCAGTGGTAGGTCCTGGATAAGTTTGTGTTGTCCTTAAACTGGTTTCCTTTTTATCAAAAATATATTCCATAGCGTCTGGTGTTGTAATTTTAAAACCAGCATCTACAGAATTATTAATAGTCTCTATTTTTAAATCATCATCTTTACTCAGCAGTTGTAAAACTCCATTGTCATCGTAGAAAAATGATCCTGAAAAAGACCCGCAATTGAAATTGTAGATAGGATGCATTGAAGGATAAAATCCATCTGCAGAATTAGTCATCTCTTCCATCCAAGAGACCCCTCTGTTTGTAGCAGCCAATGCATCAAGCTCATTTTTATACAATTTAGTTGAATAAGGAAAAACCTTTGTCTCTTCCTTAGAAATGTTTATCCGATATCCATAGTTTAAATTCCAACCTAGACCAATCATACTGGAAAGATCTTGCACTCTAATACCTGATGTTTGATAGGAAATTGAAATAGGGAGTGTTATTCTTCCAGATTTAATAGTATAAATAGGTATTTCGATATTTGCAGAACCACTAGTATGATCAACCGTATATGGTGAGAATTCATAAAGACTTGAAGCACTTGGTGTCTTAGGAATATTAATTTCTTGTGGGGTAAATGTTTGATTAGGAGCAGGGTCTTGAGCTAAAACCTGAAAAGGTAATACTGAGAAAATGATGAAATATCTTAAGAAAAATCTGCCAGTCATATTTAACGTTTTATGTTCCATATTAAGTTATTTCTAAAATCCTCATTAAAATAAATAATTCTAATTCAGCACAATATGAAAATTTCAAACGTTATAGTAAAATAATATAGGTCGTAATTGATAAATTCAGACTAACAGAATAGTCAAATGAAACATATTGTTGAGATTTGATAAGAAATAATGTTATAATGTAAGATTATGAATAACCAAACTGATTCACCTCGCTGAATATCTGGTCGCTACCCTACTTCCATTTTAGATCCATGTAAATTGTAATCTAATACTGCCTCACCTTCCACGCCTCAAAACCCCGGGTTTCGATCAGGTAGTTACAACTGTTTTGCAATTGGCTGATGCCCTCTTGTTTCCAAGTATCAAAAGCGTGATTCCCCAACAGCGCTACCTGTATTTCTTTTTTAAAGCGTTGTTGTTGATGCTTATGCAGTATTTCCCAATATTCTAATATACGATCACGCTGTCGCTCAATAAGCTCTGGAGCTGGGATCTTATCGCTTTTAGCAGCGTTTATATTCCTGGCAGCAGGTAACAGGTTCCAGAGGTCGTTGTTTTTCCAGATAGAAAAAGGTATTACGTGGTCTAGTGCGTAACGCCCAATCCGTTTCCCGGTCCATACGCAATATACCTGACCTTGGGTGTTGAGTATATCTTGATACAGTTTTTTAGACTCCGCGATATGGCGGGCGGTTATCGGACTTTTTAAAACTTCGTTCAATACACGGTTTACCGAGAGTTCTTGCCCTGAGGCATTCACTGAAAACTCTGCCCATTTAAACATTATGGCATCCTGGCCACCTATAAAACTTCCCAAAATTTTAAACGCCTCGTAATAGTCTCTTGGTATAGAGAATGAACCGAATTCCAGTATCAGATACTCCAGATCCAGATGTTCTGGTCTTCTGAGTCTTTTATTCTGATACTCAAAAATGGAGTAGTATGCATCACTTATGGACCGTCCTGTATATTTCATAGGCATCGTCGTGATGGTGTCTCGTATCTTTTTAAGGAGATTAAAAAAAGGGACCTGTATAGTAGCCGGAATCCCCTTATTCTTTAGGTCATTGTAAAAAGCCGAAAAACCACCTCTAGGTCGATACCAATCGATCAATTGCATAAAGGGTTCCCTAAAGGCCAAATTTGCACTCCCATTTATTTGGGGGATGGCGGGGTCTGACTCTAAAATAGGATAATAATACAACAGCCATTTTTCGATTAGTAAGCCGGTAGGGATTTGTACTCGGTCACCACTTACACGTAGATAGGGAGAGTTTTCCTGTATGAGATCGATGACGCCACGTAAGAGTGCAAACTTATAAGTGGTGCTTTTACTATCCCGGGCTATGATTTTGCTGATATTTTGAAAGGTTTGGTTATTCAATATAAGATATGGATGCGTTCGCTTTTAAATGTACTAAGAACAATTGGCACGTACAGAAACTTCTTATTTTACGTTTGTAAATGAGATAAGAATCATTCAAAATGTTTGACTAAGGTCTCGAATTGTTTTTGATCCAAAATAGGATCAAAATAAGTTATGTAATCGTTCAATTCATTCAATAGTTTCACACTTACAAATTTAAATGTCTCACTGGGTTTATGTTTTATCATAACCACAATATTGCGTACAGGGATCTTTTTTTGTCCCCAATGATGATTTTTTAATGTGATATTTTTGGAGGTATATACAAAGAGCGCAAAACCTGAACGCTCTATCTGATCTACAGGTGATCTTAAACTTAAATTGTGAATTGATGATTCGCTCCAATTTTTGGTTTCAATGCAAAATAGACCGGCTTTAGAAATTAACAGATGATCAATCTGAATAGAGGTTATTCGGGAATTGGTTTTTCTGAAATATAAGGGCGGATCAAAATTTAACCTAAAATCATTAAATACCACAAAATCATCTGATAGCTTTTCCAACTCTTTTACGACTAGGTTCTCTCCTATTGCTCCTGCAACCAGATTTTGTAATTCTCCAAGAGAATTATAGATATGCTCTAATTTTGTAATTTCAGATTGTGCGTATTCCTGAATCAAATACTCCAGTTCCGTAGTGTACCGGTGGATAAATAAATTATGATTTTCTATACGCTCAGTGATCTTCCTGACTGATCGACTTATTAATTCCGTTCTGTTATTGTTTAAATAAGCCAGCCTTTTCTCTTTAAAATAAAATTCAATAGCTATGCAAACCCTTTTTAATAAGTTAGTGCCCTCCGTGTGTTTTAGCACATCAACCCTATTGGCTAACTGAGATATCTTAGTGTCTAAGTCATCAGTTTTCAAAAAAAGAGTAACTGGTTAAATTAGGTATGTTGATGCTCAGGTTTCCTTTCGGCTCCAGTTTAAGATCGAATGACTTCAATTTTAAGGGGGCGGTATAGTTACCCAGATACAGGCGTTCGTGTGCAATACCAGCAAAATAATAGGAGTTTACTTCGAGATTATAAGCCTTATTAAAAGTAAGTGGATGGTGTGGATATCTTCTTATAAAAGCATTATTACGATGTATCTGCTCTTCTGATGTCAAAAAGAGGACAATTACCAATACAGAACTTCCCAAAAGGCCTGCACAAAGTTTTAGTATTGCGCGATGGTGCAAACCAGTCGTAGCGCTTTTAGGATTTTGAGACGCTATTAAAAAAGCAAAGGCAGCCAACAGCACACAAATCCCATTAAAAATCAAATGCTCCGTCCAGCCTAGAGATTCGAGAATCCCTCCACACGAGCACGGCACAAAATCGGCGTAGTTGAGAATGATGATGATATAGGTCGTAAAAGCCGTCATCAAACACAGACTGCCATATAAACCCATTTTTTTAGTTTTTGGAAACAGCAAGAGTCCGCTTAGTACGTATTCACTTAACTGAACCAACCAAACCAAGACTCCGGCATAAGCACTCAATAAAGGGGATTGCCCCAGTTGCACGCTAAAGGCTTCAAACTCGAGCAGCTTAGCTGTAGCGGCATAAACCCAGAGCAGGGTGAAGAAGCCATTCACCAGATCTATAAGCCATTTAATAGGATTGCTTTTACGAAATGTCATACCCTTGATTCTTAGACCCTAAAGGTCAGCAGACTTTTTAAAAGTCAGCATGACGCAACAGTCGGAAAGCATGACACTAAAGTCTTTTCTCAGTCTTTTCGGAAGAATAAAGGGGCTTTGCCATAATGTTTTTTAAAACTTCGCGTAAAATGACTAGCGCTGTTGAATCCATTTTTGTTGGCAATATACTTTATCGAATAATCTGATTCCTCCAACATGGCATAAGCCAAACTTAAACGTTTTTGCAGGTGATATTGATAAATAGTTACCCCAAAAGTTTTCTTAAACACCGTCTTGATTTTAGTCGCATTGGTTTCGTGTATCAAACCGATCTCCCTAAGAGAAGGTAGGGGTTTATTTAAATTGCGTAAGCAATACATGCGCAATTTTTTTGCCAGAACCCTATTTGTGGCACTTCGCTTTTTAACGGACTTAGACATTTTACTGGTAACCTCAGGATTTGGCTTCAGGTTGTCTTTTTTAAAATCTTCATAGATGAGGAGTACATAAACAGGTTTATCTTGTTTTATCAAACGAAGAAGGCTGCAATTGGATCGAAAAATACGCTTATCCGAAGTATTAAAATCCAAAGGAAAGGGTTTAGGGTCGGGGTCCTTGGTTAAATTTTGGAGTTCTTCGGTAAGTAACGGGATGGAATAATCGGTCAAATAGGAGTCCATACGTGTAATTTCTGTTTGCGGATCTGAATAACCCAGAATCCTCAAAAAACAGGCTGAATGGTCGATCAGTTTGCTCTGGTCATTAAATACGACTACTACCGGCACCGGTTTAACCATAAACTCGCCACTACTGTCAAAATTAAAATAGGCTATTTCTTCACTTAGCATATTTAAAAGTGCTCCAAAGGTATCTATAGCATCCAGCCGGGCTGAAGGCTTATAGCGAAATTCGAAATTGCCTACCGCAATCTCCTTGATTTGATTGAACAGTTGATTAAACCGTTCCTTTTTACTGCGTTCCATTCACCTACAGGTTTAAATTTCTTTCCGGAATCGGCTTAAAAACGCAATTGCCGGAGTTTCCTCTTTAAAAATTTCTGTAGGGGGATTAACAGCCGTTGTTTGTAAATACATACTTAAGATGTGCAGGGTATAGTTGCTCTTAATTAGAAAAGCCTGTGCTTTAGTGAGTAGCGATCCTTTAATTGCTAGATAATCGCGGGCATCTTTATCTGCCCCTTCCACTGCTCTGAGGTCACACATTACAGGATAACATATACCCTCCTGAAAGCGTAGCCGTGTCTCGACTACGTTCTTAGCGATAGTTAGATTAATACACCGAATAGGCTTATAGACAAAATGCAAAATTCCGTCTTTTAGCTCCAGTGTTGCATATCTATCCTCAATCGCCATGTCGCTCATCTACCTGTTAAAAAAGAATCTATTTGATTCCTTTTTTAGCATCAATTTTATGCAAATACATTCAAATGCTATGGATATTGAATTTTAAAATTAATTAAAAAAATTTTGAAATTAATTGATGATAAAGTCAAAAAAGCATGACACTAAAGTCTAAATGCATGACCTTAAAGTCCAAATGCGTCCCCTTATATACCCCCCTTTTCCATTAATAGCTAGCTTGTAGGACAATTCAAATTATAACAAAATGGCTCAAATCAAACACAACAATTTTTTAGATACTGTAGATAAAGTGATCACCGAAGCCAAGGCTGAAGGAATTGTACACTTGCGTGCCGAAGATGACTGGCTTACGGGAAGAGTGCTTACCATAAATGGAATTATCAGTTATCATTTCGGAAATACGGGATACCTGGGTCTGGAGTTAGATAAACGTATTAAATTGGCAGCTATGAACGCCACATTGGAATATGGCACGCAATTCCCACTATCGAAGACCTACATTGCGCATCCGCTCTATGAAGAGCTCGAAGAAAAGCTGGAGCTGCTCTTTGAAAACCCGGTGATCATCACCAAGAACAGCACTCTGGGCCATCTGGCGGTAATCCCTACTGTGGTGCGGGATGAAGATGCTGTGATCCTGGATCATCAGGTACATTGGAGTGTACAGAATGCCACTCAAATGCTTAAAGTACGAGGCATACCGGTACAACTGATGCGGCATAACAATCTGGAAATGCTGGAAAGCCTGATTCAAAAACTATCTTCTAAAGTTTCTAAAATCTGGTATATGGCCGATGGGGTGTACTCGATGTTCGGAGATTATGCCCCGGTTAAGGAATTGATCGAACTTTCTAAGAAATACCCACAGCTACACCTCTACTTTGACGATGTACACGGTATGAGCTGGAAAGGTAAGAACGGGATGGGTTTTGTGATGAGTCAGTTAGATACCCTGCCCGAAAATGTTTTGGTATTCGGCACCTTGAGTAAAACCTTTGGAGCATCGGGTTCGGTTCTGGTCTGTTCTAATAAAAAGTTTTACAATCAAATTAAAAACTTCGGCGGTCCCCTTACCTTCTCTGCACAATTAGAGCCTAGTGCGGTAGGCGCAGCCATCGCTTCGGCAAAAATCCATTTATCTAACGAGATCTATTCCCTACAGGATGCGCTTAAATACCGTATAAACTATTTCAACCAAAAGCTGGCTAAAACCGATTTACCGCTTATCGCGCGAAATAGTTCGCCAGTATTCTATATAGGCACCGGCCTGCCAGCTACGGGCTACCATCTTGTAAAACGCCTGATGGAGGAAGGTATTTATGTAAACCTGGGCTTATTTCCTGCAGTCCCTGCCAAAAATACCGGGCTTCGTATTACCCTCTCCAATCACAATGCACTTAATGATATCGATTTTCTCGTTGAGCAATTAGTCCGCCACTATGATCCTGCCTTGATCGCTACGCACAATTCCCGTTCCCGCATTGGCAACGCTTTTCGCATGGATTTCAAAGATTCCAAACCTTTTGGCAAACCGAATCAGGAGTTGCAATTTTATGTATACGATACCATCTCCAAAACCAATACATCCTATTGGAATGAATGCCTGGGAACAACCAACTTGTTGGATGAGAATGGCATGCGCTTTTTGGAAAAGAGTTTTAATTTGATGAAAGATCCCCAGCGGCAATGGCGCTACAGATACGTGCAAATTGTGGATGATGCCAACTGTCCGGTACTGATGACCTTTTTAACCGAAAGCCTTTGGAAAAACGATATGTTGTCCCCCGCTTCAGTTTCTAAAAAACTGGAGCAAAAACGAATAACTGCTCCCAACCTACAAACCTCCCGGGTACTGTCTCTAGGTTGTTTGTTTACCGAAGGAAACCACCTATACCTGAATGAAGCGCATCCACAAGCAGCATTAGCATTGACTAAATTGCTGATGTATATTGAGCTATTAGGTCATCAATGGAACGTGGATATGACGGTGCTTCGGGATTTTGACGTGAACTTTAAATGGTCTAAACTCATTCAGGATCAAGGATACTTTCCGATGGATATGCCAGAATCCTGTGTCTTAGAAGACTTGGATCGTAAAATGGGAAAAGATTATAGCCAATACCTTTCCAAGCGTTCTCAAAAACATTTTAAAAAGGATATTGAACCTTACTTGAAAAATGTACGATGTAGGGTGGTCAAACGGCCAAAACCCGAACAACTAGAAAGCTATTACGAACAGTATTTACAGGTAAAATCTAGAAATTTCGATTTAAACACCTTCACCTATCCCTTTGAGGTATTTGAAGAGATGCGTATGCATTCCAAATGGGAATTCCTAGTCCTCAGGTCCAAAGCTGAGGACTGTTTATTAGGTGTGATGTTTTGCTATAAAAATTATTCAGGTACGTATGTTCCCAGTCTCATAGGTATGGATTACCAATATCTGGAAGAGTTTCAAACCTATAGACAGTTGTTGTACCAAACCATTTTAAGAGCCCGGAAGCTGAATATGAAACAGATCGATTTTGGGATTAGTGCGAATTTTGAAAAGCGAAAACTAGGGGCTACAGTTATTCCCAAAAAAGCTTTTGTGCAGACCGACGATAATTTTTTATTAGAACACTTAGAAATGATGAGAACCAGCAACTAAATGCAAGGAGCCATTCAAGTAAGACGTGATTGATTGCCAACTAATCTACTACCCCAGTTGAAAGTTCTACTCCCTCATTATTTATTAACCCGCCTAGTTAATAACGTGATGTTTACCACCGAAATACAACACTTTCATCAGCTGCTCCATACGCAGGTCCTCGTGCTGATGGATCCCCTTAAAAAAGCCAATGCCGGGATAGAGATCGCTAATGATTCGCTTTCTAAGTTGAAAGAAATCGTAGAACAGGAAGACTTTGAAACCGTCCCCGAAGAGATCAACTTTTTCAAAAACATCAAACCGTGCCCGATGAGTTACCTCATTTACTTCTCGGAGATGCGTTCGTGTGAATCCCGAAAACCTAAAGCTGGAGCAAGCTTCCAAATTCGCTTTTTTGAAAAGGAACTGCGTAAGATCAATAAGTTCTTTTACCGGAACAATGATTTTGTACAATATATGGAGCAAGGGCATTCGTATATGGATCACCAACTGTTTACCCGCAACCACCGCAAAAATTTCCCCTTTACTCCGACTATTAACTATTATCAGTATCCGGAGTTTTCTAGTTCTCACGATATGCTCTGGGCGAAGATTCAGGCAATGTATCGGTTGATCCATTACATCCGTGAAGCATTGGAAGCTTTAAAGCCCGGAAGCGTAGACATTCTACATCCACAAAAACACCCTATATTATTATGGTCGGGGTCTAAAACGGCACTGGTAGAGCTGATTTATGCACTATTTGCTGCGGGGGATTTAAATCACGGTACGGCAGAGATCAGCACGATCACACACGCATTTGAAGACTTCTTTAATATCAAATTAGACAACAACTATAAGACCTACTCAGAGATCAAAGCCCGAAAAACTACTCGGGCTAAATATCTGGAAGCCTTAATCGTCGCTTTGGAAGCTAAAATGAATAAAGACGACGAATAGCATCTATTAAAGGAGCTCGGGCAAGCTGTGACTCATTGGACACGAATTCTTAATTTCGAGGCAATACTCGGGTTTATACCCTTTGGGGCGCCACTAAAAATCCCACCTCTTCGTAACTACGAAAACACGCTGCTATTACCATTTACAGTGTATCACTGATCGCAAAGATCCCCCTGCTGTATCAAAAACACGTAAAACCGATCAAAATTAAAGCTTGTTTGCAGCCTGTTAAATTCTTTCCCACTACGAAACCCCTTGTGAATAATTCCAATTAAAACCCCTCAAATTCGTAGAACGAAAGTCAAACCCAGATAGGGGCTATCAACAAAAATGGATGAACCTCGATAGCCCCTTTCTATTTAAAACACTGTATTATGCCAGCAACACTGATTACCACAGACGACCTCTATGAGTTCAAGTTAGAATTGCTTGAAGATTTAAAAAAACTGCTACAAATCCAGGCCGAAGCCAAACCCAAAAGCTATCTCAAATCCTCCGAGGTGATGGAATGGCTTCAAATAAGTCCGGGAACCCTACAAAACTTACGCATTAACGGCACCATACCCTTCACTAAAGTGGGCGGTATCATCTACTACGATG
>NZ_QOVJ01000001.1 GCF_004104055.1 Leeuwenhoekiella aestuarii | reverse complement strand
CAATATTGAGATTGTAAGCTGAACCTTGCAAGGCAAGCAGGTCAGACATTCCGTGGTCATTATAATCTTTATCGGTAAGACTTAAAATGGTCTTGCCGGTCTTTTCACACAACCAGAAAACAGCCTTTGCAGTCAATTCTTTGGTCCAGTCACAGGTGCCTACCAACCAGGGTGTTTTAACGCGGGTCAATTCTGATGCAGCTGCATCGTCAAGTACAAAGGTGGTATTCTCGTGTTCCTGCAAATAGGTTGCCGGAACGATTGAAGAAATTTCTCCTTCTATGGTTTCTTTTAAAATTTCGGCTTTGTTTTGCCCCCAACCTAAAAGCACAATACGTTTGGCGTTCAACACCGTATTGATCCCCATCGTGATCGCTTTTTTAGGCACATTAGAGAGCCCTCTAAATGATCCCGCTGCATCGGCGCGGGTCAGGTAATCCAGGGTGATCATACGGGTACCCGAGTTGAAATGTGAACCGGGTTCATTAAAACCAATATGTCCGGTACGACCAATTCCCAAAAGTTGAAAATCCAATCCGCCGGCAGCTTTAATCTTGGCTTCGTAAGCGATACAAAACGGTTTGATCTCTTCCTGATCTACCGTGCCATCAGGGATATTTACCTGATCTGCCGGAATATCTACGTGGTTGAATAAATGCTCGTGCATAAAATAATGGTAACTCTGCACGTCAGACTTATCCATCGGCCAATATTCATCTAGATTGAAGGTGATCACATTTTTAAAACTTAATCCTTCTTCCTTATGCATACGTACCAGTTCTGCATACACATTGATAGGGGAAGAGCCTGTGGCCAAGCCCAAAACGCATTTTTCACCAGCAGCTTCTTTACTGCGGATCAAATCAGCGATTTCCTGAGCTACAATAGCCGAAGCCTGTGTTGATTGTTCAAAACTGATGTTGTGTATCTTCTCAAAACGGGTCTCTTCAAACTTACCTGCGGGTTCGTAGGTGATCAACGTCGAATCTTTAACCTTTAGTTCCATATCTATTGAATATCTTTTCAATCTTTTAATACCCAGAAAACCTAATGTTTTTCAAAATTTCACATCTTCTAACGAAAGTATCAGGCTTTCTGAAGATGAAATTCCCAATTTTCTTAACTATTTCAAAAAAGATTCGATAGACAACGGCTCTAAGAAGCTAAATAACACCTTAAAGTGTGTACTTATAGGAGTTACTCAAAAATAACCTCCCCGGCTTCCACCCAGTTTTTATGCATCACCTGACTAGTGCTCAACGTTTTACCGTTTACTTTAAAAGCTGTTGTTTTATAGTTACCTCTTGTTGATTGGTTTTTAATAGTTAGCGTTTTGTTACTGTAAAAATCAGGGTTTAAATGAATTCTCACCGTATCAAATTGCGGTTCAGACAAAGTATAAGTCGCTTCTCCCGGAGTCATTGGATAAAAGCCCATCATCGCATAAACAAGCCAAGCACTCATAGTTCCCGTATCATCGTTCCCGGGCAAACCTGCAGGTTTATTGGTAAAATACGTATCGATTAGTTCTGCAACTTTCTCATGAGTCTTATAACTTTTTCCCGGTAGATAATTGTACAAAAACGGGTATGAAATATCAGGTTCGTTTGCCATATCAAACTGATCTTCGGCAAAAAGAGCGTCTAGTTTTTCTTCGAACTTCTTGTTACCATTCATTAACTTAATCATCCCCTTAATATCGTGGGGTTGCATAAATAAATATTGCCACGCATTACCTTCTATAAAACCAGGGTTTTCTGTAAAGTTTGCACCGGCTAATGGATCAAAAGGTTCGTACCAACTGCCATCACTCATTTTAGGCTGTAAAAAACCCGAATCTTTATTGTACATTTTTCTATAAGAAAGTGCGCGTTTTGTAAACCGCTTTGCATCCTGTTTCTTGCCTAATATTTCCGCTAATTGAGCTATCGCATAATCTGCAATATTGTATTCCTGCGTCGTAGAAACAGGACCTGCAACATCAGAGTCAACACTTACATATCCATTATCAATGTATTCTGCCAATCCCGGTCTCAATGGATTTCCTTCGCGGGTATCAGCACTTTTCAGCATTGCTTTATAAGCTTTATCAACATCAAAATCTGTAATTCCGCGAGCATAGGTATCTGCTAAAACCACTGCAGCCGGATCACCTACCATTGTAAAAGTCTCCGTTGCATTAAGCTCCCATTTAGGCAACCAAGCATTTTGATCGTAAATATCTAACATTGAATTTACCATATCTAATTGCTCCTGTGGATACAATAAACTCATCAATTGATGGTAATTACGATACGTATCCCAAAGTGAAAAAACGGTATAGCGTGTTCCTTCGGTATGTTTTACCGCACGAGTTTTCATAGCGGGGTATTCGCCATTGCTGTCATTTAAAATATTAGGTGCAATTTGAGTATGATATAAACCCGTGTAGAAAATAGTTTTATCATCTACACTTCCGCCTTCAACTTCAACAACGCTTAATTTATCATTCCAAGCCTGTTTTGTTTGCTTATAAACCGCATCAAAAGAAGCGTCACCTACTTCTTCATTCAGGTTTTCACGTGCATTAGAAACACTCACATACGAGATACCAATCTTCATATCAACCTGTGTAGGCTTATCAAAATCATACTTAAAATAAGCTCCTATACTATCACCTACCACCTCGCGCATAAATTGCTCTTTAAGACGTGTTTTGCCGTTATAGCCCATCCATTGTGCTTCTAGCCCGCCGTATTTTGCAGGTTTATCCCAAACCCCGTAATTAGACGGTGTTTCAGAAATGCGTGCTACAAAATAAATAGGATATGCACTCTCGGCATTGTTATAACAAAATGAACCTACCATACGATAACCTTCTACTTCCGTAGGTGAATTAAACTTAAGTACAGCGCCTTGCTCGTTAGTTAAACCCAGCCCAAGATTGAGTAATACATTTGCTTTCCCGGCAGGAAAACTATAACGACTTACACCTACGCGGGTGCTGGCCGTTAATTCGGTTTTTACGTTGTACTTATCTAATTCAACCGAATAATAACCGGGTTTTGCAACTTCATTGGTGTAGGTGGTTCCGTATACTAAATGATCTGTTTGAAGTTCTCCGGTAGTAGGCATACTTAGGATCACCCCAAGATCTGGGCAACCAACTCCACTCATATTTACGTGACTAAAACCGGTTAAAAAGGTATTTTCATTCACATAGGGGTTAGACAACCAGCGACTGTCTTTTTCTAGAACATTTTCCCTTCCTGCCACATTAAATGGCGAAACACTCGCCATACCTCGTGGAGCAATCGCTCCAGGATTAGTCGCTCCAAAATTTGAAGTCCCGATAAATGGATTCACATAGTGTGTGAAATCTTGTGTTTGCGCTTTCGCGAAAAAGCCAATTAACAATCCTATAAAAAGAGTTGCTTTTTTATGTAAAATCATACTGTTGTATTTCTCTTAGTTAACCAGAATTTCATCTAAAAATAACCAGGCTCCGCCTCCATTTGGGGTTTTTGACAAGGGCTCTACAGTAACCAGGATAAATTGAATGCCTTTTCTGGTCTCAAATTTCAGTTTAAAATTCTCAATCTTAGCTCCTGGATTGGGTTCAAAAGCACGTTCCATTTGCGATACCTCATCAAAAGTTTTACCATCCCGAGAAACTTCAACTTTTATAAGCTGCGGGAAATAAATACCAGTCCCTTGCTCTTCAAGACTTCCTACAGTTATCTGATCAATGTTTTTCACTTCCTCAAGATCAATAGTAATTACCGCAGGTTCACCGACCCACCCCTGCCAGCGACCGTCTTTAAAATATTTACTTCCGCGCAATACATCTACAAGTGCGGTTTTACCAGTTGACGGATAACTCGCATTGTATTCAAATTTATAGGTAACAGGCTTTGCAACCGCTTCATGAAAGTCAAAATATTTTTGCATTTTAGAACCCATAAGCTTCCCGTCTTCAAAAACTGCTGCACTAACCGAAGTCGTACTATCAAAAGATATAGGGTTGCTGTAAACTTCTGAGTCAGCATTCAACTCTAAATCTCCCAGAGCGTATCTAATTTGAGTATTCGGAAATTCAGATTGCAACGCGATTGTAATTTTACCGGTCTCTAAATTAATCTCTGATTCTGGCTGAACCGCAAAGGCACTTTTTGCATAATTGATCCCCATCACATCAAACCGCTGCATCAGTTTACGAACGCGAATAGAAAAAGCATTCCAATCCAATTTTTCTTCAGGACTCCATAGTACTTCAGAAGCTGCAAAAAGACGCGGAAACAACATATATTCGGAGTGTGATTCTTCTGGCACATATTCAGACCACAAATTGGCCTGACCGCCTAAAACGTGCTTTTTCTGTTCTATACTCATAGAGTCTGCCGCAGGGCGGAATTCATACACTTTTTCTAACGGAAGAAAGGCATTAAACGCCACCGGCTCGTTGTCAGGATTCCCCTGATAATAATCAAAATACATGTGACTCACCGGTGTCATGATCACATCGTGACCAGCCTTTGTGGCTTCCCATCCGCCTTGAAAACCCCTCCAACTCATCACGGTTGCTTTTTCGGGTAAACCACCCTCTAAGATCTCGTCCCAACCAATCAACGTTTTGTCATGCTCGCTTAAAAAGCGCTCCATACGCTTCATAAAATAGCTCTGCAATTCGCCGGTATCAGCAAGACCTTCTTCTCGAATACGCCGCTGACAATGTGGACACGTTTCCCAATTGGTTTTGGTAGCTTCATCTCCACCCGCGTGAATGTATTCATCGGGAAATAATGCCATTACCTCGGTTAAAACATCTTCTAGAAATTCAAAAGTAGATTCTTTTCCGGCGCAATAAATATCGGTTATAGGCCACACACCGCCAGATGGAACCGCAATAGGCTCTTCTTTACAAGACAGCCACGGGTATGCAGCAATCGCACTCATCACGTGTGCCGGCATTTCGATCTCCGGGATTACACGAATACCTTTCTCTCCAGCATAAGACACAATTTCTTTAATATCTTCTTGGGTATAAAAGCCACCGTAAGTTGTTTCGGCTTTTAAATCATTTTGGGTTCGCGCATTCCAATGTTTATTTTCCTGATCTACACGAAAAGCACCAACTTCAGTAAGTTTGGGGTATTTTTTAATTTCAATTCTCCAACCTTGATCATCTACCAGATGAAAATGGAAGGTATTCAGTTTTAAAAAAGCCATTCGATCTAAATGCTTTTTGATGTATTCTTTCCCAAAGAAATGACGGGAAACATCTAAGTGACTTCCACGATAGAGGTATTGCGGAGCATCGGCAATACTCACATTAGGAATATAAAGTTTAAGATCTGAAACTTTAGAACTGCTTTCAATCGCCGCAGGAAGCAACTGGCGAATGGTCTCTAAACCGTAGACGAAACCCAGTTTAGAATTGGCTTCCAACATAACTTTTTCACGGGTTACATCAAGTTTGTAAGCTTCTTCCGCAAGCTTTGTATTTTGTGCTAACTGAATAATATTTTTAGTACCCGAAGTCGTTACATCTAATTTGAATCCCGCTGACTTTTCAAAAAGATCATTTAAAATACCCGTGATAACTTCTAAACTATCGTGAGCAACTACAAATTGTGTTTGCGCATCTATCTTAAAACTACCTGAATTTAACATTAAAGATTTAGGCTGCGGAATCAAAACCAGATCGTTTTGTGTAAACGAAGGATTCTCTTTTTCGGTACAGCTTATTAAGAATGAAGCTATAACGACAACCACTAGTTTAATCCATTTCATACCTTTTGAAATCTTTTTTTAATCCTTTACTTTTAAAGAACCTTGCTCTTATTTTTAAATAGAAAAGCCCAGACATTTGCCCGGGCTTAAAATTAAAGCCAGTAAGCTTTTTTAGTTTGCTGCTTTGATTACCGCAAGTTGTGCATCAGTAAGCGCATTTCCGTCAAAAAATGCTGCTCCTTTTGCTCCATTATCTTTTGCCAGTTGAATTGCTTTTGCAAGATCTTCCGGACTCATTTCCGGAACATAAATACCAGTGTGCAACTCGGTGTCAGTTCCTTGAAGGTCCTTTACACCCTGACCAGTTGCAAATCCAATCCAGTCTACTTCTTCATTATAAAAATTGTGGTAGATCATTGGTAAGACCACATCTATATTCCATTTATCCCAACGCTGACGCACCATATGGTCTGCCATTTCCGGATATGGAAAAACCGCTCCCGTTAACAGCTTTCCGTTTTTATGCGCCACTTCATAAGCATCGTCAACCACCGCTTTTATCTGATTTAAACGGAATTGTTTCCACTCCATATCAATCGCAGTATTGTGTGACTTTAATGGGTTTTTATGATGCTCTTTCTCAAATTTATCAATACACGCATCGCAATAACAGAAATCATATTCAGGAAGCTCTGTATCTTGTACCAAATCATATTTAGGCAATAAACCTATGGGCAAATAAACATCAGGATAGCGAATGTAATCCAAATGAAAACTGCTCACACCTTCTACTTGAGTTAGCTTATCGATAAGCCCTAGAATATGTGTGCGAGATCCTTCTCGAGTAGGGCATAAAAACTGGTAATAGTCTACATAAGGACGGTGATCAAAAGTAGATTTTCCTTCTTTACTTACTGCATACCACTCCGGGTGTTGTAATGCAACAGAATCCCCTGGGCGATTCATCGTAAACATCCAGGCGTGAACTTCAAGACCTTCGGCAGTTGCTAGAGGCGTTAAACGCGCTAACAGATCTGCATCTGCATTGGTATTAATCAACACCGCATCAAGACCGTTAGCTGCATATTTTTTAAATTCTTCAGTATACGATTCATCAGTTCTTGAAGCATCAGCGGTCATCCACGTCCAAAATTTAAAATCTTCAGAGACTTCAGCTGTTTTTTTGCTCTCTTTTTTACTACCTGCAGGATGTATATTATCTATGCAAGAAGTTGTAGCCACTACTGCTACAAGTATTAAAAATAAGTGTTTAAATTTCATAGTATTATTGATTTATTTCTGAATATTTCCCGTCTTCTCTAATGCTATACAGCTTACCCGAAAATGGACTTTTTACGGTTATCACCCAACCTTGACGGTAGTTTTCTAGAGATGGGATAAGTTCTTTTCCTTCAAGGTCAAAACGGGTTGTACCAATTGCTTTTAAATCTGTTGCCCAAGATTTATGAGTTGACAAATACGTTTTTTGAGCTCTGTAGAATTCGTATAATTTCCAACGGATTTGCTCATCCTGCGGAATAATAAAGCTTACTTTTTCTGAAACAGGTTTTGATGAGAAATACACATACCCCCAATGCTCAGGCTCATGCATATTGATGACTCCTTGTGGAGACCAAACCCAGTTGTATTCTGGTAAAAAATTACTCGATTTATCTTTTTTACGGCTGTAAACTCCGTTATCCAACTCATAATCCCAGTTAACCCGAGAGAAGTTAATACGCCAAAACTTCTCTACCGGCAATTCATTACTACCACTAGCTTCTTTTAAAACTTCCCACGGCATCGCGATCTCTACACTCCAGCTTTTATCTATATCAGAAGCATCATTCAACGTTCCATTTATAGAAACCGCTGTTTTTAACCCCTGTATATCCCAGCTGTCTAGAACCGGAGCTGATTCCCGATAGGGTTTCACCAACAGTAAATCCCATACCGTGTTGAGCGCATTCATCTCAAACTCATAGTAATTATGGGTATCCCCATCAGGATCTATAAAGATTTCAAAATCGTTATTGTAAAAAATAACGGTATCACGTTGCTTTAAAGTCGCCCAGATGTGCGGCTCTTTTAACTCTGCATAGAAATACAGGTTTTCATCATCCCAAAGCATTTTTACATGCGTTTGATACTTTGGAATTTTAACGCCTTCTATGTCTATAAATGATTCTGAAAACGGAGCCTCTTTCCACACTTCCTCATCAGCCTTGCCATCAATTTCAAGCGGCGTATCTATGTGATGCGCTACATAAGAACGCGGTGAGATTTTTTGGGCAAAGCCAAAAAATCCAATCAAAAGAAGTAAAAGAGTAATCCTGTTTTTCATCACTTATAAACTGTTATTTTTTATGAAATCTAGTATCTCGCTCAATTTACCAAAAGCCACCGAAGTCACCGTATCTGCAGCTCCATAGTATAAAGCGACTTTATCTTCTTCTAGAGAATGTAAGGTCGCACACGGAAACAATACATTAGGCACATCTCCTACCAACTCATAGGGTGCTGCAGGCCCTAATAAATAAGGCTGACTGCGGTATAATACTTTATCAGGACTGTTTTTATCTAAAATTGCAGCTCCCACCGAATACCTGAATCCATTACAGGTGTTGATCACCCCGTGATAGAACAACAACCAACCTTCATCAGTCAAAATAGGTACTGGCCCTGCGCCGATCTTAGTACACTGCCAGGCACTCTCTGTAAAAGGAGCTACCTTCATCACACAACGGTGTTCTCCCCAATATTTCATATCTGGACTATAGCTGATGTAAATATCTCCAAAAGGCGTGTGCCCATTATCACTTGGGCGGCTCAACATGGCGTATTTTCCGTCTATTTTCTGCGGAAGTAAAACACCATTACGGTTAAAGGGAAGAAAGGCATTCTCACACTGAAAAAATTCTTTAAAGTCAAACGTATAGCCAATTCCTATAGTTGGCCCGTGATATCCATTGCACCAGGTAATCCAGTAGCGGTCTTCAATAAAGCACACCCTTGGATCGTATTTATAATCAGATTCGATCATTTCTGTATTTCCGGCACCAAACTCAATAGGATCGTGATTGATATCCCAGTTGATTCCATCTTTACTAAAACCGGCAAAGATATTCATCTGCACTGCTTTATTATCGCATCTAAACACTCCTGCAAAACCGCCTTCAAATGGCACTACGGCAGAATTAAAAATACTATTAGAACTTGGTATTGCGTATCGATCTATAATAGGATTTGCATCATAACGCCACATTACATCTGTGCTGTTTGCAGGTCTCTCTTGCCAAGGAATTTGAGTTGTACTCATAAAATATGATTCTATTTTTTTAGCCTAAAAAGGCGTTTATTTATGTTATTTAATTTTCTAGTTTTTTGACTTTATCAAGCCATGTGAATTTTAGAATAAGGCTGGTTAATCCAAAAGCTAATAAACTAACTGCTGTTTTTTCATAATCACGAACTATCAGGAAAATAGGCAGTACGATCATACTAGATTGCCAGACGATTCCCACCAAACAGTTAAACATATCCAGCCCAAAATCTTTGTTTTTCCCCACTTGCTCTTCTGATGTTAATTGCTCCCGCACCGGTTTCCACCATCCCCACGGATGCACAGAAGTGTAAAAACTTTTCAAAGTTTTTAAAGCTGTAGGCGGAGTTAACCAAGTTCCTAAAAACGAACCTACAAGTGAGAATACTAAGATCACTGGAAATAAATAAATTGCCGGAATATGCGAATACCAGTACAAGAAACTACCTTCTACATAACTCGATGCGCCCTGATCTATCAAAAACTGAAGCGAGGCAATGATCAACCCGCTCAACATTCCCCAGAAATATCCCCAGCCGTTAAAACGCCACCAGATCCATTTTAAAAAGTTAGCAGCCACATAACCACCGTAAAGCGAACTCGTGATCCATAAGGTAATCGCATTAATAGACTCTGCAAAAAAGCCCATTATCACACCTAAAGTAACCACGGCAAAAGAAGCGACATGGCTTGCTTTAACATAGTGCTTGTCAGTTGCTGCCGGCTTGAAATATTTTTTATAAATATCGTTAACAATATACGCAGGTCCTGCATTTACAAAGGCCGAGAAGGTAGACATAAAGGCTGCAAGAAGCCCCGCTAACAAAAGTCCTTTTATTCCTACGGGTACGTGATTATTAATAACCTGCGGAAGAATCACCTCTAAGTCATCACTGCTAATTCCTCCTGCTTTTACTAATTCTGGAGCGATATAGACCAACCCTAAAATCACGATTGCCGCAATCATTAAATATCTTGGAATGAACAAAACCAAATTTGTAAAACCACTCATATAAGCAGCATCTTTTGCCGTTTTGGTCGATAAAATACGTTGCATATCATAACTAGGCGTAGGACCGGCGATACTTGCAAAAAATCCTTTAAAAAGGCTCATCCCCACAAAAGCGCCAAACATCTTATAGCCTTGTGTATCTATCAGTTTATTAAAGCTTTCAAAGTCTCCGGCCCAAAATCCCGTAAGCTCTGTACCAAAAGTTATACTCGTCCATTCATCAGGAATCAAAGCTGTGATCTCTGCATCGGTAAACTTAAAAAAGGTATAACCTGCAACAAGTACACCTGCGAGAACCATAATTCCAAACTGTAAAACTTCGGTAGAAACCACAGAGAACATTCCACCCTTAATGGTATAAATCGTAGTTAATAAGATAATTATAAGCGCATATACCTGTTCAGAATTTAACAATATAAAATCATTGATAACAAGGCTCACATCCCAAGGAAGAATAACAGTCATAAATTTACCTACTCCTTCAAAGAAATAAGCTATAAATCCTACCGAGGCAACAACTGCAAAAATGGCAACAATCAGGTGAGAAGCACGCCCGGCTTTATCATCTCCAAAACGAGATAAAATCCACTCAGAACCGGTCATTACGTTAGATCTTCTGATCCAGACTGCAAGAAACATCATCACAAAGACCTGATTGAAAATGGGCCACATCCACATAAACATAAAACTCTTTACTCCGTAGAGAAAGAGAATCCCCACCATCCAGGCAGTCCCAGACACATCAAACATCCCAGAACCATTACTCAGCCCCAAGTAATACCACTTGATGCTTTTACCACCTAAAAAGTAAGAATCTAAACCCTTTGAAGCTTTTTTAGCCACATATACACCAATCGCAATGGTAAGCAGTAGATAAAGCGCAATAATTATAACATCAATACTATCCATATTATTCTGCCTGCGTGACTACACCCCAACTTTTGTTAGGCCTCGCTCCCATTACTAATTTAAGTTCACCTCCGGCGATAATTTGCTTGTGGGTGATACTCGTTTGATTAAAATCTTTCCCGTTAAGAGTTGCTGATTGTATGTAAAAATTCTCTTGAGAAACCCCCTCAGCAACTATGGTAAAGGTTTTTCCAGAAGGAAGGTTAATTGTAGATTTCTCATAAACCGGACTCCCTATTTCATATGCCGCACTTGCCGGATTAAACGAGTAAAGCCCCATAGAACTCCATACATACCAGGCAGACATCTGCCCCGCATCTTCATTACCACTCAAGCCATTAGGCGTTGTGTTGTATTGTGTTTTTAAAATCTGATTTATCCAGTATTGTGTTCTCCAGGGCTTGCCTGCACGGTTAAATAAATAAGCTATATGATGACTAGGCTCATTACCATGAGCATATTGACCAATTAAGCCAGAAATATCATTAGAAATATGATCCCCAGTGATCTCAGAACTCTCTGTAAACAATTGCTCAAGCATTGCTGTAAATGGTTCTGAACCGCCGTGAAGCTTTATAAAATTATCAGTATCATGAAGTACAAACCAACTGTGTTGCCACGCATTTCCTTCGGTATAATCTGTGTTTTCACGGTGCCTTGAAAACTTAGGGTCAAAAGGCTCATGCCAAGATCCTGTAGAAGATTTACCACGCATAAAACCGGTTTCTCGATCGTACAATTTCTCATAAGATCTGGAGCGCTCAGCGAAATACTCATAATCTTTATCGTGACCCAATGCTTTAGCCATTTGTGCCACACACCAGTCGTTGTAAGCGTATTCCAGGTTAAAAGTGACGCTTTCGTCAATTTTATCAAAAGGAATATAGCCATACTCTTTTAAGAATTTAAGTCCACGCTCATCACGCATTTGCGTGTTTTTCATCGCTTCAAATGCTTGCTCCGCATCAAAACCTTTTATTCCCTTAAAATAGGCTTCAGCAATCACAGGTATTGCGTGATTACCGGTCATTGTATTGGTTTCATTTCCGTAGAGTGTCCATACCGGTAAACTTTTGTGTACTTGATAATACATCAACATCGAATTTACAATGTCGCTTACTTTTTCAGGCTCTAAAAGAGTTAGTAGCGGGTTTTCTGCACGAAAGGTATCCCAAAGAGAAAGTGTAGAGTATGCTGTAAAATCTGCTTTTACAATGCTATCATTCTCCTGACGAAACTCTCCATTAACATCACTAAACGTTACCGGAGCAATCTGTGTGTGATACAATGCCGAATAAAAAATGGTTTTTAAAGAATCTGTAGGAGTCTCTACAACGACATGCTCTAATTGATCTTCCCAAAGTTTCTTTGCATCCTTTTTTGCAGTTTCAAAATCTGTAGCTTCAGAAACCGCAAAATTTTCTTTAGCATTTGCTAAGCTTACCGAAGAAACCGAAACTTTCACGATCACATCGCGGCTTCCATCAATATTGAAAAAGAATTGCGCTGCGGTAGTTTTTCCGGCAACACTATCTGCAGTAACAACTTTTTTATCTTGAACCAAATTGTGACGAGCAATAGGCTTAGAGAACTCTGCAACAAAAAACACTTTTTGATTTTTTGCCCAGCCGGTACTGTGGCGATATCCGCTTATTGTGGTTTCATTTTCTATTTTGATAGCTGTTTCTGTAGGCGCATCCCAATTAATGGCAAAGCCCAGATCAAGTACTACTGATGCTTCACCTGCACCCTCATAATTGTATTTCTGATAACCGGTTCTCTTTGTAGCGGTAAGTCCTACTTTAATTTGTGGATCTTCTAAATAAACCGAATAATAACCTGGTTCTGCTTGCTCACGCTTATGAGAATATTTTGATGCGTAGGGACGATCCTGAGGATTTTCATACGTTCCGGTAAGGTCTAATTCTTCTGCTACCGGCATAAATAAGATATCAGCAAGATCACCAATACCTGTGCCGCTCAAATGTAAATTGCTAAAACCAGACACTATAGAATCTGAATAGTGATAACCTGAGCACCAGTCCCACCCGTTTCTCCCGTTATCAGGACTTACCTGAACCATTCCAAAAGGTACTGTTGCTCCCGGATAAGTATGGCCGTGACCACCGGTACCGATAAAAGGATCTACAAAAGCTGTAAGATTTAAGTCTTCTTTTTCGTTAGAAGAAGGTTCCTGATTTTCTTTACACGAAAAAAGTGTAATTAAAGCCAGTAAAAAAATTGTTTTATTTAACATTTGTACGCTTATTTTAGCCCCTAACGGCATAATATGTTAAGATTTTTAATAAATATGTGATATATTATCGCGGTCTTTGTTTTTTATTAGACAAACAACAGTTCTGAAAA
This sequence comes from Leeuwenhoekiella aestuarii, assembly GCF_004104055.1. Lineage (GTDB taxonomy): Bacteria > Bacteroidota > Bacteroidia > Flavobacteriales > Flavobacteriaceae > Leeuwenhoekiella > Leeuwenhoekiella aestuarii. Next base: position 1,362,983 of record NZ_QOVJ01000001.1, on the reverse strand, counting down.
GCTAAACGGCTCAAAACCCATCTTTAGATCTATGCCTATAAGTGCTTCATTTAAAAATAATTTTCTGCTTAATGCTAATACCGGCTACAAAGTAAACGTGACTCATCACGCTATTTTCTGGTTGGTTTATTTTCTGTTTAACTTTTTACGTTGGGGCAGTTATTACAACGACTACCTCTACTCGTTTAAAGCTAACCTACTGGGTTTTCCCATACACATGTCTCTCACCTATTTTACGGTGTATGTGCTCATTCCCACTTTTATTTATAAGCGGAAATACATCCTTTTTTCAATAAGCCTTATAGCTACTATTTTTGTTATGGTGATTATAAAATATGAGCTCACCTATTTTTTAATAAGCAATAATGTGTGGCCCGAAGGACCCGAGGAAACCACTAGCTTAAACACCAATTATGTGATCGTTATGATGCTTGGAGAATTGTATGTAATCTCATTTGGAGTAGCCATTAAGATCACGATAGACTGGCTTAGAGAACGACAACTTGCCGCAAATTTGGCTAAGTCAAATCTTGAGACTGAGTTACGCTTTTTACGCTCTCAGATCTCTCCTCATTTTTTCTTTAACACCTTAAATAATATTTACTCTCTTAGCTTAGAAAAGTCTGAAAACACCCCGGAAACGATCTTAAAACTTTCTGATCTGATGCGGTATTTACTTTATGAAACTAAAGAAAAACGACAATCACTCAATAAGGAAATTAAGTTCATCAAGAACTATCTGGACCTGGAGCGCATCAGGTATAACAAAAAGCTAGATCTTAATTTTGACGTAAAAGGAAACACAAAAGGAAAAAAAATAGCCCCGATGCTTTTAATTCATTTTATTGAAAATGGGTTTAAACATGGGGCTAGTAAAAACATTGGTAATGTAAAGATCAACATAAAGCTTAAGATTGAGGAGGAGTTTCTCTATTTTAAAATGAGTAACACGTTGCCTCAGAAAATTTCACAAAACAACCTAAATGAAGCCGGAGGAATAGGTCTTGAGAATGTTGAAAAACGGCTTAAATTGGGCTATAAACCCGAAGAATATGACCTCAGGATTTTTGAAGCCGACGGCGCATATAATGTACATTTAAAATTAAAATTATTATGAACCTAAGATGTGTAATCATAGACGATGAACCCCTAGCCATCAATGTGATTAAAAATCATATTGCACAGCTAAAAGGTCTCGAAATCATTCAAACTTTTGACAATGCTATAGACAGTCTAGAATTCATCAGAAGTACTGAAGTAGACTTACTTTTCCTAGACATCAACATGCCTGTTTTAGACGGATTGAGCTTTTTAAAAAGCCTTGATCAAAAACCTATGGTTATTCTCACCACTGCCCATGAAGAATATGCCGTACAAGGTTTTGACCTTGAAGTATTAGATTATTTGGTTAAACCCATCTCACTGCCTCGTTTTTTAAAAGCAACAAACAAGGCACTGGCTAAAACGCAGGAAAGCCCTAAACCAACTGTTGAAAATAACAGCATATTTGTAAAAGTTGACAAGAAAAAAATGAAGAAAATCTATCTGGATGATATTCTTCTTGTGGAAAGCCTCAAAGACTATATCAAAATCATCACCACAAGCGTCAACTATGTTGTGCACCAGACTTTAGGTAGTTTCACAGATGAATTACCGAGCTCTCAATTTGTGCGTATTCACCGCTCTTATACTGCAAATATTAAACGAGTTGATGCTGTAGAAGGTAATAGTGTTGAGATTGCAAATAAGCGATATACTATAGGGCGTAACTATCTTGAAGATGCTAAAAATGCAATTCTTAAAAACCAATCCAATAATTAAAAAAGTTAATTACCCAAACTTAAAAAGACTCATTTTAACAAATATAGTAGACCTAAAGAGTTAACAGTTTTCCAAAACTTATTTTGCTATTTTTGGTTAAAACTATAATTGTATGAATTACATTCAACGCATATACTTAGTTATATGCTGCTCACTAATAGCACTTAGTGTACATGCTCAGGATCAGGTTTCGGCACAAATTATAAAGGAGCGCGACTCTCTTTTACTCAACCTCAACAAACAACTCGAGGATAATGCTGTAAAACTAAAATCACTTCAGGGAGAGTTCTCAGATCTAAACCCCAACCGTACAAGTCAGCGACTGGGAAGTTTAGACAGTATCATTTCTAAACAAGAAAACCGAATCACACTACTTGAGAATTCAAGAAAAATTCAGCTTAAATTAAACGGTCAACTTGCTTTTACAGAGTTGATGAGTATTCACCGCGATATCAAACCCAGCAACCTGCTTCTTTCATCTCAAGAGTTCTTCAGCAAAATTGCTGCGATTAATAATCCTATGAATTACCCGGCTTACGAAAGTTGGTTTAAAGAATATCAAGACTGGTACGAACGCAAAAAAGGTAAAGACAACTGGATGGATCTCATAAATAAAAGCATCACATTATTGAATGAGCCCGCAAGCAACGTACCGCTTTACGGTTCGTTATATCAAACCTTTTCTACCGGAATTACTTCGGCATTAGAGATCGTAGGTGGTGCTGGCAGAGACTTACGAGATAAAACGCCTCAAATGCTCAATGTTCTAAACACTGCGAGTCAATTTAGTCAACAACAGAGTATTATAGATAATGAATGGAAAAGCATCAACGAAGAACTCAATAAGCTAGAAAACGAATATAACAGACTGCTAGAGGAACAAGCTAATTATTACGGACTTTCTCTGAGTGCTGTAAAGCAATATCAAAATGCTACGTTAGACAGTGAGCGGGAGCTCATAAAAAACAAATTCAGAAAAGCGATTAACGACAAAATTGCCGCCTGGGAGGCACAGCATAATAAAAACTGGCTTACCGAAGTAGAGCGCTTTATGGTAAAAACACAATCGCTGCGTCAACGTTTTGGGCAACTTACCTTACGTATGAAAAGCAATATTGCAAAATACAAAGAGTTAATTACTCAGTTTTCTAAAAACGACAATTTTGCTGATGAATTCCGCACCAAACTTAAAGAATTACAAAGCAGTATCGATCAGGTTGACGCCAATTTTGATGCGGTTTTTAATCCTTCAAAATATATAGAAGACTCTGCTGTGATGTATATTACACAATAATCTAAAAAAGTTCAGTTATGAGAAGGCTTAAAAAAGAAGACATCAAGCAGGAAGTTTTTGATTTATATGACGCTTATGCCCACAACAAGCTGGAGCGCCGGGAGTTTGTAGAAAAGCTATCTCTATTTGCCACAGGTAGTGTGACCGTACCAGCTTTATTGAGTTTTCTGATGCCCGATTATAAAAACACGATGCTGGTAGATCCGCAAGACCCCAATCTGGATTCTAAGTTTATCACCTACGATTCCCCAAAAGGAGGCGGGGAGATTAAAGCTTTACTTTCAAAACCCAAAGATGCCACCGAAAAACTGGGTGGTATAGTCGTGGTTCACGAAAACCGCGGACTCAACCCATACATAGAAGACACTGCACGAAGAGCAGCACTTGATGGTTTTATTACCCTTGCGCCAGACGCTTTGAGTCCGTTAGGAGGTTATCCCGGCAATGATGATGAAGGTCGTGCGATGCAACGCAAACGGGATGGTGCAGAAATGCTGGAAGATTTTATTGCAGGATACGAATTACTTAAAAGCCATCCTGAGTGTAACGGAAAAGTAGGTGTGGTTGGTTTTTGCTTTGGCGGTTCCATCTCCAATATGATGGCAGTCAAAGTTCCTGACCTTTCGGCTTCAGTACCTTTTTATGGTGGGCAACCCACTGAAGATATTGATCAGATTCAAGCTCCGCTTTTATTACAATATGCCGGTCTTGACGAGCGCATTAACAGCGGCTGGCCGGCTTATGAAGCCAAGCTAAAAGAATTCAACAAAGAGTATGGGATGTTTATGTATCCCGACGTAAACCATGGGTTTCACAATACCACGACTCCTCGCTACGACGCAGAAGCCGCAGAACTTGCCTGGGAACGCACCATAGCGTTTTTCAAGGAGCACTTGGGGTAATTTACTTAGCATATCTCATACTTAACATTCAATTTAAAAATCGCAATACAGCGAGCGATTTACTTTCATTTATTAGTCAGAAAGCGCTATTAGTCGAATTAGTTCTCATGTTTTAAGATGCTTTATCATATTTATAGAACGCTATAAAACAACCATCTCATGAGTCTAAAACTTCTAGTTGTAAAAATCTGTATCTATCTGCTTTTTAGTATTCACATTACACAAGCTCAAAACCGGTATGAATTGAATTCAGATTGGTTTTGCAACCCTATAAAAGAAACCAAAGCAAACGGTCATCAACTTTCTAAAACTTCCTATAAACTAAAAAAGTGGATGCCAGCTACCGTGCCCGGAACAGTGCTTACAACACTTTTAAACAACGAAGAGATACCCGACCCTTTTTACGGGATGAATAATGAGAAAATTAAAGATATCTATGACACCGGTCGGGAATATTATACCTATTGGTTTGTTAATGACTTTAAAGAAACTGCTAAATCCGGAGAACAGGTTTGGCTGAATTTTAGAGGAATTAATTATAGCGTTGATGTTTTTATAAACGGAAAAAAAGTAAACAAACTGCCTTTTAAAGGAATGTACCTACGGAAGCAGTTCAACATCACAAAATTATTGGCTGCTAATGGAGAGAACCGCTTAGCTGTTTTGGTACATCCGGCGGACGCCGTGGGTAATCCTAACGGTGGTCAGGGTGGTGACGGCACCATCGCCAAGGGTGTGGCCTTACAATATACCGCAGGCTGGGATTGGATACAGCCTGTACGCGACCGCAATACTGGTATTTGGGATAAAGTTTTTATTGAAAAAACGCAGGCCGTTAATTTAAAAAATCCACATATAGTGACATTGGTCCCCGGAAAACGTACTCCCGGAACAGAACAAAAACCAGCTACTATTCAAGTTTCAGCAGAATTGCAAAACACAAAGGCAACCCCAATTAGCGGAATCCTTCAATATGAATTAGATGGAAAAACTATAAGCAGCCCGGTTACACTTTCCGCAAATGAGATCAAAGAAATTTCCTTACCTGATTTCACTTTAGAGAATCCCAAATTATGGTGGCCCAATGGTTATGGAGAACAAAACCTGTATGATCTTGACATGAAATTTTCTATAAATGGAACGGTTTCCGATAGTGAAAAAGTGAGCATCGGTGTGCGTGAAATACAAACCAGTTGGAACGAACATACCCGAAGCAAGCAAATAGCTGTAAATGGTCAAAAATTATTTATAAAAGGCGGAAACTGGATTATTTCTGACGCTATGCTTCGATTCTCTCAAGCGCGTTACGATGCAGAGATTCGTTTCCATAGAGATATGAACCTCAACCTGATCCGTATTTGGGGCGGCGCCTTACCCGAGAGACCTGAGTTTTATGAAGCTTGCGACAAATATGGGTTGCTCGTTATTCAGGATTTCTGGATGTCTGGTGATTGCAACGGGCGCTGGGTAGACCCGATGAAAAAAGAAGATCAGTGGACGCGAAGGCAGTATCCTGATGATCATGAGCTCTTTATACAGTCTGCAACAGATGCCGTTAAAATGTTACGCAACTATGCTTCTCTTGCCATTTGGTGCGGTGGTAACGAGATCACTCCGCCGGCAGATATTCTAAGCGCTTTAAAAGATTCTATTTTGCCTAAATACGACAATACCCGATGGTTTATAGACTATTCTAATTCCGATGAAATGTCGTATAATTTTAAAGGCGGAAACGGTGACGGCCCTTATGGTATACAAAATACAAACACCTTTTGGGAAGAGCGTACTTGGCCTTTTAATTCTGAAATTGGCTCGGTAGGAACCGGTGATGCGGTTTCTTTAAAACGCTTTTTACCAAAAGAAAATCAGGTAATCCCGCAAGAATTAGAAGGCACCGAAAAAGTAGAAGACGAGGTATGGAGCTACCATAAATACATTGACTACGCTAATTTTTTAGACCCCTATGGTACTCCTACAGACATGGAAGATTTCGCGACCAAAGCACAATTAGTAAACTACAATCAATACCGCGGTTTGATAGAAGGTTTTTCTTCACATATGTGGGACTGGTACACGGGTGTGATCATCTGGAAAACACAAAATCCCTGGACCGCATTACGTGGCCAGATGTATGATTATTATCTAGACCCTAATGCGTGTTTATACGGTTTACGCAGTGGCAGCGAACCGGTACACGCTATGTACGATCCTGTAAAACATAACATTATGATCGTCAACAACTCGTTTGAACAACAACACGATCTGATGTTACGCATTACCGCTTATGATATGGAAGGTAATAGTAAATTGATCACTCAGGTTTTTAATTATATCGAACCTTCAAGTGTGCGCCAGATTATGTCTGTTGAGAGATCTATTGAAGCATTAGGCACAGAAGACGGGATGTTTTTATCGGTACAATTACTCGATGTTAATCAAGAATTAGTGAGTGATAACTTTTACTGGTTACCCGATGCTACCGGAAATTATTCGGGTTTGCAGAGCCTGAAGAAAACAAGCCTCACGGCTGAGGCAAAAAAGACTTCTGCTACCCAAATTGAACTTACACTTACTGCTCCTGAAGAAAACACAGTTGCCTTTTTTAACAGAATATCATTAATTGACACTAAAACCGGTGAACGATTGTTGCCTACATTTTTCAGTGACAATTATGTTTCAGTAACACCGGGTGGCAAAAAGAAAATCACGCTGAGTTATGATAAACTAAAAACTACAAGCTCACAAATAGAGATTGAAGGTTGGAATGTGCCGAAACAGATGCTAGACATAAACTGATTTTAAAAACTACAGTAACTTTTAAAAGCCGGCAGAACGTCGGTTTTTTTTACATCCAAATTTTAACCTCAATTTAAAACAGAAAAAACCCACGCTGCCTAACTTTAAGAAAAAACAAACATCATGAAATTTAATTATGTAGGCGATACCGGACTCATGGTATCTGAGTTGTGTTTTGGCACCATGACCTTTGGCGGCGAAGATGCAGGAATGTGGAGCAAGATCGCATCTGTAGATCAGAAAGGAGTTAATGAAATGTTGAAAGCCGTGCTGGATAGCGGAATCAATTTTATAGATACCGCAAACGTGTATTCTTTCGGGCAGTCTGAACAGCTTTTGGGTCAGGGACTGAAAGATTTAGGAACCAAAAGAGACGATGTCGTCATTGCGACTAAAGTGTTGGGACCCATGAGTGAAAAACCAAATGATGTAGGCTTTCACGCTATCATATCTTCAATTCGGTAGATGCCAGTTTACAGCGTTTGCAATTAGATCATATTGATATTTTATACGTACACGGGGTAGACCCTAAAGTTCCGGTACAAGAAATTTTACGCAGCTTAAATGACATTGTTGCAACCGGTAAAGTACGTTACATTGCGATTTGCAACTGGCCGGCGTGGATGGTTGCAAAAGCACAGGCCATTGCAAAACACAACAACTGGCAAAGGTTTATAGGTCTACAATATTTTTATTCTGCGGTCACCCGCGATATAGAAACCGAATTGGTGCCTATGGCAGCAGATCATAATCTGAGCATTTTCCCGTGGAGTCCGCTTGCGGGTGGTTTCCTTACAGGAAAATATTCCCGAGAAGGAAGTAGTGAAAAAGGATCGCGCCGAGCAGATTTTGACTTTCCTACCATAGACAAAGACAAGGCTTTTGACCTGGTAGATGTGATGCAGGATTTAGCTAAAAATCACAATGTTTCTGTAGCAGAAATCGCGCTGGCGTGGGTGCGTCATCAAAAAGGAGTGACCAGCACCATTATAGGAGCAAAAACGCTCAAACAATTGCACTCGAATATAAAATCAACGGAGATTGATTTAAGTAAAGAAGATCTCAATAAAATAGATGCTGTAAGCAGCAAACCGGATCTGTACCCGGGCTGGATGGTAGAACGTCAATCTAAATATCGAAAGTAAAAAAGGGTTAAAATCAAACCATAAAAAAAGCCGACTCGTTAAAGTCGGCTTTTGTCGTTGTACAGGCGGAGAGACTCGAACTCTCACACCTTGCGGCACTAGATCCTAAGTTGCCAGTAAAGCCCTACAAAATACACTTAATCAATTGAAATTTAATGAGTTAAATAAAATTTGCTATTTTATGTAATCATTTGATATCAAGGCATTTCAAATTTTGTTGTACCTATGTTGTACCAAATTTTAAGTACCTTTAGTAAGTATTTAAATCTGCAGTATGAATTCAAAAGCAGCCATAACGCTACGTAGAAAGGCAAATCAAAAAGGAGAATTTCCACTAGCCATTCGCATAACCAAGAATCGAAAATCTAGTTACATCTATTTAGGGCATCATATCGACTTGAAATATTGGGATTCCAAAAAATGCTGTGTCAAAACAGCGCACCCAAATGCCACCCGTTTAAATAACCTCTTACTAATTAAACTTACGGAGATCAATAAATATTTAATCGACCTTCAATCCGAAAACAAAGACTTTACCCCGCTTCAAATCAAAAACGACATTGCCTTTATAAAAAGCAACAAAAACTTCTTTGATTTTGCTAACGAGCATCAGGAAGAGATCGTTAACACCAAGCAGTTTTCCCGGGTCGCAGTTGATAAAGCGTATAAAAATCACATTGCCAGTTTTGCTAAAACCGAGGATCTCCCTTTCCAAGATATTAATGAGGACTTTCTCAAAAACTTTATGATTTATCTTAAAAAAAAACCTAAGCTGTCAGATCGTACGATTGCCAATGTTCTAGTCTATATAAGGTTGATTTTCAACAAAGCCATTCGCAAGGGAATGATTGACCGAAAATTCTACCCATTTGGCACCGGTAAGATTAAAATCAAATTTCCGGAATCGCATAAGGTGGGCTTATCTGTTCAGGAAATTCAAAATTTGGAGAAGCTTCGAGGCTTGACCGAGAAAGAAACGCACGCAAAAAACGTTTGGTTATTTAGTTTCTATTTAGCCGGTATCCGTGTGGGTGATGTCTTAAAAGTACGCTGGAGTGATATCTACGACAACCGGATTCATTACACCATGAATAAAAACTCAAAACTGGTCTCTCTGGAATTGCCCGAAAAAGTAAAGCCCATTTTAAACGCTTATCTGGCAGATAAAAGAAGCCCTCATGATTATGTATTCCCGGAGTTAAAAGAAATTGATAGAGCGGACGACAAAACCATCTACGCTAAGTCAAAGAACGAGAACAAGCACCTCAATAAACAACTCAAAACGATTGCAGAAAAGGCAGGCATTACCAAAAAACTAACCATGCACATCTCCCGACACAGTTTTGGCAATATCGCAGGAGATAAAATCCCGGTTCAAATGCTACAGCAGTTATACAGGCATTCCTCCGTTACTACGACTATGATGTATCAATCCTATTTTGCCAGTGCCGCTACCGATAAAGCTTTAAATAGTGTGGTTAATTTTTAAGTGTTGAATTCTATTTTTTTGGTGTTTTTTGACTTGCAAAAGAATTTACAGGTATACAAGACCGATCCAGTCAACCCCCAACTCCAAATGCTCGTTACTTTCATACTAAATTCATATTATGAAAATAAGCTACAAATACTATATCTGAATCATTCCTACAAGTTCCTATGGGAATATGAAAGCAATTCATAATTTCTACTATTTTTTTATTTCAACTGTTAAGACAGAATAAATCCCAGCAATTGCAAGATTTATCCAAAACTGCCAAAATTTAGTTATTAGAACCCCCATCATAAATAAAATCACAGTTAATATAATCAATGAAATTAACCGTATATTCTTATTAATGAAAGTCGATAATTTAGTTGCACTTGACTCTATATTATTTGTTATTATTTTTTTACTTGGAAACAAACATACTCCTATTTCCTCAACAGTATTATTATCAATAATTACCCAACCAATAGAGTTTTGACCCAAATCTAATACAAATGATTTATCCATAATTTTAATTTAATTGTCAAATAATATTTCACTTCAAAAGTGTTTCTCGCTTATTTAGAACAATATAAATTCAAAAGCAGAAATAGAAAAAATCATATTTTAACTTTTTTAAGATTTACTTTAAATATTTATGAAGATATTGCCTTAAATACCTTTATAAATGATTAAACACAACTCCTCCTTATTCACATTTGTTTTTTTAAATGCACTTTGCTTGCTTTTAATGATCAGCTGTCAAAGTGATGAAGAACTAAAAGATGACCGGGTTTTGAATGCGACAGCCGATAAGCAATATGTTGCATTTGATGATTTGCCGATTGAAGTTCATAAAGAACTAACTCAATTACATGCGACCAAATCAAACAATTTCTCCTCCAGCATTTTTGGATCTCCAGGTACCGATATACCTGCAATTGAAAATCAGGAATAAAATGGTGTAATATACACTATCGCCCTTCAAAATAAGCGATTAACAAAAGAAAACAAAGCCTCAAAAACTGTAAGGCATTTTGATAACCTGGTTACTTTTGTTGATTACGACAGTAGTATAGAAAGTCACATTTTGCGCTATAGACCCACTCAAAATTGGTTGAAGAGTGCGCGTGAACTTTCTCTGTATTCGGGATCGATAGAAGTTTTAAACCTCGAGGGGAAAACGATGGGTACAAGTATATTGGAGAATGGTGAATTCAAGGGCTACAATTTTAAAAAAAGTATGCATAACTCTAAAAGTAGTTGTGTCACCACTTTCAAATTTGATCATTTTATATGTACGGGAGGATATGATGGCTATAAATGCACTTATTATTTTGTAAAGCAACGTAATTGCTCCTCTGGTGGTCCGAGTGGACCCGGCACTGGTACTGGTGGTGACGGGGGCTTTGGTGATGGGGGCAACCCAGGTGGTGGAGGTCCTGGGGGACCCAGTGGGCCAGGTGAGCCGGGCGATGGCAATGGAGGCTCTGGTGGTTTTGGCGGTGACCCTATAATTGATGAAAATGGAGATTTGATTGAGGAGGAGATTGTTTACAAAATCGATAATCAACTGACCGGAAAGGCTGATTGTGTTTACCAAAAAATGGTAGACAATAACAATAATATTAATTGGATTCTTGAAAACTTCAAGGATGGGGATCAGCCGTCACAGTTTGACCTTGTTTTTAAAATGTCCACAACGCTTGGCAATGAAACAAATGCTTCTACAGCAACACCTTTGCAAAGTGGTATCTCAAATACTTTTGTAATAAGTATAAATCAAAATCGTGCGGAAAATAGAAATACTACCTTAACTATTGCGAGAACCATTATACACGAAAGTATTCACGCAAGGCTTTGGGAGTTTGTCTATCGCAATGGTGGAAATGTAAGTCAAAGCGATTTCCCGGGATTATATGAATACATGAGAATACACGGGAAAAACTGGGATCATGAGCAAATGGCTGCCTATTACAGGGAAACTATAGCTACAGGTTTAAAACATTTTGATAATGGACAACATTCTGACGACTATTATGATGCCTTAGCTTGGGAGGGGTTATCTGAAATTAAAGATGCAAATAATAATCATGAGTTAATATATACTCAAACGTGGGAAGAACTGAAAGATAAAGAGCAACAACAAATCCTAGAAATTATAACCTATGAGAAAGCAAGTGGAAGCAAGCTGTGTGAATAAGATAATCCTTTTAATGTTTTTTTTGACCACACCTTTTTTTTCATACGGTCAAAAAAATCAATATTTGCTCTTCGACATTTGTAATGATAGTATTTTTACTAGTGGAGATATGAAATATTATAATATTGACGATAATCTTTTTGAAATAAGCAGATATCAACAAGTTGATACGATCTCTGGTAAATGGCTTAAAAATATCGAATTCACTACGATAAATAAACTATGGGTGGAAGGTGAAAAATTACACAATTCTATTATTAATGAGGGGGTTAAAAAAAAGAGCTTAAAAGTAATTGAAACGTATAATCAATTATTTGAACACATCTATGTTATTGAAAAGCTTCAAAACGATAAATTCAAAAGAACCCGGGTTTGGTGGATAGATTATTAATGAACTTTAATAATACTAATGAAACTTTAATTTAGTTACCTAATACAGAATAGGGTTTATTTAATATTAAGTAAGCGGAGTGCTCTAACAGAGCCTTTAACAAATAATGTAAATCACCTTTTTATTGTTAGGCGTCATTGTTTATGTCAAATACCTCTACCAAGAGTATATGGGTATAACAACGTAGTTTATCTACACCTGTTCCTGTGGAGTAAATAGTAGCAGCCAAAAGTGACCCTATTATTGATAAAATGGAGATTTGATTGAAGAGGAGATAGAGGACAGGATAGTAATAGACTCCACATTCTCACAGTATCCTTGTGCACAACAAATCGTTCAATCTGCTTATGGAAGTTGCACAATATTGAATGAACTATTGCTTGATATTTTTGAAGCCAACGATAAAGTTAATCTTACATTTAGTGTAGATCAAAATTTAAATGGTAACGCCAGTACAGACCCTCAATTCTATTTCTACCCTATCACTAAAACTATGGATGTAAATATATCCTTTAGAGCTAGTTATTTAAATAATGTAACAGATTTATCTATTACTAGAAGTACAATACATGAGTCTGTTCACGCGATTTTGGTATATATGTTTGAAGAAGGCAAACTTTCAACAATAACGGGACAAGCTGATCCTGATTTTTCAGAACTATTTGATGCTTTTATAGAATACAATAGGACTTCTTTTACCGTCAATCTCAATAAAACTCAACACGAACTGATGAATAATTTCATTAACGAGATGGCTACATCATTATCTGCTTATGGAAATGTAGCAGGCTATAATTTACCATTTTCGTACTATAGAAATCTCTCATATTCTGGAGGAATTTTAAATTCCCAAACTTTCAAAAATTCTTATCCTGAATATTTAAATAATTTAGATGCTATCAATAATCCGTCAAATAGAAATCCAGAGCATATTAAGATTATTTATGATATTTTAAGCGAGCAAAATAATGAAACAGAAATATATAATTATCCAGATGGAACATCATATACTGCAACGCCTAAAGGTAAAGCGATCAATTCGGCAAATAGTCCTTGTTATTAGTTTATTAGCTCTGGCAATAAGTTGTGCTTCAACAAGCAAATTTTCAAATACTAAAGACATAAAAGAGTTACTTGTAATTCAAATAGCTTTTTTAGAGGAGCAATATTCTGATTTTAAAATAAACTCCTCTTTCTCGAACGGATTAGAATTCAAGAAAAATCTTGAGTCGAAGTTTTTCCAAGAAGAAGTGAGACTTTCAAGTCCTCATTCTTTTTTTACTAATAACGAAGCAACTTCTTTGTTTAAATTATCTCAAAAAGATTACCTGCTGAATCAGTTAGAATATCCTAAAACATCTTTGAAAAAGCTATTCCCAAATGAAAAGAAAGAGCTGCTTCAGAATTTTGATAGTAAAAATGAAATAAATAAATCTTCAAATGAAAACTATTTGTATCATACAACACCTCGGATTTATTTAACAAATCCCATAATTTCAAAAGATGGAAAATATGCACTTATATGGTATAGCAAAACCACAATGGGTGAAGGCTATAGTGTGATGTGCCTATATGAGTTAAAAAATAAAAAATGGAAAATTTCAAAAGTAAGAGAACTTACCCTAGGCTAAGACCCAATAGGTAATTATCCTATAAGTATAGTAACTAATCTGATGTTTAATGAAAAGTAATATAGAGGTCAGATAAATTAAGTCAACAACAAGTAAAATATTTAAAATAATAACACAAACCAAGTAACTATGGCAGAGCTCATCACGAATTAATGGCTGAATTTGTGAGTGAAATGGCGACGACTTTATTGCACGAAGGGATTCATGCTGAAATATTTAAATATGTTAATGATCATCAAGGTGATATAGATCCAGAAGACAGAACTAACCTATTATATTACTATTTTTATTACAAGTCAGATAACTCAAATAGTCTTGAAACAATATATGCTCAACATCAATATATGGCGGACAATTATATTATACCAATAGCAAAAACAATCAGACTATTAGATAATAATCGCTATGATCTTGAATTTTATTTAGCGTTTGCTTGGGAAGGGCTTATAAAATATGGCTATGATGGATATTATGATAACGGTGAATGGAAATCACTAACTAAGGAAGAAAACTCCCAATGCTATGAAAATAAGAAACAAGTTAATAACACAACCGATTTTGGTTCAGATTGTATTTCTCTTAATTAAATGTAATTATGATTCGTAAATATCCCATTTTCTTAATTTTAGGTATCATTATTTTTTCTTGCGCTGAGCAGCCCAAGAGACAAATAGTAGATTATAAAATAGAGAATATAATCACCGTTGTCTATTTGGATATTACTAAAGAATTCAAAAGTCCTCCTCCACCTCCAAAACCTTTGAATTCAAAGAACCTGAAAATAAATACTGAACCACACCTACCACAGTCAGAGCGGAAAAAATATAAAGCCGGAAAATCGAGAAATTTTGCGATTAATAAAAAAGTTCAAAACACCAACCTCAAAAAATTTAAGGAATTTGACTCGCAATTTATTCAAGATTTTGACTCAAATCGCCTAAAGAAGGGCGTTATGATTAATTTAGAACTTATTGATAGAGTTCCAACTGATCATCATTTCTACTTCAATCAAACATTATTCGATGAAAACAAAAATTTTTACTGGGAAACCAAAGCCACTAATGGTATTTTAACATTTTCTGATTTTGTAGTAAATACTAAAGCTAACAAAGCTATTATAACCTGCGGTTTTTCACAAGGTAAACTAGATGGGGTTGGAATACGCTATTACCTTAGAAAAGAAAATGGTGTTTGGATCATAGATGATAAAAAAGCAATAGCTATATCTTAAAATATTTCATTTTGTAAAGTTTCTCGACTAGTGTAATTTTCTTAATATCAATTATATCTAAAATATTTTAACGTAGTTTATTACCAACTACACTAATTGCTGCTTTTATTACCGAGTTTGGAATTAGACAGGTAAAAATTATAGCAATCCCCTCTGGTGGTTTTGACGGTGACCCTATAATTGATGAAAAATGGAGATTTGATTGAAGAGGAGGTTTTTAAAATCAATAGATCCCCAAATTTTCTAAATAATGAAAAAATAAATTGCACCTATAATCAATTAGTCAAACAGCATAAAATTATAGATTTATTGAAAGATTTCTTTGGGGAAGATGCTTTTGATGTAGTTTTTAACCTTCAAGAAAATTTTGAATGCAATGGTGGCACGGATGCTGTTGGCTGTACTACGCCCTTAGGTAATAATTCGTATGCTATTGATATCGATGCAGACTTTACTTCATGAAGCCATACATGCAAATCTTTTTGCCACGGTGATAAAACTAAATAATGGTACAGTTCCTGCTGATACTGGTTTTGAAGCACTTTACGAAAACTACAGAGGTAAAAAAGGCTGGCAACATGAATTTATGGCTGATCATTATACAGGCCTAATGCAGGAAGCCCTAAAGGATGTGCATCAAAATCTAGATGACCAGAATTTTATTGATGATAGGAATTCCATTGCTGAACCTTATTGGGATTGGGATAAGTTCTACGAGTCACTATCGTATTTTGGTCTGCATAGAACTACTAAAGGATCTGAATACTACAATAATAACCAGTTAGATATATCAAAATATTCTTCTGATACGGAAGCAGGTTCAACAAAAGCTTCTAACTGCAATTAATAAAGTAAATATGGCCAGTAAAATTTTATTTCTATTCTCTATTATTTTATACAGTACTATTTCTTTAGGACAGGCAAGAGATACCGTCTATATTCAGTTTAATCAAAAATTCAAAGTGATGGACAAAACCGAATATCAATTTTCAAGGAGAGAATTTAATCCAGAACACATACCAAAATCCTATGGTTATTTTATTAGACAAATGGAAAAAGATGCTTGGTCTGATACCCATTTTCACTTTTCTCACGCTCAAAGAGACTCTTTAACCTATAAAACTTTCGGTGGTAAGCCTCCTCTAATTTTAAAAAAGTCTAAATCGTATCTTAAAGATAAGCAAGTACTTGACATCAATTTTTTTAGGACTACACCTTATCCTCAGATTTGTAAAACATTTGAAGAAGAAGACAGCCACGAGCAGGATGTTGTGATTTTTATGATAGATGAGGACGAGATTAAAAATGACACTCTCACGTTACGGGAAGTGAAATTTTCAAGGCCGGTAAAACAATAATTTTGAAAAGCAGCTTCAAATTTCATAATATTTAAGTCTGATCATTATACTGGGTTGAATTTCGACTAATATGTTCCATTTGATTAGAAAGCAGCTTTTAGAATGTGTTACTCTATAAAAGTAGTTTGTTTTTTAGAATTTAAAACAATGTGTTGAGCTATACTACTTGAATACAGACCATCAGAATTAGTAAATTTCACCGAATAGAATTTCTGGAAAATTGTAAAAAACCATCCTGATTTCATTAAAAATACGGCTCACAATCAAATGTCTTAAACGAAAACATTTACTTATTTCATCCTGAGCAAGTCCTTTTTTGCTCCGCTGAAATAGTAGTGTAGATCAATACGCATACGGGTTCTGGTTGTCTCATTTACTTCCTCCAGAGCCGTCGCATTACCTTTTGATAGGCCATCTTTTCAGGGTTTTAAATTAGAAGAGGGCTATAAATAGGGAGGCGCAGCCGACCGGTTTATGCGCCCGACTAATTTAGAATCCTGTATCTTTCCGATCAAAAAAGGTATGCTGTCTGGAGCGGATCAAAAAGAAAATAAATCACGAAAGTAAAAGATAGGGCCATTTCAAGATAGAATGACCGGCGAACTCAGGTCAAAAAAGTCCTACCCATTCAATAAGATACTAATTGATTTTTTTGGCCTGTGTTCAAGACTTCTAGACGAACCTTTTTCCCCGAAACCTAGTGTAGGAGAATGTGGTGAGGACTACCTGAATTATCCTCCCTTGCACCTATCTTTAAACAGGATTTGTCGCAAAAATCTACCTATTTACAGGGCTTAAAAACGCATTTGTCGCAAATTCAAACCTAAAAACCACCAAGAGAGATAAATTAGATGCTGAATATCAGTGATTTAAAATGAAAAATGTGTACTGTAACATCGCGCAGCGTGTTACCCTCTTGCTACACATTTTTCTCCGCTTTGCTCTTAAAAAATGCTATGTTTTTACTGTAGGATTAACGAAAATATCCTCTTTATTTTGAAAATGATACCTAATACATTTAAATCAAATTAAGGATCAAACTTACACTCAAACAAAAACATCTTAATTTTTTTATTGCTTTAAAACCTCAACCAGTTTGACATTCAAATACAGGTTTTCTACGCCTACTTTTTGCGATCTTAAGATTCCGATTGCTTCAAGCTCACTGAGGTATTCAGCTGCAGTCTGACGTTTGGCAATACCTTTATCAACCAGATATTTGACTTTACAATAGGGCTGCTCAAATAGCAATTCGATTAGTTCTTTAGAATATACGCGCGCAGGAAGTTTTTCTTTAGCCAAAACAATGGTTTCCTGCATCAAACTGTTAATGGAGTTGATCTTTTCTACAGTATATAACGCCGTTTCTTCTATACCTTTTAAAATAAAAAGAATCCAGGCTTCCCATTCTGATTTTTCGGTTACTCCTCTAAGATTAGTATAATACGCATTCTTATGCTCAATGATGTATTTACTTAGATAAAGTATTGGAGTTTCTAAAAGTCCATTCTCAACCATAAAGAGCATATTGATTACCCTACCCGTTCTTCCATTTCCATCAAAAAAGGGATGTATCGCTTCAAACTGATAGTGCATAATCGCCAACTTTATGAGAAGATCCACATCCTCTTCGCCGTGTATATAATCTTCCAGATTCTTGAGTAAATTTCGAATCACGGCTTCGCCTTCAGGTGGTGTGTAGATGGTCTTACCATTACTCGTAATTTTAGTTCCGGGCGCATTTCGTATCCCAGAGTTGTTCTCTTTTATAGTCTGTACGATTTGAACAAAAGAGTTTGTAGATAATGGACGTTTACTTAAATCAGTATACCCTTCCCACAAGGCCTGACGATATCTTAAAACTTCCTTTGTCTGGGCATCTGTAGTCGAAATGTTGGAAGAAAAAGCTTTGTATAAGCTGTCCTGTGTCGTCACTATATTTTCTATTTCAGAGCTATCCTTTGCTTCCTGTAATGTAATGGCATTTAAAAGCATAGACTGATTCGGAATTTCATCCGCTCGACCCTTGAGTTCTGCTAATACTTTATTGGATATAATAGCCTGCTTTAAAATTTTCTTGGTTTCAACCTCAACAGTTGGAGGTAATAAAGGAAGATCGTTATAGGCTTGTTCAGGACTGTACATGATATCGACATTTAAAAGTAACTATGTCGAAGGCATCGACACACTGTAAATATATGTTGAAATATCATTAATTTTTCGACATATTAAAAAACACTGCTGATGAAAAGAAAAAAAGAGAATTCCTTCCTTTTTCACGAGCACACTACTTGGGTGTATTTTTTGATGATTTGATGACAAATCCTCTTAGACCTTATAGAAACCAACCTTCCCAAGTCATCAAAAATTCATCGTTTCATCATTTTTGATTTTTTAAATCTTCTTTTTGTCATCACTTATTTTTTGATGACAGTTTGATGATAAAATGATGACAGCTTGAGCCCCTGTAACAGTGGGTTCATCTTCATCTGTCATCGTCTCATCAAATTTTTAGTCTTTAAAATCCTAGCAGCATTTAAGGTCAATAGCTATTGATCTCAAAAAACAGCAAATAATGTTAAAGTTTAGGAAATTTTGAAGAAGATGATTTGTTGTACCATTGTTGTACCAAAATAAAAAAGCCGACTCGTTAAAGTCGGCTTATCCCTTTGTACAGGCGGAGAGACTCGAACTCTCACACCTTGCGGCACTAGATCCTAAGTCTAGCGTGTCTACCAATTCCACCACGCCTGCATGCTACTTTCAACGTACTTAGGACATCCGTTAAAAATCTGCATCTTTATCTCTAAAAATGCGAGTGCAAATATAGGAAAGATTTTCATATTGAGAATATTTTTTGATAGAAATTTTAAGCACTTCCTAAAATTTAATTCGGCCAAATCTTTTACCTCAGCATTACGGTTAATATTTTATGCTTTGTAGGCTGCTTTCAAAGCCATTTAGGTTCCAATCCGTATTTTTGCGGGAATTGGAAATTGACTTTATAAAATGAGCTCTGTCCTATTTTTAACTATAAAAAAATAACCAGATGAAAGACATTAAAAAATATATAGATATGCATCAAAAACGCTTTCTAGACGAACTCATTGAGCTTTTAAAAATTCCGTCAATCAGTGCCGATAAAGCCTATAAAGACGACGTGTTCAACACCGCAGATGCTGTTGCAGAACGCCTTAAGGAAGCCGGCTGTGCTAAAGTAGAAATCTGTGAAACCCCGGGCTACCCAATTGTTTATGGCGAACTTATAAAAGATAAAAACCTGCCTACCATCTTAGTTTACGGGCATTATGATGTGCAACCGCCAGACCCCATGGATTTGTGGGATAGCGCGCCTTTTGAACCGGTGATCAAAAAAACCGAATTGCACCCGGAAGGAGCCATTTTTGCTCGCGGGGCTTGTGACGACAAAGGGCAAATGTATATGCACGTCAAAGCGCTGGAGTATATGACCCAAAATGACGATCTGCCGTGCAACGTGAAGTTTATGATTGAAGGTGAGGAAGAAGTAGGCAGCGAAAATCTGGGTTGGTTTATCTCCAGAAACCAGGAGAAACTGGCTAACGATGTGATCCTGATTTCAGACACCGGGATGATCGCAAAAGATGTACCCAGCATCACCACAGGTCTGCGCGGACTCAGCTACGTGGAAGTTGAAGTTACCGGTCCCAACCGAGACCTTCACAGCGGACTTTATGGCGGTGCGGTGGCCAATCCCATTAATGTGCTGACCAAAATGATTGCTTCGCTCCACGACGAAAACAATCACATCACTATTCCCGGATTTTACGATCAGGTTGATGAACTCACCGCAGCAGAACGGGAAAAAATGGCCGAAGCTCCTTTCTCGCTAGAAAACTATCAAAAAGCCCTGGATATTGACGCGGTGTATGGCGAAGCCGGTTATAGCACAAACGAGCGCAACAGCATACGCCCTACTCTTGACGTAAACGGTATTTGGGGTGGCTACATTGGCGAAGGTGCAAAAACCGTGATTGCCAGCAAGGCCTATGCAAAAATAAGTATGCGGCTCGTACCCGATCAGGACTGGAAAGAGATCACCCAGCTCTTTAAAAAACATTTTGAGAGCATCGCTCCTGAGGGCATACGAGTTAAGGTAAAACCCCATCACGGTGGTGAACCTTATGTAACTCCCATTGACAATATAGGGTATCAGGCAGCCGAAGCAGCTTACGAAAAAACCTTTGGTAAAACACCAATCCCACAACGTAGTGGCGGCAGTATTCCCATTGTTGCACTCTTTGAAAAAGAACTCAACAGTAAAACCATTTTGATGGGCTTTGGTCTGGACAGCGACGCCATTCACTCCCCGAATGAGCATTTTGGCGTTTGGAATTTCTTAAAAGGAATCGAAACCATTCCGCATTTTTATCACGAGTTCACTAGGCTAAAATCTGAAGAAAACTAATTTTAAGAGTTTGGGCGTGACCCCGCAAAAGGCGAGGTCGGGCTTTTACGCTCTATCTTTTTAATCTGGAACCTCGATACCATTTGCTTTATCAAGCAAATCACTCGGAGATCATTTAAAAAGGATGCCGCTTCAATCCCTCACGCAGGGTTTAAATGATAAGTGAACAGTCTCAGTTAACAGTATTTAGATAAAGAATTTGGTGAATGAGTGAATTTTGACAAACGAGAGAGAGGCGGAATTTGTATCGAAGCTGTATGCGGTTTAAAAATAAAATTAACTCATTAAAAAACCCGTACGACTTTCGATCGACGGGTTTTTTAATTTTAGTTCAATTTCAAAACTTGAATGTTACAGGCGTATCTGCGCATATTTCGCCTGAATAAACATAAAGACGGCATAAGCCACAAGACCTAGAGCGACAATTCCCATTACGGTTGCGCCAAAGTTATTTTGAAGAAATTCAAAAGCTGCAACTTTCCCTCCGGTATCTCCTCCTTCGCCTAAGGCAACTTTAAAGAATAAAAAAGCCACAATACCCGAAACGATTCCACGGGCGGTAAACCCTATTTTACCGGCACGAATTAAGGTTTTTTGCTCCTTAGAGCTTAAATTAGTTTCCTGAACATCGTCTCTAAATTTTCCGCTGTAGGCTTTATACAATTGAAAAATAGCTTTACCGGCAAGACATAAAGCCACAAACCCTACCAGATAAGGGCCGTAGGGTTTTGACATCAAAGTAGCAATCATAGAGTCACCTCCACCAGAACCTGAACTATTGCCCAATACCATCTTGGCGGCGGTAAACCCCAGTATCCCGTAAAAAATTCCACTTACGATATATCCCGCACGTTTTACAAAACCTTTGGGTTCACTCCAGCTGTCCCCGGGACCATTTATCGCTTCATATATACGGTAAAATGTGTAGCCAAATAATCCAATGGCAAGCGCACCCAGCAGTACTTTCCCATACGATTGTTGTGCTAGAAATTGTAACACATTATCGCTTCCGCTTTTTGAACCGCCCAGATTAAAGGCCGCCATTGCAGTAAGTACACCTATAATTGCATACACTGCACCCTTGGCTACCATTCCTGCCCGGGCGAATTTTTCTTTTTTATTGCTCATTTTTCATCATTTTGGTTAGTTGTTTACAATCTATTCATTGCCAGCCTACTGTTCTCCCAATCTGATGTTATAATAAACCAAATAAAGTGCTAAAAGTCAGGAAATTGAACACTAAACTTCTGTTTATGAACGTAAAATTTAAAATGCCTTAATGAGTCCTAGATTTTCTTCACGTAATCAGTCACCAAAACAATTTGTTGCCCGTCAACTTTACCTTCAATGTATTTTTCATTTTCATGATCCAACGAAATACGACGCACAGCGGTGCCCTGTTTAGCAACCATACTACTGCCTTTTACCTTAAGATCTTTAATCAATACAACAGAATCTCCCGCTTCTAAAATCACCCCATTGCTGTCGCGATGCACAAGTGCATTTGCCGAAGTTTCCTGAGCAACTCCGGCTTTAGCCCACTCTCGAGTATCCTCTTCCATATACATCATATCGAGCAGATCCTGAGGCCAGCCTTCGGCTCTAAGCTGATGCAGCATCCGAAAAGCTACCACCTGCACTGCCGGTACAGGGCTCCACATACTATCATTCAAACAACGCCAATGATTAGGCTCTACTGCCTCGGGATTTTCTAATTGGATTCTGCAGGTTCCACAGGCAAAAATATGGGTGTCTGCTGTTGTGGTTGATGGGGATTCGGGTATGGCATAGATGTCTAAATCTTCGGTACTACCACACAGTTCGCATACATTACCGCTGCGGTCTCTTAAGTCTTGTTCCAGGCTCATGATTTCTTTGTTAGTTAAGGTAGTAAAGGTAGGGTTAATGTTAAAAATTTGCGATAGGGATTGAGGCCTTGTTGGAGCTCTTTTTGTCCCGCGGTGGTTCAAGACTATTTTTCTTTCAGTAAAATCACTCCGCAACCGCGGGTACAAAAAAGCGACTGCCGAAAGCCTGACAGTTCTGGTTTTTTTAAACCGGAACAGGATCGCCATAAATCTCAAAATTAATTTACTCTACACTTGTAGAATTAAAATTTATTTCTACATTTGTAGAACATATCCTAAAAACTATAGCGTAATGAGCCTTTCTAATGCCGAAGAACAATTGATGCAAATCTTGTGGAAACAGGAAAAAGCCTTTATGAAAGACTTGATAGAGGCGTATCCCGAACCGCGACCTGCTACAACTACCATCGCCACATTATTGAAACGCATGCAGGACAAGAATTTTGTAAACTATGTGCAATATGGCAGATCGCGGGAGTATTTTCCACTAGTACGTAAGAAAGATTACTTCTCAAAGCAGGTAAACGGGATGATTAAAAATTTCTTTAACGACTCGGCTGCGCAATTCGCTTCCTTTTTTACCAAAGAAACTGATCTGTCTCAAAAGGAACTGGAGGACCTAAAAAAACTGATTGACGAACGCTTAAAATCCAAGAAATAATGCTCGCCTACCTCATCAAATCTATCCTGTGCCTGCTGGTTCTCTGGGGTTTCTATAAAATCGCTTTAGAGCAAACCGCTGCACATCAATTCAATCGCTTTTACCTGCTGGGGAGTTTGGTCATTGCTTTGACTTTACCCTTGCTTACATTCAGCTATACGGTTGAAGTTAAACCCCAGCCTGTGGTAGCAGAAATGTATTTGAACCCGACTGCTTTGACGGAAGTTCCGGTAACTACTCCTGTCGACGAACCTACAAATTGGCTAGCCATAAGTTTAGGAATCATTTATGCTGCAGGCGTCGTGCTTTTTGGATTTCGGTTTTTGCGGAATTTGATTCAGCTTCGGAAGAAAATAAATACTAATGAGAACGTGCAGGCAAAATCACACATTAACGTACTACTGGCTGGAAAGGTAATTCCACACTCGTTTCTTCAGTATATTTTTCTGCCTCGAAAAGCATTTAAACAAGATGCCATAGCTCCGGAAATTCTTGCACACGAGCAGGCACACGTCACCCAAAAGCACAGTTGGGATATCCTGGCCGTCGAATTTTTGCAAGTAATTTTCTGGTTTAATCCGCTGCTCGTTTTTTTGAAAAGAAGCATTGCTTTAAATCACGAATTCCTGGCAGATCAGTCGGCACTCGAAGCTGAAAACACAATAGAAAACTATACCAATCTTTTATTTATCTATTCGGGAGGTGCTCATCACACCGCGTTATCAAGCCCGATTAATTATTCATTAACTAAAAAACGAATTCTTATGTTATCAAAAACCCGTTCGGTCAAAAAACTGGCCACCCGTCTCGCACTTTTTGTACCTGTGCTTGCTTTATGTATTTATTTTTTCAATCAGGAGATTGTGGCGAAGCCTCACTATAAGGTTATTGAAAATGAAACTCCCAATGTTTATACTATTGAATATGATGACGAATTAGATTCGCTTAAACGAGCAGAAATTACAAAGAGATTTAAAAGTCAAACGTTTAATGGAGAACATCCTTCTAAAGAGCAACTTAAAAAATGGACGGAGGAAAGTTTTAAGATACAGGTTGATTCTAAAAATATTATAGCAAAAAAATTAGCGGAGTTTAAACCAACTGATTTCGCAATATATAACGGAGTCAAAACTACTGACACGGTATCTGGGAAAATGGTAAATGCATTTGTTAATTTGGTGACTAACGAATACTATCAAAGTCATAAAAGGATGCAAAACCCGCCTTCAGGCGAGGAAGTCAAAGCATATCTCGCACAAAATGAAAAAGTACTCAACCTAATAGTAATCGAATCACAGATTTGGCTTAATGGAACGGAAACCTCTGTTGAAAATTTTGCAAAGGATCTGGATGCAATAAGCAAAGATTGGACTTCTAGCGAAAAACGTAACTACAGTATTCATGTGAGAACCACAGATCCCACCGAAAAGCTTTGGCTAAAACTACAAACCGCTTTTGAGACCACTGATTTATATAAAGCAAACCCAAAAGGTTTAATTCCCCCTCCGCCACCACCTGTACCGGCTGCACCTGATGCAGGCACTCCACCGCCACCACCTGCTCCTGTAAGTCCGGCATCTTTTAATGAAGAGAACTACACGCTTTTGAATATAAAACTTTCAAAAACCGATGCTATTGAAATTGAAGGCCAGCAGACCACAATTTCCAATGTAAAAAAGTTTATTAAAAAGCATTTTAAATATTGGACAAAAGATAATCCAGAGAAACCTCGTGCTGTAATTTTTCATTTACCTGAAGGTGTTTCCGAGGGTCAGGCACACAAAGCTTTTAAAGAAATTCAAGATTTTAAAATCAATAGTTTTACCTTAAAAAAGGAAGGGAATGAAACCGATCTACCCGCTCCTCCACCAGTTCCTGCTGCACCAAATGCAGGAACCCCGCCTCCTCCGCCACCGGCACCGTCAACTCAGGAAATGGTAGACATGGCAAAGGATAACATTTATTATAACGTGAAAAAGATCTCTCCCGCCAAAGCCAAATCGTTAATGAAAGAGAGTGATAACTATAATATCCTAATGACTAGTTTTAAAGGTAAAAAGGCATTAATTATTAATGACAAAGAATAACAAACTTCATTATCAGTATAGCTATAAAATAAAAATAAACAGGTATGACCGCCTACCTCATCAAATCGATCCTGTGCCTGCTGGTGCTCTGGGGCTTTTATAAAATTGCTTTAGAACAAACGGCTGCGCATCACTTTAAACGGTTTTACTTGTTGGGCAGTATGGTCATAGCTTTGACTTTACCCTTGCTTACATTCAGCTATACGGTTGAAGTTGAACCGCAAACGGTGATTGCTGAGTCCGCTGTTTTTGAGCCGACAGTTCTTACCGAGACCACGGTAGCTACTCCTGTCGAAGAACCTACAAACTGGCTGGCAATCAGTTTAGGAGTTCTTTACGCTGCAGGCGTCTTGCTTTTTGGATTTCGGTTTTTGAGG
The DNA here is from genome assembly GCF_004104055.1 of Leeuwenhoekiella aestuarii. Taxonomy (GTDB): domain Bacteria; phylum Bacteroidota; class Bacteroidia; order Flavobacteriales; family Flavobacteriaceae; genus Leeuwenhoekiella; species Leeuwenhoekiella aestuarii. Next base: position 1,337,306 of record NZ_QOVJ01000001.1, on the reverse strand, counting down.
AATTTGATTCGGCTTCGGAGAAAAATAACTAATAATGAGAAAGTACAGGCAAAAGGACATATCAACGTATTACTGCTTGGGAAAGTGATTCCACATTCATTTCTTCGGTTTATATTTATGCCAAAAAAAGAGTTCAAGAACAATAGCATCGCTCCTGAAGTTTTAGCGCACGAACATGCCCACGTCGCTCAAAAACACAGTTGGGACATTCTGTTTATCGAGTTTTTACAGGTTGTGTTTTGGTTTAATCCACTTTTGTCGTTTGTTAAAAAGGAAATTGCGCTCAATCACGAATTTCTGGCAGACCAGGCTGCACTGAAAAATGAAAATTCTGTAGAAAACTATACCCATCTTTTATTTACCTATTCGGGTGGTGCTCATCACACCGCGTTATCAAGCCCCATTAATTATTCATTAACCAAAAAGCGAATCCTTATGCTATCAAAAACCCGTTCGGTCAAAAAACTGGCCACCCGTCTCTCACTTTTTGTACCCGTGCTCGCTTTATGTATTTATTTCTTTAATCAGGAGATTGTGGCAAAACCGGTACAAAAAGAGTCTACTTCTCTATTGGGAAAATGGGTTGATCGAAAAAAAGAATTTGCTCAGTTCACGATCTACAAAGAGGGTAAACAGCTTTGGATGAAGTTTGCGAAAGACACCTTTAAACTGGAGCAAGAAGGTGAAAACCAATATGAGATGGTTTGGAAGAACAAGCCGCTTTCTACAACTAACAAAAAGGTTTCACTACGCTATAATCCTAATAACAACGAACTCTTTTTAAATGAAAAAAGCTTTATTCGGCCTGAAAACACGTATGGAAAGCTATTTGCCGGGGACTGGGAGGGAGTTGATGTAGAGCAGCAATTCTTTATTCGCTCCAATAATGGAGGAATCGGCTGGGAGATAAAAGATCAGTTTGGTACAAATACCTATTTTCCGGTTTTATATGATGATGGTTTTTATTTTACCCTAAACAATCGTGACGTGTATTTTAAAGTCAATGGGGATACGATGACCAGTTCAGAAGGTCATACCTATAAAAAGATTAAGGAAGCACCAAAGCTTATTTGGATAATCGTGACTAAGAATTATATAGGTATAAACGCATACTCAATTTCCTCTGAAAAATTTGTAGCGCATATAAATGAAATAACCGCAAACTGGTCGGCCGAAAACTATAAAAACTATATCCTTGATGTGGGAACTCAGGAAGGTATGGAGGCCTTTGTAAAAGAACTGAATACCGAGTTTAAAAAGACGCAGCTCTACAGGATCAATTCGTCGCAAGACCTGTTAACACAAGGTGATGCAGAAGAATCATCAAAACCCGTACCGGCCGAAAATAAAAAAATTGGTCTGAGCCTTAAAATATTGAAAGACGGGTCCCTGCTCTTAAACGGCTATACACTAACCGATCTTGCCAATTTAGAATCAGCACTTGACGCGTTTTACAAACCCTACTCCTCTCAAGAGAGACGTAAAAAAATAAGTGCGCGCATAGATCCTTATGTTTTAACCAAATCAAAAACGGTTGAAGCGGTTCAGCAAAAACTTCAACAATACGGGATAGCACAAATCAAAGTAAGTCCTGCAGAAATTCCCAAACCGGCAATCTCAAATCAACAGCAATCGGCGGATAAATCAACTGATGAGGAAACTCAACAAAATCGCGTTGTTGAAGATATTCATATCGAAATCGATAAAACCCACCAGGTTTATATCAATAATAAACGCGCAGACCCACATCATCTTGAGCAGGAATTGATGGAATACAACAGCTGGACAACTAAGTCAGAACGTGAGGCAATGCTTCCTGTAAAGATTACCGTTGACCCTGTAATTGAAATGGCAATATTGACCGATGTAAAGTCCGCGCTTCGCGAATATGGCGTCAAAAGTTTAAAAGTCGTTATCGCTGGTGACTCGCAGGAAGAGGCTTTGATTCCGGCACATACACCAGATCAAAACTCATCTGTTTTAACCCCTCAGCAAAAGAAGAGAAATGCAGGGACATTTAAAATTGGTGCGTACAAGTATTACTACAATAAAAACAAACAGAATCAGTTCGTGTACTACGATCGTTTTGGCAATGAGCTAAGTGAAAAAGATATACTTGAACTCAAAAAAAAGTCAGAAAAAGAAAATTGACCTGACCGTGAAATAACATTATATCTTTAATGATTGAATAAATGAAAGATTTATTTTTATAACATCTACAACAAATCCCATAGGTTCAGCGTTCTAATTACTTATATTACATGCGCCTTTGTGTTGCATTTTAGCTCAAAAGTTATTCATCAATCATCATTATGCTTAAGAAATTCTTTATTCTGTGCTCGGGCGCTGATCACGCTTTACTAGACACCTGTGCTCCCGGAGAGCAAAACAAATATGCCGGTATTGGTGCCACGGTTTTTTTCACTGCTTTAATGGCATTTATCGCTTCGGGATATGCTTTGTATACCGTATTTGATAATGTAGCTATCGCCGTAGGTTTTGGGTTTTTATGGGGATTACTCATTTTTAATCTCGACCGCTTTATTGTATCCACTTTCAAGAAACGGGACAACTCAATGGATGAATTCCTGCAGGCCGTTCCGCGTTTGATTCTGGCTGTTATAATCGCAGTAGTGATTTCTAAGCCACTGGAATTAAAGATTTTTGAGAAAGAAATTGATCGGGTACTTCTTGAACAAAAAAACGACCTGACACTAGCCAATCAAAACCAGATTGCAGACCAGTTTACACCTGCTGCGGCCGCCTTAGATGCTGAAATAGATGGTTTAAAAAATGAAATTTCGACTAAAGATGCCGAAGTCAACGCCCTTTACGACACCTATATCGCAGAAGCGGAAGGTACCGCAGGAACCAATAAGTTGGGTAAAGGTCCTGTTTATAAAGAAAAACGAGAAAAGCATGATGCTGCTTTAGCCGAGTTGCAACAACTGAAGCAAACCAACGCAGAAAAAATTGCCGCTCTCGAACTCGAGAAAAACGAACTCGCTGCAAATTACGAAACCCGCGTTGCTGAAACCCAGCCCATCATAGATAATTTTGACGGTTTGATGGCGCGTATTGAAGCTTTGGACGAATTACCCTGGCTGCCTTCGTTCTTTATTTTTCTGCTGTTTTTAGCCATTGAAACGACACCGATTTTCGCAAAACTGATTTCACCCCGAGGAGAATATGATCTTAAACTGGCTGATGCCGAAGGCGAGCTCAAATCCTGGGCGACACAAAAGGCCAATCAACGTAGAAACCTCATCGATGCGGACAACATAATCAATGACAAGGTTTACGGCGATTTAACGCAAGAGGAAGAACTTTACAACTACAAAAAGAAAATGGCCCGCGAGCTGATGCAAAAACAGCAGGACTCCTTCTACAAACGGCAGAGTAAGTTATTATAGGTTTTCGAAAACCCCATACTTGTGGGATGCTGAAACTCCCGAATTCTCGAGACAACAGGACGTAAAATTCCCTTCTCCTTCTGGAGAAGGGCTGAGGATGAGGTTGTAAGCCTTAAAACTTACGATCGGGATTGTAGACTCCCAAATCTAAGGAAGGCTTTTTACCATTAATAACTTCAGAAACCAAAAGACCTGTTGCGGGCCCCAGGCTCCAGCCCATCATGGCGTGGCCGGCAGCGATGGTTAGATTTTTCCATTTTGAAGTGCGGCCAATATACGGCAATCCATCAGGAGTTACCGGTCTTAGTCCGCATTGTGCATCTGCTTTTTCCTGTTCTGAAATCGAAACCTCAGGGAAATATTTTGGCACCGCTTCGGCAATTGCATCTACCCGGGCTTTATTAATGTCGTGATTGATCCCTGCGATTTCCATAGTACCGGCATATCTTGTAAAACCGTTCATAGGAGTTACAGCGACTTTAGCCTCGCACAAAATAGATGGCAATGTGATTCCGGTTTCAGTTTCAGAATTGATGCGGTAGCCTTTTCCGGCTTGCATTAAAATATTTAGCTTCAGTTTCTTATTTAAAGATCCTGCCCAGGCACCTGTAGCCAAAATAACCTCATCTGCATCAATGGTTTTTCCAGAAGCTGTTTTTACAACACGTATATTCTCTCCGCTGAAATCAAAATCAACTACTTGTTCTTGCTTTAATAACGTTACTCCTTTTTGCTGCAAGAGTGTTTTGAGTTCTCCCATAAATTCTCCCGGTGTGGTATGCTGATCACACTCGTAGAAAGCTGCACCTTTTATATTTAGCTTAGCATCAGGCATTTTTTGCTGCACTTCTGCTGCAGAAAGCAGGTGCGCAGGCAAGCCTTCTTTAGTAGCCAATGCTAACACGTGACCTTCTTCTTCAAGCATATGCTCACTTTGACAAAGCATCAGCAAACCTTTCTTTTCCAGTTGAAAACTGAAATTTTCAGTGGCTTTTATATCAGAATATAAATCGCGGGAAAGCAAATTGATATCGCGAATTGCCGGAATGGCTTTAGCTACATTCTTCTCAGAACACGAATTATTAAACGCCATTGTCCATTTTAAAAAATCAGCATTTATACGCGGTTTTATGTACAACGGACTCTTACTGCTAAACATCCACTTGATACCTTGCTTCATCACTCCTGGCGCTGCAAGCGGAATAATATGGCTTGGGGTTAGATAACCGGCATTCACATATGATGCGCCGCTATCCATGCTTCCCTGATCAATTACGGTTACTTGATGACCTGCTTTTTGAAGATAATAGGCACTAGATAAACCTATGATTCCACCGCCAATAATTACGCAATTCTTTCCCATATTAGTAGATGTTGTAGTCCCAAAGAGACTTTTTATTGAGTAAGTTTTCTATAAAATAATTCCAGCGTTTTTTCTGAAAATATGCATTATGCTTTCCGGTATACCCGTGACGTTGACTCGGTATAATGAGCATATCAAATTCTTTATCTGCTTTGATTAATGCTTCAGCGAATTTAAAAGTTGCCGAAGGATTCACATTATCATCAATACCGCCGTGAACCAATAGTAATTTTCCCTTTAGGTTGGGAGCCATCGTTATGTTAGAAACTTCTTCGTAACGAGAATCTATCGGGTATCCCATATACATCTCAGGCCACCAGGCTTTTTCCATTCTAAAATCGTGATCGCCACTACTGGCAACAGCTACTTTATAAAAATCAGGAAATGCTAACACTGCATGACCGGCATCAAAACCACCTGCTGAATGCCCAAAGATCCCCACGCGGTCTGCATCTATCCAGTCATATTTTTCACCTAAAAACTTAATCGCATTCACATGATCTCTCAAGTTATCGCCCATATTCATATAGGAAACATCTCTAAATGCTTTAGAGCGACCTGCCGTTCCCAAGCCGTCTACAGCAACAACTATAAAACCTAAATTCGCCATTGCCTGATTGCTAAATGCCTGACCAAACGAGCGTGGAAAACGCTGCGTATGCGGACCGGTATAGGTAGCATCAATCACAGGATAACTTTTAGATGCATCAAAATTTATGGGTTTCCAAAGTGCACCGTAGATAGGCGTTTTACCATCTTTACCAGTAAGTGTAAAAACCTCTGGAGCTTCCCAGCCTTCTACCTCAACTGCTGCAAAATCAGCTTCGGTAAGAGTTTGAATTATTTTTCCGTTCTTTTTGCTTCTTAAAACGGTTTTTGAAGCTTGATCTACTGCAGAAATAACATCTACAAAATAATCCGAACCTTCTAAAAACTGAATATCGTGATTCGTATTTTCCGGTGTTAGTTCAGTGATTTTTCCATTCAAAGAAATACGATAAAGTTTCTGATGATAAGGGTTTGCATCAGCTTTTACTCCTGAAGCGGTATAATAAATCTCTTTTTTCTTTTCATCAATGTAAATGATGTCACTTACTACAAAATCACCATCAGTCAATGCTTTTAAAGCTCTGCTATCTTTGTTTAGCAAATACAATTGTTTCCAACCGCTACGCTCAGAAAGCACTACGAGATCCTGCCAACCTTCAATTTCACGATATTCAAAATTATCGATACTGGTTTTTACAGACTCTTCATACAACGTCTCAACACGTTCTGCGTCTAAATCAACAGTCTTTATATATTGGTCTTTATAGCCTCTGCTACGATATGAAGTAATCATTTTATGAGGCTCTTGCTCAAGCCATCTTAGCCAAATCCCGTTAACGTGAATTTTTGTTGGCAAGTCAATATCCAACTGCTTTCTTGCAGGCACGTCAAAAAACACCGGTTTATACGTTACCATAGTAGAGTCTCCAGGAGAACCACGGTAATAACTTAATAATTTAGGTTTATACAAACTGTCTATGCTGTAATCCAGCAAATACATTTTTTCGGCATTACGGGTATCTACGACCTGAGTAACCAAATATTTTGAGTCTGGTGACCATTGCACATTAAAATGTTTAGGACGCTCTGTACCTTCTCCTTCAATGATGTCAAACCAGCCAATACTACTCGCATAATCGTAACCCTTTTCTCCATCTGTGGTTAGTGAGAATTCAGTATCTGACTCTGTATTTTTTATAAATAAGTTATGCTCTTTAACAAAGGCCACCCACTTTCCGTCAGGTGATTTTGATTCGTATTGATTGTCCCATTTACGTTTTCTTTCTTCCTTTTTATCAGCATCATCTAGAACTCCTGTTTTTGTATTCCAGATGTAGCTTTTAGCATCAAACTCAAAATGGTATCCCTCTTTTCTCCTATTTATTTTAGAAATTGAAAGTTTATTAGCTTCCACTTGGTTCTCTACCTTTTCAGATAATGCTGCTGCAAGTTTTTCCTGATCAAACAGCGGTTTTACCCTTCCGCTTTTAAACGAAAGAGTTTTATAGGTTTTTTGATCTTTAGCGTAATCAACAAACCAAATTCCGGAATGATCTTCAAACTCATAAACATCGGTATCTAAATTAAATACCTTTTTGTTCATCAGGTTTCCGTAGGTATAATCTATGGCTACTTGATACTCTGCCATAGTCATTTGCTCCTGAGCAAAAACCACTAAACTGCAGCATAAGCTTGCCAGAAAAAAAACTGCTCTAGTATTTAAAACCTTCATACGTTATTTTTTATTATAAAACCTGAAACCCAAATGCATAAGGATCGTCAGTATCTATGGTCATCGTATTGTAGCCGTATATACGCGCCCAACCTTTAATACTGGGAACTACAGCTTCAAAATTGCCTATTTTTGTTACTTCTTCTACACGACCCGTAAACTTAGAGCCTATGAAACTTTCGTGAATAAAATCGGTATGGGGTTGAATGATGCCTTTTGCGTGTAATTGCGCTATACGTGCTGAAGTACCCGTACCACAGGGAGAACGATCTATCGCTTTATCGCCATAAAATACCGCATTACGCCCTGAAGAAGAAGGGTCAAGTGGATTTCCCGTCCATAACATATGGCTTACATCTCTAATGGTATCATTCTCAGGATGTACAAAACAGTCTTTATATTTCTCGTTGATTTTTTCTCTGAGAATTTTACTCAAGCTAACAATTTTTGAAGCATTAAAATCGTGCACTCCGCTAAAGTTTTGCTGAGGATCTACGATGGCATAATAGTTACCACCATAAGAAACATCAAAATGAAGTTCGCCCAAATCATCACAATCTATCGTCAAATCACGTGCTGCGAGGTAACTTTTCACGTTGGTTAGCTTTACCCAGTCAACTTTTTTACCGGTTTGCTGATATTCTATCTCAACGAGTCCTGCCGGTGCTTCCATTCTGATCTTACCGGGAATTTTAGGAGTGATAAGGCCTTCTTCTATAGCAATGGTAATTGTCCCGATAGTACCGTGGCCGCACATTGGCAGGCAACCGCTGGTTTCTATAAATAAAATTGCAAAATCATTTTCCGGGTCGTGAGGTGGAAATAAAATACTCCCGCTCATCATATCGTGTCCCCGAGGTTCAAACATTAAACCCGTGCGAATCCAGTCGTACTCTCTTAAAAAGTGTTGACGTTTCTCACTCATCGTTTTACCTTCTAAAGCAGGACCTCCGGCTTTTACCACACGCACAGGGTTTCCACAGGTGTGCGCATCTATACATTCAAAAGTGTGTACAGCCATTTTTTAATTCACGTATTGATTTGTTTATTTTTTAGTTTCGGCCTTAGCCATAGCTATATATTCATCCACGCGCTCTTCAAGAATAGGGAGGGTTACAGTTCCCTCTTCTAAAATCACGTTGTGAAATGCACGAATATCAAAATCTTCGCCCAATGCTTTTTTAGCACGCTCTCTTAGTTCGCGTATTTTTAATTCGCCTATTTTATAGCTTAATGCTTGTCCCGGCCAAGCGATATATCGGTCAGTTTCGGTATTCACTTCGTGAATAGAAAGTGCTGTATTTTCAGACATATAGTCTACAACTTCCTGTCTTGTCCATCCCATTGCGTGGATACCGGTATCAACCACAAGACGGCAGGCACGCCACATCTCATAAGTCAACTGACCAAACTTTTCATAAGGTGTTCTGTAAATACCCATCTCATCAGCAAGGTATTCTGAGTACAAGCCCCAACCTTCACCATAAGCAGACAGGTATAAGTTTTTTCTAAACTGCGGAATATCATCACTGATTTCCTGATTTAAAGCGCCCTGTAGGTGATGCCCCGGCACTGCTTCATGAGCCGTAAGAGAAGGTAATGTATAAAGAGGCCTGCTCTCTAGTTGATACGTGTTAACCAAATAATGCCCGGCCTGGGTACCGTTAATATTACTCCCCGAATAGCGACCACCGGTATATTTAGGAGCAATCGCATCAGGTACTTTTACAACACCGTAAGGCTGTCTTGGTAATCTGGAGAAAAAAGCAGGTAACTCATTGTCTATACGCTTTGCAATATCTCTGGCGTGCATCAAGAGCGCATCACCAGTTTTCACATAAAACTGATCATCTGTACGCAAAAACTTCAAGAAATCTGAAAAGCTTCCTTCAAAACCTACTTCCTCAATAATTTCTTGCATTTGAGACTTTATGCGAGCGACTTCACTTAGTCCTAATTCATGGATGCTTTTTGCTGTATATTCTTTTGAAGTGGTATAATAATTAATTCGGTTTTGATAGAAATCTGCTCCTCCCGGTTGTGCAGAAACGCCAATCGCATCACGGCTATTGACCATATACTCAGTTTCAAAAAATGTCTTTATTTTTTGAAAGCTAGGTATCACACTATCTGCAACCACCTGCTTTGCAGCTTTTAACAAGGAATCTTTTCGCTTTTGCGGAATTGTTTCCGGTAGATCTAAAAAGGGAGAATAAAAATAACTTTCAGTAGGATTGTCAACGATATGTGTTTCATAAGTAGACTCATATCCGTCAAAAATAATACGAGGTTGAATGATACCTTCTTCAAAACCTTTACGCATCAAATCAAAATGACTTTCTGTAAAATAGGGAATTGCCTTAAGCCTGTTTAAATATCCTACAGCCTGATCGTAACTACGAATAGGCCGCACCTGATAATTCAAATTGAGATGAAATCCCTGATCTGCCTGAATGGGGTTGAGATGCATTTTATATGTGTACTCATCAATCTGATCCTGTAAAATGAAACGTAGTAATTTAAACGAAATCGTCTCGCTCTTGTTCAATTCCTTCAAATTAATTTCTTCTAATTGATTCAAAAGACTTTTAGCAAATTGAGCACGTTCTTTAGGCAACTCTTCATCGTGTCTACCTAGAGGATAGTCTTGCCAGTCGTAATCTCGATGCTGTTGATATTCGCTAATTATACTGTCTAAAGAAACTGTTTGTTGAGCCTTTGCAGTTGTCATACTCAAAAGGACTATAAGAAGTAGTACACAGTATTTCATAAGCTGAAAATGTTTAATTATTATAACCGAATAGCAAGAATATATCCATCTCCCAAATCATTGAGAGATGGACTTTTAAATAAAGCTTAAGCTTTGATATATGCTCCATCTACTTTACGAAGAATTCCTAATGGGTTACCATCTTTCAACGCATCTGGAAGCAATTCCTGAGGCCAGTCCTGATACGAAACCGGGCGTACCCAGCGGTAAATCGCATCATTACCTACTGATGTGAATTTAGCATCAGAAGTTGATGGAAATGGTCCCCCATGGTGCATTGCAGGACAAACCTCAACACCTGTTGGCACACCATTAAACAAAATTCTTCCCACTCGAGAACGCAAGGCATCAATCACATCTTCATAAGCTGCAACTTCTGTAGTTTCTGCAATCAAAGAACCTGTTAATTGCCCTTCTAATTTGTTTAAAACTTCTAGTAATTGCGCTTTAGAAGTACACTCTACTAGCATAGAAAACGGTCCAAAAACCTCTGTATGTAAGTTACCATTTGCTAAAAAATCATCACCTGTTACTTTTACAAGAGCTGGTTTTCCGTCATTAGCTCCTTCTGCTTCTAAGGCTACTGCAAGTACCTCGGTTCCTTCAGCGTCTAGCATTTGCTGCTTTCCACTCTCGTATGCCGAATGAATATTAGGGTGTAGCATACAGTTTGCAGGCTGCTCTCCCAGATTTGCTGCAAGATGTTTACCGAAGGTTTCTAATTCAGCACCGGCAATACCTAGAATTAACCCGGGATTGGTACAAAATTGCCCAGCTCCCATATTGATGCTTCCTGCATATTTCTGCGCCCAGGATTCTCCATTCGCTTTTAAAGCTTCTGGAAGAATAACAACAGGATTAATACTTCCCATCTCAGCATAAACAGGAATAGGTTCTTCACGATTTGCTCCCAACTGAACTAATGCTTTACCGGCTTTTATACTTCCGGTAAAACCAACACCTTTAATAGCTGGATGCTTAACCAACTGCTCCCCTACTGAAATACCTTTACTGTTTAGGTTAGAAAAAACACCATCTGGCATTCCTGTTTTTTCTGCTGCTTTTATAACTGCAGAAGAAACCAACTCACCTGTTGCTGCGTGCATAGGGTGACTTTTTACAATCACCGGGCAACCTGCAGCTAATGCACTCGCCGTATCTCCCCCTGCTGTCGAAAACGCAAATGGGAAATTACTCGCTCCAAAAACCGCTACGGGCCCAGTAGCAATTTGCATTTTACGCAAGTCTGGCTTAGGTGCCGGAGTGCGCTCAGGATTACCGTGATCTATGGTAGCATCTACCCAGTCACCTTGCTCTAATAAAGAAGCAAAAGCATTTAACTGACCAATGGTTCTACCACGCTCACCCATTGCTCTACCTTCTGGCAGGCCAGATTCTGAAGTATAAGCATCAATAAGAGGCTGACCTAAAGCTTCTATTTCCTCACCTATTGCTTTTAAAAAAGCAGCACGCTCTTTATCAGATTTTTGCTTGTATATAGCAAAAGCTTCAGTTGCTTTTTGTGCAGCAGCATCTACTTCAGCTTCTATAGCCTCTGTAAATTGCCATTCATTCTCAGTATTTAATTTAGGATTAATGGTCTTGTAAGTCACTTTCCCTTTAGAAGAAAGTTCACTTCCTATATAATTTTTTCCTGTAATCATGGGTATCAATTTCTTTTGCTCACCAAAGTGAGATTCGTTTTCATCGGGTTTCTCCCGAAAATCAAAATTCAATATCAAAACCAGCTCTAGAACTAATCTTGAGGTAGTTTACGCCAAAAGCACCACGAGTGCGGTGCTTTTGAATCTATGATTTATATTTTGGTTTTCAATCTATTATAGACTGATTAAAAATGAGCCTTCAGCATAATTTTTAGCCTGAAAATTTCCAAACAGCAAACAGCTAAACTTAAAATCTAATATTAAACGAACCGCTTCAGGCTCAATTTTTCACCAATTATTCCATCTTTTAAACTTCCGCTTTAGCGAAAATCAATTAAGCCATTTGAGCATTGATTCCTTTATACTCAGGCAATGTAGGTCTGCTTGCTAAACCGTCTTTTATGATTTGCAACACTTCTTCACGTCGATCACCAGCTAATGGTAAACGCGGTGCACGCACGTGCTCAGAACCTATTTTAGTATGAACTTCTGCAAGCTTTATGTTTTGTACCAATTGAGCATCTATATCCAACTCTAAAAGTGGTAAGAACCAGCGGTAGATCTCTAATGCTTCAGCAATACGACCTGCTTTTTGCAACTCGTAAATTGCTACAGTCTCTGCAGGAAAAGCACAAACTAAACCAGCAACCCAACCATCTGCGCCCATTAATAAGCTTTCTAAGGCAAGCGTATCTACACCTGTCATAATTTTTAAACGATCTCCAAAACGGTTTTTGATACGTGTTACATTAGAAATATCACGAGTAGACTCTTTTACCGCCTGAATATTTGGCTCTTCAAGCAACTCTTCAAACATATCTAAAGTCACTTCAATTTTATAATCGACCGGGTTGTTATATACCATAATAGGTAAAGAAGTGCTTTGTGCAACTGCTTTAAAAAATGCTACAACCTCACGATCACTTGCTTTATAACGCATAGGAGGCAACATCATCAATCCTGCAGCACCATCTTCTTCAGCTTGTTTTGCTGCAGCGATAGCTCCTTTTGTAGTTTGCTCTGCAATGTTCATCATAACCGGTACAGAACCTGCAACAATTTCAACTGTTTTACGAGTTAATATCGTTTTTTCTTCATCGGTAAGCGTACTTGCTTCCCCTAACGTGCCACCTAATACGATACCGTGAACGCCAGCATCAAGCTGTGCTTTTATGTTTACCTCAAACAGATCAAGATCTAACTGATCATCTGCTGTGAATTTTGTTGTAACTGCCGGCATAACGCCTTCCCAATTGATTTGCATAGTTTCTTATCTTTTATTGATGTTACAAATGTAGTAGGGTTTTAAAGCTTTCTTTTTGTACCAGTTAGCCGAAAGTTTGCATATATTAGCATAATTAGAGAATTTTGAACCAAAAGAACGTCAAATTCTAACTATTGAAAATTTTACCTTTTAAAATACCGAAGTCTGGCAACAACGCCCTCATCTTGCAAGAAGATCTGGAGCCGCTGTTTTATGACAAGCTCCACCAGCATCCTGAGATACAGATGAGCTATATCTTAACCGGAACAGGAACACTACTGGTAGGTGATACGGTAAGTCGCTTTGGTCCTGGAGACTTATTGGTTTTTGGCGGAAATCTTCCGCATGTTTTTAGAAGTGATACCCAAGATGAAGGTCTTTCACATATGCTCACCATATTCTTTAACAGGGAAAGTTTTGGCTCCTCTTTTTTTGAAACTGAAGAATTAAAAGATTTTGAACTGTTCTTCAAGCAGGCAGCTTCAGGTTTTAGGATTCAGGACAAAAGCAAAAATTTAAAAAGAGAATTTATTACCCTGAAAAGCTTGCCGAACCTAGAACGCTTTATGAGTTTTATAAAACTGCTTTATGCTGTTTATACTGCTCCTAAAGAATTACTCTCTAATTTCACAAAAAACACTAAATATACAGATACTGAAGGCCAGCGTATGAGTAATGTTTTTGATTATTGCCTGAGCAACTTTCAAGAACGCATAACACTAGATGAGATCGCCGAAGTTGCTGTGATGAGTCCTACTGCGTTTTGCCGCTTTTTTAAAGAGCGAACCAATAAAACCTTCTATCAATTTTTATTAGAGCTGCGCACTGAACATGCCTGCCAGTTACTACGCACTCCAGAAAACCAAGAGTCAATCGCAAGTATTGCGTTCTCGAGTGGTTTTAATTCGGTTTCTAATTTTAATCGATACTTTAAAAAACAAAAAGGCATGAGCCCACGGGAATATATTACCGCAGAAACGGGTTAGTTTTTGTAACAATCCAGGTAAATCTCCTACTTATATAAAAACCAAAAACATGAATAAAACACAGATCCTTATAGCCGTTGGAAGTCTATTCGTTTCGGCTAGTTTAATCAACTCATTTTACGTTCATTTAAATGATAGTCTATCAGGTTTTTTGATGGGAATTGGTATAGGTCTGCTATTTATAAGTCTCGTTAAGATACGTAAAAGCAGTAAGTCTAAATCATAAAGTCTACACACTACACAATGCCCCTCCATCAATAGGTATTTGAGTCCCGGTAATAAATGCAGCTTGTTGTGAAGCTAAAAATGCAACTAAACAACCATATTCCGCAGGATCTCCAATACGTTTTACAGGAACAGTTGCTTCGAGTTGTTTGAGCACTTCTTCTTCAGAAATATTCTGTTCTTTTGCTTTTTTAGCATTTAAAGCTTTTATACGTTCTGTATTAAAATATCCGGTAAGAATGCTGTTTACGGTTATTCCATCTTTACCGACTTTGGTTGCCAGACTTTTTGCCCAAGTTACCAAAGCTGCTCTAATAGAATTAGACAAAACCAAATAGGATAAAGGTTCTTTTACCGTAACCGAAGCTACATTGATAATACGACCCCACTTATTTTTTTGCATAGATTTTAGAGCTAATTCCGTTGTAAAAACTACAGTTTTAAACAACAGATCAAAAGCCTGCTGATAATCTGTAACACTCTTATCTAACGCAGTACCGGTAGCAGGACCTTGTGTATTGTTTACCAAAATATCTACGGAATTGTTTTCAAAATATTCGGAAATCAAAACTTGGTAGGCTTCAAAATCAGTAAAGTCTACCTGAAGGACCTGATGCTGCTGACCTTCGCTAGTTGACAAAACATACTTCACCGCTTCCAACTTATCAAGAGAACGCGACATTAAAGTAACAGTAGCTCCGCTGGCTGCCAATTGTATAGCAATCGCTTTACCAATTCCTGAAGTACTCGCTCCTACCAATGCCTTTTTTCCGCTCAGCTTTATTTCCATTTTTGTTGATTTTACTTTGTTATTAGGTGCTTCAGTATAATTTGACTCTGTTTTCACAATGTCAGTTTATTTAGAAACCCAAATAGAATTTATGAGCCATGATCTCCCTTTTTCTATCGATATTCCTCTCGAGTAGGACTAAACACATCTAGTAATTTACACGGCATAAGTGCTTTGCCACTATGCGGTAGGTGGGGAGCAATCACTACAATATCGCCGGGATAGTATACTTTTGTTTTTCCATCTAAAGTGAACTCAAATTCACCTTCAATTACATGCATGATTTGCTCGTTCATATGGCTGTGCTCGGGCACTTCTGCTCCTTCTGCAACTTCCCAAAAGGCTAACGAAGTGTTTTGAGTATGCACCAATTTACCATGATAACCCGGAATAATTTCTTGAGGTGTTATTTCTGAAAGTTTATACTGCATAAGTGTATTTCTTTAAATATTTTCTTTCCTATGATAAAATCTAATTCCCCCAAACCCTGCTCCACAAACTACTTAAAACCTGCTTCATTGCTTCGGGATCACGTTTGGCTTCAACTATAGTTAACTTATCATATTGATCTGGGACAAGCTGATAACTGAATACAAACTTTAAATTTTCCGCTTCTAAGTCATAAACACCAAAACGTAAATCGTTAAAAAACAAATCCTGATTACTTTTTTCAATCGCATACCAACCTTCAGCAATTTGAGCGAGACGCTTTACAGTTTCAGAATTTTTATAATTAGCTAAAGCCGCTTTGTTTTTCTCCACTTTTTTAAACGAAATCGGTTTGGTATCAAAAAAGGAATAATCCCCAAGTAAATAAGCATCTCCTATATCTACATTCGCATACCATAGAATGGTATTGAAAGCTGCCGGTCGTGTATCTATCGCGGTATATTCGATATGTTGAGCATCTAGAGCATCGGTGAATTTTTGATAACTGATGCCCTTTAAAATCAACGTCAGCATCATATATCCTGAACTTACACTTAAACCTAAGCGATTGTATTTATTTCGCTTTGCTGAAGTTTTAGGCAACCGTATTGCTAAAATCAAAAACACCAGAAAAGGCAGTGTATATAGAGGATCTATCACAAATATATTTTGATATGCCAACCGAAGGTCAAAAGGCCAAAAAAGCTGTGTCCCCCAAGTAGTATGAGCATCGAGTAGAGGATGTGTTATCAATCCCCAAAAGAAAAGCCAGGACCAGTCTTTCCAGGTTGCTGCTGCTCTTTTATGAATTTTAGAAACCAGCCAGCCTAGAAGCGGAGCCATCACAATGCTAAAAACAATAGAATGACTCAACCCACGATGAATTTCTATCGCCGTCAACGGATCTAAAAATTTGCCAACGATCGTATCCAAGTCTGGTATCGTACCAGCTATCGCTCCGTAAAGCATTGCTTTATTGCCTACTTTCTTTCCTAAAACGGCTTCACCTACTGCCGCACCCAGAACGATTTGCGTTAGTGAATCCATCTAAGAATCAATAATATTCATCTTCCGCAACAGGAAAGACGCATTCATATTTTGACAGATTCCCTTTTTAAAAGTATAGTCAAAAAAGAGTTCGTCGTTTTTAATCTGCGCGTCAAAATAATAGTTTTTAACGTCATCCAGAATGTCTGCCGCTTCACAAAGACTCAAATCGTGAGTAGCGATAATGCCAGTAGAATTTGAGGCTACCAGTTTTTCAATAAACTTGCGTGAACCAATTGCTTTATCGGTACTGTTAGTTCCTTTTAAAATCTCATCAAGAATGATAAAATAGGTGTCGGTTTTAATTGCATTAACAATAAACTGTAACCGTTTTAATTCTGAAAAGAAATAGGATTCATCATCAGTAAGCGAGTCGCTGGTGCGCATACTCGTAATCAATTTTATAGGACAGTAAATCGCTTCTTTCGCACAAATAGGCAAACCGGCATTACTCATGACAATACTCAAAGAAACGGTACGTAAGAACGTACTTTTTCCAGCCATATTAGCTCCGGTAATGATAAAAAACTGCTCACTGTCAATATTAAAATCATTTGCGATCGCCTTTTTAGGATCGAGTAATGGGTGCGCGAGATCAGTCGCTTTTAAAGTATGATTTCCTGATTTGATTGCTGCGAAAGCATAATTAGGATGATTGAATCTGAAATTACCCAGACTGTTTTGCGCATCAAAAAAGGCAATGACCTCAAACCAGTTTGCAACCTCATCTGCATGTGTAGCAATCCATTTTTCTATGCGGAAACATTGTCTCAAATCGGAAAGAAAAAACGCATTGATAAACACACCAACAAACATATTAGAGCGCTGGTCGAGAATTCCCAGCATTTTTGAAAACTGCTCAATAATTGTTGAAGCTTTTGCCTTTTGAGATTTAATTTTATCCTGTTCTCGCTTTAAATAAACCGAAGTGAATTCTTGCTCCTCCAGCAACAACATCAGCCTATAATATTGCTCAAAAGTTGTTTGGGTTTTGCTCGATTTTGCCCAAAGATCTGTGATTTTTTTGACGTAAATAGCTGAAACTCCCAGCCCGATAAAAAACCACCAAATGATCAAATTGCTACTTATAAAATCCAGATAAGCCAGAACAAAAAGCGTCACAGAGGCCACCGAAAACGCATTGGGTAACCACCGCATTATTTTCGGAATAAAACTTTTATAACCGTTCAACCAATTTATTATTGAACTCGCGCTGTAATCTGCTTCTACCAGCGCTGCAGTAGCTCTAAATTGCTGACGCCAATCTGGCTGATCTGAAAGTTCTTTTGCAGCTTCTTGCTTTTCAGGGATTCCATTTATGCTGTTTGAGGTAAGTAAAGCTGCCAACTTTTGCTTCCCGCTCTCCAGTCCGGTTCTATTTAAATATTGAAAGAAAGACCCCCTTCCAAAAAGATCAATATCCTGACTATACTCGTGCAACGGATTATTGAAGCTTTCGCCATCTGGCAAATCGTAATAATCCCGGTTGAGCACTTTGATTTCGGTCTCATTAATCGAGATCATTTCTTGTATAAAATCTCGCTTATATTTTAAACGGGAATGTCTGGAAACTAAAGCCAGAAACAAAATGATTTCCACCACAATTACGGCGATAATTATACGCGTGTTTTCCCATAAAAAATAAATAGCCGCAACACCTATTAAAAAAACGCCAAGCCGAATCATGCTGCTTGAAAATAATAGCGTTTGGATTTTTTTTAGCTGCTCTTGATACGTTGCTATTTTTGAGCTGTAATACTCTTTTGGATTCTGCATGCGTTTGATTGAAGAAATGATTTTTGTAAAGCTAGATATTCAGAATCAATCCAGACTTTTTAATTGTTCTTTTAGTTTTTTCGTAAGACTGTTTACGATCAAATCGTAGCTGTGATCAATAAATCCCTGCAGTTGATTAAACGAAATTTCACCGTTGAGTACAATAGTATTCCAGTGGTGTTTATTCATATGCCAGCCAGGCAAAATACTTTCAGGATACTCGCCGCGCAATTCCTGAGCATATTCTGGATTGCATTTTAAATTGATACGCGGTTCTCCTCCCTCCCAGGATTTGAGTCCACTTAAAGCATACATCTTACCCATTACCTTAAAAACCAAGGTCTCATTATCAAATGGAAATTCTTCGATTGTACCGGGTTTTCTCAAACAGTATTCTCTAAAGTTGTCGATGTTCATAGCGCTCTATTTAATTAGTGATTGTAAAAGAAGAGGCTTATTATGAATTTTTAAACGGATAATACATAATATAATCTTCCATCAAATAGCCGTTACCAATATCAAAATCTGCGGAATAGCTATTCTTAAAGCCGTAATATTCATAAAAAGACACAGCATTATTGCCCCGATTCACGTTAAGCATAACGCCGCCATCTCCTGCCTTTTTTGCTTCCGCGAAAGCAAAATCCATTAGAAAACGACCTGCTCCTGTTCCTTGTGTTTCGGGCAACACATAAATTTTATCAACCTTGGTAAGCGCCGCTTTGGCATTTAAACGTTTATCTGAATAATGCGGAATGATCGCTAAATACCCCACAGCGACTTCTGAATCATAAAGCAAATAAAATACGCTTCCGGTTTCTGTTTGTTTCTTTAATGAAGTAATGCTGTACATCATCTCCATCATATAGCTAATCTGGGCTTCAGAGAGAATATCTTTAAAGGTTGCTGGCCAGACCTCATCAACCAACTGTTTTAAGAGTGACCAATCTTCTTTCTGAACCTCTTTAATGCTAAACTGCTTTTGACTCATTCTTATCTTTTAATCGGGGTGCTTCAGCTGCTTTTTCTAATGCCTGGTAATCTAATTTCCAGCCAATCGTCTGCACTAAATTTTCCATAAGAGATACTGTACTTAATGCTTGCTTTGAAGCTTCATCATACAAACCACTTTGCGGCACTTTGTCTACAATGTGCTGCTTAGCCTCTCTGTTTATTTCGGTAAGATCTGTTGAAGTAAAGGGGTTTGCCCAACCCTCTTTTTTATCGTAATATTTAAAATCAGTTTCTATACTGAGTAATTCCGGCTGTGGAAAATCGGTTAAAATAATGATCCTATTCTTTACATCAGGGTGCATTTTAATCTTGGTAAGATCAAAACCTACATAAGCTTTAGCATCAATGAGCACCAATGCTTTCTTACTTCCTAAAAACAGATTGAGCCATTTATCTTTTACATTCTGATAATGGTAAATTTCAGAAAAATCTCCTTCTACTGTTATAAACTTACAAACGCTACGTATTTTTTCCATCAAAACAACAGACTGCTGCTGCGCATTTTGCTGGCGCTTGCTTTTATTAAACCTATTGAAAATAAAGTAAGCAACCACGCTGCCTACTGCTAAACCTATGAATAGATATTCCATAAATCAAAGATAAGGTTAGTTGCCTATTTTCCCTAAATGCGTGTCTTTAAAACCGGTTTCATATTTCAACCCATAACCCAACAAACGATCAAACGCAGCGTGAGAAAAAATAATTAATCCCGCAACTTGAAATTCTATAAGACTAAACGCGGCACCTAATAGGTAGCAGAGTATTCCTAAGCTTTTTAAATGCAGAAAATTATAACACCAGGCACCTATTTTGGGGCCTGCCAAATACCCCAAAGCACTAATATCTGGAACTAAAAAAAAACCTATAAACCACCACCAGCTTAAATCTAGGGTACTAAAAAGATAAATTCCTAAAAGAAGCGAACCGAATTCTTCTAATTTGAGTAGTGTTTTCATTCTTAACTTTCTAAAGCATAAAGTACTGGCTTACTAGGGCTCGCATCATTTTCAAAAGAAGCGATTTGCAAATTCAGTAAATACGACCCATCTTTTACAGTGTGTGGTACAAAAATCATTTCGGTTATAGTGGCATCTAATCGCAATTTACCCTTGGTATCCCAAAAGGCATTATGACTGGCTAAAACACCATCATCACTCTCACGATCTACGCTGGGGAGGTCTATAAGCAAATGTTTAATACCGCATTCGCGAAAAAATACAGCAACTTCTTCAAGTAAATACGGCCAGTTTGTGTGTGACCAATTTCTACTTTTTTTACTTGTTGTATTAGGAAGGGTACGTATTACTATGGCTTCAGGGCGTTTGGCTCCCAATGCTTTCTGCGCCTGCTTTTTAGTAAAGACTAAATCATCAGCATACGACTCTGGTACCAACGTGATCACTTCCGCAGAAAACATAAAGGTTTTGAGATGCTCATTGACACTATAAATTTTTTCGGTAATATGACCGGCGCATTCAGTATGTGTACCGTGAGCGTGCGGATTAAACTGTACATTATTAAAATTTACCACAGAACCCTGCGCTACAGCTGCCACCCATCTACCTACTTTCACGGGTTCTATATTAGGAGCATCTAGATACCACGCCACAGGGTTTTTAGCACTGCTAACGATGGGAATACTTATATCTAATGGTTTTGTAAAATCTACTGTATAGTCTTGAGAATTGATCGTTATTTTTGCTCGCATGCTTTGGTTCTGGCTGGTTATCTACTTTGATAAGTTAAGAAATTCGCCAAAATGTTACAGCAGAAATATCACGAAAGATTGATTAAAAATAAATCGCTTGCAAGGCCGTCGCTTAAAAACTTACCTTTTTGAGTGACCAAAATCCGGTCTTGATCTAAATACAACAAATGCGCTTGAATATGTTTCTGAGCCTGTTGTAGTACATATTCTTTATATTTTAAACCGAAAGACTCTTCGATCTTTATTAGTGAGATCCCCCAGATCGTGCGTAGCCCAGTCATCACATATTCATTGTATTTGTCCGTTACTGAAAGTGTTTCACGCTCAATGGGTAGTTCTCCAGATTGTATCGCTTTAATATACTTAGGATTGTTATTGATGTTCCAACTGCGAGTAGCACCGTCATAACTGTGCGCTGAAGGACCAATTCCTAAATAAGATCTGCCCGTCCAATAAGCTGTATTGTTTTGTGAATAATAGCCCGGTTTGCCAAAGTTTGAAAACTCATAATTCTCAAAACCGGCTTTTTGCATCCGTTCTATCAATATCTCAAAATGACGTTGTGCCACTGCATCATCAACAGGTTTCACCACACCCTTTTCAATAAATTTCTGCAAAGCAGTATTGGGCTCTACCGTCAAGGCGTAACTCGATATATGTGGAATATTAAGTGCCAGCGCTTTATCTAAGTTTTCATGCCAGCGTGCATCACTCATATCGGGCATCCCATAGATCATATCAATAGAGATATTATCAAAATAGCGTTTAGCCAACTCTAAACATTGCACTGCTTCTGTTGCATTATGTGCGCGGTTCATCAACTTTAGGTCTTCTTCAAAAAAAGACTGCACACCTATACTCAACCTATTGATTCGAGATGCTGCAAGCATTTTCAGTTTAGCTTCATTTAAATCATCTGGGTTAGCTTCAAGCGTGATTTCAGCATTAGCGTTTATTTTAAAATGAGCATCAATAGTTTTAAAAATATGCTCCAACTCTTCAGCTTCTAATAAACTGGGAGTTCCTCCTCCAAAATAAATGGTTTGTAATGAACCGGGGATTTCATCTTTACGCAGAATCATTTCCTGGCATAATGCATCAACCAATGTGCTCTTTTTCTTCAACGATGTTGAAAAATGAAAGTCACAATAATGACATGCCTGCTTGCAAAAAGGAATGTGAATATAGAGTCCAGACATTATTTTTAAATTGAAAAAGCTATTTTTTTACGCGTTTCTCGTTCTGCTTTACAAAAGCATCCCAGCCGGTATAGCTTTTACCGGTTTCAACACGACCGGCATTGAAGTGATGACAAACCGCAGCTGCGAGACCATCTGTACTATCCAGATTTTTAGGAAGCGTTTTAAGGCCGAGAAGACTTTGTAGCATTTTTGCGACCTGCTCTTTACTGGCGTTACCGTTTCCGGTAATTGCCATTTTTATTTTTTTAGGAAGATACTCCGTCACAGGAATTTGTCGGGATAAACCTGCAGCCATCGCCACACCCTGCGCCCTTCCTAACTTAAGCATAGATTGTACATTTTTACCAAAAAAAGGTGCTTCGAGCGCCATCTCATCGGGATGATAGGTATCTATAAGTTCTATAGTGCGTTCAAAAATAAGTTTCAGTTTTACGTAAGGATCATCATATTTTTTGAGCAGCAGTTCATTCATCTGAATAAACTCCATATTCTTATTCACCACTTTAATGAGGCCAAACCCCATAATTGTGGTTCCCGGGTCGATCCCTAAAATGATTTTTTCTGATTTCAAGCGCTATTTTTTTTACATCTTTGAAGCTGCCACAAAGCTAAACATAATAAGCGTGATCCTCATCTCTGCCATCTTAATACTCTACGCTCTTCTTATTGTGTTTTTGTGCTTTGGCTTTAAACGTTTGAAAACTGATAAACTTAAATCTGCTTCTACTCATCTTACTTCATTTTCGATAATTATTCCGTTTAGAAACGAAGCTGAGAACCTCAACACGTTACTCGAATCACTTTCAAATTTAAATTATCCAAAGTCGTATTTTGAAATCATACTCATTGACGATGCTTCAACCGATGCATCTGTGGCTCTAATTGAAGCGTTTAAACAGCAAGCCGAAGTATCTATTATAGTTTTAGAAAACGAACGCTTTTCGGCCTCTCCCAAAAAAGATGCATTAACTAAAGGAATCAACACTGCACAATTTGAGTGGATAATCACAACAGATGCAGATTGTAAACTACCGGATTTGTGGTTACAGCATTACGATCAAAAAATTAGAGCCGAGGATAGTAAATTTATCGCCGGCCCGGTTTCATTTTTTACATCTGCAGGATTCCTGGATAGATTTCAGCAACTTGACTTTTTAAGTTTACAGGGAGCTACAATAGGAAGTTTCGGACTCCTGCAAGCATTTATGTGTAATGGTGCTAATCTTGCTTTCTCTAAAACAGAATTTTTAATATTGAATGGATACGCGCAAACGGATCATTTAGCCAGTGGTGATGATGTCTTTTTAATGCAAAAATTCATAAAAGAAATACCTGAAAAAGTACACTATCTCAAAACATCTGAAGCACTTGTACTCACTCAAACACAGCCTAACTGGAAAAGCCTGATAGAGCAACGCAAACGCTGGGCTGCAAAAGCATCTGCATATACAAGTTGGTTTGCAGTACTTATCTCGTTATTAGTTTTACTAGGCAATGCTTCTCTATTTTTAGTTATTTTTTATCCCGAAATATGGCCGCTAATACTACTAAAAATAGCTGTTGATTTTCTATTAATATGGCAAACTGCATCACTTTTTAACCAAAAAAAGAGTTTGATTTACTTTCCTCTTGTAGCTGTGACCTACCCTATTTTTACTGTATATATAGCGCTAGCAAGTCAGTTTGGTAAATTTGAATGGAAAGGCAGAGTGTTTAACAAATAGCTAATCTACCTTAATAACCACTGGCATTTTAAACATTGTTTTTACAGGAATCCCACGTTTGTGTGCCGGGTAGATTTTTGGCAAAGAATCTAAACTATCTTTTAGCCAACCTTCTAACTGTGGTAATTGTTTAGCGATTGTGTCAGGGATTTCTGCTTGCTCGATCTTGAGGTCACCCAAGTCAGAAATACTCAGATACAACCAGATCGTGTCGTTCAATTCAGATTCTACAATAATCGTTTTCGTAGAAAGCTGGCGCTGAAAATTAAGTGCGAGTTCGGTTTTGAAGCATTCGTATATCGCATCTTGTCCCTTAATTGAATCGCACGAAGCAAAAGATGGATATTCTTCAACTTCATTCATATTGAGATTCTTGAGTTCTTCCTTTAGGAAAGTATCAGAAGACACTTTCTTAGTCTCAATATCTTTGCAACCGGTAACCCAAACGGCAAACGCCAAAAGAACTAGATTTCTTACCATAAAAACAGCTACAAAGATGTGAAAACGTGCGGAATAAAACTAAACTATATCTTTAAAAGGAATAGTTGCATTTTCCGCCGCTGATTTTTTGCTTTTTAGAATTGCCTAAAAACGATATCCCACACTAAACTCTACGCCTTCTGCCTTAGCTCCGTGGGCTTTTACCGTTACCGAAGCAAAGATATCATCTGTAAAATAGCGCTTTAAACCCAGGCGATTATAGAGTCGGTTTTCAAATTCATAGGGATAATATATATAATACCCTAAATGAGAAACAAAAGCAATCTTATTAAACCGCAACTCGTGACCTATAAAAAGCCCCACACGTTTCCAATCTTCATCTCCGCTAACCCCTAACTCTGGAAAAGAAGCTGCCTGAAGCTTAATCAATTCTTTAAAGAAGTAAGCAAAAAACACATCTGTACCGGCAACTAAGGTGCTCTTGTGATTGATACGCTTGTCTGCAAAAGCAGAAACTACAAGAAAGGGAAACTGCCCCTGACCAACGATATCACTCTCATTAACACCTCCTCGCAGAACCAGATTATAATGAATAGGCTCCGTGTATTTTGTGCGTTCTCCTTCCGGAATAAAATCTGGCATGTCTTTATAATCCAGATTGTAATTAGCTCCCACATTAAATGCAAACGTATTGGTACTGTTGTTAGGAGCCCGAAGGTTTGCATTACTGTAATGTATGATCGTAAAACCGGCATTAAGGCCAAAACCTTTATAAAGATTTTGCTTGTTGTATTGCAAAGCAATGTATGTAGAACTTAACAATTTTGTACCGTAAGCATTGTTCTGGTAATTGGTTTCTGCATCATACGGACTACCAGCAACTGCAAAACCTTGACCAATCCGGAAGTAAGCATTTCGGTTTAAAAAGTAAAAATTAAAATGCCCGTAGAAACTTATATTTTCACCTAGATACTCGTTATGCAAATTTTGATAAGCCATCGAAAAACCCCAATCAGGATAATTATAACGTCGCTCCCACTCATTAAATCCATAAGTTTTGCGGTTGTAACTCAACAAGAATCCGGTAGGGTGGCCTGTTATTAAATGATTAATATCCGGGTTATGCTCAAGGATGCTTCCGTAGAAAAAAGAGGCATCTAAAGAAATTGGCTTTTTTTCTTCAGTAAAATCAGTTTCCTGAGCTGTAAGATTTAAAAAAGATAAAATTAGTAATACGGGTAAAAAGTGCTTCATAAGTCTTTTTATTCCTCAAAAATTAGACGACCGGTATAACGCTCTTCTACATCAACCACCGGAGGCCGATTTACTGCAATAACATCTCCGGTACCGGTAATTACCCCCGTTAAACTCTGCTGTGGATTTATAATCATTTTGTTAGGAGCTCTGTGATATATATCAATATTTTGAACTACAAAATCCCTTCCTTCAAAGCGGGGATTCTCATTCTGAAAGCCAAGCTTCATATTTTCTGCTTCACCAGTCATATAAAAAACACTTTTACCATTGGCATCTATCCTGAGGTTTTCGGTATCAAGATCCAAATGAAATTCTCCTGTTTTTCTAAGAATGACATCTAGATTAATTGAAGTATTACTCACTAAATACAAATCGGGAAAAACCAAAGTGCCATCACTGTAGATCTCGCGAGCAGAATTGTGACGAATCTCAGTAAGGTTAGGCACGGTAACAAAAACTTCAAAGTTGCCATATTCTCTCAAGAGGTTACAACGTGTATCATTACGAAGCACTAAAACCCCATCCTGAACTTCGATCAAGGCTTCTGAAAGCAAATTCTCACCAGTGCGCAATGTAGCCTTATATTCATCACCTTGCTTGATATAGACAATCACATCGGTCTCTGCACGAAGTTTAGTAAACTCTTCTAATTGATATTCTACCTCAACGGTATCACCAGAAGTTTGAAAACAGTCTGGTGCATTTTCTGAATTACATGAAATAAAGATGACAAAGAGTACTAAAACAAGGCTACGCATGAAAGCAATAATTTTTAGGCAAATTACGGCAAAAAGAAACAGAATGACCACTGTATATATGACTTGCTATTAATATTAAATGAAATTGAGCAGATAATTTTTAGGATACGTATTTTAAGTTAGAACTTTGTCATTTTTAAAATCAAGCTTTGACAAAAAAATTCTACCTAGTTCTTCTCTTCCTTTTTACGATTTTAAATCTGGGACAAGGCAGTTGGGGACTAACCGAAAGCAGCGAGGCACGCTATGCCGAAATAGGTCGCGAGATGGCCCTTAGTAATGATTTTATTCATCCTTCTTTGCTAGATATTGGTCATTATCACAAACCACCAATCACCTATGCAATTACAGCTATTGGGTATAAGATTTTTGGTTTTAATGAGTTTGGCGCACGCTTTTTTATGAGTTTGGCTCTCATGCTGCAATTATTACTGATTTTTAAAATTGGCAAACTTTGGTTTAAAGATGAGAAGATCGCTATCGCTGCTGCACTCATCTACTTTTCATTCCCTATCGCACTAATAGCAGCCCGAAATTTAACCACAGATGCTTATTTAGTAACCTTTATCATCTGGAGTATTTATTTGTGGCTTCAGGTTAAGATCAATAATAAAAAAGCATACTTATACCTTTTCTATATAGCACTCGGACTAGGATTTCTTACTAAAGGTCCGGTTGCTTTTTTACCAACAGCGCTATTCATTTTATGCTATAAAATTATTTATAGAGAAAAACCAAAATTGGATACTCATAGCATTCTTGGCTTGATCTTGTTATTAGCTATTTCGGGATCTTGGTTCGCAGCGATCGTTGCTGAAAAACCAGCTTTGTGGGATTATTTTATTCAGGAACAAATTATAGCTCGTAGCGTTCATGCAGAAACCTTTCACCGGGCAAAGCCGTTCTGGTTTTATTTGGTTTTTGCCCCGCTACTTTGCTTACCGTGGTTTGTACCTATAATACTGAATTTAGTTAAGCAGAAAAATAGTATTTCTTTTGATCGGGCTACCAAAACTTGTGGGTATGCAGCCTTAGCTATTTTAGTTGCTTTCTCACTTTTTTCATCAAAACTCATCCTTTATATTTTACCAGTATTTCCGGTATTAGCGGTATTTTTTGGTAGTGTATTTATACAGTATTCTCAAACTTCAGAGAAGATTTACTTGAATGCTTTTAAAGTTGCCTATGTTTTACTGTTTTTTATAATAATTGCATTAATTGCGATACCAATAGTCACATTCAACATTTGGCTTGCCCTGATCCTATTGATATCAGCCATAGGCATAGCTTATTATTTATTTTACAAATCTATTATAGAATTTAGATGGAAAATACTTTTGCTGAGCACGCTGGCATACTGTTTTGTGGTTATAATTCATTCATCTTTTAGTGCAGCAAATAGTTTTGCAATTAATTCGCCTAAACCTCAATATGAGTTTATAAAAGCAGAACGCGGTGATGCTGATTATAAAGTACTTATTTACGACAACCTATTATCATCTGCACCATTCTATCTCAACGAGCGCGTCATCACAATTTATGACACTAATTTTGAAGCGAAACGGGATACTCGTTTTGAGAAAACAGATGCGTGGAAAAAAAGTTATTTACCCCTTAATGAAGAAGGTCAAGCACAGCGTTTAAAAAGCTTGCTCCGTGATAAGAATAATATTTTGCTTATTAAGACTAAAAAGGCTCTCCCAAAGGAGTTCACCCATTTACTAGAAGGCTTTAAATCAAAAGAATTTAAAAAATGGACTGTCTATTATTAAAGCCTAATACCTATACCAAACTCTACTGCTTCGGCTTTTGCCCCGTGAGATTTTAGGGTAATAGCACCGAAAATACTTTCTGAAAAATAACGTTTTAAACCACCTCTAAAATACACACGACCTTCAAAATCATAGTCGTAATATGCGTAATACCCAAATTGGGTTACAAAAGCATTTTTATTGAAGTGTAGCTCGTGTCCCACGAATACACCGGCCCGTTTCCAATCTTCATCTCCAGTAGTACCGTACTGATTGGCAAATGCAATAGATTCATATTCGATCTGATCTTTTAAAAACGGACTTAAAAATAAATCAGCTCCTACCTGCAGGCTGCTTTTATGGGAAATGCGCTTGTCTAAAAATGAAGAAACTATTAAAAATGTTTTTTGTCCTAAACCTATAAAATCACTTTCATTAACTCCTGTTCTTAAAACGAGATTCCATTTGATAGGTTCTGTATATCGGCTTTTAACCTTTGGGATGTATTCGGGAAACTCCTCATCATCCAGTTGATAATTCAACCCTAAATTGAAGGTAAACGAGTTTGTACTGGCATTGGGGGCTCGCACATTTGCATTAGAATAATGCACTAAAGAAATCCCTGCCTGCAAACCTATTTTATCTATTATATTAGGCTGCTTATAATTTACCATTATATAGGTAGAGCTCAATAAAGTAGAGCCATAAGCGTTGTTCCTAAAGTTCTTATCTAGATCAAAAGGTTTTGTTGTAAACGCAACACCTTGAGCAATGCGCACCATCAAATGCCTGTTGAGCGCATAAAAGTTAAAATGCCCATACAGCCCATAATTCTCACCTAAGTTTGGGTTTTTCTGGTTTTGAGTTACGAATGAAAATCCGTAATCCGGATAATTATAGCGTGCTTCCCAATCATTAAAACCATAAGTCATTCGATTATAAGATAGAATCACTCCTGTGGGATGTCCCGTAATAAGGTGGGAGATATCTTTATTATGCTCCAGAATACTTCCGTAAGTATAATTAACATCAAAGCTATAAGGCTTAACCTCGGTCTCCTGACCATAAGCAAAACCTACAGTAAACAGGGCAATAAGAATTCTATACTTCATTCAAAATAGGGTGTCCGGCAAATGTATCAAATATTATCAGTAATAGACTTGTTAAAAAAGCTCAGATGCTATTGCTTTTACATTATCACTTTTGCCCATAGAATAATAATGCAATACCGGCGCACCGCCTTCCATAAGTTCTTTAGATTGTTGAATTGCCCACTCGATCCCGACCTGACGAACATCTGCATTACTTTTACACGACTCTACAGATTCTATCAGTTCTTGCGGAAGATCTATTTTAAAAACCTGTGGTAACAATTGTAAATGGCGCTTAACAGCAATAGGCTTTATTCCCGGAATAATAGGAATATCAATCCCTTCTGCACGGACTAAATCAACAAACTCAAAATACTTTTTATTGTCAAAAAACATTTGAGTTACAACATAGTCTGCACCAGCCTCAACTTTTTGAATCAGGCGTTTTAAGTCTGTTTTTAAAGATGGAGCTTCTAAATGTTTTTCAGGATAGCCGGCAACACCTATACAAAAATCTGAACAATCTGAGGTCTCTACCATACCATTTAAATAATGCCCTTTATTCATCTCAACCACCTGTTCTACAAGACCTAAAGCATATTCGTGACCTCCGGGAGTAGGCTTAAAGTACTGCTCTTCTCGCATAGCATCACCTCTCAAAGCCATCAGATTATGAATACCCAAATAATGGCAGTCTACAAGCATATATTCGGTTTCTTCCTTAGTAAAACCACCACACAATACGTGAGGAACCGTATCTACATCATACTTATGCTTTATAGAAGCACAAATACCTATAGTTCCTGGTCTCATCCGGGTTACTTTTTTATCTAACAACCCATCTTTTTCTATGTAAACAAATTCCTCTCGCGATGTAGTAACATCAATAAACGGAGGTTTAAATTCCATCAAAGGGTCAATATTGTTATACAACTCCTGAATACTTTTCCCTTTTCTAGGCGGAATCAGTTCAAAAGAAAATAAAGTCTTACCGTTTGCTTGTTTTATGTGATCTGTAATTTTCATAAGTAGGTTACCTGCTTAGCTAACTGCTCTTGCAGATTTTAATTTTTGGTTGTCTTAGTGGTTTACTTTTATTGGTCAGAAATATTAGGATTCAACCATTTTTCAGCCATGCGTACTTCTATTCCTTTACGATCTGCAAAATCGATCACCTGATCCATTTTGATTTTTCCGAGGCCGAAATAACGCGCATCAGGATTAGCAAAATAATACCCACTTACCGAAGCGGCCGGCCACATGGCTAAACTTTCGGTAAGCTTTACACCTATTTTTCCCTCAACGTCAAGTACATCCCAAATGGTTATTTTTTCTAAATGGTCTGGACACGCAGGATATCCCGGTGCAGGCCTTATTCCCTTATATTCTTCTTTGATCAATTCTAGATTACTTAGCGATTCATCGTTTGCATAGCCCCAGTATTCTTTTCTAACAAGCTCGTGTAAATACTCAGCAAATGCTTCTGCAAAACGATCTGCGAGTGCTTTAACCATAATGCTGTTGTAATCGTCGTGATCTGCTTCATATTTTGCTGCTAACTCTTGGGTACCAAAACCTGCTGTCACACAGAAGCACCCCATATAATCTTGCTTCCCACTTTCTTTAGGAGCTATAAAATCTGCTAATGCAATATTGGGCTTTCCCGATGCTTTTTTGCTTTGTTGACGCAGCGTTCTAAAAATGAACTTTTCAGTTTTATTTTCTAAACCTGAAGTAATGATCTCGATGTCATCGTCGTTTACTGTATTGGCTTCAAAGAGTCCAAAAATCGCTTTTGCGGTCAATAATTTTTCATCTAAAATCTTTTTCAAAATCTCTTTAGCATCAGCAAATAATTCACGTGCTTGCTCGCCTACTACATCATCCTCTAATATATCTGGATACTTACCGTGTAAATCCCAACTGCGGAAAAACGGTGACCAATCTATATAATCAACAAGTTTATTCAGATCAAATTCTTCAATAACCTGAACTCCTAATTCTTTAGGTTTAAACGCTTCAAAATTATCCCAATCTAACTTCCATTTATTCTCACGTGCTTGAGCCACAGTTAAGAAATCACGTTTCTTTCCTCGTGTTAAAAAGCGTTCTCTAAACAAAGCATAATCTTCTTTAATATCTGCTTTATATTTTAATCTTGAATCAGGATTGAGAAGGTCTCCAACAACCGTTACCGCCCTAGATGCATCATTTACATGAACAACTGCTTCCGGATATTCAGGATCAATTTTAACTGCTGTATGTGCCTTACTCGTGGTTGCACCGCCTATAAGCAATGGAACGGTGAAATCTTGACGCTTCATTTCTTTAGCTAGAAAAACCATCTCATCAAGAGAAGGAGTTATGAGCCCGCTGAGACCTATAATATCAACGTTGCGTTCTTTGGCGGTGGCGATAATTTTTTCTGGAGGAACCATAACTCCCATATCTATGATCTCATAGTTGTTACACGCCAAAACCACACTCACAATATTTTTACCAATATCGTGTACATCTCCTTTTACGGTAGCCATTAGGACAAGATTGGATTTTGCCTTTTCCGACGCCGGCGGTGGGTTTTTCAGTTTTTCTTCTTCTATATATGGCAATAAATAAGCAACTGCTTTTTTCATCACCCGTGCCGATTTTACAACCTGTGGAAGGAACATTTTTCCATCTCCAAAAAGATCACCCACCACGTTCATCCCAGTCATTAGATGACCTTCAATCACGTGTAATGGCTTTTCTGAAGCTAATCTTGCCTCTTCTACATCTTCTAAAATATAAGCATCAATACCTTTAACTAAAGCTCGTGTAATTCTATCTTGTAAAGGTTCTTCTCGCCAAGACAGGTCAACTGTTCTTTCTTTTGCATTACCTTTTACACTTTCGGCAAAATCCAGTAATCGCTCTGTTGCATCATCGCGACGATCAAGAATAACGTCTTCTACGTGCTCTAATAAATCTTTAGGAATATCATCATAAACCTCAAGCATTGTTGGGTTAACAATACCAATATTCATCCCAGCTTTAATAGCGTGGTATAAAAATACGGAGTGCATCGCTTCACGCACCACATTATTTCCTCGGAAGCTAAAAGAAACATTACTTACTCCGCCACTTACATGTGCGTAGGGTAAATTCTCTTTCACCCATTTTGTAGCTCTAATAAAATCTATAGCATTGAGACGATGCTCTTCCATACCGGTAGCAACCGGAAAAATATTCAAGTCAAAAATGATATCCTCCGGTGGGAATTTCACCTGATTTACGAGAATATCATAACTGCGTTTTGTAATCTCCAGACGACGCTCATAATTATCAGCCTGACCAACCTCATCAAATGCCATAACGATAACAGCAGCTCCGTATCGTTTTATCTTTTTAGCGTGGTCAATAAATTCGGCTTCGCCTTCTTTTAAACTAATGGAGTTCACCACACATTTACCCTGTACAACCTGCAAACCTGCCTCTATGATATCCCATTTAGAGCTGTCTATCATAATAGGTACTCTAGAAATATCTGGCTCTGCAGCAATGAGATTGAGAAAAGTAACCATCGCCTCTTTACCATCAATAAGACCATCGTCCATATTAATATCTATGATCTGGGCACCGCCCTCTACCTGATCCCGTGCAATGTCTAAGGCTTCATCAAATTTCTCTTCATTAATGAGTCTTAAAAATTTACGCGATCCAGCCACATTAGTACGTTCTCCTACGTTTACAAAATTGCTTTCTGGCGTAACTACTAACGGCTCTAAGCCACTCAATTTTAGCGGTCTTATTTTTTTTGCTTTAGCTATTGCTTCTACACTCATCGTTCTGATTTATATCGCTGTTTCAGCTTCATTAAGCTCAGGCAATGGCCTTGGTTCGTAATCTTTCACTAATTCTGCAATGGCGTGGATGTGTTCTGGAGTTGTACCACAACAGCCACCAATGATGTTGATCAGCTTTTTATCTAAATAGGTTTTTATCTGAGCTGCCATCTCTTCTGCAGTCTCATCATATTCACCAAATGCGTTAGGCAATCCTGCGTTAGGATAAGCCGAAACTGCAAAGTTTGATCTACTGGAAACAACTTCTAAATAGGGAGTTAGTTGCTCTGCTCCCAAAGCACAATTAAAACCTACAGAAAGTAAAGGCATATGCCCCACAGAGATCAAAAATGCCTCAGCTGTCTGACCAGATAAGGTTCTTCCCGAAGCATCAGTAATGGTACCGCTCACCATCACAGGGATGTCTATATTGCGTTCTTCTTTTAGTTCTTCAATAGCAAAAAGTGCCGCTTTTGCATTCAATGTATCAAAAACAGTTTCCACTAAAAGCATGTCTACACCACCATCAATTAAGGCTTCTGCTTGTTGCTTGTAAGCTGCTCGTAACTCATCAAAAGAAACCGCTCTAAAACCAGGATCATTTACATCTGGAGACATACTGGCAGTTTTGTTAGTAGGCCCCATTGCGCCAGCTACAAAACGTGGCTTTTCGGGTTCTTTTTTTGTAAATTCTTGGGCTACCTTTTTTGCTATTTTAGCAGACTCATAATTAAGCTCGTAAACAAACTCCTCCATCCCATAATCTGCCATAGCGATGG
This sequence comes from Leeuwenhoekiella aestuarii, assembly GCF_004104055.1. Taxonomy (GTDB): domain Bacteria; phylum Bacteroidota; class Bacteroidia; order Flavobacteriales; family Flavobacteriaceae; genus Leeuwenhoekiella; species Leeuwenhoekiella aestuarii. The sequence goes on along the minus strand of NZ_QOVJ01000001.1, from coordinate 1,303,752 downwards.
TTGTACCACTAAAAGTATTTGTCTCTACGATATCTGCTCCCGCAGCAAAATATTTAGTATGAACATCTGCAATAGCTTCAGGTTGCGTAATACTCAACATATCGTTATTACCCTGCACAGGAATTGACCAATCTTTAAAGCGCTCTCCTCTAAAATCTTCTTCTGTAAATTTATAGCGTTGCAACATTGTTCCCATTGCACCATCTAAAACAAGAATACGCTTTCTTAAAGCTGTATGTATTTTATTTTCACTCATAATCTTTATCTAAAAACAGCATTTTAACGCTTGCAAAACATGCTCATATCTCTGAGAATAGTATGCAAAAATACGTTATTAAGAAGGCAAAAGAAAAGTCGCAAAGACTTGTTTTTATGTTATCTATCTCAAAATCGAGTAGAATGTAGCACCTTCTCCAAGAGGAGGGTTGCTAAGGCTTCAACGGGTCTAATCCCTCTGCCTTTCTTGATAACCGCATTAAAGAATGAACTGAACTGCAAATATTGCAAAACCTTGTCTAAATATGAAACATTTAAAGCACTAATATTCCAATTTTATCTCTTAAAATAATAAGACATAGGACACTGTTTTATCGTTAAAAATACTTGTTTGAAATACCTAAAAATTTCAAACAAATCTAAATACTTGATTTACAGAATTTTATATATGTAAATTTAAAGTAACTTTAATTATTAATTTTATTATTTTAACAGTCCCAAACTTCTATATATGCAAAACTCTACTTTTAGTAACACTACCCGATTTCAAATTGTAAATTATAATGAAGCTTCCTCCGAAGTTCAGGAGATTTACGACGACACAAAACGTACTTTACAGATACCGTTTGTCCTAAATTGGTTTAAGTGCCAAGGATCTAACGCCACACTATTAGGTGGTAACTGGGCAAAATTAAAATCAACGTTAATGATGGGAAGTATTCCTAACGTTTTAAAACAACTCATCATTTACAATGTTTCGAAAGAACGAGATTGTCAATATTGTGCACACGCTCACGGAATTTTCGCAGATAGCATGAGCGCTATGATTAATGATAACCCTAATTTTAAGGTTACCGAAAATCTGGAAAGCCCCCTTATTCCTGAAAGTTTTAGAACTGCTATTAAAGTGGTATCAAAAGCCGCGCTACAACCAGATCAGATTACAGATGCTGATTTTGAAAAGCTTAAGGATGTAGGCTTTGACAATCTAGAAATTCAAGAACTTATGGCTCAAGCAGACCTTGTAAATATGCTCAATACACTGGCTGATGTTTCTGGTATAAGGATAGACAATGAGCTTCTGGAAGCTCACGCTTAATAGTTTTGTTCTTGAATTTAGCCGGAGCAAAATATCGTATTACTTATGAAGCATTTTCTAAATTTTCAGGAAGTCTAGGGAAGGTAGATTCTATTGAAATGCTGGGTGAGATAACCAATAGACACCTCAAGTATCTCTTCAACTTCAGAGCATTTAGAATCTTATTACTCGACAAAGATTCTATTAGTGGGTATACTTTCTCTAAAGGAAAAATATATGCACACAATAATTCTGAGAATATACTGGATTATGAAAAGGAGCTTTTAGAAAAGCATACGCCTTTTTCGGAACCCGTAAAGCCAGATTCGCTACCTGAATATTTGTCAGAGTTGGATCTGCAAAATGGCGTGCTTTGGGGTTGGTATATCTCATACCCTGATTATCGTATTTGCGTATCGCTACTTTCTGATGACAATGTAAAATTCAATCACACGGATTCTGACATTATGCATATGCTTGTAGACAGTATAACATCAAAGTATAGACAAATCTGTCTTAGTGAAGAACTCAAATGTAAAAATGAAACGCTTCAGGATGCTATTGCTCAGATAGAATTGAAGAATAGAGAGATCGAAGCTATAAATAGTAATCAACAGAACGTCATTAATAATCGCACTGAAGAACTCCTTAATAAGAACAAAAAACTCTTAGATCTCTCCAGACTTAACTCACATAATCTTAGAGAACCGCTTACCCGAATTTTAGGTTTAATTGAAGTTGCTGATCATCTTGATAACAGTGAATTAAAAGAAACCATGCTGCCCGAAATAAAAATCTCTGCTTTAGAGTTAGACACTATCTTTAGAAAAGTTGTGCAACAAAGTGAAGAAGAGGCAAAAATCACAATTAATAAAGACGGCGGTTATGAATAAGCCTCTAAAAGTAATGCTGGTAGATGACCAGAAAATGGCAAATTTCATCAATAAAAAATTGATTGAAGTTACAGACTTTGCACACAATATTGTAGACTACACACTTCCTGAAGCAGCACTACTAGATGTTGAGGCACAAAAGCCAGACATAATATTTTTAGACCTTAATATGCCCATCATTGACGGGTGGACTTTTCTAGATAATTTACAAGAGAATAAAAATTCTACACAAGTTGTAATCGTAACCTCAAGCACCAGTTCTATTGACAAAGAAAAAGCTCAGAATTACACTCAGGTTGTAGATTTTTTAATCAAGCCATTAAACCGAAATACAATTCTGAGCTTAAAAAATAAGCTAAAAACAGCAAGCTAGTCTATAGCTTGTACTACTGCTTTCTCTGCTTCTTTACGCGATCCGTCAAAGCCGTCAATACCACTTACAGTCGTATATTTCATCACATAACGTTTACCGGGATTGATGATTTTATAAGCTGATTGACACATCATTGTAGCTTCGTGAAAACCACAAAGTATTAATTTTAATTTCCCGGGGTATGTGTTAACATCACCTATAGCAAACACTCCAGGAATATTAGTCTGATAATCTAAAGCATTATCTACTTTAATAGCATTCTTTTCTATCTCAAGTCCCCAGTTTGAAATAGGACCTAATTTAGGTGAAAGACCAAATAATGGAATAAATGCATCAGCTTCAATAGAAAATTGCTCTTCATTTCTCTCAACGACAACTTCTTTAAGCTCTTCTACGCCTCCAAGCCCCACAACTTCTGCTGGTGTCACCAAATTGATCTTACCTAGCATTTTCAATTCACGCACTTTTTCAACAGAATCTAAAGCACCTCTAAATTCATTTCTACGGTGAATAAGTGTTACCTCTTTTGCGATATCAGCTAGATAAATACTCCAGTCTAGAGCAGAATCCCCTCCACCGGCGATAACCACTTTCTTATCACGGTAAACTTCAGGATCTTTTATCATATAAGCCACTCCCTTATCTTCAAACTCGTGAATATTAGGGATCACAGGTTTACGAGGCTCAAAACTACCCAAACCACCGGCGATTGCAACTACCGGTGCATGATGCTGTGTACCTTTATTAGTGGTCACAATAAAACTTCCGTCTTCTTGCTTCTCAATAGTTTCCGCACGTTCCCCTAAGGTAAAACCAGGTTGAAATTGCTTTCCTTGTTCTAATAGATTATCTACTAACTCACCAGCGCCTACTTCAGGAAAACCGGGGATATCATAAATAGGCTTTTTCGGATAAATCTCTGCTAACTGTCCGCCAGGCTGTGCCAGAGCATCAATAATATGACATTTCAACTTTAACAATCCTGCTTCAAATACAGTAAATAATCCCGTAGGTCCTGCTCCAATAATGAGTATATCTGTCTTTATCATCTTCTTTATGCTTTGAGCTGATTAAAGCTCATTTCTACTTTCATTTTAACTTTTGGAAATCAATCCTTTTGTAAACTCGTTTAGCGTTTCAACTTTTTCTTCAAAATCACCTTTTATGGTCTTTCTATATTCATTAAGGTTTTGTACCAGATCGTCTATATTTTCAGGTATTACCTCTTCAAAAAATTGTCTCAAGCGTTTTGCTGTAGTAGGTGATTTTCCATTAGTCGAAATAGCAATCTTTACATTTCCTTTTGTGACAATTCCTCCCATATAAAAATCGCAAAGATCAGGAACATCAGCTATATTACAAAGTAAAAAGCGCTTTCTGGCGGCTCGATAAACACGCTTGTTTACTGCCGGGCTATCTGTCGTAGCTATAACTACGTGACGTTTTTTAAGCATTTTACGCGTAAACCGTTTCTTAGTAATTTTCACATTAAACTTTTTAGCCAACTCTAATGTTTCTGGCCTAAAAAATGGCGCTACCATTTCTACAACAGCATCCGGACTAGACTTTGTCAAAAAAGTCAATTTTTCTAAAGCTACGTTACCGCCACCTACAATTAGAACTTGCAGGTTACGAACTTTTAAAAAAATCGGATAAAGTGTATTTTTTTCTTTAGACATTAATGTGCGTTTTGCGCTATTTCTGATTGCAAATTAAGCAATTGCTCGCGATGTCTTACAACTTCACCTATCACAATAATTGATGGGTTGGTAAGTTTTAACTCTTGAACGACATCTTCAATAGTGGCTATTGTTCCAATACCAACGCGTTCTTCTGGTGTTGTTCCATTTTGTATAATAGCCACCGGAGTATCTTTTTTTCCGCTTTCGCGGAAGAGTTTTGTAATCTGTCCCAGCTTACTCATCCCCATTAGTATTACTACAGTGGCTGAAGATTTTGCTGCAAGCTTTATATCATTAGACAACTTATGTTCTTTTGTAGTACCGGTAATTACCCAAAAACTTTCTGAACTCCCGCGTTTGGTCAATGGTATATTTTGATACGCGGGCACTGCAAGTGAAGAAGAAATCCCCGGAACCACAGCAACTTCAAGTCCGGCTGCGGCAGCGATTTCCATTTCTTCTGCACCACGTCCAAAAATAAACGGATCCCCGCCTTTTAAACGTACCACGTGACCGTGGCTTTGAGCTCGTGATACGATCAAATCGTTGATTTGTTCCTGCTGGTAAGCATAACAACCTTTACGCTTTCCGACAAAAATCAATTCGGCATGTTTGGCATATTCCAACAACTCGGGGTTAACCAAAGCATCATACAACACGACATCTGCATTTTCTAAAGCACGAATACCTTTTAATGTAAACAGTTCTACATCTCCCGGCCCTGCTCCTACTACTGTTAATTTTGGATTGTTAATTGGCATGTGTTAGTTGATTTTTTCTGAATGCATCTACTCGATCAAAAAATGCGTTTGCATCTTCAAGATACGCCTCAGCAAATTCTTTAGTAGGCTCATTATTTTGAATCTGGTATACAAGATCGGCAAATGAAGTTTCAGCTTTTAGTGCATCATGATCTCCAAAAGTATTATCAAACTCAGCAATGATATTTGCCTGAGTATTGGTTTTTACATTTTCTGAAAGTAATATCGCCTTAGCTCCATTTACTAATCCTGCATAAGTGTGATAAACACTATCTGCAAAACGATTTGCTTCAAAAGCTTCAATTGCATTACCCAATTTATCTTTAGCTTCAAGTAATAGAGTCTGAACCAAATCAATTACAACACCTGCACACTCACCTACTCCTACTTCTTGAATATATTTCTCATCGTTACCCCAGTCCACAAAATCAGATTCTACTAAATTATTTGTTTCTGAAAGTGGTTTGAGGAAATCGTAAAAATAACGCTGCCCTTTTTCATCGTAATAACTCAAGAAATCAAGCTCTCCTGCATTCTCTTTAAAATCATCAAGAATTGCACGTAATGCCTGAGGCCCTCTTTTACTAGGTATCTTGATTACCTTATCTGCAAAACGGCCTTGACCGTCTCCTAAAACACCTCCCCCTAAAAGAACCTGTAATGCTGGAGCAACCAATTTTTCTGGTGTACGTACAGACATTCCCTGAAAACCAATATGAGCCATATTATGCTGACCACATGCATTCATACAACCACTAATCTTAATGGTAATCTCTTTATTATTGAGATATTCAGGGTATTCTGCAATTAGGACATCTTCTAATTTATCTGCGATACCGGTACTACTTGCAATCCCTAAGTTACAAGTGTCTGTACCGGGACACGCAGTAATATCTGTTGTTGTTTCATATCCCGGGCGGGCAAAACCTAGGTTGGCTAGTTGTGAAAAGAAAAATGGTAATGCCCTTTCCGGTATATGTCTTAACAATATATTTTGACGTAGAGTAAGTCTTAACTCGTCCCCACCATATTTTTTAATTAAACCCGCTAATGCACGTGCCTTCTCTGTAGAAAAATCACCCAGTCTTACTTTGATACCAATAGCATACAGACCTTCTTGTTTTTGTTTAAAGACATTAGTCGCTTTCCATGCATCATAAGCTTTTTGATCCTTGATTTCTGTTTCAGGAGCTTCAGCTAAAGGAAACGTAGGTTCACCTTCGAACGCTGTGGCATCTATCTCGTAGGTTTTATACGAAAGGGCTTTGCGTTCCTCAGCTACCAAATCCATAAAACCTTCTAAACCTATATCCTTGATTAGAAATTTCATACGTGCTTTTAAACGTCTGGAACGCTCCCCGTGACGATCAAAAACTCGCAACACCCCTTCTATAAGTGGAATCAATTGGTTTGCCGGTAGGAATTCATGTAAGGTATCTGCATGTCTAGGCTGAGAACCTAAACCACCACCAAGCATTACTTTGAAGCCACGTTCACCATCTTTTAGTTTCGGTATAAAACCTAAATCATGAATAAAGGCTAAAGCCGAATCATCATCTGTTGAAGAAAATGACATTTTAAACTTCCTACCCATTTCCTGACAAATCGGATTCCGTAGAAAAAACTGAAACGTAGCATGCGCATAAGGTGTCGCATCAAAAGCTTCGTTAGGGTTGATCCCTGAATCTGGACTTGAGGTTACGTTACGCACAGTATTCCCACAAGCTTCACGAAGGGTTACATCGCTTTTCTCAAGCTCTGCCCATAACTCAGGAGTACGGTCAAGACTCACATAGTGAATCTGAATATCCTGACGCGTGGTGATATGCAATTTTCCTCGTGAATATTCATCAGAAACATCAGAAATACGCAATAACTGATCGCTGGTCACCTTACCATAAGGCAATTTAATACGTATCATTTGCACACCTTCCTGACGTTGCCCGTAGACACCTCTTGCCAGACGAAGACTTCTAAAACGTTCCTCATCTATCTTCCCATCCTTAAAGAGTTTGATTTTTTTCTCAAGCTCTATAATGTCGCGTTCTACAACCGGATTCTCTATTTCTGTTCTGAAGCTTTGCATAGCTTATTTCTTTTTTATTTTATTTTCATTTTAATCCTATAGGAAAAATAGGATTTTGATAAAAGAATGAATTAAAATTATTTCAATTCATTCTTTCTATATTTTTATCCGATAAAGCCTACTCCAGCAGTAGTGTTGCTTTGCGTGTCTATAAGTATAAAAGACCCTCCTGCCTTATTATCAGCATAATTGTCGTAAAAAAGGTTTTTACTCAACTTAAAGTTAACCTTACCTATCTCATTTAATGTTAATTGTGTGGCACTAGCATCCTCTCCCGAGTAATCAGTAGAAATTACATTCTCAATACTGTCTATTTTTGCTAAAACTCTATTCGTATTGTGTTGAATTTCATATTTAGCTCCTGGCACCAAAGCTTTTCCATCCATCCAACAAACAGACGCCGTTAAAGTTTTTGCAGAATGTGGTACTTCGTCTGACTTGACCAAGATATCACCACGCGTAACATTGATATCATTTTCTAAAGTAATTGTCACAGAGCTGCCTGCTACCGCTTCATCATACTGCTCATCAAAGAACTCTATAGATTTAATTTTAGATGAAGTTAAAGAAGGAAGAACCGTAATGGCATCGCCCACTTTTAAGCTGTTTCCGTAAATTTTACCTGCATATCCGCGGTAATCATGAAACTCGTCTTTTTTAGGTCTGACAACTGTTTGTACAGGAAAACGTGCAGCCGTCAACTCTTCTTGTTCAGGCTTTAAAGTCTCAAGAAAATCAAGCACACTATCACCCGTATACCAGGACATAGCATCAGTCTTTTGAGCAACATTATCTCCTTTTAAAGCACTAATAGGAATGAATGTTACTTCTTGTTCTTCATAACTGCTTTGTGAATTTAATTTTTCAAAGTCGGCTTTGATATCCTCAAATACCTGCTGATCATAATTGACCAGATCCATTTTATTCACGGCAACAATCACGTGTTTAACACGCAATAAATTATTGATAAAGAAATGACGATACGTTTGCTCAATCACCCCTTTACGCGCATCAATTAATATGATTGACGCTTGTGCCTGTGAAGCACCGGTTACCATATTTCGGGTATACTCTACGTGACCCGGGGTGTCTGCGATGATGTAGCTCTTCTTTTTAGTCGAAAAATAAATATGTGCTACGTCTATGGTAATCCCCTGTTCGCGTTCTGCAACAAGACCATCTGTCGCTAAAGAAAAATCAAGATAATCGTATCCTTTCTTCTTACTATTGCGTTCAATAGCCTCTAATTTATCGTCTGTGAGTGATTTTGTATCGTAAAGCAAACGACCTATCAAGGTACTTTTACCATCATCTACACTACCTGCTGTTGCTATCTTTAAAACTTCCACGTTGTTATTCCTATTGCTGTTACTATTGTTTTCTGATCACTGAATACATGATTCTTAAAAGTACCCTTGTTGCTTGCGCTTTTCCATTGCTGCTTCAGAACGCTTATCGTCTATACGGGCTCCACGTTCTGAAATAGTAGAAGTTTTTATCTCGCTTACTATTCTAGCAATGGTGTCTGCTTCAGATTCCACTGCTGCGGTACACGTCATATCACCTACCGTTCTAAAACGTACAATACGCTCCAGGACTTCTTCATTTTCCTCCCGATAAACATATTTTGAAGCACTCCAGATCAATCCATCACGCACAAAGGTTTTGCGCTTATGCGAAAAGTATATAGATGGAATTTCTATTTGCTCCTGCTCTATATAACTCCAGACATCCAGTTCCGTCCAATTTGAAATTGGAAAAACACGAACATTTTGACCTATTTCAATCTTACCATTTAAAAGATCGAAAAGTTCCGGACGCTGGTTTTTTTCATCCCATTGACCAAAATCGTCACGCACAGAAAAAATACGTTCTTTGGCTCGTGCTTTTTCCTCATCACGACGTGCACCACCGATACATGCATCGAATTTAAATTCTTCGATGGCATCTAAAAGCGTTGTAGTCTGAAGCATGTTTCGGCTAGAATATTTACCGGTTTCCTCAGTCACTTTTCCTTCATCAATTGCATCCTGCACGTGACGCACGATTAAATTCAACCCCAATTCTTCTACCAATTTATCTCTAAACTCAATGGTCTCCGGAAAATTATGACCGGTATCCACATGCAATAACGGAAAGGGAATCTTACCCGGATAAAACGCTTTTTGCGCCAAACGCACCAACGTAATACTGTCTTTCCCTCCCGAAAAAAGCAATACGGGATTTTCAAACTGAGCAACTACCTCTCTAAAGATGTAAATCGCCTCGCTCTCTAATGCATTTGTTTTTAAAATCTTGCTCATGCTCTAATCGTTTTAGGCGTGTAATCCACACTCCCGGTTCTCCAACACTTTAGTTGGATCAAAATATTTATGTTCGTTTGGCAACTTATTTTCAGCCAAATAGGTATCTAATTCTGCATCGCTCCAATAGTAAAACGGACTTACTTTTAAAACTCCGTCTGCTCCGAGACTCAAAATATCAAGGTTATCCCGGTGTGCAGTCTGTCCCTTTCTAAGGTTTGTAAACCATAAATCTGGTTTATGATTTGCCATAGCCCGTTTAAATGGCTCTAGTTTCACCTGCTCGGTAAAGATTTTATGTCTAGGATCGTCTATTTGCGGAATTCCCAAAACTACATCACGATGTGCTGCAGTTTGTTGAGGCACGTATAAATCAACTTTTAAATCAAGAAGTTTGATTACCTCTTCTGCATGTCTATAGGTGTTAGGTGTATTATAACCGGTATCACACCAAACAACGGGAATATCACTTTTAGCTTGAGTCGCTGCAAATAAAATTGCCGACTCATAAGGTCGAAAATTAGTAGTAACAATTGCATTTTTAGCATTTTGTACTGCCCACTGTGCGATTTCAACCGGAGTCTTTAACTTTAACTTTTTATTAAGCCCTATTAACTGTTCTGCCGAATAACCCATTATCTCCCCCATTTTATAGTATTCCAAATACGCTCGTGAAAAAAGTAAAGCACCATTTTGGTTACCAACTCTACAGCTCCTATGGAGAACGCCAAAGACAATGTACCTGTTATAAACCAAGAAATAAGTATAGTATCAATCGTACCAACAATTCTCCAACTAACAGACTTAACAACACTTCTTAAAGGCTTTTCTGTTGAAGCATCTTTTTTATAAGTCACTTTTTGGGACTTATCTGTTTGAGCTTCGTTATATACTTGATCTAAAATCATATCTGAAATACTGAATTCTATATTTTATTTAAATCCTATCGGAATAGTAGGATTATGAAGCAAAAGTATACCCCATAATCGTATTGACCAAATCTTTGCAGTAAATTTTTAAAACTTTTAGGTGATTTTCAGCATTTAAGCCAAATATTCTGAATTATTCGGCAATTAGGTCTGCCAACGTGTTTTTATTCAATACCGCAAGGTTGCTATCTCGTAATTGAACCATAAGACTATGTACTGAACAAGCAGTCTCATCCGGGCAATCGTCACATTTTTCGTAGAAATTAAGACTTACACAAGGCACCATAGACACAGGGCCTTCCAAAATACGCATCACCTCAACCATTTTAATCTCTTCGGGTTGTCTGCGCAGGTAATAACCACCCCCTTTGCCTTTTTTGCTTCCGAGAAAACCAGCCTTACGCAGGGTAAGCATAATACTTTCCAGAAATTTTTGAGAGATATTTTCACTTTTGGCAATAGCGCCTATTTGCACAGGATCCTCTCCTTTGTGCTTGGCTATGTAAGCCAAAGCTTTTAGACCGTATTTTGTTTTTTTTGATAACACGGTCTAAATGTATGCAAAAAGTTAGAATTCTATGCTTTTAACGCCTGATCCAGATCTGCGATAATATCATCTGTATGTTCCAGACCTACAGAACAACGCACCAAACCATCTGTGATTCCTACTTCAAGACGATCTTCTTCAGCCAGTTTGCTGTGGGTGGTAGAAGCGGGATGCGTTACAATCGTACGCGTATCTCCCAAATTTGCAGATAGCGAACACATTTTAATAGAATTCAAAAATTTACGTCCGGCATCTATTCCTCCTTTCACTTCAAAAGCGACGATGTTGCCACCGTGTTTCATCTGTTTTTTAGCCACTTCATACTGCGGATGCGATTTCAGAAATGGATATTTCACAAGATTCACCTTCTCGTGACCCTCTAAAAACTCGGCTACTTTTAAAGCATTTTCACAATGCCGGTCTGCACGTACATGTAGGGTTTCTAAACTTTTTGAAAGCACCCAGGCGTTAAATGGCGATAACGCCGGCCCAGTATTTCGAGAAAAAAGATAAATCTCACGTATCAAGTCGGCACGGCCTACACTTACACCGCCCAACACACGACCCTGGCCGTCAATCATCTTCGTAGCACTGTGAATCACGATATCTGCACCAAACTTAATGGGTTGCTGTAAATAAGGCGTTGCAAAACAATTATCAACCACAAAAATCAGATTGTGTTTTTTGGCCAGATTACCCAGATATTCTAAATCCAAAACATCACAACCGGGATTGGTAGGAGATTCTACGTAAAGAATTTTAGTTTCGGGCTTAATCAGGCTTTCTGCTTTATCGACCTCATCAACATTAAAATACGAAGTTTCAATATTCCATTTTGGGAGGAATTTGGTAAACAAGCTGTGTGTAGAACCAAAAACCGAACGCGCCGACACAATATGATCTCCGCTATCTAACAAGGCTGCAAAGGTTGAAAACACAGCTGCCATTCCGGTTGCAAAAGCATAACCACTTTCGGCACCTTCCATTTTGCAAATCTTCTCTATAAACTCGCTGGTATTTGGATTGGTAAACCGGCTGTAAATATTGCGTTCTTTTTCTTCGGTAAACGAAGCCCGCATATCTTCGGCATCTTCAAAAACAAAACTCGAAGTTAAATACATGGGAACAGAGTGCTCCAGGAATTCGCTTCGGTTTAATTGGGTGCGTATGGCTTCGGTTTCAAAATGTTTACTCATTGTTATTTAGATGTTAGACTTTAGACGCTAGATTTGAGATACTCGTTTTGGTTATCTAATCAGATGTCTAAAATCCTGTTTCGGTTTTCTTAAGGTGTTTAAAAGGTTGAAGCGTTCAATTGTTTAATTGTGGAATCGTTAATCACCACATACCTTTTTCTCTTTTCCTTTATTCGGTGTTCTTTGTTCTTAAATCTCACTTCTTAGATTACAGACTTACTCAACCTCTTCTCCATTTAAAAACACTTTGTACGAAATGTCTACTCCAGCTTGCAAAGTGATGGAAACTGAACAGTATTTTTCAAAACTTAATTGTGCAGCTCGCAATGCTTTTGCAGGAGGAATATCGCCTTCCAGATACACGTGTACGCGCATCGCTTCAAAAGGTTTGGCACCGCCTACTTCTTTGCGGTCGCCCTCAACTTCTACGTGATACGAATCAATTTCTAACTTTTGCTTTTTTAAGATCGAAATGATATCAATCGCGCTACAACCTCCCACGCCCATTAACACTAATTCCATTGGGCTGCTGCCCTGAACCACATCTCCGGTTTTATTATCTATCATTACAGGATTTCCCGAAGCTCCTTTGGCTTCAAACAGGTAGTCCTTGTTTTTACGTTCAAGTGTTACTTTCATCTTATTATTGTTATTGCTATTATTATTGTTATTACTATTGGCATAGAATACTAATGATAATAACCATAAAGAATAAATTAATTATTCCGCTCTGCGAGTTTCAGTATATCTCCAAAAACACCCCGAGCAGTCACCGCTGCTCCTGCCCCGGCACCCTGAATCACTAACGGATTCTCTCCGTAGGATTCGGTGTAAATTTCAAAAATACTGTCACTGCCTTTTACCTGACCCAATGCCGAACTTTTAGAAACAGTAACTAATTTCACTTCTAAAGTCCCTCCATCTTCCTGAGATAAATCACCGTAAAGGTCGCCAACATAACGCAGAACTTCATCTTCTTTTAAGGCTTTTTTACGCGCTTCAAAAACCGAATCGAGCTCTTTCAATCTTCCTAAAAAGTCTGATGCGGCTCCTTCCCGTAAATTTTCAGGAATGAGGCTTTCTATCTGGACATCACTGAACTCTTTGTGTAAGTCGAGTTCTCGGGCCAGAATTAATAATTTCCGGCCTACGTCATTTCCGCCCAGATCTTCACGCGGATCTGGTTCTGTAAAACCTTTATCAATCGCATCTTGCAAAACTTCAGAAAAATTGCGATCCTCTACCGAAAAAGTATTGAACAAATAACTCAACGAACCGCTGAAAACACCCTTTATTCGGGTAATATTATCGCCCGAAAGGTGCAACAAGCGTATGGTATCTATCAACGGCAATCCTGCTCCCACATTGGTTTCATACAAATAACGCTTGTTGTTTTCATCTAAAACCCGACGCAGTTTTCGGTAAAAATCAAAACCTACTGTGTTGGCTATTTTATTGGAAGAAACCAGATCAAATCCGTATTGCGCCAGTTCGATGTAATTCTCAATAAACACCCCACTTGCGGTATTGTCAATCGCAATCAGGTTTGCAAGGTGATTGGCTTTCGCGAAAGCGATAACTTGTTTTACACCGGCTTCTTTTGCCTGACTTTCAAAATCGGTTTTCCAACTTTCTGAAACGCCGTTTTTATCAAACAGAACTTTTTTAGAATTTGCTACCGCGAAAATATTCAGCGCAATTCCTTTACGCTCCTGTATGGTTTCAGCCGATGCCACGATCTGATCGATTAGTGTTCCACCCACCAATCCGTGACCGAAAATGGCAATATTTATTTTTTTGGCAATGCCAAAAATCTCCCCGTGTACTACATTAAGAGCCTTAGTCAGTTGCGGTTTGCGCACCACCACACTCACGTTTTTACCCGTGATCGTATTGTTGAACAACAACGGAACAATCCCGTTTTTGATGAGTTCGCTATAAGGTTTATGGAAACTGCTCAAATCCTGACCAATTATCGAAATCACCGCAACCTCATCAATAATCTCGATGCGATTGACATCCTGACTTTGGAAATCGGCTTCAAACTCAAACCGAAGGGCCGAAATGGCTTGTTGTGCCTGCTTGGCCTCAACCACCAAACCAATACCCCGCTCTGAAGAACCCTGAGCGATGATGCTCACATTCACACCGCTGTTGCCCAAAGCCCTGAAAATACGAGCATCTACTCCTACTTTTCCTAGCAAACCACGGCCTTCCAGATTGATCAAGGCCATTTCGCTCAATACCGAAAGCGATTTGATGCCTTCCTGCTCGGTCTGTGCCGTGATCAATGTACCTGCATCATCAGCCTTAAACGTATTGAGAATTCGTAACGGAATATTCTTTTCAATTAGCGGAATAATCGTCTTGGCGTGCAACACCGAAGTCCCAAAATTCGCAAGTTCATTTGCCTCGCTATACGTCAGGCGTTCAATCTTTTGCGAATCGGGAACCAGGTCTGGATTCGCCGTGAAAATTCCGTCTACGTGCGTATAATTTTGCAATTCGCCGGCATCCAGATAATTGGCTAAAAGTGAAGCCGTATAATTACTTCCGTTACGACCTAAAGTCGTGGTATGGTTGTTATCATCACTAGCGATAAAACCGGTCACGATGTTTACCGTCTCACCATTATACTTTGTAAAATGCTTAACTACCTGCTCTTTGGAAAGCTTGTCATTGGGTTGCGCGTTGCCAAAGGTTCCATTGGTTTTTATAAGCTTACGCGAATCTGTAAACTGGGCTTTCACCCCTTGCTTTTGCAACAGATGGGTTACGGTTTTTACTGAAATCAATTCACCAAAAGACAAGATTTCATCTTTTACTTTCTTGCTGTAATCACCAAGTAAAGCGACCCCATCAAAAAGTCGCTTGAGCTCTGTGAATTCTTCGGAAAGATCTACGTCAAAATCATTTTGCTGATACTTTTTAAACGCTTCAAACTGATGCTGAAACTCACGGCCTGAAGCTGCAGCTTCCAGGATTGCTTCCAGCTCATCAGTCGCACCACCGCGTGCCGAAAGCACCACCGCGATGCGCTCGCCATTTTCGACTTTAGTCTTAATGATATTTAAGACGGTATCGAGACCGTTTCCGTTTGCCAGTGATTTTCCGCCAAATTTTAAAATTTTCAGCTTTGCGGTATCGGCTCTAAAGACCGGATACAGCAATTGCTCCAGCTGTTCAAATTCAATTAAAAAAGCATCGTGCCCGTGTACCGAATTGATTTCGCCGTAGGTTACATTATTCTTAACCTGCGCCAGTTGCTTGTAAGTCTCCCGGTTTTCGACAGGCGTAAAAAATAAATCTGAATCTACCCCCACGATGTGAATATTGGCTTCGACCTGACTCAAAATTTCATTAAAACCTTCGCGACCACGGGTAACATCAATGGTTTTAAGCAATTGGTTCATCAATTTATAGGCTGAAACCTGAAAGCGATCTTTCAATTTATGACCGTGATGATCTAACCAACTTTCAACGTTGAAAATATTGAGATCTTCATTAGTGCTTCGCTGAAATTTATTCTTAAACGATTCCGGCGTGCGGTAACACAACATCGCGTGCATACGTGCATCGTGAACCGGCTGCGATGAATTCTTTAAAATCTGCTCCTGAATCTGACAGTTGGCAATCAGCCAATCTGTAGATTTCCAGTCAGACGCTACGGGGATTAAATGCTGGGTAATTGCAGGTTGCAGAGCGACCATTTCCCAGGCGATACCACCACCCAATGAACCGCCAATAATAGCAAAAAGCTCATAGATTTTAAGTCCCTTTAATCCTTCTAAAAAAGCCCGTGCGACATCCTGCGCAACAAATTCTTTATAGTTTTCAATTAAAAAGCCGTCATAGCCGTTACCCGGAATATTGAACGAAAGAATACTGTACTTGCGCGTATCTATGCATTTATCATCACCTATGAGTTCATTCCACCAGCCATCGGGACCGCTTACGTGCGAATTTCCCGTGAGAGCGTGATTGACTAAAATCACCGGTGCCGTGCCCAGCTGCTGACCAAAAGTCTCATAACTGAGCGACAGGTCAAGCTGAAATCCTGATTGCGTCGTAAACCGGGGAAGGTTAAGTTTGTGTAACATTTTAGGGAATCTTTCTGAATTAGAAAAAGACTAAGAGGTTAGTATCAGTCTGAGCTTGTCGAAGACTTTTTAATTTATAAACTTCGACAGGCTCAGGTTGACAATTAGACTAACTTCAATCTTCAGTTATTTTAAGCAGTTGCGGTTTGTTTAATCTGCGCAAATGCTGCTTTTAAATCATTTTTTAAATCTTCAATATCCTCAAGACCCACTGAAAGACGAATTAAATCTTTAGTCACGCCGGTAGATTCCTGAGCCTCATCAGACAATTGCTGATGTGTAGTACTTGCAGGATGAATAATCAAGGACTTTGTATCGCCAATATTTGCTAAAAGCGAAAAGATTTCGGTTTTATCGGCTACGGTTTTTGCACCTTCAAAGCCGCTTTTAAGGCCAAAGGTCACAATACCGCTCTGTCCTTTTGGAAGGTATTTTTTAGCTAAATCATTGTACTTACTACTCGCAAGTCCAGGATAATTTACCCAGGTAACTTCGGGCTGTGCTTCTAACCATTCTGCTAAAGCCAAAGCATTTTCACTATGCTGCTTGATACGAATAGTCAAAGTCTCTAAACCCTGTATGATCTGAAACGCGTTAAACGGACTCAAAGCTGCACCGTGATCGCGCAATCCTTCCACCCGCACTTTAGCAATAAATGCTGCAGGCCCCAAAGCCTCGTGATATACCAATCCATGGTATCCGGCAGAAGGCTCGGTAAACTCCGGAAACTTACCACTTGACCAGTCGAAAGTACCAGCGTCAATGATTGCTCCTCCTAAAGAGGTTCCGTTACCGTTGATGTATTTAGTCAATGAATGAATTACAATATTAGCTCCGTGTGCGATGGGATTTAGCAAAGCCGGAGAAGCCACCGTATTATCAACGATAAGTGGGATTCGGCTTTCTTTCGCGACTGCGGAAATAGCTTCCAAATCCAGAACGTCGAGCTTAGGATTACCTAAAGATTCTACAAAAACTGCGCGTGTATTTTCCTGAATGGCATCTTTAAAATTTGAGGCCTTATCTGGATTTACAAAAGTTGTGGTTATGCCAAATCGCGGAAGCGTTACGCTCAGCAAATTGTAAGTACCACCATACAAACTGCTGGAAGCTACAATGTGATCGCCCTGCTTTAAAAGCGTAAGTAAAGCTGTATTAATTGCAGCCGTACCCGAAGCGGTAACCACTGCGCCAATACCGCCTTCAATAGCTCCAAGGCGTTGCTCCAATACATCATTAGTCGGGTTGTTTAAGCGTGTGTAGATGTAACCCGGCTGTGAAAGGTTGAATAAACCTGCCGCATGGTCTGAATCGTTAAAAACGTAACTGGTAGTTTGATAAATAGGCACCGCACGGGTACCGCCATTTACTGTGGTGTCGTGACCGGCGTGTAATGCCTGAGTCGAAAATTTTTGTGTACTCATTTTTCTGTTTTTTTGAGTTGAAACTAAATTAAACCCAAAGTCTGCTGCCGACGACCGGCATTCGTTACAAGAAAAATGTTATTAAGAATTATAAAGTCACTTTAGAAAAAAATGACTCATTAGTTATCTATCATCAGCCAGGCTGTTGTAGAATGTAGCACCTTCATCCCGGGGGAAGGGTTGCTAAGGCTTCACAGGGTCTAATCCCTCCGCCTTTCTTGATAACATTTCAGTAAGTTTGAGAACTTTGTGAGCACAAAGATTGCAAAACGTTTTAAATATATGCAAACAAAATCGGTTTATTTTTATCAAGTCATAAAATATCATAAGATTTTAAATCCTGTTTTGTAATACCTTCTAAATTTATACATTTGCCAGCCTAAAGAGGAAAGATTTGACTGATTGCAACCTCTTATGCCGATTAATTTTGGTGTAAAAAATGCTAAAGGCAGTAACACACTACCATTTTCATTGCATTTGTCAAATCGTTCTTCGACGTTTAATCCCAGTTACGGGAATAAAAAAATGCTTAATGGCTTATTTATTTACCTCAGAAAGTGTGTCTGAAGGACACCCCGATAAGATCGCTGATCAAATCAGCGATACCTTACTTGATAATTTTTTAGCTTTTGACCCCGAGTCTAAAGTGGCTTGTGAAACCCTTGTCACTACCGGTCAGGTGGTACTAGCAGGCGAAGTAAAAAGCGACACCTATATCGACGTACAAAACATCGCGCGTGGGGTGATCAATGACATTGGGTATACCAAAGGTGCTTACCAGTTTAGCGGTGACAGCTGCGGAGTGATCTCTTTGATTCACGAGCAATCGCAAGATATCAATCAGGGTGTTGACCGGGCTTCAAAAGAAGAACAGGGAGCCGGTGACCAGGGGATGATGTTTGGCTACGCGACTAAAGAGACCGGGAATTATATGCCGCTTGCGCTCGACATTTCGCATCGCATTATGATCGAACTGGCAAAGCTGCGTCGCGAAGAAAAAGAAATCACCTACTTACGTCCTGATGCAAAAGCTCAGGTAACTATTGAGTATTCTGATGACAACGTTCCGCAGAAAATTGTGGCCATCGTGGTTTCTACCCAGCACGACGAGTTTGATGAAGACGAAAAAATGCTGGCTAAAATCAAAGAGGATATCATTTCGATATTGATTCCACGGGTAAAAGCAGCATTGACTGATGATTTGGCTAAACTTTTTAACGACGATATCACCTACCACATCAACCCAACCGGAAAGTTTGTAATAGGTGGTCCTCACGGAGATGCCGGCCTTACCGGTCGCAAAATTATTGTAGATACTTACGGCGGAAAAGGTGCTCACGGTGGTGGTGCTTTTTCAGGGAAAGACCCGAGTAAAGTAGACCGTTCTGCAGCTTATGCGGCTCGACATATCGCTAAGAATCTGGTTGCAGCCGGTGTTGCAGACGAAGTTCTGGTACAGGTATCTTACGCGATTGGTGTGGTAGAACCTACTTCCATTTTTGTTGATACCTACGGAACCAAAAAAGTAGATTTAAGCAACGGCGAGATCGCTGCAAAAGTGCGCCAACTGTTTGATATGCGCCCTGCAGCGATTGAAGAACGTTTAAAATTGCGCAATCCTATTTATAGAGAAACTGCAGCTTATGGTCATATGGGTAAAGACCCACAAACCATTACTAAAGTTTTTGAAAGCCCTTACAGCGGTCGTGTAGAAAAAGAAGTTGAATTATTTACATGGGAAAAACTTGATTATGTTGACCAGGTAAAAGAAGTATTTGGGCTGTAAGTCCTAAAAAACACATAAACCTATACGAAATGCCATCGCTCTACGGTGGCATTTTTTAATTTTAGAACTTAAAAACTGAATTATGGCACTCTTACTTATCCGCAACAACAAAGACTACCAACCATGGATTAAAGCCTTACAAAAGGCTGATCCTGAAATTGAACTGGTCACCCCAGAAACGGCTAAAGATAAAAGTGCCGTAACCATGGCGGTTACCTGGAAAGCACCTAACGGAAGTTTTGAAGGTTATCCCAACTTAAAAGTCATTGGTTCTATGGGGGCCGGAGTAGACCATTTATTTAATGATCCCTCATTACCAAAAGATGTTACGTTAACGCGAGTTGTTGACGAGGAACTTGCCAGCGATATGCAGGAATTTGTGTTAACCTTATGCCTGAATCACATCAAAAATCTGCCGCTATACCGCAGTTTGCAGGACCAATCCCAATGGAAGCCAACCCAGTACAAACGCGTTCCTGATGTGCAGATTGGTATTCTGGGTTTTGGAACTTTGGGACAGGCAGTAGGAAAGACGCTTCAGCAAACCGGTTTTCAGGTAAGCGGCTGGTCGCATTCGCGAAAAGATGTTGAAGGCATCACAAGTTATAAACACGACGAACTGGATGAGTTTTTAGCACAAGCTGAAATTTTGGTTTGTTTGCTTCCGTTGACGGAAGACACCGAAGGTATTTTAAATACGGCTTTATTCGAAAAACTTCCCAAAAGAGCCTATTTGATTAATGTGGCGCGTGGCGGACATTTGGTAGATGAAGATTTGATTGCAGCTTTAGATTCCGGGAAATTGAGCGGTGCCGCGCTTGATGTATTTCATACCGAACCCTTACCCGAGGACCACAAATTTTGGAATAGAAAAGATATTTTAATCACTCCGCACGTGGCCAGTATGAGCAACGCCGCTTCAGTAGCACCTCAAATTGCTGAGAATTATAGAAGAATGGAAAAGGGCGAAGAATTGAAGAATACCGTTTCTCAGGATAAAGGATATTAAAAAACCCGGAAACTAAATTCGAGTTTCCAGGTTTTCCTATAAACGCTACTAAACTGCCTTCTATAAATTGTATCGCACCGAGAACATCACGATGCGCGGCATCACAAAATACTCGGTTGTGGTGCTAAAGTTTTCATTAAAATTGTCATTGTTTAAGGAATCTACATTAAGTAGGTTAGTACCGTCAAGCATGAATTCCCACTTGCTCTCCGGTTTCTGATACCGCAAAGAGGCTTCAAAAAAGGCGTACTCGTTTTGCACGGTGTCGTCTTTATCATAATAATTGTAATAACTCCAGTCTGCGGTAAAGGTAAAGCCCTTTAAAAATCGCACATCTACGTTAGCAAAAGGACGATCTGTAAAAAAGGTGCGGTCGCTATTTCCGTTTTGATAATTATTGATGCTTCGGTTGTAACCTACCTCAAAGTTGGGAGCATTCTTAAAATTGGTTTCCACACTCCCCTGATAGTTCTGCGTAAAATTCTGCGACAAAGCAGGCTGATTGTTTACAATATTATTGAGTTCGCTATACGAGACGTTTCCGCTTAAATTAGCTTTCCACTTCCTGAAAGTTTTTTGAAAACGCCCGTTGGCACTTAATACCTCATCTACAAAATTACTGTTGATAGGCGATGAAGCCTGATTGATGCTGTTAATAGCCGTCTGACTTTTTATCGCATCAACTCTTCGAGTATAACTCACGCCCCCGTTCAGGTTTGTGAAGTTGAACATATTAAAGTTGAAATAACTGAGGCTGGCCGTATGAAAAATAGCGTTCTCAATATCCCGGTTACCGCAAAACATCCGGTTGTAGTTATTGAAAACATAGCCTTCGGCGAAATTATTAACGTCTGTATAATCTGCCGTCATTTGATAATTGAGGCGTAGGCTTTCGCTTTGTTTAAACTGCGCAATAGCAAACAAATCCGGAAGCAATTTGAATTCATTACTGCTGGTTTTGGCCCCCAACTGTTCTGAAGAAACCGTGTAGTTGTGCAGCGTCACACCGGGAGTAAACGTGAAAATTCCGGTTTTAAACTTGTAGTGTGCGCCTAAAAACACATCGGTAAACTTATAAGTTACGTCATTATTAAGGCTGTCTCCTACAAAGGTATTGACGGTTCCGTCTTCTAAAATCTGGAAAATTCCTGAATTGAAATCCTGCCTGCTCAGCGTCGTTCCCACCGTAAGATTAAGATTGCTCTTGTCGTTGATCACGTAGTAATAATCAATCTTGCTGTCTAGCTTATTCGTTTTGATCAGCTTATCCTGATTGATGTCAAAACGCGTTTTGCTTTGAAGCGTATCTAGCGGAAGGATTTCTGTAAAAGGCTGCTGCCCCAGGATCGCATTGTAAAACGGATCTTCATTTTGATACAGATGCTGTACAAACCCGGCAAAAATATTCTTATCGTCAAGCGTATAATAGGCGTTCAGGTTTTGATTTAAGCTAAAAGGCTGATTGTCTTTTTGCTCGGCAATCGGGTTTCTAATGATTGTATCATTTCGGGTAAAAACTGAAAGCGCATCCGTCATTTCAGATTGCTTCGATTTTTTAGCCAAAACATCATAGTCTATTTGCAGCTTGTCATTCGGTTTATAAATGCTGCTGAATTTTGCCATCGCCAGCTGATTGGCCTGATTGCTGTTTTCGGTATTTACCTCCGTTGCCTGAGTTGCGATATAGTTGCGAAGAGAACGCTGAAAGAAATCGGTAGAATTGTCGCTAAATAAAGTAAAACCACTCAAATCCCAGGCATCTGAGGCCTCATAGCTAAAGTTTGCAGCGGCAAAATTAGTATTGATTTCAAGCGCGCGGTTATTTTGAGTGACCAAAAAGCCCAGTCCGCTGTCTGAAATATTGAACGAGGTCCCGCCTCGCTGATTGAAGTTTCTAAAACCTCCGGTAAAGTTGAAATAATCCCGAAACGTGAATGGCACATCGCCGGTATTATTGGTATTACCAATTAGGTTGATGCTTCCTTTCGGACTGTAGTAAAACAGCTTGGCGCTACCCAGATAACGGGTTTCCCCTCCATCGCCAATACCGCCCTGTACTTCACCAAACCAAAAGTTTTTCTTGCCTTCCTTCAGCTTAAGATTGATCGCCACGTTGTTTTGGTCATTACCCAAACCGCGCATCTGATCTACTTCATTGTAATTTTTTAATACTTCCACCTTTTTCAAAGCATCTGCCGGAATATTTTTAACAGCCAGCTTAGAGCTGCCGTCAAAAAAATCTTTTCCTTCAATCATCACTTTAGAAACAGTCTGACCTTCAACCTGAATCTGTCCGTCTTCATCTACTGTTACGCCGGGGAGTTTTTTAAGCACATCGCCCAGTTTTTGCTCGGTTCCGTTAGTAAAACTATCTGTGTTGTAAACTATGGTATCGCCGCGTACGACCACGGGCATTTCGTAAACGATCTCCACATCATCAAGCTGGTTTGCGGCAGGCATCAGCACAAAATCCAGATTGAGATATTCGGCGTCTTTTGCTATGCTAATCTCTTTTGTAGTGGGTGCCAGCCCAAGAAAACTTGCAACCAATGAGTAGGACGCCCCAGAAGGCAGATTAAATTGATACCGCCCATCTGAATTGGAGATCGCATAAGATTCCATCTCACCCGTATCTGCAAGGGTTGCTATGATGTTTGCCAGCTCAAGCGGGGTGCCAATGCTGTCTTTTACCGTACCGCTTATGCGTACACTTTGTGCTTTCGCCGCCAGGCTAAACACTAAAAATAAAGGAATAATGTATTTCATTGATTTTTGATTGATTGTAGTTGCAACCCGTTTGGCTTAGCCTCTGCCCCTTCTAAAACCACCACGACCGCCGCCCATACGCTCGCTCATTTCTTTGGTTTTCTCGGCAAGGATTTTCTCGTATTCCTCACGGGTAACTTCATCACCTTTTTTTGGCATTTCGATATCGAGACCACTCTGCGGGTTGATGACAATTTTGTTACATAAAATCACGGTAGGACCGGCACTAACCTCCAGGATTAAACCGGGTAATCCCCAGTATTCATCGGGTCCCTGACTTACGGGAATTTGTGGGGTGTACCAGGCAGTGATTACCATTTCCTTTGGTGCTTCTGCAGCCGTACTGTCTGCCTCCGCATTTCGGTTTCGGCGTAAAGCCTCCCATGGATTCTGCTCAATTTTGCGCACTGCAGTAGCTTTAAAAGCGGCATATTGCCCGATCATTTTACTCTCTTTCTCCAGCTTCCAATCGAGCTTAGCAAGGGTGTCTTTGACTAAAAATGTTTTGCCCATCAACTCATTTTGACGCGCGTAGACATCGTCTGCAATGTTTTTATAAATTCCGCCCTGCGAAAAACCGCCACCCATAAAGCGCATTCCGCCTCCGGCGCCGGGAGTTTCAAGCTTGGCCTCTTCCTCATAAATAGACTCGTCTTTGTTGAAGGAAAGCGTAAACGTCTTCTCAAGCCTGCTTTTCATACGCTCGGCGATTTGCTTTTTCATCTGCTCGCTCATTTCGCGACCGCCAAAATTGTCCATATCAAACGAGGTTTTAGATTGATAGGTGGCGATACCGCCATCAAATTTTTGAGCCTGAGCGGGTAACGCGAGTAATACCGTCAAGATCAGGAGTATGCTGTAGATTTTCATAAGTCAAAAAGTTTATCGCTCTTGGACTCATAATTTCTAAATAGGTTTAACAGCTTTGACCCTTAACCACCTATTTTTATCGTAAAGCTTTTACCGTCTTCGCGGTTGCTGCTGTTGCGCTCTATCCATTCTTTCATTTTCTCTTCCTGAATGGCTTTCATACTGGCTTCATCAACAATTTTTCCGCCTTCAGGAGCCTCAATTTCTATTTTATCTTCCGGGTTGAGTACGATCTGGCTGCATAAAATACTTTGTTTACCATCCTGAATTTCAAGGATAAGACCCGGCAGACCCCAGTTCATCGCCGGACCGTGACTTACGGGAATTTGTGGGGTATACCAGGCCGTGATGGTTTTAGTGTAGGTGGTATCTTTGGTTTTCATAGAATCAGACTCAAACGTCTGGCTGGTTACCTCTTCGGTACGGGTGGCTTTAAAACAGGTATAATCGCCAATAGATTTCGTTTCTTTTTCCAATTGCCAATCGGGTTTCTGAAGGCTGTCCTGAACCAAAAAGATTTTACCCAGCACATCTTCCTGCCGTTCGTAGCGTTTAGCTGCCGTATTTTTATACAAAATATCCCGGCTCTGACTGATTTTAATCTGAAACCCTCCGGAGCTGGCCACATCAGGCTTGGCTAACTTTTCATTTTCCTTATAAAGCGATTGATTGCGGTCAAAAGTAAGCGTATACGTTTTTTCAAATTGTTTTTTAAGCTGATCTGCGATTTGCTTTTGCATCGCATCGGTCATATTCTTACCCTCCATTTTAAGATTGACCTGACGTCTGGATTTATAGGTGGCAACGCCCTGAAATTCCTGAGCCTGTAAAGCTTCCGCGAAAGCGAGAAAGAAAATAAGAATGGATAACATTTTAATATTCATAACTGTTCGATTTTTGATTGATTCTGAAACAAAGATGCCTAAGTCTTTAGAACAAAAGCGTTAACCAACGTTAACGAGTGTTAACCAAAGAATCTGTTCTCGATATTTGAATTTACATTTGAACTATGAAAAACAGAAACTATCTTATCTTAATCTATTTTATCAGCGGGGTAATACTCGTTACACTCTCCATTCAGTTTTATTGGAACATAAAAAATTATGAGACAGAACGTCTTAGACTTATAGATGAATTACAAGCTAGTCTGGATAATGCTGTTGACTCCTATTATACAGTATTAGCTAAGAATAATACGTTGAGTTTGTTGATTGACAACAATTCACAAAAAGCATCTACCACGCAAAAAATTGATAGTATTCTCAAGAGAATTGATTTAAGCAGTCAGGGTTTTAAAGGACTCGACTCTATTAAACCCGGCAAGATTAAATCAATACATATTTTAAAAGGTTTAGATAGTCTTAGATCAGATGAAATACCACATACTTCAAAATTAAAGAGTACTGATTCTACTGAATCTAGTTCTGTAAATCCGATATCCTTTTTAAAACAATACAAAGGCTTTGATTCTCTCAAATCTAATCCTATAGGCCCAAAAGAATTTCAAAAATTAATTAATTCGGGGCGTAAAACGCAGAGTGACAGCCTCAATCCATGGGCAGTTTTTACGTCTAAAATTGTAGTTTCTATTACCGAAGACACCCTTCAACTTGAAAAAATGGATAGTCTGCTGAATGTGGAATTATTAAGAAGAGACATTGATATTGCTAAATCTTTAGAGTTTATAAATTCTAAAGATGTAAAACAAATAGTAAGTCCAGATATAAAAAGACGTTCTGGACTGCACACCTATTCTACAAGTAGCTTTCTTCCTAAAGACAGTTCGCTAAATTTATATTTTACAGACATTAAAACCACTATTTTCAAAAGAATTATAGGAGGTATTATTTTATCTTCTGTTTTAATGAGTGCAGTAATCGCCTGCCTTATATTTTTGCTTAAAATAATTAACCGGCAAAAACAACTTGCCGAAGTCAAAAATGACCTCATCAGCAACATTACACATGAGTTTAAAACGCCAATTGCCACAATAAGTGTTGCGCTGGAAGGCATTAAAAATTTTAATACTGAAAACGACCCGATCAAAACCGATAAGTACGTAAACACCTCGACCAATCAGCTGGATAAACTTACCATGATGGTTGAAAAGTTGCTGGAAACCGCTACGCTTGATGGTGACGAACTCGCTTTAAACAAAGAACCCGTTATTGTAAATAATCTGCTCAACAATCTGATTACGAAACATCAGACGCTGGCTCCCCAAAAGCATTTTTCGTTTGAAGATTCGGGTGATGCTATTGAAGTTTTTGCAGATGCATTTCATCTTGAAAACGCTTTAAATAATTTGCTGGACAATGCTGTAAAATATGGTGGAGATAGTATAGTTGTAGGCTTATTTGCAACTAAGAACACCTGTCAAATTAAGGTTTCTGATTCAGGTAAAACGCTTATCAAAGCAGAAGCAAAACAAATTTTTGAGAAGTTTTACCGAGTTCCAAAAGGAAACACGCACGATGTAAAAGGCTTTGGAATAGGGCTCTACTACACCAAAAAAATCATTGAAAAACACGGCGGAAGCATCAGCGTTGCTGTTAATGATAAAACCACTTTTAAAATTGAATTGCCTTATGCCTGAAAAACTGAACATTCTACTTGCAGAAGATGAGGCCGCTTTAGGGCAAATAGTCAAAGAAAGTCTGGAAACCCGGGATTTTAAGGTTGATCTCGCTGAAGATGGGGATAAAGCCTATAAGCTGGCTGCTCAAAACAACTATGATGCCCTGGTGCTCGATGTGATGATGCCCAAAAAAGACGGATTTACGTTAGCTAAAGAAATCCGTCAGGAGGATGACACCATCCCCATCATTTTCTTAACGGCCAAATCGCAAACCAGCGATGTAGTTGAAGGCTTTAGCATAGGTGGTAACGATTACCTCAAAAAGCCCTTTAGTATGGAAGAGCTCATCGTACGCATTCACAATCTGGTACAGCGCAAAAACCTTCAAAAAAACTCCGAACTTCTCACAATAGGCAGCTATCTGTTAAATTTTCCGAAACAGACCCTACAGTATGAAGATGACGAACTCGTTCTGCTCACGCATCGCGAGGCGCATTTGCTTTTTCATCTGGTTAAAAACAAAAATCAGGTGCTTGACCGCAGCCTGATCCTCAACAAACTTTGGAATACAGATGACTTTTTTGCCTCCCGCAGTATGGATGTTTTTATTTCTAAACTCCGCAAGAAACTGGCTAAGGATGATAGCATTCAAATCATCAACGTACGGGGCTACGGGTATAAATTGACGTGTTAACTTTAAGATCGGCCAGGGTTTAATAGGCCTTATTTTACCACTTGGTTTTAAGAGGTGCTTAGCACCCTTTTTCGTATTTTTCCGGAATGCGGTTATTGGTCTTTTTAATGCTCGTTCTCCCCGGATTATCCTTTGCTCAGGATACAACCGCCGTTGTAGCACATGTACTGGACACCATCACACCGCTAAAAGCTGACCGGTTTATAGGTGTTGATTCTTATAACAACTTGTATTACCTCAAAGGACGAGCGCTTTTTAAAGCCGGTAATAACCAAAGCATTCAATTTAGCGATTTGCGTCTGGGTGATATAAGTAGTGTTGACCTTATCAATCCTTTAAAAATCACGGTTTTTTATGCCGAAACCAATACCGCACTTATTCTTGATAATACCTTAAATGAAATTACACGCATTAATTTTAATGAGTCAGAACCCTTTAGAAATGTAAGTCACGCGCGCACGGCAAGTGACCGCAGACTATGGATATTTAATACTGACCTGCAGCGCTTAGAACTTTTTGATTATCAGAATAACACTGTAGACAGCAATTTTACACCTCAGCCTGATATCGCTCTTGCGATCGCAGGAGATTTTAATACATGCTGGGTTTTAACCGAAACCTATTTATATCATTACAATCAGTATGGGAGCTTACTTAGCAAACAAGAAAATAAAGCTATTTCTGATATTTTTTTATTTAATGAAAAGTTATTCAGTATTCAGAACAACAAACTTTTTATAAAGCTTGAGAAAAATCCTCAATGGGAATTGCTAAAAAACCTTCCGCAAGGCAGTAATCAGTTTTATTTGAAAGGAGGAAACCTGTATCTTTACCGTCCTGATTTAATCTCAATCTACAAACTAAACCTACCTAAATCTTAATCTCATGCACGTAGCTATTGCAGGCAACATTGGCGCCGGAAAAACCACTCTCACAAAACTTCTTGCAAAGCATTACAACTGGCAACCGCAATTTGAAGATGTGGTAGACAACCCATATCTAGATGATTTTTATAATGAGATGGAGCGCTGGTCTTTTAATCTGCAGGTTTATTTCTTGAACAGTCGCTTCAGACAATTACTTGAGATTCAGGAAAGCGGTAAAGACATTATTCAAGATCGCACGATTTATGAAGATGCGCATATTTTTGCGCCTAACCTGCATGCAATGGGTTTACTCACTAACCGTGATTTTAACAATTACAGTTCGCTTTTTGAATTGATGGAAAGCGTTGTACAAGGCCCTGATTTGCTCATTTACTTACGCAGCAGTATCCCTAATCTTGTAGCCCAGATTCACAAACGCGGTAGAGAATATGAGAACTCGATTTCTATAGATTATCTAAGTAGACTGAATGAGCGCTACGAGGCCTGGATTCACGATTACAACAAAGGAAACTTACTAATCATTGATGTAGACAACATCAATTTTGTGGACAACCCTGAAGATCTGGGTGATATCATCAATAAAATTGACGCCGAGATCAACGGTTTATTTTAAAACAAGCATTTTATTTTTCAATAAATACGTCGGCTATACTTTTTATTTGCTGAGGCGAAAGATCTGTATATTCCTTTAGTTTTTCTGAAAAAACAGCTACTTCTTGTACAGAGTAAGGAGAGCCTAAGTTGTTTCCTTTTTTATCTAAGGAATTGGTGAGCAGCTCCGGAATTTTCCTGATCTTTTTTATCTTTTGCTTCCATTACGGCAAGGTAGGTAATGACAAAAGTATCGTCAATAGATTCACTGATTTGAGGATCCTTCAGTTGTTTTTCCATTTTTTTACACCAGCCACACCAGGAGGCGTGAAAGATCACTAAAACTTTTTTATCCTCAAGTTGCGCTTTAGAAAATGTAGCGTTCAGGACTTCTTCTGTAGCTTTTTGAGCAATTGATTGACTAGATGTAATAACAAATAAAATGCACGTCAGAATACAGATTTTTGACAAATAAAATTTCATAGAAAAAAAATTATAGAGGTAAGTTATAAAAAAATTACATCCTGTTTTGAGACAGATTTTGCTCAACTTCGCTAAGGCGGTGTTAAAGCAAGTTCCTTTCCTGCCAAACTTCTCTTAAACCTGAGGCTTCTGTCACGCAAACGTTTGCTACAGATAGTTCTTTCTGCTAATTTGGTTAAACAAACCTTGCAGAATGAGTACCATGTTAAATGAAAGCATAGATCTTTTAGCAGATTTAGAACCCGGAAAGCGCACGATAAGCGAACTGCCTTATGGTGGCTTTCTTGTGCTTGAGCATGACGTACCTGCATTACTTATTTACCGTAAAAAACCTAAGGATAAAGCCACGCTACGCCTTGCTAGAACGGGAGCTTCATATCTCATAATTGGAGACTCTCATTTTGAATATTTCAGAGATTTTATTAAAAAAATTACTGCTAAAATGGCTAAGCGTTTTGGCTCGTTTATTTTAGTTGAACTGTACCAAGGTGAACCAAACAGCACCAATTTTATTATTAAAGGTCCGGCTAATAAATTACCAGCTTCTTTAGAGACGCTTTCTGAAGAACTTTCTGCAATAGATAGCAGAAGATATAAAGTAAAACTAGACGCTAAAATAAGTCATACCAAAAACCGGCAAAAACCGGGCGATGAGTCTTTAATAAATCTTAACGAACTCAAAAGTACTGGAGGAACCTTATTAGGCTTAGAACTTCCGCCGGTTTATTGCAACAAGTCGGGAAAAGTGTATCCGCTTTATTTTAGAATGTTTAGAGACAAGTTTGCCAAAGCAATTCAGAAAACAATCTATGAGTTCATTAGAGTGCAAACCACGTCAGACATTCACAGCTATCACACGTTGGGACGTAGACGCATTCACGAAGAGGTCTTAAAAATAGACCGTCAGATCACTGAAATTCAATCACGCTATGAATTTTTATGGTTGGTCGCTCCTGTAAATATTCAGGCGCTACGTAAAAAGTTTTTTGAGACCAGCTTTGAAGAAATAGACTCGTATCATTATCGCTTGCTTCCGGTAGATCCTGATTTGCTCAAACGCGAATTGTATAATTTGAGAATTGATGAGATCGATGATCCTTCGCTCTCCTATTTATATAATGAAAAGCGCGAAGAATTAGACAAAGAGCTCACAATGCTTAAAGAGCGTGGCTCTAAAAATTTCTTCTACAGTAGTATTCGCTTATATCAAGGTGTTCCGCGAAATGTTTTAGCCGAAGCAAAGCTCATTCTAGAAACCATTTCTGAGAATCACGAGGAAACTTTAGAAAAAACAATTGATGCACATCAGTTTCAAAAAATGGCGCAAACTGAATTTGATTTCTTTAAAGAACAAGCACCGCATTATGAAGGTACGGTTCACATAAGAAATGATGTCAATATTATTATGGTTTCTAATGGTGAGTTGTATTTGCCTGAAGATTATAAAATGACAGTAAATGAAGCTCAGGCATTGATTCAGCATGAGATAGGCACACACGCACTAACTCATTTTAACGGCAGTCAACAGGCGTTGAGCCAGCTTTCGGCAGGCTTTGCAGATTATGATGCAACTCAAGAAGGTATTGCAGTTCTTTCTGAATATTTAGGAGGCGGACTTACAGGGAATCGACTTAGAATACTCGCCGGGCGTGTCATTGCGGGAGAAGATCTAATGAATGGTGCCGACTTTAAATCGGTTTTTCATCATCTATATACTGATTATGGTTTCACAAAAGAACGTGCATTCAACGTCACTTCCAGAATGTTTCAGGGAGGTGGTTTTTTAAAAGATATTATCTACCTAAAAGGTCTCGTAGAACTTCGGGATCACTTAGGCAAAGGCGGTGATCTACAACCGCTACTGGCAGGAAAATTTGCTTTAAAACACGTGGACATTATTAATGATTTAACGCAACGTGAACTGCTCAATCCGCCAAAAATTATTCCTCGTTATTTTAAAAACGAAGATTTTTCAACCAAACTAAATGCCTTTAAAGAAGGCATCACACTATCTAAAATGATCTAAAAATGAAAATATGTTTTGTTATAAGTGATGTAGCGACCGAGCCGGTAGGCACATCTGTAGTTTTAATGCGAAAAGCCCATCAACGGGGTCACGAAGTTTATGTTATGAATGTAGGCGGATTTAATTTTTATCAGGGTGCTCCCATAAAACTTACATCTAAATTGATTCCAAAGGATTTAAAATATAAAACATCACAAGAATTCTGGCAACAAGTTCAGGATGATGAATTAGAATGGAAATTACAAGATTCGTCTAAAATTGATGTGGTTTTCTTAAGAAACAATCCTACCGAAGAAACCAGCTCAAGACACTGGGCAGAACACTCCGGGATTTCTTTTGGGCGTATGCTACAGGAACAAGGTGTACTTGTACTTAATGATGCTGATGCTATGTCTAACGCATTTATAGACAAACTTTACTTTGAAGAATTACCGTCTTCTATTAAACCTAAAAGTTTGATCACCCGTGATAAAAATGAACTTCTTAAATTCTGGAAAAAATGCGGTAAAAAGATTGTATTAAAACCTCTTGAAGGTTCTGGTGGGCAAAACGTATACCTTATTGATGAAGAGAAGAAAAATTTCAACCAGATCATTACCAGCTTAACAGAATTGGGCTATGTAATTGCTCAAGAATTTCTACCAGAAGTTAGTAAAGGGGATGTGCGTATCATATTGGTGAACGGTCGTATTCTTGAAGAAAATGGAGAACTGGCAGTTATTCGCCGCGTAAATAGTGATAAGGCAGAGTTTAGAAGTAATCTTTCTCTAGGCGCTACTGCAAAACCAGCTAAGCTCACCAAAGCAATGGAACATATTGTTGGAGTGACTGCCCCAAAACTCATCAAAGACGGATTCTTCTTTGTAGGTCTTGATGTTGTTGACGATAAACTTATTGAGATTAATGTATTGAGTCCGGGTGGCTTAGATTATTGCGAAGAGATAGGTTTACCAGAATTTACAGATCCTGTGATTGAAGCTATTGAGCGAAAAGTATCCTACAAAAAGTATTATAACCACAGTTTTTCAAACAAAGAGTTGGCTTCTATGCATTAAAAAGTCTAGTCATGAACACATCACAAACTACCTATAAAAGAGTGTTGGGTGAATACACCTCACACAAAACCGGCCCTTTACTATTTATAAGTGCCGGAATTCACGGAAATGAACCCAGCGGATTACAAGCTTTAGAAAAAGTACTTAATGTTCTATCTGAAAACAAACCTGAAATACGCGGTAGATTAATTGCCGTTTCAGGAAATCGGGAAGCATTAGAAAACAATGTACGGTATATAGATGAAGATCTTAACCGTACCTGGACGGAAGAAAACATCGCTAATAAAATCACAGATACGCATGAAAAAAAAGAGATGTTTTGTATCATTGAGGTACTTAAAAATTATCCCGAGTCTCAGTATGAGAAACGCTATTTTTTAGATTGCCATACAACCTCATCAGCCAGTAAACCTTATATTTCTGTGCAAGATGTAAACGACAACGATAACTGGGCACATCAATTTCCACCATATATAATAAGAGGGTTTTCTGACATTGTTTACGGTTGTATAGATCATTATCTAAGTCGCATTGGGGTCACTGGTTTTGTTTTTGAAGGCGGTCAGCACGAAAGTCCTGATGCTGTAAAACATCATGAAGGAATGATCTGGCTAGCTTTGGCTAAAGCCTGTAATCTAGATCTAAATGAACTTAGAACATATCCTGAAGCCGCTGCTTATATTGAAGCTATGAAAGCAGATCAAAAAACTTTTGAGATAGAACACCGTCACGAAATTAAAAATGGTGATACGTTTAAAATGGAGCCCGGTTATGAAAATTTTCAACCCATAAAAAAAGGAGAACAGCTAGCAATTCACAATGGTAAAAAAATAATTAGTACCTGGGATGCATATATTTTTATGCCGCTTTATCAAGCCCAAGGTAATGACGGTTTTTTTGTAGTTCGGGAAGTAGAATAAACTCTGATTACTGAATTAAATCCAATTCTCGAGCGTGATCTTCTGCCATCACGCTCTCTTTAACTAATAATGCAGGGGTGACTTCAAAACGTTCTAGTAAACCGCGTACGCGAAAAACTCGCTTTTCGTGATTTACGCTGCGTAAGTAAATAGCTTTTATTTGCTCAGGGAATTCCTCTGCAATTTCTATATAAATATCTGCGTCGTGCTCACCGCTATCCCCTATTAACACAAATTGCATCTCAGGATAAGTATTCAAGATATTACGTATTTCGTGCTGTTTATGTGGTTTTTCCGGTTTGGGAGTGCGATCAAAAGGCGTTCTAAAATCACGTAACAATATCGCTCCTTTCGGAAAATTATTATTCTTGATAAATGCCTGCAGATAGTGGTATAAATTCCACGGACTGTTACTCACATAGAACATAGGATTTGAAGCCTCGCCAGACTTTCCTAAATGCAATTTATTATAAAAAGAGGCAGCTCCTTTAAATGGTGTTCTGTTTCCTACATCTGTAAAAAGTGTATTAAATATTACGCGCCATTTTAATAAAGAAGTAACCCCCGTTCTTAAAATGGTATCGTCTATATCACTGATTACACCATACTCTGCTTTTTTAGATGGAATAAGCATTTGTCCGGGAAAACGGTTATCATTCTGAATCAATCGCTTTTGATTCTCATCATCATACCCCAACTCCAATTGCAACCAGCCCTGATCATTTGTTAACTCTCGTAACCCATCCACTTCCTGATCCACTTTAAAATAGCCTTCGAGGTCGGTTTTAGTATAAAAAACACGATCATCCGAAAGCCTTATTTTCAATTTTGCATTAGGCAATTCATCACTACGGAATTGTTTATAAGCATTTTTAAACGCATTAGCGAATCCCGTTTTATCCAAGTTAACTCCCTCATCCTCTAAAGCCCTTCCTATCAAATATAAATGATCATCAGTACCATAAGTCTGATACCCATGTATTTGCAAGGGATCTTGAGGATGCAATCGTAATTTTTGTAAAACATCTTTCAGCATATCTTTAAATTAGAAAATCCCGATTGAGAAACCGGGATTTTTATGGTAAAGTTGTCTTAAGAATACGTTATTGTTTTTGTTGAATTTCAACTTCTTTTCCTAATACTTTCCCGTCACTAGCACCTGATTTACTGTTATAAGCTCGTAATTTTTTATCAATCTCAGCTTCAGTGCCTGTAACTCTTTTTTCAGTAATCTGAACCTTTCCATTTATGGTTTTTGTTTCCGTTATTAAAGCACTCATCAGCTCTCCAGACTCCTTTTTAATTTTCACCTCAACCTGCATCTCTTGAGAATTTTCAGCCATTCCATCAGAATGATTACCCAAAATCGGAGCAATAACTAGGCCAACCAAACAGGTAAGTTTTATCAAAATATTCATAGAAGGCCCAGAAGTATCTTTAAACGGATCACCCACAGTGTCACCAGTTACTGCAGCTTTATGTGCTTCGCTACCTTTATATTCCATTTTACCATCAATCTCTACGCCGGCTTCAAAAGACTTTTTAGCATTATCCCAAGCTCCACCTGCATTATTCTGAAAGATCGCCCACATAACTCCTGACACACAAACTCCTGCCATATAACCTCCCAAAGGTTCAGCTCCAAAAATCAACCCCATAAGGACAGGTGTTATTATGGTGATCAATCCGGGAAGAATCATTTCGCGTAATGCAGCCTTTGTTGAAATTTCAACACACTTGCCGTATTCTGGCTTTCCTGTTCCTTCTAAAATACCCGGAATCTCTCTAAACTGGCGGCGCACTTCTTGTACCATTTGCATCGCTGCCTTGCCTACTGATTGCATTGCTAATGCCGAAAATATAACCGGGATCATCCCTCCTACAAAAAGCGCTGCAAGCACATCAGCTTTAAAAATATTAATCCCGTCAATACCTGTAAAAGTTACATAAGCTGCAAAAAGTGCCAGAGCTGTTAAGGCCGCTGAAGCAATCGCAAAACCTTTACCAACAGCTGCAGTGGTGTTCCCCACAGAATCCAGAATATCGGTACGCTCGCGTACGTGATCTTCAAGCTCGCTCATCTCTGCAACGCCACCTGCGTTGTCTGCAATGGGACCAAAAGCATCTATGGCCAGCTGCATCGCCGTAGTTGCCATCATCGCTGAAGCTGCAAGAGCAACACCATAAAATCCTGCAAGTTCGTACGAACCGTATATTGCCGCTGCAAATAGCAAAACAGAAAGAAACGTTGACTTCATACCCACCGCAAGACCAGCGATAATATTAGTAGCCGCGCCTGTTGAAGAATTCTTTACAATATCTAGAACAGGGCCTTTACCTAAACTTGTATAATGCGCTGTAACTACAGAAATTAATGCACCAACAGCAAGACCTATACATGCAGACCAAAACACATTTATTGAAGCAATATCTTTATAACCTTCCCCAAAAAATTGCATCGACATCACCTCTGGCAACATCCAGTCTATCAAGAAATAACTTGCGATTAAAGTAAGTATGATTGCAACCCAATTTCCCATATCTAGTGCACGTTGCACTTGAGTTTCTTTAGCCTCATTATTTTTAATGCTTACTAAAAAAGTTCCAATAATGGATGCTAAAATGCCTACACCCGCAATCACAATAGGAAGTAAGATGGGCCCCATATTATTGAAAACATCTGTAAACTGACCACCTTGAGACATATCTTGTATGAGGTAATTCCCCAAAACCATTGCCGCTAAAACCGTTGCTACATAACTACCAAAAAGATCTGCACCCATCCCGGCAACATCCCCTACATTATCCCCTACATTATCTGCAATAGTTGCTGGGTTACGCGGATCATCTTCTGGTATCCCGGCTTCTACTTTACCTACAAGGTCAGCACCTACATCTGCCGCCTTAGTATAAATACCTCCACCTACGCGAGCAAATAATGCGATAGATTCAGCTCCCAAAGAAAAACCAGCGAGTGTTTCTAAAACCACAGTCATCTCGTTATAAAAATCTCCGCCCTCCGTTAGAAAACTTCCCATCAAGAATAAAAAGATCAAACTCAATCCCAGAACAGCAAGACCAGCAACACCCAATCCCATCACGGTACCGCCACCAAAACTTACTTTTAAAGCTTGTGGTAAACTTGTTTTTGCAGCTTCAGCAGTGCGTGCATTTGCATCTGTAGCGATACGCATACCTATGTTTCCTGCAAGTGCAGAGAAGAATGCACCAATTATAAAAGCGGGAACAATTAACCAACTTGTCGTAACTACAACGTTTGATATAATAAATAAAAGAACAGATGCGATAATGACGAATATAAGTAAGAGCCTATATTCTGCAGCTAAAAAAGCTAAAGCTCCTTCTTTAATACTTTTGGAAATACTCTGCATTTTGTCGTTTCCTGCTGCTTGTTTTTTTACCCAAGCCATTTTGAAAAACATAAAAAGCAGGCCTAAAACAGCCAATGCAATTGGCACATAAATAATATTTGATTCCATAAAAAGAGAATTGATTAAGTAATACTAATGTAGTAAAATTGAGGTTAATATCATTTCTCACTCAAATTACAGAAAATAATTTACAAAAAAAGACCGCTAAACAGCGGTCTTTTTTGTGTATGCAAGAATGTATTTAATACTTAGTCGATACTTACTTCTTCTTTAGGCACATCGCTATCAGCATAACGATCTATACATTGTTTGATGATTTCTTTTGCTTCATTTACATCACCAAAACCACCTACATCAACCTTTTTCTTTTCAAGATCTTTATAAACCTGAAAGAAATGCCCGATCTCTTTAATTAAATGTGGATTTAAATCGCTTAAATCTTCTAAACGGCTTGCATTAGGATCACTTACCGGTACGCAAATGATTTTTTCATCAGGACCTTTTTCATCAGTCATATGAAAAACTCCAATAGGCTTAACTTCCATCACACAACCTGGAAAAGTAGGCTCTGTAACCAAAACTAAAACATCAAGAGGGTCACCGTCTAATGCTAAAGTTTCTGGAATGAAACCATAGTCTGCTGGATACATCATTGAAGAGAAAATCATACGATCGTAACGTATTTTTTTCAACTTAAAATCATATTCATATTTGTTACGGCTTCCTTTTGGTATTTCGATCAGAACATCAAAAGTTGAAATACTATCTGCTGTCATATTTATTTTGGCTTTAATTTTCTATTGTTTATTAACCTAAAATAGGGAGGCAAAAATAGTCTAAAAGTCAAGCTACTACAAGAAAAACCCTGAAAAGAAAACAACTAGCTGACGTTATAACGTTTTCGTTTATGAAATATAAAAATAATCAGATATCTGACTATCAGTTTTTTAGAATGAAAACTCTAAGGCTCCGGTTACACCAAATTTGCGTGCATCCGCAGTATCTAAATAATTACCTCTAAAATTAAAGTCTATACGCAGCACTTTTAAAATATTACCTATACCTACACTATACTCATAATATGGTTTTTTATTGGGTGCGATATACTCAATATTTGTCGCATTTATAAGTTGGTTTTCATCTGAAATAGAACCCCAAGCTCCTCTAAAACCTATGATTTCACGCAGATTTAATTTTTTCAAAAATGGAATCCTACCAAAAATACGCCCCCCAAAGTTATGTTCTAAGTGCAGCGTCGCATAGGTGTCTGTAATAAACTCATAATAGTTTAACTGCGGAAATGTACCGTAAATAGAAAACAGATTCTGATTACCCGGAACTACACTCAACAGCCCTAAAGGCACTTCACCAAAAGTTTTACCAGCTTCTATAGTAGAACTGAAAGTCCCAAGACCTCCCATGCGCCAGGGTTGACGGTAAGACATTTGTAACTTTTCATAATCAAAATCACTATCTAAAAGTCCCTCTACACCTTTTGTATAGCCAAAATATATAGTGGGAAACCACTCGTTAGTCACCGTTCTTTCTACGCCATAACCTGAAGTGCGTTTACCCGGCTCATAAATTGCACTCAATACAAATTCTGCCTGTTTAACTTCAGACTTAATTTCGCTTTGCGTAAAATCTGTATAGTAATCTAAATTGAAAGTAGGCGAAGCTGATTTAAGTGTACGGTATGACATATCAGATCGTACCACTAGGTTCTTTAAAAATTCTGCTTCAATAGCAAAATTAGCCAACTTAATGCTGGTAAGCTGATCGTTATTGCCCACAGTCACTAATGATGATGAAGCCAGATTACGTCCTAATACATCTGTAGATGTGGTCAGACTGGCCGCAATTTGTTCTACATCTTGGCGGTAGCCCCCAGATAAAATCAGTCGGGCTTTGTGATCTAGTAATGCTTTACCAGATAACCCGAATTTAAATTTCTTATCCCTAAAACCATATGCTCCAAAACCTTCTATACGCCGGGGATCATTTTGGTCAAAATACGTACGGGCACCTCCTCTAATGCGCAAACCTTCTACGTCATTAAAACCAAATGCAGAAAATACCGGACCTATATCTAGGTTGGCATCGTCCCACTCATAATAACCACTCACCAAAACCGAACCTACATCGTAAAACCGCTGAAATTTCGGTACTTTTTTAAGTGAATCAAGCATTACATAAACGCCCTTTTCGTCTTTACTCAGAGGCTCTAGACGCTTTTCTTCCCAGAATTCATCGGGCTTGGTGTACACATCTTCTTCATAACGCGTAACACGCTCGTCATAAAAACTCTCCTTCATGGGTTTATCAAACTTGTAATCATCGTACAAGGTTGTGCGTTTCCCATAAACACCACGGCTTCCTTCTTTTTTCCGCAGAGCGAAATCTGAAAGAAAATAATCACGGGTAATTAAGAATAATGAATCATTGAGCACATCAAATTCCTGTTCGATGTAAATCTCCTTAACCCAGTTTATGTTAGCACTTTTATTAACCTGAAGATTGATGTCTTTAATTGCCCAAGTGGTATCATTTACCCAAAAATCTCCTTTAAAAGTCAACTCATTAGAGCGTCTGGGATAGTAAATAATATTATAGCACCACTTATTCTCAATATATGCGCTGTCTGACAACACATAATTATAGGTGTCAATCCCTGTCGTAGATAACGGACTCACAAAACTTTTGTCAAAAAATTTCAGGTAATTATCGTATACATTAAAGTCATTGTATAGTTCCTGAATAAATGCAATTAATGTTTGATTTGTACTGAACCCACTGTTGCGGTTTCCTTCTAACTCTTCTTTTTCCTTACCTAATATATTATCTCCAAAAACCTGACTGCTGCGTTCATTAATAAAAATTGGCAAGTATGTTTTACCTGTAATTCTAGAAGTATCCATCTGATCAAAGATGAATTCCATTTTATTAAAAATCTTACTATTTATTAAAGCACTATCTATTGTATTCAAATCAAATTCTACCTTCTCATATTTATCATATTGATATTGATCAACCAGGCTTAAACCGTTAGATCGCTTGTTTGCCCATATTTTTCTCAAAATGTCAATCGCAGGGTTATTTTTTTTAGGCTGTTTACCCGTATAGATTACAACTTCATTCAAACTTTCGGTCTCTTCTTGCAGTGTGATTTCAAGATTGTAGTTCACTTTCTGCGGAAGACTTATTTCTTTAGGCTGGAAGCCTACAAAAGTTACCTTAAGGCCATCATACGTATTATCTGACTGTAAATAAAACCTTCCGTCTTCATTTGTGATAGTACCTTCAGTAGAACCAGCAAAAACCACATTTGCAAAAGGTACCGGATTACCGCCTTCATCAAACACAAGTCCACCTGCTTTAGTTTGAGCCAGAGTTAAAAGAGGTAGCAGTAGAAATAGAAGAGGTATAAAAAGTTGCTTCATATAAAATTTGAACTGATGAATGTTTTTGAACTTAGATTAATCTAAAATAGTATTGCTATCTACGATTCTTTAATCTGCCAAGTTCTGTTTGTCGCAAAAAGAAACCTTTATTAACAAAAAAAGCTTCATTAACCATAGGCCAATGAAGCTTCAAAGATAGTAGTATCTAATTATCTGTAAAGTACTTTTTTAACAGCTTTAACAACATCATTGCTATTAGGTATCCATTCCTTCAAAAGAACTGGTGAATATGGAGCTGGTGTGTCTGCTGTATTTATTTTTACGATAGGAGCATCTAAGTAGTCAAATGCTTTTTCCTGAACCTGATAGGTAATTTCAGTAGAAACGTTTCCAAAAGGCCAAGCTTCCTCTAGAATGATCAAACGGTTTGTTTTTTTAACCGATGCAATAACTGCATCTATATCAAGAGGTCTTACCGTACGTAGGTCTATAATTTCGCAAGAAATACCTTCTTTCTCTAATTCGTCTGCAGCGGTATAAGCTTCCTTTATAATCTTACCAAAGGAAACAATAGTTACATCTGTACCTTCGCGCTTAATATCTGCAACTCCAATAGGAATCAGATACTCTCCCTCTGGAACCTCACCTTTATCACCATACATCTGCTCACTTTCCATAAAGATAACCGGGTCATCATCTCGTATAGCAGATTTCAATAAACCTTTTGCATCAGCAGGGTTAGATGGTACGATAACTTTAAGTCCCGGTGTATTTGCAAACCAGCTCTCAAAAGCCTGAGAGTGTGTTGCACCTAACTGACCGGCAGAAGCTGTAGGGCCTCTAAAAACAATAGGACAGTTAAACTGACCACCAGACATCTGGCGTATTTTTGCTGCGTTATTTATAATTTGGTCAATTCCCACAAGTGAGAAGTTGAATGTCATATATTCTACAATAGGGCGGTTACCATTCATCGCACTCCCAATAGCGATACCGGCAAACCCAAGTTCTGAGATTGGAGTGTCTATAACACGGTCTGCACCAAACTCATCTAACATACCTTTAGATGCTTTGTATGCACCGTTATATTCTGCTACCTCTTCACCCATAAGATAAATGGCCTCATCCCGGCGCATTTCTTCACTCATGGCCTCACAAACGGCTTCCCTAAATTGTATTGTTTTCATAAATAAAAATGGATGTAAGAATACTATTAATCAAAATCTATAATTTGTGAACTATGCCACATAATCTGTCAAAAAAAACTTAAAAATCAAGCTAGTTATTTTTGATTTTTATACCCCGCATAGTCAGCAAAATCACCAATTTTGCAGGGACAGCAAAAATAGGAATTAAATCTTCCCTAAAGAATCGGTTTTAACTAAATTTTGTTATGCACGCATAGCAAATTTCCGATTTTAATGCTTATTTTCGTAACGAAAACGAAATAGTTACACATAAAAATTTATATATGAAAATATTAGTGTGCATCAGTCACGTACCTGATACGACTTCAAAAATCAATTTTACAGACAACGACACTAAGTTTGATACTAATGGGGTTCAGTTTGTAATCAACCCTAATGACGAGTTTGGCCTTACCCGCGCAATGTGGTTTAAGGAGAAACAAGGCGCAACTGTAGACATTATTAATGTAGGTGGCCCTGAAACTGAACCTACTCTGCGCAAAGCCTTAGCAATAGGAGCAGATTCTGCAATACGAATCAACACCGAAGCTTTAGATGGTTTTCAAGTTGCTAAAGAGTTGAGCGCAGTTGCTAAAGAAGGTAATTACGACCTTATAATCGCTGGTCGTGAATCTATAGATTATAATGGAGGAATGGTACCGGGAATGCTTGCAAACCTTATTGGTGCTAGTTTTGTAAACACATGCATCAGTCTTGATATTGATGGTGAAACGGCAACTGCAATTCGTGAAATAGATGGCGGTAAAGAAACTGTAAGTGCAAAACTTCCATTAGTAATAGGTGGTCAAAAAGGCTTGGTTGAAGAAAGCGATTTGAGAATTCCTAATATGAGAGGCATTATGATGGCACGTAAAAAACCTCTTGAGGTAAAAGAACCACAAGGTGCAGAAACAGAAACTAAAGCTGTTTCTTTTGAAAAACCAGCACCTAAAGGTGAGGTAAAGTTAGTTTCACCAGACAATTTAGATGAGCTAATAAACTTATTGCATAACGAGGCTAAAGCTATCTAGCACGTATCATCTAATTTATTTATGAATCCTATTTCTGTTTAGGCAGAAAACAAAAAATATAAAATATGTCAGTTTTAGTATTTACAGAATCAGAAGAAGGAAGATTTAAAAAAACGGCTTATGAAGTAGTAAGCTATGCCCGTGGCATTGCAGATATGATGAACACCACTGTTACTGCACTCACAATTAATGCAGACGAAACCACTTCACTAGGCGCTTACGGCGCAGACAAAGTTGTTCACATAAAAAATGACAAACTTGCTAAATTTACTGCAAACGCATATGCCAGCGCACTAACTCAAGCTGCTCAGAAAGAAGGATCAAAAGTAATTGTATTGAGCAGTAGTGCCAATGCAAAATACCTTGCTCCTATTTTAGCTGTTGATCTCAACGCAGGTTACGCATCTAATGTTGTTGCATTACCTGAAAGCGAATCTCCGTTTACTGTTAAGCGCACCGCGTTTACCAACAAAGCGTTCAATCACACCGAAATCAAAACCGATGTGAAAGTTATCGGACTTTCTAAAAATAGTTTCGGTCTTAAAGAAGTTCAGAAAGACGCTTCTGAAGAAAATTTTGAGCCAAGTCTTGACGATTCGCATTTCAATATTGAGGTACAATCAGTAGATAAAGTAAAAGATAAAGTTACTATCGCAGATGCAGAAATCGTTGTTAGTGGTGGTCGCGGACTTAAAGGCCCTGAGAATTGGGGTATGATCGAAGAGATGGCAGATATTCTAGGCGCAGCGACGGCTTGCTCCAAACCAGTCTCTGATATGGGATGGAGACCCCATAGCGAACACGTAGGACAAACTGGTAAGCCGGTTGCTTCTAACTTATATATCGCGATAGGTATTTCTGGAGCGATACAACACCTCGCAGGAATCAACGCTTCAAAAACAAAAGTTGTTATTAATACAGACCCGGAAGCTCCTTTTTTTAAAGCCGCAGATTACGGTATTGTAGGCGATGCTTTTGAGGTTGTACCTAAATTAAATGAAAAATTAAAAGAGTTTAAAGCAAGTAACTCTTAATTTTAGTATTTTCAACCGTTCAAAGGGCTGTTTAAATTTGGATATTTGTCCTCTTTTAAACAGCCTTTTTATATTTTTGCAACTTATGAGTTTAGTGCGTTTGAATATCAAGGGAATATCGTACAGCCAGACACAGAATGGTGCATACGCTTTAATACTAAGTGAAGTAGAAGGTGATCGTAAATTACCTATTGTTATAGGTGCTTTTGAAGCGCAATCTATTGCTATTGCTCTTGAGAAAGAAATAAAACCTCCTCGCCCGCTTACACACGACCTTTTCAAGAATTTTGCAGATCGTTTTGACATTCTTATTAAACAGGTCATCATACATAAATTAGTAGATGGTGTGTTTTATAGCAGTATTATCTGTGAAAGAGATAATATTGAAGAAATTATAGATGCACGAACCAGTGACGCTATATCACTAGCCTTACGATTTGATGCCCCTATATTTACATATAAGAACATTCTTGATAAAGCAGGGATTTACCTTAAAGGTTCTGAGCAGGATAAAATGAGTGAAGACGACGAAGATGATGATATTCTTGTTGATCAACTTGTA
This sequence comes from Leeuwenhoekiella aestuarii, assembly GCF_004104055.1. Lineage (GTDB taxonomy): Bacteria > Bacteroidota > Bacteroidia > Flavobacteriales > Flavobacteriaceae > Leeuwenhoekiella > Leeuwenhoekiella aestuarii. Next base: position 1,259,892 of record NZ_QOVJ01000001.1, on the reverse strand, counting down.
GTTGATGAGGAAGAACAAAATTCTGGATCTACAGATTACAAAAAGCTATCACTTAGCGAACTCAATTCTCTTTTAGAACAAGCTGTTGTTGCCGAAGATTATGAAGCTGCGGCAAAAATTCGTGACGAAATTTCTAAACGCAATTAATATAGATGCGAAAACTACTTCTTTTCCTACTCATTTCTTCAATCACAACAGTTTCCTCATTTGCTCAAAGCGTTCAGGAAGTATTGCCTATAAACGAAACAAAAAAACTCATACCTAACGCAGGTTTTTCTTTTGATAGTTTATGGAGAGGAGTTTTGGGGATGATCTGTCTGTTACTTATCGCTTACCTATTTAGCAATAACAGAAAAGCAATAAACTGGAAAACAATAGGGGTTGGTCTTGCCGCTCAGTTATTGCTAGCCATTGGAGTGTTAAAAGTTCCTTTTGTTCAAAAAGCTTTTGAATTCGTAGGAAAAATATTTGTCAAGATTCTAGATTTTACTGCAGCGGGTAGTGAATTTCTTCTCGGTGGAATGATGGATACAGAAAGTTACGGCTTCATTTTTATATTTCAAGTATTACCTACAATAATATTCTTCTCTGCTCTAACTTCAGTCTTATTCTATTTAGGTGTAGTTCAGATTATTGTAAAAGGGATGGCTTGGATACTTACAAAGTTATTGGGCATTTCTGGTGCCGAAAGCTTATCTGTAGCTGGCAACATATTTTTAGGTCAAACTGAAGCTCCTTTAATGATCAAAGCTTATTTGGAGCGTATGACCCGTTCAGAAATCTTGCTAGTTATGATTGGTGGTATGGCAACCGTAGCAGGTGGAGTACTCGCAGCCTATATTGGTTTTTTAGGTGGGGATGATGCTACTTTAAGATTAGAATTCGCAAGACACTTACTTGCTGCTTCAGTAATGGCTGCTCCCGGCGCTATTGTGATCTCTAAACTATTATATCCTCAACAAGAAAAAATAGATCCTCGAGTTGAAGTTTCGGCAGATAAAATAGGCTCCAATATATTAGATGCTATTGCCACAGGTACTACCGAAGGCTTAAAGCTCGCTGCCAATGTTGGCGCAATGCTTCTTGTTTTTGTTGCCTTTATAGCAATGATAAATTATGGCTTTAATAAAATAGGCGAAGTCACAATGCTTAATGATTTTCTTGCCGCGAATACACCATACAGTAATTTCTCTTTAGAATCTGTATTAGGATCCATTTTTGCTCCTCTGATGTGGCTTATAGGTGTCGCTTCTGAAGATGTGATGTTAATGGGACAACTGTTAGGAATAAAACTAGCCGCAAGTGAATTTGTAGGGTACATTCAACTAGCAGAATTAAAAAACCCGGTAAATGCGCTAAGCTTTACTTATGAAAAATCGGTTATTATGGCTACTTATTTGCTTTGCGGTTTTGCCAATTTCGCTTCGATAGGTATACAAATAGGTGGTATTGGATCTTTAGCTCCAGGACAACGAAAAACGCTTTCAGAATTTGGCCTTAAAGCTGTTTTAGGAGGTACATTAGCCTCCTTACTCTCTGCAACTATAGCGGGGATGATTATAGGTTAAACTCTTAATCAAAAGTTCTAGCCCACTCTTCAGCTGCTTTATAGTTTGTAAAATATGCAAAGGAGCCTTTAAATAAGCTTTGTTCTTTTATAAGTTCCTCACGACGACTCACTCCTTCTTCAGATACGACAGCCAAACCTCTCATTTTAGAAAGATTCAAATTTTTCATCAAATCTGCGTTAAAGCTTGTTTTGAGATTACGTTCTGAAATTAGAATATATTTTTCTGACCCATAAAAACCTTCAATATCCTCGAATAACTTCTTAGAATATTCAATTTTAACCTCGTCAAGATCTTCATTAAATTTCACGTGAATGAAACCTTCGTAGTACTTAACTTCTCCGAAAGGGTAAGCGATAGTTTTTAAGACCATTTAACTAAATTAAGGTTTTTTTAAGAAAGCGAAAATAATCATTATTATTAGTTAATAAGTATCTCGTTAAAAAAAAATCACAATCAAATTAAAATTAAGTAATTCCTTACTTTTGAATTCTATTCTTTAGAAGCCTATTATCATGAAGCAATATCACGACCTTGTAAAACATATTTTAGAGGAAGGAGTACAAAAAGGAGACCGAACAGGTACAGGAACATTAAGTGTATTTGGTTATCAAATGCGTTTTGATCTTAGTGAAGGATTCCCGATGGTTACGACAAAGAAATTGCATTTAAAGTCTATCATATATGAACTTTTATGGTTCTTAAAAGGTGATACAAATATTGATTACCTTAAAGAGAATGGTGTACGCATATGGAATGAATGGGCTGATGAAAATGGCAATTTAGGGCCGGTATACGGGCATCAATGGCGCAACTGGAATAGCGAAGAAATTGACCAGATCAAAGAGGTTGTTGAAACTTTAAAAAATAACCCAAACAGCAGAAGAATGCTTGTAAGCGCCTGGAATCCAAGCGTTATGCCAGACACCTCAAAATCTTTTGCAGATAACGTCGCAAACGGAAAAGCTGCACTGCCTCCCTGCCACGCTTTCTTTCAGTTTTATGTTGCCCCGGGAAATCCCGATGCAGAAGACAAAAGACCTAAGCTTTCTTGCCAGCTTTACCAGCGCAGTGCAGATGTATTTTTGGGCGTACCTTTTAATATAGCTTCATATGCATTGTTCACAATTATGATGGCACAAGTATGCGACTATGCTCCGGGAGATTTTATACATACTTTTGGCGATGCGCATATTTACAACAATCATATAGAGCAATTAAATTTGCAATTGAGCCGAGAAATACGCACCTTACCGACAATCACACTTAATCCTGAAGTAAAAGACATCTTCAGTTTTACGTTTGATGATTTTAAATTAGAAAATTACGATCCGCATCCACATATTAAAGGTGCTGTCGCAGTTTAAACCCAAATCTTCAACATCATGAGGCCTATTATTTTTGTCGCAGCTTTTCTTTTAGCTGGTATCACGTATGCACAAGAAGGCATCACCGTATCTGGTAATGCAATTTCAATCAAAGAAATCCCTCCGGTTTGGCCGGGTTGTGAAGGTTCTATTGCAGAAAAAAAAGCTTGTTTTAAAAAGCAACTGGTACAACACGTTATTTCTAACTTTAAATTCCCTGAAGGCTACAAAAGAGGCAGTGTTAAAGAAAAGGTGGTGGTTGATTTTGTAATCAACGAAGAAGGAAAACCACAAATTCTTGGCGTAAAAGGCGGCACTAAAGTTCTTCAAGAAGAAGCAAAACGCAACATTTTAGCAATTCCTAAAATGACTCCTGGGCAAGCAGGCGGAAAACCAAGAGCGATAAAATACTCAATGCCATTCACCTTTTAACTAGGGCTTAACGTTATACGCAAAAGGCTCAAAGCATTAAATGTTTAACTTTGAGAATAACTCAAAGTTATATTTATTGCTATGATTGTTAGCACATCTGCTCTTTTAGACTTTTTATTAAAAACAAGAACACATACAGAAACCATTTGCAAACCCTTGCAGATAGAGGACTATGTGGTACAACCTATAGTTGATGTCTCCCCTCCAAAATGGCATTTAGGACATACGACTTGGTTTTTTGAGGATTTCATTCTCAAAAAGCACAAATCTGATTATAAAGAGTTTGATAAGCAATTTGCCTTTGTATTCAATAGTTATTATGAAAGCATGGGAGCTCGCGTAGTGCGTACAGATCGGGGTAATCTATCAAGACCAACTGTTAAAGAGGTTTATGCATATCGCAAGTATGTGACTTCTGCTCTAGAAAATTTACTTCAGGAAAATGATATTTCAAAAGAACTTGAAGAACTTATAGAAATAGGGATACATCACGAAAAACAACACCAAGAGCTTTTACTTACTGACATTAAATATATTTTAGGAAACAATCCTCTCCAGCCGGTATATTCACCCAATTTTAATGAATATAAAACTATAAGTAAGGATGCGGAATGGCTCTCTATCGAGGAAGGGGTTTATGAAATAGGTCATAATGACTCTGGCTTTTGTTATGATAATGAATTAGGAAGGCATAAAATTTTTCTACAGGAATTCCAGATTTTAAGCGAACTTGTTACTAATGCAGACTACCTTCAATTTATTGAAGATGGTGGCTATGATCAAGTTTTGCTTTGGCATAGTGAAGGTTGGGATTGGGTAAAAAACAATAATATTTCTGCACCACAATACTGGCAAAAACAAGATGGCAAATGGTTTTGCTATCACCTCAATGGAGTTCAAAAACTTGATCTACAAGCACCCGTAACACATATTTCATACTACGAGGCTTTCGCTTACGCGCAATGGAAAGGTCTAAGACTACCCTCAGAATTTGAATGGGAAATCGCTCAGAGTAAATTTGATTGGGGGCAACGCTGGGAATGGACAGAAAGTGCGTACCTGCCCTACCCCAATTACACAAAAGCTCCTGGAGCACTTGGAGAGTACAACGGCAAATTTATGGTAAGTCAAAAAACACTTAGAGGTGGCTCTATAGCTACTTCAGAAAATCACACAAGAGCAACTTATCGCAATTTTTTTCATCCTCAACTAAGATGGCAATTCACCGGTTTACGTCTGGCCAGGTAATTAGGTTTTATGAAAACAGAGCAGCAAACACAATTTAAAACAGCCTTTGAACAAGAAGTTTACGAGGGCCTAACCGCTTTTCCTAAAAAAATTTCTTCAAAATGGTTCTATGATAAGAGGGGAGACAAACTTTTTCAACAAATCATGGCACTCCCTGAATATTACCTTACAGGCTGTGAGTACGATATAATTGACACTCACAAAGAAGAAATTACAAATTTATTTCAGGAACAAGCAGGTTTCAATTTGGTAGAATTAGGTGCTGGTGACGGAAAAAAAACAAAAATTCTACTCGAAGAATTTGCTACTAAAAAAATCAACTTCACATATAAGCCTATTGACATCAGCCAGAATATGCTTGATGAACTCAAAGATGCCATCAATCAAAAATGGCCTAAAATAGACATCAAACCTGAGCAGGGAACGTATTTTGAAGTCTTAAAAAACTTAGGAAACCGAGACACAGACCGTAAAATGGTGATTATGGTTCTAGGCTCTAATATAGGAAACCTCACGCATCCTCAGGCCGTAGATTTTTTAATCAATATCAGAAAGTCAATGCGAAATGGTGATCTTTTATTTATGGGGCTTGATCAAAAGAAAGACCCAGAATTAATTTTGAGTGCTTATAATGACAGCCAGGGAATTACAGAAGCCTTTAATAAAAACTTACTGCATCGCATTAATGAAGAGTTAGAAAGCGATTTTAATACAGATAAATTTAAGCATTGGCCTGTCTACGACCCAGAAACAGGGACTGCAAAGAGTTTTTTAGTTAGCACACAAGATCAAAAAGTAACTATTAAAAAGCTAAATCTTGAAATCAACTTTACCGCTTGGGAAAGTATTCATACCGAAATTTCACAGAAATATGACGACGATATCGTTGAGTGGCTTGCAAATGAAGCCGGGCTTGAAACACTAACTCAATATAGTGACAACCGCAATCGCTTTACAGATTATGTTTTTAAAGTGAAATAAAAAAAGGCAAGTTTAAAACTTGCCCTTTTAATTATTATAGACTTAAAACACTATTTTCTGCGCCTGCAAACTCATTCCATTTAAAGCCATCAGCTTCTGGCTCGTTTACCCATTCTCCATCTACCGAATATTTAAATTCATACGTAGAGTCTACAGGTATATTCATAGCCCCTTTAAAAGAACCATTTTTTAGTTTTTTTAATTCTGCTTTTTCCCAGTCATTAAAATCTCCTGCAACAGCAATAGAATTAGCTTCAGTGTCTAGCACAGTGAATGTAACTTTACACTCTGGTTTTGATTTTAAAAATTGTTTAGTAATAGGCATAACAAATTCTTTTTAAGTTCTTTACAAATTTATAATTGTAAATTGACAATCCTCAAAAAATCAGGTTTTTAGACTTATTTTTTTGAAAAAATCACGTTACAAAACTTTTCAAAATGAATACCGAAATACGAAAACGTTACCTAATTTTTATTATCTATTAATTTAACAGAGAGAAATACACTTTTAATGCTAAATTAACTTCAAAAGCTTCTCTAAATCGTCTTCTGTATTAAAATAATGGAAGCTTACCCGTATTCCATCTCCTCGTTGTGAACAGATTATATCGTTTTGTTTTAATTTTTCAAAAAGTTGCTGATCTCCTTTTATATTAAATATGGAAGAATGCTGTTTTCTATTTATAACAACGTCATCTAATAAATTGCGCTCAGCAAATGCATTCAGAGCTTTCTCTTTAAGAAGTTCGATCTGAGTCGTGATCGCGCTATATCCTATCTTATTTACAAGTTGTATCGCTGCTTGTAAGCTTCCTGAGTTTAACGTGTCTAAATGTCCCGGCTCAAATTTTCCTATCAAAGTATCACCTGCCTCTTTATACTTTCCTCGAATAGATGCAAAACCTACAGCTTTAGGCTTTAAGCGATCTTTAACCGCGTCTTTAAATAGAAAAAAACCATTACCATACCCTGCATTAAGCCATTTATAAGTACTTGCTCCTAAAACATCTATTCCGCTGTTTTCAAAATCAAACGGAGCAACGCCACAATATTGAGTTCCATCTGCGCAAATCAAAAGATCAGGGTATTCCGCTTTGAGCGACTTTAAAAATTCTAAATTTATTTGCACTCCGCTGATGTATTGCACAAGACTAATACATAAAACTTCTGGCTTTTCCTTTTCAACCGCCTTAAGAATATTGTCTTCAAGATTTACATCTATCTTCGCATAACTAATATCGAAGTCACGGGCTTCAACAGGCCAGTTTATAGAAGGATAATCTTCCTGAAGAAGCAACACCTTAGATTTAGCAGGCAAAGCTTCTAGGAATACATTAAAGCCGGTAGAAAAACTTGTGACAAGGGCAACATTCTGAGCTTTACAGTTAAAAAACTTGCCGACCTCTTCTCGTACTTTTGTGGTGAATTTATCCTGATTGTCTTTCATCAGGCTTCCCATCACGAGATAATCTAAATCATGATTTTGCCTAAAATCCAATAAGGTTTCTGAAAGTAATCCCGTCCCAGCCGTATTAAGATGCGTATAATTTGCCGTGACCGGAAATTCCTTTTTTAAGTTTTTCATAAGGTAGTAACGTGATTAAAACTTGTAAATTTGATTCTCACACAATTTACCTTTTCTTATGTTCTCAAAAAAGCAAGAAACTAGAAAAATAGATCGCGAGCAGCGAGAACTTATTGAATATGCACAATACCGGGTCAAGCAAAAAAAGAATCTTTTTAGACATTTTGTTGTGTTTCTTGCCGGGGCAGTTTTATTAATTATTCTGAATAAATTTTTAGACTTCGGTTCAGATTTTAGACCGGGTCAGGTTGATTGGTTTGTATGGGCGATCTTAATTTGGTTTTTCTTATTTCTAATTCATTTTCTCAATGTCTTTTTACTAGGCAGTTTTATGAATAAAAAATGGGAACACGATCAAATTGATAAACTGGTTAATAAGCAAAAAGCTAAAATCGCAAAACTGCAGGAGCAGGTTGATAGAGAGCACCCACTCCCAAAACAAAACACATTTATATCCAGACCTGATAAGCCTTTAAATTCCTAATCATGAAAATTATTTTAATAGCTGCTGCCGCAGAAAATAATGCACTGGGTAAAGACAACGATCTGGTTTGGCATCTACCTGATGATTTTAAACGCTTTAAAAAACTCACTTCGCATCATCCTATAATAATGGGGCGTAAAACATTTGAGACCTTTCCTAAACCGCTTCCTAATCGTAAACATATTGTAATTACCCGTAAAAAAAATTATGAGGCTCCAGACGAAATTGTTGTCGTAAACAGCCTTGAAGATGCCATTAACAGCAGTAAAAAAGAAGATGAAACACTATTTATTATTGGTGGGGGAGAGATTTACAAACTTGCCCTAGATCAAGCTACACATATAGAGCTCACACGTGTTCATGAGACTTTTGAAGCAGATGCTTTTTTCCCTAAAATTGATGAGGATAAGTGGGAGTTAATCAATTCTGAAGAACATCAAAAAGATGAACGCCACGATTATGCATTTACTTATTTAACCTATGCTAAACGAGACCTTTAAAACTCATTTATCTCAGATACTCAACACTCAGATTGAAAAAATCAGTCCGCTTTCTGGCGGAGATATTAATGAGGTCTATAAAATTACAACCAGAGCTAAAAATCTGGTCATTAAAGTAAATAGAGCAAGTAAATTTCCTAATATGTTTGAGCTTGAAGCGTTAGGGCTTAAGCATATTGCAGATTCTAATAGTTTTTTAACTCCCAAGGTTATTCAAGCAGGAATCTGTAAAGATCAAAGTTTTTTGCTACTTGAATATCTAGAGTCTGGCACTAAAACTGCTAGCTTTTTAGAAAGTTTCGGACATCAGTTAGCTGCAATGCATCAAAATACTGATGCATTTGGCTTTGAAAAAGACAACTATATCGGCAGCTTACCACAATACAATGCAAGAGAAGAGAATGCCGTCGATTTTTATATCAATCAGCGCTTACAACCTCAGTTTAAAATGGCTAATCAACGCGGCTATTCATTTTCAAACATTGAAGATTTCTACACAAAAATTTCAAAATTAATTCCAGATGAACCGGCAGCCTTAGTTCACGGCGACCTGTGGTCTGGTAATTTTATGGTAGGTAAAAACGGAGAGCCTATACTTATTGACCCTGCTACCTGCTACGCACCACGTGAGATGGATATCGCTTTAATGCATCTTTTTGGTGGGTTTGATTCTGATATTTTCAACCATTATAATGACGTTTTCCCACTTCAACAAGGATGGGAAGAGCGCATGCGGCTCTGGCAACTCTATTATATATTAGTTCACGTAAATCTTTTTGGCGGAAACTATTACGCTTCCGCAAAAGCGATACTTGCAGAATACCGCTGATTATTAACAGACTTTAATCCTTTCTGACTAAATTTTGGCGAAGTCTTGATAATTCAACGATTCTTTTCGGTTTAACTTTAAATAAAAAATATAGCTATGAGTACCGGAAACCTTTTCAATAAAGAAGCCCTTAAAAAATTAAAAGAGCTCGCCACTTCTATAGATTTTGCAATGCTGGCTACAGATTTAAAACACTCTCCAATTGATGCCATCCCAATGTCAACAAAAAAAGTTGATGATGCCGGGAACATCTGGTTCTTAAGTGGTGCAGATAGTGATCACAATGCCAATATTCAGAAAGATCCTGAAGCGCAATTATTCTATGCAAAACCATCTGATATGGAATTTTTGAGCGTTTATGGCTCTGCTAGTATCACAAAAGAGAGCGCTATTCTTGAAGATCTATATGGCAAAAGCGATGATGCCTGGTTTGAGGGAATTGACGACCCTAATCTTACCGCTATAAAATTTGTTCCTAAAACAGCTCAATATTGGGACTCCAAGTCTAATAAGTTTGTAAGCCTTTTAAAAATGGCATATTCAGCAGTTACAGGAGATAAAACCGATCTTGGCGAAACCGGCTCATTAAAAGTATAAATAGATTAGTCAGAAAGATTATTTATCACTAACAATATTTGTAGTAATCAAGACTAACATACGTTTCCGTTTAGAAGGATATCCCATAATACTATCTACTGAGCGTACAAAATGAATAGCTTTTGCCTGTTTAAGTATGCTGGCTTTAAACTCTTGAAGAACTTTAGTATCTAATACTTGGCCATCTACGATGTAAATATACTGGTCAGAATTTTTTTGTTCTAAAAAATATTCAACCTGCATTTTAGACTCTTTTAGAAATGCTCTTTTGCTTTCATCAGACCATTGATATCTATGATCTTGCTTGAGAGGGATATTGCTTATTGCATCGTATTGCGCAAACATACCAGTCATTGAAAAAGTACATAGTAATAGAGCAACTATTTTAAAATATTGATTGTTGTTCATCATTAAGATCGTTTCCTATATCACTCAAAATTAGAAACTTTATAAGAATAAATACCCCTCGTGTATTTATAATTTCTAAATCCATTTGTGTATGTGTATTTTTGCAACACTATTTAGAAAAATTTAATTATGAAAGCATATATCTTCCCCGGACAGGGAGCTCAATTTACCGGAATGGGTAAAGATGTTTACGAAGCATCAGAAACCGCTCGAGAATTATTTGAAAAAGCAAATGAAATCTTAGGTTTTGACATTACCAAAATTATGTTTGAAGGCACCGCCGAAGAACTTAAAGAGACTAATGTTACTCAGCCTGCGATCTTTTTGCACTCGGTAGCGCTGTTTAAAGCTTTAGGTGAAGAAGCAATACCGCAAATGGTTGCCGGTCACTCATTAGGAGAAATATCAGCTCTTGTGGCTAATGGTGCTTTAAGTTTTGAAGATGGTTTAAGACTGGTGTCACAACGTGCTGAGGCGATGCAAAAAGCTTGCGATTCAAAACCTTCTACAATGGCTGCTATTTTAGGCCTAGAAGACGAACTGGTTGAAGCTGTCTGTGCAGATGTTGATGGTGTAGTAGTAGCTGCAAATTACAACTGCCCGGGACAACTTATAATTTCTGGTGCTGTTGAAGCTGTTAACGAAGCTTGCGAAAGACTTAAAGAACGTGGAGCAAAACGTGCTCTTGTACTACCGGTAGGGGGTGCTTTTCACTCACCACTTATGGAGCCTGCTCGTGAAGAACTTGCAGCAGCTATAGAAAAAACGACATTTAGCGAACCTAAATGTCCTATTTATCAGAATGTAAGCACTACTGCAGTAACAGATCCTGCGGAAATTAAGAAGAACTTATTGTTTCAATTAACTGCCCCTGTAAAATGGACACAAAGCGTTCAAAATATGCTGGCAGACGGAGCTACTGAATTTATTGAAGTAGGTCCGGGTAAAGTTTTACAAGGTCTTGTGAAAAAAATAGACAGACAAGCACAAACAAGTATTGCTGCTATTTAAAAAGTAAAAAAATACTCATAAAAAAAGCCCCGAATCACTTCGGGGCTTTTCTATTTTATCTCAAAAGAGAATATTACATGTCGTCGTTTCCTTCAACTTCGTCTTCTACTTCCTGAGCACCATCTTCGATAGCGTCACCTGTGTCTTCAGCAGCTTCTTCTACAGCATCTCCTGCATCATCCATAGCATCACCCATATCATCAGCAGCGCTTTCCATAGCGTCTTCAGTTTTTTCTTCAGTAGTTTCGCGACAAGCAGAAACAGAAACCATTAGTAATAGTGCAAATGCACTGAACATAAATTTTTTCATAATTGATGTAATTTTAATTAGCGTTAATCAGTGTCAAATGTATATAAATTAACATCGCTTATTCTTAAATTTTATTAAATTTTTCATCGATTTACATATTTGATAAAAATATCGCAATCTTCACAACAATTTGATTAACAGAGAGTAAACATTTTTTTAATTTTTCAATACAACTATTCTGAATATAAAAACAAAAAGCATCTTAAAATTACTTTTAAAATGCTTTTTTATTCTTCAAATATGATACTTATGCATCGTCGTCCATCACATCATCATTTCCTTGAATTTCATCGTTTAGTTCATCTGCACCTTCTTGTATTGCATCACCTGCTTCTTCTGCTGCATTTTCAATATCTTCTCCCATAGCTTCAACTGCCTCCTCTGTTTTTTCTTGAGTGGTTTCTCTACATGAGTAAACAGATATTGTAAAAGCAATCATCAATACACTTAAAAAAATTCTTTTCATAATTTGGATTTTTTGGTTAAGAAACTAAAAATAGCTAATTCTTTTTAAAGTGGTTTTTTTTCATTTAAATACTTCCAATACCGTTTGGGAACGTTGCGTAAATGCAATTTTTTATTGATTCTGCTTTTAATGCCGGTACTTATAAAATAGTCTTGCCACATCTCATCATAATGCTTTTCCTCATCGTGAAGAGCTTCTTTCAAGACAGTATCGTTAAAATCGAGCTCAATAAATTGAACGGAATTTAGATCATAAAAAATACCATAACTGCGTGACCTGTCATAAATTACAAATTGCTGATCTGCATACCTGTTTTTAAAGTGCTTTGCTATAAGAGGAAGTACATTAAAATCAGGTTCTATAATCGCCACATATATATCATCTTTTGTTCGCTTAAACCTGACAAAAGCTTCCATTCTGTGTTTTTCACGACCGATCTGTTTAGTGATTTGAGCCATTTTCAAAACCGAAGGATGCCCATAATCTTTATCATTTTTTGTTTTCAATACATATTGAATCGCATCCAGAATGTGTACTTCTTTATCAGGCAGTCCGCTTAGGAATGAGCGATAAACCGAAGTCCTAAACTGCTGAAAACTTTTCAATCCTTCCCAAACTCGCGAAGCCTTATTCTCATCTGTAAAAACCGTAATCAATTCTGAGAAAAAGTCAGGTTCAAAAAAGCGCTCTTCAATTATGTGAGCAGAAGATAAACGCTCTTCATAAACGGTAAAAATCGCAGTAAGCAATCCTTCAAAAGTACCGTCGTATTTAAGCTTTTGAGTTTTCATCAATTAAATAATCTCAACTGCTTGTTGTACATTTTCTGATATTTACTTTGAGAACTTTGTAAAATCATACTCTTTATATGAGCCGGCTCTAGATCTTTGTGTTCCCAGTCTTTAGAATCACAAACTATAAAATATTTAGCACGGTTCATCGCAATACCAATAGCCTTTAGATTTTCCCAATTGAGTCTCCTATACTTTCTGGCATTTAAAATCTTGTTAACTGAAAGCATTCCCAACCCGGGGATTCTAGCCAGCATTCGCTTGTCTGCTTTATTCACATCAACTGGGAACAAATTCATATTACGCAATGCCCAACTCAATTTTGGATCAATATCAATATCAAGATTAGGATGCTGATTATTCAAAAGCTCACGTACATCAAAACCATAAAAGCGCAACAGCCAGTCTGTCTGATAGAGTCTGTTCTCACGAAGCATAGGCACTTCGGTTCCTAATGCCGGTAAACGCTCATCATGCAAAACCGGTACGTAACCTGAGTAATACACCCGTTTCATCTTATAAGTGCTATAATAATGTACTGCAGAATACATAATATCTTTATCGCTCTCTCCCGTAGCGCCTACGATCATCTGAGTACTCTGGCCCGCCGGTGCATAGACCGGGGTATTTTTAATAAGCTTTTTATCTGCCTGGTATTGTATGATTTCATTCTTAACCTTTTCTATAGGCTTAATAAAATCTTTATGATCTTTTTCAGGTGCAAGTAATTTGAGACCAGAAACTGTAGGAATCTCTATATTAATTGAAAGTCGATCTGCATACAAACCGGCTTCCCGCATCAACTCATCACTACAACCGGGAATAGATTTCAAATGAATATACCCATTAAAATTCTCCTCAAGCCGAAGCTTCTTAGCAACAGCTATCAATCGTTCCATCGTGTAATCTGGACTTGAGAAAATTCCGCTACTTAGAAATAAACCTTCAATATAATTACGACGGTAAAAATTAATAGTGAGGTCTACTACCTCCTGGATCTTAAATCCCGCGCGCTTGATGTCATTACTCTTTCGGCTGACACAATAGGCACAGTCAAAAATACAATGATTGGTCAATAGAATTTTCAACAAAGAGATACACCGCCCATCTTCAGTATAACTATGGCAAATACCCATACCCGAGCTATCCCCCAGACCCTTTGTCGTGTTTTTACGCTTGCTTCCACTACTGGAACACGACACATCATACTTGGCTGCATCAGCAAGAATATTTAATTTTTCTCTAATTCTCTCAAAATTCATAGCCTGGAATTTTTACGAAATTAAAGCATTTTTCCCTATTGAAGGATTTTTTCCTATATTTAAATTGGATTTATTCCGAATTAAAGTATATTTACCATATGGGAATCAATGATGTAACCGGCGACGTACGTCGATTTAAGCAAATACGCGAGGAACAGAGTTTAACGCAAACTGAGTTTGCTCAAGCTTTGGGAATTAAAAATTCTACAGCAGATATTGAACGCGGAAGGACCAAACTTTCTGGTCAAGTAGTAACCGAACTCTTACGCCTCTATAATGTGAACCCGTTATGGCTTTTTGGTTACAGCAATCAGAAGCTTATACACGCTGGAAAAGGAGATGTAAGTCCAAAAGTGGTTACCGTCGATGTTGATGATAATGAAAATCTGGTTATGGTTAATCAGAAAGCCGCTGCAGGATATCCACATAATGTACAAGATGTTGAATGGTATCAACAACTCCCTGCTTTTGATCTCCCGTTACCACAATATCGTAACGCTACATACCGTGGTTTTCAAATAGAAGGAGATAGCATGCTACCTAATTTTATGCCCGAAGACTGGGTTTTAGGTAAAGCCATTTCAAATATGGACGAAGCCATAACTAACCGGGTTTATGTAGTTGTTATGCCAGATGCAGTTGTGATCAAAAAATTACAAAAATTACCTGACCCTTCTAAAGTTCTATTAATTTCTCTGAATCAAGAATATTTACCCTTTGAAGTTCAGGTAAGTGATATTCAAGAATTGTGGCAAGTAAATAGTAAACTTACTTTTCACTTAGATTCTCCGTCAGAAAGTAATCTTTTACGCGAACTACAACAAGGCATGGAAGAATTAAAAAATCAAATGCGCAATTTTAAATAAGTAGCATTATAAATTGTATAAAAAATAAAAAACCACCTCAAAGAAGTGGTTTTTGTTTTCTAATGATACTTAGGCTTAGTGATCTACTTTGATCTTAGTATCGCCGTCTGCATCTTCTTTGATCTTGACTTCTTTATCGTCAGATTCCATTTTCATCTTATAGTTGCCGTCATCGTCTGTTTTTGTTTCGATCTCAGCACCTTCTTCTTTCATCTCTTCTACTAGTTTTTCTTTCTCACTCTTCTCACGACAAGAAGTAACAGAAAGTGTAACCATTACTAGTAGACTCGCTAATATGCTTATCTTTTTCATAATTTCAATATTAATTATCGTCTCCGATATTTTCAATTTCCTGATCGATTTCTTTATTCACTTCATTATCAACTTTTTTTGCTGTACGCTCTAGAATACCTTCGCGGTCATCTTCTACTTCAACTTCTTTTACAATCACTGTTTCCTTTTCTTTAGTTTCTCTACAAGAAAACGTGTTGAAAGCTAAAAGACTTAAAACAAAAATTCCAATTACTTTTTTCATAATTTCATAATTTGGTTGAAGGGCAAATCTATACAGAATAATGACTGCTTTTATTTTTAATTTGGTAAATGATTGCTAAAAATTCTAAAGAATGCGTTAAAAAGCAACTATTTACTACTCTTGAAATCTCCGGTCATTACCTTTAACCTAAAAACATGAGCTTTTATAAACTTTATGATTTTCTACGCGAGCTTCAGCAAAACAATTCTAAAGAATGGATGGACGAAAATCGAAATAGATATTACGAGGTTAGAGATTTCTACATTGATTGGCTGAATAAAATGGACATAAAACTCGCTGAGATTGACCCTGATTATACCCATACACCAGGTAAAAAAGCCATAAATCGCATCAACAATAATCTACTTTATCACCCAAACAAGCCTATTTATAAAGATCATGTTGGTGCAGGTCTTGATCAAGAACCTAAGCAGGGAGATTTTTATATACATTTAGGCACTTCAGAAAGTTTTATTGCCGGAGGCTTTTACAAACCAAAATCTTCTTTACTTAAAAGTATCAGGCAAGCCATTGATTATAACGGGGAAGAACTACTGGAGATTTTAAACAAACCCGGATTTAAAAAGATGTTTGGCTGGCTGATAGAGGATGGCGATAGTCTTAAAACTGCACCTAAAGGATTTCCTCAAGACCATAAATACATAGAATTATTGCGTAAAAAGAGTTTTGCTGTACAAACAGATCTTACTCAAAAGCTAGTTACTAGTGACGATTTTGAGAATCACGTAATCCAAGTTTACAAAGAAATGCTGCCTTTTAGAAACTACCTCAATCAGGCGGTAAGTGTTTGATTTTTCAAATAATTTATAATTGAGCGTGTTGCTCCCGTGTTTTGAGAAACAAACTGACCCGAAATTATACCTGTCTTTTCTCTAAAATTTTTATCTGAAATCAATTTTTCTAAAACCGCTGAAGTTTCTTCGGGGGTCTTTACAGTAAATAATGCTGCTAACCTATTGAGTTGACCAGCCTCTGGGAATTTCTCTATATGCGTTCCGGTTAAAATAGGAAGCCCAAAGGTTGCCGGCTCTAATACATTATGCAACCCAGTATTACCAGCAGCACCGCCCACATATGCTAGGTCTGCATAAGCATAAATTTTAGTCAAAAAACCAATGGCATCAATGATCAAAACATCAGCTTTTTGTAGGTTTTTTGATTGCAATTCAGAATATAAGATCACCTTCTTATTCAGCCTACTGCGGAAATCTTCAATCTTTTCTGCATTTATTTTATGTGGTGCAAGAACGATCTTAACATCTGCTTTACTATTGATAAAATCCAGTAAGTTTGCTTCATCTTCTGGCCAAGTACTCCCACAAACCAGCAAAAGCTTGTCTTGTTTAAATTCAGCAATAAACTCTAAGGTATTATTATAATCAAGTTGTCTGCTCACACGGTCAAAACGTGTATCTCCGCTAACTTCTCCATTTGCAAACCCTAATTTTTTGAGATTTTTCAAAGAAGATTCATTTTGTAAAAAGAAGTAATTAAAAGCTTTTAAGGACTTCTTCATCCAACTTCCGTAAAACTTAAAAAAAGGTTGACTTTCTCTAAAAACTCCAGATATCAATATAGTGTGAATGTTATTGCGTTTTAATTTTTCTAAATAATTAGGCCAAAATTCATACTTCACAAAAAGCACCAATTCAGGACTTAAACAGTTTATAAAAGTGTTTGCATTAGACTTGGTGTCAAGCGGCAAATAGGTAACAATATCTGCTAGTGGCGTGTCTTTTTTTATGGTATAGCCTGAAGGCGAAAAAAAAGTAAGTAGTATTTTATGCTTTGGGTATTCAACCCTCAAAGCTTCAAGAACGGGTACTGCTTGCTCATATTCACCTAAAGAAGCGGCATGTACCCAGATCAACCGATCTGAACCATTAATTTTACTCTCTAAATAAGAAAATACTGGTTTACGTACACTCCTGAATTCTTTCAGTTTAGAGCTGAATAGTCCCAATACCGGAAGTAAGGCCTGAAAAAGTGCAATAAAAAAGGAATAGATATGCCTCATAACCTCACAAAAGTAGCCTTTTCCGTAAAAAAAGACATTGGTTGAAGCGGCTAGATTTCGTACTTTCGTCTTACCAGAAAATGACCGGATTTTCATTAGGAAAATCACTTCTCAACTTTTGATTTTTTAAATTTTCGGCATAAAAAACACCTATGAAAAAAATACAAATGGTTGACCTTAAAGGTCAATACGAGCCTATAAAGGAGCAGGTAAATCGCTCTATTCAAGAAGTAATTGACAACACAGCATTCATAAACGGTCCTGAAGTTCACGGTTTTCAAAAAGAACTTGAAGAATATTTAGGTGTAGAACATGTCATCCCTTGTGCTAACGGCACAGACGCTTTACAAATCGCAATGATGGGGCTGGGTTTAAAACCTGGTGATGAAGTGATTACTGCAGACTTCACCTTTGCCGCAACGGTAGAAGTTATTGCTTTATTGCAACTTACACCTGTTTTAGTCGATGTGAATCCACATAGTTTTAACATAGATGTTGAAGCGATAAAACGGGCTATTACGCCAAAAACTAAAGCTATTGTTCCTGTACACCTTTTTGGTCAAGTCGCAGAAATGGATGCAATTATGGAGATTGCTGAAGAGCATAACCTTTTTGTAATTGAAGATAATGCGCAAGGAATTGGTACAAATTATACCCGTAAAGATGGAAGCAAGATAAAGACTGGTGCCATTGGACACGTGGGGAGTACTTCTTTTTTTCCTTCTAAAAATCTAGGCTGCTATGGAGATGGCGGTGCTATTTTTACAAATGATGATGCTTTAGCTCATACAATTAGAGGAATTGTAAACCACGGCATGTACGAGCGATACCATCACGATGTTGTAGGTGTAAACTCAAGATTAGATTCTATACAAGCTGCTGTTTTGCGTGCTAAGCTTCCGCATCTTGATGATTACAATGCAAAACGTAGAGCTTCTGCCCGAAAATATTCTGAAAAACTAAACAATCATCCTAAGATTACAACCCCTATGATCTGTGAGGTTTGTGATTGTCACGTTTTTCATCAATATACTTTGCGCTTAAAAGACGTTGACCGTGATGCATTGGTTAAGCACCTTAATGCTCACGACATCCCTTGCGGTGTTTATTATCCTATTCCGTTGCATAAACAGAAAGCTTATGCAGACGAGCGTTATGACGAAAAAGATTTTCCCGTGACCAATCAATTAGTAAAAGAGGTGATTTCTTTACCAATGCATACAGAGCTTGATGATGAGCAAATTGAGTATATTACTTCTAAAATCATAGAATTTATTGATTAAATACTAACCACTATGCGTAACTTTCTTCTTCTGGCTGTTTGTGTTTTCAGTATAAATGCCTTTTCTCAAAAAACCTATTTGCAAGTAGGTAAGTTAATTGACACCAAAAACGGGAGAGTTCTCGAAGAAAAAACCATAGTAGTTGAGGCTGATTCTATTCAGGAAATTCTTGATGGTTTTCAGAGTGGAAATGGTGAAATCATTGACTTGAAATCTAAAACCGTATTGCCCGGGTTTATTGATATGCACGTACATATCGAAAGTGAAACCAGTCCTAATAAATATCTAGAGAAATTCACCCTAAATGAGGCAGATGTTGCTTACAAAGCTCAGGAAATTGCACTACGCACCATAAAAGCCGGTTTTACAACGGTACGCGATTTAGGAGGAAGTGGTGTAAATGTTTCACTGCGAAATGCTATAAACTCAGGCAAAGTAATAGGTCCCCGCATTTTTACTGCAGAAAAAGCTATTGGAACTACAGGTGGTCATGCAGATCCCACTAATGGAAATAGTAAAGAATTAATAGGAGATCCCGGACCTAAAGAAGGAGTCATCAACAGTATAGATGATGCCCGCAAAGCTGTGAGACAGCGTTATAAAAATGGTGCCGACTGGATTAAAATAACTGCTACGGGAGGTGTTCTTAGTGTTGCGAAAAATGGTCAAAATCCACAATTTACAGAAGAAGAAATCAATGCTATTGTTACAACCGGCAAAGACTACGATTTGCAGGTGGCGGCGCACGCACATGGAGATGAAGGGATGCAACGTGCCATTCGAGCTGGGGTTAAAACTATAGAGCATGGCACCTTAATGAGTGAAAAAACCGCAACACTAATGATTGAGCATGACGCTTATTATGTTCCAACCTTAAGTGCCGGAAAATATGTAGCAGAAAAAGCAAAAATAGAAGATTACTACCCTGCTGTAATCGTTCCTAAAGCATTAGAAATAGGTCCACAATTACAACAGACTTTTGCAATGGCTTATAAAAAGGGAGTTAAAATCGCTTTTGGTACTGACGCAGGAGTGTTTCCTCATGGAGATAACGCTAAAGAATTTGGCTATATGGTCGAAGCAGGAATGAAACCTATGCAAGCCATACAAAGCGCTACAATTACAAGCGCTATGGTATTAAAATCAGAACGTGATTTAGGACAAATAGCACCGGGATTTAAAGCAGATATTATTGCTGTCTCTGACAATCCAATTGAAAATATAAATACCTTAAACGAAGTGTTATTTGTAATGAAAGACGGTGTGGTAATTAAAGAATAGTTCTAAAACCACGTCGTTTTTGATGCTATAGTATCCCGCTCTCCTATGAGCTGCTCACCCTCATACACACCCAGATAGAAAAAACCGAGACAACGCTCTCCTTCTTCCAGCTTAAGATCAATATTCATTTCTTTAATATACCCCGGAGAACTCCAGTATCCTCCAAACCCCAGCTCTCCAGCCATTAACCATAGGTTTTGCACTGCCATAGCGGTAGCGGCAACTTCTTCCCATTCTGGGATACTTGATTTAAGATCACGTTGCATACAAATTGCAATAACAGCACCGCTTGTTTCAATTTTTTGAATACTTTTCTTCAGTTTAAAATCTGAAAATTTATCAGCAGGAGTATCTTTTGTATATGCTTTAGTTACAAAATCAGCAAGAAGTGATAATGCATCGTCCTTAAAAACTTTAAATCTCCAGGGCTGTGTTTTTCGATGAGTGGGTGCCCAGTTTGCAACTTCAAGCAGCTCGTTGATTTGATCTTTTGTAATCCTCTTGTCTGAAAATTGATTAGGAAAAATAGATCTCCTATTTAAAATAGCATCTTTCAGCATAAATTTTATGTTTACTCAAATTTAATGAGTTTTAGACAAAGCAATTCATAAAATCAATGCGGATTACTAATTATTCTTGTCAAATTTTTAATCAAAACCTGTAAAAAACACATCAACTCTCTGAAAAACAGGAAAAATCCCCTGATATTTTTAGCTTCTACGTAAGTTATAAATAAGTTTTAGGTTTTTATTTATTTATATTTGCTCTCCCCTAAATCCTAATTTCAAACACATATTTTAACTTATGCAGCAGGTCAATAAAAGCATACTTTTATTTAAAGTATTATTTATAGTATGCATTACTTTCTCATTTGCTCAAGAAAAAGAACTTAGTAAAGCAGACAAAAAATTTGAAAGCTATGCATTTATAGATGCTCAAAAAATCTATTTACGTCTTGCAAAAGGTGGATATGAATCAGCAGAGCTTTTTCAAAAACTGGGAGATTCTTATTATTTCAATGGAAAATATGAAGATAGCGCTCAATGGTTTGAAAAACTTGTTGAAAAATACCCTGAAACGCTAACTCCAGAATATCTTTTTAGATACGCTCAGTCTTTAAAAGGAATTAAAGAATATGAAAAGTCAGATAAGATCATGTCTGAATTTAGAAAGCTTAAAGGAGGGGATTCTAGAGCAGAGCTTTTTGCAGAAGAGCCAGATTATCTTGAAGAAATCAGCTATTCAGATAGTGAGTATGAAGTAGAAAATCTGAGAAGAACCAACTCTCGATTATCAGACTTTGGCCCCATGTTCTATAAAGATCGAATCATATTCTCCTCAGCAAGAGATACAGGGACTACAAAAAAATATATTCATACCTGGAACAATGAACCTTTTTTAGATTTCTATCAAGCCCCTATAGATATCGAAACCGGAGAGTTAGGGAAAGTAGAGAAATTTGGAGGCAGCATTAATTCAAAATACCACGAATCCTCACCTAGTTTTACTGCAGATGGAAATACTATGTACTTTACGCGTAATAACTTTAGCCAAGGAGTAAAACGCACAGATAAAAACGGAACAGTACGGCTTAAAATATTTAAATCTACAAAGAAAGGAGATTCCTGGAGTACCCCTATTGAATTACCTTTTAATGATGATGACTATTCTGTCTCGCACCCTGCTTTAAGTGTTGACAATAAACAGCTGTATTTTTCATCAGATATGCCGGGTACAACTGGATTTTCAGATATTTGGGTTGTTGACATATTAGGTGATAATGAGTATAGCACTCCTAAAAATTTAGGGCCAATAATAAATACCGAAGGTCGAGAAAACTTTCCTTATGTAAGTAAAAAGGGAAACCTGTATTTTTCATCTGATGGTAGACCTGGTCTAGGTGGTCTTGACATTTATGTTGTTGCCACTAAAAAGAATGGAGATGTAGCCTATGTAATCAATCTTGGGGAACCTATTAACAGTCCACAGGATGATTTTGCCTTTATCGTTGATGAATATACAAATACAGGTTATTTTTCAACTAATCGTTATTTTGGGATGGGAAGTGATGATATTTTCAGATTCACAAGAACACCCAAAGAAATCCCTGTTTGCGAGTCATTAATAACGGGTACCGTTAGAGATAAGGAAACAAAGTTACCTATACCTACAGCAACAGTAAGCATCCTTGACATTGAAGGGAATTTATTGCAAAAAACTGAAGTTAATGAAAAGGGTGAATATACCTTGAACCCTATTTGTGGCGAAGAGATTTTAATACGTGCAGATGAGCCTGAGTATTATTCTGCAGAAGAACTCGTTACTGCCCCGACAGATGGAGATTCTATGGTTGTTGATCTTTATTTAGAACCAAGAATTACAAGAATTAATGAAGGTGATGACCTTGCAAAGCTTCTTGATCTGAAACCTATTTACTTTGATTTTGACCGCTTCAATATCAGACCTGATGCAGAAGAAGAGCTCACTAAAGTTTTAGCTGTAATGGAATCTAATCCAACTTTAGTCGTTGAGATTAGATCACATACAGACAGTCGCGGTAATGATGCTTACAACTTAAGCCTTTCTGATAAAAGAGCACGCTCAACTGCAGATTGGATCGTAAGCAGAGGCATAGAACCTAGTCGAATTTCAGGTAAAGGTTTTGGAGAAACTGAGCTTATAAATGACTGTGGGAATGGTTCTGATTGCACAGAAGAGCAACACCAATTAAACAGAAGATCTGAGTTTATCGTGATTAGTTTCTAATATTTAAATAAAATTTTATAGCAAATAAAAAGAGCGCCAATTAGCGCTCTTTTTCATTTATCACAATTCTAAAATCAACTAGTTGTTAGTTTTAGTAGTATCAGTTGCTGTTTTTTTCTTTCCAAACAGACCTCCTAAAACATCTTTAACTGCTTTTGCCGTGTTGCTTTGAGTTGAAGTCGAAGTTGTATCTTTTGTTGTTTTTACAGCTGAAGTATCTGCTGTTTTATTACCCCCAAGAATTCCATCTAAAACATCTTTAATCTTATCTTCTCCTTGTTGTTTGAGCTTATCTTTCTGGGTGGCTACTATCTGTTGTGTTAAACTATTTACAGCTTGCTTTGTATTTAAAGAAACCTGCGGACTTGTAAAATTACCGGTAAGCGTTACCGGTAAATCAACCGTGTACTTTTCTAAATCTGTATTGCTTAATCCCGCTAATGTGCTACCCAGTTTTGAGCCCAAATACGAACCAGGCATTTTAAGATTAAGTGTATAATTCATCGTATTTTCTAAGCTGTGCGTACCGCTCACTCCTACGTTGATCCCTTTAACATTAAAGTCAAATGGCTTTACAGTCACTAAACCCTGATCAAAGCTCAATTGTGTCTTTAAATTACTGAAGTCTAACTTATCCAGATTAATAAAGTCGAGTTTAGCATCTAGTGCACTGAGCAACTTCATTTTTTC
This sequence comes from Leeuwenhoekiella aestuarii, assembly GCF_004104055.1. GTDB lineage: Bacteria > Bacteroidota > Bacteroidia > Flavobacteriales > Flavobacteriaceae > Leeuwenhoekiella > Leeuwenhoekiella aestuarii. The sequence continues at coordinate 1,236,594 of NZ_QOVJ01000001.1, read as the reverse complement.
AGGATCTACCTCAACGGTTAATAATTGTGCCAAAGCGCTACCCGCCAAAGAGGATAGTACAGGCGTTAGATCATCAGAAAGATTACCATTCAATTGAATAGTTGTATTTAAAGCACCTTGTAAAGCTCTGGCGATTGGCGCAAACTGCTGAAGCATCTCAAGTCCTTCAAAAGACTGGCTGATGTCAACACTTTTTAAATCCAGATCCATTTTAAAGGTAGGCGTAGTCGTCTTAGTACTCACATTTCCGTTAAGCCCTATTGCCCCTCCAAAAATATTAGACTTAATATTATTAAGACTAGCAGTCTCATCTTTTACACTCAGGTTCCCACTCACATTAGTAAGTGTGATGTTATCATAAATAACTTTTCCGGCTGTAAAATCTATCGCAGCATCTAAGAAAGAAGGTATTTTAATAGCTGTTTCTCCAGTTGGTTGCGCAACTGTTTTTTCAGTGGTTGACGTATTTTTTTGAGTTGTAGTCTCAACAACGCTAAAATCTGCCAGATCAATCACTTTTGAAGTTACAGTAAATCTTCCTTTTAAATCTTCTTTAGAAAGCACAAAAGGAATCAGATTCTCAATACTTCCTCTTGCTGAAATATCTGTTTTACCTGTTTGTGCATCTAGATTATTCAATGTAATAGTTCCGGGATTAAACGTAACATTCGTTTGCGTCATCGTCAACGGATTGGGAAGTTCAGGAGAAACATATTTAAAATCTTTCAGGCTCGCCGTACCTGAGCTTTTTATATTTTGATACTGCTCTTTTTCTACACTATTCATATCAAAATTAGCAGTCATATCCACCGTAAGCATTCCATTAAGATCCTGATCCAACTCCAACGGATAAGCTTGTTCCAGATTTGCTAAATTGAGCTTTCCTTTTAAGGCCATGTCAACCACCGGATTTGTAGTCAAACGATCTATTCTACCTTTTGCGTTAAAAACATCCTGATCAATTCTAAAATTCAGATTACCTAAACGTAAATAGGTATCATCCAGATTTCCGGTTTCATTCACAATACTAGCATCTATTATAATATCCTGAACCGATTTTGGCAAATCAGGATATTTAAAAGAGGCATTATTAGACAATATTTCAATATTCATCAGCGGGATATGCTCTTCATCTACTACTCCATTTATTCTCCCGTTTACGCTAAAATCCCCCGTAGTTGTTACGCCATCAAGATTTTTAGCATAAACTTCAGGGATCACTCCTAAGAAGTTTTTAAAATCACTAGATGGTGTCTTAAAAGATAAATCCAGTTCGTTATTACTTTCATTCACCTGAACAAACCCTGAGAACACCAGTGGCAATTGATTGATCAATGCTTCATTTTCTTTGAATGTATAACGCTGATCATCAAGATTCATCTCAATTACCGCATCTAACGAAATTTTATTTTTATTTAAATAATTGACTCCGTCAAAATCAAATGAGGCCAATGCTTCTGTGGTAGTATTTAGATTTGAAATATCAGCAGAAAAGTCACCGTCACCTTCATGATTTACTTCAGATAAGCGCATAAAGGTCTGTGTGCTTTCATCTAAATAATTAATGCGTGAATTAGATATCTCATAATGCTGCACATCAAACTGAAATCCTCCAGAATTATCGGCAAGTGTATCTGTAGCAGTACTGGCTGCAGGTGTTTTTTTTGCAATATCATAATTGGCATTTCCCAGACTGTCTACTTTTATATTTATAAACGCCTCATCCAGACTAATCGCATCAACTGCGATGGGTTTACCAGAAGAGGTTTTAAAGAGTTGCATAACCCCCATATCGAGCTGTAATTCGCTCCCACTGGCAAGCGTATCTCCAGCAAAGGGTGCATTATTGATCACGCTAAAATTTTTGACCTTAACACTTGCATCTGGGAAACTGCTAAACAGCGTAAGGTCAAAATTTTCCCAGGCAACAGTAGCATTTAGGTTTTCATTAATAGAACGTTTCAGCAAATCTTCTAAATGCCCCTTAAATAAAAACGGAGCAGCGATAAGCCCTATAACAAGTACCAGAAGTACAATTCCAAAAATTTTAAATATCCTCTTCATAATGTATTTTATAGTTTCTCTTCCTTTTGGAAGGCATTAAGTTCTGCTCCTATTTCTTCTCCCGGAGCAAGTTTGAAGCGCTTTCTAAACAAATAAACACCCAGATAGAGAAACGGAGTATCACAAACCGCAATTAAAACTTTAAATAAAAAGCCGCTTAAAAGCAGGGTTCCAAATAGACTCCACTCTATTTTATTAAAAAAACACAGCAACAAAAGCACGGTTGCGGTATCTACAAATTGGCTGAAAAATGTCGAGAAATTATTCCGAATCCAGAGGTGCTTACCTTTTGTTATTTTTTTCCAAAAATGAAAAAGCTGTATGTCTATATATTGCGCAAATAAATAAGCCATCATCGAAGCTAAAACAGCTACGACTGTAGCTCCAAACACTTTATCAAACAATACATCATCAACCGGTGACCAGTCTGTAGCTGGAACAGCTGCCGAAGTATAAACGATTAATAATGAGAAAATACTGGCAAAAATACCGGCAGTCACAATCTGATTTGCCTTCTTTTTACCATAAATCTCACTGATTAAGTCGGTGATCAAAAAGGTGACGGGATACGGTAAAATCCCAACTGAAATCTCAAAACGATACAACCCGAAGAAATCCCAATAAAAGAATTTTTGGAAAATGAGGTTAGAAACAACCAAAGAGCATATAAAAAGCGCTCCTAAAATAAAGTAAATTCGATACGCTGCCAGCGCATCTCTCTGGCTCATTGTGGCTTGCGTCAAACTAGAATGCTTATTGTTTTCTTCTTGTCAAAATTAGAAGAATGTAAAGGGCTTTTACTTAAATTGCTCTTAAAATATTTAACAAAATACACTCATTAAACTACTAAAAAACATACTCTTATCCTTAGGGAGTAATCAAGGTGACCCTTTTGAAAACCTGCAAAATGCGATTGATGCAATTTTTGAAGAAGTTGGAGCTATAAAACAGATCTCTCCGGTGTACAAGACAAAATCCTGGGGTTTTGACGGAGCAGATTTTCTCAATTGTGCTGTTTCTGTAAATACGCACTTAGATTGTCAAAAGCTACTTGCTACTTGTTTATCTATTGAAAAAAAACTAGGAAGAGCACGTTCTAATAAAAAAGGGTATAGCGATCGTCCTATTGATATAGATATTTTATTCTTTGACGCCGAAGTTATTAATGAGTTAAATCTCACAGTTCCGCACCCTCATTTACAAGATCGTAATTTTGTATTACACCCATTACATGATATTGCTTCGGCAGTAGAGCATCCTATTCTTAAAAAAACCATTTCGACTCTTCTAGCCGAAAGTCTGGATGAAGGTATTCCCGAGAAAATTCAACGCTGGTTAAAAAACCCACAGCAAGAATTGAATTTGAGCCGCTACAATTATATCGCTATTGAAGGAAACATAGGTGCTGGTAAAACTACCCTAGCCACCATGATTAGTGAGGACTTTAATGCTAAACTCATTCTGGAACGTTTTAAAGACAATCCATTTTTACCAAAATTCTACGAAGATCAATCCCGCTATGCGTTTCCACTTGAAATGTCTTTTTTAGCCGATCGATATCAACAATTATTAGATGATATTGGTCAATATGATTTGTTTAAAGATTTTATGATTGCAGATTATGACAGTCAAAAGTCATTGATTTTTGCGAAAGTAACCTTAAGTGAAGACGAGTACAGTTTGTATAAAAAGCTGCACAGTATTATGTATAAAGAAATTGCAAAGCCGGATCTTTATATTTATTTGTATCAAAACACAGAGCGTCTTTTAGAAAATATAAAGAAACGCGGCAGAGCATACGAGAAAGACATATCTGAAAATTATCTAGTAGATATCAACCAGGGATATTTAAATATGATAAAAAACAGAAGACAAGAAAATATCAAAATACTTGACATTTCTGAAATGGACTTTGTTGATAATAGAGTTGATTATTCGAATTTGCTAAAGCAGATTATTACTTAAAATATAAAAGGCTTAACATTACAATCATTATCGCGAGGCCTATCACGATTCCTATCGCCAGGCCAAACTTACGCCCGTCTTTAGAACCGCGCTCGTAAGAAGCGTAGTCAAAATTATTTAGTTTCATGGTGTTGGGTTTTGTTATTTTATACTTGTACAACGTAAAACTTCATAATTTAATTGCTATTACCTCAGAAATTACGAAAACTTTAATACAAATTTATGATTCATAATAATCATACACCCTCATTGAGACTTCTGTTGATTATTTTTAACAATTTTTAAATAACAATCCCACATTACGATACCCGCACTCACCGCTATATTGAACGAGTGTTTTGAGCCAATCTGCGGTATCTCAAGTACACAATCTGATACATCTATTACGTGCTGCTTCACCCCCTTTACTTCATTACCAAAAATAATAGCTAATTTTTGATCAGTTTCTATTTCAAAGTCATTCAGCATAATTGCATCTTCTGCCTGCTCAATTGCAGCAATTTTAAAACCTTTTTGTTTGAGGTCTTCAACAGCTTCTAAAGTAGATTCAAAATAGCGCCACGTGACTGTTTCGGTAGCTCCTAATGCTGTTTTAGTAATATCTTTATGAGGAGGCTGCGCACAGATCCCGCATAAATAAACAGCTTCTATGAGAAACGCATCTGCCGTTCTAAATACCGAGCCTATATTATTAAGACTTCTAATATTATCTAAAACAACTATTATAGGAGTCTTTTTTGCCTCCTTGAATTCTTCAACTGTTTTGCGGTCAAGTTCGCTATTTTTCAACTTTCTATTCATACCGCAAAAATACACATTCAGCAGGCTATATAACGAACAAAAAGTCGCTTCTAATCCTTAATTATTGTTGAAAAATATAAATAACTCCTCAACACATTTCGATAATTACAGCATAGATTTTTTAAATTTATCCCCAGTAGTTTCGACACCAATTTAATCTCGCATCCCTCTAAGAATTATGGCAAAAAAACTGAAAAAGAAAAGCATAACACCTTTAATGAAGCAGTATAATGGTATTAAAAACAAATACCCAGATGCGCTGTTGTTATTTAGAGTGGGAGACTTTTATGAGACTTTCGGTGAAGATGCTGTCAAGGCTGCCGGAATTTTAGGTATAATCTTAACAAACAGAAACAACGGTAGTGAACGTACAGAACTAGCTGGCTTTCCACATCATTCATTAAACACCTACTTACCAAAACTGGTTAAAGCAGGTTGTCGTGTAGCGATTTGCGATCAGTTAGAAGACCCTAAACAAACTAAGAATATTGTAAAACGCGGCGTGACAGAATTGGTTACGCCAGGTGTAGCTCTAAATGACGAAGTACTTCAATCTAAAAGCAATAATTTTTTAGGTGCGATTCATTTTGGAAACCGGCTCATTGGCCTTTCTTTTCTAGATGTTTCTACGGGAGAATTCTTAACAACTCAGGGAGATGCGGCTTATATTGACAAATTACTGCAAAATTTCAGTCCAAGTGAATTGCTCATCAGCAAAAAGAATAAAGCTGATTTTAAAGAAACTTTCGGGACGGACTTTCATATTTTTTATCAGGAAGATTGGGTTTTTAAAACCGATTTTGCTCACGAAAGCCTCAACAAACATTTCAATACAAAATCTCTAAAAGGTTTCGGTATTGAGCATTTAGAGGAAGGCATTATTGCTGCCGGAGCCGCACTGCATTACCTAAGCGAAACCCAGCATCATAAATTACAACACATTTCAAGAATAGCTCGTATTGCCGAAGACGCTTATGTCTGGATGGATCGTTTTACGATACGCAACCTGGAGTTGTATCAAGGCACTTCAACCAAAGCCATAACCCTATTGGACGTGATTGACAAAACCATATCACCAATGGGCGGCAGGCTACTTAAACGATGGCTCGCATTGCCACTGAAGACACTTGACACTATCGCAGAGCGACACGAGATCGTAGAATATATTCTCAATAATCCTGAATTTTACAACCGGCTTTCTGCAGATATTAAAAAAATAGGTGATGTAGAGCGTCTCATCTCTAAAGTGGCTACCGGCAAGGTTTCTCCACGTGAAATCATTCTTCTAAAAAATTCATTAGAAGCTATGGTACCTATCAAAATTTTAGGCGAGCAAGCAGACAATCAGGCTTTGCAAATTCTTTCTGAGAAGCTGAATAATCTGGAGCATTTACGATCTAAGATCAAAGAGACCCTTAATGAAGATGCTCCAGTAAATATCTTAAAAGGAAGCACCATCGCTCCTGATTTTCACGAAGAGTTAGACGAACTCAGAAACCTAGCTACTTCCGGGAAAGCTTATTTAGACAAAATGCTTGAAAGAGAAACAGAGCGTACCGGAATCACTTCGCTTAAAATAGCCTCAAATAATGTTTTTGGGTATTACATAGAAGTACGCAATACGCATAAGGATAAAGTCCCTCCAGAATGGATCAGGAAACAAACACTGGTGAATGCTGAACGCTATATAACAGAAGAATTAAAAGAATATGAGGCTAAAATTCTAGGTGCAGAAGAGCGTATTCTCGCTATTGAACAGCAATTGTTTAATCAATTAGTAAGCTGGATCACGCAGTTTATTGAGCCGGTTCAAATCAATGCTAATATTATTGCTCAATTAGATTGTTTGCGCAGCTATGCAGGTCTCGCTAACGAAAATAATTACAGTAGACCTGAGCTTGACGAATCCTACGAGCTTGAAATAACAGAAGGCCGCCATCCGGTAATCGAAAAGCAGCTACCTATCAGTGAGCCTTATATTGCAAACGATACGTTCTTAGATCGTGACACCCAACAAATGATCATGATCACCGGACCTAACATGTCTGGTAAATCGGCGATATTAAGACAAACCGCTCTTATTGTATTACTTGCACAGATGGGTAGCTTTGTCCCTGCTAAAGCTGCACGCATTGGCCTCGTTGATCGAATTTTTACCCGCGTCGGAGCAAGCGACAATATCTCTATGGGCGAATCTACTTTTATGGTAGAGATGAATGAAACTGCAAGCATATTAAACAATATTTCAAACAGAAGCTTAGTCCTTCTTGATGAAATTGGCCGCGGGACCAGTACTTACGATGGGATTTCGATTGCATGGGCTATTAGCGAATACTTGCATGAACATCCCTCACGTCCTAAAACCCTCTTTGCTACCCATTATCACGAATTGAATGATATGGGAGAAACATTCAATCGAATTAAGAACTTCAACGTTTCAGTAAAAGAATTAAAAGACAATGTTTTATTTCTTCGGAAATTAATTCCGGGAGGTAGCGCCCACAGTTTTGGGATACACGTGGCTAAAATGGCCGGAATGCCCCAGCAAGTTCTGCACAGAGCTAATAAAATGCTCGCTCAATTAGAAAAATCCAACAGAAAAGAAGAACATAAAGATTCTTTAAAAGCAGCTCAGGATGATGAAATGCAACTGAGCTTTTTTAATCTTGACGACCCTTTACTGGAAGAAATTAAAGACGAAATCCTTCATACTGACATAGATACCCTCACTCCAGTAGAAGCATTAATGAAACTCAACGAGATCAAAAGAATGCTTGTACGCAGTAAGAAAAATCAGGTTTCTTAATTGTTTTTATTTTTTTAAAGAAATTGCTTTGCAGATTAAAGAAATCTTGTAAATTTGCATCCGCATTAGACAAGACGTTCTAATGCAAATTGCGAAAGTAGCTCAGGGGTAGAGCATCACCTTGCCAAGGTGAGGGTCGCGGGTTCAAATCCCGTCTTTCGCTCTAAGAATTGCTCCATTATACAATGGGGTTTTTTATTGAAAGCCCAAGCTCGGGTGGTGGAATTGGTAGACACGTTGGACTTAAAATCCAATGAACATTAGTTCGTACGGGTTCAAGTCCCGTCCCGAGTACTAAAACCCTTATAAGCGTAGTGTTTATAAGGGTTTTTTAGTGAAATTGACAATATATTACCTGTTTTAAAATGATTTCCTCATTTTACTTCCGTATCTTTGTATATGTTTTTAACGTGTTAATTTAAAATTAGCTTTGTTTTAAAAACACACCCCCTACAAATAAATATAAATTTTATGTTCATCTTGACTATAAGGGCATATTATTTGTATTATATAAAGACCTTCATTGATGTTTTTAACACTCAGTGCGGTTTTTGAAATTTAATTTTGTAGTAATTGCCCTGCGCCCTGAATTCAATATATGATTTTATCCAAATTTTTTAAAAACTCCAATAACCTAGATAAAGACTTAGAACGCAATCTACTTTTCTCCCCTAATTATTTAATTAGAGAGGTTAAAGCTGGCGAAAACAAACAGTTTGTTTTTGGTGGTCATTCCATCATTACTATCGAACAAATTAACGGTAGCCACAAAGGTTTGTATTTTAACCGTACACGAACATCCAAGTCTAACAAGCTAGATCTTGACCCTAAGCATCAATTACATTTAGGTTTTCACACTATAGATGATATTAATTATCTTATACTTGGAACTCGCCAAGAGCTTACTAAGTTTAAAATTGGTGATACGTTAGAAATCACTTTTAAGAATGACGATAAGCTAACTTTCACCCTCGAAGCCAGTCCTAAATTACCTGAAAAGAATAAGAACTATTCTTGTAATTTGCGCGCAAAATTATCTCATGATCAATTACAATTATTTAAAACCAAATTGATTCAATCGTATCAATTTACTTCAAGCTCATTAGACACTACTATTAAAAAAGACTTTGATAAAGAGTTTAGCCGCAAGTTTAGAGAAGTTGCACAATCTTATACTTTCTGTTTAGAAGGATATTACAAAACGAAATAAGCCAAACTACAATCCTATTATATCACAAAAAGGACTTCTTAAAGAGGTCCTTTTTTATTTTTAATGAGTAAATTCTCCCTTAAAACTTTTTAAAATGCTAAAACGATTTTCCCTAATCCTAGCAGTCTCACTTACCCTATATGGCTGCAAAACTCAAAAAAACACCTTATCTTCTAAAAATTCTGAAAAAAGCGAGGCTAAAAAATCAAAGTTTAAATCTTACAATGAGATCATAACTGATGATGCAGAAAGCGATCCAGGTCTTTTTACAACACACCGTATAGACGATAAATTATATCTTGAAATCCCCGATTCTCTTCTAGGAAAAGATATGCTGTTAGTAAGTCGAATTGCTAAAGTTCCTGCCGGCTATGGCGGAGGCTATGTGAATGCAGGGTCAAAAGTTAATGAGCAAGTAGTTCGCTGGATAAGACGCGGTAATAAAATTGATGTAAAAGTAATCAGTTTTGAAAATAAAAGTGACGAAGAAAGTCCCATTCATAAATCGGTAGAAGCTAACAACTTCTACCCTATCCTTTTCAGTGCAGAAATCAAGACTTTCAGCAAAGATTCTACAGCAGCTGTAATAGATGCTACTGATTTATTCACTCAGGATATTGGAGCCATAAATGCTGTTTCTCCCCGCTTAAGAAAAGAATATAAAATCAAACGTCTTGACGGAAGCAGAACATATATCGAATCTGCACATGCCTATCCACAAAATGTAGAGATCAAGCATATAATGACTTACGATGCCGAAGAACCACCAGAAAGAGATCAGGCTGAAACACTTACCTTTCTTATGAATCAATCGATGATTTTACTGCCCGAAGATAAAATGCAACCTCGTATTGCAGACGCTCGGGTGGGCTGGTTTACCATCAAAAAATACGATTATGATTCTGAAGCTTTAAAATCTGATGATTACAGAATACTCCGCCGTTGGAGATTAGAGCCTAAAGATATGGAAGCGTATAAACGCGGTGAGCTGGTAGAACCTGTTAAACCAATCGTTTATTACCTAGATCCCGCAACTCCTTTAAAGTGGCGGCCTTACTTCAAAAAAGGTATCGAAGACTGGAATAAAGCTTTTGAAGGCGCCGGTTTTAAGAATGCTATTATCGCTAAAGATCCACCAACTCAAGAAGAAGACCCTGAATTCAGCCCCGAAGATGTACGTTATTCTGTGATTAGATATGTTGCCAGCACCACCCGTAATGCTATTGGACCTTCAGTATCTGATCCGCGAACGGGTGAAATTCTTGAGTCTGATGTGATTTGGTATCACAATCACCTGCGTTCGTATCGAAACCGGTTTATGATTGAGGCCGGAGCTCAAAATCCTGCTGCCCGCACACTAGAGACTCCTGAAGAAGAAATAGGCGAAATGATGCGTATGGTTATTGCTCACGAAGTGGGACACGCGATAGGATTACCACACAATATGAAGGCTAGTTCTGCCTATCCTACAGACTCGCTACGCGTGGCTTCTTTTACGCAAAAATACGGCCTCACTCCTTCTATTATGGATTATGCTCGTGTTAATTATGTGGCGCAACCCGAAGATAAAGGCGTTCGCTACATTCGTATGATGGGACCTTATGATATGTATGCTGTAAACTGGGGTTATCGCTACTTACCAGAAGCTAACAACCCAGAAGCTGAAAAGAAAACTCTAGATAAATGGATTTTAGAAAAAGCCGGAAATCCCTGGTATGAGTTTGGAAGCTCTAGAGGAATAGACCCGCATTCTCAAACTGAAAGCTTAGGTGATGACAATATTAAAGCAAGCACATACGGCTTGGCTAACCTTAAAAAGGTTATCCCTAATTTGATTGACTGGACCACAAAAGACGGTTACGGCTATGACGATTTACAGGAGGTTTATCGCGAACTCAATTATTTATGGAGAGGTTATGTGAATCATGTAATCACAAATGTTGGTGGAGTTTACGAAACCCTTAAAACTGCTGATCAAGACGGTACTGTTTATGAACCGGTCCCTAAAGAAATTCAGAAGGAAGCGGTTGACTTTTTAAACCAGAACGCGTTCAATACTCCAGAATGGCTTTTAGACACAGAGATTTTAAACCGAATTGAAGCTAGCGGAGCTATTGATCAGGTTAAAAGCATTCAGAGCTATGCTCTCAATAGCCTGTTAGACGACTCTCGCATCAGCAGAATGATTGAAAATGTTCAAACTAATGGCGCTGGGGCTTATTCTCCAGTTGCATTGATGAACGATTTAAGAACCGGTATTTTTAGTGAATTATACCGTGGTCAAAAAACTGATGCATACCGTAGAAACTTGCAACGTACCTATGTTGATATAGCAACAAACTATCTCAAGAATCTGGAAGCAGGAGAAAATCAAGAGGTTTTGATCTCTGATGTCTTACCCCTTATGCGTGGTGAATTGAGCCGCTTGCTCCGAGATATCAAGGCACGTAAGAACAATTCTTCAGACACATTAACTCGGTATCACTATTCAGATTTAATTGCTCGTATAGACGCTGCTTTTAAAACCGAATAAATAATTTCAACATACTTTTAAAGTATTTACCGAGTGAGAAATATTTTTAGTAAACGCTCCTTCCTAACGGAAGGAGCGTTATTTTTTTAACAGAAAAACTCTTAATCAGGCTGTTAATTTGACCTAAAAGAGGTTAAACCTTGTTAATTACATGTACTGAAAACTTATCTGTGATAACTTGGTAGTAGTTTCATTAGTAATTGAGACACAAAAAAAAAAAAAAAAAAATACAACTATGAGTTATTCAGAAGAAATGGGCAAAAAGCTCAACGATTTATTAGAAAAGAATTACGATGCTGAAGCAGGGTATAAAAATGCTGCAGAAAAAGTAGCAAACGCTTCTCTCAAAAATTACTTATTAAGTCGGGCGCAGGATCGTTATGATTTTGGTCACGAATTAAAAGCAGAACTAAAAACCTTTGGCCAGGATCCTGAAAAGGGAACGAGCCTTGCCGGAGACGCGCACCGTTTATGGATGGATTTAAAAACAGCGATTTCTTCAGATAAAGATGAGGCGGTTTTAGAAGAGACCATAAGAGGCGAGCATGCTGCTTTAGAAGAGTATGAGGAGATTTTAAACAACAGCACATTACCGACCTCAACAAAAGCTATAATTAGTAAACAGCAAAACAGTCTTAAAAATGCTTTAGAAGACGCTAAAGGACTAGAAGTACTAGCTTAAAATTTAAGAGATACTGTTAAAGTGACACGAGCAACGTTAAACAGTCTTAAATGATTTGTTTTCAGACACTTTAACTTATATATTATTTATGGACGTTAACGAAACATCCGTCTTACTAGCCAAAAATTGTTTCGATAATTAAAAAAAGAAGATAGAAGATGAAGTACAGTGAAAAAATTTCGAACAAGCTAAATGAATTATTAACTAAAAATTACGATGCTGAAGCCGGTTACAAACTCGCTTCTGAAAACGTAAAGGATAATACCCTCAAAGAGTATTTTAATCGCAGAGCCAAAGAACGTTACGACTTTGGACATCAGATTAAAAATGAGATCAAAGTATATGGTGAAACCCCAGACAAAGGCACAAGCCTTGCTGGAGATGCCCACAGACTTTGGATGAATGTAAAATCGACACTATCTAACGATAATGAAGAATCAATTTTAGAAGAAACGATTCGTGGTGAAAAAAATGCACTCGAAGAATATAACAATATTCTTAAAGAGCCTAATATACCACCAACAACAGAGTCTATTCTAAAGGTTCAACGCGATACTATTAAAAGTGCTTTAGAGGAAGTTAAAGCATTTGAAATAATGGCATAGAACCATTCTATTTGAATTAGCCGACACCATTGGGTGTCAAAAAGCAGTCCTAATTTTACTTTTAGGACTGCTTTTTTTATGGGTGTACATACCGTTAATAACTCTCCAAAACTTAACTTTTTAAAGCCTGTCTTTTTCTTTAATTTTAAACTTTTCCCCATCTCCTGCCCTGAAAAAAGCAACCTAAAGAGAACCAGCAATGTACCTGATATTTGATACTGAAACTACCGGCTTACCCAAGAACTGGAACGCTCCCATCACCGATTCTGACAACTGGCCCAGAGCGATACAAATTGCCTGGCAGCTGCATGACGATATGGGGAACTGTATTGAACATCAGGATTATCTAATTCGCCCTGACGGATTTGACATTCCGTTTGATGCTGAGCGTATTCACGGTATTTCTACAGAGCTTGCCCAGCGGGACGGTCTGCCTCTGGGAGAGGTTTTAGGAAAATTTAAAGCGGCTTTGGATAAAACCAAATTTGTCGTGGGACAAAACGTAGGTTTTGACGTGAACATCATGGGTGCAGAATTTCACCGCCTTGATGTCACAAACCAGCTTCAGGAACTTCCGGTATTAGATACCTGTACTGAGAGGACTGCGCAACTATGTCAGATTCCCGGGGGACGTGGAGGTAAATTCAAACTGCCTACTCTTACTGAGTTGCATCAGTATTTATTCGGAAAACCCTTTGGAGAAGCCCACAATGCAACTGCCGATGTGGAAGCAACTACGCGTTGCTTTTTTGAATTGGTGCGTCGCCGCATTTTTACGCAGGAAGAACTAGATGTACCTGCAGGCTATTTTGAAGATTTTCAGGAAGCCAATCCGCAGCCTATTGAATTCATAGGGCTCAAACACATCAACCTTAAAGCTGCTTCTGAAGAAATACGCAAAACCCTGCAAAAAGCAGATCAGGCAGATATTTCTAAAGAAGAAATCAAAGAGAATAAAGAGCAACTCGCGAAAGTAGATTTTGTTCATTTGCACAACCATTCTCAGTTCTCCATCCTTCAGTCTACTTCAAGTGTACACGATATTGTTAATGCCGCAAAGAAGCACAAAATGCCCGCAGTTGGCATTAGTGACATGGGGAATATGATGGCTGCTTTTCACTTTGTAAAAGCTTTAACCGCACATAACAAAGCAGCTCTTGCTAAAAATACAGCTCTTGAAGAAGCCGGTGAAGAGCCCACAGAAACGGTTATAAAACCCATCGTAGGAATAGAGCTCAACGTCTGCCAGGATCACACCAACAAAAGCCAAAAAGATAACGGCTATCAGATTGTATTCATTGCCAAAAACAAAAAAGGCTATCACAATCTGGCAAAAATGGCATCGCTCGCCTACACAGACGGTTTTTATTATGTGCCGCGTATAGATCGTAAAATTGTAGAGCGCTATAAAGAAGACCTCATCGTTCTTACCGGTAACCTGTATGGGGAAGTACCCAGTAAGGTGCTCAATGTGGGTGAAAAACAAGCCGAAGAAGCTTTATTGTGGTGGAAAGAAACGTTTGGAGACGATCTGTACATCGAGATCATGCGTCACGGGCAGGAAGATGAAGACCGTGTGAATCAAACGCTGGTCGAGTTTTCTAAAACACACGATGTAAAACTGGTTGCGACTAATAATACCTTTTACATTGATAAAGAAGATGCGACGGCTCACGATATTTTACTCTGTGTAAAAGACGGTGAAAAAGTAGCAACCCCTAAGGGCCGCGGCCGCGGCTATCGCTTTGGCCTGGATAACGAAGAATACTACTTCAAGTCTGCAGATGAGATGAAAGCCCTGTTTACAGACCTGCCGGAAGCAATAAGCAATGTAACCGAGGTTGTAGATAAAATTGAAGCGTTTGTTTTGGCCCGGGATGTGCTCTTACCGGCATTTACCATTCCTGAAGAATTTCAGTTTGAAGAAGATAAACTGGATGGTGGCAAACGCGGGGAAAACAAATACCTGAAACACATCACCTTTGAAGGTGCTAAAAAACGCTATCCGGAAATCACACCCGATATTGAAGAACGCCTCAACTTTGAGCTGAGCGTTATTGAAAACACGGGATATCCCGGGTATTTCCTCATTGTGGAAGATTTCATCCGCGAAGCCCGAAATATGGATGTATCGGTAGGTCCCGGCCGGGGTTCTGCTGCCGGTAGTGCGGTGGCGTATTGTTTGGGAATTACGAATATAGACCCGATTAAGTACGATCTGCTTTTTGAGCGTTTCCTCAATCCGGATCGGGTGAGTATGCCCGATATTGATATCGATTTTGATGACGAGGGCCGAAGCCGGGTTATGGATTATGTAATCAATAAATATGGGGCTAATCAGGTAGCACAGATTATCACCTACGGTACGATGGCCGCAAAATCATCCATTCGAGATACAGCAAGGGTTTTGGATCTTCCGTTAGGAGATGCGGATCGTATTGCCAAGCTGATCCCCAATATGTCAAAGCTGGCTAAAATATTTGGGCAAAGTGAAGCCGATCTCAAGAAGAAATTTCGTTCTGATGATCTGGTCAAGGTTAACGAACTACTCAATCTTGCGGAAGGCGATGATTTAGAGGGGCAAACGCTACGTCGTGCACGTCAGCTAGAGGGCTCGGTGCGTAATACCGGGATTCACGCCTGTGGGGTGATCATCACACCCGATGATATTACCAACTTCGTTCCGGTTTCCACAGCAAAAGATTCAGACCTCTACGTCACCCAGTTTGACAACTCGGTGGTTGAGGAAGCTGGACTCTTAAAAATGGACTTCCTGGGTCTGAAGACCCTGACGCTGATTAAAGACACGGTAAAACTGGTTAAGCATAAACACGGTGTTGATCTCGATCCGGATAGTTTTCCGTTAGATGATGAAAAAACATACGAGTTGTTCCAGCGTGGAGATACGGTAGGTATTTTTCAGTATGAATCGCCGGGGATGCAAAAACACATGCAGGCGTTAAAACCAACTGTTTTTGAAGACCTTATTGCGATGAACGCCCTTTATCGCCCGGGACCTATGGAGTATATTCCGAGCTTTATCGCACGTAAACACGGGGATGAAGAAATTCAGTATGACCTTCCGGCGATGGAGGAGTATCTGGAAGAAACCTACGGAATTACGGTTTATCAGGAGCAGGTGATGCTCTTGTCGCAGAGTCTGGCAGGCTTCAGTAAAGGTGATGCCGATGTCTTGCGAAAAGCGATGGGTAAAAAGATCTTTGCCCTGCTGGAAAAACTAAAACCACAGTTCCTGGACGGTGGGGAAAAAAACGGCCACGACCGAAAAATCCTCGAAAAGATCTGGAAAGACTGGGAAGCTTTTGCGGCCTATGCCTTTAACAAGTCGCACTCTACCTGCTACGCATGGATTGCCTACCAAACCGCATATTGTAAGGCCCACTACCCTGCCGAATACATGGCTGCTGTGCTTTCTAACAATATGAACGACATCAAGCAGGTGACATTTTTTATGGAAGAATGTAAGCGTATGGGGCTGGAAGTATTGGGTCCTGATGTCAATGAATCCTTTAGAAAGTTTACCGTAAACGATCAAGGCGCTGTACGTTTTGGTATGGGAGCCGTAAAAGGTGTTGGTGCAAATGCCGTAAAAACCATTGTAGAAAACCGAAAAGACGCTCCGTACCGCTCAGTTTTTGACCTGGCAAAACGCATAGATCTGCGCGCAGCCAATAAAAAAGCTTTTGAAAGTCTGGCGCTTGCCGGTGGCTTTGACAGCTTCCCTACTTCACATCGCGCACAGTATTTTAAAGATGAAGGCGACGGCATTACCTTCTTGGAAAAAGCCGTAAAATACGGAGCAAAGTTTCAGGAAAATGAAAATTCTGCTCAGGTGAGTTTATTCGGTGAAGCCAGTGAAGTACAAATTCCGGAGCCTGTAGTTCCTCCTTGTGAAGAATGGGGAACGATGGAAAAACTACGTCGTGAAAAAGAAGTGGTAGGTATTTACATCAGTGGTCACCCGCTGGATGATTTTAAACTGGAAATGGACAATTTCTGCAACGGAAAAATCAAAGATTTCAACAATTTGGATCAGCACCTCAACCGCGAACTCACCATTGGCGGGGTGATTTCTGATGTGCAGCACCGGGTTTCTAAAAATGGAAAAGGCTGGGCGGCATTTACTGTTGAAGATTTTGAAGAGTCGTTTGAGTTTAGAATGTTTGGTGAAGAGTACCTCAAGTTCAGGCATTTTTTAATTCCCAACTCCTTTGTTCATATGCGGGCGTTTGTACGCGAAGGATGGACGAATCGCGAGACCGGCAAAAAAGGCGACCCACGGATACAGTTCAACAACTTTATGCAGCTGCAGGACGTGATGGAAACCTTTAGTAAAAAGCTCACCATCAATCTGGACCTAAAAGAAGTGCAAAGCAATCGCATTGAAGAACTTCGCGAAACCTTATTCAACCACCGCGGAGATCACAATCTGCATTTTTATGTGTTTGAATCTGAACAAAAAATCGCACTCCAGATGCCAAGCAGAAAGAAAAAGGTCAAGATCAGTAGTGCGTTGTTGAATGAATTAAAAGCGCAACGGTTTAGCTTTAAACTCAATTAAGTGGCGAGGTGCCACAGCCAAAATAAATTAGCATAATAGGATTTAAGGTCTTCCTATTCCGTTTTTTAATCACAATATTCGACCCTGAGCTAAATCAGGGTCGTGTGACAACTATTCTGTAAACCGTTCTAAACCCGCTGAAATTCCAAATTAATTTTTATACTTTATTTCACAGTTAAGCAATTCATAAAAAGCGCATTAGATATCGGTTTTGAGGTAATTTCACTTTAAAAACCAAGAATCGCTATGCAAACCACAATAGAAAAATCAGCCGGGATGGGTGCTGTTATAAATGACGGTATTACCACCTTTAGAGTCTGGGCTCCCAATGCTGACAAAATTTTTGTAACCGGGGATTTTAACGACTGGAACGAAACCAACTTTCCGCTAGAATCGGAACAAAACGGATACTGGTCCGGAGTTACCAGCGATGCGCAGGAAGGCCATGAATACAAATACCTCATTCATAACGGAGCGCATAAATTTTTCCGCAATGATCCTTATGCTTTTGAATTGACAAACAGCAATGGGAATACGATTATCCGCTCATTAGATTTTGACTGGGAAGGTGATGCTTTTGAGATGCACGACTGGAACAAGCTGGTTATTTATGAGTTGCATGTAGGTACGTTTAACCGTAAAGAAGCAGACCAGGTGGGTACGTTTGAAGATGTGATTGAAAAATTACCTTACCTGAGAGATTTAGGCATTAACTGTATTGAACTTTTACCGGTTGCTGAGTTTGCCGGGGGTATATCGTGGGGCTATAATCCTGCACATCCCTTTGCCATTGAGCAGGATTACGGCGGGCCTGAAGGTCTTGCCAAACTGGTTAAAGAAGCTCACAAAGCAGGAATTGCGATCATCATGGATGTGGTGTACAATCATTTTGGCCCCTCTGATGTAGATCTCTGGCGGTTTGACGGCTGGAGTGAAAATGACAAAGGCGGAATTTATTTCTACAACGATCACCGCAGCACAACCCCTTGGGGAGATACGCGACCGGATTACGGCAGACAGGAAGTGCGTCAATATTTACGCGACAACGCCTTGATGTGGATAGAAAAATACCATTGTGACGGTTTGCGTCTGGATGCTACTTCATATATACGTTATGAAGGTGGTGGTTTGGGAGAAGACAAAGCTATAGATGAAGGCAATCAAATGATGCGTGAGATCAATCTCGAATTACAAACTAAATACCCCAAAGTGCTCACCATTGCTGAGGATTTAAAAGGTGATGAGTTCGTCACTAACGGCATTGCCTATGGTGGCGTAGGTTACGGTGCACAATGGGATTCTCACTTTGTGCATCCGGTACGTGAGGTACTTCAGGATACTCACGATGACAGCCGGGACCTTCAAAAAATTGTAGATGCGCTGGAATATACCTATAGTGGAAATGTATTCAAACGAGTAGTATATACCGAATCACATGACGAAGTTGCTAATGGTAAAGCCCGTGTGCCTGAAGAAATTCAGCCGGGAGATGCCGAAAGTGAATTTGCAAAAAGACGCGCGGTACTGGGAATTGTACTTACGCTAACCGCTCCGGGAATTCCCATGCTTTTTCAAGGGCAGGAATTTATAGAAGATGAGTACTTTCAAGATACCGAGCAATTAGATTGGAATAAAGAAGAACGCTTCTCCGGAATCAGACAACTGGTGAGTGATGTGATTAAATTGCGTACCGGTACCAGCGGAGGTGCTAACGGTCTCAATGGACAACATCTGGATGTTATTCATTTTAATCCTGAAACTAAAATTCTGGCTTTTAAACGCGGTGGCAGTGAAGAGGAGGAGGCATTGATTATTCTGAATTTCAGAAATCAGGAATATTTAGATTATGGGATCGGCATGGATAACAACCATGATTGGAAATTGCGCATCAATGCTGACTGGAAGGGTTATGACGCAGATTTTTCTGATCTTGAAGTAAACGATCTAAAACTTGAAGAACAAGAAACGGATGGTCGTCCATTTACAGGAAAATTCAATATCCCGGGATATGGCGCGCTCGTGTATACGGCTGTAAAAAATTAATTGATAACCCGCGTGAAGGATTGCCGTGAAAAGCCCACAGCCCCGCCCCGATGGTAATCGGGATCAGGGGCGCGGACTTGCAACAGAAAGCCTGAACCTTGTGGACACACCAAAACTTGACAGATTGTATATTTAAAATCAATTAAACTGATCAAAACATAATCAAATCTAATTCGCTCCTTGTAAGCTTTAGAAGAATAATTGACTAATTTTGCATTAATAACCTAAATAACAGAATTAAAATGGCACTAGAAATAACAGACGCAAACTTTGAAGAAGCGGTATTACAATCAGAAAAACCGGTCTTAGTAGACTTTTGGGCTGCTTGGTGCGGACCTTGTAGAATGGTAGGTCCCGTAATTGAAGAGATCAGCAAAGAGTACGAAGGGAAAGCCGTGATAGGTAAACTGGATGTAGATGCTAATCAAGAGTTTGCTGCAAAATACGGTGTGCGTAATATACCTACTGTTTTAATGTTTAAAGGCGGAGAAGTTGTAGGACGCCAGGTAGGTGTTGCTCCTAAAAATGTATATACAGAAGCGATAGACGGATTATTATAGTCTTATATTATGTTTCTTAAAAATAAAAAAGGTTTGGCTTAGCGTCAGACCTTTTTTATTGGATGCTGTTGAGCACAACCCTTCACAAGGCTTTACTGTTTTATAAGCATTTCACAAGTTTATTGTTTATACTTGTTAGGGAGATTTAAAAATTGTACCGAAATTTACGGGATAGTCAAGACGTGAAATTTTGGCTCATCCTAAAGTAAACTTCCTAAGGGCTAGCTCATGGCGGATGCTTTAAAAACAAATTTTCAATTTCGAGGCAAGCCTCGGGGTATTAAACCCTTTGGCGGTGCCAATAAAAAAGGAAATTTTATTCGGTTTGTGCTCTTTTTCAGTTGGAGTATGCTGAAGGCTCAATACCGATTAAAACTATTTAAAATTAAATTATGGAAACTAAAAAAGGAAAACCTCAAGATAGCATAGATGCAAAATTACTTGAAGAACGCAAAGTGTTCTTATGGGGGCAAGTAGATGATAAAAGTGCGAAACACGTTGTGGACCGCTTATTATATCTTGATGCGCTAAGCAATGACGAAATTCAATTTTACATCAACAGCCCGGGTGGTTATGTGACTTCCGGCTTCTCTATTTACGACACGATCAAGTCAATAAAGAGCCCGGTTTCTACTATATGTACCGGTCTTGCGGCTAGTATGGGAAGTATTTTACTTTCTGTAGGCGAAAAAGGACGTCGCTTCATTCAACCACACGCGCGTGTGATGATTCACCAACCTAGCGGTGGTGCGCGCGGACAAGCTAGTGATATTGAAATTACCGCTCAGGAAATCTTAAAAACAAAAGAATTGAGTGCAAAAATTCTTGCTGAAAATTGCGGTCAGGATTATGATAAAGTAATGAAAGATTTTAACCGTGATCATTGGATGGGTGCAGATGAGTCTGTCGCTTATGGTATAGTTGACGGGATCGTTTAATAACAGTACGCAGTCTCAGTTTGTAGTTGGCAGAATTTATTGTTTGTTATTTAGTATTCTTGATTTAGAGACTGTAACTGAAAACCGATCACTAAGTACCGCTACCAAAGCAGCGATGTACCAAAGGGAACGGTTTGAAATACGAAATCGAAAATTAGAAATACAAAATCACTGCTGACTGAGACTGAAAACTGATACTACATACTGCCTGCTAAACATATGGATCTTCAAGCGCATCTTAATACAATAACCGGTTTTAATAATCTGGAGCTCCTCGCAGGTCAGATCGTTGAAGGATTTATCAGCGGAATGCATAAGAGTCCGTTTCACGGGTTTTCTGCAGAGTTTGCAGAGCACAAGGTTTATAATGCAGGCGAAAGCACTAAACACATAGATTGGAGACTCTACGCCCGCACCGATAAGCTGTATACCAAACGCTATGAGGAAGAAACAAACCTACGTTGTCACCTTATTGTAGATAACAGCAGCAGTATGCACTATCCTGCTTTAAAAAGCAGCATTTTAAACAAGCCCAATAAAATTGCATTTTCGGTTTTGGCATCGGCTGCAATTATGCAGCTGATGAAAAAACAACGCGATGCAGTGGGCTTGAGTGTCTATGCAGAAAACTTTGAGTTTTATGCTTCTGAAAAAGGAAGCGAGCGGCATCACCATATGTTACTTGATCAGCTCAACCAGATTTTAATCAAACCGAACAAAAATAACAAAACAGATACCTACGCAAATCTGCATTTTATAGCTGAAAAATTAAAGCGCAGATCTTTGGTATTTTTATTTAGCGATTTGTTTCAAAATGAGATTCAGCAGGAAAGAACCTTTGAAGCGTTACAGCATTTAAAGTACAATAAACATGAGGTTGTCCTGTTTCACACTTATGATAGTGCTACGGAATTAAATTTTGATTTTGACAGCACACCTAAGCGTTTTGAAGATATAGAAACCGGAAAAAGTATAGACGTTTTTTCTGAAAATCTAAAAGACGCCTATTACCAATCTGTAAACAAATACTTTAGCGCTTTGAAATTGCGCTGTGCGCAGTATAAAATTAATTATGTAAGCGCAGATATACAGCGTGGTTTCGCTCCTATTCTGAGTACTTTTTTAGTAGAACGCAGACAGTTTTTATAGGATTTAAAAAAAGTTTAAAAAATTGTTTGCACACTTAAAAAATGAGTGTATATTTGCACCCGCAAGAAAGGAAATGGTCAACACTTCTAATCTTGAAAAGTTCTTAAAATATTGGTCTGGTAGTTCAGTTGGTTAGAATACATGCCTGTCACGCATGGGGTCGCGGGTTCGAGTCCCGTCCAGACCGCTAGGAGTTATTCCAAATTCCTCTAAAAGCCTGTAAATCATATGATTTACAGGCTTTTTTATTTTATTTAATGTCGTTTGATATCAAATAATTCCATCCAAAAGGTGCGCGATTCGGTGAGTCTTTTTAAACTCGAAAAAGACTCACCTCGAAGCCTCCTAAAGTGTTAAAATAAAAGAGCTTACGCGATTTCTTTAACACTTTTTAATTAGGACTTTTGTACTTTAAATCCCTCATTTAAAAGACAAAAATGATGGCAAGTTCTATTTCAATCCTTTTCTATCCAAAAACTTCAGCTAAAAAATCATTAAAGGCAGCTACTATTTATGCCAGAATCACAGTAGATTCCAAGCGCAGCGAGTTTTCAACCCAACATAAGGCAACAGACAAGTGGGATCCCAAACTTGGAAAGATGACAGGCACCAGTGCAGAAGCTCGTATGGTGAACCGGCACTTAGACGATGTACGAACTAAAATTTATGAGATCTACGACAGGTTAATCCGCGAAGACAAACCAATTTCTGCGCAAATTATAAGAGATATTTATCAAGGCAAAGATGATGAGCAACGATCCCTCCTTGAGTTATTTCAAGAACACAATGACCGCATTGAGAGCCTTGTTGGCAAAGGATATTCCCAGGGCACATTACAACGCTATAAGGCTGCTAGAACGCATTTAGAAAATTATCTGTTATTTCTGAAAAGAGCTGGTGATATTCCGCTAAGAGAAATTGATTACCAATTTATATCAGGTTTCGAACATTATTTAAAATCTGAAAAGAATTGTGCACACAATACAGCGACAAAATACATCGTCAACTTTAAAAAAATCATGCGTATAGCGCTAGCTAATCAATATATTGACAAAGACCCTTTCTTTCACTGGAAGTCCAACTGGAAAACCAAGGAACGGGAATTTCTAACTAGTGATGAATTGAATAAACTCGCTCACAAAGAATTTACAATTACACGTCTAGAACAGGTACGCGATATTTTTCTCTTTTGTTGCTTTACCGGTCTTGCATACGCCGATGTAAATAAGCTAAGTCCAAATGATATCATTCTGGGAATTAATGGTCAACAATGGATAAAAACAAAACGGCAAAAGACCAATACTTTAAGTAGCATTCCCCTACTACCAACAGCATTCGAAATTTTAGAAAAATACAAAGAGCACTCCTGTAGAACGGAGCAGGGAAAATTACTCCCCGTACTTACCAATCAAAAGTCAAATGCGTATTTAAAAGAAATCGCAGATGTTTGTGGAATCAACAAAAGTTTAACCACGCACTTAGCGCGACATACATTTGCCACAACCGTCACCTTATCTCGTGGAGTACCAATGGAAACCGTGAGCAAAATGCTGGGACATACATCGCTTAAAACCACTCAGCTTTATGCCAAAGTTTTGGATTCTAAAATCAGTTCAGATATGGAACTATTAAAACAGCAAGGAACATTAATCAATCCTAAAGGCGAAAAAATCAATTAGTCGAGCTCCTAATAAATTTGATCCGAGTTGATAGTATTTGAAAATTATTGAAGATGTACCAAAATGCACCAAGTACTGCATCTAGAAGTGACCTACTACTGCACCAACAAGCGCACTAAGTAGTGAATCGTTATATAAAACATGTATAAACAGTATAAAACATAAATAAACATGCCATGGCATTTTAAATATAACTTTTTTATTTTCAGCGTCCTAACAATTTCAAACAAAAGTCTCTCTTCCAAAATAACAGTGTTTTAAAGCCTTAGAATTGACGATCTATGAAAAAAGCATAACTTGCTTATGAAATAAAAAAAAGTTTCCCAAATCAGCTTTAAAATTCCGTTTGTAAATGGATTTGAAAAATTTTCCGAAAGAGTATTAGGCTTCATTTGGATTAAGCGCTAAATCTAGTGATGGTTTCTTAACTAATATAATTGATTTAAATCCTGAAAAAGAATATGAATAGAACCCAATTCCGGACTTAGATGAATTCGAAATTTCAGATAGGTTTAGATATCTTGGTCTAAAGGATACAGCAAATTATTTGCACGCTTGTCTATAATAATTGTGAATAACGGCAGTTTTTCTCAAAACCAACTGTGTATGCTTTAAAAGTAGCTGGGGTGGATGCGATATCAAATAAAAAATCTCCTAAACTAACATATATACTAGCCAGAAAATTAAGACCGCAAGAGCATCTACTAGCTCAAAAAAATACCCTAAATCTCTCATACTAATATAAGCCAAACTCAGAGAGCTAACCGATATTCAACCGATTCCGTAAACACGGCGTTCAAGCTGAATTCCGGTTCTGCAACGGGACAGGCTGTACCGGCCGCACGAACGCTAGTTATTGTGCAAAGTATTTTTATAATAGACTAAATGTTAAGAAATACTTATATCCGCCTTGGTTTATCATTATCCAAGCTCCTAATTTGTCAGATTTAGGTTCAAACAATAGAACACCTAATGGGTTTTCAGGTTCTTCTTTTCGATAATATGCAAAAACATTATCATCTTTTGCATACATTTTTTCTCCACCAACAGTTTTATGTTTAGATTTCTCTTTATCAAAAGGTTCATAAATTTTATGATTTTTATAAAATCTTACTGGTTTTGCGTCCATATTTGCAACACCAATACTATCAACTGTTTTTCGAAAATAATAGAAAAGAGTATCGAAAGCAGCAACTCTTTTCTCTCTTCTTTTAGTTACGGTATCATTTAAGACATTGTCAAAATAGATGTAATTTTCAAATAAACTATCTTTTGAAATTTCAGATTTTTCTTTTTTGTAGATGTAATTAGCTAATTTTTTAAGCTTGGAATATTGATCTTTATCATTTTTAGTCCAATTTTCCATACTATTGTTTTGTCCAATACCAGAACTTGTCGACAGTAAAATAAGCCCAATTAATATTCTTCTCATTTCATTTCTCATATTGTGCTCAACTCGTTATATTCCCGATAAATATACCCATTATCCCCCTAAAATCTCCGGAATAACCGGAACTTCAATTCCTGTTTATCAATTGGTAGACTAGGTTACTCTTTCCAAAACGTACCAGCTTACGGAATTCCTTATCCAAATTTAAGTGCATACCCCTTTCAGGATTAAGAAACCAAAATGTATTGCTATACACGAATGAAGTGCTTTTTTTAGTCAAAATATCGCTCACCATATCAGCATATCATCCCCCAGGCAAAGCCCACTCAAAAACCCTGGTAGCATTTGAAACTCATTCCCTTAAAAAAGTGATTACTACCCATAAAAAACCTTAAAATTTTAAAGTCTGAGGTCAAAAAATGGAAAAACTACAGGAGCGTTTACGCTACAATAACGATCTAAAAGAATTAGTCGAGCTGTGTGGCATTGAAACCCGTTTAACTTCTTTATGTCTCCAGAAACAGCTGGCACCATTACTCCGAAATAGCCACATAGCAAGTTTAGTACGACTAAAATTTATTTAAAGGATCTGCCTAATAATATTTTAGATGAGTATAACCAGCTCATACAATTAAATGCTTAGATAAACTTATAAAAGCCGAACTACTACTTTTTGGAGAAGCTGCGCATCTTAATATTTTTATTTTCATCAAGTATGTGCAAACTCAAAAAGATCTGTAATAAATAAAGGAATCAAAAGGGTTGATTTCTATTCATTTATAACTTCAATAGCTTTTTCTAATACCTCATCTCTTCCCTTCTTTAGACCTTCTATGGTGGGTGTGACTTCAACATCAGGGATAATTCCAACACGTTGCGTTTGTGTGCCATCAGGATAATAAACTCCATTACCTGAAATATTGGTCAATAAACCACCGGGTAAATAGATTGAAGAAACATTGCCGTCTGCTCCTGCAGTTGTACTGCCTACTATAGTGGTATTGGCTCCCGCTCTAAACGCCATCGCGGTATACTCTGCCTGACTTTGTGTGTCTTCGTTTACCAGAACTACCAGTTTACCTCTATAGGTTTCTGCGTCTTTTGGTATTTCTAAAGGGGCTGTAAAATTGAATTCCCCCGGATTATCTAAATTAAATTTTGTGAATTTTACAAAAGGGGTTGTTGAACTAACAAAATACGATCCCAAGGTAAAAGGCACAAAGGTCGAAGGATAATTACGGATATCAATAATAATTCCTTTTGTGTTTTTAAAAGTTTCTTTTATTAAAGCAATATCTTCCTCCTTGATAAATGCTAAAGTGATATACCCAATATTTCCGTCCAGTAGTTTATAGCAGGGCTCATCAGTCCATTTATACCATCTCATATTGAGAGCACTCTTTTCATAAAGTGGTAATAATGCAGCTTTCTTTTGATTGTTTGAAATGTAATCAATCCTGATTTGTTCTTTATTAGAGCGTAAGATATCATAAGCTATATTTCTCCGTTTTGCAGCATCATTAGATGCCGGATAATACGGGCGAATACTATCGAGTATAGTGTTGATTGATTTTCCCTCAATGTGTGTTATGACATCTCCAGTTTCAACTTGAGAAGCTCCTTTTAATTCGGGCTTGTAATAATCGGTAACGACTAATTGCTCATCTATAAATTGCGTGAGTATCGGTGGATAAAGATTTCCTCTCTTATATTGCACATTACTAAAACCTACACTTGTACTTGCATGTGTGTCATTTATTTCACCTATCAATTCAATACTCGCTAGTTCATATTCAAATTTATTTTTTGCATTTATAAACTTGGGTATATATTCTTTTAAAACGCCATTCCAATCATTATCTGTTAGGTATTTGCTAGGAAAGAAATAGTGGACCATATTCCAATATCTATAGAGCGCTAAAAGTTGAAACCCATCATCATCAGAAGGCAAACTGTAATAGATATTTTCATTTGAAAAATCAGGATTACCAGCACCACCCTTTTTAATGTAAAAATGTTTTCCCTGACACCTGTTTTGATAGATATATTCTATTTTATTCTTTAATTCAGGATTTAGATCATCAGCGTTCAACCAAGATAAGTCTGGTTTAATAAATGCTTCGGGAGATGTCTTTTTACATTCAGTACATTTATCTAACTCTCCGTACTTAGAAATCCATTGAAGGAGAATTTGGTCTCTTTCTATTTTATTAGTTGTTTTCAGATAGTTTGGGAGCATACGGAAAAGCTCAAAGTCCCAATTGTAATTTCCTTTACAGACTTCCGGGTGATTGTATTTTAAAAATCCCCAAACTGTCCCTAATAATTCTAAATTGCTTATTAGCGCTTCATCAAGTTTAGGCACGTCAATCTTAGAACCCAGTTCAAACTCGTTATCTAAAGTAGCCTTAAAAACCGGTTTTTCTTTCTCAGCTAAGGTTTGAACATCTTTACCATCAATGGTAAGTACAAAATCATCAAACCATGCTTCACCGGTACCCGTCAAGATGCCGCCAATAAAAATATTTTCAGCTTCCCTGGGATAGGGCAAGGTGATCGAATAGTGTTGCCAATCTTTAGTATCCTTAATATGCTGACTTTCCATATTATCAAAGGCTATGCTCTTCTGGTCGTCGTCTATACGAATCAATAATCCACCAAACCCATTTGCTACATTTTTAAGTTTCATGTAGCCTTCAAGCTGAATAGACGTTCCTTCATAATTGGCGGGAATTCTATAACCAATAGAACCAAAAGAACCTGCTTTAGTAGCTTTAATTTTACCAGAAAACTTCCCGGAGTGGACAGTAGTAGTATCTGCAGTCAACGTATAGTCACCCCATGCAAACCAATCTTTTGGAAACATGTACAGTTCATCATAATCTTCAAAATCTAAATTGTATTTCCGTTCTGTTTGAGAAGAGCAGCTTAAGCAAAAAAGGCTTAGTAGGATTAAGAAGATTTGTCTCACAGGATTTTAAGTTGATGCCAGCAGTTTTACGTTTGTCTTATTGAGGTAAATCCTTCCGGATTTTAACTCATCTTTGTTGGTAGCCGTTTTTATTCAGCTTTAATTTCATACGGCTTTTCTGGAAATCCGAAAAGAATTGCTTTTTCCTCATCTATTTCCTTTATTCCGATTAGTTTATCTCGTTCGTCATTATCAAAAATCGAAGCGAAATAAGTTCCCTGAAAATTTTCCAAAATTAATTTTCGTCCACTTCTTTTCATTCTCTTGTTTATTTCCTGTATAACTGGACTATCCAATATTTCGTTGAATTTTAAAGGTATTTTTTCATTACTCCACTCTGCTTTGAATTCGAGCGTTTCAATCTTTTCAGATTCAAGTTCCGTTTTGGTAGGTTCAATTCTTTCATAGTCGGTCGCGAATTCAGTGTCCTCTGTTTTAGATTCAGTTTCGCTCAACACAGTATGAGTTTTTCCCATTCTCAATATTCTTATTCGATTGTCATTCACAAACTCATATTTATATTCAGAAAGTTTCTCACTCCATTTAGTTCGGACTTTTAATAATTCATTTCCGCTTTTCAATTCAAGTTTGAAATGGATGATTTGGTCTTTACTAAATTCAATAAATTCAGGTCGGCAGTAGTCGGCACCTGTTTTAATTTTTAACCAAGTTCCATTCAGGTTTTTCATTGATTTCTGCGGTTTTGGGACATTATGCACAAACTGTTATATCAATACTAAATATATAAATATCCCCTCAAATTTTACAGGATATCAACAAGTTAGTGTTGCCTTTATAAAAATAAACATTTGTCTTAGAAGTACTTTACGGAATTCCTGAATCTCATTTAAGTTTATAATCCTTTAAGGATTGAAACCAAAATGTATAGTTATATACGGATTAAGACATTTCTATCGCAAAAGCCCCCCTAAAATCAAGCCTTAGGCAAGGCAACTCCCAGGCAAAGGCATAGCAAAGCCTAGGATAGTGTATGAAGAGTGTATGAAAACGACATTTGAAAAGCCTGAATTTAAGAATTCATTAACATATCTGTTCCTGCAATTGGATGGATATAATTCGATGAAATAACACCGAACTTCAGGGGGGAGATCGCATTAAATCAGTCTTCGGTTTTTATTCCGCTAAGCCGTTGCGGTGTTTTATATGCTGTAAATAATCCCTCAGAAGCGGATCGTCTTGTAAATACGGTTCGAGTTCTGTAAAGCAGTACTTCAGCAACTTCTGTTGCGATACCAGGCTACGGGTGACCTCCTGAGATAATTTTATTCTATCGTAGGCATAATAGGGATAGGCATTGCGCAACTCCAACAGCTGCGCAAAGTAATCCAGAGCCGATTTAGCAGTTCCCGGATCGTTAATGGCCGGGGACATGGCTTTTACCGCCACTTCCACCAGATGTTTAAATCCGGTTTCGGGAACACTTAAAGGCACCTCGTGATCTACCGCAAAATACTCAGAAAGCTGCTGCAATACTTCCCTGGAAAGATCGCCGGTATAGGTAAACAGCACCTCCTCCCGGTTTATAAACTGCCCCGGGAAGGGGAGCAAGCAGAGTTCAATGCTCTCCTTTTGACAAAAAGTGAGGAGTTTATCAAATTCCGGCTGATGCAGATAGCCTGCCTTCCCTAAGGAAAACCTGTTTTTAAAGGGAGCGTCTCCTGCGGGAATGCGAAAATCCCGGTGGGTTTTGTGCTGCTTCAGCATGTTTTTTTCGGTACGTATAAATACCTGACTTAGAACATAATTGATGTGAATACTTTGGGAAACCGTATGTATAAAGTAGATAAACAAAAACACACAGATGATGGCAAAAAACACACCCAGACTCGCTGCCAGTTTGGGAAAGCTGTCGGTATGGGCACTGGCGATGGGGATCGCCAGGATCAAGGCGTAAATGATGGTACCCGAACTGAAACCCAAAACCAACTGATGGTGCTTTTCAGCAAGTAGCAGGGGAATAAGGCGTGGCGAATAATTACTGATGTTTCGGTTCAATACATTCATCACCATGGTATAGCTGAAAATGGTCAGGGTAAAAATCCCTCCAATGATAAACGCGAGTATAAACTGTACATCAGACTTTTCGGTAATAACCAAACCGCTCAATATGGAATCCTCGGGAATAGGAATAGCGATCCCAATTTGAAGAATCGCGATAAGCATAAAACACAGTGCCAATACTGAAGGTATTAAGGCGATGCTGTTTAGAATTTTCTTAAGCGTCGAGAGCATTCCCGTATTTTAATGGTTCTATTAGGATCCCGGCAAACAGTTACAGCCTTTTGCGCGACCGCTCTAAAACTACCGCATCCCTTAATTTTTGGTTTCTGAGCGCATCAAAAATAATCCTTACTAATGTTTTGGGTGTTAATACAAAGCCAATTAAAGCTTAGCATTGATGTCGGGTTCCACAGCAGTATTACGGGTTTTAAGGAAAGTTATGATACTGGAAATGACATTTGGGTGTCTGAGGCCTAGGATACTAATGAAGCATAACTTAATTCCACTGCTTTTTGCTTAAAATCTGAGTTGTACTGTTTGACTTTAAATTTCATAATTGCTAAGTTATCAACTTGCAATACTATTCATTCCACTCCATGTCCAGTCTAATGTAGTAATTACAGTACGGTATTAGACGGGTATAACGAACGCATCGTGATGATTTAGTAGACATTTTCAAAATTAGAACTAGAGTAACCGGATACAAAAATTCATCAAATTAACCATATTATGTCCTACAGTTGGTAAAATCAAATTTCCCGAGAATTTTCTCAGAATCCCCAAACTCAACGAGGTAATTAAGGTAATGTAGACAATAGTAATATAATCTACTTTAAATTCCATCGCTTCGGTTAACACCACACCATGAATCATAGCAAACAGAAAGGTTACTATTATAAATCCCCATCCAAAAAATATACCTTTCACTTTTTTTGTGGGAACAAAGGCCTTACTCAGCAACCAAAAAAGAATCCCTCTGTAAACAATTTCCTCCGTTAAACCAGGTAAGGTAGCTTGAAATACAAACTGCTCCAGATCAAACTCCCCTCCTTTTGGGAAAAGGATCATCTTAAACACGAAATCAAAAACGAGAAACCCCAGAAAAATGAGAATCCCCAGCTTAAGAGTTTTTTTGTTGAATTCTGTTGTGAACCCTATATCCTTTCTGATGGATTTCGAATGATATCCTATAAATATTAGGGCAATAATAAGACTTAACAACATACCGCTCCAATTACCGGTTAAACCCAATGCATCAAGTTTTATCCATTTATATCCCAATATCCGAGTGTAGGAGTCAAGAAGAAAGTACCCACAAAAGAGTACAATATATTTAGGTTGAGTTTGCTTTGTTGTGAGTTGTGCAATAAGTAGTAAAGGAATGATAATGCTTAACCAGATTACTGGCGTCCATAATGACATAAATTCTTTTTTTATTCGTACTATCATGATGACGACTCACTCCGCTCCTTGTTACAGGAGTTTCCAGATCATCAGGAACCGGTCAAAATTTATAAGGGCCAATCTATAGTTTAGAACTTCGTAAAATAATACGTTGTCAGACACAGCTTTGCCACCAAGGCAATGCTGCAAGAAGTGCCGTTACAAGACATATCCGAAATGTTCGGGCACCAGCTTAAATACGACTCAGGTGTATTTGAAATCGCTTCCCAGTTCGGTTCTGGACGGATATAAAGAACGCATCGTCATGCTTTAATCGCTAATTAGAGCTAAGTAACTCCCCTAAAAAAGCAGGGTGACTCCACACGGAGCCCACAAGTTACCACACTTTTTGTGGGTGAATGTAGTTACATAATGCGGTTAACAAGGAATTATATAGCGGGATCCGGACTTTTGGATGGTCTTACCGGAACAGGAGTATAACCGTAAAGCATACCCAAAATACCCCTTCCCCTACTCAAAGCCTAGGATAGAGTATGAAGAGAGTATGAAAACGGGTCTTTGAAAGGCGTAATTTAAGGTTTTGTTAACAGATAGATTCTGGTTAAATTATAGCTCTAAAACTGGATAAAATGCTTGAAGTAAGATTTATCTGTTTACGAGGCCTGAAGTAAATTGAGAAGTATAATAGGTTTAAATATCAGATTCGAAAACAAAATTATAATGATTAATCTTTAACCTGTTACCAACAAAGAGAATTTAGAATAATTTTTTTCCAAGATATTATCGGTAAAAGAATCTACAGCGTCCGGAGTTATAAACTCAAATTGATCAGAATATTCTTTAATAGCCAAATCAAACATTTTATGTTGTTCAGTATCTAGTTTTGGTTCTTCAAAAGCTACTTTGATTTTAGATACGCCACAGTCAATTTTTGTTGAGAAACCTTTTAAAGCATCGTGGATTATTTTGGTCTCGTATAAATTGTTGGCTATAGTTACAGGTTTATTTGTAAAATCAATTTCCTGTAACGAATTAATATTCCCATTTTTAGTAATTAATGGAATAGAACAGTCTTTAAGAATTCCTTTAAAGATATTGGGATTGAAAGTATAATGAAGATCAACTTTATTTGATAAACCTTCCTTATTTAGTAAAGGTTTTAGTTTTTGATGAAATGTTTTCTTGGAGTCTTTCTTTAGCTCAATAAATGGTTCACCGATGAAGTTTTTAAAATATTTGGAAAAGTCATTTTCTGAAAATTCATAATTCACTTCCAGAGGCTTAGAGAAATGAAGTAGACCATTATTATAATTATTCAAATAGTTAAAGTATTCTTCAGAAAATATAGATTTATCTGTTATCAAATTCATTTGCAAATTTGATAATTCTTTATTTTCCCCTTTTACACTGGATTTAATTTGAGATAACAAAGATTCTACAAACAAAGAAATCTTCTCATCACTCGAAAACTTATTTAAAAGATTGACTTTGTTTTTAGAATAACCAAAATGAACCTTATCGGCAGAAACAGCCAACAATCCAATTACTATTTTCTCACTGGAAAAGGAATTGGTTTTAACACTCAATATGCTCAAAAAGGTTTTCATGATTTGGAACGTAAGATTATCGTTTTAATAGCTTCGATGCGTTCTTTGTTTGATAAAAACTTATCTATACGATCATTTAAATTTTTTGTTAAGAGCCATTCTGATGGCAATTGATCTATGACTTCATTAATCAATTCACTATAAGAAATAAAAAGTAAAGGTATAAAATTATCCACAATTTTGTTGAAATCTTTTATTGCTATGTGTTGGATAATGTCTCGGTAAAACGGTGATAGAACTAGTTTATTATAGGCATTAGGAATGGAATTAGCATTAAAAATACCGATTTCGTCAACGCCACCAAACGTGAAAGCATTATCGAATGCATAAATCTTTTGTTTGTTCAATTCTGAAGCTATTAAGAGATTGTAGTTGATACCTCCTTCAAAATTTCTACCTCTATCCACATTGTTTGTCCATAAGTCAAAAATTGCAATTCTTACAAGGTCTGCTGGGTTTGAAATTCTATTAAAGTCATATTTAGAAAATGTTTGAATTGCTTGTAGTTCCTGAGCTGGTGTTATCTCTTGAGATCCAAAACAAATATTCCCTTCCTTGAGTCTACGATTATAACGAATTTTATATTTATTCAATGTCCCCCTTGCAACCTTAACCAAAGCAACTTCAGGTGTTGGAATGGATAGTCTTTTTAATAAATGACTTGAAATCATCTCATAAGCTAAAAGATTTAGCTCGTGTTTGTTAAATGCATTAAGGTATTTGCAATAGTATATTTTATTATTATCACATAGGAATTTTAAGGGGGCATGGCCATCCGTCTGTATCTCCTCCAGAAGCAATTCCGTATTTATGACATTAATCAAATTGCAAAATTTTAAATAACTACAAGACTTGCTTAATTAAGCTCATCAAATACTCTAAATTCTTTGTGTTCTTTATTAAAGTTTCGTAATCCCCGTTACCCCAATGCCCAGTATTGGAAACATCACGCATGATGCCTTTGGGGTCTTCTAATCTGCCTTTGGGTAAGTTGATAAATAATTTCAAACCCTTTTTTAAGATCACAATATCTGATATATTTTTTTCCTTTTTAAAAGCAATGTAGAGCTTCTTAGGTTCGAGTTCTATATCATCTGCAAGGTTAAGTATAGCCTGTTTAAAGCTTTCGTAGAGTTCAATCACTTCGTCAGATTTATGGACGAGGTGGTCTTCTTCGGTGTAGACTTTAATTTCCTTTGCTACAGATTCCAGCTTTGAATTGGAAGCTGTGATGGGTTTAATACTTTCTGCAGATCTACTTTTCTTAATTTGGTTAATGCTGATTAAGTTGTTTTCGTAGCGTTTTACCTCCCATAATTCAATAGCAATATCTTTAAAATTGGTCGCTGTTTTTTGATTTTCGGTAAATCCTGTAGAAACAAAAACAACCCGGGTCTGGCTCCAATCCACATCGGTACGTTTTAAGCTGGCTTTTAGGGTTTCATTGTATTCTACAATAAAATCAGCCTTGTTCTCCAGCATTAAACTTAAATAGGTAAAGCCCTGATCTACTACGCTGATGTTTTTATTCCGCTTGTATTCGATGATTATAAAGGCTTTAGACTGGGGATCATAAGCCAGGGTATCAATACGCTTGTTTTTAATGGAACACTCAGATTTTACCAATTGCAATTCCATAATCGTGCTCAGGTTGGCTTCAAATACCTGCTGCATTTCCTTTTCTAATTTAAAAGGCTTTTCTTTAATACCCCTAAGTTGGTTTGCCTGTAATTTATAAATATTCATAGGTTTGCATTTTCCATCAAGCGATTAAAGACTTTAAAGCTGCCCACCAACTCCTTTAAATTTTTCTACAAAAGTTGCTATTTTCTGAAACACACTTCTTTTTTTGGTTAAATACTGCGGATTTAAAGGACTCATCTTAGGTAGTATAGAATTTAATTCCGTTCCGTTTTCGCTGGCGTATTCCCGCTTTAAAGAAGTTAGAATATAACGTTTTGCAGCCTCTTGATTTAATTGATCTTCTTTAATGAGTTCTTCAGCCTCTTGTTTTTGCTTTTCCTGTGCATATTTGAAGAAGGAATCAATGATCGTTGATTTGTCCTGTATGGCATCTAAATCGGTAGTATTGATAAAATCAACCACCAGGCTTTCTTTAGCCCGGTTGCCGATACTGGCCCGTATGACGCGCCTGATCTCTTCAATCAGGTCTGACTTGTTTTTAGTTTTTTTGTTGTTTTCAAAAATCAATTCGAGAATATAATCCAGATTGATTTCCTGAGATTTTAACAAGTCAATTTCAAATACCACATCGTCCCAGTCGATGCCCGATTCTTCTGCTTCCTTTCCCTGGCGCTCCCTGCGCAGCCAATCGCGAATATCATTATAAGTAGAGCGGTAGTCCTGAACCGTGCGCTCTTCAAGCACCGTGATATCCTTCATATTTTCGATATCGGCATCGGTCAGAAAGTTGTTCTCTTTAAAGGCTTCTAGTGCTTCAGGATCATTTTTATCAATGTCCTGCAGGGCTTTCAGATAGCTAAACTCATCATAGTTTTGCAAGATGTTTTCTACACGCAGATACTCTCCGAAGAGCTTAGAAAATTCCTTTTTTTGCTTTTCAGTTTCGATCAGATCGGGATGGGGGAACTTTTCGTTAAGCTCTTGAACAATCTCCAGATAGCCACGGCGTGCTTTTCCAGTTGCGATATCAGTAAAGCCCTGCAGGTATTCCCGGTAGCTTTTCTCAAGGACCACATTTTTAGTTTTGCTATCACCAAAAAGCGTAATGGCATCTACAGTAGCTTTTTCTAAGTCTCGAAAGGTCACAATATTTCCGAAGGTCTTAGTCGCATCGTAAATACGGTTAGTGCGTGAGAAGGCCTGCATTAAGCCGTGATAGCACAAGTTTTTATCCACAAATAGCGTGTTGAGGGTAGGCGCGTCAAAACCGGTCAGGAACATCCCAACAACAATTAGAAAATCGACATCCTGATTTTTAA
This sequence comes from Leeuwenhoekiella aestuarii, assembly GCF_004104055.1. Taxonomy (GTDB): domain Bacteria; phylum Bacteroidota; class Bacteroidia; order Flavobacteriales; family Flavobacteriaceae; genus Leeuwenhoekiella; species Leeuwenhoekiella aestuarii. The sequence goes on along the minus strand of NZ_QOVJ01000001.1, from coordinate 1,200,620 downwards.
CCCGTTTGGCTAAATCCCGATAGTAGTTTTGGAATTCCTTACTATCTACTCCAAAACTGGTTTTAAACATAGTATTATAATCGTTGATCGCTTTGGTCAAAAACTCCTTAGCACTCAGATCCATAGCCGAGGGCTCAAAAGATTCATCGGGAATTTCACCAACAGCGCTCTGCTCTTCATTGGCTGCAAATGAAAAGATGGTCGCAATTTTTAGGGGTTTATCACTGTCCTTTTGCAGTGCATTTAGGGATTCATAGTACAACTTAGCCGCATCAATACTGCTTACAGTAAACATGGCATTAAAACCACTATTGCCTCCTTTAGTTCTGTGCGTTTTCTGTCTAAAATGCTTTAAAATATACTGCGATATTTCCCGGATACGTACGGGATGTAATAATGCTTGTTTGTTTTCTGCAGCACTTAGCTTATCTAAATCCTGCTCGGTTTCTAAGCCTTTAAATTGGGGACGTACATCGTTATAGTCTACCTTGAATTTTAAAACCTTTTCATCCCTAATGGCATCGGTGATCACGTAGGAATGTAATTCCCGGCCAAAGACACTGGCTGTGGTTTCTGCCCCGGAAGCGTTGTCCGGAAAAATAGGGGTTCCGGTAAACCCAAACTGATAGTACTTTTTAAATTTTTTCTGCAGGTTTTTCTGGGCTTCACCAAATTGGGAGCGGTGGGCTTCATCAAAAATGAATACGACTTGCTTATGGTATAGGGCTAAGTCTTTTTCGCTCTTAATGAGGTTATTCAATTTTTGGATAGTAGTGACAATAATCTTATTATCTTCTTTCTCAATATTGCGTTTTAGACCTGCAGTACTCTCAGAACCGTTTACACTGTTAGGCGAAAAGCGCTGATATTCTTTCATCGTCTGGTAGTCCAGATCTTTACGATCTACCACAAAGAATACCTTGTCTATAAAATCCAATTGCGTAGCCAAACGAGCGGCTTTGAAACTGGTTAAGGTTTTACCAGACCCTGTGGTGTGCCATACATAACCCCCACTTTCTGTGGTTGCCCAGTTTTTTGCCGCATAACTACTTTGAATTTTCCAAAGCATTCGTTCGGTAGCGGCGATTTGATAAGGGCGCATTATAAGTAAGGTGTTATTGATATCGAACACCGAATAGTTAATCAGAATGTTGAGCAGGGTATTTTTCTGAAAAAAAGTAGCTGTAAAATCTTTTAAATCTTTGATAAGCGAATTATCAGACTTTGCCCAGTTCATGGTAAAGTCAAAACTATTTTTGTTACGCTCTACCGTATTGGCAAAATAGCGGGTATCTGTACCGTTGGTGATGACAAAAAGCTGTAGGTATTTGAATAGGGAATTTGTGGCATTAAAACTCTCTTTAGTATATCGATGCACTTGGTTAAAAGCTTCTCGTATCGCAATACCCCTTTTTTTAAGTTCTATTTGAACTAAAGGCAAACCATTCACTAATATGGTCACATCATAACGATTGGCGTGTGTGCCTTTTTGCTCGAATTGCGAAATAACTTGCAGTTTATTTCGTGTAATATTTTGTTTATCTACTAAATAGATGTTTTGTATATGTCCATCATCAAATACAAAATCGTATATATAATCGTCGTGTATTTTTCTTGTTTTATCGGTACTATTGTCGCTAGGTTTATCTAAGTATTCTACTACAAAACGCTGCCACTCACTATCGGTAAATTGCATATCGTTTAGATTTTGCAATTGTACCCGCACATTAGCTAGCATTGATTGTTGATTAAGCTGCGGTAGTACTTCATACCCTTGATTGTTTAGATCTTGAATGAGCTCTTTTTCTAATGCCGCTTCGGTTTGATAGCTCACCGGGGCTTCATTAACTTCTGAAAAATTTTTATAGTTATCTAAAACAATAAAAATTTTAGATTCTGCTATGGGTTTATACTGTGACATTTTCCTCTTCTTTCAGGTATTTTGAATTTTCTACTAAGTAATTAAACAAAAAACTAATTATTTGTTTTTCTGGCTGAGTTGGTTCTCTAACCTCCTCGTTTGATAAAGTACTGTGACTGTAAAAATTCATTATACGGCTGATGTAAGCCTGTCTGTCATTGGAAGGTAGGAGATCAGACCACTTTGAATATCCAAGAAAATTTGCAGTTTTTTCATAAAGGTTACGAAGCAAAACAAAATGATATTTTTGAATGTCATTTTTTTCAATAGCATTTTCAATAGTATTTTTTAAATAAAGATGATATGAAAAGCTTTTATTAGAATCACCTTGTTTTTCTTCTAATTCAAACGTCCCATCCTCTAATTTATCAAGTAAATAACATTTTTTATTGCCTAATTCATTGTATAAAACATTATAAAATAATGGATCGTGCGTAGACAGAATAAACTTTAAATTATCAGATTTTTTGATTAACCCCGCTAGGTTTACAGCGAGCTCGATTACATGATTTTCATCAAGTGAACTTATGGGGTCATCAATAAAAATATATTTTAAGTCGTTAAAGTCGTTAGTGGATCGATCTTCAACTTCTGTGATACTTAATATTTCTACTATCTGTTCTAAAAGACTGTAAAATACACACCAAATAAAATTACTTTCTTCACCCTTGGAAATTTTGATATTAGGCTCACTTCTTTCATCACCAGTTGCTACTGAAAAAGTTACTTCCGAATATGCCTTTACAGTAACATCATTTCCATTTTTATCTTGAGCAATATATTCTTCATTGAATTTAGGTGTTATAGAATCTGTAGTAAAATGCTGAAAATTAGTCGCAATATTGATATCTAAACCCTGATCTTTCAAGAACCCCAAGGCTAAATCAGTAAAATTATTGGGGCGTATGATTAACTTTCTTTTTGTGTCTCCATCTAGATCATTATCCCAGTAAAATAGGTCTTCTGTGAATGCATTGTAATACATTACTCTAATCCCTGATTCTTCTTGTTCTTCCTGCTCTTCATCTGTAAATTTAGGGTCAACCAACAATCTAAATTTACGAGACAGTCTTGTTTTACCCGAACCATTAAAAGCATAGATTAACTGTACTTTTTTATCAGCGTCGATAAGTTTCTGTGCTATTTGCTCTAAGGATTGACTCATATTATATTGCTATATTTTTTTTCGCAAAGTCTAATAATAAGGCTCTGTAAAACTCATATTGCTGTTTCCTTAATTCTATTTCTTTGGGTAAACCCTCACTAATAGAAGAGGTAAGGATATCAAATTTATCGAGGATACCTACAATACGTTCTTGCTCTTCTGGGGAAGGTATTGGGATTATAGCTGTACCTAGACCTTTTGAGTTTATTGCAGAAATTTTTCCTGTACGAATATGTTTCTTAATTTGATCGTGAAATTGTCTGGTACGTGTAAAATAAGCTACATATTTGGGGTTCAAACTACTTTTGTAATAGAAGCAAGCATCGTGAACAACTACACCTTCATTACCTAGCCAAGCTGTTCCTTGCCCTATATCTTCAATAGTTTCTCCAGCTGCGACTATAACAACATCTCCTTTTTCAGCAAGTCTCAACTTTTTACGATCTACCAATTCTCTACTGACAAAAGATTTTGTCTGATCTGCCCAAGTACCATAATGGGTATACATTTCTCCATAGTGAATCGTAGGAACTCCTTCTTCAATAATATCGGTTTTTACAAATCTTTTGCCACGTATAAACTCCCCTAGGGTTTCATCGCCCATTTGTAAATGTTGAACTTTATCCTTATCAAAACTTAGCAATTCTTCTCGATAATATTCAAATTGCTGTTTACGAGCGGTAAGCTCTGCGGTAAGCTCTGCGGTAAGCTCTGCGGTAAGCTCTGTAAACGTATCGAGAATATCAACTATTTTTTGTTGAATTTCTAGGGATTTTTTTGGCTTATCGGGACAAGGGATAGGGATTTCCTTATTCGCATAATTACTAATCCATTGTCGTTTATGATCCCCTTCAACTAGTCCACTTGGAATTGTGTTTAACCAATAATACAAATACTTTAATAAAGCTTTTGATTCATCTTTAGATGTTATCATCTTCATTGCAGATGATTTCACTTTAAAATCAAAGTCTACCCACTTATTAGCAGTCGTAAAATCATCAAAAATTATCACAGGATTTTCTGATGCCTTGTATATACCGTTGGTCTCATTAGTATATCCCAATAAAAATGTTTTACCCGCAGTTAATACAGGTGTTTTGTATTCGTCACTATAAAGTTTTGATTTTACGCGATATTTGGTTGGTTGTTCATAATCGGCATAATCAGCTAAAGTTTTCCATTGAACCTCAACTCCATCTAATAATTTTTCTAGATAATTCATCCTTCAATCTCTTTTACGATGTTATCAATCTCAGCACGAAGTGTATCTATTTTTTTTACGGTTTGGGCAACCTCTTTATTTAAAACCTTGATATCTATTTTCTCTCGGGTGTCTTTAGGTTCTACATAAGAACTTACGGATAGGTTGTAATCGTTCTCTGCTATTTTATTATTATCGATAGTTGTTGCTACGTGGGCTACTTCTTCTTTGCTGTCGAACATCTCTATAATCTTATCGATATGTTGGTCAAGCAATACGTTATTATTCGTTTCCTTTTTAAAGAAATTTTCTCCGCTTACATCTATAAATTGAGTTTTCGTATCGGTTTTACTTTTGGAAAGCACCAGGATATTCACCGCGATAGAAGTTCCAAAAAATAGGTTAGGTGCTAAAGAGATCACCGTTTCTATAAAGTTATTGTCGACAAGGTATTTTCTGATTTTTTGTTCGGCACCGCCACGATAGAAAATACCCGGAAAACAAACCAATGCTGCTCTACCCTTACTGGATAAGTAACTTAAAGCGTGTAATACAAAAGCAAAATCTGCCTTTGATTTAGGTGCTAATACGCCAGCCGGTGCAAAACGATCGTCGTTAATCATCGTGGGGTCGTCGTTACCAATCCATTTTACCGAATATGGCGGATTGGAAACAATGGCATCAAAGGGTTTTTCATCTCCCAGTTCTGGATGTTCCAAAGTGTCTCCGTGCACTAAGTGGAACTTATCGTAATTGATGTTATGTAAAAACATATTCATACGAGCCAAGTTATAAGTGGTATAGTTAATTTCTTGACCGTAGAAACCCTCTTGTATAATATGATCTTTAAAGTAGGGTTTTGCCTGCAGCAATAAGGAACCTGAACCGGCCGCAGGATCATATATTTTATTTACCGTCTTTTGTTTATGCAATGCTAGTTTGGCTATGAGATGCGAAACGTTAGGCGGAGTAAAGAATTCCCCACCAGATTTACCTGCATTGGCGGCATAGTTAGAAATTAGAAACTCGTAGGCATCTCCAAAGAAATCGATTTTATTATCTTCAAAACTTCCAAAGCTTAAACCCGCAACTCCCTTTAAAACCTTTACTAAACGGCTGTTTTTGCTTTCTACTGTACTACCTAGTCGGCTACTTGTAGTATCAAAATCGGCAAACAAGCCTTTAATATCTTCTTCGGAAGGAAACCCATTGGCAGAACTTTCGATAGCAGTAAATATAGCCGCAAGGTCTGTATTTAAGTTTGGATTGGTGTTCGCATCTTTAACTACGTTAACAAAAAGCTGGCTCGGATAAATGAAATACCCTTTGGTTTTTACAGCGTCTTCTTTTATTTCCGGAGTAATTACATCATCTGATAAATTGGCGTAGTCTATTCCTTCATCTCCACCTTCAATGTATAAAGTGAAATTTTCACTGATAAATCGATAGAAAAGCGTTCCTAATACAAAGTGTTTAAAATCCCATCCATCTACTGAACCTCTAACGTCATTGGCTATACTCCAGATTTTACTTTGTAATTCGGCTCTTTGTGATGTACTTGTCATTATTGTTTTTAAATGTGTTTTATCCTAAGCAGGTTAGATCCTGCTTTTTCTTATGAACTTTGCTAAAGCTAAAGTATTTAATTTTGATAGATATCAATTGATGCTGTCGAATCTTATCTCTTAGGTAAGCGTACGAAAATAATAAAACGAATACCTTAATAAGACCACATTCGCCCTTATATATTCGCATTGGATTTATTTAGATACTTTTCTTCAATGATTCGAAATAGATTTGAAACGGAAATAAAAACTTCATTGATATCAATTTCTTCAGTATATCTTTTAATAGTCATCCAATCACCGTGTACAAAAGAATTTCTAAGCGGTCTGATATTTTGATTTAAATATTCAATGGTTGGATTTGATACGTTTTTCAATCCGCATTGTTGTTCAAGGTATTTAATATAGGTGCAGATGAGACTTTCTTGTCTATTCCTTTTAATCTTGAGATTATAACCATCATAATATGTAGAATCATTATTAGGACTATATTCAGCACATAAAGATTTTAGTGATTTTTCCAAGAATATACTTATGAGTAAAATTTGATTCATAGGTACTGTAAATTCAAACAGGGCATTCCAAGATGGAATTTCGAAATTTTCAATTCCGTCAATAGTATCTATATTCTTGAATTGTATGCCATCAAATTCAAAACGTTTATAAGATTCTTTTTCAAGCTCCTCACGCTCACTAACTAATTGATCAATTTTATCTTGTGTCGACTCTTGGAGTAAGATGCAGTAATTGAATAATTCATTTAATTCTTCTTCAATGACGACATACTCAACAATAGCACTAGTTGTTCTAAATAGCTTTATCGCTGTTGCTTGGCTTAATAAATTGAATTTGTTCATCAGTGGTTTGAATTGGATATCTGGTTGAAATTACAGATGTTACTCAATACCTAGATCGAGGTTATTTAAGCTTTTATTGAATTCTTATTGGTCAAGAAACTGTTTAAAATAAGAAAAACTGGAAAGAACAGGCCTAGTGATTTTCATAGCATACTTTGTTAACTTCTGGATTTTAGTTTTCCCATGTTTTATCTCCATCCGTTGATAATGTTATTTTATAATTTGTTAATTCAGCAATGTTGTGAAAATCTTGTTGATTTATTCTAATACCCTCTAAAAAAGTTGAATTTTTGATTTCTTGAAGAAAAATATTTGGATTTGGATAAAATTCTCTGGATTCAATTAATTCTAAACCAGAAATAAAATGTGGTAAAATTCCTCCCAATATTGAATATTCTCTCTGATATTGATAGGGATGAAAAGTATAAGTTGGTAAGCCATATTTTAACACAGCATTTCTATTTATTTTTTTTGGAAGCCAACAATGTAATATAATTCTACTTTTTTCTCGTTTTCCGTTAGCAAACATTTCGGCAATTTCGTAGTCTCTTGTTGTTGAAACAAAATGAGATTTTTTTTTATAATTAATTGCAGCAAGCTGATGTAAAATGGTTAAATAATAATTCCTAATATTAAGTCTTTCTTGATAACCTGCGTTCTCAATTTTTTCAATAAAAATTTTCTTGTTTACTTTATTTGAAAAAAAATCAGTGAAATTTTTGTTTTGCTTAAAAAAGAATAAAGTGTGCTTATTTTTGCTTTTGATAGAATCATTGTAGTACTTAATAATTCTGTCAAACACATAATCTTCAGCATCTTCGATTCGGAAATTTTCATTATCTGTGTAATATCTTTGAGCTTTTTCTCCAACCATAAACAACCTATTCAATAGAGTTTCAGTATCGGTTTGAGTCTCATTAAACTCAACATTTAATCTAAAACATAGGTTTCTAAGAGAGTCACCACGATAAACAGGTTGAATAATTCTTTTTCTTGTTAATTCCATTTGTTTTAACAAGAAATCATTATGTTTTTGTAATTCTATATTTGTCATTATGGTTTTGTCAGCTTACAGGTAACTTTTAATATATACTTAGTGGGGTGTTTGATCACTTAATTTAGCAAATACTAATGAATAGAAATTCTGTAAGATCTGCTTAAGGAGGCGAGTACTAGCAATAATATTCACGGTTTTACCATTTCGTTGTTTTTTCATAGCTCAAATTATTCATTCAATTCCGTTTGAGAAAACCATTCTGTAACTAGCTAAATTCAGAGTTTAAGTGATAATTCAACGTTTTACTTGCGGAAATCGGTTATTGAAATTTTATCGATATTGTTTAAAAACATTCATATTTATATCCATAATACCATATTTTCCGTTGGTCGAGTATTTTTTCGCATCCAAGTCTGTTAATCTGAAATTAGGAATATCATCTCTAAATTTTTTATTTCCAATTGGGTCTTCAATAAAGTGTGGACACACAATTTTAAATTCACTTGAGTTTTTAATTTCTTTTTCTGATTTGAGTTTTAATGCTTCTTCGAAATTCATAAATAAGATTTTTAGGCAAAGATAATTAGGATGTTTCGAAAGAAAAATTCTGTCACAAAAAGACAAATTTCATTTTTTACTTTTCAATTCAGTAGGTGAGACAGCATTATAGTACCCCCTAGGCAAAGCCCACTAAATGCATAGGATTGAGAAGAGTGTATGAAAATTAAACTGAACTATTCTTTGATCTCAGAAAAGAAATCAGACAATTTTAATTGACGTGCATCACAAATCCTTTTTAGAGTTTCAACCGGAATACGATATTCCTTCTCGTCAAGAATTCTTCTTACAATTTTCTCATCAATATTATGATTAAGTGCAAAGTCACGGTTTGATTTGGCATCTTTAATCCATTCGGAAATGGCATTACTTATTAGAAAATTGATATTCATATTTAACAAAGGAAGAATATCAATTAAAATTTAATGCGGAAGTTCTTCCGCATTAAGTAAAAGAATCTTATATTTGACTCATAATTATATATTTGCGAAACTTCTTTAAGTAAAATATTAGAAGCATTCGCTTTGAATCTCGAACAGAAAACTGGTAATTTTTAAACAGCGAGATGATAAGCAGGGATGCTCACGACCCGGGCGTGGGCTCTCACTTATTGCTGTTAGGTATACCAGTACCTCTGTTCAATAAGTTGAGACCTGCGCCTTTTTGTATTGGGCCTACACTCCACTTTCAGAGCTTTTGTATTCTTCTTTATAAAGCTTCGCACCCTTTTTCCCCTACATCATATAGGCCATATTGGCCGGCATCCCGCACGGGGTGATGTGTTTATTTTTTTAATATGATTTTGCCTATGGTATAGATGAGGTGTTGTTTTTGTTTTCTTAAGTGAGACTGTCTATAAGAGTTTACAAGTTTCAGGAAACCCTTTGGGTTTAAGCATTTAGAGGTTCTTTAGGATGTTCTGTTCATTTTCTTTACTCGTCTAAAGAAAACGAACCAAAAGAAACGACGCCTTTTGGATAGGTATTTTTTGCTATTGCAAAAACCGCAAGCGCCTCCCTAAATTTCTTCCAAGGCTTCAGAAATTCTTAACGGGACGCCCTTACTATACTGACCAAAAGGAGACTAGAGAATAGTATTTCTTGATCCTAAAGCTACTAGCAGTAAGAATCAAACTCCCTTTTCTCCGAAACTTCGGAAGGAAAAGGCTTGGGGATAAGGGTAACACCTATGCACAAAGGACGTGTTTACGGGTACACGTCATAATCCGCTAAGTCACCCGTGGGTTATGGGTTGCTTCCCTACGAAGTAACCTGTAGTTGGGTGGGAAACGCCGCTTTAATAGCGGCCTGGGCTTATACCGGGTAGGTTTAAGCACACCGGTGAATTAGCCATAAAAAAGTGCTGCAGACCTTAGGGTCTGTGAAAAAGAGAAGCTGTTAAGCTCAAAAACCTTCACGGTTGTGACTGGAGTCCGGCGGGAAGGCTTGAGCTTAACTAAAAACGATTGGTTTACGTAATACAGCTATGAAATATTAAAAAACGATGCTAGACCTCTTATAGAGGCTGCGTTACCGGAGCTATAAAGCCTTTTCAGGAGTCTAAATGCCTTGAAGCCCGGTTCCTTGCATAACCTTAATAGCCTAAACCGAAATGCCCTTAAAAAGAATAGAATGTAAACGAAAAACAGAACACTTAGCTTATGAAACGATTTCAACTTGATACGCACTATGATGCCTTCAAAAAAGGGTGTCCACACGCATTTGAAGCGATTTACAGGCAGTATCACCGTAGTGTCTACTGGATGGGCAGGAGCATACTTAAGGATGTCTATGCAGTTGAAAATATCCTTCAGGATACCTTTCTCATCTTATGGGAAAAAAGGGATCGCATACAATCCCCGGAACATCTACATGCGTTCTTACACTTTGTAATGAAAAGCGAGTGTATTTACCAATATAGCAAGCCCCGGAATGCGTTTCAACGAAACCTAAGCCGATTAGACTATTTCGAGAATTATCAGGATTATTTAGGCGGCTATGAGGGGAATGAAGAAGCTGCACACCTACAAAGACAGGAAGCAGATCAGCAGGCTTTAGACCAGATTCAAAAGGTACTTCCCTTACTGGGCAGTGAAAGAAAGCTTCTGGTAGAACTGTGCTTAAAATACGGCTTTCAGTATAAAGCTATAGCTCAGGCAATGGGAACCAGCACTGCCAAAACCAGTATTGAAGTAAAAGGCGCTATTGAAGATATTAAGAATATCATTACTAATGGAAGTACACTCGAAGCTGAAGCCACACCGATCCGGGCGTTAAAGGCTCCCGGTAATATGACCCGCGAACAGGAAAAAGTCTTGCAGCTGCGTACGGAAAAGCGGTATTCCTTTGCAGCCATTTCAAAGGAGCTAAACCTTTCTCTAAAGGAGGTACATCAGGAATTTATGGCTGCCTACAAACGGGTACAGCTTAAGCACGATCAGCAACAATCCGCTTAGTCATGGGAAAAGAAACGATAAAACTCACCCGAAAGATCCAGCTACAGGTGGATGCGCCTACCAAAGAGGAAAAGAAGGAGGTCTACGACACGCTCTACCGCTGGCAGAACAGAAGCTTTAGAGCGGCCAATCTCATTATTTCACATCTGTACATACAGGAACGGGTCAAAGAATTCTTTTACCTATCAGAAGGAATACGCTATAAGTTAGCGGATGAAAAAAAAGCGGAAGACGGCATCCTCAATCGGTCAAAAATGAACTGCACCTATCGGGTGGTATCCGATCGTTTTAAAGGGGAAATCCCTACTAACATTTTAGCCAACCTGAACAATACCATAATCAATAACTTTCGGAACAACCTGCCGGAATATAGCAAAGGAGAACGCGCGCTTGCCAATTTTAAAAGAAATATTGCTTTCCCTTTTGGGCCGGTAGCCATTCATGGATTATCCTATAACGAAGCGCAAAAAGCATTTTGTTTTCGTTTGTTTTCCATTCCCTTAAAAACCTATTTAGGAAAGGATTATACCGATAAACGAAAATTGCTGGAACAGTTAGTCGCCGGCAAAATCAAATTATGTACTTCCAGAATCCAACTGAAGAAGCAAAAAATTTATTGGTTAGCCACCTTTGAATTTGAGAAAGAAAAGCATTGTCTAAAACCGGAAGTCATTGCGGAAGCTTCGTTATCCCTTGAATACCCTATTACTGTGAAATCTGGAAAAGCTACACTTCGTATTGGCAACAGGGAAGAATTTCTATACAGAAGGCTAGCCCTGCAGGCTGCTCAAAAAAGAGCACAAAGCGGAGCCACCTATTGCAGACCGGGAAAAGGTTTTAAACGCAAAACTAAAGCAGTAGAAAAATTTTACGAACTGGAAAAAAACTACGTAAGTAACCGTTTGCATGTGTACAGCCGAAAGCTCATTGATTTTTGTATCCAACAACAAGCCGGCACCTTGATTCTGCTCAATCAGGAAGCTAAGATCGAGGCCGCACAGCAAGAACGTTTTGTGCTTAGAAACTGGAATTATTATGAATTAACCCAGAAAATAGAATACAAAGCCAAAAAAGCAGGTATTGAATTGCTCATCGATTGATGTGTAAATACGTAATTGACCCTAAGGGTCTGAGGGTGCTTGTACACCCGTAAGGTGAGGTATTTTAATAGCACTCACTAAATGCACGCAGCATATACAACCCTTCCCTTAAAGATTAAATGAAAAGGGATTGTTAGGAACGGATAAACGACATAAAATGCAAAAACCTATACAACGGACGTGGGTGGACTGTAAACTCAAATACTTATAATTCCTTCCCATCCCAGTCCGTAAATTGGGAGTGTTAGAAAAACGGAAGTCCAAGTTGAAACTTTTTTGGGATTACCATAAATCGTAAACCGCTTGTATTGTCTTATTCCTATAGGTTCTTAGGACATTCATGCTACTGCTTTGATTTCTGGTAAATTATTTTCTCTGATGCATCTGCACTATCAAAGAACTTATCATTAATCATAACTTGAGATTGCCCATATATTTCAACTTGTGCAGATTCCGCTTTTGCATTGCCTAATAACATCTGAGAGTTATTCCAGGCTTTTCCTTCTAAATGATCGATCAAAACCATACTTTGGGAATGTATGGAGGAATTATTATTCAGGTTAACAGTGAGGCTATCAATAGATCCAATGCTGTTGTTTACGGTCAATAATTGAAAGGTGGTGTTTGACCCTTTTAGATTTAACCTTTTCAAACCAGCTGAGCTATTAATTAAATTGATTTTCATCGAATCAGCGATAATTTGTTGAGGAGTCTCTGTTAGCTCTATAGTAAATTGATCACAAAGTCCTTCTTTATCTAGTTTATCAATAAAAAGCGTATCGCCGGATACATGATATTCCATTTCGGGTAATTTTTCCTGACGCTCTGCATATACTAAAAATTGATTTTGAGCTTTAGGATCAAACTTAATTTTTGCAACGCCACTTACTTTATTTATTTTCAAAATTTTAAAGGCAGGAAGATCATGAATAATTCTATAATCAGATTTACAATCTTCTGAGTAATTTGCAACTCTATTATCTAAATAGGAGGGTATTCTTTCTTCGCCTCTATATCGGATTTCTGCAGCCACTCCAAAAACATAGATTATAAATAATGCACAGAAGCTCCCTAATATGATATTACTTAATTTCATTTTTTAGCGTTTTAAGGATCTATAGATCCAGATGATTTTTAAGTTCCTCTGAACTAATTCCTAATTGAGAGGCTTCTTTAATAAACTGAGGTAAAATCTTATTAAAAAAGATTTTCTTTCGTTCCTGTAGAATACAGTCCAGAGCCTGAGGAGTCACGAAGTAGCCGATTCCCCGCTTATTTTCAATAATTTCTTTGGATTGTAACTCGGTATAGGTTCGCATAATGGTATTGGGATTTACGCCTACTTCTGCCGCCAGTTCACGTACAGATGGTATTTTCTCGCCAGGTTTATATTCTCCGTTAATGATCCGATCCGATAAGGTATCGGCTATCTGAATATATATGCTTTGATTGTTGTCAAATTCCATACTAAACCTCCTTTTCTTTGAGCTTAAAGAATGATACGACACTAAATAGAATACCCCAAGAAAGAATCCAATAGCTAAAGAAATTAATTATAGGTTTTGGGGAATGATCTTCTGAACCAATTGGAGATAGAAATGTTTTGGTGTCATTTATATCGTAATTACTCCATTTTAGTTCAACCATTAAATAATAGAGTAGTAACGAGCAGAGACCAAAGTATATAGCTAGTCCTAATAGTGTTTTGAGCATTACCTGTTTCTTGAAAGCTGAGGCTCCCAGAAAGAAGGCCATAGCAAGAGAAAAACTACTTGTGACCCATAAAATCAAAAAGTTTACTCGTGAAGTTATTGGAACTCCATCCTCTGTATAGTAACCCTCTAAAACCAAAATTTCATAAAATTCTTCCTTAAGATTGAATGGAATGAAGTGGGGTTTAATTATAGATATAAATGAAGTACTCAGCTCGTAGGCTAGAAGATAAAGCATAGGGAATAGCAACAAGTAAAGTAGAGGGTAGAATACAAACTCAACTAAATACTTTTCTAAGGCGGTCCCGGGTAACATTAAATAATCCTGAGCCTTCTCTTTATTTCTAAAATACGAAAAGGAAGAACTAATATAGAAACCACCTAAGAGCGCGTAGCCTAAAACTCCGATTACTATGAACATTGTATTTCCACTTTGATTCGCTCCGTTCATAAATTGTAGGAAGGCAATTATTAAAAAGGAAATACCGAAACCTACAAGAATGGCGGTCAAAAGAACTTTATAGTTGTGTAAAAAGTGTCTTTTGCTTAGGCGGAAAAGGCGTGAAGCACTAAAAATAGATCCTGTTTTCATAGTCCTTCCAGTTTTATGCCTTGAGTGATGGCGTTAAATAACAATTCAATGTCTACCTGCGAATTACTACCCGGGTTATCCAAAATAACCTTATAACCGTTGGGACTTCTCTCGCTATACAATAGTGTTTGGTTATCTAAATTGGGTAGTGTTGTAAATTGAAAATGATCAGATATACTGAGAATATCCTGATCAAAGCTGATCTTACCGTCGTTCAATATCGTGACACGATCAATAAGATTCTCCACATCTTTTACCTGATGCGTTGAAATAAGTACCAATTGATTCTCATCCAGTGCTCCCGCGAGCAATTTTCTAAAAAGCGTTTTTGAGGGAATGTCTAAACCATTTGTAGGCTCATCTAATATGAGCAGGCTGCATTTGGTCGAAAGGGCGAAGGAGATTAAGAACTTCTTTTTTTGCCCGTAAGATAGCTTATCCAATGAATTTTTAATTGGGATTTCAAAGTCCAGCAGCTGACTACGCATCAACTCGTGATCAAATTTTGGATAAAAACTGCTATTGGCTTTTATGTAGTTTGTTGCTGATGTACTGGGTAGATAGAACTCTTCAGGCAGATAATAGACTTGTTTTAAAAAATCCGGATGTCGCTTTTTAGGTTGATAGCCCAGGGCCTGAATATTACCTTTATCTGGAAATAATATCCCTGCGATTAGTTTTAATAAGCTGGTTTTCCCGGCACCATTTTTTCCTAAAAGACCGGTAATGCTCCCAGGCTCTGCTTGAAATCCTAAGTCATTAAATAACCTGTCATGTTTTACATGTGAAAATTCTAAAGAGTCAATGTGAATCATATATAGACTGTTTTACTGTATTACTTTACTAATACAGTGTAATATTAAGTATTATATTTTATATGATCCCCTTTTTCCAAAAAAAAATTATAAAAAAGATTCGATTATGTATTTGATGGGTTTTCATACGATCAAACTGAAGTACAAATATTTATGATTTGGCACGTGAAAGATTAAGGGTTATTTCCAAATTTCAATTCAATGAATAGAATACTAATAAGGCAAAAAATAAGATTGCTATAACTCCACACAGGTAAAGATCTAATCCGGCGATCGAAGAATAGACTTGAACTTAGAGTATCTAAAAATCCTTACTATCTCAGTCTTCAAATCTATTTTCATCCAGTTCATTGTAGTACTCTTTATTGTTTGGAGATAATTATCAAAATTCGGAACTCAATTGGTTTTATAAAAAATCTTCAGCCTTAAGTGCAAGCAGAATAAATCGATTTGTCGCAAAATCTTCACTAAAAATAGGGGCTCCCAGAGCTTTTGTCGCAAAAATCTAAAGACCAATCAGTTAAAAAAACAAACAATCAACTGATTACCAACAACTTAATTTATAAAATGTATACCGTAACCTCGCGCAGCGGGTTATCCTCTTGCTTTTCATTTTTATCCGCTTCGCTCCTCAAAACGATAACTTTTACACCCTAAGTTATCAATTAAAATCCGCATTAATTTTGATATCAAATGCTGTCAAATTAAATGAGGAGCAAACCCATTTACTTATTATATCTGGAGCGTTTTTCTTGGTGTTCCATCCAGCTCAGAACACTTCAATCACCTCCTATTTTAAGATCAAGGCAACGAAAAAGAGGATCTGGATTGCAGTTCCATTTACTTCCCATAGCGCCATCGCGTTTCCTTTTCGACAGACTTCCTTTTAAAATTTAGCAAGGAAGCGCTTTTATAAAAAGTGCGACAGGGGAGCCTGGTTATGCAAAGCGGCTCCGGCTAAATTTTAGTTCTTAAACGAAAAGGAAATGAGTGCTGTACAGGATGTTCAACTACCGCTTTGAAGTTGGTTAAAAGTTTCTTGTAAAACGCAAACTTGAAGTCAGCAGGATCAGGCGAACGCAATCCTTTTCCGGATTGGGTTCAAGATTTTGGAATAAACCTCTTTTTCTGGAATGAAGCCCTTCGACTTTGCTCAAGACAGGCCTTTTGCGGAATGGAGGGAAATGGGGTTTATTCAGTATAGTTTAGTCGTTTCCAAAAATTAAGAATTTAATATATACTTTATCAGAACCTCTAGATATGTTGAGTTTTTGCTACAACCATACTTCCTGTTGATCAATTATTAAAAAAAAAGCACAATTTCTATTTGTGAAATTGTGCTTATAAAATATCTATTGCCTTACTCAGTTTAACTAGGCAAAGCCTTTATAAAGCTATAGTAAGAGTTCTCCTGAGTCAATTGGATGTTTTAATACGGTTTCAAAATAATCAAAAGTATTAGCTGCTTTTCCTTAAGTAAACTTAACGGTGATAAAAGGTTTGTCTCTATTTTCATTGTTAACGCTAAGTACTTCGACACTCTTATAAATAACCTTTTCTTATTTGCTAGTCATTCATTTTTGATAATGAAATTTGCTTTTGAAGGTTTAACGTATTTTAAATCTTCTGTTGATTGTGGTCCAACTTTTAAAATGTCACCTTCTTTTAGTTTTGAAATTTTCACCTTAGACTGGGCTTGAATCCCAAAGCTTATTAAGACAAAAAAAAAGGGGTACTCTATATTATTTTCATTATTAGCATTTTAATTATTGTTTGATTAAAATTGCTTTCAAGCGTTTCGCTACTAATTCCACCTGTTTATCTTTCAAAAGAACGACTCCAATATTAATTATGTCCCGATTATTTCGTTTTGATAGATTACAAATTATACTAGGTTTCCCATTTTTAAGTTCTTCATAAACATCCTTGGCATTAATGCTATATTCAGCGGGCCAAAAGACATCTAATGAAGGAAATACATTAGCTCTCCCTGAAGGAATATTGACACTAGTTTTAATACCTGGTAATTCTCCTAATATATCACCTATGGTTTTCGTACGATCTAACCACATTTGCCATTCTGCATCGTGGTCTTTAGCTAAATATGCTTTTAATGCTGCGTACATTCCGAAAATTTCCTCCTTATTAACTTTCATAGGACGCCCAATAGGTGCCTCGTGTGGACTAAAATTTAATTTAGCAGCTTCGATCAGCTCTTTTTTTCCAAAAAGTAAGCCTGAACTTTGAGGCCCCCTGAGCATTTTACCCCCCGAAAATGTAACCAGATCAAAACCCATTTCCTGATACTTAAACAGGTTTTCTACTGGAGGTACATCTGCAGCGGCATCAATAAATGATGGCACTTTATATCGTTGGGCAACACTTATAAAATCCTGATGAGATATACTATCTTCAATCCCAAACCAAGATTCTGCAGCATTGAAGAATAATGCCATAACCGTATTCTCATTAATGGCAGCCTCCATCTCAGATACATTCTCAACCTCTATAATTTTGGCTCCGGTAGTTGTTATAGCCTGATCAAAAACATATCTATGTTTTTTCTGCATAATAACCTCGGGACGGGAACCCGAAAAACTGGGTAAACTTTTAATTTTTTCCGGATCATCACCTGTAATTGCAGCCGCTGTTCCTAATACAAGAGCACAAGCAGCACCCGAAGTAACCATCGCAGCTTCACAGTTTAACATTTCTGCAATTTTTACTCCTACTTTGTCCTGTAACTCATACATATTGGCAAAATCATTGGAGGTAGAATTAATAGCATCCATTACCTCGGGAAGCATTAAAGAGCCCGACAAAAACGTCATAGTTGCAGCAGCATTTATAACCTTTTCAACCCCTAATTCTTCAAAATAATCTGTCTTAGATATATTTTTATTGAAATGCATTAGGTTTAATGGCGTCGGTAATAGGCTACCTGCAACTGGGAGTAACGGTAGTGTTTTTAATAAATATCTTCGTTTCATAAAAAGGTTTTTTTCTAATTACCAAGTTCGATGCTCCATAAATTGTTCTATTTGCTCAATACTTAAAGAAGCATTGAAGCGCTCTTGTTTAATCCATTTTAGAAAATGCTCTTTTATTGCTGCTGTCCATTCATTATCTATCTCTCCACTGGAATAAACTCCCTCTCTTAGCATTGTATGTCCAAAGGCATCTCTTAACTCAATAAACTCTGCGGTTTCAATCACTTTTTCGGCCAAATGAGCGGGTATAAAAACAACTCCATCTGCTTTTGCTAAAACCAAATCTCCTGGCATCACAATTGCATCACCAATATGAATAGGAGTATTAAGTCCACCTAACATCACATTTTTCAGAAATGTAGGATTCCAGTTTTTGACATAAGCATTAAACCCTTCAATCATCGCTAATCCTTCTTTATCTCTAGATGCTCCATAAAAAATGACACCTTTACCCGTCTTCCCATATATAGCATTAGCAAGATTGTCACCAATTAAAGTACCTCCTATAGTTTTTCCAAACGCATCAGCAACGTAAACATCATCCTTCTCTAGTTGTTCAATTGGCCAAGAATTAGAATTACCTATCCTCCCATTTTTATGACCCCTACTCAGAATTTGCTTTTCCACATCTGGACGACTAGGTAGATACATAGCGGTTACAGCTCTACCGACAATGACTTCAGAATTAAGAGTTTCCCAATTGCCTTCGTATTGCGCTTTGTACCCTTCATTATCCAAGATTTGCCAAGCAACATCAATTGAAATACGTTCAGCCCTTTTTAATAAATCACTCGGGATTTTCGGTCTTCCATTTTCATAACGGTCTCCTGTATAACTCGCGGTTAAGTATATTAATTCTTCCCGATTCATGTCTTGCGAGAAACCTTCATTAAGTACAAATAATACTTGTAATACGAGATAAAATCTAAAAACACTCATAATTTTGTTATTGAGCTGTTTGATTCCATAGTTCACTTGCAAGACCGTTTAGGTCATAGACAATTTCTCCCGCTCTGATGGTCATTTCGCATTGAATTTTTTCATCTCCTTTCATTTTCATCCCTGCGCTATCAACAAAACCAAAATCTCCCTTTTGAATACTCAAAACAGCAATATCAGCAACCCCTCCAACTTCTAATTTACCCAGTTCAGGACGCTGAATAACTTGTGCCGGGCGCCAAGTTGTTGCATCTATTATGGCCTCAAATGGCATATCAAGGTTTAAAAACTTTGACATTATATTAAGTAAGTCTTTCATTCCTGCATTCATACTATCCGTATGCAAATCTGTACTGATCGTATCTGGGTAAAATCCTAGCGACATTGCAGGAACAGCTTGAGCAAATGCAAAACTTCCTCCACCGTGTCCAACATCGAATATAATGCCTCTTTCTCTACCCTTAACCGCATAATCATAAAGCTTTTTAGTATCAGGGTCTAGAATGGTCATTCGCACACTTGAAAGATTAGCGTACATATGCGTAAAGATATCTCCCGGCCTAAGTTCTTCAATCAATAGTTTAGTGAGAGAGAGCGGAGGTTGATGGCCTCCGAAATCAATCATAACGGGAACATTCGCTAACTCACCGGCCTCCACTGCGCGTTCTATTGGAGTCCACTCTTCTCCTGAATAATGAGCAACTTTAACACCTACAAGTTCAGGATTCTGTTGAATGGTTAGTGCCGTCATTTTAGCATCCATATCATTTAAGTTCTGTTCCCAAACTCCACCCCGCATACCTTCTCCTACTATATTAAGTAGAGATAAAATTCTTGTTTTGGAATGCTTGATAATTGTATTCTTGTAAATTTCGAAATTCTTCCAACCTGGACTCCCTGCATCCACTACAGTGGTTACTCCAGATCTAAAGGTAAATCCATCAGGTGCTACTGCGTGAAATCCCTCATTTAAGTAATGATTTTCTTTGGTACCAAAGAAATGATGGCTGTGTAAGTCTATTAATCCGGGAGTAACATAATATCCTTTTAAATCAACAACCTTTTTACCTTTTGAGTCTGCAATTTTTTTATCAATAGCTACAATGGTATCATTTAAAACAGCTATATCATAAATAGACGCTCTTTTACCATCTTTAGGATTGATTACACTTCCACCCTTAAGAATTAAATCATATTGTTGAGATAAAACAGTATTGTAATTACCTAGAATACATACGAGTACTATTTTAATCAGTAGTTTTTTATTTAGCATGATTTTTTTCTGATTTAGCGTTAAAAATTTCATTCAATCTAGTTGCGACTATTCGCTCTTGACCTGGCTTAAGCATCCAGGTTGTAACACTTACCGAATTACTACCTCCACCAGCGATCTCAATCGAAGGATGTCCCATTCGCATGGCGTCTTTGAGTTGATCTCCTGTTATTTTTAACACACGATTATCCCACTTTAAATGTAAAGTGGGGACCACGTTGGCTAATTCTGGAACAACCACCTCAGTCTTCATAGACTCGAAAGAAGAAACACTATCCTTTATTAATTCTATTTGCTTTTCCCATAGCAACCAATCCTCTTCGTGATTCCTGTTAAGGAAATCTTCAATAGCTACAAGCATGCCAACTATTTCTTCTTTATTGACTTTCATCCCTCTGCCGATGGTCTCTCCAAATGGTGGCGCATTTAATCGTGCTGCATCTATATATTTCTTTTTACCTAAAAGTACTCCAGCACTTTGAGGCCCCCTCAATCCCTTGCCTCCTGAAAAACATACCATGTCAAACCCCATTTTTTGAAACTTGAACAAATTTTCTACAGGGGGTACATCTGCTGCACAGTCAATCATCGTGGGTACATTATGCTTTTGGCATATATCTAGTACCTCTTGCCATTGTATTTGACCTTCGTAATTCAAGAAATTAACAAAGTAATACATAGCAGTTTTCTCATTAATCGCCGCTTCTAACTCTTCCTTAGTGTCTACATATATCACCTTAGCCCCGCTCACTTCAATAGCATGTGCATATTCAATTGAATGCTTACGTTGCATAATTACCTCACTTTTGAGTTTGGTAGTGTCTATATGTGGTAAAAGTGCTGCATTTTTAGGATCGGTTCCAGATATGCAGCCCGCAGTTCCTAGAGAAATTGCAGATGCTGCTCCAGAAGTAACTGTAGCAGCCTCACAGTCGAGTAATTCTGCAATGCGTGCACCAACTTTGTCCTGTAACTCATTAAGGTTAACAAAATCATCAGAGGTATTTGCTATAGCTTCCACAACCTCAGGTCTCATCAATGAGCCCGTCATAAACGTATACGTTCCCGCTGCGTTAATAAAAGTTCTCACCCCCAATTCTTTAAAATAATCTCTCTTTAACGGGTTAACAGACTCTTTATCAGAATCATGAACAAGAGGCGAGAACATATCAATGGGCACAAGACTCCCTGCAACCGGCAAAACTGCCAGTTGCTTTAAAACTTTTCTTCTATGTATCATGGGTTTATTTTAGAGCGGCTATACAGTCAATTTCGACGAGTGAATCTCCAGGTACGCCGCCATAAACAGCGACTGTCGTCCTTACCGGGGGTTTCTTTCCAAACTTGCCTCGATATACTTCATTCATAGCTTTATAATCATTGAGATCAGCTAAGTAGACATTCACTTTTAGAACTTTTTCCATCGAAGAACCGGCTTTCTCAAGCTCCTTTTTCAATTCATCAAGAACAAATTCTGTGTGATCCTTGATATCACCTTCAAAATGAGCTCCTTTTCCTGCTATATAAACTAACCCATTATGAACTACAGAACTTGAAAACAATGGTATCTCTTGATTTTCCACATCATCTGTGTTATGAGATATAGAAAGATCCTTATTGATAACCGGTGTCAAGTTATTGCCAAATGCAGCTGCACCTGCAAATCCAAAGATTGATGCAGCTACTTTTTTCAACACGTTTCTTCTTTTATTTTCTACTTTCATTTTATTCTATTTTTATTCAGCAACATCCCACCATATTCTGGTCGTGAAGTTATCGACTCCTTGTGCAGAGATTGCTTGGTTATAATTTTCTGAGTTTACACTTATTTCACCCGGTGGATAAGTAAGTCGTCTTGGGATTGTACCTCCGGTTAAATTACCAGTAACGTTTACAGGTGTCAATACAGGATAATTGGTTCTTCTCCAATTGGAATAAACTTCTATTTCATCTGGAAAAACCGATACCCAGAATTGAGTATGTATGTGCTCCATTTGCGCATCAAAACCGGTTGGAAATGGTTTCGTAGCAATATATTGTTCAATTGCTTCTTCAGAGATTGATGCTTCTGTGCCATATAGACGCCCCATAGTATTCATTGAGCTGTGAATGGCTTTATCATAATAGGATTTTGCATCACCAGATTCCCATCCCCTAATAGATGCTTCTGCTAATAATAAGTTCATTTCAGAACTACCTATGACCATCAGGGAAGAGGATAGGCTTAGAATGGTAGATAAATTGGGTTCAGAAAGTGACGCAAAATTATCAGGTCTGTTATTCAAACCATTAGGCATACCTTGTTGCAAATCGGTGTCCGTAACCTGAACTCCATCTACCCATACGGCAGCAATAGAATTTAATCTAGGATCATCACTATCCTTCAAATAGCCTATAAATGTATCTGAGTACTTTCCTCCTTCCGTATTGCTAGTTCCTTGATTTGATGCACTATAATTATTATTTCTTAATTGAAAAGAAATAGGATTACTATTGATCACTTGTCCACCGACATAGTCAATTATTGCATCATCAGTTTCATCCTCTATAACACCACCCGCAATAGCTTTTTGAGCCCATTGCTGAGCAGTAGTTGGATCAACTTTAGTGAGCCTCATGGCCAACCTAAGCATTAGAGAATTTGCAAATTTCTCCCATTTGGAAGTATCTCCAGCATATAATAAATCCCCCTCATTAAAGGACTCTTTACTAGCGTCAAAACTTGAAATTGCCGATTCCAGATTTGACAGCATACTCAAGTAAATAGTTTGCTGCGTATCGTAAACCGGAGCGAAGTTTGAAGATGCATATGCTGTAGTGGCTTCGCTATAAGGAATCATACCATACAGATCAGTAATTCGATGAAAAATATAAGCCTGCCAAATTAACGCTATTGCATATTTATTAACTTCATCAGGATCATCTTCAACGGCATTTAAAACTTTACTAATTTCATTTACCCCATCTACATAAGCGCCATTAAAATACGCATACGGATAAGCGCCTGAAGTATAGACATATTTATCTCCAAGACCCGGCACTTCTAAATAGGTAGCAAAGTGCTGAACAAACCCACCTGCTGAAAATTCGTATACCGTACCTGTACTATTATTTAGTGCATCATACATGGCTTTGGTAAACATATACTCTGCTTCAATACTCGTTGAAGCATCTGGATTTGTATTAACTTCATCAAAACCCTCATCACAAGAGCTTACAATACAAAGTACCATGATCAGCGAAATATATTTTATATATAAATTTTTCATTGAATATTGTATTAAAAATTAAACTTAAGGTTAAGCCCATAACTTCTAGTTCTTGGCTGAGAAAAAGACTCAAATCCTTGTGCATTGCTATTGGTATAAGAAGACTCGGGATCGAAATTATCTGTCTTACTGTAAAGGGTAAGTAGATTTCTGGCTACGAAGGAAAGAGAGGCAGCTTGAACTTTGAAAAGCTTTATCTTTTCAACAGGTATATTATAGCTTAAAATCACCTGTCTAAGCTTTACAAAGCTGCCATCGTAAATAAACTGGTCTGAGTAATTTTTTGAATTTTGATAATAGTTACGTATATCTGTTGAAGGGATATAATTGCTATACGGATTACCCTGCATATCGACTCCACTTAAACTTAACCCATCTACTCTTCCTTCAAGTGTTCTTTTTGACAAACCAAATCGAGTTGCATAAACATTAAGTACAGAAAAAATATCGTTTCCAAATTTCCCATCTACTAAAATATTAAGAGATAGGTTTTTATATCTAAATGTATTATTGAAACCCATTGACCAAGGTGCAACAGAATTGCCTATCTTTTTTAATTCGCTTTTCATAGGTAGGCCTGAAGACGTATCAAAAACTATTTCTCCATTTTCATCTCTAAGAATTGAATACCCTTTTATAATTCCAAAAGGTTCTCCTACTTCATGATGAATTTCAGCCCAATTCCCAACAGAGTTTGCTACAGAGATAGTATTAATCCCTTCAGCAAGTTGAATGACTTCATTTTTGTTATAGGCCATATTATAAGAAGCCTCCCAAACAAAATTTTCATTCTTAATAGGTTTTCCACTTAGTAATAATTCGATTCCTTTATTTTCAACCTTTCCAACATTGAAATAAGTATATTCATAACCTGTAGTTACCGGTATTTGAGCATTAACAATATCATCTGTTGTGGTCTTCTTGTAAACAGCTACATCAAGTCCCAATCTATTTTGAAACATTTTGGTCTCTAATCCCAACTCGAAAGTCGTAGACGTATAAGGGCGTAAGTTTGAATTAGCTAATAAGCGTTGTCCTGAAACTTGAGTTACTTGTTGAAGAGGCTGACCACTGCTAGGTATCATGGTATAACTCTCATTCAGGGTATATGGATCTGGTAGCCCTCCTCCTACTTGAGCCCAGGAACCTCTCAATTTTCCGTAGCTAAACCATTGAGGGAGATTTAAAACTTCGGTAAATATTAATCCTGCACCAACTGAAGGATAAAAAATATTGTTATCACTATCGCTACCGTCTGAAGCTGTCAAAGTAGAAAACCAATCCTCTCTAGCTGTAGCATTCAAGTAAAGAAAGTTTTTATAACTTAAATCTAAAGAAGCAAAAAGTGAATTTGTAGTTAGTCGACGCGTATTAGGAATTGCCGTACTCGTTTCTAAGTTGGTAAAACTGTAGAAAAAAGGTATGATGAACTGCGTCCCATCATAGGAGGTTTGCTTATTTTCATACTTTCTAATATTGCCACCAGCCACGGCACCTAAATTGATGTTATCAGTTAGGTCTGCATTATAATTAGCAGTAAGCATACTATTGAGTTCACTAACAGTAACATCAAATCCGTGATATTCACCTGCCGCATTATTAGTATATTGTGTTCCTGTAGGTAAAATTGCAGTGAAACTAAAATCTGTAAAGTCCTTACTTACGGAACCCTTGACTGATAGATTTTCTAACAAATGATAGGTTAAAGCAAACTGTCCTAAATAGCGTTCTTTATCTTCTTTGTTTTGAAACCTGTTGACTACAAAATAAGGGTTTGAGGCATATGGGGTTTCATTCCATTGAATTTCATTCCCCTGTTCGTCATACCCAGGATCTAGCCAACGCACATCTACTGTATTGGCTAACATATTCACCCAGTTAGGATTTCCGGTTGCATCCCCCGCACTCGCTTTGTTATATGCTTTTGATGTATTAAATTGCGCCAAGCCTTCAAGATCAAGTTTTTCACCAATTTTTGAACTCATATTTAAACTGAAAATCCTACGATTAAAGGTGTTATTGGGTATAACACCTTTATTATCAGTGTCTGACACAGAAAATCTGTAACTCGTAGTTTCTCCACCTCCGCTTAGCGCAATTGTGTTTATAAAAGTTGAACCTGTATTATAAAAGTTCTTGATATTATCTTTTTTGGCAGTATATGGATGCTCTAGCCCGTCAAAAGCAATAAATGTTGACCCATCAATGGGTGCCCCCCAATTTCTACGCCCCCAAGTAACCGCTTCAGACTGATTAATAGGTTTCTCTCCACCATTCCCCATTCCGTACTCATATTGCCAGTCAGTAAGATCCATTGGTGAATCAATGGTAAAACTTGAATTAAACTCTATACCGATCCCACTATTTAGAGTTCCTTTTTTTGTTGTGATAATTATTGCTCCATTTGAGGCACGAGATCCGTATAAAGCTGCAGCCGTAGCCCCCTTTAGAACACTAATAGTTTCTATATCATCCGGGTTGATACCTCCTGTTCCATCACCATGGTCAATATTAAACCCACCACCACTTGTTGAAGCGCTTCCTCCTAAGGTGGTATTATCCATGGGCATACCATTAATTACATATAAGGGCTGGTTGTCCCCAGATAAAGAGGTGTTCCCCCTTATTGTCACCCTACTTGAACCTCCAGCACCTGTAGATAAATTAGAAACACTTACACCGGCTATTTTACCAGAAAGTGCATCAGCTAGATTAACCTCTTTAGCCTGGGTAAAACTTTCTCCATCAACCTCGCTTACTGCATAGGTTAATGCACGTTCCTCTTTCTTTATGCCTAATGCTGTAACAACAACACTTTCAAGCTCTTCAACATCATTCATCATTTGAATATCGATCGAAGTTTTGCTGTTAACAGGAACTTCTTGAGTCTTAAAACCTACGCCAGAAAAAACCAAGACTGCATTTTCTGGAACAGTGATCTCATAATTTCCATCAAAATCAGTTGATGTCCCATTTGCCGTTCCTTTTTCCATGACCGTAATTCCGGGTAATGGAGTACCTGATTCATCCTTAATAAAACCTTTTATTAGCGTTTGAAAATTTTTATTTTCAGTCGTATTCGTTAGTGGTTCTGAGATGATTGAAGACTTTCTTTTTAAAAAAACTTGTGTATCAATGATTCGGTAATTCACATCAGAATCATCAAACAGCATTTTTAAAACACGCTCAATTTTCTGTTTATTGACTTGTAAAGAAATAGGTCGATCCGTATTGATATCATTTAATTTATAGACAAAGTTGTAGTCTGAATGCTGCTCAATATCTTCGAGTACCTTTGAAAGCTTTTGATTTTTAATATCTAGAGATATTGCGTCACCTTGAGAATACGTATGACTTGCATTCATTGAAAATAGAGTACATAATAGGAAGACAACACTCAATTTCATCTTAAGGTCAAATTTAGGAAGATGAAAATATCTTTCTTGAAAAAGAAATTTTTTCATAATTTTGAATAGTTTTTTGTGTGATTAATTAAGTTAATCGCATTCTATATAAACCGAAGCATGTTGGAGCATTCTTCGGTTTTTTGTTTTTAAAGAATACGTTGGATTTTGTTTGTTTTTACATCATACGCATTGAGTCTTTAATTGATTATAATCTTTTTACCTTGTACGGTATATTTTATATTGTAAGCTTCTTTGAGATAATACAAAATACGCTGCAAGCTTTCCTTTTCATTGAAGGTAGCGTTTAATTTCTCACTTTTTAGAGAGACGTTTTTGTTTTCAATTTCAACATTAAAGTTGCGCTCTAACGTACTTAAAATTTCATTCAACGTTTTATTTCTAAAGATCAGTTTCCCGTATATCCAAGAAGTATATAATTCAGTATCTACTTTTGCCGTTTCTATAATATCATTAGCTTTAGAATATGCCCCCTTATACCCAGGCTTCAAAATAGTACCTGCCTTATCACTATTAACAATCATGTTAACTTTTCCTTCAACCAGAACTACTTCAGACAGTTCAGAATTTTTATAAGACGAAACATTAAAACTTGTCCCTAATACTTCAACTGATACTCCAAGAGTATTTACCACAAAAGGATGTTCTTCATCTTTAGCGACCTTAAAAAAGGCTTCCCCAGTCAAATTGACTTCTCTTTTACTTTGTTCTTTAAATGACCCCGGAAATCTTAATGTAGCTCCGCTATTGAGATAAACAACTGTACTATCTTCAAGAATTACAGTATACTTCTTTCCATTAGGAATTTTCAAATATCTCACACCACTACTAAGAGAAGTCGAGGAAATCTGATGAAAATTCAGTTGTCGCTTATAAGCGTTTTGACTAGCTATAACTCGTTTACCATCTTTAACTAAGCTGTCTTTTGTATTGATTGCAATCATTTCCCCATTCTCTAAACTGATTGTAATTGGCATCTCTGCTAAAGGAGTTATTTTTTCACCATTGTATCCTGATTGAATTAAATTGCTTATTGACCAGACTCCTATTAATAATATAATTATGGCTGCAGCTGCATATAGAGAATTATAAATTCTACGCTTTTTGAACCTTTTAAATTTACGAGGCGCTTGTGATTTATCAATTTTTGAAAAAATTTCTATTAGAGCCTTTTCTGCATCAACATCTTGAAGTGTTAAATTAATGTTATGATTTAATCGAACATATTTCTTAAATTTTTCTTTATTTTCATCATATTGTAACCACTCAAGAAGGATTCCTGCTTCTTCTTCGGTTAAAGAGTTTGATAAATATTTTACGATTAAATTATCCAATTGAGCTATTTGTTTATTATAATACGGCCATTTAGCAAAAACCCTTAAATAATATTCATTTTTTTATTATTTATTATTTTTAATACCAACTTCTAAACGTTTTCCTAATGCAAGAACAAATCGTGCTTCAACGAATAATACATGGTGATGAGGAAGCCTTCAGATTTTTTTTTAAAACCAATTATGCATCTCTGTTTTCATATATTATCTCACTAACCTTTGACAAAGACGAGGCAGAAGATCTTACTCAACAAGCATTTATTAAACTTTGGACAAATAGAGCGAAAATTGATATCTCAAAATCTACAAAGAGTTACCTTTTTACGATTGGTTATAATTTATTTCTTGACTCTCAGAAAAAACTTAAAAATCAAAGAAATTATATTCAAGAACTACAACACAATGCGATAATTGATGAGATAAATAATGAGGAAATTCTTCACGACAAAATATTGGAGTTAAGAAAAGCCATTGATCTGCTTCCTGAAAAATGTAAAACTATCTTATTATTAAATAAAGTTGATGGACTCAAATATCAAGAAATTGCGGAAAAATTAGACATCTCAGTTAAAACAGTTGAGTCCCAAATGCGTATTGCTTTCCAGAAAATTAGAGAGACCTTTAAAAATGATAAAATAATTCTGTGGCTATTATTCAACAGTAATTTATTTAAGCAAGTCACTTAAAGATTATCACTTTAGATTCAAAATTGACTTGTAGATTTAGTTGAAGCCTTCTCCATATCCGAATAGCACCTCATTTCAAGAACTTTTTGTCTATATTACTTTTAATATTATCTCTTTCCTTTCGATTTATTGGTGTCTATTTTAACACAAAAAATATTTATAAAATTTAAATCATTCAGAATTCTGTAAACCATACTACTAAAACTATCTTTATTTTGAATAGAAAAGGATTACACAATTTTTTATGAAAGCATATTTTCAGTTACTCCTACTCCTTCTATATTCTTTAGCGTCCTTTGCTCAACAGCAAGAACTCACCCTAGTGTCCTGGAACATTAGAGACTTTGGAAAAACCAAAAACAGTAAAGAACTTGAGCAAATTGCCGAAATCGTAAGGGAGGCAGACATTGTTGCTATTCAAGAAGTAGTAGCGGGTTACGGTGGAGCACAGGCCGTAGCAAGACTCACAGATATTCTAAATCGAAAAGGCTCAAAATGGGATTACGTAATCAGTAATCCAACAAACAGTTCTAAATATGTCACCGAGCGTTATGCCTTTATTTGGAGAACGACGAACATAAAAATCAAAAACAGAGGCACGTTAATCGCAGCGTTGGATTCTGAAGTAGAGCGCGAACCCTTTACTATAAATTTCTATTTAGATCAAAAGGTCTTAAAGGTCATAAATTTTCATTCAAGACCTCATAATAAAAATCCAGAGACCGAAATAAGTGCCATTTCGCACCATATTGTCAACGCTATAAAAGGCCCTGTACTTTTAGCAGGAGACTTTAACGTTATGGAGCAGGACCCCGTATTTGATGTATTAAAAAGTAAGGGGTTTACTCCCGTTCTAGTCGACCAAAAGACCACACTCAAGAGAGAGTGTATTGGATTAAATTACCTGAATTATGCGATTGACAATATATTTTATTCGAAAGAAATAATTTTTCTGGAAAGCGGAGTGTTGGACTTTGTATTGACTTGTGATCAATTGGATCAGGCTCGTAATCTTTCAGACCACTTACCGGTTTTTGCGAAATTTAGCCTGAATTAAATCAGACCATCCCGAATGAGCTTTGCCACGAGCTCTGTTGAATTTTTGGCTCCAAATTCTGTAAAGAGGTTGCTTACCCGCTTATCAATGGTGCTTTCACTATTGGGCTTTAAATCTTTCTGCTTGAGTTTAAAACGAATCTCTTTTTTGCTGAAACCTTCAGCTAGATTTTTTAAAATGAACAAGTCCAGCTCATCCAGTTCAAATACATTCTTAGCTGTATTGAGATCAATTTGAGGAGATAGATATGTGTTTCCATTTCCTATTTCGTGCATTGCTTTAACTAATTCATCAAGACTTTGCCTGCCTTTACACACGTAAGCATTAATATGATACGTATCAAAAAGGGATTTGATTTTAACCGGATTCTCCTCCATAGAATTTACGATGATCCCTAAGTCGGGTTGTACCTTTCTGGCAGCATCGATCAATGCGACGCCAGAGGTTAACTTTTGAGGGATGTGGTTTTCTTTAAAAGAAAGATCGGTTATAAGCAGGTCATAGGCCTCTTGATTATTGAGAGCTGCTTTAAGGCGGTTAAATGCCTTATCACAATAATACTCTTCCTGAATTTCTGCGATATTTAATTCTGATTTTAAGGTATCAACAATACTCTTGTTGTCTCCCTGAAAATCTTCTGCGATCAAAACTTTTTGAAACATAAAAAGACTCTTTAATAATTGGGTATTCTGATCACAGACTTAAATCCTTTGTCTTGATCCGAATCAAAAGTAATGGTTCCTCCGATGGCTTCCATACGCTTTTCTGTAATGAAAAGTCCGTTTTTCTCAAATCCTTTAGAAGTATCAATCCCTACACCATTGTCTGAATACCGAATTTCAAGTTCTTTTGCGTGGTGCATAAGATTTAAAGTGACAAGGCTGGCTTGGCTATGTTTGCTCATATTGATAAACAGCTCCCGTATTACTTTATAAAGCGTTATTTTGGTCACATTGTTCAGGGATTGCCAGGATATATCTTTACCACCCACAATAAGCAGGCGTGTTTCTTCTGGTTTATGTGAGTCAAGCATGGAGTAAAGAGCCTCCTTAAAATTTACACCGGTATCTACGGCATTGATCTCTCGGGAAAAATCCCGACTTTGTTGATAGAGCTTATCAAGTTCGTCGAGTATTTTTTCTGGATCAGCTTTACTTTGCACCATAAGCATCAAATGGTGTAAACCGGCCCCAAAATCATCGTGTAAACGTTGTGACAGAGCTGCTTCGGTAGCAAAAGAAGCCTCAACCCGATCTGCACGATTTTGAGCTTTTAAACGTTTAACGCGTTGTCTATTTGAATAATATCCAATCCCCAATACAATGACCAACAAAACGGTACCTCCAAGAAACCAATACCTTATATTACGTTCTTTTTCCGCCTCAAGTTCGGCTTCGGCATTCTCCTTTTCAAGCCGTAGTATCGATTCCTGCTTGATGCGGTCATCATACTTGTATTTAGCAAACTGGGTTTTGACCTTGAGTTCATGTTTATAAAGGCTGTCTTGTAAAAAAATATATCGATCTCGTAAGGCAATACGATTAGGAAAAAGTTCCATCTTATACTTAAGAGCATCCTGCTCAGCGCGCGGAGCTTTAAGCTCTTTAGAAAGTCGGATAACCGTATCTAAATACAGTGCCGCACGTTCCGGTTCCGGATAACTATAATACGCGCCTAAATGCGTATAACTGGAAAGCAGACCCCGTTTATCCCCCTCCCCTTTACGCAATTCAAGAGGCATCAAAAATGCATTCGATTCTACAGATTGACCTGACAACCACTTGGCATAGCCTAAATTATCTAAAACCCGAGCATATTCACCTGTGTCAGTTATCGAATCCTGAGCAATAGAATTTAATAGGGATACGGCCTTCTCAAAGTCTTTTAGATCCATATAAACTGTAGCCAAATTATTTTTGTATATCAAAACATCTTCTTTAGATTCTGAGGTTTGAATTGCTTTGAAATAATAATTTAATGCATCATCATAATTATAAAGCTTTCGATGATCTGTGCCTAAGGTATTATAAGCCGAAGCGATGGATTTATAGTCTTGACTATCCGATAAATATTGAATCGCTTCAGTAAGGGTTTCCTTACTACCAAAAAAATCATTTTGATCTTTTTGAATAGTTCCCATATTCAACAAATTT
This sequence comes from Leeuwenhoekiella aestuarii, assembly GCF_004104055.1. Classification (GTDB taxonomy): domain Bacteria; phylum Bacteroidota; class Bacteroidia; order Flavobacteriales; family Flavobacteriaceae; genus Leeuwenhoekiella; species Leeuwenhoekiella aestuarii. The sequence goes on along the minus strand of NZ_QOVJ01000001.1, from coordinate 1,168,556 downwards.
ATTCCCTGCCAGTTATTGTCTTTGACCTTTTGAAAGTAGTATCTGGATCTGTTATAGCGCACAAACGCACTATCGGGTTTTTGAGAAACTCTTTCAAAATAATACCCCATAAGATAGTTTTGCATTCCCAAAATTTTAACCGTATTACTAGTAGCTGCTACAGTATAGAGAAGTTGATCACTTCTTACCAGACTATCGTATTGTCCCATTGAAAAATGCAGCCAACTTTTTTGATAAAGTATAGGTGGGTATAGAGAATCCGATTTAGAATCGGAAATGGCTTGAAGTGCCTTATTAGTATAATCAAGCCGTTCAGCTAACGTGTATTCTTTGTCCTGTGCGTTTTGATAATAAACGTAAATACTGTCGTTTTCAAATTCAGAACCTTGTCTGCCAAATTTTAAATGCTCTTCACAAGAGAAGCATATGAAAGCAAAAAGTAGTAGGTATAGTTGGCGATACAAATTAGTTTTTAATCTAAAACTACTAAAAAAGGTTTATGCAGTTGGCATAAACCTTTTCTTTTTAGACTTCTTAGTTAACCTCTTCAAGTGGAGGGGGTGGTGGAGGGGGTGGAGTTACATTCCCATCATCCCCTTCAGTGGCCTGAGTGCCGTGAATCAAATTTTCTTCATAAGCGTCTGCGCTGCACGAGGTGATCACCCCGTTTAATGCCACAATGAATATGGCCAGTATTATTTTTTTCATCCTTTTATAAATTTTGTGATTAAACAAAGGGGTGGCCGTCCGGGGTTTTCCCAGCTTTTTGCTTTACAGCCACCATTGAGTTTTGGAGTACTCCTCTTGTTTTTTTTGGAAAGTGGAAATCTTATGCAGCAGCCTTTAGCTACTTTCCAAATTGGCCTTAACCACTGCATTATAGATTTCCGTAAGAATGCTTGTTCTAGAAAAGCTATGTTAGCAACACATAGCAGCAATCATTCTCTGGGACAAAGTAAAGGGAAGCTAAACGTGTAGTTGCAGACAAGTGCTAGACTTGTTTTAGACAACTTTTAGACATCAATAAATACAGGACTTTACAGAGGTATGTGTCTAGTAGATGTCTATATATAATTTGTATTTTTAGGATAATGGATGAATTCTATATAGAGAAAATCACTGAAGAAGTATTTGAGAAAGCCAGAAACAGATCCGCTTCACATAAAAAATATGCTTTGGCTAAAGAAGTTGAGGCGGCAACCGATTTGAGCTACCGAACCGTTGAAAGGGCTTACGACAAATACATAAGAAGAAGAGCTAAAGGCAATATGCCTACTGCAAATACAGTTGAAGAGTTTTGTAAATATTTGGATTATAAGGATTATGCTGAGTTCGTTGAGAAAAACAAAGCAAAGGAACGCGTAAATGATCCACCTGATATAAGCCAGAAAGACGAAAATGAAGATTCATCCGTAGGCACAGCAACTGTAACGAATCAAAAAAATTGGCGTTCGATCTCTATTTTTGGGACGTTTGCCCTTACGCTAATTATTGCGTTTTATTTTATCGCTGAGAATAAAGCATCCGAACCAGGCGCGCCTGTAAAATGCATGACCTGGAACGGAACTGTATACGAAGAAATATCCTGCTCTGCAGGTTCCTATTCTGAATATGGAACTGCAATTGAACCGTATGATCAAAAACGGTTTGAGAACTTTAGACGTATCGATGTAGATATCACGACCTCATTTTTTTCTGAACAGAATCAAAAGCCATTGGTCTGGTATTATAAGAATGAAAATGGAGAAATTGAATACTATACTGCTCCAGGAGTTCATCCGGTAAACGGGAAAACCTTAAAAGCTGTGACCGAATATATCATTGAAAAATATGTCCCTATTCATCAGAATAAATCTTCATCATTTATTCGTGATTAAATCAGCTACTTTCAAGTAGGACAAAAGGAATTTAAACGAAATGTTAAAAATGTTAAAGTTTAAATGTAGGTGTACGATTCGGTGAGTCATTGAAAATAGCATTTTCTAAAGCCCTGAAAACACTGGTACTCCCAGATCAGTTCGAGTCCCGTCCAGACCGCAAAAGCCTATTCCTAGTCCATGATAACGTATAAAGTAAGATTAGTATCTAGAATGAAATTCACGCAAAACCGAATGAAAAGTGGGCAGGAATGCTCGGTTTGTTTTTAAAGTTTGCAATGACGTTAAATCAGGAGTATAAGTCTATTTTAAAGGGACTTCATGTTGCTAATTCACAAAAGGCCTAAAACTAGAAAACCGCTCATTCCGATAGCTATCGGGACGGTTTAAATAAATGAGATTTTATAAGAATTAGGGGCTTGTGCAACGGTTATCGGTGTTACCAAACGTATTTTTTAATTTATTTGTTTCATTATTTTGCACCTTAATTCAATCCAACTTTTAGTTTCTTTTTGAGGAAATACAACTTCTCCATTATAACCTTCTCCTTTTATTCCAATGAGAACCTTCATTTTCATCCGCTAAATATTTGATCAGAGCGTGTTCTTCAAAAAGTGACCTTTAAGGCTTCACCCTGCTCGACATGCGAAACACTTTGATTACTGATCGCCAGCTCTTGAGTAAGAGTTTCTTATTTCATCCCGAGCAGCTCACGGGTGCGGGCGATCTTTCTCCCGATATGTGTTTTCTTTTCGGTTGCCGGTATTTAAAATTTAGAATTGAGGATAGCTTTTATAAAAAGAGTGACTTGAATGTCTGACTATGCAAACTGCTTATTTTTTATAAAATCTTTATAGAATCTAAAGTAACTTCGTAGAAACAGGAATTTGATGCCTTTAACAATCTATAAAAGATCGAATCCGTATTTGATAAGCGGCTTACTCATTGTCGCAGCAACGCTTATTTCTCAATTATCAATTCACCATATTGGATATCAGGGAGTAGCTTTGATTTATTTGCTTGTAGTTTCGATAAGCGCCATGCTTTTTGATATTTGGCCGGTTTTAATTACAGCTTTAAGCAGTGCCGTACTGCTCAATTTCTGTTTTATTACACCACTTTACACCTTTAAAATAGTAAGTACCGAAGATGTACTGATGTTTTTTATGTACTTGATTTTGGCTTTGGTCAATGCAGTACTGACCTATAAAATTAGAGATTACAACAGTAAGAAAAGGGACGAAGAGGAAAAGACCAAGACCATAAACCTGTATAACATTCTCTTAAATTCACTTTCTCATGAGTTACGAACTCCTATTGCAACCATAATCGGTTCTATAGATACCATACAGGATCAAAAAGCCAAACTTTCTGAAACGCATAAACAGGAATTGTACGATGAGATTTCAATTGCAGGTTCGCGGTTAAACAGGCAGGTAGAAAACCTGTTGAATATGAGTCGACTCGAAGCTGGGATCTTAAAGCCCTCTTTTGACTGGTTTGATGTCAATGAGCTAATTTTTAATGTGCTGAAACAAAACCAGGAACACGTCGCAAATCATCAATTAGTCTTTACGCCGCAGAAAAATCTGGATCTGGTCTGGACAGATGGTGGGTTTCTGGAAACCATTCTTCAAAATCTTGTTTACAATGCGTTGCAACATACTCCGAAGCAAACCACCATATTAATCGAAGCACGTCTTAAAGATCAATCTTTAAAAATTAGTGTTTCCGACAATGGGAATGGTTTTCCTAAAGCGAGTATTCCTGTTGCTTTTGATAAATTTTACAAGCTCAATAATCAGGCTACCGGTGGTACGGGATTAGGTCTTTCAATTGCTAAAGGGTTTACCGAGGCTTTGGCGGGAACCATATCCTTAGAAAATAAGAAAACAGGTGGCGCTCTTTTCAATGTATGTATTCCATCTAAAACACTTGCTTTAAAAGATTTTGAACATGAATAAAGCCGAGATTCTCATTATTGATGATGAGCCCCAAATACAGAAATTGCTTCAGATCAATCTGGAAAGCAATGACTATAAAGTAGTGCAGGCGCGTACTGCTAAAGAAGGGATTTTAATGGCGGCTAATCATCCTCCAGATCTCATTATTCTAGATATAGGGCTACCCGATAAGAGCGGGCACCAGGTTTTAAGCGAACTCCGGCACTGGTACGCCAAGCCTGTAATCATTCTTTCTGTATTGGATAATGAAAAAGACATCGTATCTGCCCTAGATACCGGTGCTACAGATTATTTGACCAAACCTTTTAGAACAGGCGAACTCCTCGCCCGAATCAGAGCTGCAATACGCAGAAGCCAGACCACAGTTAACGCATCTGTAGTTACTGCCAACGAACTGGAAATTGATCTGGTAGCGCGTATTGTAAAACGCAATAACGAGATTGTAAAACTCACGGCTACCGAATATAACTTACTGGCTCTTTTTGCTAAAAATGAAAGTAAGGTACTTACCCATCAATACATCTTAAAAGAAGTTTGGGGCTATGGCTACCAGACCGAAACGCAATACCTAAGAGTATTTGTGGGGTCACTTCGGAAGAAAATAGAAGAAAACCCAAACAATCCCCAACACCTCATTACCGAGAGTGGCGTAGGCTACCGTTTTCAATAGTCTTTATAAAATCTTTATACCGGTTGCCATTTCTTTGATTTTATACATATTCTTTTCGCCTCAACTTTGTATTGTCTAAGAAGCTAAGGTTTTTAAGGGAGTTGAAGACTGTATAGATGATCATTACAGTTTACTCCTCAAACCCGACTTCTTAATTAAGGGTAGAACACACAGTTTCAACCCTTTTTTAAAAATTCAGTAGGATGGAACAATCAAAGGCAAAGATGCTTGTCGCTATTTTATTTCAAATGCGAAAGGTGAGCAATCTAACCAACTCCACACTCACCATTCAAGGAGTTGATTCAGAATTGAACAGGTTGATGGGAGAAGTCCTTTCAAGCGAGGAAGAACTTGATTTTTCGGGTAAACTTGTTCCCCTTCAAAAGTATGTGACGACTACCCGGCAAAACCTGAAGGTTTTTGAAGAACTGAACACCCTACTTCTTCAACTTCAAATGCTTCTACAACAATTTGGCACTAACCTGAATCCACATGTATAAGACAATTATCAAACAAATCTCAAGCCTTCTGATTATTCTTGGAGGTGTTATGCTTGTCCCATGTCTGGTAGCTATCCTTTACAAAGAATGGTACTCCTTATTAGGGTTTGCCACTTCGGGAATTTTAACTTCCGGTCTGGGATATGTTGTGTATAAGCTCCTGAGTGAGGCGCAAGAACCTAAATACCAGCAGTCTCTTATTATCGCGGCGCTGGGTTGGCTTAGCATTATCATTATGGGTGCGATACCCTATTTTGTGATTGCACACATCACCCCTCTTAAAGTTATTAATGAATTCATACCTGTAGGAGCTTCGTATACCGAGTCGAGTATTCTCAATTTTAAAAACATCCTGCACTGTATTTTTGAAAGTACCAGCGCTTTTACCACTACCGGATTAACAATGGCATATCACGAGCCTTCGGTAGGTAAAGCCATCCTTTTTTACCGCTGCTTTTCACAATGGGTGGGCGGTGCCGGTTTTATTGTAATGGCTTTGGCTGTGTTTAAACACATTCCCGGACAGTCTGCTATTTTGCTCTATGGGTCTGAAGCCAGCGGAACCAAGCTAAAAACAAACGTAATCGAGACGGCACGCTCTATATGGAAGGTCTATTTCATCATTACGATACTCATGTTTTTTTATATTGCCATTGGGACCTATTTTATTTTGCCCGATTATCCGTTAGCTGAAAATCTTTTTGATGCCATCAACCATGCTATGGCCGGGCAATCTACCGGAGGGTTCAGTACGCTTGATGACAGTATAGCGGGTTATCATTCTCAGCAAATGGAAACGCTCTTTTTACTTCCGATGTTACTGGGCGGACTCTCTATTCCTTTTCTATACCGCTTTATTATTCTGAAAAAATTCAGTGAAGTCTGGAGCGATATTCAAACACGGGCGGTACTAATCGCGTCAGTAGTTGGCGGTATTGTATTGTCGCTGTTACTGATGCAGTCTGGCACCGTACTGGAACCTTTTAGAGAAGGTATTTTTCAATTCATTAGTGCACTTTCTACAACCGGATGGCAAACTTCAGCAATAGGTGATTGGAGTGATCTTTCAATCCTCTTTATCGTTGCTGCGGCAATGCTTATAGGAGGTTCTGCGGGAGGAACTGTGGGAGGTATTAAAATCATACGGGCTTTGTTGTTGCAAAAAGGACTGCGCTGGCACATCAATAAGATTTTTCTTTCTGAAAATACCATTAAGAGCGTCAAGTTCAACAACCGCTATATGATGCCTGCGGAAATGAATGAAGAATTAGCCCGGGCCGGAATATTTACGTTAATCTATTTGCTGTTCGTTTTTGCTTCAACCATGCTTACCGTGTACTACATGAGTGATGATTTTACATTGGCTGATGCCCTGTTTGAAGCGGCATCTGCACAGGGAACGGTAGGTCTTTCTTCCGGGATATCAGATCCTTCGATGTCACCGGTTTTAGAAACGGTATACATCCTGCAAATGTGGGCCGGCCGAATTGAAATTATACCGGTGCTGGTACTGGTACGCTTATTCTTTTACGGGACCAAAGCACGAAAACTATAATCTTAATTTTAAAAAATACAGTTATGCATATTATCATCGTAGGTTCTGGAAGAACCGGAAAACACATTATTGAAGCCGCCCTAAATGACCGTCAGAATGTTTATGTAATTGAGAAAGATAAAGAAGCCGCCAACTGGGTAGCTACTAATTTTGACTGTGTGGTTATTCACGGAGATGCCACACGTTGCGAAATACTAAAAGAAGCAAAGGCTGAACAAGCAGATGCGATTATTGTAACGACTCACGATGATGCCGTAAATGCACTGGTTATACTTCTTGCAAAAGATATGGGGATTAAACGCCTGGTGAGCTCTGTTAACAATGACGATCTTTTGCCGGTTTTTGAACAGCTTGGTATTGACACCGTTGAGAGTCCGCATCGTTTAAATGGAAGGTATTTGTACAGAGCGGTACAAGGACCTAATGTAAAAGAATTTCTGGATTTAGGAGATGGTTTTGAACTCTTGGAAATTATCGTTGAGCATCAGTCTTCCATAGCAAACAAATTAATAAAAGACCTCAATAAAGAGAAAATCTTACCGGCAGATACCCTGATTAACTTAATTAAAAGAAACAATCAAATTATTATTCCGGAAGGGGATACCCGCATTTTTGTGAATGATATAGTAGTGGTTTTATCACGCAAAAATCAAATCTCTTCGATATCAAAGGTGTTTGGAGCAGCTATTCTAGCTAAATAGACAACTCCATACGAACCAGAATGCCTCAGAGATCTCAGATTTACTAGTGCGTAACTTTTATCTCTAAAATCAATCTGATATTTATTAATGAAAGAAAATAATTACATAGGTTTTGATGTTTATACTTAAAACCCTGAAAAAACAGGTAAGCCCAGATTAGCTCGAATCCCACATTTAAAATTTCAAAACACTCTCAATACCGGTTTAAACCAAGGTCAGGTAATGTATACTTACCTAGAGACAAACGTAAGTCTTCAACAGCTTTCTTTATTTTAGTTAGCAAATCCCCCTGTATGTTTTTTAGCACCAGAATGGGCTGAAGCTCCTGCTTAACGTCTCTTTCATCCTTAGAACTGCCGTAATAGACAATCTGATCGTTTTTAATACCTACCGTACTCAAATACACCGCTCCAAAGTTTGAGGCGGTTATGATTTCACTATTCAGTTCAAGCACCACCTGATTATCATAAGCGTCTTTTAGTATTCTTATATTCGCACCCGTTTTGAGCATTTCAGAAACATTATGATCAAAATTATCAGAACCTATCCCTATGCTCAGCATATCGCTTAGTCTACTTGAATTTCCAGAGTTAATATACACTAACCAACGTATCAGCTCTTTTGTCAATTCAGCATCAGGTGAATATAAAAACGACCATCTTTCGGGCGGAAAATCAGCATAGCTATACCGAACTCCATCAACGGTATCTGCATATACTTTGACCTCTTCAACAGCTCCGGTTTTAACGAATGCACGTTCTTTCTTTTTAAGTTCTATTAAAACAGCCTGATTTTTCCTACCCAACTCCCTCAAATCTTCGGTAGCGGTTTTACCACCTCCCCATTTCATAACCCCAAGCCATTGCGAAATTGTAAGATTGTCGGCTCCCATACTTTCCTCGAATTTTTCGGCAGTACTTTTTCCTACAGAAACCGTCCATTTTCTTAATGACGCTACCCGTTCTGCATTTCCTTCTATAATTACTAATTGATCGCAAAAACTTCGTGCAGCATCCAGGACTGTGATAAATTTCGCAAAGTGGGCAGTTGGTGTTTTAGTTTTAACATTTATTAAATTGTGCTTTGCCCTGTTTAAATTGAGTAATGTAAGCTGTCTGATTTCCTGAAATGTTGAATTCTCCTTAAAAAAACGTTCTTGCCGTTCTTCATCTGCGGTAAGGGTAACCATCTGTTCGGTAGCCTGATGCATTCCTTCAAGCAACAACTTTACTCTGCTGGAATCAAAATCTGGAATATCATCCCCAAGGGCCTCTGTGGCCTCAAAATACGTTTGTGCAACCTTATCTACCATAAGGGCCAATACACTTTTTCGCTTAACATCTTCCGAATTCAAATCGGAATTACTGAAAACGGCCGCGAAACTATTTAAACCCATAAAAAGCAGAAAGAGGACTGAAAAATTCTTATGCATAGTTCTACCATTTTAATCCTATAAATTCAGATCAATCAAAAGAAGACCCGAACCTATTGTAAATAAGAAATTTACGTAAAAAAAGAATAGGATAGAAATGTGTTGAGAAGTAGATATTTATGCTACTGCTAAACTCTTTTAAGCTGAATCTAGACCAAAAAACCCAATAGATGAGGAATCACTGAAAGACTAAATTAAAACCAATAAGTTCAAATTAACAACCGCAACTAACTTTAGAGATGCTTACAAATGAATTAATTGTATTTTATAATTTGGAATAACCGACCACGCTTTTTCAAAAAAGTATCAGCTTGTTGATGTTCACATTATGAATATCCTAAAGATAGGATTTAGCAAGCTTTTCTATGATACTATTCACACGTGCCCGATCTTCATTTTGGCTGGAATCCAACAAGCCTAATCGTATACACGTATAATCTTGTAATAATTTAACGATCAATAACCTTCTGGAATTTCTAATTTGACTGCGATTTATATGAATTGCATCGGCCTGAATGGGAACTGTTTCCTTTTTTGTTCGAAAAGGAGCCCAGGTACTAAACACCTCGATAGGTTGAGGTTCATTGGATTTTAATTCTTGTAAAAAACAGGCCGCATCTATAAAATCCAATCGTTTTTCAATTTCGTTTTGATAAAACGAACTAATGAGTATACGATTAGCTTTATTTACAGCTCGATTCGTAAAACTTTGTTTCCCAAAATAGTGCAAGTACATATCAGTAAGATTTGAGGTTTAGGACAAAAAAACACACACCTAATTTAAAGCTTAAAAAGCTGTATTTCAGAAATTTAACCTAAATGTCTTTTCAAAAATTAAACTTTTGATAAAAAATAAATTATTTAATTTATAAATTTAGTTTTCACATATTTCGATAGTGAATATTATCTAATTGATAATATTTAGATTGACTTATCTTACGTGATAACTATATAAGCGTAGACTAAAAAGCCTCAAATCTCGAAGAAAAACATTTTCGTAAAAATTCAAAACCTATAAAGTAGATTTCAACTCCATTACTAATCTATTTTTAGCAGCATCTAGACTAAAAAAAATCCAATCAATAAGAAATCGTTTTTTTAAATAACTTAAAATTCAGTCTATAAACTGTAAAATGTGGAGCAGAAATCCCCTTCGATTTTAAGAAATCAAAACAGTTGGAAAAGAAACTTAGAAACCCAACAACCAGCATATAGAGATTATAGATTACTCTATTTGCTTTCCACCAAATTATTGGTGAGCTTAAAGAGGACTTAGTTCTGTTCGCGAGTTTCAGTTTTCTGATATTCCAGATTAAAAATTCCCTATTCAAATGGAACAATCAGATTTCTGAAATCACAACTTACTTCATAGCGGTTTTAACATGTAAAAAGGCTAGTCCATCCCGTAAAATGTTCTTCTAGAAATTGAGAGTTTTTTTGCTTTTAAAAAGCTCATTTAAGATTAGTTAATTGCCTTAAATAACCTTATAGTTTTTAATCAGGTTATTTAATATTACAGCCAAAAAGATTCTCTCAAGCTTGTATCTATTCTGATTATTAAACATTTAATTTACAAGGCTTTATTAATAAATGTATTTTAGGAGTTTCAGTTTATTTTTATAGTGTTCATTGCGTTTTTGAAGTCTTTCTCATACAACCTGTTAACAATGTCCCACTTGTCTTTATTTATTGAATACCAATATTTTGTGACTTTATTTTCATTATCATATATTGGAGATAAATTTCCATTTGTAAAAATATCATCACTATTTTCAGTCCTTACTAAGGTTTCAATTTCACTTTGAAATGGATTTATATTTGCAGGTTTAGCATTCCAGTAATCCTTTGTGTAAGGATAGTTTTTATAAAGAAATGAAATACCGGTCCCGTCATTTTCTAAAAAATCTCGATGACTGGGAGCTATTTCTTCAAACATCAAGATCGATTTTGTAGAAACAGCTTTTTCTAGTTTTGAGCTATGACTTATAGATTCAATTTTAGTTGGGTAAGACTTATTCTCATAAGTAGTATGATCTATATTCATCGTAAAGCTTTTTAAAGTCTCAAAATGAAAACTTATTTGCTCTTTAAAAATTGAATAATCTTTTTTACTTATCCATATTTTACCATAATTCTTAGAGAAACCTCTACCCTTTATATTTAGATTTTCATTTCTGCTATATTCTATGACATAATATTTATTCCCTCTAATTTCCTCTTCATCTAAAAAATTAATAAAAAATCTATTTGATTTTTTTCCCAAAGGATGTAATTTCAAATAGGTTCGGTAAGCAAAAAGTAAATCTTTCCCTACAAAATGAACACTTTTTTGAATAATTCCTTTTTTTCTTTTAGAATCTAAGTCGTTTCTTTTTAATGTAGTTGATTCTTCGATCCTTCTAACTTTATTAGGTATTATAAAATCAGCCCAAAACATAGCTTTTGGAGAGTAATCGTAATTCATAAAAATAGTACCATCTATTTCAAGATAACTCTGGGGTACATCATACATCATCCAAACTTCCTTTAGATTAATTTTAGACCAATACGAACCTCTATCCAATGACTCTTTAAAAAAATTCTTAGCCCTTTTTATAATTTCTTTATTTGAAGGAGTTGCAGAATTATAAGTCAATAAAACTTCATCCAATTCATTTAATTGATATTTAAGACTTACTGTATTTAATACCTTTAACTCTTTATAGGTTAAGCATTCTGTATCATATGACATATGTGAAAAACAATATTGAGTATCATTTCTTTGAATAATATCCTTGGTATCAATCTTGATTTCCCCATTTTTATTAGAGAAATTCACAAAGGTATTATTGATTTTTAAGGAAGCTCCGTATATTGGATTTTCAGAATCTTGATCTATGACTTTAATGACTAAAGTTTCTTGACTAAATGAATAATGAGCAATGAAAATAATTAGAAGGATCGTATATCTTTTCAACATATCTTTTGGTTTAATGCGTTAGTAAAATCTAACTACTTATTAAGGTTTTGAGAACAGGCATAATAACGCTGAGCTTTTTACTTCTAAGTAGTTTTAAAATGACTTTTAAAACCATTAACTGTTGCATTACCATAAATAACATAATGTACTTTATAAAAAGACAACTATTTAGTACTCTTTTAAAATAGTGTCCCGTCTCTTGAAATAAGTTGACAAAAATTCGAGTTATTCGTGAAATATTCAGAAAAACCTAATAAGAATAGTACTCAACGAGATTACGATTTAGGCTTTAAATTAGCTCTAGTATCTCAAGTGGGAAAGGGCAATATGACTTACAAGCAAACCTAAAAAGCTTATGGTAATCAGAAAGGAGTACTGTTTTGATCTGGTTACGAAAACACGGTACCTTAGAATGGAATGAACACAAGTCGAGGCTTATCTGCAACAAAATGAAAGAAACACAGGCTCAAAAAATCAAGAGGTTAGAAAAAAAGTTATCAGATGAGATGCTCAAGAATAAAATTCTCAATACGATGATCGATATCCCAGATCAGCAATACAGCATTTCTATTCATTCAAACGAATCCGGCAAGAACACCAACTAAGCCTATCGCGTTGTTACAGATTTCTGGCATACGTATACAGGGTGGCTATCAAGCAGAAAAGCGAGCAAAGACAAGGGCCTGCAAACTTACTGGGATCAAGCCACTGATTTTAAAAATTGTGCTAACAAATTCCAAGTTCGGGTGCTCATAAACTGTATTATCTGCTCAAAATTAAATTTGAATGGACCAGCCTTAAAATAGTTAGGAATGCCCTGTTTGATAATCTGATATCCGACTCAATGCTGATATAACCGTGAAATAATTATGCAAAAACAACTAATTCTAAGCACTGGTTAAGAAAATATCTCAACCTGATGAAAGATTTTACTTAAGTAAGACCAGATGGGAGTCTTTTTAAACATTATAGACAATTCCGCAAGCATTTAATATAATCTCTTTGTTCTTCTGTTACAGTATTACACTTGTTCCTTTTTGTCCAAATTCAAAACTTCCTCTCCATTTTTGAACTATCAGACTTTTAAAATTCAATTCACATTATTACCTAGCTACTTTTTCCAAAATGATACTCGTGTAGAACATGTTTGGGAATATCATTAAGTACACTTGCATAACGCATTATGTATTTGACCAATCTAGTAACTACCTCCAAAAACTCCACTTGCTCGGCAAATATTTGAAGAACGTTGTTTCGTAGGCATTCCAATACAGTAAATCAGAGCCGCACCAAAACACCTCAACTTCCTGCCCTATTTCAAATGGCCTATCCCAGTTGTTGGCATACTTGAGTTTTTGCTTCACATAATACAAATCTTCTGTAGAAATTCGCACATAAGGGTAATTTAACAGCGTATAATCATTTCTCATAGGTCCTCTTTCTTTCCTGTATTCAACTACTGTCGCAAGTAGCTTTTTACTACCTTCTCTTAGCTTCAGAAATTTGACTTTAGAATGGATCAAAAAAAGAATAAATATCAAAGGTATAAGTAATATTCCCATTCTTACTTAAAGTATTAACTAACTATATTTTATGCTCTTTTTTGCGTAAATATATCTCATTAACACAGAGGCCATTTACGGTATTCCGCAAAAACTGAAGCAAGAAAACTCCTTACCGAATTGCATTCCCCTGATAAAACTCCAGCACTTTATCGCGCAAAAGATAGGTGTAGTGGGTATTGGTTAAATTGATACGGGCGTTGTCCAGTCGGTTTTTGCTAGTAATGTATTCCACACTGGTAGCCACACCCAGGTTGAAGCGCGCCTCATTGATGGCAAATGACTTTTCATAAGCCTCGACCTGCTCCTGGAGCAACTCATAGTTGGTCGCCGCAGCATCCCAATCGTTATAAGCCTGTGCGATGTTTTGCTTCAGCGCACGTTTGGTTTCAGCCAGAGCAACCTCAGCCCGACTCTGCTCAACCTTTTGTAGTTGTACATTGTTCTTTGCCCGAAACCCGTTAAACAACGGGATGCTCACCGATACTCCTACTGTAGAATTGAGGTTGTTATTTAACTGATCGGTATACGAGATGCCGCGAGATTCAAACTGCGTTTCTTCTGTAAACACACTATAATCGGTTCCCGAAATGCTCACAAAATCGGCCGTCTCAATAAGTTGATTTCCCGTTTCTTCAAACAAACGGGCGGCGCTGGAGTAGTTGGTATTCAGGTTGGCAAACAGGCTGATCTCGGGGATGTATTGCGAGCGTGCAACCGCAACTCCTTTGGCCGTAGCCTCAAGCCTTAGTTCACGAGCCTTTATAGCTGCAAGACTTTGCAGGGCCTGCTCGTAGATGCCATCAGCAGACAGTTGCTGGTTTTCAAATTCAGTTATCAGAACCAGATTTTCTGCTTCAATTTCCGCATCGGTATTCAGCAAAAACTTCAGGTCTTCAAGGGCGTTGTTCAAACTGTTAGTGGCATCGGTTATGGCATTTTGATCTGTGGTCAGTTGTCCCTGCAAATCGTAAAAATCAGAAGGATTGCCGGTCTCTTCTTCGTTGAGTTTCTCAAGACGTTTAAGCTGTTCCTGAGTCGTTAGCAAACGCGTTTCCGCCAGTTTTACGAGTTCGCGGGCATTTAAAACCTGCAAAAAACTCAGCGTAACATCAAGCATCCGGTTTTGGCGGGCTTCTTCCACTTCCATCCCGGCAGCAGCTTTATTCAGATTGCTTTGCTTCAAGCTGTTAAGCAGTCTAAACCCGTTAAAAACTGTAGCACTAAGGCTAAGTCCGGCATTTGAAAAATTGAGCTGTTCAGTTACATAGGCATTGGTAAACGGGTCAATGCTTCGGCCGTTGCTTACCCCATAATTGTAATCGGCATTAACCCGCGGTAAAAGCGCGTTTCGGCTTTGTTTATACTGAATGTTTTCGCCCTGCGCATTGAGCTCCGCACGTTTTACGCTGAAGTTTTGCTCTAAAGCGATCTCGATACAATCTTCTAGTGTGAGTGTGGCTTGTGTTTCTTGTGCCTGTATACTACAGATATGAATTAAGCAGGCCGTTAGCAGACCTATAAACGGAATTTTCATAATGCTTTTGATTGATGATAAATAAATTGAATATTAAAAGCGCCCAGGTTGATGATTCCTCTTTGTGGGCGCTTTATTAGATTTTAGTTAGAAGCCTGATGCTGTTTGCTTCCGTCGAGCAGGTGAATGATGCGATTGCCATACGCCGCATTAGACTCAGAGTGTGTTGCCTGAATGATGGTCACCCCTTCCTGATTTAATTCTTTAAAAAGCTCCATAATTTCTTCGCCTTGTTTCGAATTGAGGTTTCCGGTAGGTTCGTCTGCCAGAATGAGTTTAGGCTTAGCGATCAATGCCCGAGCGATGCCCACCAGTTGTTGCTGCCCGCCACTCAATTGCGCCGGAAACAAATCTTTTTTGCCTACGATGTTGAACCGGTCCAGCATATCTGCGACCAGCGCCTTTCGTTCTGAAGACTTGATATTCTTGTACAAAAGTGGAGTTTCGATGTTTTCATAAACGGTTAACTCATCGATCAAATGATACGCCTGAAATACAAAACCGATGTATTCTTTATAGAGTTTTGCACGTTGCTTTTCTTTTAAACTGTGTACCGGCTCCTCATTAAAAATATACTCGCCTTCCTGAAATTCGTCTAGCATCCCGATGACGTTAAGCAAGGTCGATTTACCCGATCCCGAAGGTCCCATTATGGAGATAAACTCGCCTTCTTCCACATCAAGGCTGATATCATTTAGTAAAAAGACGCGTTTCCCGCCTTGTTTGACCCATTTGTAAATATGATTGAGTTGTAAAAGCATGATTTAGTTTTATTGTTATTACTATTGATATTTTAATTCCTATTTCTATTCAGTTCGTAATGATTTTACGGGGTTTGCAAGTGCGGCTTTAATCGCCTGAAAGCTGACCGTTAAAATCGCAAGAGCCATAGCCCCTGTACCAGCGCCTAAAAAGACCCACCAGTGTATGGTGGTTTTATAATTAAAGTCCTGAAGCCACAGATGCATAAAATACCATGCCAGCGGCGATGCGATGAGAATAGCCAAAAATATCAATTTCAAAAAATCAAAAGAGAGCAAAGTAGTAAGCTGTATCACAGATGCTCCCAAAACCTTACGCACCCCCAGTTCTTTGACTCGCTGCTGCGCGCTAAAGGTTGCAAGGGCAAAAAGTCCGAGTCCCGCGATTAGCATGGCGAGGATGATAAAGAGATTAAAAACCTGTGACAGCCGCTCTTCTGAGCGAAACATCGCATCAAAGGCATCATCCAGAAACTGATATTCAAACGGAGTAGCAGAATCGTATTGGGTATAAATGGCTTCCATTTGAGACAGCAATTGGGATACATCGCTATCCGGCTGAAAGCGTACAAACAGACAGCCTCCGCTTTTACCCAGAATGTCTGTGGTTGCTTGGGTTTTTGAATTCACAAACAAGGCCAACGCATTTATAGGAGCGTCCAGGTTTTCAAAATGGAAATCTTTAACTACTCCTATAATTTCCCTTTTGCTGTTTCCGAAAAGCAGGCTTTCTCCTATAGGATTAGATCCCAGTTTAAATTTGCTGATGGCCGCCTCGTTAATGACTACCTGGTCGCTTTTAGAATAATAATGTTCGTCTTCCGGTTTTAGTTCCCAGTTTACATCCAGGGTTTGAAAGAAGTCGTCATCTACTGCAAAAATAGGCAGGCCTATAGCATCAGGCATTTGTTCGGAAGAAACAAAAAACATATTGTAGCCTTTGTAAATAGGATATTGAGTTACTGCCGTGTTGGTTATCTGTGAAAGCTTTTCGATCTCGTTTCTAAAAGGCGTGCTATTGGTGCCCATTGTTTTCTGCAGTGGTAACATCACGACGTCAGAACGATTTAGACCGGTATCAACACCCCGCACAAAATCAAGCTGCTGATGAATGATAATCCCACTCACTAAAAGGGCTATCGCGATCACAAACTGCACGGTGGTACATACCTTACGCAAACGCACCCCTCCCATTTTTGAGACACGACTGCTTCTGAGGTTTTCAACCGGATTAAATGCTGACATCACCAATGCAGGATAAAAACCGGTTACCAGAATGGTGAAGACCAGCAAACCGGCGAGTATGCCTAAAAAGGTGGGATTGAGAAAAAAGGCAGCATCAATCTCAATGCCCAGAATACCAAAAAACCAGGGTTTTAGAACCACACTAAGCGCTACCGAAACCACAAACGCAAGCAATACATAAAGCGTGGATTCTATATAAAATTGAAAAGCAACACTTTTCCTGCTCGCACCATTTACTTTACGCACGCCGATTTCCTTGGATCGCAAGCTAGCTCGTGCAGTTGATAAACTCAGATAATTGACTAACGCCAGTATTAAAATGAGCACCGCTATTAACGGAAAAATACTAATGTATCGGGTATTTGAAGCGTCTCTTCCGTTTAAATGCTTATCAGTTAGTAAATTCAGACTATACACATCTGTAGCATCTGCATTGCCTTGAGTACTTAATTCCTGCATGGTTTTTTCCACCATCTTCACATCGGATGCGTTGTTCAGTTTTAAGTAGGTTGGAAACGCACCTAATCTAAAGACTTCGGAATCAAAATCACGCTTATAGTCATTCATGGTAGGCATACTGCTTAGCGATGCCACAAAGTCGGGGTGAATACTGGAATTGCTGGGTGTATTCTCCATAACTCCAGTTACCGTAAACAGATAGGTACTATCCTTCCGTACCGATATCGACTCCCCTATCGGGTTTTGATTTCCGAAATATTTTTTGGCCATATCCTGACTTAGCACCAGAGAATAAGGCTTGGCTAAAGCTTCTGTTTTGCTGCCTTTAAGCAGTTTAAAAGAAAAGAAATTAAAAAAATTAGCATCAGCATAGCTGAAATCCTTTTCAGAAAACCGGACGCCTGGTTGTTGTGTATTGGTCAGGATTACCGGCTTATACTCATCCTTTAAACGCAGGCTGGAGGCAACCGCCGGACTCGCATTTTCGGTGAGTGCCCCAACGGTTGCATTCATCGCATTCATATAGATCGTATCGCCGCCCATGTTTACCTGAGCTTCTACGGTATACATACGATCAGAATCTGCGTGAAAACGATCATAGCTACGCTCGTGTGCCACATAAAACAGAATAAGCGTGCACGCAGTAAGCCCAATTGCCAGGCCACCAGTGGTAATAATACCGGAGAGCTTATTCTTAAGCAGATTCCGCCAGGCGATTTTGATATAATTTTTAATCACAATTTTAGTTTTTTAGTTTCCTATTTCTCTCCCTTTGGGAGACCTGCCTGCCGGCAAAGGCAGGGATGCCCCAAAGGGTAGAGAGGGCTATTCAGTTCGTAACGATTCTACCGGGTTTCTTAAGACTGTTCTTAAGGTTTTAAAACTCATTATTGCCAGAGCGAGCACGACCATTCCTATTCCGCTTAGGGCAAAAACCCACCAGCTCATTTCGGTTTTGTAGGCATAATCCTGAAGCCAATTGTGTAATCCCCACCAGGCTAAAGGCATGGCAATGAGATAGCCTAAAAGCACCAACTTGAAAAAGTCTCTACACAACAACAGGTTGAGTTGTACCAGAGATGCTCCCAAAACCTTGCGAACGCCTATTTCTTTATTACGTCGCTCTGTAGTATGAATAACCAATCCCAGAAGCCCCAGACAACTAATCAACACCGATAATCCGGTAGCCCAGTTGAGCAAACTTGCAATGCGTTGCTCCTGCTCATAAAAGTTGGCAATCGTCTGATCTAAAAAAGTCATTTTAAAATCTTCACCCGGATATATTTTTTTGTAAATCTGCTCAATCTGAGCGAGTGTTCCGCTCCAGCCGGAGGCTTTATCACCCAATACCAAATGCACAGTTCTGAAATTTGTACGGCGTTCTCTACCGGTATCTCCCGTAAGGACTAAGGGTACTATTCCGGTTTTGAGTGAGCGTTGCTTAAAATCCTTCATTACTCCCACAATCAGTCGTTTATTGCTGTTCAGCTCAATATACTTTCCTACGATATCTTCGGGATTGTGAAAACCAAAAGCCTGCATTCCGGTTTCATTGATGATATATTCTTCTATGGTGTCGTTGAGCGGTTTTCTTCCCGCCAAAATATCGATGCTGTAAACATCCAAATAATCGCCATCGCCGTTGAGAACCTGAAGTTCCTGAATGACTTCCTGATTTTTGGTTTTGTAAATTCCCATTCGGGTAGCCATATTGTGAGATGCCGGAGGCATTCCCCCTAAACTAATCCTGGAAACCCCTGGTAAATCCCTGATTTCCTGTTCTAAAACGAGGCGTTTATCGACCTTCTGATCTTCCCACGGGGTTTGAAGGTATGCAACAGCATCTGTTCTAAAACCCAGATCGCTGTGCATCATAAAGTATATTTGTTTGCTCACCAGCAGGGTGGCGATCACAAAAACCTGAGCAATTACAAATTGCGAAACGGTTAATACCTTGCGTAAAGAACCTTTATTTTCAGATCTTATAAGCTCACCCTTAAGTGCCCGAGATGGTTTAAATCGAGACAAAACAAGCCCCGGATAAAAACCGGATAAGAACGTGAGGACCGTAATAAGGCCAAGCACCAGACCGGCAAACCACGGACTTGCCATAAGCGTAGCATCAACCCCTTTAGGGATGAAATCATCAAATACCTTTAAAGCGAAGATTGATAAAATAACCGAAGACAGCGCTGCAAGCAAGGTTAGCAAAAAGGTTTCTCCCAGAAACTGAATAATCAACTGTCTTTTTGAACTTCCCAGAGTTTTACGAATACCTATTTCTTTTGCACGCTGCGTCGCTTGGGCTGTATTGAGATTGATGAAATTGATACTTCCTAAAAGGAGCAAAAAGATTGCTATAAAAATAAGGCTGATCAATATATTCTTATTGGCTTCAGGCCGCGAATAATTGTAAACACCATACTCCTGATCAAAATGCAAATCTGCAAGTGGCTGAAGATTAAATGTGCGCTTATTATTATATTTTATCATATCAGCATCTACGTGCTGCTCACTTAATGCTACTAACTGACTCTTTATTTGTGCTGCTGTACTATGCTCAGAAATCTTGATATAGAGTTGCGAGGCATTATTGGTCATCCCCCAGCTATCGCTTAGAATCTGATCTTTACTTCCCGTTTGCTTTGCGGTTGCTAAAGAGACAAACTCATCAAAGAAGAAATCTGAGCGCTTGTCAAAATCTTCAACTATACCGGAAACGACAGCCTGAATATCAGCATTATACTCAATAGACTGGCCCATTACTGCTGTTAAGGGTAGGTTGGGAAAGTATTCTAAAGCACGTTTACGGGTAAGCACCACCTGATTGGGTTTCTGTAGTGCAGTTTCTTTAGAACCGGCAATCCACTTGTATTGAAAAAGATCAAAATAACTCGCCTGAGTGAGTATGATTTTCTCAGGATCTTTAAAAATCTGTTTGCTGGAGGCAGCCTTACTTTCACTGATCCACCAATTAAAAAAATAAGCCGATTGCTCAATTCCGGTTAATTCTTCACGTACTGCAAGCCGCATAGGTGGCGTTACTCCTCCGTTTTTCATATTACCCTGAGGGGTTTCAAAATCGGTCACAACGCGATACATACGATCCCCATCCTGGTGAAAGGTATCAAACGTAAACTCATAATACACCATAAGCCCTATCACAAAAGCAGCGCTTAAACCAATAGCAAGACTGATGATATTTATGGCTGAAAAAAGCTTGTTGTTCCAGATATTCCGCCAGGCGATTTTGATATAGTTTCTAAGCATAATTTTAGTTTTTAGTTTGCAACTTCTCTCCCTCTGGGAGAGATGCCCAAAGGGCAGAGAGGGCTATTCAGTTCGTAATGATTCTACCGGATTCTTCAGGGCTGCCCGTATGGTTCTGAAACTTATGGTTACCAGAGCTATAAAAACCGCCAGCAGGCCGGCAGCCAGAAAAATCCAAAGCTGCAATTCTATACGATACTCGTAGTCCTGCAGCCACTGCGACAACAGCCACCAGGCTACCGGTGCGGCAATCACAAAGGCGATGCCTACGAGTTTTACAAAGTCTTTGGTCAGCAAAACTGTGATTTGCGCGACACTGGCGCCTACTACTTTACGCACGCCAATTTCCTTAGTACGTTGCGTCACCACCAGCATCGAGATTGCAAAAAGTCCGATGCAGCTCAGGATGATCGCAATAAGGGATCCGCTGGTTATGATCGTAGTCATCGTGCGTTCGCGTTTAAAGGTGCGGTCGATATTTTCATCTAAAAAAGACCCCAGAAATTCGGCGTTGGGTTCAATACGCTTCCAGGCATCCTCGATGCTTTCAAAAGTCTGTGCCATATTTTGGGGAGCTACCTTAACGAAGGCATAATACAGGTCCCAGTCGCTTTTCATAAACAGACTTATGGGCTCAATTTTTTTGTTCAGCGATTGAAAATTGTAATCCTTCAGCACGCCTACAATCGTGTATTTGATGGAGTCGTCTAAAATAATCTGCTTGTTTACTGGGTCTTTTTCCTGAAGTTCGCGAGCCATCGCTTCATTGATTACGATAGACAGGCTATCGCCAGAATAACTTCGGCTAAATGTGCGCCCCTCTTTTAAATGAAGCCCTAAAGTTTCGGGATAGTCGTAATCAACAACCAGCATATTGGTATGGACTCCACGGCCTTTATAGTCAAAACCCATTCGGCTGAAGTAGGTGCTGCCGTCTTTGCCCAGACCCAGATTGTTATCTGAAGCGGTAACTGAATGAATACCCGGTTTTCCGGCAAGTTCGTTGCGCAGTAAAGCCACATCCTGACGGTTTGCGTGCTTTCCGTTTAAAGGCACGGCCACCACCTGACTTTTATTGAATCCCAGGTCCTTATTCCGCATAAAATCAAGCTGCTTCCCTAAAACCAAGGTCCCTGAAATCAGGACGATTGCGATACTAAACTGCACTACCATCAAGGTGTTGCGCACCCGGTTTTTACCCGCTAAATCGAGTTTACCTTTTAAAGCTTTTAGAGTACCCAATTTGCTCAGAACCAGGGCCGGATAGCCCCCGGCGATAAACGTAATAACTACAAACGACCCGACAAGTACGCCTATTAAAACCGGCGAACTTAAGTGACTTAGGGTAGCCGGGGTATTGAAGAGCTGGCGAAAAGAGGACTCTAATGCCATACTAATCCCAATCCCCAGCAGGAGTGCGATCATAAAAACCCAGACGCTTTCGCTCCAAAACTGAAAAAACAATTGCTTCTTTGCAGCTCCCAAAGTTTTGCGCATCCCGATTTCCCTAAGGCGCTGGGCACTTCGGGCAATGCTCATGTTGACAAAATTGATCCCCGCAATACACAAAATGAGCAGACCAATACCCAAAATCATATAGGGATACGCCCTACTTACTTTTAAAGAATGGCCCTTAAAATCTGCGAAATGAATGTCTTTAAAGGGCAGTAAATGAAGTTCTAAATAATTTCCGTTGGCGTTGGGCTGTGCCCCATCGCGTTTGAGGTCTTCGATGTTTCCTTTATAATGCAGATCGGTAAACGATACGGCGCTTTGGGTGATATCGGAAGCGGTAGCATCTTTGTTCAACTGGATAAAAACACTGTGATTACGCGAGTCCCAGCGATCTAAATTTTCGGTATAGTTGGGGGAATGGCTAAAATTGACTGCTACATCAAACCGAAGCCCACTCGTTACCGGAGGATCTTTAAGAATACTCCCTACCGTAAATACCTCCCTGCGGCCATTGATAAGCAAATCGAGTGTTTCACCAAGTGCTTCTGTTTTTCCAAATAGCTTTTGAGCCGTTTCTTCGGTAATGCTGATTTGGGCATTGTCTTTCAGGACTTCTTTTGTCCCTAAAACAGTTTCAAAACTAAACATCTGGAAAAAGTCTGGATCCACAAAAATCAGATTCAGGTCCAGTTCTTTGCCTGCTTCCAAATTCAGTGCGTGATCGCTTATGTAACGCGAGATGTGCTTAATGTTAGGTAATTCCTGCTGAAGTGCAGGGGCAAAAGGCACCGGCATCGAGGTAGCCACTTCCTGCCCTCCCGGTTTCTGCTCTGCATAGTAAACCTGAAAAAGGTCTTCTTTATTTTTGTGAAACTGATCGTAAGACAGATCAAAAAAGGCATACATCCCCAGCAATAGCGAAGCCGTAAAGGCAATGCTTAGCCCTAAAACATTCAGCAGGGTAAAGCTTTTGTCTTTCCACAAATTTCTTAAAGCGATTTTGATATAGTTTCTGAGCATAGCTGATTGATTTTGATTGATGAGTTATTCGGTGCGTAAGGATTTCACAGGGTTTTGTAATGCGGCTTTGATCGCCTGAAAGCTTACGGTAACAAAGGCTATGAGTACAGCTGCCAGCCCTGCAAGTCCAAAAATCCAAAAATGTATAGAGGTGCGGTAATTAAAATTCTGCAACCATTCACTCATAATCCAATATGCAAAAGGGGATGCCAGCACAAAGGCAATACCTACCAGTTTTAAAAAGTCTTTGGAAAGCAGTGCAGTGACCCCGGCAACACTCGCGCCTAATACTTTACGTACACCGATCTCTTTGGTGCGTTGCTCTGCCATAAATGCCGCCAAGCCAAATAACCCCAAACAGGCAATGAAGATGGCCAAAACCGAGAATAGTGTCGCGGTACGAGCCGTACGCTCTTCTGAAGCATACAACTGCGCCACATGCTTGTCTACAAAGGCATAATCAAAAGCCGTGTTGGGTAGATTTTCATTAAAGGTTTGTTCCAGACCTTTGATCAATTGCTGCAAATTCGGAGTATTGTATCGTATCAACAAGGTGCGTATCCCTTCCGGAGCGTCATTGGCTTTATAATACATATATCCGCCGCTGTCTTCTTTGAGTGAGTTGAAGTTGAAATTCGCAACGACCCCGGTGATGATCGCTTCCCCACCCAACTCTGTATTTACCGGTTTTCCTATTGCATCTTCAGGAGATTTATAATTGAGATAGCTGAGTATTTTTTCATTGATCAGAGTATAAACAAGCGAATCGCCCTCGGGAATGTTTTGAGGTAGTTCAGCGCCTGCAAGAAGCTTCAACTTTAAGGTTTCAACCACGTTACCTTCGGTGCGGCAACTGGCAATGGGCATTCCAGTTTGGTCAGTACTTAACCGGCGTACAGACCTCCCGCTCTCATCAGCTCCGGGTATGGATTGCACAGCAGCAATACCTTCAACATAGGTTTTTCGGTTTAAAGCATGTTCTAAATTTCTGATCTGCTGCTTACTTTCGGCAGATTTTACAGAAACTGCCACCACTCCATCAGGA
Source organism: Leeuwenhoekiella aestuarii (assembly GCF_004104055.1). Classification (GTDB taxonomy): domain Bacteria; phylum Bacteroidota; class Bacteroidia; order Flavobacteriales; family Flavobacteriaceae; genus Leeuwenhoekiella; species Leeuwenhoekiella aestuarii. Next base: position 1,144,544 of record NZ_QOVJ01000001.1, on the reverse strand, counting down.
TTGTAACCCAGATTTTTATTCTTTATAAAATCCATTTGCTGAATGATTACCGTAACCGCAATAATGAGAACGATAGAAGCCGCAAACTGAAAAACCACAAGTCCTTTTCGCACAAATTCAGAAACGGTATGCTTTTTCCTGGATTTATTTACCAGAGAAAGCGGCGAAATACCGGTCATCGATAGCGCAGGATAACTGCCCGCAAAGAGTGTGACGACCAGCCAGATTAAAGCCAGTCCAATTAAAATGGGCGGAGCCAACAAATCCCCGAAATTCATAGCGTTCCCGGTAAAACTTTGAAACCATGGTAATATCAGGAATGAAAGTGCATAGGCCAACACCACTGCTATACAAGCCAGGATCGCTGTCTCTACATAAAACAGCACAAGCATATGCTTTTGAGTAGCGCCCAAAACTTTATTTACCCCAATGCTCTTTCTACGCTTTCTCGAATTTGCAGTAGCCAGATTCATATAATTGATGCAGGCAATTAATAGGACCAAAACAGACAGGAATATCAGACTTCTTATAGTCGTGATGCTTCCCAACCGGGTTGCGTAGCCATCGCGTATACCTGCCGAATACAGGTGTATTTTTGTAAGGGGTTGCAGGTAAAACTGCGTAAAATACTGTCCTTCTTTAGGCACATAGGTATCGATTAATTGGGTAGCCTGAGTTTCAACCTGAGCAACCTGAGCCTGTGGCTGCAGCTGTACGTAGGTTTCATAACTGGCATTGCTCCAATATACATCAGTACCCATCCAGGAATCCAAAATATGATAGATCATATCACAGTCTATCACACTATTTTCGGGCAGGTCTTTATACACTCCTGAAACCTGAAGTGTATCCCGGTTGTTTACCGTTATGAATGCTCCCAAAGCTGATTTTTTTCCAAAAAACCGTTCCTTCGAAGCTTCAGAAATCACAATAGAATTTGGGTTTGTAAAAGCATTTTCAGCCTCACCTTCTATAAACTTAAAGTCAAACATTTCAAAGACGGCTGAATCGGCGAGGTAAAGTCTGTCTTCAGTAAAATTCTTGTCCCCTATTTTTAAAGATGCCGTCACCCCAAAATCATCTTTGATAAGGCGGGTCATCTTTTTGACTTGTGGAATATCTTTTACCATCGCCGGTCCTACTGCGTTGGGTAGTTCGGCCCAGGTCTCAAAGTTGTATTCTTCAGAAGTCTCCATATTTACCCGGTAAATATCCGGAGCGTGCGAATACATTTTATCAAAGCTGAGTTCGCTATTTACAAACGAAAAAAGCACAATACACACGCATAAGCCCACTACCAGTCCTATGATGTTTAACACCGTAAACAAGCGGTTTGCTTTTAAATTCCGCCAGGCGATTTTGATATAGTTTCTAAGCATAATTTTTATTTTTTTATAATCTACTTCTCTCCCTTGGGGAGAGACTCCCAAAGGGCTGAGAGGACTATTCGGTTCTTAAGGATTTTACCGGATTTTGTAATGCGGCTTTGATAGCCTGAAAACTCACGGTACATAGGGTAACCACTAAGGCTCCTATGCCTGCAGCTACAAAAATCCATATTGAAATATCGGTTCTATACACAAATTTTTGAATCCATTGTTGCATCAGGTAAAAAGCAATAGGAGATGCGATGAGCAATGCGATAATTACCAGCAACACAAAATCTTTAGACAGTAAGAGCCATAGATTAGGTACTGATGCACCTAGCACCTTACGCACTCCTATTTCTTTGGTGCGTTGTTCGGCTACAAATGAGGCTAACCCAAACAAGCCTAAGCAGCTAATAAGCATCGCAAGAAGCGTAAACACTTTGGCCAGGCTCGCAATACGCTCTTCCTCAGCAAACTTTTTAGCATACTCTTTATCTACAAAATCATAGGAAAATGGAGCATCGGGAAAATAATTTTTGTAAACTGCTTCTACGGTAGCCAGGTTTGTACTCATACTTTGGTTTTGATTGAGTCTTAAATTCCAGTAACTCGCACTTTGATACTTATCAAAGGTATAGACAGCCTGCTTTACAGAATTATAGGGTGACTGTGCAATTACATCCTTTACAACTCCTACAATTTTATATTCGGTATAGTCAACACCCTTTTCACCTGCAGCTAAAACTTTACCTAGAGGATTTTGCATATTCATATATCGGGCGGCAGACTCGTTAATGAGTACAGCACTGGAGTCTGAGGGAAACGCTCTGGAGAACCCCCTTCCTGCAATCACCTCAAGGCCTAAGGTTTCTGCATACTCGTAAGAAACCATCGAGTAGCTAAAATCTGCTTGAAAATCTTGAGGTTTGCCTGCCCAGCTAAAGCCAGACCGTGTTGACCACACCTCTGTAGAAGGACTGCTTGAAGAAGCCATTTCGGTTACCGCCCCAGAGGCTATAAAAGCATTGCGCATCATATCGCTTTTGCCCCAAAACTCAGCACTCCTCAATGGTATCTGTATCAGCCCACTGGTATCATAACCTATAGGTCTATTTTTGCTGAATTCAATTTGTGACATCACAATCAAAGTGCCGATAATCAAGGCTATGGAAACACTAAACTGTATGATTACCAGAATTTTTCGAGGTAACGCAGCCATTTTACCCCCTTTAAAGGTTCCTTTTATAACTTTTACAGGTTTAAATGAAGATAAATACAGGGCTGGATAACTGCCTGAAATCAGGGCTGTAACACTTATAAATACGAGTATTGAAGCCCAAAAAAGCAAGCTATCCCAAGGGAAATCAATGCTTTTGTGGGATAGCTCATTAAAGGCATTTAAAAAGAGTACCACCAGCCCCGCAGCAAGTACAAAAGCCAGAATCACTACCAAAAAAGATTCGGCTAAAAATTGCTTGACGAGTTGATTTTTTGTGGAGCCTATAGCTTTGCGAATGCCTACTTCCATTGCTCGCTTTTCGGAACGTGCTGTACTGAGGTTCATAAAATTAATACAGGCCAGTACCAAAACAAAAATGCCAATAATACTGAACAGCCACACATTTTCTATAGGTCCTCCGCTTTGTTGACCATTTTCAAAATGCGTATACAAATGCCAGCGGTCCATAGGCCATAAGAAAAACTCTGGATTGTATTTTACCTGTTCAAGGTCTCTATTCTTCTTTACAGGTGCGATTAATTTTGAAACTTCGCTAAGCTTTACCCCATCGGCAACTTCTACAAATAGCTGAAAAGAATCGTTTCCCCACTGATCTGCAGCATTCTTTACCCACTCCCGGTTTGCGTAAAGGGACCAAGGCATTAAATAATCTAAACCTGCAAAATCATTTCCCGTCGGAATGTCTTTAAAAACACCGGCAACCATCATTTTATTTTGATTGTCAACGGTAACCGTTTTACCTATTGGATCTTCATTGCCAAATAAGGTGGTTGCTGCGGTTTGAGAAAGCAACAACGAATTACTATCACTCAATGCTTCAGATTGTCCGCTGATAAATTGTAAATCAATAATATTCCCAAATTCCGGTTGTACCGAATATCCGCGCATCACGAGAATATTGTCGTCTACTTTCATAATTCGCTCTCCTTTCCAGGAAGCCATGCTTATATTTTTGAACTTGTCTTTAAATTCTTCTCTTAAGGCAAATTCAAGTGGACGCGGAATTGCATTATCGGTATCTATTTCACCATTGTAATTTGTGTTTTGATAAACCTGCGCAATTTGATTCTTGTTATTATAAAGATCGTTGTAATTGAGTTCGTCTGCGACCCAAAGCCCAATCATAAGCGTTACCGCCATACCCAACGCCAGACCAAAGATGTTGATCGCTGAATAACCTTTATGTTTTAAGATATTCCGCCAGGCGATTTTGATATAAGTTCTAAGCATAGCTGATTGATTTTGATTAATGATTTATTCCGTTCTCAATGCCTTTACAGGGTTGGCAATTGCCGCTTTAATGGCCTGAACACTCACGGTTATTAATGCTATAGCCAGTGCTAAGACACCTGCTGCTATAAATGCCCAGATGGGTATATCTATTCGATAGGCAAAATCCTGCAGCCAACTATCCATCGCCAACCAGGCTACCGGTACCGCCAGGATTAACGCTAGCATAACCAACTTCAAAAAGTTAATAGCCAAAAGTTTTACGATACTGCCTACGCTGGCTCCTAATACTTTGCGCACACCTATTTCTTTCGTGCGTTGCTGGGCTGTAAAAGCGATAAGACCGAATAATCCCAGGCAGGCAACAAAAATGGCAAGTATGCTAAAGCCCATAAATAAGGAAGCTAAGCGTTGATCTTCCTGATAAGCATAGGCCAGATCTTCATCTAAAAACGAATATTCAAACGGAGTACTCTCCAAATAACTTTCCCACAAATCCTGCACCTGACCGATTACCTGTCTGGTATGCTCCCCGGATATTTTAAGGCTGATAAAGGTGGTGCGGGTATCATAACTCTTTGATTCTTCAGCAAAAAGGGCAAATGGCTCAATGGGCGTATGCAGGGATTCGAGATTAAAATCTTTTAAAATACCTACTACCGTGTAATACTCCATATTACCGCCGGGATAGCGTATTTGCTGTCCAATAGGATTTTCCCAACCTATTTGAGCGGCAGCTGTTTCATTAAGAATAACCGATAGCGAATCTTTAAACTGCTTGTCAAAGCCTCGCCCTTCAACGATTTCCAGATCCAGCGTTGGTATAAATGCGTCATCTATCAGATACGAACTCAGGGAAATATCAGTTGCAATATTGGGTTCGTCAGCTGTGGGTTTTGGGGTGTAGAAATCCCCGAAATTTCCGCGAGTGAGCATTCCACTCGAACTGCTTGCCGCTTCTACACCGGTTAATGCTGTAAGTTCTTTTTTGAAACTAGCCAAACTGTTCCCCAGAGTTTCGGCATTGTTAATAACCAGAACATGATCTTTCTCAAAACCCAAATCCTTTTGTTGTGCATAACGCAACTGACTAAACACCACCAGGGTGCAAATGATCAGGGTGATCGCAATAGAAAATTGAAAAACAACCAACCCGTTACGGATAAAACTGGATTGGGTTGTTTTACCCACTTTTCCTTTTAAGGCTCGTATAGGATTGAATGACGTGAGGAAAAATGCAGGATAAATGCCCGCCAACAGGGTGGTAAGGACTACAACAGCGAGTATTAGCAAGATTAGATTTCTATTAAAAAATGCCTGAATATCAAGCTCTTTTCCGGTCAACCCGTTAAACATCGGTAAAATCAAGAGCACTGTGATAAAAGCCAGTAGTGTAGCACAAAAAGTATAACAGAAAACTTCGGTCATAAACTGCTTAACGAGTTGTTTCCGTTGCGATCCTAAGACTTTACGAATCCCTATTTCCTTACTGCGTTTTACAGCCTGAACGGTAGAAAGATTCATAAAATTCACACAGGCCAGAATGATGATAAAAAAGGCGATGATGCCTAAAATATAGAGGCTTTTAACATCGTGCTGCTCGGTTATGGAAGACGTAATTCCATCAGAATACAAATGAATATCTGACAAAGCCTGTAAGTGCAACTCCCAGTAATTTCCCTTCTCAATAAACTCCTCAAAGGGTTGCCCTATACGCTCAAACGCGGGTGCTGCCTGTACCTTGAGCATCTCTGGAAATCGGGATTCCAGATTCGCCAGGGTCGCTGGATTCGCACTTGCCTGTGGCGTGAGTTTTACATAGGTCGCCATATTGAGCCATACCCAACTCCAATTGAAATAGGTGACCTCATTAAAATTGGCTACCGGCATCAGGATGTCAAATTTTAACGAAGCCGGATAGTTGCTGAGATCTTCAAACACACCGGTCACTTGTAAGGGTTTCCCGGAGTCCCCGTATGCTAATGTTTTACCCATAGGATCTGCATCGCCAAAATATTTCTTTGCGATTTGTGGGGTAATCACAATACTGTTGGGCTCCTGCAAACAGGTAGCGGCATCCCCTTTTTGCAAGGGATAGCTTAGGACTTCTAAGAAATTGGGATCAACGGCAAGAATTTCAGATTCATTAAAGACTTTTGAACGCGTCGCGTTTGTATATGCTAATTTGGTATTGTCGGATTGATAGATGCGCGTTGCGCTTTCAATTTCCGGAAACTGATCTACTAAGGCCTGCCCGGCAGGTGGTGGTGTGTACCCCGCATAAAATGCGTTATCTCCCATTTTGCCTTTCATATTCACCCGGTAGACTTGCGCAGCCTGATCAAACTGGGTATCATAAGCCAGTTCATTCTGGATGTATAATGCAATGAGCATCACCGATACCAAACCAATGCTTAACCCCAAAATATTAAGTACACTATTGGTCTTGTATCTTAAAATATTCCGCCAGGCGATTTTGATATAATTTTTAATCATGGCTGCTTGATTTTGATTGATGAATTATTCCGTTCTTAAGGACTTTATAGGGTTAGCGATCGCTGCTTTAATGGCCTGAAAGCTTACCGTCAAAAGCGCAATTCCTAGAGCAGCAATACCCGCAACTGCAAATACCCAGACATTGATTGAAATACGATAGGCAAATCCCTGTAACCACGAGTACATTAAGTACCACGCCAGCGGAACGGCAATAAGTAACGCGACCAATACCAGAACTATAAAATCTCTGGATAATAAGCCTACTATACCGGCAACACTAGATCCTAAAACTTTACGCACTCCTATTTCTTTACGACGCTGCTCTGCGGTATAAGCCGAAAGCCCAAAGAGGCCTAAACACGAAATTAAGACTGCAAGCAGGGCAAAAATGCGGGAGAGATTCCCTATCAATTGTTCGCTTTTAAAACGTGCATCAAAAGCATCATCCACAAAACGGAATTCAAAAGGATACCCGGGATTATACTCATTTAATGTTGACTCAACGCTTTTCAAAACCTCGGTTGTAGCGTATTTTGGGTTCGTTTTTAAATACATGTACTGTGCTTCAGGGGGATAATTGTAAAACATAACCGGATCACTGGTACCATACATGTCGCCGTATAAATAGTCATTAGTCACGCCTATCACGGTATACATATCCCCGTATCGGTCTATAGTCTTGCCCAGTGCACTACCGGTGCCCATCAATTGTGCAAAAGATTCGGTAATGATAACGTGCAAACTGTCATGAGCAACTACAGGACTAAAACCACGTCCCTCAATCAATTCGATTCCCGTTGTTTTAAAATACTCATCATTTATGTATCTATAAGAAACAAGTACATCTTCAGTATTGCTCCCTCCCTGCCATCTTAAACCAGAGCCGTTATTCCCAGCAGAAAGTATATTAGAATTTGACAATCCTAAACCAGTAATCATCCCTGTATTTTTCAAACCTTCTGCTATAGCCTTTCGGTTTTTGATCAAATCACCATTTGCTGGTATCTCGATCAGGTTGTCCTTATTAAGTCCTAAATCACGATTTTTTACATGTTGCACCTGCTGGTAAACCAGTAACGTACTAATGATAAACACTATAGAAATCACAAATTGGGTAATGACCAGAGCTTTACGAATAAACCCGGCACCTTTAGCCTGGATTCGGGTTCCTTTAAGCACGTCAATAGGTTTAAAAGAAGAGAGGTAGAACGCAGGGTATAAACCGGCAAATATCCCACAGATTAGGGTTATAGCTGAAAGCGAAAGCAGATGCGATGGTATAGTTAAATCCAAAGCAAGTTGTTTGTCTATTAACGCGTTGAATGCCGGAATAATGAGGATCAAAACTAAAACACTTAATAAAGCTGCGAATATTGCAATCATCAAGGCTTCCGTTATAAACTGAAAAATTAATTGCTGCTTGTTTGAACCTAAGGTTTTACGCACGCCGACCTCATTTGCCCGCTTCTCGCTACGGGCAGTTGCTAAATTCATAAAATTGATGCAGGCAATAACTAAAATAATAAGCGCTATAAAACTGAACAACCGCACATATTCTACGCGACCACCTACCACTTCACCATCTTTAAAATCTGATCGTAAATGCCAGTTTTTTGCTTTATGTAAAATTGCCTGGGTGTCTTTATCGCCGGTTTTGGCTGGTAAGATGTGTTTGACTTTTTCATTAACGCTATTGAAGTCAGCATCCTGTGCTAACTTTACAAAGGTCTCAGTAAAATTGCTGCCATATTCCTGCGTCCAGGGTTTGTCGTATGTAAAATTCTCAAATGGAACCAACCAGTTAAAACTATAGGTCGTATTTACCGGCAGGGTTTCAACCACACCAGTTATTTTAAAATTGTCCTGCTGATTAACCCGGATTACTTTTCCTAAAATATTGGTTGGATTTTCAAAAAGAATTTGCGCTACCTCTTTTGTAATTACAATACTCTCTTTCATCTTGAAAGCATCAGTAGCATTGCCCTCTATAAATTTTAAATTAAACAGATCAAATATATCTTGATCTGCATAAGAACCGGAACTACTTATTGAAGAAGAGTTTACGGTAAACAGGAAATCTCTATTTCGCAATCTTGCAGCTTTAGTAATTTCCGGAATTTCAGTTTTTAAAGCTGCGGCTAAAGGTCCCGGAGTTGCCTGAAAAAAGGTGCGTTTCTGTCCTTCATAGACCTGATTGGTAGGTACGCTGTAAACCAGTTCCTGATCTGCGACAATGGTGTCAAAGCTCATTTCATCTTCTACCCAAAGTAGGATCAAACTGGCACAGGTGATCCCAATGGCCAGTCCAAAGATATTCAGTGCACTGTAACCCTTGTTTTTCCAAAGGTTTCTAAACGCGATTTTGAAATAATTTTTGAGCATAACTGATAAAATAGTGGGAGTGATTAAGTCCCGGTTTTGATTGATTGGTCCCGATAGGCATCGGGTTGATGAATGAATCCCCGTTAGGAAATCTTAAACTTCCAAGGTTTTGCTTTTATACTCTGAGAGTACATTTTCAGTAACCTTTTGACCGTCGAGCATCCGGATGATGCGGTGGCTGTATTTAGCATCGTGCTCACTGTGTGTCACCATAATGATCGTGGTACCGGCCTCGTTGAGTTCGGTAAGCAAATCCATCACCTCGTTCCCGTTGCTGCTGTCCAGGTTACCCGTAGGTTCATCGGCAAGAATTAATTTTGGGTTATTCACCACGGCTCGGGCTACGGCTACACGCTGTTGCTGTCCTCCTGATAATTGCTGCGGAAAGTGTTTACGACGGTGCATGATTTGCATTTTTTCTAGCACTTCATCTACGCGTTTTTTACGCTCTGCAGGTTTCACACCGGTATAAATCAACGGAAGCTCTACGTTTTCAAAAACGGTGAGTTCGTCGATCAGGTTAAAGCTTTGAAAGACAAAACCGATGTTGTGCTTGCGCAGATCGGCACGTTTACGCTCATTAAAACCGGCTACTTCAATACCGTTAAAAATAAAACTGCCGCCGTCCGGGTCATCCAGAAGTCCCAGGATGTTAAGCAAGGTTGATTTACCACAACCTGAAGGGCCCATCACGGCAACAAATTCGCCTTCCTGCACCTGAAAAGACAGTTTATTGAGGGCAATGGTGCGCACCTCTTCGGTGGCATAATACTTTTCTAAGTCTGTTATTTTAATCATCTAAGAAAGAATTAGGTTTATAAATGCTAAGATTAGTGTTATCATCGTTTTTTAGTTTTAATCCTGAAGTACCAATTCCTGTACTTCTTCGTAGTTATCATAACTGCTGGTGATCACCCGGTCGCCAGGTTCCAGTCCGCTTAAGACTTCATAATACTCGGTGTTTTGGCTACCCAATGAAATGTCTGCTTTATAGGCGGCATTTCCGTCTTCACTTACTTTAAAAATCCAGTTACCACCGGTTTCCTGAAAGAATCCGCCTTTTGGAATGAGTAAAGCCTGCTTTTCCTGACTCAGTGCAACACGAATCTGTAGCGTTTGCCCGCGGCGTATGCCTTCCGGAACTTCAGATTCAAATTCCATATCAACCTGAAACCTTCCGTTTGTCACCTGCGTAAAAACTTTTTTAATTACCAGCGTGTAGTTTTTTCCGTCAAAATCAAAGGAGCCTTTTTGACCCGTATAAATTCTGGAAATGTAATGTTCGTCTATATCAACACGCACTTTATACCCGCTCAACACATCGATCTGTCCCAAACGCTCCCCTTTATTTTTAGACTGGCCAATCTCAGCATCAAGTGAAGTGAGTTGCCCGTCAACCGGTGCCCGAACTACCAAATCGGCTACCTTACGACGCATCAATTCTAAAGCATTCTGAGTTCGCGCATAGGAGCTTGAAACCTGATTTTTTTCCTGCTTCACAGCTATAGAATCCTGAGCCAAAATTTGCTCTGCCAGCTGCATACGTTCTTTCTGGTAGTTGTAGTCATTTTTTGATTTAATCAAATCCTGTCTTGCTATCGCGTCTTTATCGTAAAGCTTTTGATTGAGATCATATACCCGTTTAGCCTCGATCAGGCTATTCTCCACATCGGTATATTGATTGAGTTTTACAATGGTATTTTGACGCGCGGCATTTTGCGAAATCTGCATTTGGGTGAGCAGGTTGTACACCTGAGTTTCCTGATTCACAAGGCTTAATTCCAGATCGGTGTTTGACAGGCGTAAAATGGGCTCGCCTTTTTTCATCACCGCGCCATCTTCTACAAACTTTTCTTCTACGCGGCCGCCCTCGAGCGCATCCAGGTAAATGGTGGTAATAGGCATCACCACCCCGTTTACCGGAATGTTTTCCTGAAAAACATCTTGCTTAACCGTTGCAATGCTCAGGCGCTCTTTTTGAACGTTGAGTTTTGAATTGCCTGTAGTCGAAAGGATCACAAAAACAATAAGTGCAGCCAGGGCAATACCGCCTGCGATCATCAGTATTTTTTGAGTGGTAAAGCGTTTCTTTTCTAAAGGGATGTCCATAAAATAGTTGTTTGCACCTGTTTATTAAGCAATACTGTGCCAAAACTATAAATAACTGATTTTCAGAACCATAATTATTTAATTAAATTTAAAAGTGTTCGGTTTTGATACACTTCATGTACGCTGCCGATACACTTTTGGTACAGCTAAAAATTAGCCCGGTTCTACGGGTTACTCAAAAGTCGAAAATCGTAATATTGTACGTATGCAACTCAAAGACGCTCATATCCTGGTTATTGACGATGATGAAGACGTTCTTACTGCCCTGCGGCTTTTACTCAAACCACAGGTCAAACAGGTTGTGGTCGAAAAAAATCCAAATGCCCTGCAGGCAATTCTGAGCAAACAGGATTTTGACCTGGTGATTCTCGATATGAATTACAACGGACTCGTTAACACCGGCAACGAGGGTATTTTTTGGCTCAACAAAATCAAAGGCTGGAAACCGGCCACAGACGTGATGCTCATTACGGCTTATGGCGATATAGACCTTGCTATTCGCTCGCTTAAAGAAGGTGCTTCTGACTTTTTGGTAAAGCCCTGGAAGAACGAAAAACTGCTTGAGTCCATGGCCGAAATCCTGGCCAAAAAGAAAAAACCCGGTAGTCAACGAATCAAACTGGAGTCTGATACTCAAATCATAGGGGATAGCGAACCTATGCAAGAGGTGTTTGTAAAGCTTAAAAAAGTGGCGCCTACCGATGCTAATGTGTTGATTTTAGGCGAAAACGGGACCGGAAAAGATCTAATAGCCCGCTCCGTTCATGAAAATTCACTGCGTAAAAACCAGCCTTTTGTAAAAGTGGATGTAGGAGCCCTTACCGAAAGTCTCTTTGAGAGCGAATTGTTTGGATACAAAAAAGGGGCTTTTACCGATGCACGTGAAGACCGCAAAGGTCGTTTTGAAGCCGCACATGGCGGCACCCTTTTTCTGGATGAAATTGGAAACATCAGCCTGCGGCAACAAGCCAGACTGCTCACGGTTTTACAAAACAGGCAGGTAACTCCGTTGGGGTCAAACGAGCCGGTACACATTGACATCAGGCTCATTTGTGCAACCAATATTAGCCTTACCGATCTGGCTGACGAAAGTAAGTTTCGCAAGGATTTGATCTACCGCATCAACACCGTAGACCTTATGATTCCGCCCCTGCGTGATCGCGGCACGGACCTGAGTCTGTTGGCTCAATATTTTGTAAAAAGCTATGCCGAAAAGTATGGCAAAGCAAACTTCAGTCTTGATTCCGGTTTTATAAAAAAACTAAAAGAACATGCTTTTCCCGGCAACGTTCGCGAACTGCAATACGCTTTGGAACGCGCTGTGATTATGGCTGAAGGTTCTGTCTTAAGTGCCGAAGATTTAGCCTTTTCGCCCATAGAGCAACAACCGGAAACCGAACTCAAACTCAAAACCACCAATCTGGATGCTGTGGAAAAAAACACCATCCTCAACGTGATTGAGAAAAATAAGGGTAACATTTCTAAATCGGCCAAAGAACTGGGTATCACGCGTACCGCGCTTTACCGCAGACTCAACAAGTATGATCTATAAAAGCTACATCGCTGCCTTATTGCTGTGGGTATTGCTTTTACTGGCGGGACTTACGGGACTGGCCTGGGGTATTGTAAATGCCAATATCTATTTTATTTTGGGAGGAGGGGGCTTTACCTTATTTGTACTGTTTAACCTCTACCGGTATCTGACCAGGCGTTTTGTTGCCATGGATGATTTTTTTGAAGCGGTAAAATACCGCGATTTTTCACGCTGGTTTTCTGAAAAACACGGTCCGCAGGACATTCGCCGGTTGCATAAAGGCTTTAACAATGTCAATAAGACGATCAAGAACATCAACAACGAGCGGCAGGCACAGTTCGTGTACTTGCAGAAAATTTTGGAAATGGTAGATGTGGGCATTATCGCTTACAATCTGGATAGCGGCCAGGTGCTATGGGCAAACGAGTCGCTGCTCAATACCCTCGATTTGCCCAACTTTAAAAACATCGGTTTTGTAGAAAAACGCAGACCTCAGCTGTATGACGAACTTTTTGACACCTACCGCAACGAAGCGGTTTCAACAGAAATCACCCTGCGCCACGAGAACTTAAAAGTCCTTATTTCAGAAACGGTTTTTCAGGTGGAAGAAGATGCGTTTAAACTTGTGGTGCTTCAGAATATTGAAAATACGCTCAACCAAACCGAATCGGATGCCTGGAAAAAACTCCTGAGTGTGATGACCCATGAGATTATGAACAGCATTGCACCCATTTCGTCGCTGGCCGAAACTCTACAAAACCACATTCAAAACAACCAGCAAAATGCAGCATTACATCCGCTGGAATTGGACGATCTCAATGCGGGTATCAGCAGCATAAAAAAACGCAGCGAAGGCCTGATGAAATTTGCCAAGACTTACCGAAGCCTCAGTAAAGTCACGCACCTCAACCTCGAGACAGTTAAGGTAGGTGAACTCTTTAAAAGCATCAGCGATTTGATGCAGCCCTCACTCGCAGACAAAAATGTTACGCTGCATTTTAAGACTGAAAATCCTGAAATGCTTTTTGAGATTGACAGTTACCTTATTGAACAGGTTTTGATCAACCTGATCCTAAATGCGATTGACGCAACCCAACAGGTTAAAAATGCCAAAATCGTCGTCACGGCTTCTCAAAACAGCAAAGGCAAAGTGCAAATCAAGGTTAGAGATAATGGTAGCGGTATTCCTGAAGAAATCAGGGAAAGTATTTTTATTCCCTTTTTCAGCACAAAAAAGACCGGGAGTGGCATTGGTCTTAGCCTCAGCAAGCAGATTATGACCCTACATAAAGGTAAAATTCAGCTGCAGAGTGATGCCGAGAATGGGACCGACTTTACACTGCAGTTTTAATAATCAATTTATATCAATCAAAAAACCCTCGATAAATCGAGGGTTTTTTATAGGGGATATTGTTTTTTCAGTTTTTAGAATACTCCAATAAAATGGCTTCCTTCTTTATTTACCAGTTCGGCACCTTTAGTTACATCACCTGTTTCGGTATCTATAACATAGATATTACCATTTTTTCCTACCGGAGCCTGTGTAACATAGATATCATCGCCATCTACAGCAAAACCTTGATACTGGAATAGGTAAAAGTCAGGATCGTAAGGAATCGCATCAATTTTTTCTGCTGTTTTAGCATTTAGATCAACTAAGGCAAAAAATCCTTGAGCGCCTGCTAGTCCTTCTGCAGAACCTGCGTGTCGGTAAGCAACGATTGCTTTTCCGTTTGCTGCCGGTCTCCACGCTAGTATGTAAGCAGCTTCAACTCCTAATGCATCGTCAAGATTGAATTGGTATGAATCATCATACTCATTGTCAGAACCTATTCTCAAAATGTGAGATCCCTGTGGGTCTCCTTGATTGGCTTGATACACTGCACCGTTATATTCAAAAGCGTTAATACTTCGGTAACCGTTTGTATTCCCCATACCTACACCTGATGTGATCACTTTAGGGTTCATCAAAGATGGGTAATCTAACACAATAGATTTTGATGCTAGAATTTCACCATTACGGTCACTCTCTCCCGTCTCAGGGTTTACTTTGCTTAAACGCGCTCCTATGTATAATTTATCACCGGTAGCATTTAAGGTTGGCATATCAATTCTTGAGATATAATACCCTTGCGCTTCTTCTTCAGCAGAAAGCGGCACGCTATGCTCTTGAAATTCTCTAATTAACGAATTTTCGAGATCTAAAGTCACGATTCCCATAGTTGCTTCGGTACGCACATAAAAATCATCAGTTGCATCGTCTGGAGTACCGTTATCACTAATTTCATTTTCGGTAGATACATATACAGCTGCACCGGTTTGATCTCCGTCAAACAACTTGATCCATCTGGGAGCCGAGCCTACATAGGGCGCAATGCTTATCGCAGAACCGGTTTGTACAAAATCCTGTCCGCCTTCAACGTTATATTTAGTGTAATTTCCGCCCGTATCTCCCGCATAGCTGATATTGAATATGGTTGTACCATCTTCTGATGCTTGCAATCTTGCGGTACGGTTAGAAGGCACGATAAATCCGCTTTCAAAAGGTTCAATAGATACCGTAGGATCTTTTGCTTCTTCGCTAGTTACAGCATAGATCAAGGTTCCTCCATTACCGTCTCCAGGATTTTCTCCCATTGCTGCAGCAGCAACAGTAATCCACCTAGAATCTGCTTCTTCTCCGGTTTCGGTTTCTGTTACGGTTTCATCAGTGCTACAGGCTGTTGTAAGCCCTAAAGCAAGTGTGAGTACTGTAAAAGCCTTAAAATTTAGATATACGTGTTTCATTGTTTAGTATGTTATTCAGTTAAAATTTATTGATTGAATAATTAAGTTTTAAATAGAATGCTCGCCCGGGTTTTTGTACTGATAAATTGTCGTAAACGGGCTTATCAAAGATATTTTTGACATCAAAACTCACCACAAAATTGTTGTTAGGAAAGGTGTAGCTCAAGCCTAGATCCTGAACGAGTTGTTCTGGGACTTTAAAGAAATCGTCTCCTACTGTATTAGAGCCTTGCGGTACCAGATAGGAAAATTCATCTGTATAATAGAGCGTGTAAAAGAGATTTAAGCTTGAATTATCTTGAATTAAATTTTTAAAGGAATAACGCAAGCTTCCGTTCAAGGTAAAAAATGGTGTGTTGGGCACATCAATTTCCGTCCCTCTGTTTTCTATCTTTAAATCAAATTTTGAAGCATTAAAATTGAATCTAAAATTGGTATTATAGGTATAATTGAATTGCGTATCAAAACCTTTTGAAGTACCGCTACCTTGATTCACATATAAGATCAGCTCATCATCTACATTAAGGGAAGTCTCGATAGGTAAGCCTATTCTGTCTTTTATATTACGGGTAAAGAAATTGGCTGAAACCGTAAATTGATTTTTCTTCAGATTGAAAGTCCCCAGTCTAAATCCCAGATTGTAGTTTTTACTCTGCTCCGGATTGATGCTAGAGTTGGCAACCACGTTATCCCCGTCATTCCCAAAAATTTCTGTCTCATTAGGTAAACGCACTGCTTTCTCTGCAGAAGCTAACAGGGTGACGTGAGGAACTACCGCGTACGAAAGCGCAAAACCATACCCGTCATATTTTTTAGTACTGCTTACAACCTCATCAACAATCTGGCTGTTTCCGGCTGCATCTGTTTCAACCGCAGGGTCCTTACTAATGCTTTTCTGCTGGTAATACTTCCCAAAAAAGCTCGCTTGTAAACGGTCTTCAAGTGCGTTTAATTCATAGGTAAGTGAGATTATATTTTTGAGTAAATCACGCGTCCCCACAAAGGTGTTTTCTAACACCGAGCGAAGCGCATCGCTGTCTTTCCTGTCTATACTGCTGTAAACATGATTCGCCAAAATCTTATGATTGCCGTTAAAAGCATACGATAGTCCAGTACGCACAGAAGCTACATTTCTGTTTATTTTAGCAAGTGTTGGTCCGCCTTCCTGTTGAGAACCCCAAGTGTAATCAAATTCATTTCCTCTAAAATCGATAGCGCGCTCTCCATTCCAACTATAAGCCGCAGCAACTGTATCATTCAGCTGACGGTTACGCTTCCCGTAATAGCCATTTACATTTAAAGCTAAGCCTTTTGTAAAAAGATCTTCTTTTTTATAGGTCAAGTTGGCTAGACTGGCATCTGACTCAAAAAACCGACCTTTATAAGGCGTAATGGTCATAAATGCCCCATGTTGTACTTCTTTGTAATCATCTGAACCGGTGAAGCCCAAAAAAAACTGATCTGCCCATTTTACATCCGTAAACCCGACCTGAACCATACCACCTGTAGACCTGTAAGCATCATTAAATCTTCTGGCCGTGATAGGCGTTTGCACACCTCCCAAACCTGTTATTACAACGCTTCTTCCTGAAACTTTATAATCATTATCAGAATAGTTATGAAAACCGGAAGCTTTTATAGTGAAGCCCGAATCTTCAAAACGGTATAAACCACTTACACTAGCTTGCAAGGTGTTGAAAGAACCGTAGGAAACCGAAGCATTAAAGTTTGTATTAGTCGCTTGATTGAGTACAATATTTATTGCTCCACCTAAAGCATCATCAGATAAATATCCGGGAACTACACCTTTATACACCTCAATACGCTCTATCATTGAAGGCGGAATACTGTTTAAATTGTAAGAAGATCCAAAAGTAGAAATGGGAATACCATCTATAAAAATACGCACCGCACTACCAGATAAACCGTTTAAAGAATACTGCACATTAGAGCCCAGACCTCCGTTTTGACGAATTTTTACACCTACACTAGTATTTAATAATTCATTTGTTTGAATGTTGCGCTGAGCAGCTTCATCGGTTTTTATTACATTGAGAGCAAAACCCTTTTTTTCCATTTTAGTTTTAGCAGATTCGCCGCGTATTGCTACTTCGCTCAATTCATAATCCTTGTCATTTTTAATTTGAATATCGTGACGCACATCAGCATTGGTAATAACAACCTGATCAAATTCTATATAATTGCCGCTGGTAATTTCAAGATTGAATGTACCTGAAGGCAAATCCTTAAACTCATACTTACCCGACCCATTAACGGTTTTTGTACGGGAGAGACTCCCGCCGCTTAGTTTGATTTGAGTACCTAAAACGACATAGCCATTCGCATCTTGAATAAAACCGCTCAAATCATATTGAGCCGCAACAGCAAATGGAATTATAAAGAAAAGAAGGAGTATTTTTTGTTTCATCTATAGGTTTGTTGCCAGCAAATTTATACTTATTTAGATTAAGTACAAATAAAAATAAAGAACAATAGAACTCCTTCGCAAGCCCTATATATTCAGGTATTAAAACCTTTTACGTGAATTATAAACGAAAAATTATTTTTAATAAAACTAAATAAACACGTATTAAAACGTCAATTCTCTATAAAAAAAAGCCTCTTCCTGTATTTTAGAAGAGGCTTTCATTTTGTAAAAAACAAGTGTATTATGGGTGAAGGGCTTTTAAAATTTTATCAAAAATCTCAGTATTCTCATAAGCACCTCTAAAGTTTTGCGCTTGCGGTCCATAAGCAAAAACCGGCACCATAATTCCCGTATGATTTGTCGTTAAAAATTCGCCATGCAATTTACCCGTTTTCAGATCTCCACTTATAATACCAAACCCCGAAGTTTCGTGGTCTGCTGTTATGACTACCAATGTGTTTTTTGTTTTATCTGCAAACTTTAAAACTTCAGCGATGGTTTGATCAAAATCAAGCATTTCCTGTACGATTCCGCTTGTATTGTTCGCGTGTCCGTTGCTGTCTATCTGAGCTGCTTCAATCATCATAAAAAAGGGTTTTTTAGTGTTCTCTAAAATTTGGAGTGATTGTTTTACACTATTGGGCAAGAGTGCTCCGCGTCCATCAGCAATTGAAGGTACTTTTCCATCACCCACATAAACCGCTGTTTTTTCGTTTATCGTATTGAAGTCGGTTAAGTCCTTTATGAGATACGAATCGGGTAGCAATGCCGCTTTAGACTTTCCACCGGCAATAAAGAAATCAATCTCACTTCCTTTTAAATCAGCAAGAATTCCCTGAGCATCATCACGCTCTTTACGGTGTGCATAAAAGGATGCCGGAGTAGCCCCATCTATTGCATCTGTAGTGACCAAACCAGTAGCGAAGCCTTTAGCTCCCAGAATTTCAGTGATGTTTTGCAGCGGTTGATCATCAGGTCCTACGCCTATCGCCCGATTATGTGTTTTGGTACCGGTAGCCATCGCCGTAGCTCCCGCAGCAGAATCGGTAACCAGATCGTCTGTCGAGGCAGTTTTAGAAAAGCCGATATCTTTCAATTGGGTAACCGTCAATACGCCTCCATTTGCTATTTGACCCGAAGTGATCTGCGCCAAACCAGTACCGTCACCAATCATCAAAATCACATTGACCGGAGTAGTCTCATAATCGAATTGAAATTCCGGCTGATAGACTTCGATTTTCTGCGTATTCACATAAGTGTTTTGATCCAGAGTTTTAAGGTAAGTAACCGCTTCTCCCGGAGTATCAGTATTGATAAAATCTACTCCAAGATCTGCAAAACGCGTCCACGCAATCTTAGTATCCGGACTGCCCCAAAAGCGAAACTTCTTATTCACCGCGTGCGCTTTTGCTATTGCTGCTTTTACCTTTTTGAGTTCAGGAGCGACCATATTCCCAAAACCATTCCATACCGAATAATCTTTATAATTCACACTGATCAACGCTACTTTACTAAGGTCAACCTGATCTAAATCCTCTAAATCCTGATAATCAAACTGAATGAAATCAGGATAATTCTTATAGGTTTCTGCTGCCGGTCTGTTGCCCGAAATCACAAACGTAAGTTGATCTGTATGGGCCAATTCCTGGCTTTGAATTGCTTTTATTACTGCTTCTAAAGTAGTTTCAGCATCAGATTTAATATCGATAAGCACCTGAAGGCTTCTGAGTTTACCTTCTTCACTCAACTTTTTTAGCGGTTGTAAGTACAACTGATCTAGCGTGTTCTCTGTAGAGATCTCATCTTCAGTGTGTGTAACAAAAAGGGTGTCGTTTTTTAAAAATACGTCGGCTTCAATACTGCTCGCCCCACCTATATAAGCCTCCCAAAAAGGAAATTCTTGTGCATAATCGTTATGTGAATGCACATTATATGATGCTTTTTGTTGTGCAAAGCTTTGGATGCTGACACATAACAAAAAGATTAGAACTCTATTTTTCATGCTGTTAATTTTTGGCATTTATGGCTTTTAAAATTTTATGATAAATGGCGCTATTCTGGTAAATTCCTTTAAAATTTTCAGCACCTTTTCCTGCCGCAAAAACAGGGATTAACTCCCCGCTGTGCTGATCTGTGATAAAATAAACCGCAACCTTCTCCGGAACTTCAGTTTTCTCACCGGTTTCTTCGTCTACCTCATAGTATTTTCCAATGCTTGCCCCTCCTGTCTCGTGATCTGCAGTAATGACCAAAAGCGTGTTGGGGTGTGTTTCTACATAGTCTAAAACAGCACCGATGGTTGTATCAAAATCAGCTACTTCTTCAATCATCATTTCTGGGTTCATATCGTGTCCGCCCCAGTCTATATACGATCCTTCAATCATCAGGAAAAAAGGTTTTTCGGCTTTTCCAAAATATTCAAGCGCCTCTAAACTAGCTTCCTTCAAGAAGTCACCACGCCCATCTATTTTTGACGGAAGCCCTTCGTCTTCAACAATAAATGCATTGCGCATCCCGGCTTTTGAACTGCTCAGCTTAAGGGTGTCCAGATTGTAATTATGTTCCAGTAACGTACTAAACAGATTCTTTCCGTCACTCCGGTTGCTCAAGAATTTACGACCACCGCCCGCTAAAAAATCTACATCGGCGGTAACGAGCTGCGCAGCAATTTCTTCATGCATATCCCGGTCTTTAACGTGTGCATAAAAAGAAGCCGGCGTGGCATGGGTGATTGAGGTGAGCGAGATGAGGCCGGTTTGATAGCCTTCCTTTTTTAATTTCTCTAAAATCGTTTCCTGTGGAATCGTGTCTTTTGAGACTCCTATCGCACGCTTATAGGTTTTTTGCCCGGTGGAAAAAGCAGTTGCCCCGGCTGCCGAATCAGTAATTTTATGACTGGTAGAATAAGATTTGTGCAGGCCTATTTCTTCAAAGCGTTCAAAATTGGGTCTACTTTCTCCAAAATAAAACGCACTCGAAATCTGCGGAATACCCATCCCATCTCCAATCATCAGGATCACATTCAGGGATTCTTCGGTTTGAGTTTCCTGAGCATTAAGTTCTAATAAACAAGCATTTACAAGCAGCGCGCCAAGCACAACAAGACTTTTCTTCGTTACATTCATCATTCGGTAATTTTAAAAATTTGAAACGGCAGAACTTGCGTTCCGCCGTTTCAAAAATAATGTACTACATATTAATATCCAGCATTTTGCTCCAGATAACCGGGAGTATTAGAAGCCCCGTCAATCGCTTCCTGAGGAATCGGGAATAATCGATGGTTTGGATCACTATCGGTTTTTGAAGTCCATGAATCTTCGTATGTACCGAAACGAATCTGGTCGCTACGACGTGACATTTCCCAGTAGAATTCAAAACCGCGCTCACGCAATAAGGTTTCTAAGGTAATGCTGGTTAAAGCAGGAGGGGTTTGATCTGGTCTTGCATTACGGGAAGCTCTAAGGGTATTAACATCTGTTAGTGCTCCGGCGTTATCGCCCATTCTAAGTTTTGCTTCAGCGCGCATTAAATACACGTCAGCCAGACGCAATAGAATAAGATCTACACTGCTGTAATTGTTACCATCATCTGAGGTTTTACTGAATTGCCACTTCGCAAAACGGTAACCGCTTGCATAACCTGCGCTTCCATCCAGACTAATAGCTAGTGTATGGTCTACATAATAGGTAATGTCTTCAGGATCTGAACCATTTTCACGTGCTTCAGCAAGCGGATAAATTCTATAGCCGCTGTTGCCATTAGCATCGGTACCGGTCATAAAATTTCCTGATCGGTAGTTTTCTTTTCTAGGTGCCCACATCGTACCGCGAATGATTCCACGATCGATTTCAAAATCAGAACCTGCGACAAAGTAATGGTCTTTATCTGTTTTGAACCCTAACGTATCCCGTTTATATGGCGTTAATCCTGAAATATCTTCCAAGTCATCAGGGACTTGTGCATTTTTCTTATAGAAACGGGCATCGGCATCGGCAGGATCTACACTTCCATAAGCATCAACCCAATACTGATAGAAATCAGGTGTTGCGGCAGGACCGTCTGTACCATCCATACTTAGATAAAAATCTCCCGGTCTTGGAAATAAAGAACCCGACATCGACCAGTAGGCCCAACGATTGTGATCATTATTCAATACTCCTCGTAAATCTAAAGCAAAAATCAACTCTGCATTGTCGTGATTCTCATCATTGAACAGGTCAAAATATTCTGAAGAAAGTGCATAACTTCCGTCATTGATGATTCGGTTAGTATAATTTATCACTTGAGTCATATCTTCATCTGTGAACACGGGAGTACCGTAAGGATCTCTATACACGCCTGCATTGAGATACAACTTAGCCAAAAATCCATAAACTGCATGGGGTGTTATACGCCCCGAACCGTTACCAGGGCTGATAGCATCTACCACCGCCAGAAACTCTTCTTCGATATAGCTTACCGCTTCTGCACCTCGTAATACTTCTGAAGTTTCTGAAGTAGCTTCCTTTTTAAAAGTAAGTCCCCAGCTGTCTAAAAACAGCATATTTTCATAAGCGCGTAAGGCCCGCATTTCTGCCAATCCCTGAATGGCTTCGGCATCGCCTGCTTCGGCAAGCGGTGTTAATACATCTATTGCCGCTACGGTTCTAAACAATGCGGTAGTGAGATAACTCCATGATTCGGTAACCAAACTGTTGCTTGAAGACATCAGGTGTCTGTGTGCGGTGGTATAGGTATCATTATCTGCCCATTGCGTTCCACCCAGCCCGGTACGCGGGGGTAAGATCGCTTCGTCTGAAGGAATTTCCTGCAGCCCAAAATAGCGGGTATGTCTAAACGTTTGCGGTAAAATACCGTAAGCCGCAGAGATCGATCCGGAGACAGGCTCTGCTAAACCGTCAGTTCCGGTTAGCGATTCGTCTAATATTTCTTCTTCGAGGTCTGTACAATTCCAGAACAGTAAGGCACTAAGCCCTACAACCAGCGTGAGAATTCTATAATTCATTTTAAGCAGTTTTTAATTTTTTAGAAGGATACATTTAACCCGAACACAACGGTACGTGCTTTTGGGTACGTGAAGTAGTCAATACCATACGATTTTGAATCGCTGGAGCTACCCGTGTTTAATTCTGGATCAAAACCGGTGTAATCGGTGATGGTAAACAGGTTTTGTCCGGTTACTGATAAACGCACATTCGTCAACCATTGTTCCAACCCGATTACCTTAGGGTCTAAGCTGTAAGCTAAAGTGGCATTATTCAAGCGCAAGAAAGCACCGTTCTCCAGATAACGCGTAGAAACCGTATTGGAGTTACTGGGATCTTCATTAGCATACTCAATAGCCTGATCTGTAGTGTTCAGCGAATTGGCAATCTGTGTTTTATTGAACAAACTCATACGGGTGTGGTTGTAAATTTTATTGCCGCTAACCCCGTTAAAGTTCAATCCCAGATCAAAGTTCTTATACTTGAATTTAAGGTAGAATGCATACAGAATATCGGGCACCGCACTTCCTGCTGAAATACGATCACTATCATCTATTTGACCGTCGCCGTTAACATCGGTAAACTGGCTGAGACCATCAGCTCCAATCCCATTGAATTCTCTAAGGAAGAAATTACCTATAGGTTGATCATTCATATACCCGTTGATGGTCGCTCCGGTTTGTCCTGCACCGCTGGCAGTACCGGTAGTTACAATGGTAAAAGGAGAATCTGTTATCTCATTTTTAATGTATGAGATGTTACCTCCTATATTATAAGAAAAATCCCGACTGCGATCGCTCTGGTAATCTAAAGCCAACTCGATACCGCTGTTCTTGATCTTCATCCCCGGTATGTTTTGCCACTTATAGCCTACCTCATCAATAGGATCTTGCGTTGAGAAATACAGCAATACATCATTGGTTTCCTTCAAAAAGTAATCTACCGATCCGCTTAGTTTATAATCCAAAAAACCAAAATCTAAACCGATATTGGTTTGTGTCGTTTCTTCCCATTGCAAATCAGGATTTGCCGTACGGGCGAAAACCAAACCGTAATCATAACCTTCCCGGGTAGTGATAGCATCATTTAAGGGATAAATATCATCATCTGCAAAACTTTCGCCATAGCTTAAACGTGTTTGTTTAGAAGGGATTTCCTGATTTCCTGATTTCCCCCAGCTCGCTCTCAACTTTAAATTGTTGATCCCTGAATCTGCCATAAAATCTTCTTTGAAAATATTCCATCCTAAAGCCAAAGAAGGGAAAGTAGCATAGCGGTTGTTTTCACCAAATTTGGTCGAACCGTCAGAACGTAAGGTAGCCGTCACCAAATATTTGTCTTTGTAATCGTAGTTTACACGACCAAAGAACGACTGCAATTCATTGCTGGTTGCGCTAGAAGACTGACTGTAATTATCACCCCGCGCTTGCCCCAATTGGTAACGCGGTTCGATTCCGTTATCGGGGAAATTTTCAAAATAAAAATTCTTGGCATGGATAAAGAATTTCTGGTAGGAATGTCCTGCCAGAACCGTAAGTCCGTGATCGCCAAAATCGGTAACATACGTCAGGGTGTTTTCAACGAGTGTATTTCTATTTGTGGTATACGCTGAACTCACCGAACCTTCAGCATAATCAGGATCTGCTGAATACGGCATATATTGAATATCCCGGTCTGTTGTAGAATAATCCACCCCCAGATTCAGCTTATAGGTTAACCCATCTATAACCTCTAAAGAAGGTGAGATTTTAGCGATCATTCGGTTGTTGTTTGAAAAATCTCCATAAATATCCTCAAGGATCAATGGATTCAATCCTGTACCAAAAACCGTAGGTTCCCCATTTGTATAGGCCGGAGTAGTAGGATTTAAACTCAGCATATTACTCACTATAGAACTGGTATTGGGTCGGGTATTCTCGGTACGGGTAGCAGTTAGGTTCAGATCAACCTTGAGACGATCATCCCATCCCTTTTGAGTGACGTTAGCACGTGCAGAATAGCGTTTGAGATCACTATTATTGATGATTCCTTCTTGATCATCAACGCCTATCGAAGCAAAATATGATGTACTTGCTGTACCACCACTCATCGAGAAGTTGATGTTATTGGTAATTGCCGTACGAGTAAGCTCGTCCTGCCAGTCGGTATTAGCACCGTTATCGCTTAAGCTCCCGCCTATTTGAGGAATGACCGTTCTAAACTCTTCTGCAGAAAACACATCGATCTTATTGGCGATACTAGAAATTGCAGTTGAAGCCGAAAAGTTCATTTGGGTTCTTCCTGCTTTTCCTTTTTTAGTTGTGATGACCACCACCCCGTTTGCTGCACGCGAACCGTAGATCGCAGCTGCCGAAGCATCTTTCAATACGTTGATGGACTCAATATCCTGGGTATTGATGAAGTTTAGCGGGTTTGTTGCCAAACCGTTTCCGGAGTTATCTAAAACAAAGCCATCAACCACATAAAGGGGAGAGGTTCCTGAACGCAAGGTTCCTACACCACGAATGATGATATCCTGACCGGCTCCCGGTTCACCACTGGTATTGGTAACATTAAGACCAGAGACTTTACCTTGTAACAAGTTACCCGGGTTATTGACTACCCCTTTATTGAACTCATCGGCAACCACAGAGCTTACAGCTCCGGTTAAATCAGATTTTTTTTGAGTCCCATAGCCTACCACCAGAACTTCATCAAGTTCTGAAGTGTTTGCCGAAAGGTTAATAGTATAATTGGTCTGTTGAGAAACGGTAATTGTAGTGGTTTCAAAGCCTACATAAGAGACTTCAAGTACATCACCAGGATTGGCAACAATACTAAAATTACCATCAAAATCTGTAATGGTTCCGTTTGAAGTTCCTTTGACCTTAACCGATGCTCCTGGTAATAAAACCCCATCGTTATCGGTTACTGTTCCGGTTATGGTTTGTTGAACAGCTAGCTCTTCAATATTTAAAACTGCTGACGTTTTAAATTCTACAAGCGGTGTTTTCGCCTGGGTTTGGGTAGAAAAAAATACAATTGAGGCGAGGGCAACTATATTCTTACATGTAATAGTATTATTTTTAAAATTCATGTTTAAGTAATTGATTGGACACAATGCTTAATAATGGATGGCGCAGTTGTTGGTAGCAACTGCGTTTTTTTGTGGATTTGTGCTACATATTTTAGTGGTTTTATGCATTTCTTTTCGCAGTGCTAAATAATTGAATTTCTCAATAAAAGGTTTTACTTAAAGGTTACGCGTGGGTTAAATAAGCGGGTTCAGGATTGTTTTAGACGCTAAATCTCTTTATACTGCTTCAACTTGCTTTTGCAGCAGTATAGCATCTGTATTATAACGTTTTGCAATTCAAGTAAAATCAATCTGCTGCATATTAGGCAAGGTTTTTTTTTATGATCTTAGTTAACACAGATTAGCTATCCTTAATAATTAATTAAAGTAACTGTAAAGAATTTGTTCGGGTATAGGGACGACTTAGACCCTTTTAAGTTTACGTATACCTCTGGAAAAGCTCCCCTATTTTTAGAGTCAAAAAGTATTTACCGAATACCTCTGCTTTTGAAAAAAGTTTCCCGTTATTCAGATACTATCCTAAGACTTTCCGGTGTCTTTAATCAGCTTAATTCATCTGATTCGCCCAAAATATTGCCTACTGAGGTGGACCATGACTGAAGGATTTATTTTTGAACTTCCTGTATGTAGTTCAAAATAGCTTTTCCAACTTAGCATTTTATTTACTTAGAAGTTATGAAAATCGATAAGCGTATTTTCTAAATTGCCGGTCCACTGCTGTTTGCCATCTTACAGCTCATAGAGGTTCCTGAAGTTATACCAGAACCTGCATATAATGTTTTTGAATGCTATATCACGGGTTGCCCTCGAGTGGGTCACTGAGGCGGTACCCATTGGGTAACCCATTAGTACCTCTTGTACTTTTTCCGTTACCGGGAGCGCTTGATCTTTCAACCACTATAGTCTCATAAGGTCCTAAATACATCTTTATATATAGGGGTGATTTTATTCTTGCCATCGCCATAGAAAAATGAAATTTACACAAGTGCTGCTTCACTAACCATTGCACTCATAGAAAAAGTAGTTATCGTAAAATCAATTCTTAATCTTACTTGCTGCGTAATTTCACACTTCTGGCAATTTATCTTAGACACGGAAACCACTCTGTAAATAATGTATTTACCTCCTAAAAGCTAACAAAACCTTAGCAAAATACTTTCGAGCTCAACTGCAAAATTATATTACATTAGTTCTTATATTATAGAACTAACTAGTCGTTACCTTAAATTTAAAATAACCTGTGCTACTACGTGATGGTGTAAAATCTGCAGCTTTAAAAGTATCTTCAGAAACGCAAAAACTCAGTGATTTTGTCAAAGATAAGAGCAAATCGTTGGTGGACCGCCTGGAAAGTTTTGAAGACATTATAAATCTTGAAGTGGGTGATACCGGACTCAATCGTGCAAAATCATTAGAGCGTGAGTTTGATATCAGACAATTGTACATCAAATATGAAGGTGACAATCCCACGGGTACACAAAAAGACCGCATTGCATTTGCTCAGGTTTACGATGCGCTGCGGCGGGAATACGAAATGGTCTCCCTGGCTACCTGTGGTAATTATGGAGTAGCAGTGGCCCTGGCCGCTAACCTGGCAGGAATACAGTGCCAGATCTACATACCGGAAACGTATCATACTGAGCGCATTACCGAAATGCAAAAGCTCAATGCCCATATCGTACGACTTCCGGGCAGCTATGAAGACGTCGTAAAAGCCAGCAGCCTGCTGGCACAGCAAAACGACTGGTACGACGCCAATCCCGGCGGATCCAATACGCCGTTACAAATTACAGCTTATGCGCAGATTGCAAATGAGATTGTAGAAGAATTGGGCGATGCACCCAAATATTGCGCGGCACCGGTTTCTAATGGAACTCTTTTCGCCGGTATTTACCGTGGTTTTGTGAGTCTTTATAAACGAGGGAAAACCTCACGAATCCCTAAAATGATCGCAGCTTCTTCCACGCATAAAAATCCGATCATTCAGTCTTTTAAACTGGGTCTTGAGGCATGCAAAGACCTCAAACCCGAGGCGATTAAAGAAACCAAATACAACGAACCGCTTATCAACTGGCACAGCTTTGACGGTGAAGAAGCCCTCTATGCCTTACGAGAATCTGGTGGGGAAGCTTTCAATATAAGCGATGCAAAACTGAAAAAAATGACCTCACTTTTGCTTCAAAAAGAAAGTATGCGCGTATTGCCGGCATCTACTGCCGGGCTTATTGGCTTACTCGAACTGGACGAAAAACTAAATTTAGAACCAGACCGCTTTGTAGCGGTACTAACTGCAAAATATTGATCTTATGAAACAAACTATAGATGGCAAAGCCCTGGTATATTGTGACGGCGCCTTCAACACCCCTAACGGAAAAACAGCACACGGTCTCGTACGGTTTACCGAACGCTACGATGTAGTAGGCGTGATCGATCACAGATACGCAGGTAAAGATGCCGGTGAAGTTTTAGACCAAAAACCAAACGGCATTCCTGTTTTTGAAAACTTTGATGCAGCGATCAGTGCCCTGGAATCTCAAAACAACTTACCCAAATCTCTGGTGATAGGCCTTGCGCCTGACGGCGGAAGACTTCCAGCCATCGCTAAAGAAACTATCCAAAAAGCATTGAAGCGAGGCTGGTATGTAGACAGCGGACTTCATGATTTTCTAACCCATGATAAAAACCTGGTCGAACTTGCAGCTGAGAACGGTTCGCAAATCCGCGATATACGCAAAACACCCGATCGCGATAAACTGCATTTTTTTACAGGGGACATCGAGCAGGTTGACTGCTTAAAATTGGCGGTATTAGGTACCGATTCGGCTATAGGGAAACGCACCACCGCGTGGATCATTGTGCACGGTTTTCGTCATGCGGGATTAAAGGCTGAGATGATAGGTACCGGACAGACTGCATGGATGCAGGGAGCCAAATACAGTATGGTGATGGACAGTTGCATCAACGATTTTGTTTCGGGTGAGATCGAGCATGCTGTCGTGAGTGCTTATAAAAACGAAAAGCCAGACGTGATCGTGATTGAAGGTCAGGGTAGCTTGATGAATCCTGCTTATCCCGGCGGTTTTGAAATTCTGGCTGCAGGAAGACCCGATTACGTAGTGCTTCAGCACGCTCCAAAACGGGTGGAATATGATGGGTTCCCGGGGTATCGTCTGCATTCTTTGAAAGAACAAATCAATGCCATTGAGGTGATCTCAGGGAGAAAAGTAATTGCCGTTACCGTAAATCACGAGGGGATGACACCTGACGAAATCATTCCCGCCTGTGAAGCGATTACACAAGAAACCGGTTTGCCGGCTTTTGATGTTTTGGCCCACGGATCAGAAAAATTGATCCGTGTATTGCAACAACACCTTAAAAAACACTAAGCGACTTGATGAAGATAAAACAAGTCACTTTTGAACAACTGGACCTTAAGCTTTCGGAGCCGTATACCATCGCGTATGAGACAATAGCGCATACCACGAATTTTATACTCAAAATAGTCACCAGTAGTGGACTTACCGGCTTTGGCTGTGCTGCTCCTGATGTAGTAGTAACCCTTGAAAGTCCGGCGCAGGCTAAAGAAAGTATTGAAAATATCCTTATCCCTTTTTTGCTGGGTAAAAATGCGATGATGTCTGTTCAAATTCTGGAAGAGCTAAAAACCTTGCTTCCTACTTCGTCTTCGGTATTAGCAATGACCGATATGGCACTTCTGGATCTCAAGTCCCGAAAAATGGACGTGCCGCTCTATCAGTTTTTAGGCGGTTACCGGCACAGCATTCCCACAAGCATGACCATTGGTATTCTCACCGTAGAAGACACACTCAAAGCAGCTGCAACATATCACAAACAAGGATTTTTTATATTGAAAGTCAAAGGGGGGCTGTCTGTTGATGAGGATGTTGAGAAAATGATCCGCATACGCGAATTGTATCCCGACATGGTTTTGCGCTTTGATGGCAATCAGGGCTATTCGGTGGCCGAAGCGCTTCTCTTTTTAAAACAGGTTGAAACTGCAAAAATCGAAATATTTGAACAACCCACCGCAGTGGGAAAAGATCACAATATGGGGCAAATCACACACCGTACCGCGACGCCAGTGATGGCAGACGAAAGCCTGAAAAATCTGGAAGATGCCTTTCGCCTTGCGCAAAACAGCAGGATCAATATGGTAAACATCAAACTCATGAAAGTGGGCGGCATCCGCGAAGCCATGCACATCAATTCAGTAGCCAAATCAGCTGGATTTGAAGCCATGGTGGGCTGTATCGATGAGTGTGCCCTGGGTATCTCAGCAGGTTTGCATTTTGCACTTTCACGAGCAAATATCAAATATGCTGATCTCGATGGACATCTGGATATTTTAGATGATCCTTTTTCCGGAATTTTCTCGCTTAAAAAAGGTGTATTATATCCGAGTGAAGCTCCCGGCCTCGGGGTACTTTGATTAACTCAAACAGGTTTCCTTTCCAATAAAATACATACCGTTGATCTGAAATATTTCAGCTGCTTTATAAAATAGGTTTTTTAGTTATAAATGTTTTATTTACATTTATTATTTATTTAAAGTATAAGGCTTTGAATAATCCTATTAACCTTTCGTATTTATGGTATTCCTTTTTAGAAATAATTTCTTTGCTCTAACGGTTTTAGCACTTCTTTTAGCCAATTGCAACAGCATTAAAAACCAAGCCGTTAAAGACTCAGAGTCGAGCAGGAGTGCCTATCTGATGACTTACTTTAAAGACGATGATCACAGTCTGCATCTGGCTTTAAGTACAGATGGTTATACGTTTACTGATGTAAATGCGGGTAAACCCGTTGTTGCCGGAGATACCATTGCGAGTCAAAAAGGAATACGCGACCCACACATCACCCGCGGTCCCGATGGTGCTTTTTATGTCGCGATGACCGATCTGCATATTTTTGCTAAACAAAAAGGTTATCGTGAGACCACCTGGGAGCGACCACAGGACGAATACGACTGGGGCAACAACCGCGGCTTTGTATTGATGAAATCCTATGATTTAATCAACTGGACGAACAGCAATTTTCTTTTTGACGAGCATTTCCCCGAACTGAAAAACATTGGTTGTGCCTGGGCTCCGCAGACCATTTACGATCCCAAAGCAGATAAAATGATGGTTTATTTTACGATGAGATTGGGCCACGGTCTTACCAAAATGTATTACGCTTATACCAATGATGACTTTACGGAAATCATCACCAAACCCGAATTGCTATTTACCTATCCCAATCCTGAAGTGCAGGTTTTGGATGCAGACATCGCCCCACTGGAAGACGGTCGATATGTGATGACCTACGTCGCTCAGGAAAATCCCGGCGGGATTAAGCTGGCATTTTCAGATCGCGCCAATGGCGGTTATGCCTACGATGCAGAATGGATCGATCAGGAACCGGGTTCGTGCGAAGCTCCCAATGTGTGGAAGCGCATCGGCGAAGATAAATGGGTCTTGATGTATGATATTTTCAGCATCAATCCGCACAATTTTGGATTTTTAGAAACTACCGATTTTAAAACCTTTAAAAATCTGGGACATTTTAACGAAGGCGTGATGAAAACAACCAATTTCACTTCGCCTAAACACGGCGCAGTTATACAACTAAGCCAGACAGAAGCCAAGGCACTGGCCGCACACTACTCAATGGATTTAAAATTCTAACTGAATTAGATATGAAAACCTTTAGAACAACCACAGCATTACTTTTTTTAAGCCTTTCCTTAAATCTTATGTTTGGCCAAAACCCAAAGATGGACGGCTATCTTTTCGCCTATTTTGAG
Organism: Leeuwenhoekiella aestuarii; assembly: GCF_004104055.1. Lineage (GTDB taxonomy): Bacteria > Bacteroidota > Bacteroidia > Flavobacteriales > Flavobacteriaceae > Leeuwenhoekiella > Leeuwenhoekiella aestuarii. The sequence goes on along the minus strand of NZ_QOVJ01000001.1, from coordinate 1,113,101 downwards.
GGTAAGGGTGACGGAGACAAACAAGAGCAAATACGCTTTGCCGTAAGTGATGACGCCATACACTGGAAAGCCTTAAACGGAAATAAACCCATCGTATCTTCTGCTGAAATTTCCAGTACCGGCGGGGTTCGCGATCCGCATATTTTACGTGGTGGTAAAAAGGATGGTTTCTATATGGTAGCAACCGATATGTACACGCGTAAAAATGGCTGGGATTATAATCCGGGAATCGTTTTAATGCACTCTGATGATTTGATCAATTGGAAATCTTCCGCAATTAATCTCGAAGAAACCTACCCCGAAAAATTTAAAAATAACAAATGGGTTTGGGCTCCACAGACTTTTTACGATACCAAAAAGAAAAAATACCTCGTCTATTTTACCGTGCGCTCCTACGACAATCTCAAGCTTGACTTTTATGCAGCCTATGCCAACAAAGACTTTACAGCTTTTGAGTCTACTCCAAAACTGCTTTATAGTGCAAAAGACGGGGCTATAGATGGCGATATTATCTATAAAGACGGTCTGTACCATTTGTTTTATAAGGGAAATACTAAAGATGAAAACGGCAAAGAAATCAAAAACGGAATCAAGCAGGCTACGAGTAAAAAGCTTTTAGGACCCTATGAAGAACGCTTTGAATATCTGGATGCGTATGCCGATCAAAATACCACAGTTGAAGGAAGTTCGGTCTTTAAACTCAACGACAGCGATGAATACATTTTGATGTATGACCTGTATTCCAGCGGGCGTTATGAGTTTCAACGCAGTACCGATTTGTACAATTTCACTACGGAAACCGAATCCTTTACCAAAGACTTTTTCCCGCGTCATGGCAGTATTATCAGCATCACCAAAGAAGAAGCCAAACGCCTAAATGCAACATGGGGCGGCGTACCTCAAGCGCTATTAACCGAAGCCGACGGAACCTTTCCTTTCCAATCAACAGGGAATCCTATAATTACGCACAAATACACTGCAGACCCGGCGGCATTGGTAGAAAATGACACCTTATGGTTGTTTACCGGTCACGATTATGAGGGCGGACAAAAGGGTTATAACATGAAAGACTGGCTGGTGTTTTCAACCACCGATATGCAAAACTGGACCGAGCATCCGGTTCCCTTAAAAATTACCGACTTCACCTGGGCAACCAGTGGTGATGCGTATGCCGGTCACGTAGCCAAAAGAAACGGCAAATACTACTGGTACATCAGCACCAACTGGAACGGGATAGGCGTTGCAGTGGCCGATCAGCCACAGGGTCCTTATAAAGATGCTTTGGGGAAACCGCTTTTGACCAATGAAGATTGTTTTGCTTCCAGCCACGCGTGGACCTGTATTGATCCTGCGATTTTTATAGACAAAGACGATCAGCCATGGATTTTTTGGGGTAACGGGGTTTGCTATTACGCCAAGCTGAAAGACAACATGATCGAGATTGATGGCGAAATCAAAAAAATAGATTTTGAAGGTCTTGACTTTACCGAAGCTCCCTGGGTTCACGAAAAAGACGGCACCTACTATTTAACCTACGCCACCGGTTTTCCCGAAAAAATTGCCTACGCTACGGCAGATGCGGTAGATGGACCTTATACTTACGGTGGAATTCTAAACGAAATAGCAGGAAACAGCAATACCAACCATCAAAGCATTGTTGAATTTGAAGACGACTGGTATTTTATCTACCACAACGGTGGTATTCAGACAGATGGTGGGAGCTACAGCAGATCGGTATGTATTGACAAGTTGATTTACAATGAAGACGGAAGTTTAAAACGTGTGCAAATGACCTCCGAAGGCATAGCTCCTGTTAACGAATAGCTTTACTGAAAGCCATCTTTAAGCTTCTCCAGACCAGACTGATCTAAAATTTTGATTCGTTTGCCTTTAGTCTCTATAAGACCTTGCTTTTTAAATTTAGCCAGCGTGCGTATGCACAATTCGGTTGCAGTACCTACTACATCAGCGATATCTGCTCGGGAGAGTATGAGTACTAAATAACCTTCCTCATCAGTACCAAAGGTCGTACTCAGATAAAGGAGTACCTCAGCAAGACGCTGATTGACTGTTTTCTGAGCCATATTCACGATAAAGTCATCGGCGATTTTAAGCTCATGAGCCATATGCTTTAAAATAGCTTGTGTAAATGCGGGGTTATCTTGAATACGACCTGTAATTTGATCTTTAGGAATAAAACACACCTCCATATCGTTAAGCGCAACAGCACTTAAATTTGTGCCTTCTTCAGAAATCATCGAACGTTGTCCCAGTACTTCACCTTTAGAAGCGATCTTTACGATCTGGTCTTTACCGTTATCACTTATTTTTGACAGTTTAGAAACACCATTCCGCACACAATAGACACCCCCAAGCTTCTCTCCTTCCTTAAAAAGTGCTTCTCCTTTTTTTATGCTACGCGAAACCTTACTATCAGAAATCGCCTTAAGCTCTTCTTTCTTAAGTGCTTTAAGTGAATTGAGCTCTCTGATAATACAATTTTCACACCGGGATTCTTCGTGTTCTGCCATACTTCAAAATTAGCATAATTTTTTGGCCAACTGACAAAAGTCATCTTTTATCCAATACCGCTTTCAGTCCTTTGCATCAGGTATTTAAGCAAATTAGAGTAAGATGAGCAAGTGTTATCATTGTGGTGACCCGTGTACGAACGGCATATTCCCACACCGAGGCAAGGCGTTTTGTTGCAACGGCTGCAAAACAGTTTATGATATTTTACAAGATAATGAGCTGTCGTATTACTATGATCTAGATGCTAATCCCGGCACCTCTCCAAAGGAGATTAAGGGAAGATTTGATTTTCTCGACAACCCCGAAATCAAGAGCAAACTGCTTGATTTTGACGAACAGGCTACGCAAATCGTCTCGTTTACCATTCCGGCTATTCATTGCAGTTCGTGCATCTGGGTTCTTGAAAACCTCAACAAACTGCGACCCGAAATCACCAATACGCAGGTCAATTTTCCCGAAAAAACGGTAAGGATCACCTTCAACGCCGATGCCTTAAGTCTCAGACAGGTAGTGGAACTTTTGTGTATGCTGGGTTACGAACCGGTGATTTCACTTGATGATTTTGATAAAAAAGAGCGCAAAACAGACCGCTCGCTCCTCTACAAACTGGGGGTTGCCGGCTTTGCCTTTGGGAATATTATGTTTCTCTCCTTCCCCGAATATTTTGAAGTAGAAGAATTTTGGCTGGATCAGTATAAGTCGGTTTTTAGAGCCCTGATGTTGCTGTTTTCACTTCCAGTCGTGTTTTACTCGGCCCATGATTATCTATTGTCTGCCTGGAGGTCTCTACGCGCACGAATGCTCAACATCGATGTGCCCATCGCCCTGGGTATTCTGGTGCTTTTTATACGCTCCTGCTATGAAGTGATTTCCAATACAGGAACCGGCTTTTTTGACAGTCTGGCGGGACTGGTTTTTTTCTTATTGCTGGGGAAATTCTTTCAGCAAAAAACCTACGCCTACCTCTCCTTTGAACGCGATTACAAATCGTATTTTCCCATAGCAATTACTAAACTTGAAGCTTCGGCTTCTCCGGATGACAACAGCCGTGAAGTGCAAATTCCTGTTTATCAGATCAAACCCAAAGACCACATTCTTATACGCAATGGCGAACTCATTCCGGTTGATGGAGTCCTGATCAACGGGCACGGACTTATCGATTACAGTTTTGTAACCGGGGAAGCAGAACCTGTTGCTAAAAAAGCCGGGAGTATGCTGTATGCGGGAGGTATGCAACAGGGAGGCCTCATCGAGTTGCGCGTGACCAAAGCCGTAGAACAAAGCTATCTTACCCAGCTGTGGAGCAATGAAGTGTTCCAGAAAAAACGTCAAAACGAGCTCCAATCACTGACTTCCAAAATAAGCAAACAATTTACTTTGGGTATATTAAGCATTTCCCTAACAGCCGCCCTTTGCTGGTGGTTTATAGACCCTTCAAAAATACTGAATGTATTTACGGCCGTACTTATTGTGGCCTGTCCCTGCGCACTGGCACTGTCTGCTCCCTTTACGCTGGGTAACCTCTTACGCATCACCGGCAAAAACAAATTCTACTTAAAAGATGCGGGGGTTCTCGAGCAGCTTGCCGAGGTCGACACCCTGGTTTTTGATAAGACCGGCACCCTGACCACCGCTTCTAAAGAACATATTCGCTATACGGGTCAGAGCCTTACCGAACGGGAAGAATCGCTGCTCACCAGTACCCTTCGGGCATCAAACCATCCGTTAAGCAGAAGCCTTTATGCTTTGTTGCAGGACTATGACATTCAGACTTTAGACCATTTTGAAGAGCAACCCGGCCAGGGCATCACCAGTACGAAGCAGAAGCAACAGATACGCGTGGGTTCGTATGCTTTTGTCAATCAACTTTCACCAGATGCAGAACCACCGGCTGACCTTCACACCAGCGTACATATCGCCACAGAAAACGGCTATAAAGGCTATTACAGCTTTCGAAGCCTCTATCGTAAAGCTTTAAAACCTGTTTTTGAAGCCCTAAATCCCGATGCCGAACTCATTATCCTTTCGGGAGATAATAACCGCGAAGCAAACCCATTGAACCAATTGCTTGGGATGCCCGTAGCCATGCATTTTGATCAAAAACCCAAAGACAAACTCGAGTTTATCAAAAAACTGCAGCAAGAGGGTAAAAAAGTGATGATGCTGGGCGACGGACTAAACGACAGTGGGGCTTTGGCACAAAGCGATGTGGGTATCGCCATTTCTGAAAATGTCAATGTCTTTTCACCGGCCTGTGACGGTATTCTCGATGCTTCCCGTTTTGAGCAATTACCGGCTTTTATCCGGTTAGCCAAAAAGGGACGGCAGATCATCAAATGGAGCTTTGCTTTTTCCCTGCTTTACAATGTGGTAGGCATCGCGCTGGCTGTAAGCGGCAACCTAAAACCCGTTTATGCCGCCATTTTGATGCCCTTGAGCTCCATAAGTATCGTAGCCTTTACCACACTTTGCACCCACTATTACGGAAGCAAACTGCAGGCTGTAGAAAAAAAATGATAAGAATTTCAAAAGCTGATTTATGTCATCTTTTAAGGAAAACTGCACCGGTAATTTTACACCATAATTCAGGTAGGTATGAGTATCATTTATATGCTTCTCGCGATAAGCGTGGTTGTGGCGTTAGTCTTTTTTGCAGCCTTTATTTTTTCGGTACGCAAAGGGCAGTACGATGACACCTATACCCCTTCGGTGCGCATGCTTTTTGAAGACGAACTGGTAAAAACCAAAAAGTCTTCGGCAAAAACACCTCAACAATCCAGTACCAATCATTCAGATCGCAAATCGAAGTAATTATGCAAACAGAACAGTTTTATTACGACAACAAAATCGTAAGAAAGTTTATCATCGCCACCCTGTTTTGGGGGCTCATCGGGATGAGCGTAGGCTTACTGCTGGCCTTTATGTTTTTATTCCCCAACGTCACAGACGGGATCTCCTGGCTGAGTTTTGGCCGCCTGCGTCCGTTACACACCAATGCCGTGATCTTTGCCTTCGTGGGTAACGCTATTTTTGCAGGGGTATACTACTCTTCTCAGCGCCTGCTTAAAGCCCGTATGTGGAAAGACTGGCTGAGCAGCTTCAATTTCTGGGGCTGGCAGGCGATTATTGTCGCTGCAGCTATCACCCTGCCGCTGGGCTACACCACCTCCAAAGAATATGCTGAGCTGGAGTGGCCTATAGATATTATGATCGCTCTGGTATGGGTGGCTTTTGGGGCCAACCTCATCGGTACCATCCTTAAACGCAGACAACGCCATCTGTATGTAGCCATCTGGTTTTACCTGGGCACTTTTGTAACCGTAGCCGTGCTGCATATCGTAAACAGTATTGAGATTCCCATTAGCGCACTTAAAAGTTATTCGGCTTACGCCGGGGTACAGGATGCGCTGGTACAATGGTGGTACGGGCATAACGCCGTTGCCTTTTTCCTCACGACTCCGTTTCTGGGGCTGATGTATTATTTTGTACCTAAAGCAGCAAACAGACCGGTGTATTCCTATCGTTTGTCTATCGTGCACTTCTGGTCGCTCATTTTTATCTACATCTGGGCCGGGCCACACCACCTGTTGTATACCGCACTACCCGGATGGGCACAAAACCTGGGGGTTGCCTTTTCGGTTATGCTTATCGCACCCTCCTGGGGGGGTATGATCAACGGTTTGCTCACCCTGCGTGGCGCCTGGGATAAGGTACGTACCGATCCGGTTTTAAAATTTATGGTAGTTGCCATTACCGGTTACGGGATGGCCACTTTTGAAGGCCCCATGCTTTCGCTTAAAAATGTAAATGCCATTGCCCACTTCAGCGACTGGATCATTGCACATGTGCACGTAGGTGCTTTAGCCTGGAACGGCTTCCTCACTTTTGGAATGGTATACTGGCTGGTACCGCGCCTGTTTAAAACACAACTCTGGTCTACCAAATTGGCAAACGTACACTTCTGGGTAGGCACTCTGGGAATCATCATGTACGCCCTGCCCATGTATGTAGCCGGTTTTGTTCAGGCTTCTATGTGGAAACAATTCAATCCTGACGGAACGCTTACTTACGGGAACTTCCTGGAGACCTTGACCGAAATCATCCCGATGTACTGGATGCGGGCTATAGGTGGTTCGTTGTATATCGCCGGTGCTTTTGTGATGCTGTATAACATCATCAAAACCGTAAGAAGCGGAAGCCAAGTGACCGACGAACTGGCCGAAGCTGCTCCGCTTACACCCGTAACCAGCAAGCGTACGTCAAAAGAAGGGTATCACACCTGGCTGGAGCGTCGCCCGGTAAAGCTTACCATTTTCGCTACCATCGCCATCCTTATTGGAGGTATGGTTCAGATCATTCCGTCTTTGATTGTAGATGATTATGTACCCGTGATTTCTACGGTAAAACCCTACACTCCGCTGGAGCTTGAAGGTCGTGACCTCTACATCCGCGAAGGCTGTGTGGGCTGTCACTCGCAGATGATCAGACCGTTCCGTAGTGAAGTAGAACGCTATGGTGAGTACTCCAAGTCTGGCGAGTATGTCTACGATCATCCCTTCTTATGGGGTAGTAAACGTACCGGGCCTGATTTATTTCGCGTAGGCGGAAAGTATTCAGACAACTGGCACCTCAACCATATGTATGACCCGCAGAGTACTTCTGCAGGCTCCATTATGCCGTCTTACAGTTGGTTGATACGCAACGAACTCGACAAGTCTAAAACCGAAGACAAAATGAAGGCTATGCAAAACTTGGGCGTGCCGTATACTGTGGCAGACATCGAGCGCGCGCAGCAATGGATGAGCGAACAGGGAGAACAGATCGAAAAAAACCTGTATGCAGATCCTGATTTCGCTAAAACATACGAAGCCGATAAAAAGGCCGCTGCTCAAAACGGAGCCGATTTTGTCGAAATGCGCAACCGCGAGATCGTAGCGCTAATCGCCTACCTGCAACGTCTGGGAACCGACATCAAAATTAAAACCGGAGCCGAAAACGCAACCGCAAAAACCGAATAACCATGCTCAAATTTGTCAAACAAAATCTGGAGAACATAGACGGGGTAGCCATCTATCCCATCATCTCCCTGCTCATTTTCTTTGTCTTTTTTGTCGCCCTGTTTGCCTGGGTAATCACAGCAAAGAAAAAGTATTTACAGGAAGTGAGTGCGCTTCCGCTTGAAGATCCTCAAACACCAAACCAGCCATGAGAAGTATCGCATCCTTATTACGTATTCTACTATTTGCAGGGTTTGCCTATCTCTTTCTCAATTACGTAGGCACCCCTGAAGATGAAGCTTCGGTATTTACCACCCAAAACTGGCTTTGGGCCATTTATGCGGTGCTCGTCTTTATGTACATCGCTTTTGAGATTTGTATCGAAAGCTTACGCGCAGTTCTTTTTAAAACCCTGAAACCTGAAGCACAGGCACAGTATCAGGCTGAGGTCGCTGTAAAAAAAGAACAACGCAAGGTTTGGATCAAAGGCCTTTATGGCAAACTTTGGAAAGCCAAACCCGTTGAAGAGGAAGGGGAAATCCTGCTCGATCACAATTATGATGGCATTAAAGAGCTTGACAACCGCCTGCCACCATGGTGGGTATACGGCTTTTATGCTACCATCCTGTTTGCTGCGATCTATTTGCTGCGCTTTGAAGTCTTTGAAGATTACAACCAGATAGACGAGTATGAGCAGGCGGTAGCACAGGCTAAAATCGATCTTGAAGAATATAAGAAAACCGCCAAGGATTTGGTTGACGCCAATACGGTAGAACTGCTTACCGATGCATCAGATATTAAAGCAGGGGAAGCCATTTTCACCGGCAATTGCATCGCCTGTCATAAAGCAGGTGGGGCTGGCGGAATAGGCCCAAACCTGACCGATGACTATTGGATTCTGGGTGGTGGTATTAAAAACGTGTTTCACACCATTTCTGAAGGGGGCCGCGCCGGTAAAGGGATGATTTCCTGGAAAACCGATTTGAAACCGAGCGAGATTGCGCAGGTAGCCAGTTATGTATTGAGCCTGCACGGTACCAACCCTGCAGATGCCAAAGAACCGGAAGGGGAAATCTATATCGATGAAAATGCCCCGGTAGAAGATGCTCAGGTACAACAAGATTCTACGGGTGTTGAAGTCATTCTGGAAACGGAACCGGTAACCGGCGACATCCTAACAGACGAAAACTAAAAAACAAAGCCATGGCTTCTCAGGATCAGGAACATTTTAGAGACAGTATAGGTACCATCAACGAGTCGGGTAAACGCGCGTGGGTGTATCCCAAAAAACCGGTGGGTAAACTCTACGAGTACCGCAAACTGGTGAGCTATGTCCTGCTGATCTTTTTAATTGCCGCTCCGTTTGTTCACATCAACGGCAATCAGTTTCTGATGTTCAACGTGCTGGAGCGACGCTTCAACATTTTAGGATTTCCATTCTGGCCGCAGGATTTTCACCTCTTTGTCATCATTATGATAACCGGAGTTGTATTTATCGTACTGTTTACAGTGGCCTTTGGTCGCCTCTTTTGCGGGTGGGTGTGCCCCCAGACCATTTTTATGGAAATGGTCTTCCGCAGAATTGAGTACTGGATTGACGGCGATCGCGGGAAACAAATTCGCCTCAACAATATGTCGTGGAATGCCGAGAAAATCCGTAAACGCCTGCTTAAATGGTCGGTATTCTTTGTGATCTCGTTTCTCATTGCCAACGTGTTTCTGGCCTATCTCATCGGCAGCGACCGCTTGCTGCAGTATATCGTAGACGGACCTGCAAATCACAGCAGCACCCTGGTCTCCCTGTTGATTTTTACGGCGGTATTCTATTTTGTATTTGCCTGGTTTCGCGAGCAGGTATGCATCATCGTTTGTCCCTACGGCAGGCTGCAGGGTGTGCTGCTCGACACCAAGTCTATCGTGGTAGCCTACGATTACAAACGCGGAGAGAAAGAAGCCGGCAGGGCTAAATTTAAAAAGAACGAAGACCGTGAAGCTACCGGAAAAGGCGATTGTATTGACTGTTTTCAGTGTGTGCACGTATGTCCTACGGGGATAGACATCCGCAACGGCACCCAGCTGGAATGTGTGAACTGTACCGCCTGTATCGATGCCTGTAACCAGATGATGGAGGCCGTAAATCTGCCTAAAGATCTTATCCGCTATGCCAGTGAAGAACACATTGAAAAGAAGACGAAGTTTCAATTCACCCCCCGGCTTAAAGGTTATACCGCCGTATTGGTTATTCTCATTGGGGTGCTGAGCGGAATGCTGTTTTTACGAAATGATGTAGAAGCCAATGTGCTGCGCTTACCGGGGCAATTGTATGAGCATAAGGCCGATGACCTCATCAGCAATGTGTACACTTTTAAGCTCATCAATAAAACCACAAAGGAGATTGAAGACGTGCACTTTGAATTGATTTCGCACAGCGGAAGCATTCGAGTGGTCTCTCAGGAGATGCTCAACGTACCGGCCCAGGGACTTGCTGAAGGCACGCTTTTTATCGAGATCAATCCCTACACGCTTGAAGGCGAAAAGGAAAAACTAAAAATAGGAGTCTACAGTGGTGCGCGTCTTATAGAGACCACCAGCACCATCTTTTTGGGCCCCAGAAGCTATAAATAATACGATTATGGAAACTACAAAAAAACACAATTGCTGCATGGGCTGCAAAAACGGAAACCCCGGTCAAAATCAACACTGCAAAGTGCGTTTAATCAAGGAGGAGCAAAAAAAGAAAAAAGCCCTGAGTCAGGAGGAACTGGCTAAAAAGTATGACTGATCCTGGCGGGGACGATTTTTAACGAAATAGAAGAGGTCGCAAAAGTAACCTTAAGGTGTCTAACTGCCCCGATATTCCGGGAGTCGAAGTTCTCAATACACTGAGAGCCAAATAGTCTTCGACAGGCTCAGACTGACAATCTAATGTAATATGTTTTGGCGAAAGCATTAATTATTTAAAATACTGAAACTATGAAATTCAATTGGGGAACCGGACTCGTCATTGGGATGGTAGGCTTTATGAGCTTTATCATGTACTTTGTGATTACCATGTCAACAGACCAGAAGTACAGCTACGACCTGGTCATCGAAGATTATTACAAGCATGAGATGAATCTGCAGGCGGCCATTGACGCCTCAGCAAACAGCAGTAAGCTTGAAATACCGGTAACCGGCACCAAAACCGAAGCAGGTTACCTCATTGCATTTCCTCAAAATCTAGATCCTAAAGCCATTACCGGCACAGTGTTCCTGTATAGACCGTCTGCCCGGCAACTTGATTTTGACATGCCCATACGCCTGTCATCTTCTAATTTGCTCATACCTGACAAACGCCTGGTAGGCGGTCGCTGGAACATTACCATCACCTGGGAATACGCTGGTAAAAAATACCGCTTTGAGGATGAAATAACCTATTGATTATGATCGCAACGGCATTACTTTTTGGGCTTTTAGGCAGTTTGCACTGCGTGGGGATGTGTGGGCCTATCGCATTTTTAATGCCGGTAGATCACCGCAATCCGTTTAAAAAGTTTCTGCAGATACTCAGCTACCACAGCGGGAGGCTACTCACCTATGCGCTCATCGGTTTTCTGTTTGGAGCCGTGGGTGAACGCCTCAATCTGTTTGGGCTGCAACAACAACTCTCTATTGCCGTAGGGGTATTGATGATTAGCGCAGTGGTAATCCCTACCCGCATCTTTAACCGCTATAACCTGTCAAAACCGGCTTACAAACTGGTGGGCCAAATCAAATCGGCTTTGGGACAACAGCTCAAGAACAAACGCAAAAGCACTTTTTTTACGCTGGGCTTACTAAACGGTTTGCTTCCCTGTGGGCTGGTATATATGGCGGTGTTTGGTGCTCTGGGTACCGGCGGCGCATTTAACGGGAGTCTGTATATGCTGCTCTTTGGTTTAGGCACCATCCCCCTGATGACCTCCGCGATTTATCTGGGTAATTTTCTAAAAGGCAAAGCCAAAAGACGTATCGTCAAACTCATTCCGGCACTGGTGATCCTAATGGGTTGCTTGTTTATACTTCGCGGCCTCGGATTGGGTATTCCCTATGTTTCCCCCTCCGAAAAAGTAACGGTTGCCCAGGTGGAGGCGAGGCATAGTTGTCATTGAAGGCTATGAGGTTTACATGTCGTATTTTCTTTTTTACCACAGTTTGTATGCGAGTGAACTGTTAACTTCTATTCATCTTTCTGTTCATTTTTTCCATCGATGAAAAAACGAACCAAAAAAATCTAGGCTGACAGGAGCTTCTCTAAATTTTTTGTTCGCTCCGCTGCATGCGCTTAACTCGGCCGCTGGCCTCAAACAGAACCGCCTGCTACGCTGCGCTCACCGCAAATTTAACGAGAACCTCCTGATAGGCCGGTACTAGCATTCCATTAGACTTGAGATTATAGATACAAGAATAAAATTATACGTATTCATACCCGAAGGGTAAACGAATTGTAAATTACCTCGGTTCAGAATAGCTACAGGAAGCTCCGAAGGACAGGAGCGATAGCGACGCGGAGCTGACAAGGCGGTTTTCGCCCATAAGGCGAAAAATTCCTAAGCGAGGGGCTCTTTTCTTTTGGTTCGTTTTCTTTGGAGAAGCAAAGAAAATGAACAGAATATCCTAAAGAAACTCGAATGTGCGAATCTCCGGCAGGAGATTCATGAGCTCCAAAACCAATAAGCGACAGCGAGTTAAAAAAAACCTGTCTCAAACACTAAATAATCAGCATTCAAGACAGGTTTTACCAACTAAAATTAAATGAAAGGTAATCTTCTAAACCGTCATGGAAAACAGTTTAGTTTCCGGTTTGTTACGCTGCAAACGCAAATCAAAAGGCAAACAGATATTGCGTACAAAAGGCTTTCCTTTTTCAGTTACGCGAAGTGCTTTAGTTTCAAAAACCAGCAATCCGTCTGCTTCCAGTTCTTTCAGCTTGATCAACACTTCTGGTAACTCCTCAAAGTACAGTGCAGGTCCGTTCCAGCTTGTCTTAAAGTGACACATCAGATTCAGGATATGCTTACGGATTTTCAAATCTTCATCGGTTAGCATATGTCCTCTAAAAATGGGCAGTATGTTATTTTCAAGCAGGTGATAGTATTCAGAGAGTCCTTTTACATTTTGTGCAAAACTGTACCAGCTGTCACTGATAGCAGAAACACCCAACCCCAGCATCACCTGGGTTTTAGAAGCATTATAGCCCATAAAATTACGGTGAATGCGTTCTTCTTGTTGGGCGTGATACAGATCATCAGTAGGCAATGCAAAATGATCCATTCCGATCTCCACATAACCGGCTTCGAGCAGCAATTGCTTACCAGTCTCATACTGCTCCCGCTTTTCTTCCGCCGTAGGCAAATTGGCGGCATCATAACCGCGCTGCCCGTTGCCTTTAATCCACGGCACGTGTGCATAGCTGTAAAAGGCGATGCGATCTGGGAATAACTGTATGGTTTTTTCTATAGTATTTTTTACACAGTCCAGGGTTTGAAAAGGGAGTCCATAAATAATATCATGCCCCACTGAGGTATAGCCCGCTTGTCGCGCCTGATCGGTTGCGCGCTGCACGTGGGCAAAGGGCTGAATACGGTTGATGGCTTTTTGAACGGTTTCGTTATAATCCTGTACCCCATAACACACCCGTGTAAAACCAAACGAAGCCAGCGTTTCTAAATGCTCCAGCGTGGTATTATTGGGATGGCCTTCAAAACTCATCTCACAAGCTGCAGCTTTATCCGCTACTTTAAAAATACCCGTCATGAGCGTAGCCAGATTTGCTTCTGAAAAAAAGGTAGGAGTACCTCCACCTAAATGTATTTGTTGTATCACCGGGCGTTCTCCTACTAAATCCCGGTACAAGGTGAGTTCTTTCAATACGGCTTTAATATACGGGGCTTCGAGGCTGTGGTTTTTGGTAATGCGCTTGGTACATCCGCAAAAGGTGCACATGGATTCACAAAAGGGTAAGTGTATATACAGACTGATCCCTTCTTTTTTATTACTTGCTGAAAAGCTTTTTTTAAAGGTGTCTTTCCAGTCTTTGAGACTGAAGTTCTCATTGTCCCAATACGGTACCGTTGGGTAGCTGGTGTATCGGGGACCGGGAACATTGTATTTGGTTATTAAGGGAATATGCATAACTCGAAAAATCAAAAATAGCTTCCGGAGATCTGTTTTCAGATTTCCGGAAGCCTGGTTAAAAAAAATTGAATCAACTGATCCTTAAAAGAGCTTCGTTGCTCTCACCCCTGTCAAAGAATCAATCCTCCAATAATTATCAACACATTAACTACAGTACTTGTGACTAATAGTTTAAAGATCAATCCGGGTTTTTGAACCGTAAGGATCGAAGCATTGTGTAAACTGCAAAAAACGACGCTAAGCATCACAAAAAACATGGGTACTATATGATGCCCGTGCATCAATGTAGTCATCACAGCTACCGAACCTAAACAGGTGCTTAGAATAATTCCTATTGCAGAATACCCAATGATGTTATGGGTAAAATCGTTTTGAAGTTTTGAAAAAGTGGTCATACCTGAAAAATTTAATGGTTATCAAATTACCCGGTAAAAGTACCAGACCGCTTCAGCCTATTTTATGACTTTTGTCAGTTCACCATTTTTTCTTCAGAAAATTTCATCTCAAAGCTCATCAAATCGTCTCATTATGCCCGTTTACTAGAAAAATCAGGCATTTTGAAACAATCTATTGCAAGAATGAGCCAAGCCAAGCCCCCCAATAATCTGTATTTTCTGAATTTCGTCACTATAACGTTTTCGGCTAATTGCCGGTTGCACTTAATACTTATGAAACACTATATCAGTCACACCATTGTGATCCTGTCCCTCTTCTTTTCGTGGGGCAATCAGGCGCAAACTTTTCAGAATCCCTTATTAGATTCAGGGGCAGACCCGTTTAGCGTTTATGTAGATGGCTATTACTACTACACCCATACGACGGGCAACGGTGTGGTGCTTTGGAAAACCAAAAATCTTGCAAACCTTAGGGATGCAGTATCTAAAACCATCTGGACCCCTCCTGCAAATACGATGTATAGCAAGGATATATGGGCGCCTGAGATTCATTATATAGACCATAAATGGTATGTATATGTAGCTGCAGATAACGGCACTAATGAAAACCACCGCATGTATGTATTGGAGAATACTACTGCAGACCCTTTAAATGATCACTGGGAATTTAAAGGTAAACTCGCAGCACCTTCAGACAAATGGGCTATAGACGGCAACGTGTATATGTATAAGGACCAACTCTATATGGCTTGGTCAGGTTGGGAAGGAGATACGAACGGGCAGCAGGATATTTTTATCGCAAAGATGAGCGATCCCCTCACTATTTCAGGAAAACGGGTTAAGATCAGTTCGCCTACCTACCCCTGGGAATTGAACGGAGATCTGGGTACTGCCGGTAATCCCGCGCACGTAAGCGTAAATGAAGGGCCGCAGTTTCTAGAGCACGACGGGAACCTGTTTATTGTGTTTTCGGCGAGTGGCTGCTGGACCGATCACTATGCGCTGGGTCTGCTGAGCCTTACAGGAAACGATCCTATGGATGCCACTGCCTGGAGCAAAAAAGAAGCTCCCCTATTTAAACAAACTCCAGAAAACAGCGTGTACGCCCCCGGGCACAATTCATTTTTTAAATCTCCTGACGGAAAAGAAGACTGGATCTTATACCACGCCAATTCCAATCCCGGAGAAGGCTGTGGCAACAAACGCTCCCCGCGCATGCAACGCCTGTACTGGCAGGAGGATGGCACCCCGTATATAGGTACCCCCTTTCCTACTTCAGTGATACAACCCATACCCTCAAAATAATTTAAAGGACACTAACGCTATTTATTATGAAAAAAACCATCTTAATTTTTGCGCTCGCTCTTGGCTTTTTTGGCTTTAGCCAGAGCGGTGCAAATCTAGACGCTAACAAATGGTCTAAAGAAAAGGCAAAAGCATGGTATGCTGAGCACGACTGGATCACCGGCGCCAATTTTATACCCAGTACTGCAATCAACCAACTGGAAATGTGGCAAAAAGACACCTATGACCCGGAAACTATAGACCGCGAACTGGGTTATGCTGAAGGTATTGGGTTCAATACGATGCGGGTGTATTTACACAGTCTGGCGTATAAGGCCGATACAGAAGGGTTTAAAGATCGGGTGGATGATTACCTGAGCATCGCCGACAAACATCACATCAAAACCATCTTTGTGATCTTTGATGACGTCTGGGATGCCAATCCTAAGATCGGGAAACAACGCGAACCTAAAACAGGAACGCACAACAGTGGATGGATGCAAGATCCCGGCTACCCGGCTTCTAAGGAGCTGGCAAACTCCCCGGAACTTAAAACCTATGTGCAGGATATTATCAAAACCTTTAAAGACGATGAGCGCGTCTTGTTCTGGGATTTATACAATGAACCCGGAAATAACGATAAGAACACCGAGAGTCTTCCTTTGCTGACCAACGTTTTTAAATGGGCGCGTGAGGTCAACCCGAGTCAGCCGCTTTCTGTAGGTTTATGGAGTTGGGGGTATAAAGAACTCAACACCTTTCAGGCGCAACATTCTGATATCATCACCTATCACGATTATGAAAATGAAGCTATGCACCGCCGCGTGATCGAACTTTTAAAAACACACGACCGCCCGATGATCTGTACCGAATATATGGCGCGCACCAATGACAGCCGTTTTTCGAACACTTTGCCGATGCTTGCTGAAAACAAGATCGGAGCGATCAATTGGGGACTCGTAAATGGCAAAACCAACACCATCTATGCCTGGAATACGCCTATAGCTAATGGGGATGAGCCGGTAGAATGGTTTCACGATGTATTTAGAAAAGATGGTACTCCGTATCGTCAGGACGAAGTAGATCTCATTAAAAAATTAAATGATGCACATTAACCTAACCGCTAATTTGTGCACCCGCTTATGCCTATTTCTTGTTTTAGGCATAAGCTTTTCTTCTTGTAAAGAAACTACAGCACAGCAAAACGAACACCAACCCCCACAAGAAATGACCCTTAACGAGCAGGCTTTTAAGAGCAGTATAGCCGGTAAAAAGACAGCTCTTTACTGGATCAAGAATGAGCATATTGAGGTGGCGTTTACCAATTATGGCGGACGCATCGTGGGTCTTTGGGTTCCTGATAAAAATGGAAAGATGACCGATGTAGTCGTGGGTATGGGCAGTGTACAGGACTTTGCAAATGCCACCGAACCCTACTTTGGAGCTACCATCGGGCGTGTGGGTAACCGCATCGCTAATGGAGCATTCCGTCTTGACGGAAAAGACTACCAGGTACCTACCAATAATGGCGATAACGCACTACACGGGGGAGATCAGGGATTTCAATACAAAGTATGGGATGCACGCCAGCCAGACGCGCAAACCTTGATCCTCAACTACCGCTCTCCCGATATGGAAATGGGATTTCCCGGTAATGTAGCGGTAACGGTCACCTATAGCGTGACCACAGACCGCGAACTCCTGATGGAATATGAGGCTACAACCGATCAAAAAACACTGGTAAATCTTACGAATCATGCTTTTTTTAACCTCAATGGGGAGGGCAGCGGAAGCATTCTTGATCATAACCTGATGATTGATGCCGGACAGTATACCCCTGTTGATGCCGGATTGATCCCTACTGGAAAACTGGATTCGGTAGCAGGCACACCGTTTGATTTTACGACTCCGCATACTATTGGCGAGCGTATTGAAACGCCTAATGAGCAACTGACTTTTGGTAAAGGTTATGATCACAATTATGTATTGAATGAAACCGATTCTGAAGACCTGCATAAAGCGGCTGTGATCACCGGAGATGCAAGTGGAATCACAATGGAAGTCCGCACCAAAGAACCCGGTTTACAGTTTTATAGCGGGAACTTTATGGAAGGTAAGAATACCTTTAAGTCTGGTGCTACTGATGATTTTAGAACCGCATTTGCTCTGGAAACCCAGCATTTTCCTGATGCACCTAACCAACCTGATTTTCCCAGCATTGTGCTGAATCCTGATGAAAAATACGAGACCGTTTCGATCTATAAATTCTCGGTAACAAACTAAACACCCTGTGGTGTGACCGTAATTATTCGTGTGTGTTGAGGTAGATAAGTCTTTTTTGAAATTTTAATCCTTCACTAAGTTTCAAAAATTCACCAGAAACAGCTTATCTACAATCAAGAGCCCTTTCAGCAATGAAAGGGTTTTTTGTTACTTATGTTACCTTTAAAGCGCTTCAAAGTCGCTACTTTTGCGCTATGCATACCCGTCAAAAACGCTTACTCAAATACGGAATCCTCTTCGCTGTTCTGGTTGTGGTTTATTCCACAGGCTTACACAAACCTATCATGGCAACCGTGCAACGCGGCATTCTTAAAACAGGGATTATGAACCCTAAACTTAAGGAAGTACCTGATACCGAAGGAAAAACCCGGGTAAAAGGTGCAAACAGTACCGCCGTTGAACCGGGAGATCCCGCTGATCTGGATGTGCAGTTTTTTGATGAAGAGGGCCAACTGGTTTCTCTGGATGCAATGCCGCATAAGCCGTATTTCATCAACTTCTGGGCAACGTGGTGTCCGCCTTGTATCGCTGAAATGCCAGGTATTGCGAATCTGTATGCCGATAAAAAGGACGAGGTGAACTTTGTACTGGTCTCTTTTGATACCGATTTTGAAAAAGCTAAGGCTTTTAAAGCTAAAAAAGGCTTTGACTTTCCCATTTACCGCATTGCCTACGACCTGCCCGAGATGTACAACACCGGCAGCCTGCCCACAACTCTTGTGATCAATGCTGAAGGAAAACTCGCCCTCACCCATCTGGGTATGGCCGATTATGATACCAAGGAGTTTAGGGACTATTTAGAGGAGTTGCAGTAAGGGGTTTGATGTTTTGGTGTGATTTACGTTGATGTTCTTTCGAATTGAGGAATGCCTAGTTCTAATGAGGTGTTGATTGATCTCCTATCAGAGATTTGAGTAATTCCTAGTTCTAATTATGTTTGTTCATTTTTTCCATCGATGAAAAAACGAACCAAAAAAATCTAGGCTTATTTTTACATCTTTGAAAACTACGCAAACGCCTTTGCCTGCGGATAACAAACCGCTGCGCTAGGCTATCCTCCACTGCCCATCGCTGCGGCGCCCGCTTGTTTTACTACAGATCTAAAAAGTAGGCCGTTCTATCATTCTATTGAAAATTCTCATAGCCAAAGGTTTATACAAGATCGAAATTCCCTCGGTCCAGAATAGCTTCAGGAATTCTTAACGGTATACTCTTGCTATACAGACCAAAAGGAAATTGAACCCTTCGGTATGAACAGGTATTCTCTTTATTCTTTTAGCTTTCTTCTATCATCTCAAGTTTAACAGAACGCCAGTACCGGCCTATCAGGAGGTTCTCGTCAAATTTGCAGGAAGCGTAGCGTAGCAGGCGGTTCTGTTTGAGGCCCGTGGCCGAGTTAAGCGCATGCAGCGGAGTGAGCAATAAATTTAGAGAAGCTCATGTAAGCCTTGATCTTTTGGTTCTTTGGCATCAAGGCAAAAGAACAGAAACACGCTTAGAAGTTAGATTTCTAATGAGGTGTTGATTGTTCTCCTAACGGAGACTTGAGTAAGACTTACTTCTAATCATGTTCTGTTCATTTTCTTTGCTTCTCCAAAGAAAACGAACCAAAAGAAAAGAGCCTTTTCTTAGGTATTTTTGCCCTAAGGGGCAAAACCACAAGTAGTCCCCTAAATTTTCTCCAAGGCTTCGAAAATTCTTAACGGGGACTTCTTGCTATACTGAAGAAAAGAGGGCTAAAGAATAGTATTTATAGTCCATTAACGTAGTTTTCTTTAATTGAAAATAATCATTCGTTTAACTCTTCGGGTATGAATAGGTATGGTTTTATTCTTGTAGCTATCTTCTACCGTCTCAAGTCTAATAGAACGTCAGTACTGGCCTATCAGGAGGTTCTCGTCAAATTTGCAGGAAGCGTAGCGTAGCAGGCGGTTCTGTTTGAGGCCAACGGCCGAGTTAAGCGCATGCAGCGGAGGAACATAAAATTTAGAGAACCTCATGTAAGCCTTGATCTTTTGGTTTCCAGCCGCACCAACTCGCTCAAAGACATGCTTTGCCGTATCAAGACAAAAGAACAGAAACACGCTTAGAAGTTAGATTTCTAATGAGGTGTTGATTGATCTCCTATCAGAGATTTGAGTAATGCCTAGTTCTATCATCTCAAGTCTAATATCTCAATACTACCTCCTCCTGTAAGCATTTGCTGCTCCTACAGACTAAAACCACTTACAACCCATCGTTTCTTATGAAAAAAATTATTCTTCTAGCGCTGTTTATCGGTATCGTTTCCTGCAATTCTAAAACGAAGAAGACAGCCGCTGTTCCTGAGGAAACAGAAACCGCAACCGTTTATCCCGATAACTTTGCTCAAGTGCTGGATGCCCACGGCTCCTTGAAAAACTGGAATAGTTTTCAAACCTTGAGCTATACGCTTGTTAAAGGAGAGGACCAAAAAGAAACACACACCATCGACCTGCATACCCGAAAAGACCGGTTGGAGATCGGCACGGCAACGTTGGGTTATGACGGTCAGGAAGTCTGGCTTTCCGATCCGGATTCTACGTATACCGGCAATCCGGAGTTTTACCACAACCTGATGTTCTACTTTTATGCGATGCCTTTTGTACTGGCAGATCCGGGCATTATTTATGAAGAGACTGAAGCCCTTCAGGTAGCAGACACCAGCTATCCCGGTATTAAAATAAGTTTTGAAGCCAACATTGGTTCTTCTGCTAATGACGAGTATTATTTATACTACGACTCCAAAACCTACCAGATGCGTTGGTTGGGCTATACGGCTACTTTTGGCGCTGCCAAAAAATCAGACCGCATCAGTTATATTTCTTATGCAGCATGGACCCCGGTTAACGGCATGCTATTGCCCAAAAGCATCAGTTGGTATGCTACCGAAAACGGCGCTGTTACCCAACCGCGGAACACCGTTTTATTTGAGCATGCGACTCTGAGCAAAGATGCCAAACCTGATGGGTTTTATGCAAAGTAGTTTTGGTTTTCATATTATTTACTTCTAATGAGGTGTTGTTTGATCTCCTATCAGAGATTTGAGTAATGCCTAGTTCTAATCATGTTCTGTTCATTTTCTTTACTCGCGTGATTGTTAGTTTACGGGAGCTCGTGAATCTCCTGTCGTCGATTTGCTTGAGAAACTCCTTCGTCGTTTGAGCTTTTATACTTAACCTCAAGTAATGCATTCCTCTCCCTGCGGTCGTCGGATGCAGAAAAGAAATGACGCCTTTTGGATAGGTATATTTTTATTCTTGTAGCTATCTTCTACCGTCTCAAGTCTAATAGAACGCCAGTAACGGCCTATCAGGAGGTTCTCGTCAAATTTGCAGGGAGTGTAGCGTAGCAGGCGCTTCTGTTTGAGGCCAACGGCCGAGTTAAGCGCATGCAGCGGAGGGAACATAAAATTTAGAGAACCTCATGTAAGCCTTGATCTTTTGGTTCTTTTGTATCAAGACAAAAGAACAGAAACACGCTTAGAAGTTAGATTTCTAATGAGGTGTTGTTTGATCTCCTATCAGAGATTTGAGTAGTGCTTACTTCTTTACCATGTTTCATTCATTTTCTTTACTCGCGTGATTGTTAGTTTACGGGAGCTCGTGAATCTCCTGTCGTCGATTTGCTTGAGAAACTCCTTCGTCGTTTGAGCTTTTATACTTAACCTCAAGTAATGCATTCCTCTCCCTGCGGTCGTCGGATGCAGAAAAGAAATGACGCCTTCTGGATAGGTATATTTTTATTCTTGTAGCTATCTTCTACCGTCTCAAGTCTAATAGAACACCAGTACCAAACTGATTTTTGAATCTTTAGTAAGAACCTCAACAGCATTCCTAAATTCCTTCCAAGGCTTCAGGAATTCTTAACGGGATGCTGTCGTTATACGGACCAAAAGGAAACTAAATCCTTCGGATTCAAAAAAGAAAAAGCCTCTTCATGTACTTTATCAATAGTTTATCAAAAAGCAGAAAAAATTAGCATGGTCTTAAGAAAGTTTAGCTGCAACTTTGCGTCTATAAAACCAACGCAAGAGGAATTGCGTTTATAGGTAAAACGTGCTATGAAAAATAGAATCATCTTATCAGCATTACTAGCGGGAATGATAGCCTTGAGCTTATTCTTTACGAGCTGTGATAATGCTCCTAAACATACAGACAGCGCAGCGGTAGCAACCACCCCTGAACTGGCCTTGAATACAGACGGCACTGCATCAGAAGCCATGGCGGAGCCTGAGCAACGCGATGCTGAAGCTACCCAAAATCAGGATCGGGCTACGGCTTATTTTGCCAGCGGATGTTTCTGGTGTGTAGAAGCGGTTTATGAAAGCGTAAAAGGGGTTGATGAAGCGATCTCAGGATATGCCGGGGGTCATACCAAAAACCCGACTTACGAAGACAGCAACACCGGTAAAACGGGTCACGCCGAAGCGGTAAAAGTAATTTACGATCCTGAAGTCATCAGCTTCAGTCAGCTGGTGGATGTGTACTTTGGTTCGCAAAACCCCACACAAGTGAACGGTCAGGGGCCTGATCACGGATCGCAATACCGCTCTATTATCTTTTATCAGAATGATGCTGAAAAGAACATTATAGAAGAAAAGAAAGCAGCTTTAGCTCAAAAACTGAGCGAACCGGTTGCTGCGGAGGTAAAACCTTTTGAAAAATTCTGGGAAGCAGAAGGCTATCACCAGAACTACGAGGTACAACACCCCGAAAACCCATACATCCAAAAGGTTTCGATACCGAGAATCAACCGATTTAAAGAAAAGTTCCCGGAACTTTTAAAAACAAACAGCCATTAAGGCTGAACTATGAAGAAGGAAAAAAGCCCTTTCAGCAATGAAAGGGCTTTTTGGCTCGTGGTAAAATCCACAAGCAAGCCGGGCGCTGAGCGCCAACACTATGCAAGCCGCTTGGACTAAAGAATACAAAGCTTGCGGAGCCATCCACCTATTCTTCTTTTTTTATGTAGTAGTTTTGCACCCCTAATTGTCAATACCCTCCCCTATGCATTTACGCGACGCTTCACTCCAGCGCAAAAAAATAGCGACGATACTCACCTTTATGTCCATTCCCCTGTCAGGGTTTATGACTGATATTTACCTGCCGTCCTTTCCGTCGATGGCGCGCAACCTCAACGTTTCTGAACAAAGCATACAGCTTACGCTTACCTGTTTTTTTCTCAGTTACGGATTTTCTCAACTCTTTGTAGGTCCTGTTGCCGATAGCGTAGGGCGGCGTAAACCCATGTTAATCTCTTTGGTGGTCTTGCTGCTCAGCAGTCTGGCGGTAACGTTTACTTCAGAAGTTTTGGTGATCAGTTTGCTGCGTATCGTACAGGGAATCGCTACAGCCTTTATTGTGGTGGCTAAACGCGCCTATTTTGTAGATCTCTATGATGACAAAGCGCGTAAACACTACCTGAGTTTCTTTACTATTGTCTGGTCGTGCGGCCCCATCATCGCGCCTTTTCTGGGCGGTTTCTTAGAAGAAAGTCTGGGCTGGCAGTCTAATTTTTACTTTCTGGCGCTCTATGCAGCCGTCTTGCTCGTGGGTGAGTTTATCTTTAGCGGGGAAACCATACGCAACTACAAGAAATTCAATCTGAGAAAAACCTCGTTGCTGTATCTGGCGATGCTTAAAAACCCCGGTTTTATCTTAGGGATTCTTATTTTGGGCTTTGCATATTCGGTCGTGATGGTGTTCAACATCGCCGGGCCTTTTGTGGTAGAACAGCATTTTGAATACAGTCCGGTCGTGATCGGGTATTGCACCTTGATCTTGGGCTTTGCCTGGATGATAGGCGGCATTCTCAGCAAACGCTTTACTCCTGTGGATTTCCATAAAAAGATCGGGCGGGTGTCCCTTATTCAGTTGGTGATCATCGCTATTTTTATCACGTTGGGTTTTAATCTGGACCATCTGATGGTGCTCGTTGGGTTTGCCTTTCTCATTCACATCTGCTCGGGTTTTTTGTTTACCAACTATTTTACGCAGAATATGATCTTCTTTCCGGGGAATGCCGGCATCGCAGGCGGACTCATGGGCGGTTTGCTCTACATCATCACCTCGATGGGGAGTTATGCGATCTCAGCCTCCGGAGCCATCAATACCACGCTGGATATGGCGTTGCGCTATATGATGATCGCCTTACCTCTGGCGGTTATCGTCTTTTTCTCCTTACGCTATTTAAAAAAGCGAGAACTACGGAAACGGGTTATCGGTTAATTAGCAACCTTTAGATAGTAGAAGCCAGAGCTGTATTTTTTCATTGTAACAGGTCATTTAATGCGGCATAAAATTCTTCACTCTCTCCCATAAAGATTCCAACTATTATTTTCTTTTTGTTCAATATTATTTTAGTTGGATAATTTTTAATACCATATTTAACAGAGATGTCCTTTTCTACTACTGCGTCGCTATTAATTAATTGAACCCACTTTAAATCAAAGTTATTAACTGTTTCTTTCCATTTCTTCTCGGTATCGTTACAGGCTATTCCAATAAATTCAACATCATTTTTATATCTTGAATAGTATTCTTTCATTTTAGGAAATCCTTTAATACAAGGTGGACACCAACTACCCCAAAAATCAAGAACAATATATTTATCCCTTATAGAAAATAGCTCAACCTTTTCGCCTGTTACAGATAAAAGTTTAAAGTTTGGTGCAGATACTCCTTCGACTATTTCTGATCTGGCCTCATCAATTTTTTTGGATTTTTTAATTCTTTCCATTTTAGCATCTAATCCAACCCTAAAAATTCCACTTTTCACTTCTATTGGTAAGTTTGAATAATACTTTTCAAAAGTTTCTGGATTTTGTTTAGTTAGAAAGAATGCTGAAATGTTTTTCCTTGGATTATTTTCTATATAGTTAAGTTCTGCTTTAGTTGAAAGTCTATTAAAACTATTTCTTTCTTGGAAAAGTTTGTTTATTTTTTCTGAACTTGAATTATTTGCAGATAAGGAATCAATTTTTAATTCTAATTCTGCTCCTTTTGATGATTTCTCAATGTAGCTTTTTCTCAACTCACTATATTCTTCATTAAAAGCCGAACCTCTAGCATCATATGAGGCATAATATTCATTCAATTTGCCACTTACTTGTATATTATCATTGGGCTCTATCAAGGTTACTATATAATTTTGATTTGCCCTAAAAGGCTCTCCACTGAGCCTTGTAAATTGACTTTGTTTCGGATAAAAGCCAACAAAATAGGATTCTTTACTTGGAATGTCATAAACGAATTTTCCATTTTGAGCATAGATTGTATCCCGGTTTGGACTATTACCTATAAAGTAATTGGGTACAGTGGCATATTCAACAAAAATGGTATCATTTTTCAGACCATCCAACTCGGCAGTTAAATTGTGTTTTTGTTCGCATGAGGTTAATAGTAAAGGAAAAATTACAGTTGTAAATACTATTTTTAATAGCTTCATTTTATATGATTTGGGATTACTATTTATTGTATTTTTTTTCAAGTAAACTTCCAATTAGTAGACCAATTCCAGTAAACAGTACTGCGATTGTTACTAATAAAATTGAAGAGACTGCATCGTTTAACAAATGTTTGATAGATAATACTATTGTAAGTCCTAAAATAACACCTAATGAACTACTAATAATTGTGAGACTTATTATATACCAAGGAACTCGAAAACCACGTCTTATTTTTTCATCTTTATATGTATTTTCATCTTCTTTAAAATAGTCATTCGGTACGTTTAGGGTTTTAGTTAATAAACGTAACGTGTCATCTCTGGGACTACTTTCCCCATTTTCTATTCTTTGTATTGTACGTAAACCTAAACCTGATTTTTCGCTCAATTCCTCTTGAGAAAAACCATTATCTATTCTTAATTTTTTTAGACGATCAGAAAGTTCCATATGTTTAATCTGTTTTTTTTTCAAATCTATCATTTAAGTCGAATTATTAAGACGTCAATGCCAGAAATTGAATACGTCATTTTATGCCATTATACGCCATTCTGATAGTTCGAAAAATTAATGAATTGTATAGTTGGATAAGTTATTGCTTATAGAAAGTAGTGTTTAAGCACAATATGGCTGCAGGGAGGTCAGATTTATTAAGGAATTGTCACCAATGTAAAAAGCTGACATTGATCGTAGTAGTAAATAAGCTTAAAAAAAATAGAGTTGATAACCGGAAGGGCAAAAAACTTCAAAGCTGAAGATTTAAAATAGGTCATGCTGTTTGATAGGAGTTACCTGTGATACTCTGAAACACGTTCCCGGTAACGGTCTTGTTGGATGAAGTTTATTCTAGCTTTTTTCCAGTACCAGATCTCCTACCGAGATCGTCATGGTATCGTCTGCTTCCTCGATCTTGCCCATTAAGGTATACTGATGATCGTAATGATACGAAAGTTTAAAATCGAACGAGAACTCCATCGGACCTACTGCTTGTTTCACGTTGCGTTCCCATGTTCCGGAAACCTGCTGCTGCTTCCCCCAAAGGTCTTTAATAACCACTTCTGCTACAGAATCGTTTACCAGTTTTACCGATTGGATATCCGGATGCTTATGCGCTGTCGTTTTAACATTCCACGTGCCTAACAAGTCTGCGGTAGCGTAGTCTTGTGCCGCATCGTTACTGGTTTCTATTTTGCAAGAATGCATCATAAGTGCCAGCAGGCTTACGCCAAGAAGCGTTTTAAACCATGTAACGTTCATAACTGCTTAGTTTAAGTCGCTTAAGCGTTCTAGTGCTGCAATGCGTACTCCGGGGTCTTTATCGGTTTTAGCAATATCAAGGAGCGCCGGACTGAAACTGATCTTACTTACTGCGAACTTACGTATCTCAGGATCCTTATCCGTTTTGGCGATGTCGGTCAATGCAGGACCAAAATTCAGTTTACTTACCGCCAGCTTACGCACCTCGGGATTCTTGTCCGTTTTTGCAATATCCGTAAGTGCCGGACTGAAGCTGATCTTACTCACCGCCAGTTTGCGCACTTCAGGATCCTTATCCGTTTTGGCAATGTCGGTCAATGCAGGCCCAAAATCCAGTTTACTCACCGCCAGTTTACGCACCTCGGGGTCTTTATCGGTTTTCGCAATATCCGTAAGTGCCGGACTGAAACTGATCTTACTCACGGCAAGTTTTCGTACTTCAGGATTTTTGTCCGTTTTGGCGATTTCAGTTAATGCCGGGCTGGAGCTCATTTTGCTTACCGAGCGCATACGGACTTCGGGGTCCGGGTCACCAACCTCTTCGAGCGCTTTACTGGAGTTTGTGGAGGTTTTTGCGGAAGATTGATAGCTTACATCAAAACCGCAACTGGTACTGAGCAGGGCGGCAGCTATAAGTAACAGGAAGGCTTTTAAAGATTTCATTATGATTTTTGATTGATGAACTATTAAAAATACTAAAAGACTGACAATCAAACCAGAAAAAAATGTATTAAATACGTTTATAATGCCAGCCTAACGACCAAACTAGCGGGAAAGCTGTTTAGGTAGTGACGTTTTATTAAGATTTAGGGGTTAGCGTTAAGCACTTAAACCGGTTTTAGCTGAGCCTCCGGTGTTATAGCTCGTGCCACCAGTCGCAGACTGGCGGGATCCGGGGAATATGATGCTAATATGCTTTGTTTTAATTTGCGTCGCATTGATATTTTTCGAAGCCACGTTAGTTGTTTTCAATCAACTCAAAGTGGTTGAGCAATTGCTTTTCTTCAGCATTTTTATATAGAAAAATAGCATTTTCTGCCTTATCCAAATATAAAGTGTCCGGTAAAAAGTCGTTATCGTAAGGTTTCTTACTGAAAATAATTCTATTGACGTTCATTTTATAATTACCATAATATATTTTTTTAAAACCAAGAAATCCTTGTATCTCATTTTCGCAGGATCCATCTTCACGAAGGGTTAAGGTGTAATGAAACAGGTCATCTTTTAAAACACCCCTCAGCACAACTTTAGATTTAAACATATCTGATTCTATAAAACTTGTGGAAAGAATGAAAATGATAAAAAATAAATGAGCGCCAAAAACCACCTTGTTTTCCCTGATCCCACTTTTTGAAAGCTTTATCAGAGTTGTTATTACCGTTATGAAATACAATAGTACTATCGGAATAATTATATACGCATACTGAAATAAATGTATTATCATCCCTCCAAAATAGTCCGTGATATACCAGCATATCATTCCTATTACGGCAATGATCGTGAAGATTTGAAAGATTTGATTTTTACTCATTTGCTTTACATAAATTACCAAAGAATTGACCGGCTAACCTGCATTTTTTATCAGGTTTTCTTTATCAAAAGCGATCAATAAAACTCCTAGGATAAAGCCGCCAATGAGTCCGCCCAAATGTGCTGCGTTATCAATACCGGCCGAAAAGAATTCCAAGAGCAAAATTAATCCAGCATAGAGAACTAAGAGCATCCAAATTACTAATCTTGACTCTGTTGAATAAATTGCTAAAATTAATCCCTAAAGACCAAATAGAGTCCTGTGTTGTGGCTCGTGACACCAGTCACAGACTAGCGGGAGAGGGGGGTGTTTTAGTATTGCATCCTTATATCAGAAATTCTTTATTTAAAATTCAAGGTTGGGCGAGCAAAGTTGAGAACCGCTTATCGGTCAAATCACCTGTGCTGAGTTTTGCCAAAGCAAGCCTGTCACACTGAGCTTGTCGAAGTGCGTATTAAAATTCAAAACAGAAACTACAAAATACGAGGTTATGTCAAGCTGAACTGATTGCAGATCGCTTCAGATTGAAAAAATGCCTTGTGCAAACCCCAAACCAAATACAAATTACGAAGTTCCAGATTATAGTTTGTGCTGACAAGGCTCCTATTATTATTAGTCGTCTTCAATTTTACCAAACCAGTTAATAGTACTCTTGTAATCAATTTCCTCATTTTTATAAGTTCTATAGATTGGAGTAACAAATGATTCTCTAATGCGGCTCTTTATAGAATCCATCTGAGTTTGAGTGATATTTTTATCGGCTACAAGGTTAAATTTTATCCAGGGCTTCAACTCATCTCTCAAAGTATTCACATAACTTTTGAACTCTTTTTCCAAATCGTGCAGTCCGGAAGATTGGTCTGTTTTGACAATTAACGTATCACTTTTATAACCGGCATAAATATTAAAGTTTAAGCGATTTTGCTGACTTATCATTTTCAGTTCACCAGTACTTTGAGGCAGTTCAATTTCTAGATTGATTGTTTTCTTGAAAAAATCAAATGCATTCTTTGCTTTTCTTAATTTAGGCAGTTTAATTATGCTATCCCCTACAAGGTCTAGACTCAATAATTGGTTTGATTCTTCTAAATGATAAGAATAGGTTAATTGGTTATTATCACTAAATCCGTTTATGCGAGTTAGGTGAATTTTATCATTTTTAATTTTCCAATCAGCGGAAGATTTTCCGAGTATCTCATAAACAACAAGTGAATCTTTATAAAATTGAAATTCTAATAAACCGTAGTTGTCATCACTATTGGAATACCAATTTCCAAGTAATTTATTTTGCTCTTTTACAGAAGAACATCTCAATGCAGTAATTAGAAAAATGGATAGTAAGAAGCTTTTCATTTGAATTGAATAAAAAATCTTGATTATTGCTAGCTACAGACGCGCGGGATCGGTAACCTCAGTCTCGGTCTTACACTTTACCCAACTGCTGCACAGCACTGCCAGACTTACGGAAAGACAAAGGCTTAAACGCTTCATAGATTGATGGGATGATTGATGCACTTAAAACTACTGAAAGACTAGTAATAAACCGGAAGAATGTTCTTGTTCAATTTTGTTAAAAATACAAAGCCCTATCTGTTTGGAAAGGACTTTTTTTTATATATTAATCATCACAAGTTTACGAGAACAAGCAATTACATATAGCCAAGATTAGGAATAGTTTTTTATTTGTAATTCTTTATCAATTTATTGGGAACAAAATATAGATTATTCTTTGTCCTTGAACAAGCAACATAAAATTTATTCCGAGTGATATTTGATTTAAAACATATTATACCTCCTAACTTAATTTTCTT
The DNA here is from genome assembly GCF_004104055.1 of Leeuwenhoekiella aestuarii. Taxonomy (GTDB): domain Bacteria; phylum Bacteroidota; class Bacteroidia; order Flavobacteriales; family Flavobacteriaceae; genus Leeuwenhoekiella; species Leeuwenhoekiella aestuarii. The sequence continues at coordinate 1,083,390 of NZ_QOVJ01000001.1, read as the reverse complement.
TAAAAGGTCGTCATTTATAACAACACAAACATTTTCATAGCCGAGACCTTTACAAGCTCCCCAATTATCAGAATAACATTTATAATTATAGTGTCTTGTTAAAAACAATTTAACAATGTTGTCATTATCAAAAATTTTTCTTGCTTTATCTTTATCTTCTATTAACTCACATTCTGTAGCTCTCTCAGAAATAGATTCTATTTCTATCCCTATTCTAGTCTTGATGAAATCACAAGTAGTCTTACTACATCTGCGACTTTTAATTAAAGTTGAATTATCGAAATCAAAGCCTGATGATATAAATCGTTCTTTAAATTTGTCAAGACTACTGTGTAAAGATTGATTCGTTTTTTTGTCTCTACTTGTGTCAAAAGTGTGTTGAAAAAAGTCACCGACTAATAAAAATTTTACGTTTGATTTTGCTAGTGCTAACAAAAAATTAAAATCATTACCTCCAAAATCTTGTATCTCATCGAATAAAACATAATCATAGTATTTTTCAACTCTTGCTTTAACATCTTGAATATGTTGCTTATCTAATAAAAGTTTTGAAATTCTATTGTGATATAAGTAATTATTTTTTGTAAAATAGGAATTATCAAAAAAGCTCTTAGGGTAATTCCAAGTTATTCCTTTAACATTATGTTCATCAGCAAAGAAAGGTTTATAACAAAATGAATATAGGAAAGAAAAATAGTTTTTTATTTTAATGTTTTTAGGTATATAGCCAAACTGATTTACAACCTCATTCTTGATACTTTCTATACCATTAATTGTGTAAGTGACTAAAAGATACCTTTTTTTTAAATCAAGTTCTTTTACGACATGATAAGTCTTTCCTGAACCTGCTACTGCTAAAATTAGTCGTTTATCCATTCAAATGCTCTATCTATGTATTGTGGAATATTCAATTCGCTAGATTTATTCTCTAACAATTGATATGCTACTTCAGCTTTGTCTTTAAGCATATATTCTTGTACAGTTAATTTTCTTCTTTTAGCCGAAAATAAGTCCTCGCATATGTCGATATTATCTTGATAGATGCATACTTCAAACGTATATCTGTTATCATTTTTATCTGCAAAAATTCCTATGTTACTCTTGCTATATTTAGAATATCTGCTTGCAATATTTTCTTCATAATTTTTATCGTTATCAGTTATTACAGCTGTTTTTATATCCAAAAGAACCGCCAAATCTAGATATCTAGGAAAACTTGTTCCTCCAACGGAAATAACGTGTATATTATTTTCCACAAGACTTTTCTTCATCTTTTTTATATAGAGTGCTTCTAGTAAAATAAACTCGGCATCTCCTTCTACAAGAATTACTTTATCAGATAGGATGAACTCTAAGATATTATTGTCTGGTGCTTTTATAAAAAATTTTGAGGTGTCTTCTGGTAAATCTGCTAATTTGATTCTATTCTTCGAACTACTGTTAAGTAATATTGATTTTCTTAAATCTAGCCTAGTACTTATTAAATCACTATGAGTTGCTACAAAAATTTGTTTCCCTGTCGATTTTATGACTTCTTCAATGAGCTTTTTCATATTGCTATGGCTCAAATGATTTTCTGGTTCTTCTAGCAAAACAACATCAAAATCTTCTCCAGATTTACTTAATGCAAGTGAAGTTTTTATGATGGATTGTTTTCCTTTTCCCTTATTATCAATAGAAATATCTCCTTCGTAGATGGTTAAATCACTCTCGACATTTGATTTGGAGTTAGATTTTATAGCAAATTTATAGTCATTATCCAAACGTTCGTTGATTGCCTTAAAAGCTTTATTTTTAAACTCCTCCTTATGATTTCTATACTCGTGTTGGTGTTGAAACTTCTCTTTAGTATTTAATATTTTACTATTATAAATATCCTTGACATATTCTTTCATAGCATACTCATTACTAGTTAACGAGTTGTCTATTAGAATATGTTTCAAATGCTTATTGTAACCATTATATGGAATGTCATTAAATGTTGTAAATGATATTGAATAATACTCGAAAGGGAAAAGACACTCTGTTTTTTTAAGTACATCCTTTATGGATTCACTGTAATCATCGTTCGGTTTACAAACTAGCCTAATGCCATCATTAGGCTTTTTATCTAGATTATTGTTTCCGTTAGTTATTTCATTGTTTTGTTCATTTAGATATAATTCAACTCTTAATTCAGGCAACTTGTTAAGGTTTCTATCAGAATTCAGAAAACCAGCAATGACATTGGTGTTGAATAGAGAGTCTAACCCAATTGTTTCTACTTTAGTTCTACTTCCCCTCATTACTAAGTCTAAAGCAGTCAGAATAGTACTTTTACCTGACTCATTATCTCCAATAAGAAGATTTATTTCATCATCAAAACTAACTTCAAATGTTTTGAACTTCTTAAAGTTTAGAAGCCTTATTTTTTTAATTATTTTCATTATTAGTATTAAGTTGGAACTTACAAGCAACGGTTTGCATATAGCTTGTGGCGCTTTCAAAGAATTTCCTGTCCACCATAACAAAAACTGGCTACGAGGTAAAACCTTGCTGGTAATCGTTCACCCACCATAAGCTATATGCTTTATTATGTGCGATTTTTATTTCTTTTCTTTCTAATCTTATTCATTTTACTCATTGCTTCATTACTGTCAGTGGAGTGCAAGAAAGCAACATTCTTGTTATGTGATTTATCTATAAGATCAATAAGTAAATCAACATTTTGCATTTGGGTTTCAGTTAACGAGTTGAAGTCAGTTTCAATTTCTTCTCTTGAATGAGTGTTCAGGTAGTTAGAAAGTTTACCCATTATTCCGACAAATACGTCTGAAAGTTGAATCAACTGACTTGTCTTGGAATCAACAAATGAGTAATTATTTATTTCTTGTTCTCCGTCAAGTATTTTAAATTCCTGAAGTGTCTCGGAAATTGAATCTTCATTATCAAAAATGTGTGTTGAGTTTTTGAATAGATATATTGGTCTAAGGTAAAACTGAGATAAATCCTTTAGCAAAATGTAATCTTCTTCGTCCATCACAAACGGCAATGAACCTTTTTTCTTTGCTTTTTTAAGAATTTGTCTCAACGATTCTAAGCCAAAGTGAAATTCCTGTGTTTCAAGATATGGTTCAAATAAAGAGGTCAAAGCTTCTATAAATGGAATTACTTTTTCTTTTTTAATGTTAGGATACTCAAAATTAAAAAACAAGGCTATCACTGAATCAATTTCAAGTCTTGATAACTTGTATAAATCGTTTTTTAGCTGATTAATGAATTGCGGTCCTGCTTTCATTGCTGCTTCTGAATTTGCAACTGCTGAATCAACAATATCCACAATAGCCCAATACAAAATGTTTAGACTTGAGTAGTGAACAAATAAGTTGCTGTTTAGAGTAAAATCAAAAAACAGAGTAAGTTTATTGGATTTCAAACAGTCAAGAAAAGTCCCTTTAGCTATATGCTTGAACTTAACTTCTGTTGCTGTTTTTTGCAGCTTAAAGCTATCAATTAAAGATTGTACGTCCGGAGCGTTTCCTTCGTGAGCTAAACCGCCTAGGATAAAATTTGCTGTAAATGTGTAATTGAAGTCGTTTTCTCTGACGTAGAACTTTTTAATGTTATTAGTCTCGTCATAGTAAAAAGTGAATGTAGAGTCGAAGTCAGCTGTTGGTGCCATCATTTTTGTAAACTTTCTTACTTCACTGATTTCAAAATCTATCATTTGATGTTCGTTTTTTTATTCATACATAAATTGTTATATCAGTTAAAAAAATTATATGTTATCTCATAACAACTTCAGTTAACAATCAATTCGATCCAAGATATAAATCTACCGAAACCCCTCCACTAAAAAATAAGGAATTCCATAATCCTCTGATTTAAAACTAAAAAAAGGGGACCCCCCCCTGCATTACCAACTCATCCTGGTTAAAAACCCGATCCCAAAGCGCCATCCTAAAGCAACAGCGAAACCATGCATCCGGTTTTCTCTTTTAAATAGGCTTTTTTAGGTTGGGCAGGGTGTTTACCGCTTGGGTTCACCAGCTACACCACACTCATTCTGTAGGCTTTATTACGCTAAAATCTTTAACGATATTATTTACAATCATAATCCGGCCTAAAACTCCCTTTATTCGGGTGTTCTCCCGGTTTTGTTCGGGGATTGTTCGGAAAACACCCCCTTTTTCCGAACCACTCTCGAAGGATACCCGAAGGACACCCGAACAAACTCCGTAAAACAGGGCTGTTTCTCAGCCCAAAAACATCGGTTTTTTACTTGTTTTTATTTGCTACATCACAGGATTTTCGAGGGGGTGTATTGGTATTGGTAATATGGGTTGTGAACTATTTGGGCTTGGTTTAGCTCGCGTGATTTTTATGTTGCGGGAGCTTTTGAAGTTGTTAAAGGAGATTTGAGTAAGATTTATTTCTGATCATGTTTCATTCTTTTTTGCATCGCCCAAAAAAGAATCAAAAAAGTCTAGGCTTAAGAAACGATCTCTAAATTTATCGTTCAGCTTCTAAATTTACTGAACTCCCCTGCGGGTCAAACAGCAGTAAATTTTACGAAGCCTCACTTCAAATTTTACGAGATCTTTTCTATATGCCGCTTTTAAAATTTTTACTAAGAACAAACTAATATACTTTCGGAACGTCCTACGCCTATTCTGAACCGAGGGTAGGGCATTCGTTTACCCCTCGGTATAAATATCATCTAAGTGTTTGTTATTACTTGAAGAACGGCCTACAAGAAGGTAGCGTGAAATTTGATGTGAGCGGAACGTCGCAGGCGGTTCTGTTTGAGGCCGCCAGAGCGGCCGAGTTAAGCGCATGCAGTGCAGCAAACGAAAAATTTAGATACCGTCTTGTGAGCCTTGATTTTTTGGTTTCCAGCCGCACCAACTCGCTCAAAGACATGCTTTGCCGTATCAAGACAAAAGAACAGGAAGATGAATAGCAATTATATCTTCTAATGAGGTGTTGTTTGATCTCCTAACGGAGATTTGAGTAGTGCTTACTTCTAATCATGTTCTGTTCATTTTTTCCATCGATGAAAAAACGAACCAAAAAAATCTAGGCTTATTTTTACATCTTTGAAAACTACGCAAACGCCTTTGCCTGCGGATAGCAAAACGCTGCGCTAGGCTATCCTCCACTGCCCAACGCTGCGGCGCCCGCTTGTTTTACTACAGATCTAAAAAGTAGGCCGTTTTATCATTCTATTGAAAATTCTCATAGCCAAAGGTTTAAACGAAATCGAAATTCACTCGCTCCAGAATAGCTTCAGGAATTTTAACGAGATGCTGTCGTTATACTGACCAAAAGGAAACTAAACCCTTCGGGTATGGATACGTAGAGTTTTATTCGTAGCTATAGTCTACCGCCTCAAGTCTGATAAAACGTTAGTAATGGCCTATCAGGAGGATTCGGTTAAGGCATTTTCTTATACCACGCCAATACTTGTTGCGTTAGCGCTGCGGTGCGTTCGGGTTGTTCGGCAGCACGATTTGTGGTTTCAGAAGGGTCTTTGATGAGGTTATACAACTGCGGGCGGCTGCCGTCATAATCACAAAGCAGTTTCCAGTCCCCCACGCGTACGGCCAAATCCGGTAGGTTTTTAAAGCCGTAATAGTTTTTTCGATCCGGAGGTCTGCTGTAAAAAATAGGAGCTTGCCGGGATTTCCGGGCTTCTCCCAGGAGGGTTTCTATTACATTTTCACCGTCATAATTCGCATTTTCAGGTGCTTCGGCTCCCGTAAATGCTAGCAAGGAAGGCGTTAGGTCTATTGCAGAAAACACCGATGCGGCATTGCGGGTTCCCTGTGCTTCTTTTTTGATAAAGCCAGGTCCCCAAACGACAAGCGACGAACGGATACCGCCTTCGAACAAATGGGTTTTATACCCTTTTAAATGCGCCGCGCTCCCGGCACCCAATTCAGGACCGTTGTCTGAGCAGATCAGGATCAGCGTATTATCGCGTAACTTCTCGTCTGCCTCAATATACTCAAAGAGTTTACCCAATTGCTTATCCATCGCTTCCAACACCGCAAGGTAGAGTCCGCGTTTACCTTGCTCTTTAGCCACTCCATATGCTTCAAATGGAGGCCAGTACGGACTGTGCACATCGTCTGGCCAGACATTTACATAGAAGGGTTTATCTGCTTTACTTTTCTCTCCTATAAACTGTATCGCTGCATCTACAAAGCCGGTGGTGATCTCCGAGCGTTGCATCCAGGTAATCGGAGATCCCAGATTAACAGCATCTTCCCAAATGCGGCCTACTTTCCCGGTCTCGTCTTTGGTAAGCGGAAGCAGTTTAGCTCCCATCCCTTCAAAATTGGTTAGCGATTCATCAAAACCGTAATCGGTAATTGGTGGCGCTTCCTTTACATCCCTTTGTCCGCCCATATGCCACTTACCAAAATGACCGGTAGTGTACCCGGCATTCTTCAGGCTGCGTGCAAGCATCGGTGCTTCCGGGTTTAGCCAGTTGGCCATACCCCGTTGTTCATTTACGCGTCTGTTATCTAAATACGAATCGATATTCCACCGTTGCGGATACGTCCCGGTGCTAATGGCTACCCGAGATGGAGAACAAATGGGCGAATTCACATAGAACTGCTCAAAACTGATTCCTTCAGAAGCGAGCCGGTCGATATTGGGAGTGGCTGCATCGGTATTGCCAAAGGACGAAAAATCCCCCCAACCCATATCGTCTATAAATACTAAAATAATGTTGGGTTTTGATACCGGTTCGGGTTGAGAACACGAACTAAAGAGACCAAGGCCCGTAAGTACGGACAACAGTAAACGTTTCATAAAAGCGTATTTTAAAAATCGCGGTTGGTCTCTCGCGGCTTAAAAATAGGATTCTTTTTTTAGAAAAAGGGCGTGTTCCCATCAAGATCTGAAACTGAGCTTTACCTATTGAAGTCAACAAGTACACAGCATCTGTTATTTTAAATATGCGTTCTTTTAGTGGGTTTGCCAGGTCGCCAGTGTATAACTCAAGTAGAATTGTATAAATCTGGAAGCAGGCCCTGCTATTTATAAGGGTCTCCGGAAGCCGCGGTAATAATGCATATCAGATGCAAAATCAGTCCAGGTATTATAAACAAAAAGTAACCTATATACGTAACTATTAGCCAGGCTATACCAGTACCCACGTCTCCTTTGTACATTTGACCGACTCCGGGTATAAAAAAACTAAGAAGAGCCGCAACACCCGGACTCCATCTTCTGTACCGCATTACAACCGTATGATTTTGAGCGGTATGTGTTGCTTGCGTATTTGCATACAACATCTCTCCACAATGCTTACACTTAATGGCATCTCTATTTATACCTTCAGCACAAAATGGGCATCTTTTAGTTTCGTAAGTCATTGGACTAAATAAATAGGTTCTTTTAAATGTAACTAAAACCTATAAAATAAACCTGTATTTTTTTTTCTTATTTGAAAGAAACACTCAAAATCAGCCTGCTATATATCCTTGTTTATCAATCGATAAACGTATAAATAAAAAACATTCATAAAGCACCTGTCTTAATAAACCACCGTAATAAACACCCATGGGTAACGGGTGAAAATGGACCCGCCTCCCAGAAAACAGTCCGTTTATACTATCTTTAAACAAATTCGTTTTCGATGGTTAAAATTTCCTTAGTTGCAGTACTTGCTGTGCTGCTGAGTTCGTGCGCTTCGCAGAACCAACTCGTAAAACCGGGTAGGGAACCGCAGTTGCTGGCCGATACCTTCAGTTTTACCGAAGGACCTGCTGCGGACGCTGCAGGCAATGTGTATTTTACAGACCAACCCAACGACCGCATATACAAATGGGATGCGCAAGACGGTACTCTTTCGGTATTTATGGAACCTGCAGGTCGTGCCAACGGACTCTATTTTGATACCAACGGAAATCTTTTGGCAGCTGCCGATAATCAATCTGAAATCTGGAGCATTTCACCCGATAAAGACGTGAAGGTGTTGGTAGCCTCTTTTGAAGACAAACGTCTTAACGGCCCTAACGATATCTGGATCGCACCCAACGGTATCCTGTATTTTACCGATCCGTATTACCAGCGTGACTACTGGGACCGCACGGAAAAAGAACTTGAAGCGGAACGGGTCTATGCGCTAACACCTGAGGGGGAACTGCGTATCGTTGCTGACGATCTGGTAAAACCCAACGGTATCATAGGCACTCCTGATGGCAAAACCCTGTACGTAGCTGATATTGGTGCCGATAAAACCTATGTTTTTGAGATTGCTGACAACGGGGGTTTGATCAATAAAAAACTGTTTACAGATCAGGGTTCAGACGGGATGACGCTAGACAGTCGCGGCAATGTATACCTTACCGGTAAAGGGGTGACCGTTTACGACAAAGCCGGAACGCAACTTGAACACATCGCTATTCCTAGAGACTGGACGGCCAATGTAACCTTTGGGGGTACGAAAAGGCGAACGCTTTTTATCACTGCCCAGCAAGGGGTTTACCTGCTGGATATGGATGTAAAAGGCGCTCGCCGTTAGCTGTTTTAAACCTGTTTAGACTGTTGGTAACTTCCAGCCGTTGTGGTACTGTGCCTGTACCAAAGCATCGGCCTCGGTATTGTTAAACGAACCGCTTGCTGCATCCCAATAGATCTTGTTTCCGGTTTTGTAGGCGATGTTACCCATATGTGCAGTGATCGCTGCAATACTTCCGGTTTCTACGCCACACGCCAGTTTAGACGCATCGTTGTCACGTATAGCGGTTACAAAGCTTTTCGCGTGATTATCCAGGGCATTGCCTTCCGGTTTTCTCAGTTCTACACGATCTAACTTAGTCACCCACTCGTTGTCTTTGCGTTCTCCTTCCGGAATCACTTCCCAACCGCCCCGGTTTACTACCAGCGTACCGTTATTTCCGATAAAAGCGATGCCTTCAGTACGGCCGTAAGGACCGCCATCAATACCGGTAGCATGTTCCCACAACAGGTTGAAGCCGTCAAACTCATATACGGTTTGTAAGGTATCCGGCGTTTCAGAAGCATCATCAGGATACGCCAACTTTCCACCAGAAGCCAAAATAGACTTAGGAGCTTTGGCACCCATCGCAAACAGAGCGATGTCGAGTTCGTGCACTCCCCAGTCGGTCATCAGTCCGCCTGCATAATCCCAAAACCATCTGAAGTTGAAATGAAAGCGGTTTTCATTAAACGGGCGCTCGGGCGCGGGGCCCAACCACATGGCATAATCCACTCCGGGAGGAGGAGGCGTGTTTGGCTTTTCGGGTACCGGGTTCATCCACCCCTGGTACGCCCAGCACTTTACCAGACGTATTTGTCCCAATTTACCCGATTGCACATAGTCAATCGCATCGGCATACTGCTGACCGCTACGCTGCCACTGGCCCACCTGGATCATGCGGTCTGAAGCATTGGCGGCTTTGAGCATCACGTTACACTCTTCGATACTGTTTGCCAGGGGTTTTTCTACATACACGTGTTTGCCTGCCTGTACGGCATCTACCATATTCAAACAGTGCCAGTGATCGGGCGTACCGATGATCACCGCATCAATATCTTTGTTTTCTAAAAGTTTACGGTAATCGGTATATAATTTGGGGGCTTTACCCGTCATTTTTTGGAGTTCGCCCGCCCGGCGGTCGAGCACCCGCTGATCGATATCGGCCAGGGCGACACAGTTTACGTTAGGCAGTTTTAAATGCGCCTGCATATTAGACCAACCCATGCCGTTACAGCCAATCAGGCCAAAATTCATACGGTCATTGGCACCAAAAAAAGATACCGGATTGGCTAACAGGGACCCGGAAAGTCCCAGTCCAGCAGTGGCTAAAGTGGTTTGTTTTAAAAATTTACGTCTTGGATTGTCGCTCATTATAGTTGTATTAATATTTCTCGATATCGTTTGGTTCTTAAATATAGTCATTTTTACTACATCGATTTTTAGGAAGCTCTCAATTCTTTTCTACTCCGTACTGATGCACTGTAAACATCAGGTTTCTGCAGTTAGAGATCGATCTCCTATCGGAGATTTGAGTAAGATTTACTTCTAATCATGCTTGTTCATTTTTTCCATCGATGAAAAAACGAACCAAAAAAATCTAGGCTTATTTTTACATCTTTGAAAACTACGCAAACGCCTTTGCCTGCGGATAGCAAACCGCTGCGCTAGGCTATCCTCCACTGCCCACCGCTGCGGCGCCCGCTTGTTTTACTACAGATCTAAAAAGTAGGCCGTTTTACCATTCTATTGAAAATTCTCCTACCTAAAGGTTTAAACAAAATCGAAATTCCCTCGGTTCAGCATAACTTCAGGAATTCTTAAGGGGGTGCTGTCGGTATACTGACCAAAAGGAAACTAAACCCTTCGGTATGAATATCATCTAAGTGTTTATTATTACTTGAAGAACGGCCTACAAGAAGGTATCGTGAAATTTGATGTGAGCGGAACGTCGCAGGCGGTTCTGTTTGAGGCTGCCAGAGCGGCCGAGTTAAGCGCATGCAGTGCAGCGAACGATAAATTTAGATACCGTCTTGTGAGCCTAGCGTTTTTTGTTTCTTTTTTGGGCGATGCAAAAAAGAAAGAGAAGAAGAATAGAAATTAATAGCTCGCTCGCATACAAATAGTTTTAATTGTGGTCGCTGCGCCGGCTCAGTTAAGCGCATGCAGTGCAGGGAGCAAAAAATTTAGAGAAGCTCATGTAAGCTTTGATGAATCAATGAAAAAATGAACAAAGGCTGTATCTCGACTGCGTTCGATAAGAAAAAAGATTATTCCTTGACTAAGCTGATCTCATCCAAGATTGCATAAGCACCTGCGGCAGCCTGCGCTTCGATACCCACTTTTACTTTTCCATTTTTAATGGGAATATTCGTGATACTGATGCGCGTCCACTCTGGAGTTTCTAAAGTAAGATCAGCGGTTTTTGAATTGCCGCCACTGGTTGCAAAAAGGTTTAGCTTCGTAAAGCCCGCTGTATTCCTGATTTTGGCGCTTAAGGTGTAATTCCCGTCCGGGAGTTCAACGTAAGGTGATGCCGTGATTTCCTGAGAGACCACGCGTTCAAACGGTACGGTGTCACTGAGATACAGACTTTTTTCACCTACAACCTGTTTGCGATCTTCACGGGTATTGAAGTAATTCAATACCGGGGAATCGGGATCTGTGGTGGAAATGGAGTTGCCTTTTAAGATCTCTGTGTTCCAACCCAGGAGCTGTTCCTGTACCGGTTTGTTGTTGCTGGGAATATACCGGCGGTCGGCTTCAAAACTGCCGTTTTTGATAAAATTATTGGTTTTAGCCACGCTCCAGATTCCGGTTTCTTCGTCCAGATTCCACGCGCTTAACGAGTTGAAATACGGAATCTCGCCCTCAAAAGAAAGCGGCACCCATTGGTTGTATCCCAGGCCGTTACCGGCAAACTCCGCCCATCGGTCTCCACAAAACAGTACCGTCTCTTGTTCGCTCCCCGGGATGGTATAGAAAAAACCAGTTTGGGAAACATGTGCATAATCCTGCTCGCTGCCGGGCATTATCTGCATTTCGTTGATGGGTTTATACGGTCCGTAGATATCGTCAGCTACCAGGTAATAGGCAAACGAACCGTCCCAGCCGTAAATATTGGACGCAGTCATGTAGTACTTCCCGTTGTATTTAAACATACAATTCCCCTCGCGGCTGGCCCCTCTAAAGATCTCTTTTACATCCAGCAAATCAACATTTCCATCGCGTACGCCAATTTCGGAAAGGTAGATCTTGTTACGTCCCTGCCCGTAGGAATATACCAAATAAGATTTTCCCGTATCGGGATCGGTAAATACCGTTTGATCTCCGGTATTGGGGGTGCCAATTCGGTCTGTCATATCTATATGCCGATGCACTTTAAAATCGCCCAGGGGTGAATCTGCCAGGGCAATCAGTACGTTCTTTCCGTGCTGAATGAACAAGGCGTATTGTTCCAATTCTGCAACATACGCGACCCCCATACGCCCCAGCCAGGTAGGTCGCTTATCGTAGTTTACTGCTTCTTTGGTGAGTACATGTTTTTCAAATTTCCAATTGACCAGATCTGTAGACGTATAACAGGTGACCCCTTCAAAGTGATTGCGCTCATAGGTCACTGACGGATCGTGGCGGTAGGCTTCGGCTTCTTTATAATGCACCCCATACCAGTAATAGTGTAGCTTTCCGCTCTGCGGGTCTTTAAACTGAAAGATTCCACCTCCTTGAGAATAGATGGGTTTTCCAGTAACGGTGTTCCAAAAAGAATCGTTTGTAATGGTGTTCTGAGCGTAAGCTGCGTTTATCGTGCTTGAAAAGAAGATAACCCAGTAACTCAAAATAACAGAGCAGATGTATAGCGGCTTTTTCATAAGATGTATTGATAGCACAAAATAGGAGATTAGCGCAACAAACTTATCCTGCTCTACCCTGCTTTAGCTACTCTGCATCAAGCGTCAGGTTTTGCAGTTCGGCCCACTCGGTCCACGAACCGTCATACAGGCGTTTACTTGATCTACCGGCACGTACTGCTGCCAGCATCACGATACACGCAGTCAACCCCGAACCACAACTGAATACCAGATTCTCTGCATCTGCGGTAGGTTTAAAAACTTCCTGAAGCGCTTCTTTGCTTTTGAATTTTCCATCAGTCAAAACCCGTTCGTAGGGGATGTTGACCGAATTAGGAATACTCCCGCTTTGGAGCTGCTTACGCGGTTCAGGGGCGGTTCCGTTAAACCGACCTGCTGAACGGGCATCGACAAGCGTAAAGGTTTTGTTTAAGGTATTTGCAAGTACCGCTTCGTAGGTCGCCAGCAGCTCTGGATTGAACCGGGCTTTAAAATTACCCGATTTAAGAGGTGATGGCCTACGCTCTTCCACCTCAAAACCCTGAGCCTTCCATTCCGGTAAACCGCCATCAAGCACCGCGATCTTTTGGTGTCCCATACTCTGAAAAAGCCACAATACCCGCGGACTCGAATACACGCCCAGATTATCAAAAACTACCAGTATGGAATCGGTATCAATGCCCAGCTTTCGCACTTCTTCTTCAAAAGCCGCAGGAGCAGGGAGCGTATTGGGAAAAACACTCGAAGCATCTGAATACACATGCTTCAGGTCAAAATACCGTGCGTTTGGAATGGTTTCCGTTGAACTGGCCGGGGTTTTACCGGTTGCTGTTTGAGCGAGACTGGCGTCTAAAATGATCAGCTTTTCATTTCCTAAATGTGCGTGAAGCCATGTTGCGGAAACGATCTCTTTTACCTCCATTTTAAACCAGTCTTATTTTGTTTTGCTGAAGCTTAAGAAATTGCCCCGGGGTAAGAATAACAGCTTCAAGCTATCTTCAGTGAGGTTATCAATCGCATACGTCATCGTTTCTTCACCCTGTTTTAAAATCAGATACTGCGTATCGGGATTAGACGGTTGGTCATCAGGCAACTGATCTGCAAGGTTCAGTGCATAATTTTTTGTAGCACTTTCTATGCCTTCGTAGCCCATAATTAATTGATCATCCTTCACTTTCAGATAAGACTTGGGATCTTCAGTGCTGTACCAGGTGCCTTGCAGTAGTGCTCGTTTTTTGTCTGCAGCAGACTCCAAAACGGGTTCGTTTTGCTGGCTTAGGCTATCGGGTTCAGAAGTTGATACGGATTCCGTTTCTTCGGCAGACATTACATCAGCCTTTTTCTCGGTGGAAGGTTTACAGGAAACGATAAGGAGCATCAGTACGATAAGATAACGCATAGGTAGGTTGTTGTTTAAAATTTAGAATTAATTTGTTTTTTGTAAAATCCAGTCGGTTATTTCTTTTAAGACCAAGGGCGAAAAAGTTTGCTCGATTACTCCGTATTCACCCGGAGCGCCCGTTTCGCTTTCTTGAAACAAATGATTGAGACCGGTATATTCTTTAATGGATACATCCTGATTGCCTCCCTGCTCCAGAGCGGCTTTAATTGCCGAAAGGTTTTCGGTTGCCGGCACCTGTAAATCTGTTGACCCGTTTACCGCAAGCACAGGGCAGGTCACCTTTTGTAAATCTGCTGCTGGGTTGTGTTTTAAGAAATACATCATCCAGGGATTGGCAAGTTTACTTACCTGTTGATTCACGTAAGCTTCCTGATTCATTCCTTCAGGAAAATCTTCCCTATCTCCTTCATCAATATATGCATTGATTTGATCTGCCAATACTTCTTTCAAAGCATCCTGATTCTCAAATTGCCGAACCAAAAAGAAAAGTTCCTTATTTCTAAGTTTTGATTTTGCGATGCGTTCTTCCGATAAACCAGAGGCACGGGCGATCAATTCTTCCTGCTTTAAAAGCAATAGGTCTCCACGTATTCCTGTTCCTGCCAGCAAAACAATAAACCCCACATCTTTAGAATCTGCTGCAACCATTGGAGCAATGAGTCCGCCCTCACTGTGCCCTACCAAACCTATTTTAGCTGAATCAATCTCTTGACGTGTTTTTAAATACGCCATTGCCGCCTCCACATCGGTCGCAAAGTCTGCAGAGTTTGCCAAAGAAAAGAAACCTTTTGACTTCCCAACACCCCGATCGTCATAGCGCAGAACCGCAATCCCATGGCGGGTGAGGTAATCTGCAATCACCAGAAACGGCTTGTGTCCCAGAATTTCTTCGTTTCGGTCCTGGGGTCCGCTTCCACTTATGAGTATCACAGCCGGGAAATTCCCGTCGCCCTCCGGTAAGGTAAGTGTTCCTCCCAGATCGATGGCTGCTGTCTCATTGTGAAAGACGACCTCTTCAGTTGCATACGGAAAAGGCGCTTGAGGCTCCTGAGGTCGCTTAAGCGGTTCTTTTTGTAATGCTTCCCGTCCCAAGTCAAGTGGAAAGCTGTTTCCCATTTGTATAAACGTACCGCTGATGCGTTGGTCAGCCAGTACGCCTTTATAAGTTGCTCCTAAATTTTTTAGTTCTAGTTTTAAGGTATCACTAATAAAATGTGTGGTCGTAACCGGAATCCCAAAACCTTTCTGATCAGGACTGTCCATTGTTGCAGTGTAGGCAGAATCGGTTTCAGTAATATGAAAAATCAACGGCAACTCGATACCCTGTACTTTTAGAGCGCCATACCAATCGCCGGTGATGTTTTGAGCAAATGTGATGGTGGTCACCAGGAGGATTAGAATGGAGAGCAGGAGTTGTTTTTTCATAGATTCTAGTCTTAGACAGCTACAAATTAAGCGATTTTTATATCAGAGACGTGATTTCTTATTTCTTTTTCAACTCGAACTGCTGCCCACCCTGCTTAAAAAGAAATGTTTCGGCATCGGGGTCAAATGTAATATGTATTCCTGCCTTCAAATACGCAAAGGTATGTTTAGATTTTGGAGTTAATGTAAATGGAGACTGCCCTTCTCCCTGAGCCATTAAAGCACCTTCTTTTTGATAAACAGTAATTGCAATAGGCAATTCAGGACTGGAATACGTTCCTGTATACGCGTCGTAATACAATTTATCAGGCGTATATTCTGTAAGCTCCGGCAAGCTATAGTCTTTATCATAAATAATACTCAATAATCCTATTGCAAAGTTATTTGTAGGATATCCTTCTCCATTAATCACATAGGTAATTCCCAATTTGCTTTCCGGATGGTAGGAGGTAACCGTGTGCGTCCCGTAGGTATCACCGCCATGACCGTAAGCGATATGGTTGTAAAATGGGGCCTTCATAATCCCAAGCCCAAACCAGTCGTCATCCTTCGGCAACATCCTTTTAAGTGTTTCTTCTTTAAGAATCTCGTTGTTAAAAAGAGCGCTCATAAAAGAATTGAGATCAGACAATGTACTGATGATATCTCCTACTCCCTGAACATTCGGAAAATAAAACTCCTCCAATTTCACCCACTTATTGTCTTTCTTTTCATAAGAAATCGCTGTGTCTTCATATTCTGTTTTACCATTTAAACTAAAGGTATTTTCAAGTCCAAACGGCCTGGTAATCCTTTCTTCAAGGATAGTTTCATAGGGTTTTTTATACTTCTGTTCAAGGATACGAGTCAGCAAATAATATCCGGAATTTGAATAGCTGATGCTGTCTCCCGGTTGAAAGGCTACTCCCTGACGTGCGATTTCATCAAGAATAGCTTGCTGGCTCACCGGCTTTTTTAACCAATATTTTAAACTATCCTGTTTGACCACAAAATTCTGAAGTCCGCTGGTATGATTAAGCAGATTACTCAATTTTATAGAGGATGCACCAGGCATCTTCGGAAAATAGGTTGCTAAAGGCTCGTTGAGATCCATTTTATGTTCTTCTACTAATTGCCCTATAAGAACAGCAGTAAACATTTTAGAGATTGAACCTACCTGATACTTAGTTGTTCTTGAAGCTGGGATCGCACCAAACGACTGGTTTAGTAGTTCCTTATCGTTTTCAAATACAGAAACACTTCCTAAGAGGGCATCATTATCTTCAAAGTGTTTTAAATAGGATTTGATTTCCTCCAGTTTAGCGGAGTTAACAACAGGTTTTTGTGCGGTTACACTAAAGCTAATAAGGACGAGTACTATATATAACAGTGTTTTCATTTTAGTTTCTTTTAAGGAATGATTTTTTTAAACGTAGTAACAAGGTAATGGCGATATAAAACAGAAAAGCAGCAAGCAGCATCAACGGAATAAACCAATATCCTAATACTTCCTGATAGTTTGAGGTGTTTTTCACAAAACCCAGAGCTACAAACTGATCGTTTTTAAAATACAACCCTACCTCTTCGTTAGCTAATTTGGCTAGAATCATAAAGATAAAAGCTCCTAAAAACAGGTAAAGAATTGCAAATATGATGTAGCTGATTCCATTTGTTATATTTAGCATTAATGCTTTTAAGACATCTAACGGATTAAAACTGCGAGTAGCCTTATCTAACATTTTATCGGCAACCAGTGGTTTTAAAACAAGCTCGGGATCACCCAATTTATCTGTAGCATCCAGCAGGCTTTTTAGTTCTGAAGCGTCTCCTCTACTTTCTATTGATTCATAAATATGGCTATTAAATTCCATAAGGATCTCTTCGCTGTCAGCAGGCAAAAGGTTTTTTAATACGTGTCTAATGCGTTTTATGTAGCTAGCATAAACGCGTTGTGCTTCCGCATCTGTAAATACGATTTCTTTAAATTTCATTTTTCGTAATTGATTTGATTGATGTTTCCAATTCGTACCAGTATTTTCTCATTGCTCTTAAGGTCATTTTACCCTCGCTTGTAAGTATATAGTACTTTCTGGGTATTCCGGATTCTTGTTCTACCCACTTAGAAGTGGTAAGCCCTTCTTTAGTTAAGCGATTCATTAAAGGATATAAAGTACCTTCGGCTATTTCTATAGCTGTAGCGCTCTTGATAATTTCTATCAATTCATAGCCATACAACTCCTTAGCGCTTATGGCATTTAACACAATAAAAGAGAGCGTTCCCTTTTTAACTTGTGACTTCCATTTTGTTACAAACTCTTCTTTCAAAATACATTGTTTTAATTTGTACCTAGTAATACAATGTAAACATATATAAATATACCTAGCAATGCAATGCTTTATGTGTAAAGATTAAAAAATAAACTAAAATACCGCTCTATCCCTTTAGTGTCATAGGTTTAAAAAATAGTCCAGTAAGATAAAATTCCATCTTACAAGTCCAATAAACTGCTTTTTATACTTCTGTAAACCTCGAATCTGACTCATGGCTTGCTTAATTAAAAAAATAACACACTAAAACTGTACTTTTGCCACACTTAATTGAAGCTATGCAAACACCTCCCGAATTGCGTCACGTAAACGTCATCCGCTACATCACGCCCTTGCGCGAAGGCGGATCGTTACCAGCTGTTGCCGATGCCGATGACGGTTTTAAGTATGTCGTCAAATTTAAAGGTGCCGGCCACGGTCCCAAAGCCCTGATCGCCGAATTGCTGGGCTGTGAGATCGGTCGGGTTCTGGTATTTAAGGTCCCGGAAGTGGTTTATGCCCATCTGGATGAAGCTTTTGGCCGTACCGAAGCCGATGAGGAAATTCAGGATTTGCTGAAGTTCTCGCAGGGATTGAATATTGGTTTGCACTTTTTATCGGGTGCAATCAATTTTGACCCGGTAGTTACTACAGTTGATGCGCAACAGGCTTCTGAAATTGTTTGGTTTGATGCCTTTATGACCAATATTGACCGGACCTTTCGCAATACCAATATGTTGATGTGGCATCGTGAACTCTGGCTGATTGATCACGGCGCGACTCTGTATTTTCACCACAGTTTTACCAACTGGGAGAAAAGTGCAGCCACACCCTTTGCACTTATTAAAGATCACGTGTTGCTTCCGCAGGCATCGCAATTGGAAGAAGCTAACATAAAATTGAAAGCAGTACTTACCAATGATATCCTACTCAACATTGTTAACCTCATCCCCGATGAATGGCTGCATTGGGAAGGTACAGATGAAAGTCCGCAGCAATTGCGTGAGGTCTACTTTCAGTTCTTAAAAACACGTTTGACGCATTCTGAATTATTCACCAAAACCGCAACCGATGCACGACAAGCACTTGTATGAGTATGCGGTAATCCGCATCGTTCCCCAGGTGGAGCGCGAAGAGTTTTTTAACGTAGGCGTGGTGGTCTATTGCAAACGTCCGCGTTTTATTGGGATGAAATTTCAGCTAGATTCCAACAAACTGGCTGCCTTTTGCCCCGAACTGGATGTGGAACAGGTTGAAAAAAACCTCAATGCTTTTAAAGCCATTTGTGCCGGTGATACAAACGGCGGCCCCATAGCAAAACTGGAAGTTGCAGAACGTTTTCGCTGGTTAACGGCTACCCGAAGTTCGGTGATTCAAACTTCAAAGACTCATCCGGGTTTTAGTGAAGATCTAGAACAAACACTGGAGCAGTTGTTTGCAGATTTGGTGCTTTGAGGAATCGTCATTGAAAAACTTCAATATTAAAAATTGTTACATCAAGCGTGCGTGCTGAGCCTGGTCGAAGTACAGTCAGGATATTCATCGTACTATCTTTTTTGCATCACCCAAAAAAAGAATAAAACATCGATAGATGTTGAAATTATTCAAATCTCCGATAGAAGATCAATCAACACCTCATTAGAAGCTATAACTCCTATTCATCTTTCTGTTCATTTTTTCCATTGATACGGCAAAGCATGTCTTTGAGCGAGTTGATGCGGCTGGAAACAAAAAAATCTAGGCTTACAGGAGGTTCTCTAAATTTATTGCTCCCTGCGCTGCATGCGCTTAACTCGGCCACGGCCTCAAACAGAACCGCCTGCTACGCTACGCTCACCGCAAATTTGACGAGAACCTCCTGATAGGCCGGTACTGGCGTTCTATTAGAAATTAGATAGTATAAAATAGTTAGAAGAATGAAACTATACATATTCATACCCGAAGGGTTAAACGAATGCCCTTCCCTCGGTTCAGAATAGACACAGGAAGCTCCGAAGGACAGGAGCGGTAGCGACGCGGAGCTGACAAGGCGGTTTTCGCCCCAAGGCGAAAAATTCCTAAACGAGGGGCTCTTTTCTTTTGGTTCGTTTTCTTTGGAGAAGCAAAGAAAATGAACGAAACATGATTTAGAAGTACTACTCAAATCTCCGTTAGGAAATCAATCAACACCTCATTAGAAGGTATAACTTCTAACAGTATTCCTGTTCTTTTGCCTCGATGCCAAAGAATCAGTCAGTATTAAAATTAATAATACAGTTACTTTATAAATTCTGTTCATTTTTTCCATTGATGAAAAAACGAACCAAAAAAATCTAGGCTTACAGGAGCTTCTCTAAATTTATTGCTCACTCCGCTGCAAGCGCTTAACTCGGCCGCTGGCCTCAGACAGAACCGCCTGCTACGCTGCGTTCACTTCAAATTTTACGAGAACCTCCTGATAGGCCGGTACTGGTGTTCTATTAGACTTGAGACGGTATAAGAAAGCTAAAAGAATAAAGAGTATACCTACTCATACCCGAAGGGTAAACGAATTATGAATACCCTCGGTTCAGAATAGACGTAAGGGCAGAGTGTTAAAAAAAGGTCTGCTAGACCTTTTTAGCGAATGAGCCAGGTCGCGCATAGGCTTTGTGATCGTATCATTTCATCTGGCAAGGTCTTCTTTACGTTTACAATAATGAGAATAGCGACGTGAATTCATAAAGAGAATTAACGTTTTTACTTTTCAAACTCCAGCTGAAACAACGCCACCCCCTGTCTGGGTAGATCTAAGCTTAACTCCAGATTTCCGTCTGTTACGGGCATCCAAACCGGAGAAGTAAACAACTGGAGCTGCCCCGCCTGTTCTAAAGCTTTGATCTGTTCCGGTGTTGGATTTTCCGGTGACCCCATTTCTTTATAGAGCGAATATGAATTACTGAATTCCTGATCCACGCGGTATTGGTTCACCAGCACTTTTTGAGCGGGAATGTTTTTAAGATTAATAGTCACCGGACTTGCAGCAACCTCCAGATCGTCGCGATCGTGGTAATTGAAAACCATAACCGATGCGCCATCCTCACCTACCGAAGCCAAGGAGTTTACATCGGGATTTTCGCGTACACTTTTTGATCGGACTTTTTTATAATCATATTCCAGATCTCCTGTAACGGCCACCTGAGTATCGTGCATCATCCCAAACATTCTAAACACATTAAGTACCGGTTTATCTACTCCGTTTGTCGCCATATCTCTAAATCCGGCATACCAGGCCTGGTCTTCAAACTCAAAGCCCCAGGTCACTGCTCCTTTCAGGTTTACCCCATACGCTCGTGCCAAATCATATTTACGTGCAAAAGATGCAGCGGTATAACTGCTGTACATCGTTCCGTTTCTATACGCATTTTCGGGATAATCCTCTTCCGAACATGCCGCACAGCCTTCGGGGTCAGACTCCCCAATAATGATGGGTAAATCTTTCAACGTAGGATACGACGCCACTACCTCAAAACCTTTAGCCAGATCGTTAAGCTGCGAACCCATGTTCATCTGAATATGACCGTCAACCAACTTCGGGCTTCCTTTTGCGTGGTAGGTAATAAAGTCTAGTGGAGCTCCTGTTTCCCCGGTTGCATAGTTTTTACCTGAAATGATATGGTCTAAAAAGGTGCGTAAAAATGCTTCGGCTTTATCCCAGCCCGGCCCTGTTGTTTCAGGTCCGCCCATTTTCGCTGTTGGTAAGGCTCTTTTAACCGCATCTGCCGTATAATCGTAAAGTTTGATGTATTCTTCGGTCGTACCCCGCCAGTAGCCGATATTGGGTTCGTTCCACAATTCCCAGTACCAGCTTTCCACTTCCTCTTTTCCGTAGCGCGCTACCGAATGCAATACCCACTGGTACACGAGTTCTGCCCACTTGCTGTAATCGTTTGGCGGGTAGGCCCATCCGGTATAAATATCACCATATTCTGCTCCCGGTTTCCAATGGTGTCGGTAAGGCTGAGGCTTTGTCGATAAGGCTTCGGGCATAAATCCTATTTGCGCCAGGGGCTTCATTCCACGTTCGATATAGGTGTCAAAAATCTTGTCGATAATCGTCCAGTCGTAAATGGGGTTGCCGTTTTCATCTTCGGTATACGCATTGGTTGAACCCCATTTTAAAGCGGCTTCTCCATCACCCGTAACCAGCAAGCTATGAGCACGCACGTATACCGGAACTTTACTCAACTCCGAAATTTCAGTTAGTAATTTTTTACCGTCCTTCATGTACGTATAGTTGGGCTCATCATACCCCCAAAACGCCCAAATGGGTTTCAACTCTCCCAATTTCGCATCAAAATCCACCCCGATTTCTACAGGTTGAACATTATCATACTGGGCAAATACGCTGGAAAAACTACAGACGAAGAGGAGCAACAAAGAAAAGGTTTTCATAAAAGATATATTTAATACATAACTAAAACTTCGATAAGTTACTTAAAATGTTTTAATTACACTTATTATAAATCGCGCATAAAACAAAAAGCCCTTTCTATACGAAAGAGCTTTTATAGTTATGTAAGAATCGAATGCTTAATCCTGAAACAACAACGGCACAAAGTCTGAAAGATAGACCCTCCAGTTACGCCAGATATGACCGCCATCGGTTTCTACATATTCATAAGGCATTCCCATCTTATCAAGCATAGCACGGTATTCCGTATTGGCTTCATAAAGAAAATCGCTCTTCCCGATACCAATCCAGTAAAGTTCATAGCCATTATCCATCTGTTTCTTAAGCGTCTCTTCAAAATCGGCATAAACACCTTCCCCACTTTGATCTTCCCGCGCCATAATCGCTGCAGAAAAGAGTCCGACATAATCAAAAGTATCAGGATAGTAACGCGAAATGTGTAAACTGTGATACCCGCCCATCGAAAGTCCGGCGATGGCTCGATTTGCTTTATCGGCTTTTACACGATAGTTTGATTCTACAAAGTTGATGATTTCATCAAAATTGGCTTCATACACCCCATTCATGGTTTGCGGCACCATAAATTGCGGAGTATAATATCCAGCACTTCCCGCTCCGGGAGCTGCATCCTGAATCACGTTTCCGTTAGGCATCACCACAAGCATAGGATTTGCCTTTCCTTCAGCGATCAGATTATCCATTATTTGAGCGGTACGCCCCAACGTGAGCCATGCTTCTTCATCCCCACCAGCACCGTGGAGTAAATACAATACGGGATATTTGGCTTCTGAAGTTTCATAACCCGGCGGGGTGTAGATGCTTATTTTGCGATCCATTTCTAAGCCATCAGACTCATACCAGCGGCTTACCACGGTACCGTGCGGCACATCCTGCACGCGGTATAAATCGGCTTGCTTGCCCGGAACGATGAATATATTCATCACCGAAGCCACATCGCGGACCAAAAAAGGATTGGCAGGATCTGTTGTTTTAAAGCCGTCAATAATAAAAGCGTAATTGTACAACTCAGGAGGTAAAGCTTCTGTAGTAAATGACCAAATTCCTTCTTCATTTTTGGTAAGCAAAGCTTTGCCGGGGCCATCCATTTTTCCCATCGGCGTGTCTACTTTAACACTGGGCAGGAAGTCACCGGTCACAAACACACTATCTGCCTGCGGAGCACTCAAGCGGAAGGTAACCGATTTATCGGGGTAAATTTCTGGTGAACTTACCTGCTGGCCGTTAAATAAGGCTTCCTGAGCCTGTGTAAGCGCTGTAACGCACAGCAATGCAAAAAATATATAGTTTCTCATAGTATCGTAATAAGGTTATCTCTCAAATTTAGCCAAACACAAGCACTTTACGCTTACTTTTTCTAAGCGATCTTAAGGGAGGTCATAGACAAGGAACCGCCCAACGGTTCATCATTAAACAACTGCACCTCATCTTGATCGTCCTGCAAAGCAAGTGTATAAATCAATGGCAAATAATGCTCTGGCGTAGGAATAGAAAGGTCAAAAGCAGCTCCTTGTTTTTTAAAGTCAATTAACGTCTGATGGTCGTGGGTTAAAATCGCGGTGTTCATTTTTTCCCGCGCCTCAAGTGCCCAATCGTATGCAAACGGCGTATTCAATTTATCCCAGGCCACACGGCGCAGGTTGTGAATCATATTACCACTACCCACGATCAGTACTCCTTTATTGCGTAAAGCTGCGAGTTCTTTTGCCAGATCATAATGATATTGAGCCGGTTTTGTATAATCGATACTCATTTGCACTACGGGCACATTTGCCTCAGGATACATATGCTTGATCACGCTCCACGACCCGTGATCCAATCCCCATTTATCATCAAGATGTACGTTGGTGCTTTTAACCAGTTCTTGAGTTTCCAATGCCAATTGCGGACTTCCCGGTGCAGGATACTGTACATCAAACAAAGATTGTGGGAATCCCCCAAAATCGTGAATGGTTTGTGGGTGCTCCATCGCGGTAATAAAAGTTCCGCGCGTTTCCCAATGTGCCGAAATACATAAAATTGCCCGAGGGGTAGCTAACGCTCTCCCAAGTTTCTTGAATTCACTTACAAATTCATTTTCTTCTATCGCATTCATCGGACTCCCGTGACCCAAAAACAACACCGGCATTTTTGCGGTATTGGGTAAGCTACGATTCCACTTATTTAAATCTTTAAGTTGCATGCTTCTCTATGTTACCCGTATATAGTCGTAAAAAAGCGATCATATATACAGTCGGATTCGCTATGCTTAAATAGAGCCACTTTTTTTTTTGTAATTTAAAAGTCTTTAAACCGAAGTAGCATGCTTAAAATTTTGAGCCTCTTGGCCTGTATATTCTTTGCAACAACGACAATTGCACAACACATGCCACAAGACAAAACCTATACCTTTGCTGATTGTGTAACCACTTACGATACCGAAAAGGTTCAAAAAACGCAAGTGGGACATCAATTTTGGTTTGCTGACAAGGATTTTACAGATGGTAGGTCGATCAAGATGAGTGTAGTGGACCCGGGCAAGTCTACCCATGCACCGCATCAACATCCACAAGACGAGTTCTTTTTTGTTTTAGAAGGAACCGCTCAATTTTATCTGGATGGTAAGACCGTAGAGGTTGGCCCGTATACCAGTCTGTATTGTCCTTCAAACAGTATGCACGGCATCAGCAATTCCGGAGACATCCCGTTGAAATATCTGGTTATGCAAAAGTATGAACAGTAATATTTCAGAAGAACTGAGCCTATTTCAATCCTAATCATCAACTAAAAAAGGCTGTTTGCAAAACGCAAACAGCCTTTTAGATTGGCTATTTTTTAAGCCGGAGTTAAAATCTATATGTGATCTTTCCTCTCAAGTAAAAAGGTGTTCCCGGGGTAAAATGGATTTCTTCTACCGGTGCCGGTTCATTAAAGAGTCGGCTTTCTGTAGCAAACTGGGTTTCATTCCAGTCCACGTCAAACAGGTTTTCAACGATAATGCCCAGCGTCCAGTTCTTAATTGTGTAATTCACATTAAAGTCAGTTACAAAATAACCTGCTGCCACGATGGAATTGTCTTCATTGGCGGCACGGTCACCCAACCAGCGGTATCCTAAAGTTCCGCTAAACCCATTCCGATTGTCAACACTCAGACCCCCTGCTGAAGTAAACTTTGGAGCCAGTGGAATGTAATCTTCTCCATCAGCTTCTTCCGTACTTCTGGCATGGGTATAATTGGCATCTCCATATACGTATAACCAGTCTAACAGCTGATACCGCGCGCCTACTTCAACACCCATTCTTCGGCTCTTTCCGCTAGGCTCTACGATACCGGCATCACCCACATATACAAATTCCTGATCCAGAAAAAGCGTCCATAAGGTTGCATTTAAAGCCAGACGATCTATGGGTTTTACAATAGTTCCCAAATCTACACTATAAGCTGCAGGCAAAATATCTTCGCCACTGTTAGCCACCACCACACGCGTATCGTTAGAATGAAAACCGATACCGGTCTTCAACGAAAGCTGCCAGTTTTGGGTGGGTGAAAAAATCGTATTGAATTTAGGACTGAAGGCCACTTTAGATTCGCTCTGATTGTCATACGTTTCCGTAAGCTTGTTGTAGTAATCAAATTTGAAATAATCCAGACGTACTGCCGGATTGAAGGTAAACTTCCCGGTTTTGAATTCGGTATTCAGAAAAGCAAATGCGTTGAGTTCGTCTACATCTCCAAGTGCAATACGATCTAATGTTGTCTGGCGGTTGAGCGTGTGTGACAAACTCATATGATCTACATTATCATATCTAAATCCTACACCCGCCTGATACTCTAAACTGCCTGACCCCAGTGTTACATGTTTACGTTCATACACACTTTGCAAGCCTGCAATAAAACGATCTTCCTGCTGCTTGATCTGATCTCCATTTACCGGATCTTCTAAGAAAAACGTAAAGTTAGAGTACAGTTCAAAATCGTACTTAGACACAAAAGCATTGGTTTTTAAAACTGCATTATGTTCCAGATTCTTCAAGTGGTTTAAGTTGATGTTGGTCCGGCTTGTTTGTCCACCCTCTGTATCATCTATAGCACCAAACCTACCGATCAATCCCTGATCTACGGCGCGCTGTGGAATCTGTCCCGAAGCATCCCACTTGCTTTGAAAATGAGAAGCCGTCAATGTGAGTTTATCTTTATTAGGATTGGTATAGGTGTATTTACCCAAAACATTGAAGCGGTTGAAGTTTTGCGGACTGTCAAAAGGCCCATCGGTCAGGTACATTTCTGAAGCCAGGTACGCCGTGTGATTTTGTTCATCAACCAAATTGAACAAGCCCGTTAAACGCGAAGTATTGAACTGACCCGCTTCCACCGAAATACTGCTTGCATCCAAATGCTCTTTCAATCTTAAATCTACATAACCTGCTGTATTAAAGTTTCCCTTATCTGCGTAATACGCCCCTTTTCCGAAGTCAATATTCTCTATGGTTTCCGGGATTACAAAATGCAGATCAGCGTATCCCTGCCCATGCGCATGAGACACCATATTCACCGGCATCCCATCTACGCTAATCGCCACATCCGTACCGTGGTCTATATCAAAACCGCGTAAGAAGATCTGTTCTGCTTTACCACCCCCAGCGTGTTGCCCGATGAACAGTCCCGGTACTTTACGCAAGATCTCTTGTGATGATTTAACCGGATTCAGTTTAAGATCTACCGCAACCACTGTACTCAATGAATTTACCTCAGCAGTAAGCACTACCTGATCTAATGAAGTGCTGGCTTCTTCCAGCTCTACAACTAGAGGTTCTGAAAGCAAGGCCTGGTCAACTATTAAATGTTGAGTTTTAAAACCTAAACGGGAGATCACCAGTGAATCCTGAAGCCATGGCGCAGGAAGCACAAAAGTTCCATTAGCATCGGTGTGGGTATGACTTCCTTTTGACAGGTTATAAATATTGACATTCTCCAGGGCATGCTTATCCCTATCTGTAATGGTTCCTGTTAAATCCTGAGCGTTTACAGACGCACAGCACACCAGTAAAAGTATAAAAATGTATTTCATAAAAGTGTATAAGAATATTAAATAAAGGCGCTGTCCATCCCTTTGCGTTAAAAAGGTTTAACGCTGAAAACGGACTAAAACAACACCACGTAACAGGTCACTTTTAACAACAGCAAAAGCGACCTATTATAAAATCAACTGAGGATATTCTTAAACTTCGGGAGGAGGCACCGGGTCTCTCAAGGCAAACTGCCGGTGGATTTGCATTCTTAAATCATAAGAAGTTTTAGTAGTTATCTGATGCGTTAAGACGCATTCTGAAAAGCGCTCAACCTGAAGATGCTTATCAATTTTAAATGGCTTAGGTCGTTCTTTCTCGTTTTTGAGATCGTCTTCAAAAGGCTCCAATACCTGCTTGATGTATTCTAACGTACGGTGATCATGACCGGCTTCAGCAAGTAATTCTTCTGCAGTTATAAAATGGTGCTTATGTGCTTGTGCAGTTATATGATTGAACTCGTGATCCAATTCGTGAGCCCATTGTAATGCCGCTTGCTGCACAGGAGCCACTATATAAATCAATGCCAAAGCAATAGTAAAACCTGCCAGCAGAATTGATTTAATAAAGGTGCGCTTCATGAAGTGGTACTTGTAAGCAACAAAGCTAAGTACCCCCTTAAAATAATCTGAAGTTTTTCAGGCTAATTTTTAAATCGTTTTTAGATTTTAAAGACAGGTGATTTCTGAAGTAGTTTCCCGATGTTTTAAAAGAAGCTTATACGTTTCTAAATAGTCTTCAATTGCCTTACAATCTGTCTTTTGATTGGCTATAGTATTGGGGTTAATCGGATTGGCTTCATCAGATTTGACACTGTATTGCTTCTGCAGGCAGTCAACCGGTTCTCCATTTAATAGGTAAAAACGCTTTTCCACTACATTATCAGTAGTTTGTGGCGCATCTGCTGTACCTCCACTAAAGCTCCACGTTGTATTTGTAGAAAATACAAAAAACGGAACTTCATCGCGGAGGTAATAAAAATCAGCTGCTTCAAAATGGCTGTATTCATTATGCGCGTGTCTGATCACTTTAAGTCCTGTAGTGTCTGAAAAAAATACTACAGTACCTGATTTTTCACCGTTGCAATTGTAGGTAAACGAAGTAGAATCTAAATCTTTAGTTTTTAAAAGCTGCCTAAGGCGGCTGTACTCTTTTTTTATGTCTTCTATATTCGTAAGCCTTTGAGGAGAGGATATAGGTTCAGGTACTTCAGAACCTGCATGCTGACTTTGAGGAATAGGTGTTTCCTTATTTTTAGGATTCTCTTTACAAGAACTTATTAAAAGTACAGAACAAAAAAGAAGTAATATTCGCATTGCATTTGACTTTAAAATTTTATTAAAGCTAACTAATGAGATCGAGTTGAACCGGTGTTTTTGGATAGCCCTAACATCGTATTGGCTAAATATTAAAGAATTTCATCCACCTCGTACTCAAATTACCCGAAATGATCTATTTGAAACTTCCTATATGCCAAAGAATTCCGGAAGGATCGTGTACAAAATATTCTGAGCCCCAATCGTTATGTACCAGTTCTGAAACACGTACGGCCTCAAACTTTTGAGGCAGATTTAAGGATTTAAGGTGCTTCAAATGCGCTTTCAGATTCTCTACTTCCAGAAAAAGCATGGTATTGTCTACCCAATCTTTCACATAGGCATCTTGAAGATAAAAGCATAAATCCCCATTTTTAAACAAAGCCATTTTAGGAGAAATCAAGACTTCTTCAAAACCCATTTCGCGGTAAAACGCGCGCGATGTTTTAAAGTCTTTAGATCCTATAAATGGACGGATGGATTTAAGGTTGTGTTGCATTTACAAGTTTTGTTTACTTGTTGTAGTTATAGGTTCTGCTTTTAAAATTTCATTTTTATATTCAATTCTAAATGTCGACCTATCAACCTTTGCGATTAGGCTAAAATCTGAAGGATAAGCCGTGTCATTGGTAGGAAACCATTTTCTGGAATTTTTATCGATAAGAATAATCAATCCGTTTGCATCACCCACCGCACAAAAACGCTCAAAATTGCCGTCGTAGACTTCAAGTCCCAGCGTTTTGTTAAGTATAATAAAGCTTTGATCAATAGCATCTGTAGGAAGCCCTATTTCCGAAATTTCAAGCAATTGTGCTTTACTAAAGCCATCTGAAGTTTGGTTATTCAGGGTATTTCGGGCAATAAACTCGACAATATTTTGATCTGCATCGTAAAAGTAGATTGCCTTTGCGTTCCAGTTTTTAAACTCCTGTATGGTATTACCCTCATAATTAAGAATATCAACCCGTTGTTTGAGCCAGGTAAGCGCTTCTTTTTCTTTATTTGCAGGAATCGTCATCGCAAAATGATATGGTGTGGCGGTCTCCCGTTGCTCAAACACCAGTATCGATTCTCCGAGCTTTACCGAAAAGCGATCGTTGGTCGCGTTAAATACTTCAAGTCCCAGCGTTTCTTCATAAAACAGCCGCTGCAGGGTCAGATGGGGCGTATATACTTTTAATTCCTGAATCTTCACTACTAAAAAGTTTTTGTATAACTACTCCTGTTTCAGTGCTTTAAGCACCCGCTCCGGATAATCGGTAATGATTCCGTCAACCTGTAGCATGATTACGGCATCAATATCTTCCGGTTCATTAACCGTCCACGGGATCACTTTTAAACTTGCCTCGTGAATTTTGTTGACTTCAGCCGAATCAAGCAGTTTGAAATACGGACTGTAAATCTCTGGTGTGAATGAAAGCTGCTTCAGGTTGTTTTGAAATTTTCCGTTCTCAACCAAATAGGCAAGTTCAATATCGGGATACTGGTTATGCATCACTTCAAGAATTTGGGTGTCAAACGACTGAATATTCACCAAATCTTCAGCTTTACTTTGCTGAATAACCTGCATTACTAAATCTACAAATTCCCTAGGTTCCGGTTGAAAAACACCGTATTCTTCGGGTATCGATTTGATCTCGATATTAAATTTTACCGGTTTCAAATTTTCAGCTTTAATCGTAGCCGCTACTGTATCAAAAACTTCGCTTAATAAGGGTTTATAAGTCTTCAACTTCTGTTGCTTCGGAAAGCGTACATTACCCTTAGAACCGCCGTCAAATTGTTTGATTTCAGCATAATCCATTTCATATAAATTATACTTTTCCGCATCACCCTGCGGGATAGAATCTCCCTTAGGAGTCGACATATAGAGCGGGAGCATCACCGGCTCGTGGCTTACCACCACCTTTTTGTCTTTAGAGATCACTACATCTAATTCTAATACATCTACGCCTTTGCGAAGTGCTCCTAAAAAGGCAGGAATCGAATTTTCGGGCAGGTTGCCGCGTTCCCCTCTGTGACCTTGAACGTGTATTGTTTTTGATGTCATTGTTACTGATTCTGTGGTTTTTTCTTTGCAAGAACTTACTAAGATAAAACTAAATACAAGGAAACTATAGCCTATTCTCATATCCTAAATTTACACAGTTGGCATGAGATCTCAATGAAGTAAAAGTTAGCTTTTCATTAAACTTACAAGATACCGGAGATTAATTTTTCAATTTAACTTCCAGAATATTGGCTGTACCACCGTGGGCTTCGTTAGAAATAAAGAGGCGCCCCTCTGGACTAAAGGTTATTCCTTCAGGCTGGGCAAAATCATCACTATCGAGGTCGTATACCTTTTTTATAGCTCCAGAAACATCCAAAATCATCAATTTTGGATTTACGCCTTCAAGTATATAGATCTCTCCGGTTTGTGGATGTATCGCCAGATCTGAAGGTCTGAACGTACGTTTACTTTTCTTCTTTTTAAAATCTTTAAGCGCTTTGTCTTTCATATCAATCTTAAAGATCAAGTCTGGTACCATCAATCTTTTATTAAGATCAAAAGCATAGATTCCTTTAATATCTTCATCGTTGGGGTCCTCATCTTTGGGAGCAGTCAGCAACCTGTTGTTTTTAGCATCAAGCGTAAGACTTTCTACATTGTTTTTATGAGACATCGAGGATTGATAGGTCCTCGTTTTTGGCGAATCACTCATGTAATCACGCACTTCAAAGAGCAAACCGTCGCTACGCATTACATACGCATTATTTCCGTTTACGGCAACGCCTTCATAATCGCCATCATCTGCAAATTCAATGGTTTTGGTAATTTTTGATGTGTTCAAATCGTAGCTATAGATCACACCATCCTCATCTTCAATAGCTGCAATTCTACCATTATCAATCCAAGAGATTCCCGAGATTTCTTCGAGCTCATCTGGCATCTCCCAAGTTTTTACAATTTTCACTTTATCCTTTTTCTTTTTAAGATCTATAGTATTATAGTTTAAGAAAATAAGGCTAACTGCCAGTATACTTAGATATTTTATAAAATGCATATTCTGATATTTTTAATCCTCATTCAGGCGGTTGCTATATACCCAAATGAACGTTTACTGCAAAGTTCGTTACCCTATTTTTGAATTCTCTTAAAAGGGTGCAAATGTTGGTTTTTACTCCGTTTGTTATTGCTGATTATCAACTTATTGATTTTCAATAGCAAAAATGCGTATTTCTTAAAAATAGAAAAGAAGCTACAGGCTAAAGCATTTAGGCTTAAAGTGTTTCTTAATTTTGTGATTCAAAATTTCAATTTTAACCGTAAAACCAAAACCTTGAAGAGTCTCGCTCAGTTTTTAAGATCAAATTTTAAGACCGTAAGTTTTGGTTGGTCGCTAACCTTTCTTTCCAGTTTTGGACAAACCTTTTTGATCTCACTCTATGTTCCTGAGCTGGTAAAAACTTTTGAAATTTCTGAAGGAACTTTTGGAAGCATCTATGCGCTGGGCACCGTTATTGCTTCAGTAATTCTTATTGCAGTAGGTCACACGATCGATCATAAACCGGTTAAAACGGTGGTATTACTCAATTTCACAGGTTTAATTCTTTCATGTTTAATTTTGAGTTTTTCACCTTATCACATCAGCTTGCTTATACTTGCTATGATAGGATTACGGCTTACCGGTCAGGGTATGATGAGTCATATTAGTCAGACAGTTATATCACGCTATTATGGCGCTAATCGTGGGAAAGCACTTAGTGTTGCTGCTCTGGGTTTCCCTATGGGAGAAGCAATTTTCCCTATTTGTATTACAACGATTATCGTTGATTTTGGATTTGAAATTGCAGCGCAAACCAGCGCAGTATTTTTGACTCTATGTCTGATTGTTTTTTCTTTTAGAAATCTCAGTTATTTTGATAAAGAATCACAAGTAGCTAAAAAACCCAGCTTTAAAACGCTTGCAAAAGATTTTGGCGGTATTATAAAAGACAGGCGTTTTGCTGTATTGATGCCATCTACCTTTATGTTGAGTTTTACATCTACCGCTGTGTTTTTATATCAGTACACTTTTGTGGAAGAAAAAGGTTGGTCTGTATCGCTTTATGCAGCATTTTTTACCGGATATGCAATAACGCGGTTCATTATGTCTGTCATTGGCGGACTCTGGGTCGATAAGTTTACCGCAAAAAAATTGTATCGGTTTTTCTTAATTCCTCAAGCCTTAGGACTTCTACCCTTTGCATTTATGGATAGTATTGCAGGCGCGCTTATTTTTCTCATAATGACCGGCATAAGCACAGGCGTTGCCGGCACAGTTAAATCTGCAGTATTAGCCGAAGTTTACGGGACCGCAAAGTTGGGTGCAGTAAACAGTTTGTTTTCTATGGGTATGATTTTAAGCACAGCACTGGCACCGCTGCTTATCGGTTTTTTAATTGACCAGGGGGTTGCGTTCCCGTATCTGATGCTCACCTTATTTGGCATGCTGGTCATTGCTATTTTAAATTCACAACGTTTGGGCAACATTCCTGCAATAAAAGAAGTTACTGCATAACTTTTATAACGAACTCAATAATTGGGGTAAGTTTAGGTGTAAATGCGGCTCAGGTTACACCAATGCAATTTACTTTTTAATACTTTTACAGTATCCAATTAAAAGGTACGCGTTAAGCTTTTAGCTTCGGTATTTTTAAGACTTGCAAACGTTATCGTATCTAGCCTACCACATATGTTCTCAAAATATTTAAATAGATTCATTCTCGTTGTCCTGCTTCTTTCCGGAACATCAAATTATGCGCAAAAC
The DNA here is from genome assembly GCF_004104055.1 of Leeuwenhoekiella aestuarii. Classification (GTDB taxonomy): domain Bacteria; phylum Bacteroidota; class Bacteroidia; order Flavobacteriales; family Flavobacteriaceae; genus Leeuwenhoekiella; species Leeuwenhoekiella aestuarii. The sequence continues at coordinate 1,050,324 of NZ_QOVJ01000001.1, read as the reverse complement.
TTTTTTCCACCGGTAACCAATTACAGCAGTAACACATATAATGCGGCAAGTCAAAACTGGGGCTTGAGCACAGATGCAGACGGTATTTTATATGCAGCGAATAACGAAGGGTTATTGCGTTTTGACGGTCAGCGATGGGAAGTTTTTACATTACCTAACCAGACCATCATACGCTCTGTTTTCTGTCTGGGAGATCGTATTTATACCGGCTCTTATGAGGAGTTTGGATACTGGACAAAAACACGCGTTGGCGGTTTACAATACACCTCACTTACGCACCTTATTGATACTACGTTTCAAAATGAAGAGTTCTGGCAAATTTATTCGGTAGGAAATACAGTTTATTTTAGATCCTTCGGAAAGCTGTACCGTTATGAAAACAACAAGATCTCCGCATTTCAGCCAGATTTTGTAATTACCGCAATGACCTTCTTTAAAAATCAACTTTTTCTGGGCGCTAATGATGGAAGGATTTATCGTTTTCAAGCTGAAACATTTAAAGCGGTCACTTTCAACACCAATAATTCTAGTGCTATCATTGAGCTTACTTCTTTCAAGGGAAAACTACTCGCCGGAACACGTATCAACGGAATATTCAGTTTTAAAGATGAACAACTCATTCCCTGGGGGAACCCAAACCTAAGTGAATTTTTAAACACAAACGAACTCAACAAAATTGAGCCTTTTAATGAAAGTCTCCTTATTATCGGGACTATCAAAGGAGGTATTTTATATTACAACCCCAAGACACAAACCTTTAAAAATCAGTTTCGCCAAAACGGTCTTCAAAACAATACCGTATTATCACTTCATAAATCAAATACTAAAGTCTGGCTGGGTCTAGATAATGGCATAGATGAGATTATCCCTGATGCTCCCATTCAATATTTTTTAGACAACACCGGGCAGTTGGGAGCTGTTTATGATATTGCCTATTTTAATGATGCTTTTTATGTAGGTAGCAATACGGGGGTGCATAAAATTACAGATTCTGGTCTGTCTTTTATTCCCGGTTCTCAAGGACAGGTATGGAGTTTCAGCACGATTAATAATCAGTTATATATTAATCACAACCTGGGACTGTTTGAATTAAAAAACGATCAACTCAGTCTTATTTCAGGAGCTTCGGGGAGTTTTAGTTTAACGCAAATTCCTCAGTCACAGGAATACATTAACAGCACATACAACGGCTTAAAGCGGTATAAAATGCAAGCTGAAAATCTAGAAAATCTTCCGCTTTATGAAGCTGGCGGCGCACCGGTAGAACACATTATTTTTGAGGATAAAACACACTTTTGGGCCGCACATCCGTATAAAGGTTTTTATGCTGCAGATCTTGACTTGGCGGAGTTAAAAATCAGCAATCAGCAGTTTTATACAACTCATGAATCACTAGATGCTTACAAAACCACTATACATCAAATTGAAGGTCAGACCGCTTTTTACAATGCCGGTAATTGGTATCGCTATAACCGCATCAGTAAAGATCTCGAACTTTTTAAAGATCTAAAATCCTATAATTCTTATGCTTTACTGAGTAATCAGGAAAACTCGTATTGGTTTAAAAACCGAAACGGAAACGGTCTTGTTTACACAGATTTTACTCAGGACAGTATATTCATTTATGAACCTGTTTTAGAAAGCAGATCTATAAAAAACTATGAGCGTATTATAAAGCGCAACGATAGTATTTATTTGATTACGCTGAATGAAGGTTTTGGGCGATTAAATCTTACTCAACTGAAACAAGCCGGCACTCGAGAACAAATGCAAGAACCCTTACTCAGTTTGGTTTCTACTTCAAAAAGTACATTAGACATTAATGCATCAATCTTTAAAATAGATTATAATGAATCTGCAACTATTGATTTTGAAGTAGCTGCACCATCTTTACATAAACCTGAATTTTATTACACCCTTTCTAACGGAAATAAAGGCTACTCAAAAGGAACACTATCTTTTCAGAATTTACAGTCCGGGAGTTATAAACTCAACATTTGGCCTCTCGTTAACGGGAAACAAGGAGAAAAGCCACTTACCATAGATTTTGTGATCAGCAGACCCTGGTACTTATCTAATATGATGATTGTTATCTATGTATTATTGCTTTTTGGAATCATCTTTCTAATTGCAGTAATCAATAAAAACAAACTGAATAAACACCGTAGGGAACTTGAAGAACGTCTGGTTAAAGAACAAGAACGTAAAACCCAAATCGCAGAACGCAATAAACTACTGCAAGAGATCAATACTAAACGCAAAGAACTTGCTAATACAACCTATCTGGCCGCAAAACGTAACAGCAGCTTAATAGATATTAAAAATGAACTGGAGGATGTAAAAGAAAAAGGCAGCAACCCAAAAAAGGTTTCTAACATTCAAAGCAAGATCAATCACATCATCGACGCAAAAGATAACTGGAAGGTTTTTGAAACGACTTTCAAAGAAATCAACGATGATTTCTTTCATCAGTTATTGGAAGACCATTCTGATTTGAGTTCAAAGGATTTAAAACTCTGTGCCTATTTAAAAATGAATTTAAGCACCAAAGAAATTGCTCCACTCATGGCAATTTCGGTTCGTGGAGTAGAGATTCATCGGTATAGATTACGTAAAAAATTAGGTCTAAAAAGCGGTAAGAATTTATCAAAATACCTGATCAAAAATTATTAAATTCTTATACTTCAATAGCTATTTTAACTAAATAATACTTTCTCAACACTACATCAATGCAGTTTACGAAAACGTTATAATTACATTTTATAAATTATAAATAACTTAATTAGAGATAGTTACTATAAATTAACACTCTGATGTATTTTTTATGTAGCTATATTAACTTATTCCTCTGCTATATTGACCCCAAAATCATAAAAAACCAATTCAAATTTTAGTGTGTATGAAACTTAAAATAACTTTTCTGTTATTTCTGTCACTCGTTACTTTTGGAGTAACAGCACAGGATACAAAAACAGTAACGGGTACTATTACAGATACTCGTGATGTGCCATTACCGGGAGCAGAAGTTAAAGTTGTTGATAAAGACAACTATGCTGTTACCGATTTTGATGGAAACTTTTCATTAGAAGTTGTAGTCGGAGATCAAGTACGTGTCACGTATTTAGGTTTTGAAGCTCAAACATTTTCTATAACTAATGACGCTACATATAATATAGTGTTGCAAGATCAGTCGAGCGAACTTGATGAAGTAGTTGTTGTAGGGTATGGTAATCAGAAAAAATCTGACATTACCGGAGCGATCGTTTCTGTTGATAGTGAAGAGATTACTAAGCAACCTGCTACTTCTGCTTTGACCTCTGTTCAAGGTAAAGTTGCCGGTGTTAATATTATCGCAAACGATGCACCTGGTTCTACACCTACTGTTTTAATGCGTGGTCTGGGTACTGCAGAAGGAGGTAGATCTCCTCTTTATATCGTAGATGGCCAACCATTGTCTGATATTACCAGCATCAACCCGAACGACATTGAATCGATCGATTTTTTAAAGGGAGCTTCCTATGCCAACATTTATGGTATACGTGCTGCAAACGGTGTTATTCTGATCACTACCAAACGTGGTAAGCAAGGTAAAACAGTATTCTCTTTTGAATCGTATTATGGAGCTAAAACCATATTAAATCCAGTTAAGATGGCAAATGCGCAGCAGTATACGCAATATTTTAATGAAGAAAGTGCTGCAAATGGAGGCTTTTTACTTCAACAAAATCAACGCTATAATACGGACTGGTATGATGAATTACTACAAACGGGTACTATTAATAACAATAGTTTTTCGGTTTCAGGAGCAGGAGAGAACATAGACTATTTCTTGAGCTACAACCTGTATCAAGAGAAAGGTATTTTAGAAGGTCAGCAGTACAACCGTGGTACTATTCGTAGTAACAACACCTATCATTTATTTAATGACCGTTTACGTTTTGTACAAAACTTAAATGTTGCTTATACTAATGAAACTCCTAAACCTTTTGGAGCTTTTAGTACAGCCTATCGCCAGTCTCCGTTAGTTCCTGTGCGTTATGACAATGGTCTTTTTGGACAATCTTTTGTAAACCAATCTACCGGAGTTGTAGGATTTACTACACAGCCTGGCGAAACGCTAGGTCGTTTAAATTCTCACGGAAACCCGGTTTCTCAAGTGTATTATCAGGATCAGCAAATCAATACAACCAGCCTTCAAGGTCAGATCGCTGCAGAACTAGACATTACTGATGATTTGATGCTAACCACTCGTTTTGGTGCAACTAAATACTACGCAACAAGCAAAAGCTTTACAGATATTAGAGACCAGTGGTTAAATGCAGACCCCAACCGTTCTGAAGCCTTTTTTGATGCACAACGTGTTCCTAATGAGGACGGTGTAGTTTCTACAGAATATGCAAATAACTCGTACACCATAAGACGCACAGAATCATATCGTTGGAATATTGAAAGTTTCCTTACTTACGATAAGTCGTTTGACAAGCACAACCTGAGTGCAACTGTAGGTATCAGCCGCGAGAACTATCAAGGTGGAGAATTTACCGAGTCTCAGGCTTATGATGTGGAGGCAGATCCTAATCTGCGTAATTTCAACTTGAGAACAAGTCAGTTATTTAACGATAACGTAGACGGTGATACGTATCAAAGCACCAATCTACAGTCGTATTTTGGTCGAGTAGAATATAACTATGATCAGCGTTATTATGTACGCGCCGTACTAAGACGTGACGGGACCAGTGATTTTGCCACCGGTGACAACAACTTCTTTGGGTATTTCCCAGCAGTAAGTTTAGGTTGGACGATGACTAACGAAGCCTTTATGGAAGATAACGGCGTGTTAGACAACCTGAAATTCTTTGCAGGTTGGGGTAAATTGGGTAACCAGGCGATTCCATTCAATGTGCAATCGATCAACGCCGGTTCTGGAAGTCGTAACACAAATTATGTTTTTGGTCCTACACAAAGTTTGATTGTAGGTTCTGCTTTAGGAACACCTGCAATTCCACTTTCTTGGGAGGTCACTGAAGAATTTGAAGCAGGTTTTGACTTTGCATTATTCAACAGAAAACTTTCGGGAACTATTGATTATTACAACCGCTTAAATACCAATGCAATTCTTAATGTACGTCCCTTATTAAACTCAGAATATAGTGCAAACTTCTTTGATGAGGCTGCAGAGATCTCTAACTCTGGTTTTGAATTTTTAGTTAATTGGAGAGATCAAATAGGATCTGACTTCTCTTATAACATTGGTGTTAACCTTTCAACCAACAAAAACCGCGTACAAAACGTAAGACCGGCCTATGATGGTGCCATTGGTGGTAGCTTGGGTAACGGCCGTATCACCAAACGTCTTGCAGAAGGTCAACCTATTTTTGCGTGGTGGATGTATGAAGCAGATGGTGTATGGCAAACCCAAGAGGAGATCGACAATAATACTTCTTTAGGTAGCGCTGCACCCGGACATTTACGCTATGTAGATCAAAACGAAGATGGTGTTATAGATGACCGTGATAAGAAATACTTTGGCTCATATATTCCTACCTATAACTACGGGATCAATCTAGGTGCAAACTACAAGAACTTTGACTTGAGTGTTTCTGGTTTTGGTGTAGGTGGTAACAAGGTTTATAATGGATTATATAGCACGAGACTTGGTGGAGAGAATATTTCAGAGGAAATTTTCAACAAAAGATGGACTGGTCCGGGTTCTACCAATGTGAATCCAGGAGCTGATCGTGATGTAGAAGCCTCTTCGTATTACTTAGAAGATGGTTCTTACTTTAGAATCAACAACATTACTGTAGGATACACCTTGCCTGAAATATCTTCTTTTATAAACAGTGCACGTGTGTATGTAACGCTTCAAAACCCATTTATGTTTACCGATTATTCAGGATTTACTCCAGAATTAAATCAAAATGGAGACCCTACAAATACTACAGGTATCGAGCTTTCGGCATATCCTAATACACGTTCGTTCATTGTTGGAGCAAACTTCAAATTATAAAAACAAAGCACTATGAAATTTATATATAAAACACTCTTATTAAGCCTGTTTACCGGGCTTGTCTTTAGCAGCTGTGATGATTTTGTTGAAGATGTAGACATTGTAGATCCTACCGCTGAAGATGGCGACGACTATTTACCGGTTGAGTTTTTAACCGGCGTTTATGGGATGCATACTGATTTCTCTTATGCATTCTCTTACTTAGGAATCACCGAAATTATTTCTGATAACTCAGATAAAGGGAGTTCGCCTACCGATTCTGGTGCAGATAAAAGAGTACTTGATGATTTGACTTTCACCTCTTCTTCAGGTTCGGTAACCGCGATGTGGACACAGTGGTACAAAACCGTGGGTCGTGCTTCTCAGGCGATTGAGATCACACAAAACTATGAAGGGCAAACACAAGTGCCAGGTTCTAGAGTTATTGGTGAGGCTAAATTCTTGAGAGCCCTTAACTATTTTTGGTTGGTTCGGTCTTTTGGAGCAATCCCTATTCAGGAAGTTGACCTTGTAGAACGCGCTCCAGTAGAAGAAGTATATGCCTATATTGAGCAAGACTTATTAGACGCGATTGATGCGCTTCCTGTAAAAAGTAATTATGCTACAGAAGACTTAGGTCGCGCAACTAAAGGTGCAGCTCAAGGCTTATTGGCTAAAGTTTACCTCTATCAAGAAAAATGGCAAGCAGCTGCAGATATGGCCAATAATGTGATCACTTCTAATCAATACAGTCTTGATCCTGATTATGCAAATATCTGGAGAGAAATGGGTGAAAACGGACCAGGTTCTTTATTTGAAATCCAAGCGCGCGGTGAAATACCTCAGCATGGCGTTCAACAATATTCTCAAACACAAGGTGCTCGTGGTACCGGCGGTTGGGGATGGGGTTTCAACACACCTTCTCAAAATTTAGAAGATGCGTTTAACGCAGCAGGTGACAACATTCGTCGTGATGCTACCATCATTTTTGCTGGTGAAACGCTTTTTGACGGTCGTGAAGTAGATGCAGGAGTTGAAAACCCACGCTATAATGAGAAAGCGTACTCCTCTTCTAATGCTGGTCAAAGTGACGGCGACAAGAATATTAGAGTGTTGCGCTATGCGGAAGTACTCCTCATTCGCGCTGAAGCTTTAAACGAACTTGGACAAACCAGTGCTGCTTTAGCACCTCTCAATTTAGTTAGATCTCGTGTTGAATTATCAGCAGTAACTTCTACAGATCAGGGAACCGTACGTCAAGCAATCTGGACGGAACGTCGTCTGGAATTGGCTATGGAGCACGACCGCTGGTTTGATCTTGTGCGTACCGGTCAGGCTGAATCTGCAATGGCAGCAGATGGTAAGACATTTATCACCGGTAAACACGAATTATTCCCGATCCCTAACAATCAGTTGGTTCAAACTCCTGAAATGACACAGAATCCGGGATACTAATTCAATAAATTTTAATCTCGATCATCGAGTAAAAAGTAATTATGCGATATATTTTAATTGGGTTGATCCTACTATCCCTGCCAGGATGTAAGGGTCGTGATTCTGAAGCAGAAAAACGGGAAGTGCAAGACACTTCCCAGATTTCTCCTTCTAATGATGAAGAGAGTCTCCTAGACTCGGTACAAAAACAAACCATTAATTATTTCTGGGATGGGGCCAATACAAATTCCGGACTCGCTCCTGAGCGTATTCATATGGATGGCATTTACCCATCAAATGATAAAAATGTGGTTACCATAGGCGGTACCGGTTTTGGCCTGATGGCAATTCTCGCCGGAGCAGAACGTGGTTTCATTCCCAAAGATTCGGCTTTTGTCCGTTTTCAGAAAATGGTTGATTTCTTAGATAATGCAGACCGTTTTCATGGTGCCTGGCCACACTGGCTCGATGGGACAACCGGTAAGGTGAAACCTTTCAGTAAATATGATGACGGTGGCGATCTGGTAGAAACTGCTTTTCTGGTTCAGGGATTACTTAGCGTTGCTGAATACTATAAAGATGGCAGCGAAGAAGAGAAAGCGCTTGCTGCTCAAATTCAAAGAATGTGGGAAGAAGTTGAGTGGGACTGGTATACACAAGGTAAAGACGTGCTCTACTGGCACTGGTCACCTAATGTAGGCTGGAAGATGAACTTCCCCGTAGGAGGTTATAACGAGGCGCTTATTATGTATGTTCTTGCAGCGGCTTCTCCTACACACCCTATCACAAAGGCTGTTTATGAAAAAGGCTGGGCTCTTGATGGTAAGATCGCTCAGGACACCACCGTTTACGGAATGCATACAGTTTTAAATCATTTTGAACACGATGATGCTCCTGTAGGTCCACTTTTCTGGGCACATTATTCTTATTTAGGATTAAACCCAAAAGGGCTTTCTGATCAATATGGTGATTATTGGAAACTCAATGTAAACCATGCGAAGATTCAATATGAATATGCTGTTGAAAATCCAAAAGGGTTTAAAGGCTATGGCCCCGACCTTTGGGGATTGACATCCAGTTATTCTATTAATGGTTATGCCGGGCATCGTCCAGGTAATGACCTTGGAGTCATATCCCCCACAGCTGCCTTATCATCAATGCCTTACACCCCTAAAGAAAGTAAAGCCTTTTTGCGCCATATGTATACCGATTTAGATTCTCTTGTTGGAAAATATGGTCCGTATGATGCGTTTAGCTTGCAAGAGGATTGGTATTTACCGCGCTATTTAGCGATTGACCAAGGTCCTATCCCGGTGATGATCGAAAACTATCGAAGCGGCTTACTTTGGGATCTGTTTATGAAAAATGAAGAAGTACTCAACGGACTTAGAAAACTAGGTTTTGAGAGTCCGTATCTAAAAAACGAAGAGGATTAAAAATTTAATTCACATAGTATTTGTATTGAGCCTATTAGGGTGTTCTAGTGACAGCAGCGATGCTGTCGCCGACATCCCTGATGAAACTCCTGACGAGGGAAATGGTGGAGAGAACCCCACTACAGAACCTGACTTGACCGATGAAGAAATTTTAGATCTTACGCTGGAGGAAACATTCAAGTATTTCTGGGATTATGCCAATGCCGAATCGGGTGCCGCTAAAGAACGCTACATTCCTGCAAATCCTACCCGGGACCAGCATATTGTTGCTTCGGGCGGGACCGGCTTTGGACTAATGGGAATTCTGGTGGGGATTGAAAGACAGTTTATTTCAAGAACTAAAGGTTTTAATCGGCTCTCAAAAATCATCAATTTTCTGGAAACAGCAGACCGTTTCCACGGTGCCTGGCCCCACTGGATCAATGGTACTACAGGAAAGGTGATTCCGTTTAGCACATTAGATGATGGTGCAGACATCGTAGAGACTTCTTTTGTTGCTCAAGGATTAATAACTGTTGGGGAATATTTCAAAAACGGTTCTGCCGAAGAACAGGCTCTCGCCCAAAAAGCTTTTGAACTCATAGACGGTATTGAGTGGAATTGGTTTACACAAGGCGAAAATGTATTGTACTGGCACTGGAGCCCTGATAATGAATTTGCCATAAATCTAAGTTTACAGGGCTATAATGAGACCTTAATCACCTATGTTATGGCAGCTGCTTCCAAAGATTTTTCCATTGCGCCTGAAGTCTACAATCAGGGTTGGGCACAAAATGGCGGTATCAAATCTTCAGCTGTGGTTTACGGTTACCCGCTTGAAGTGAAACACGCCGGAGCAGAGCAAACCGGAGGTCCGCTGTTTTGGGCGCATTATTCCTATATGGGTTTAAATCCTTTTGGTTTATCAGATGCTTATGTAAATTATGAGACCGCTACAGTAAATCACGCTTTGAGCAATTATGCCTATTGCGTTGAAAACCCAAAAAACTGGCCGGGTTATGGTTCTGATCTTTGGGGTCTAACTGCCAGCTATACCATCAATAGCGATGGAAGTCTGGGGTATACCGCCCACAGTGCGGGTAATGACACAGGGGTAATCACCCCAACTGCAGCGCTAAGTTCATTTCCGTATACACCAGAAGAATCCATGGCTGCTTTACGGAGGTTTTATGAATTGAAGAATATTTTACTGGGACCTGCCGGATTTTATGATGCGTTCAGTGCGGTTCAAAATTATGAAGTAGCTGAAGCCTATCTAGCCATTGATCAGGGGCCAATTTTAGTTATGATCGAAAATCACCGAAGCGGTCTCCTCTGGAGGTTGTTTATGCAAAACGAACGCGTACAGGCCGGTCTTGACAAACTAAATTTCAACTATACCGTACCTCAATAAAATTCAATGAAAAATCAACTTACATTTATCATTGCGTTCCTGGGTTCAGCTGTTATGCTGGCACAGAATACCTTTGAACGTGCCGTCTATCACAGCAATGGTGATAGTTTACAGTATCGCATTCAATACCCGTTAAACTACGACGAGACTAAACAATACCCACTGGTTTTGTTTTTACACGGCGCCGGGGAACGTGGTTCTGACAATGAAACACAACTTACCCATGGAGCACAGGTTTTTACTAACACTGGCAATCGCAATGCATTTCCTGCAATCGTGATTTTTCCACAGTGTCCTAAAGACTCCTATTGGGCAAATGTTGATGTAGACCGAAGTACCTATCCCATCGGCATCACCTTTCACCCCGATCAAAAACCCACACCCCATTTACAGATGGCTGCAGATCTGGTAAATTCTTTCATAAAAGAAGGAAAGGTTGACACTTCAAGAGTGTATATCGCCGGACTCTCAATGGGCGGAATGGGTACTTATGAAATGGTGCAGCGTAACCCGGAAACTTTTGCTGCAGCCATTGCCATTTGCGGCGCCGGAAGCACTAGCGAAGTCCAAAAATATGCTTTAAACACTCCGTTTTGGGTAATTCATGGCGCAGACGACAATGTGGTAAAACCAACGTACAGCCTGCAAATGGCAGAAGCCATGCTCGAAGAAGGTGCAAAACCGAGAGTTACCGTTTACGAAAACGCCAATCACAACAGTTGGGACCCGGCCTTTGCTGAGCCCGATTTCCTTTTGTGGCTTTTTAGTCACACCAAATAAAAATTGAAAGTCCAAAAAAAATTGAAAATGAAGACAATACATTCCCGATACATTTTAATAGTACTCCTCTGTATTTCAGTACATGCGATTGGTCAGAAAAGACAGGCGATTCCTGAAGTAGAGGCTTTATTAAAAAAAATGACCCTTGAAGAAAAAATAGGTCAGCTCAATTTGCTTACTCCCGGTGGCGGTGTCGCAACCGGCTCTGTGGTAAGTAAAAACGTAGAAGAAAAGATTAAAGCCGGAAACGTGGGCGGTCTTTTTGGAGTTTCAGGTCCTGATAAAATCAGACAGGCTCAGGAAATCGCGGTAAAAAACACGCGCTTAGGTATTCCGCTGCTTATTGGGTCTGATATTATTCACGGGTACAAAACTACTTTCCCAATTCCGCTGGGACTTTCAAGCAGCTGGGATATGAAATTGATTGAGAAAACCGCCCAGATTGCTGCTCAGGAATCTACTGCAGATGGCATTAACTGGAACTTTTCACCTATGGTAGACATTGCGCGCGATCCCCGTTGGGGCCGTATCGCTGAAGGTGCCGGTGAAGATCCCTATCTGGGTTCTCAAATTGCCAAAGCTATGGTAGAAGGCTACCAGCAGGACGATCTTACTGCTGAAAATACCATGATCGCTACCGTTAAACATTTTGCGCTTTACGGCGCTTCAGAAGGAGGTCGCGATTACAACACCACCGATATGAGCCGCGTAAAAATGTTTAATGAATACTTACCTCCCTACAAATCCGCGATTGATGCCGGTGCCGAGAGTGTGATGAGTTCGTTTAACGATGTTGACGGTGTTCCTGCGAGTGGTAACAAATGGTTATTGACTACGCTATTGCGTGACCGTTGGGGCTTTGACGGCTTTGTAGTTTCAGACTACACCTCGGTTAATGAGATGATCGCGCACGGAATGGGTGATCTACAGGCCGTTTCAGCACTTTCTATAAATGCTGGTTTGGATATGGATATGGTAGGTGAAGGCTTTTTAACCACCCTTAAAAAATCGGTTGAAGAAGGTAAAGTAACCGAAGAAACCATTACAAACGCTTGCCGCCGCATTTTGGAAGCGAAACACAGACTGGGCCTATTTGAGGATCCTTATAAATATTCAGATTCTAAACGACCTCAGCGCGATATTCTAACCGATGCAAACAAGGTCGTTGCCCGGGAGGCAGCGCGTAAATCTTTCGTTTTACTTAAAAATGAAAACAATACGCTTCCGCTTGCTAAAAATGCTAAAATCGCATTGGTTGGTCCACTTGCAAATAGCAAAAACAATATGCTAGGTACCTGGGCACCAACCGGAGACCCGCAACTTTCAATTCCTATTTTAGAAGGACTAAAAAATGTAGCTCCAGATGCTCAAATCACTTACACTAAAGGTGCTAATATCTCTAATGACTCCGCTTTCGCGAAAAAAGTAAACGTATTCGGTCCGCGTATTGAAATCTCACAGGAAAGTCCGGAAGCCCTATTGGCTGAAGCGTTAGCTGCAGCAAACAATGCTGATGTGGTTGTTGCTGTGGTAGGTGAAGCCACCGAAATGAGCGGTGAAGCCGGAAGCCGCACCGATATCACAATTCCGGAAAGTCAAAAGCATTTGATACGCGAACTCGTAAAAACCGGAAAACCGGTAGTACTTGTCTTGATGAGTGGCCGCCCACTGGTCATCACCGAAGAAATGGATTTGGCGGTAAGCATTTTACAGGTTTGGCATCCCGGTATTGAAGCCGGTAATGCGGTTGCTGATGTGGTTTTTGGAGATTACAATCCTTCCGGAAAGTTAACAGCCAGCTGGCCACGCAACGTAGGGCAGATTCCGGTGTATCACAGTATGAAAAATACGGGTCGTCCCGCTCCGGGTCCAGAGTTTGAAAAATTCAAATCTCAATATCTGGACTCCCCTAATGCACCTTTGCTTCCGTTTGGTTACGGACTAAGCTATACTTCATTTGAGTATGGAAATCTTTCGCTAGCCAAAAAAGAAATTAACCAGGGTGAATCTCTGGAAGTACAGGTTGACGTGACCAATACCGGTGACCGAGACGGCGAAGAGGTGGTGCAGTTGTACCTGCACGATATAGTACGCAGTATTACCCCGCCGGTGCGCACACTTAAAGGATTTGAAAAAGTGTTTTTAAAGAAAGGAGAAACTAAAACAGTTACCCTAACTTTAGAAGCAGATGATCTCAAATTCTACAATGGCGCGCTCGATTTTGTTGCTGAACCGGGTGAATTTGAAATCTTTGTGGGCGGAAACAGCAACGCTTCCCTAAAAGGAACTTTTACTTTAAACTAAAATTAACCAGGATGATACGTCAAATCTGCATATTCGCGACTCTTGTTTTTTCAGTCTTTTCCCTGGGAGCACAGCAAAAATATATAGGTCAGGTCTATGCAGATTTGGTAAAATCCACGCACACCTATACAGACACGCTGAAGCTGGATTTCTACACTGCGCAGGAAAATAAAGCAGACGTCTCCAGACCACTAATAATTCTGGTTCACGGTGGTGGATTTTCAGGAGGGAAACGCGATAACCCAGAAGAAACAAAGTTCTCGGAAACTATGGCTTCCAAGGGTTATGCAGTAGCTTCTATAAGCTATCATCTTACGCGAAAGGGTAAACCAACCGGTTTTGGTTGTGATTGCCCCGCTGCCGAAAAAATGGAGACTTTTAAACAAACTACCGCAGATATTCTTGATGCGTTACGTTACCTGGAGTCCAATTCGGATTTCAGCTTTGATCACAACAAGATCATTTTAGCAGGCAGCAGCGCCGGTGCAGAAGGTATTTTAAACACCGCCTATATGGCGCAACATCCCGATTTTAAAAATCTGGGTGATTACCCAAAAATTGCTGCAGTAATCTCGTTTGCAGGAGCTGTGGTTGATGCCCGCTACATCACTGTAGAAAATGCGATTCCCGGTTTTTTTATTCATGGTGATGCTGATAATTTGGTTCCCTACTCGAGTGCTCCGCATCATTTTTGTCCATACTTGAGTGCTGGTTTTTTACCCCTTGACGGCGATGCTTTTATCGCGGCAAAACTGAAAGAGCTAGACGCTTCCTATAGCCTACTTACCGCACCCGGCGGCAATCACGACTGGGCAGGTATTGGCTATAAATACACTGATGAGATTGCAGCTTTTATAAATGCTGTGGTCAACCAGACGCAACTGATTCAAAACGCGGAAAACGTCACAAAAAATTAATGTATGAAAACTGTTCTTTCTGCTCTATTCCTGGCGTTCACGCTAGTTTGCTGTAAGGAAGCCCAAAAAAAACAGGAGGTTGCCGAAGCTCAACCTAAAAAGCCCAATATTATCTTTATCATGTCTGATGATCACGCATTTCAGGCAATAAGTGCATATAATCATCCTGTAAGTCAACTGGCTCCTACCCCTAACATTGATCGCATTGCAGATCAGGGTATGCGTATGAATCGGGCCTATGTAACCAACTCTATTTGCGGTCCCAGCCGGGCGGTAATCTTAACGGGTAAGCACAGTCACATCAACGGTTTCCGGCAAAATGGCGATCGCTTTGATGGCGATCAACCTACGCTTCCTAAAAAGCTAAAAGAATTGGGTTACACCACAGCAATGCTGGGAAAATGGCATTTACACGGCTATCCACAAGGCTTTGATTACTGGAACATCATCAAAGATCAGGGGAATTACTACAATCCCGATTTTATTAAAGAAGGAGACACCACACGCATAGAGGGCTATGCGACAGATATCATTACCGAAGATGCTCTGCAATGGCTGAGCAAGCAACGCGATACCACAAAGCCCTTTTTTATGATGGTGCATCATAAGGCACCACATCGCAATTGGATGCCGGCTTTACGACATACAACCAAATACGATTCGGTCACGTTCCCTTTGCCGGACACCTATTTTACAGATCACGCTAGTTCACTTGCTTCCAAAGAGCAATTGCAAACGGTTTATAAAGATATGTATGAGGGGTACGATCTGAAGATGACCAAAAAAATAGGTAGCCCGGAGTTGGCGCATAATCCATGGACTACCGATTTTAACCGAATGACTCCTGCGCAACGCGAAGCCTGGGACAAAGCCTACCAACCTAAAAATGATACTTTTCATAAAGCTGATTTACACGGCAGAGCCCTTGATGAATGGAAAGGCCAGCGGTATTTGCGCGATTATATGGCAACTATTGCAGCGGTAGATGAGGGCGTAGGCCAGATTCTTGATTATCTGGAAGCTCACAATCTGGATGAAAATACCATTGTAGTGTACACCTCAGATCAGGGATTTTATCTGGGCGAAAAAGGATTTTTCGATAAGCGTTTTATGTATGAAGAGTCATACCGAACGCCTCTTCTGATTAAATACCCCAAAGCCATCAAAGCCGGAAGCCACAGCGACGCTTTAATACAAAACCTTGATTTTGCACAAACCTTTTTAGATTATTCTGAAGGGGATTCTCTGGCGATTGATATGCAGGGGCAATCGTTAAGACCAGTTCTCGAGCAACAAATAGCCGACACCGATTTTAGGGATGTACTCTACTACCATTATTACGATTTTCCGGCATTTCATATGGTTAAGAAACACTACGGAATAAGTACCAGACGTTATAAACTGATGCATTTTTACGACGATATTGATACCTGGGAGTTTTACGATTTGGAAAGCGATCCGCAGGAAGCTCAAAATAAAATTAACGATCCCGCCTATACTGATATCATTGCGGACTTGCATCAAAAGCTGGACTCAATTCAGGAAGCTTATGGTGTTACTGAAAAAGAATTTGAGCAAGCTCCTAAAAAACAAGTAGATCAGGCCTATAGAAACTTTGATCGCTTGCGAGGCACACCTATGGAGTAGTATTTAATATTCTCATAACTTGTACTTCTCAGTTTAATGATGACATTTGTTCTAATTTCGCTATAAATACAATCTAAAATATGAAATCATTTCTCTCCTTATTAAGTCTGCTTTTTTGCCTGAATTTACTAAACGCACAAGAGTTGGGTTTAATGACCTACAACATCAGAATGGCTACCGAATCTGACGGTGCTGACGCGTGGAGTAAGCGCAAAGAATTTTTAACCGATCAGGTTTTATTTTATGCTCCAGATGTAATGGGAGTACAAGAGGCTTTACCTGAACAAATGGATTATTTAACTAATAATCTTACCGGTTATAAACACGTGGGTGTGGGTAGAGAAGGTAAGAACAAAGGGGAGTTTTCTGCGATTTTTTACAATGCTTCAACAGTAAAAGAATTAGATCACGATACATTCTGGTTATCTGAAACACCAGAAAAAATATCAACCGGATGGGATGCTGCATTACCGCGTATTTGCACTTATGCTCTTTTTAAGGATAAAAAATCTGGTGAAAAGTTTTATGTTTTCAACACGCATTTTGACCACGTAGGTATTGAAGCGCGTAAAAATGCAGCTGCGCTCATTCTTAAAAAAATAAACGAACTCAATCCTAAAAACTATTCGGCATTTGTAATGGGAGACTTAAATCTAGAACCAGACAGTACTCCTATCGCTGTTTTAAAAGCCGAATTAGATGATACTTTTGAACTTGCCCCTAACGGATCTTTTGGTCCAACGGGTACTTTTAATGGCTTCAAATTCAATGAACCGGTTACCAAAAGAATAGATTATATTTTTCAGAAAAAAACAAATTCTTCTAAAGTCCTTAAGCACGCAACGCTGAGCGATTCTAAAGATTTACATTACGCTTCAGACCATTTACCGGTTTACGCTTTGATAGACTTGAAGCCTTAAATTTTTGAATTATATAATCAAAATCAAAAAACTAATGCTATTTTTGTCTAATCATTAAGAAATAACCGCAGCTTTCAGCTGTATCTTTATAAAGAAGTTGTGTTGTTTCCGAAGTGATTCGGAAACTGGTTTTGTAGTGAAACCTTTGAGAAGCTTTACCTTTACTGGTGAGGCTTTTTTGTTTTTAGAGAATATTAAAAAATAAATTTTACGATTTAATGATCTCTGCGTTAAACATAAAACTATCTAACCACCGCTCATAACGCTTATCAAATTTTTCTGCAAAAATGAGATACTGGCATTTACCTATACTTTCTGGAGTGCGTGTAACTTCGGCTAGGTTACTGTCTCTAAAAATGAATCCTGCATCTTCTATAATACACATTTGCAGTTTATTCAGGTTGATTCCGTTTAAGTAAAAAATCTTATTCAGTCGTTTTGGAGTCGCAATAACGATATCTGTACCGTTATAAATCTCATCCCGCTGATCGTCTATATTCTTTTCATCATAAGCACAATAAACACGCAGATCAGTCCCTTGTGTATACCCGTGAAATTCAGATTCAAGATCTAAAGCTGCTTGCTTGTCTTTTACAAAAATGAGAACGCGCGGCGCATCTTCAAAAGCCTTCCCTTTTAATTTCTGAATCGTGCTGATAACAATTGTAGTGGTCTTACCAGAACCTTCTGGAGCGATCGCAAACATGCTTATGCCTCCTTTTATTTTTGATAAGATCTTTTTCTGAAAAGGTAGTGGAGCTGTAAAACCTTTGCGCTGTACAGCATCTTTTAAAGGCTCTATTAATTTTTTAAACGACATAGCTTGTAATTCCTGAATGAGCGCAAATATAGTCGAAATAAAAAGGGTGCTTACCCATTAGCAAGTTTATAAATTATACGCCTCATTTTTAAATTATCGTGATCAATAGATTCTATAACAATTCTGTAACTTACCGATGATTTTTAAATTTCAATGACACCTTTATGAACAGACCTTTACACCTAATGCTCATCGCTTTTTTTGTACTGAGTAACTGTGCCCTCTTTGCCCAGACCAGCTCATTATCTGTAGAAAAAATAATGCAAGACCCCAAGTGGATGGGGACTTTTCCGGAGCGCATTAACTGGGGTTCACAGAGTAAAACCATTTACTTTGATTATAATCCTGACAAAAATCCTTCAGATAGTTTGTATAAAATAAGTGTAAACAATCTGGACAACATTGAAAAGGTAAGCCTTGCAGAACGCAAAAATATGACCGGCCCTTATGGCACCTGGAATGCAGATCACACTAAAAAATTATATACCGAAGACGGAGCGCTTTATGTGTACGATCTAAAAAAAGATCGGTCGCAACAACTGATCGATCTAGGGGGACGTTTAGGGAACCCTACTTTTTTAGCTAATGAAAATCAAATCGCTTTTGAATTTGAAAATAATGCTTATGTCTTTGATACTGAAGACGGAAATATTGAAAAACTAACTAAAATCAAAGAAGAAAAAGCACCGGAGGAACGCGAGAAAAAAAGCTCTGAAAAAGACAAGTGGTTAAAGGAAGAAAACCTTAGCCTTTTACAAATAGTACGCAAGCGTGAAGAACAAGATTCTCTTTCTAAAGCATATCGGAAGATGACTGCAGATCCTGAACCCTATACGTTTTATGCAGGAGATTGGTCTGTAGGTGGTTTACAAGTTGCTCCAAAAGCAGATTTTGTAACGCTGGTGCTGATGAAACGTGATCGTGGTGAAAGCACCAATGTACCTAACTATGTTGACGCCAGCGGATATACTGAAGATCTGCGGGCGCGCAGTAAAGTAGGTGATGACAAAACCGAAGTGACTCTCGCGGTTTACAACATCAAAAAAGATACGGCTTATTATGTAGATACGTCAAAGCTACCGGGAATTAAAGATTTACCCGATTATACAAAAGATTATCCGGATAAAGAATGGGAAGAAAAAGAGCGTGAGGTTATTGTTTCTCAAGCTACCTTCTCAGATGATGGCAGCAAAGCCCTTGTAAATATCAGATCAAAAGACAACAAAGATCGCTGGATCGCCCTATTAAATCTAGAAGACGGAAGTCTTAAAACCTTAGACCGTCAACGGGACGAGGCCTGGATTGCCGGCCCGGGAATTGGTTGGTCTTTTGGTGGCGGAACACTCGGCTGGTTACCTGATAACAAGCATATTTACTTTCAGTCTGAGGCAAGTGGTTACTCCCATTTATATGTTTTAGATGTAAACAACGGAACAAAAAAAGCTTTAACCGAAGGTGAGTATGAAGTCTTTGATCCGTTTTTGTCTAAGGATAAAAAATCCTGGTTTTTAACAACTTCAGAAGTTGATCCCGGCGAACGTCATTTTTACAAAATGCCGCTTATGGGGGGCAAAATGCAAAAACTTACTAATCTCCCTGGAAAAAATGAAGTAAGCCTTTCACCAGACGAGAAATATATGGCTATTCGTAACTCTTTCAGCAATAAGCCCTGGGAATTGTATTTTAAGAAAACCGGTTCAAAAAGTGACGCACAGCAACTTACTTCAGGACAATCTGAAGCATTTAAAGCCTATGACTGGCGTGTACCCAAAAACATAACTTTTAAAGCAGATGATGGGGCTATGGTTCCGGCGCGATTGTATGTACCCGAAGCTTCGGTAAAAAATAATGCAGCCGTGGTTTTTGTTCACGGTGCCGGTTATCTGCAAAATGCGCATAAGTGGTGGTCAACCTATTTTAGAGAATATATGTTTAATAACATGTTGACTGATCTGGGTTATACAGTAATTGACATTGATTACCGGGCAAGCTCAGGTTATGGTAGAGATTGGAGAACCGGTATTTACCGCCATATGGGTGGAAAAGATCTTTCTGATCAGGTTGACGGAGTAGAATATTTAATCGAAAACTATGGTATAGATCCGGAAAAAGTAGGCGTTTATGGCGGAAGCTATGGGGGTTTTATCACACTTATGGCCTTATTCAATGAACCGGAAACTTTTAAAGCAGGAGCTGCTTTACGCTCGGTGACAGACTGGGCGCATTACAACCATGGCTATACTGCAAATATTCTTAACGAACCTACTCAAGATCCTATTGCTTACAAACGTTCTTCGCCTATTTATTTCGCCGAAGGATTAAAAGGAGATCTATTAATTGAGCACGGCATGGTAGATACTAATGTACATTTTCAAGATGTGGTGCGGCTAACACAACGCTTAATTGAGCTGGGTAAAGACAATTGGGAGCTTGCAGTCTATCCGGTAGAAAGCCACGGTTTTGTAGAGCCGAGCAGCTGGACTGATGAATACAAACGTATTTTAAAATTGTTTAATGAAAGTCTGCTGGATAAATAATTCAGCTTTTAATCAGATAATCATAACCCGATGGTGTAAAGCTATCGGGTTTTATTTTGTGCCATATCTATGCGCCGATAGCGCACTTCGATAAAAACATAAAACGAGTAGATGATAAAACCTATAGCGATCATTCCTAAAATAAAACTACCAAATGCATATTGCATAAAAGAGAATGCAGCTTCTTTATTAGCGCTGGAAATATCCTGATTGGTATACGCCGTATCCATAAGCAATAATGCTGCAATCCCAACTGTAACGCCTCTTACAGCATACCCAATTCTACCACAAGCTACCACCCATTTTTGATATTCAACCGGAATTTTATCGTATTCTATCGTCTTTTTAAATATTCCGGAAATTGAGATGTAAAATTCATTTAGTGTAGCTCCAAGCATTCCTAATCCCACACCTACTACAGCAATCTGAGCAAGTCTCGTATGCAATAAATCTTGAAATTTAGAATTGGTAATCCAGTCTATTCCATCAGAAAAAAACGCAACTTGTATGGCTTTGAAAGCTAAAAAGCCATAAACAAGACCGCCAAAACAAAAACCGATGCGCTGTCCAATCCCGATTATACTTGTTCCGTAACCTTCATTATCTGCAAAAGTCTCATACACCCTCCAAAATAAATAACCTAAAAGACCAGCGGCCCAAAGAATGAGAATGGCTTTGCCAAACTCATGCTTAGCAAGAACATTCATCAATGTAAAACTCCCGGCTTTAAAGCCACCAAGACCAAAGGCTTCCATAGCGGTCACAATGCCAATTGCCAGAAAAAGTATAGCCTTAGCAAACAGTCCCGAACGGGCGTATATATTTCGTTTTGAGCTCAAGTTGGTAGGGAAGATTAAAACTGATTGGGTTTAAAAGTACTAAAGACTAACTGAGCTGAGTGCTAAAAAGCTGTTATTTAATTAGGTAAAATACCTCGAGGCAAGTCTACAAGGCATTCGTTAAAAACAAATTTTCTATTTCGAAGCGAACTTCGGTTCATTAAATCCTATGGTAGTGCTAATAAATTTAGAATTGAAAAACTACACCTAGCTGGTTTCCGCCAAAAGTAAGATTCCATTCAAAATCTGATCTTGCAGCAGCCATTCCTGTATCTTCATTGTACTTCTTGTCGTATTTTTTATCCAGATACCTATCAATCGCTTCAACAATAAAAGCACTCATTGCCCAACTTAAAGCAACATCACTGGCCCAGTGTGCTTCTTCGTAAATTCTACTAAGGCCGGGGATCAATCCAACTGCGATGACACCACCTTTTACCCATTTGTTATCAAACTGTTTTGAAATGGTATAAGCAGTTGTAAATGTCAAAACCGCGTGCCCAGAAGGAAACGAACGGTATGCTGCAGAACCTCCATTCGGCTTAAAATGATGATTGCCAAAACCTGCTCCGGGACGTGCTCGACCAACTAATGTTTTACTCAATTGTTGAATAAAACCTGCAGCCGTAGCAGCAGAAATCATCAGAACTCCCGTGCGACGTAATTTTTCATTTTTAGTGATTAGACCGGTAAGATAAACCGCACCTGTAATTCCGTAATTATTTTGAGGAGCGCCCGCATAACGCCCATAATCCAATAAAACATCTGGTACATCATCTTTATGACTCAAAAAGTTTTGACGTATTTCATCATCTAATAAAAATAAGCCGGTAGTTCCCACAGCAACACCTCCCAATCTTAAAAAATCGTTCCCTTGCCAGTGCAAAGGTCTGGAGTATGCATAACCCACACCCCCAAAAACATTACCCATATCATAGGTAAAATAGTTCCAGATATTTTTCTCTGAAGGTGCTTCTGGTTTCTCAAACAAGTCATCTTGAGCGTTGGCGGTAAAGACACTTAAAATACTTATAAAGCAAATTGAAAAGATAATTCTAAGCATAGGAATGCGTTGATGTATTAATAAACTGAACTTTTATCAAAAAATAGTTAAGCTTAGAGTCGGTAGAAATAAGATAGTATTACAAAAGTGCATTACACAAAATATAAAAATCAACTTTGTAGGATTTCTTCGATAGCAACTAGTTCTTGCTCAGAAAATTCAAGGTTATTTAATGCATCAATATTATCTTGTAATTGAGATACCCGGCTTACTCCAACAAGCACAGAGGTCACCCTTTTATCTTTAAGAAGCCAGGCAATCGCCATTTGAGCCAAACTTTGCTCACGCTCTTCAGCAAAAGCATTAAGCTTCTCAACCTTATTTAAAATTTCAGGTGTAATTCGATCTTCAGACAAATAAATAGAATTCGCAGCACGAGAATTTTCAGGAATCCCCTTGAGATATTTATTAGTAAGTAAACCTTGCTGTAAAGGTGAAAAAACCACACTACCCATGCCGTTATCTTCTAACGCATTGAGCAAGCCCCCTTCTACCCAGCGATCAAACATATTATAACGGGGCTGATGTACAAGAAATGGAGTTCCCAGATCTTTTAAAATCGCAGAAGATTCACGGGTACGTTGCGCATCATAATTAGAAATACCCACATATAAAGCTTTACCTGAACGCACCAGATGATCTAATGCTCCCATAGTTTCTTCCAGAGGAGTTTCGGGGTCTGGACGGTGATGATAAAAAACATCTACATAATCTAAGCCCATGCGTTTAAGTGACTGATCACAGCTTGCAATTAGATATTTTCTAGAGCCAAAATTACCATAAGGGCCCAGCCACATATCATAACCTGCTTTTGAAGAAATAAAAAGCTCATCCCGATACGGTTTAAAATCTTCTTTAAAAATTCGTCCAAAGTTAGTTTCTGCTGAACCATAAGGAGGCCCATAATTATTAGCAAGGTCAAAATGCGTTATACCGCTGTCAAAGGCTGTTCTTAGAATAGATCTTCCGTTAGTTAGATCTGCTGCATCCCCAAAGTTGTGCCATAAACCCAAAGAAATCATGGGTAGTTTTACACCACTATTTCCACAACGCCGATATTGCATAGATTCATAACGATTAGGATCAGCGGTAAATGTTTCTTGAATATTCATAACCTATATTTAGTAATGTTTAAATATACTATTAATGCAGTTCTTCTTATTCTATACTTAACGTAATCTAAAATTTAAAGACTGTTGATTCACATCAACCACAATACAAATCAATTCATAATAAAACGTTAAAGTGGGCTCGTAAAAAATTATCAGTCAACACATTTAAAGTCATTATCTAAATTAAGTCTAAATAACCTTTGTTCTTTTAAACTCCCCATGTACATTTGCAAAAAATATCTATTTTAATTTAATCTAAATAACGATGCGTATTTTAATAAGCGTATTAATTTTACTGGGCTTTTCACTAAGTCTATCCGCTCAGAATATAAAAGTGACCGGCTCTGTAGCAGATTATTACAACCAACCTTTATCTGGAGCAACTATAGAACTCTCAAATACGACTTTAGGTACCACTACAGATAGCTCTGGTAGTTTCACGTTGAGTAATATCCCCGCCGGAAGTCATAAACTAATTATTTCATACGTTGGTTTTATAAACAAAACTGTTGATATAACAGCATCTAAAAACACAACTCAAAACCTTGGTAATTTCAAACTTCAACAAAACCAGGAGCAGTTAGGCGTTGTAAGTATAAATGGTAAAAGGCACAATAAGTTCACCAGAGAAAAAAGCGTAAGTGTTTCTAAAATGCCACTTGCTGACATAGAAAATCCTCAGGTTTACAATACAATTACCTCTAGTTTACTTGAAGAACAAATTGTCACGAATTTTGATGATGCTTTAAAAAATGCTCCCGGAATTGATAAGCTCTGGGAATCTACAGGCAGAGGAAGCGACGGAGCCGGCTATTTTGCTTTACGTGGTTTTGCTGTACAGCCTAATTTGGTTAACGGACTTCCTGCACTTACCAACGGCAGTCCTGACCCGGCAAACATGGAACGTATTGAGGTTATAAAAGGCCCTTCTGGGACGCTGTACGGAAGCAGCCTGATTTCTTACGGAGGTTTAATTAACATCACTACAAAAAAACCGTATTACGGTTTTGGAGGTTCTGTTGCTTATACTTCAGGAAGCTACGGTTTAAACCGCGTGACTGCAGATGTAAATACAAATTTAAGTGATAAAAAAAATATTGCTTTACGTATAAATACAGCATATCATACCCAGAACAGCTATCAAGATGCAGGATTCAGAAAATCTTTCTTCTTTGCGCCTTCTTTATCGTATACAGTTAATGACCGCCTTTCATTTTTTATAAATACAGAATTCTATAAAGGAAAAAGCACAAACCAAACGATGCTGTTTTTAGATCGTAGCGCTCCATTACGCGTGAATACGATTGACGAGTTGGGCTATGACATCAGCCGTTCTTATACGAGCAACGATCTTTATATTGAAACTCCCACTTATACCTTTCAAGGTCAAATGAATTATCAGTTGAGTAATAATTGGACTTCACAAACAGCATTCTCTCGCTCTAATTCAAAATCTGATGGATATTACTCGTATTTATATGAAGGGACACAATTTACTACACTAGAGGAAGGTATTCTTTTAGCACGCTATATCAGCAAACAAAACTCTGAAACTATTGCAACAGATATACAACAGAATTTTATAGGTGATTTTAGAATAGGTTCGCTTAGAAACCGAATGGTTGTAGGTCTTGATTATTTACACACAAACGTGATTAACAACAGCTCGCCTTATATCACAAATGGAAACATTTATATTGGCACTAATTTACAAGAGTTTAATGAGGAAGTTCTAGGAATCACAGATGCTACCAACTATACCGACGATTCTGGGGTTTTAACTCAGGCTGGCACAGATGCCTTACTCGCAAACAGCACCATCAATCCATCAAAAACCGAACAGGAAATATTTAGCGCTTATGCATCAGATGTAATCAATCTGTTGCCAGAACTTTCTGCAATGGCAAGCTTGCGCATAGACCACTTTAGTAACGCAGACCATACACAGACTGCACTTTCGCCTAAATTCGGTTTGGTGTATCAGCCTATATTGAATAAGGTTTCGGTATTTGTCAATTATATGAACGGCTTTAGCAATGTTGCGCCAGTTGATGAATTAACTGATGGGGTTATTAGCAACAGAGCTCTTGATCCTGAGCATGCCAATCAATTTGAAGCAGGTACAAAATTCAATCTTCTAAAAGGCAGACTTAGCGCGACCTTGAGTTATTATGACATTAAGGTTAAAGACCGTGCTTTACGTATAGATGTAGATGCTAACAATTATTTCTACACACAAGACGGGACTCAGGAGAGCAAAGGTTTTGAAGCGAGTTTTGTAGCCAATCCTGTAGATGGGTTTAACATTGTTGCCGGTTATAGCTATAATGATAGTGAGCTTACAGAAGGTGATGCAGATTTTGTAGGCTTACGACCAGAAAGCGCAGGACCTGAAAATCTAGCTAATTTATGGGCGAGTTATCAACTAACTTCTGGAAAGCTTGAAGGCTTTGGTCTAGGTTTTGGTGGTAACTATGCCAGCGAAAACAAGATCTTCAACCGAAATCTGGGCGGAACCTTTACTCTTCCTGAATATACAATCTTTAATGCTTCGGTATTTTACGGTACACCAGATTTCCGCATCAGCTTAAAACTAGACAATATCGCAAACAAAGAATATTTTAAAGGCTGGTCAACCATCAGCCCGCAAAACAAGCGCTCTTTATTAGCCAACTTCACCTATAATTTTTAAAAATCATATTATGAAAAACATAAAATACCTAGGTCTGTTTCTATTCCTTTTTATATCAAAGACTGCGTTTGCCCATTACTTATGGATAGAAACAAAGGCTACCGGAACACGACATCAAAAACAAGAGGTCAAGGTCTATTTTGGTGAGTATGCTTACGGAGTTATTGAAGAAGTGAGCGGTGATGCTTTTGCAGGCGTTGATGACTTTACCTTATGGTTAGTTGCTCCTTCTGGAGAAAAGACCGCTTTAAAGACAAATGCTCATAAAGATTATTATTCAGCAGAATTCATACCGAAAGAACAAGGAGGCTACCTTGTATTTCTTGAAAATCGAAACATAAACGTTTTAGATTATACAGAATATGATTTTGGAATCTTTAAACCCGAATATCAGGCTTTTCAGCAAATTCTTGTAGATACTGAAGCTCCCGTTGCAGTGGAAAAGTATTCTGAAGGTCTACTAATCAAAGAAATTTCTAATACTGCTGAAACTGTAAAGCTTCAGGTATTTTATAAGGGAACACCTTTAGCAGAAGGAGAGGCAACACTTTCTATGAAAGATTTATGGACTAAAAAATTAACTACAGACAAAGACGGTTATTTGAGTTTCAATAAGCCTTTTGAAACCAAGTACATTCTTGAAATAACGCATAACGAAGATGTGCCTGGTAAATTTAAGGATACAGATTATGAATTTATCTGGCATTGCGCAACCTTTTGTAACCTATGATTTTATTAGCTATTGTTCTTTTATTTGTTGGTTTTTATGCACTGTATTCTACATCAGATAAAATGCAAAGCAAAAAGAAAAAACTCATAGATAATGGTTTGTTTAAATACAGTAATCAACTTGTCAAAATCTGCGGGCTTGTCCTGTTGATTTTGGCATTTTCAGTATTTGTTATTGCGCTAGGTTGGGCGGCAGGTATATTTTCAGGTCTGGTTTGCCTGATGACTTTAGGCAGTCTTCTGGTTTTATTAACTCCATTAAATCTTTTAAAGAGATAATTTATGCCTGCAAATTCTAAATACCTCACACAATCTAGATGGCAGCGCTTTGGTAAAATTACAGCGGGTATTCTGGGCGGGTATTTTGTTGCACAGACTTTGCACCTCGCTGTGGCAGCTTACACCAGTCACATTGTAATTCTAATCACCTCAACATTCAGCCTTTTTATCATTTGGGCAGCTTTGTTAATCTGCGCTTTTTTAGCAAAAAACGCATGGAAAGTTTGGGGTATTTATTTAGGTATCTCTATCGTTCTTTCAATTTTAATTTATTTAGCTCCTCCTCTTCATCCCTTACCGGCATAAATTATGGGAAAACGTATTTATAATATTCTGTTTAATCTGCATACCGTAAGTGGCATCGTTATTAGTGTCGCTCTTTATGTGATATTTTTCACAGGTTCGTTTTCTTTTTTTAGAGATGATATTGTCGCCTGGGAACGCAGTGAAGAAGCCGTTAAAGAAGATTACCTGCCTCCCAATATCAATGAGATTTTAGAATATATTGACGACTCTTATGGTTTAGACGGACGAGATATCAACCTAAAGACTTATTACGCAGAACGTGCCATTGCCGTTAATCTAACGCCTTCAAAAGACAGCTTGGTTTCAGATAAAGCAAAACAAGGAGCTTTCTTTTATTTAGACCCTGTGAATTTTGAAGAGCAGTCATACGTTGAGTCGTATTCTTTAGGAGAATTCTTATATCGGCTTCACTTCTTTGCTCAGATTTATTATCCTGTAGGTTATTATCTTTCCGGTTTTGTTGCGTTCTTTTTTCTATTTGCCATCATCACCGGAGTTCTGATTCATTGGAAAAAGATCGTACCTAATTTTTATACCTTTCGCCCTTGGGCAAAACTTAAAACCATATGGACAGATGCGCATACAGCTCTGGGTATTTTAGGTTTGCCTTTTCAATTTATTCTTGCAGTCACCGGTGCTTTTTTTATGCTGAAAGCCCTTTTAATTGCGCCTAGCGTTATGGCGCTTTATGACGGAAATCAAGATCAATTGTATGAAGATTTAGAATTTAATAAAGCTACTTATGCATTTTCAAACCAAAAACTGAACGCACTTCCTAATATTGAAACTTATACCACACAAACCTTAGCCAAGTGGAATCATTTTAATCTGAATGAAATCTCCATAAGCAATTATGGGGATGCCAATATGCAGGTAACCTTAAATGGATTTTTAGATTATACCGAAAAATTCAATGCCCCCGGAAGCATAACTTTTAAACCTGAAACAAGCGAAACCACAATTTTAAAAGACCCTTACAAACCCGCGTCTTATTTAGATAGTGTAAAGAATGTTATGTTTAGATTGCATTTTGGTGATTATGGCGGTTATTTTCTACGCATTGTTTCGTTCATTCTGGGTATCCTCTCTTGTATCGTAATTATCTCGGGAGTACTTATTTGGCTTGTTGCCCGGGATCGCAAAAACCTTCCCGAGAACAAACGCCTTTTTTACAATAGAGTAGCCCGCATATATATGGCGATTTGTCTCAGTATGTATCCGGTTACAGCACTTACCTTTATTGCTGTAAAAGTTATCCAACCTGCGGGACAGTCTTTTTTATACTGGGTATATTTCGGCTCGTGGTTATTCTTAAGCATTTTCTTAATATTTAAGAAAGACCTCAAATTTATGAGCAATTTCTGTTTGCTAAGCGGTAGTATTATCGGCTTTTTAATCCCATTAGCGAATGGTATTTTTAGCGACTGCTGGTTCTGGGAACAATTTGCAATAGGTCACGTACAGATTGCATTTATAGACATCTTTTGGCTAGTTCTTGCTTTGCTGAGCCTTTTTGCATTCACAAAATCAAAATCTTCGACTAAAAAGATTAAAGGTAATTGAAACCAAAAGTTCCGCTGGTTACTTGAATAGTTGAATTTCCCTGAGCCGTAAAAGAAAAAGTACCTCCTACAGAACCGCTTGTAAAATTGTGAGAAGTGATGGTAAGCGTTCCCGTCACAATAGTAGTTGGGAAACCACTAAAATAATCTACCTGATAGTCGCTATTGCCAAAACCGGTAAGTTCATAAGTGCCCGGCTCAATATCCTTAGGAAAACGCAAACGAATATTTGCAGTATTGTTAGCACCTGTGCCTGTTATAAATTGCGAACCTGCAGAAGCACTTACACTTGGTGGTGAAAAGGGATTCCCATTAATTCTACAGAAGAAAGAAGTTGCAACCACATCATCTTCGACTATTGGAACTTCAGCAGTAAAAAAAGGCACCTCATAAAATACTCCTTTTGTAAAATAAACTTCTGTAGTGTCTATAACGCTCACCGCTCTAAAGCTAAATGTACCAGTATACGTACTGTCTTCAACACGCGATACAATTATCTGGCCTTCACCATCAAAGTCTGTATTAAAAATTTTTCCGGCTGAGTTGATATAAATAGCAGATGCCGGCGCATTGGGTTCCAGATCAAAAACACCTTCACCATAAACCGGTAAGTTGAATTGCACAGACTCCTCACCAAGAGTCCCAGATAATTTAACGGTACTTACTGAATTTGTTAAAGGAGAACCTTGCAACAACTCTACACGCTGCACATTTGATCTAAATAATACAGTATCTCTTATACCTTGTAAAGCCGGGGAGTTAAAAGTAATGTCATCAGAACACGAAAGCACTGTTAGTAGGCATATTAGAACCAAAATGTACTTTCTCATAACTTTACTTCAATTAAGAACTCAAATTTATAATTTTATAGGCTAAAAACATCTTGACAGCCAGAAAATTGTAGTATATTTGCGCCCTCATTTAGAGAAGCTATCTGCGACACCAAGTTATCAGATAGTAACTTATAAATTATAACCGGGGTCGGGTACCCCAAAAATTAATTTTTATGCCAGTAAAAATCAGATTGCAAAGACACGGTAAAAAAGGAAAACCTTTTTACTGGGTAGTAGCCGCAGACACGCGTGCTAAACGTGATGGTAAATTCTTAGAAAAACTAGGTATCTACAATCCAAACACAAACCCTGCGACTATTGAATTAGACGTGGATTCTTCAGTAAAATGGTTGCAAAACGGGGCACAGCCTACCGAAACTGCAAAACGTTTACTTTCTTACAAAGGAGCTTTACTTAAAAATCACCTTGCTGGTGGTGTACGTAAAGGTGCTTTAACAGAAGAGCAAGCAGAAGAGAAATTTAATGCTTGGGTTGAAGAAAAAGCTTCTCAAGTTGAAGCTAAAAAAGAAGGTCTTACTAAGGCTCAGGAAAAAGCTCGTAAAGAGGCTTTAGCTGCTGAAAAAGCAGTTAATGAAGCTCGTATCGCTGCTGCACAACCTGAAGAAGAAGTAGCTGAAGAGGCTGCTCCTGAAGCAGAAGCTGCAACAGAAGAAGCTCCTGCTGCTGAAGAAAACAACGAAGAAGAAGCTAAATAAATCTATTCACGATGCGCAAAGAAGAATGTTTCTATCTGGGCAAAATCGTGCGAAAATTTAGCTTTAAGGGTGAGTTACTAGCAAAGCTAGACACAGACGAACCCGAAATGTATGAAGAACTGGAATCAGTATTTGTCGATTTTAACGGCAATCTGGTTCCTTTTTTTATACGTGCAAGCCAGTTGCACAAGTCTACTTTACTTCGCATAGATTTTGAAGATGTAAATACCGAAGAAGATGCAGATGACCTCATCAATGCAGAATTGTATTTACCGCTGTCTATGCTTCCGCAATTAGAGGGCAATCAGTTTTATTACCACGAGATCATAGGTTTTAAAGTAAATGATATTTACTTTGGAGAAGTAGGCACGATCACCGGTGTTAATGATAATACGGCTCAAGCTCTTTTTGAAATTGATCATAACGGAAAAGAGGTTCTTATCCCTGTAAATGACGATTTTATCAAGAAGGTTGACCGGACTACAAAAACCATTACCCTCGATACGCCGGAAGGATTGATCGCTATTTATTTGTAATCCTATTGGTCTTATCTGCGTGAGGGATAGCAATGTAAAGCCCACAGGCAAGCAATAGCATGCCGAGGACTTGAAGCGGATAGCCCGACCCGACAGGGTCATGCCAAAAACATTAAACACCCTCTTATTTTAAAGTTTTTATTTGTGTCAAAACCCTTTCAATTCAAACAATTTAAGATAGAGCAAGATCGCTGTGCAATGAAAATAGGTACAGACGGTGTATTACTGGGAGCCTGGACTCGTATTGATCAGAAACCCGATTCTATTCTAGATATCGGTACGG
Source organism: Leeuwenhoekiella aestuarii (assembly GCF_004104055.1). Classification (GTDB taxonomy): domain Bacteria; phylum Bacteroidota; class Bacteroidia; order Flavobacteriales; family Flavobacteriaceae; genus Leeuwenhoekiella; species Leeuwenhoekiella aestuarii. The sequence goes on along the minus strand of NZ_QOVJ01000001.1, from coordinate 1,019,197 downwards.
GCACAGGAGTTATTGCGCTGATGCTTGCACAACGCTGCAGCGCTGACCTTGTTGACGCTTTAGAACTTGATGAGGATGCGTATGAGCAGGCTGTAGAAAACTTTGAACAATCGCCCTGGGGTGACCGCCTATTTTGCTATCACGCACATTTGTATGAGTTTGCCACAGAAATAGAAGACACATATGACCTAATCGTATGTAATCCACCTTTTTTTGAAGGCTCTGTTGCCTTACAAGAAGAGCAAACTAACTCAAAAGCTCGAGTGAATGCCCGCTTTGAAGAGTCGATGCCTTTTGACTTACTTGTTGCTTCGGTAAACCAACTTTTAAATCCTGAAGGAATTTTTTCAGTAATTATTCCGCGAATGCGTGAAGAAGAATTTATAAAAATTGCTGCTCAAGCTAATTTATATCCCAGCCACATCACACACGTAAAAGGTAATCCTGAAGTTGTATCAAAGCGTTCTATAATAGAATTCTCCCGCAAGCAAAATTCAATCAATAAAGACGAACTCATAATTGAAACAACAAGGCATCAGTACACCCAAGAATACATTGATCTTGTTGAAGATTTTTATATAAAAATGTAATCTGTTTTTAATTTCTTATTGAAAAATCAAAAGAATTGTTTCTGTTGCATTAGCAAAATGCTAAATTTAGATAGTTACGAGATACATTCATTAACGCATTAGTAATCGTAACGCTAAATGTTATCATTTTCAACAAGCACCTTATGAAACCTGATCTTTTTGAAGCTCCTGATTATTACAACTTAGACGATCTTTTAACCGAAGAACACAAACTCGTGCGTACCGCTGCCCGGGATTGGGTAAAGCGTGACGTCTCTCCCATTATTGAAGAAGCCGCTCAAAAAGCAGAATTTCCTAAAGAAATCATTAAAGGTCTTGCTGAAATTGGTGCCTTTGGTCCCTACATCCCTGAAGAATATGGCGGTGCCGGTTTAGATCAAATCAGTTATGGGTTGATTATGCAAGAGATTGAGCGCGGGGATAGCGGCGTGCGTTCTACAGCTTCAGTACAATCTTCTCTGGTGATGTATCCTATTTATAAATTTGGCTCTGAAGAACAGCGTAAAAAGTTTTTACCAAAACTCGCCAGTGGAGAGTTCATTGGATGTTTTGGCCTTACCGAGCCTGATCATGGTTCTAATCCGGGAGGGATGGTTACCAATTTTAAAGACAAAGGCGATCATTACTTACTTAACGGGGCAAAAATGTGGATTTCTAATGCGCCCTTCGCTGATGTCGCTGTAGTATGGGCAAAAGATGAAAGTGGTCGCATACACGGTTTATTAGTAGAACGTGGGATGGAAGGTTTTTCTACCCCCACAACCCATAACAAATGGTCTTTAAGAGCTAGTGCCACTGGTGAGCTGATCTTTGACAATGTAAAAATTCCGAAAGAAAATCTGCTTCCGAATAAATCTGGTCTGGGCGCTCCATTGATGTGCTTAGACTCGGCTCGTTTTGGAATTGCCTGGGGTGCTATAGGCGCAGCGATGGACTGTTATGACACGGCTTTACGCTATGCAAAAGAAAGGCATCAGTTTGGAAAACCCATCGGAGCATTTCAACTTCAACAAAAAAAGCTTGCAGAGATGATCACCGAAATTACCAAAGCTCAACTTCTTGCTTGGCGTTTGGGATCGCTAAGAAATGAAGACAAAGCAACCTCCTCACAAATATCTATGGCTAAGCGAAATAACGTTGAAATGGCATTAAAGATAGCTCGGGAATCTCGTCAAATTCTGGGAGGAATGGGCATCACTGGTGAGTACAGTATTATGCGTCATATGATGAATTTAGAAAGCGTTATCACTTACGAAGGAACCCATGATATTCATTTACTCATAACCGGTATGGATATCACCGGATTAAATGCATTTAAATAATAGTTTTAATAGCGAAATCAAGGGTTAAAATAGCATATAGTCAAATTGAATTTTCTAATTTTGCAGAAAATTATTTTTGCATGAGTAAGTACATCTATAAAGCTATCGCTCCATACCAAGATGAGCTTTTAAATCACAGCCTATATAAAAATCTACGCACTCCGGCAGATTTACAAGCATTCATGCAGCATCATGTTTTTGCGGTATGGGACTTTATGTCTTTACTCAAAGCATTACAATTTGACCTCACTAAAGTTTCTACTCCGTGGTATCCTATAGGGAACCCTGAAATTAGATACCTGATTAATGAGATTGTTCTCGCAGAAGAAACAGATATCAATATGGAAGGTAAACGCCAAAGCCATTTTGAAATGTATCTGGACGCGATGAAAAAGTCTGATGCCTCTTTAGAGCAGATCAATACCTTTTTAAATCATATCACACACGGCACCGATATCTTTCTGGTTATTGCAGTAAGCGACATCCCTGAAAGTGTAAAAGAATTTTTACGATTTACTTTTGAGATTATTGCTGAAGGTAAACCGCATAAAATAGCCGCAGCTTTCACTTTTGGCCGTGAAGATCTTATACCGGATATGTTTGGTAAAATCATCACTGAGATACAGAAGAATTTCCCCAAACAAGATTTGACACATTTTAAATATTACTTTGACCGTCACATTGAATTAGATGGAGACGAGCACGGTCCGATGGCGTTACAAATGGTCGATGAACTTTGCGGTACAGACTCCCTCAAATGGGAAGAAGTAAAGCATACTGCTATTGAAGCCTTAAAGCGACGCATTGTACTCTGGAGTGGTATCGAGCAAGAAATCAACGACAAGGTTTCAGCCTAATTTTCAGATTAATTTCAGGGCTGTTTAAGACACGAAGAACGCTTTCGCTTCTGGCGTTATTTGTATCTTTAGCTTAAAAAGCTCTATGTCGTTTATATCTCGTTTTGACCGAGCGTTTAAAAATGCACCGGTAATTCCGTTTTCAGACTCTAGCAAGTTTATCTTGTTTAGCGATTGCCACAGAGGAGATAACAGTAGCGCAGACGACTTTGCCAATAATCGTAACATCTATTATCACGCTTTAAAACACTACTATAAAAATGGGTTTACTTATTGCGAGCTGGGTGACGGTGATGAACTTTGGGAGAATATAAACTTCACGACTATTTTTGAATCGCATCAAAATGTCTATGGTTTGATGCAACTATTTTTTAATGAAAACAGATTGCATCTGTTGTGGGGAAACCATGACATGGTTTACAAGAATAAACTCCATGTTGAGAAAAATCTGTTTAGTTTTTTTGACCGCAAAACAGCCACAGACAAACCGCTTTTTCCCGGGATAACAGTAAACGAAGCTCTTATATTAAAGCATACTGAAACCGGACAGGAATTGTTTCTCTGTCACGGGCATCAGGCAGATTGGATGAATTATATCGCATGGCGTTTTAATCGTTTTATGGTACGCGTATTATGGCGACCGCTACAGGGAGCAGGTATTTTAGATCCTACCAGTCCTGCAAAAAACTATCACGAACTTATTAAGGTAGAGCGGCGTACCAAAAAATGGATCACGCAGCGAGACAATCAATTTACGGTTACCGGGCATACCCATCGCCCCAGATTTCCAGAACCGGGAGATATTGCCTATTTTAATGATGGAAGCTGTGTGCATCCACGCAGCATAACCGGTTTAGAAATCGAAAATGGAGCAATCTCGCTTATAAAATGGCAGATTGCCACTAACGATGAGGGCGTTCTTAAAATCGTGAGGATTTTATTAGAAGGGCCTCAAAAGCTCAGCGATTATCAAACCGAATAAAAAGCTAAAATGAAAAATTACACACTATACATATTAAATGCAGTTACTATTCTCATTCTACTAGGATGTGGCGTCACTGAAGAAACTACCAGTACAATAGAAGAACTTCCTATAGCGGAAGAAAACTCAGATTACAGCTACCTGGCTTTGGGTGACAGTTATACCATAGGGGAAAGCGTTTGCAATACCTGTAGATTTCCCATTCAATTAGAAAATGCCTTAGAGCAATTAACTAATAAAAGTGTGCATACAGATATAATCGCCACAACAGGATGGCGCACAGATAATCTGATAAAAGCTATTGAAGATCAGAATCCTGATAAGACTTATGACTTTGTCACCTTACTTATTGGGGTTAATAACCAATTTCAGAGAACACCTTTTAGTGTGTATGAAAGTGAATTCCCGCAACTTTTAACGACTGCAATAACTCTTGCTCAGGGCAAAAAAGAGCGCGTTATAATTGTTTCTATACCAGATTATGCGTTTACCCCTTATGGTCAGACCACTTCAAATCCGCAGCAGATTTCTGATGAATTGGATAAATACAATGCTCATGCAAAAGAAGTTGCAGAAAAGCGCGGCGTAAAATTTTTAAATATCACAGACATAACCCGCAGGGGAATAGCTGAGCCTAACCTCGTAGCTTCAGATGGATTGCACCCCTCTGAAGATGCTTATGCGGAGTTTGTAGACCGACTGCTTCCTATCGTCAACACCATCATTAAAGATTAAAGCGAGACTATGCCGGGTAAATTTGTTGTTTATATTCTTGCTTTAGGCTTTCTTCTATCCGGGAACATTTTTGCCCAAAATCAAGAGAAAATCAAACTACCTCTGGGCAAGCCCATAATTCATTCGTTTGAAACAAATTTTCAATTTCACGACAAGACCCAGAGTATTAAACCCTTTGACGTTGCAAATAAAATCACTTATCTGGCATTGGGAGATAGTTATACTGCCGGAACTAGTGTTTGCTATAAATGTGCTTTTCCGGTACAACTTGCTTATCTTTTAAATGAAAACAAGTCTCGTGATGTACAACTTACCCGCTATGCTGAAGCCGGCTGGCGTACCGATGATTTGATCAATACATTAAAACTGAAAAATATTTCTTCAGATTTTGATTTTACAACCTTACTCATAGGAAGTAATAATTTGTACCAGCGTAAAGCATTCAGTCAATTTAAAACCGAATTTATACAACTTCTGGAATTTGCCATTAATCACACTAAAAATAATGCTGAAGGTGTGTTTGTAATTTCAATACCAGATTATGCGTATACTCCATTTGGACAAAAAGAAAACAATACCAAACGGATATCAAAGAAAGTAAACGCCTATAATTCTTTTATTGAGGAAGTAGCAAAACAGCGCGAAGTCTTTTTTTTAGATATTACGACAATAGCAAAACGTGGACTTTCAGAACCTACCCTTATTGCCAAAGATGGTTTACATCTTTCTAAAAAAGCAAATACAGAAATTGTAAACAGGATTAAACCTTTTATTGAAAACGTATTGAAAGTAAAAGAGCCTTAAAAACATATACTTTTAAGGCTCGGCTCTTTTATATAGTTTAGTGTTCTTAACTCTCAGGAGCTAACTTCACTTCAAGTCCGTTAAGATCTGGTGTGATGGGTATCTGACATCCCAAACGACTGTTTTCTTCCACATTAAAAGCTTCAGAAAGCATCGCTTCTTCATCGTAGCCCATCTCATTTAGTTTGTGGTCAGAAATCACATAACACTGGCAAGATGCACACATAGCCATACCGCCACAGGTACCTTCTACGGGTAGTTCATACATCTTACAAACTTCCATCAGGTTTAAATTCATATCAGTTGGCGCCTCAAGTGCGTGAGCCACTCCGTCCCGGTCGATCACGGTTATAGTTACATCTTGCATAATAGCTAGTATTAGAGCCCGCTAAATTAAGAAAAATCCTTTTTTTAATACCTTAAAACCTAGTAAAATAGTAGGGTTAAAGCTAAACGTCACAGATTTTAATAGCCTCATCTAAAGCCGCAATTTTATCTTCATAAGTAGGTATGAATTCTTGTGCTACAAAGCCCTCATAACCGGTTGCCAAAATAGCTTTCATAATCGCCGGATAGTTGAGCTCCTGAACATCTGTAATCTCATTTCTACCGGGAACACCACCTGTATGGTAATGCGCAATATATTGATGATAATCGCTTATGGTGCGAATCACATCACCTTCCATAATTTGCATATGATAAATATCGTACAGCAACTTAAAATTTTCAGAACCCAGACGCTCACACAATTTCACACCCCACGGTGTAGTATCACATTGATAGTCGTTATGATCTATTTTACTGTTGAGCAGTTCCATAATGAGCACCACATTTTTTTCTTCGGCATATTTTGCAAGAGGCGCAAGACCTTCTGTACAATTTGCAAGACCTTGTTCTTCTGTCAGATCCCTTTGATTACCAGAAAAGACAATAACGTTCTTTATGCCTTGAGCGCTTGCTTTACCTATAAGACCTTTATATTTCTCTTGTAAATCTTTATGATTTGCAGGGTCGTTAAAACCATCTGTAATGCTTGCAAAAGTATCTGTCGCTACCGCACATTTGAGTCCGTATTTTTCTACGGTTTCCCACTCTTCAGGCGTTAGAAGATCTATTCCTTTCAGCCCTAAATCTGCGGCGCTTTTTGCAAAATCATCTAGCGGAATACTGTTATAGCACCAGTAACACGCAGAATGATTTATATTTCCCTTTAAAGGTTGCTCGGTTTCGGCTATCGGTGTTTCTTCGGTTGCATTATCAGATTCTGTTTTACAGCTTATTGCCGAAAAACCCAGCCCAATACCTGAAGTAGTTAAAGCAATATTGCGAATTGCAGACCTTCGACCTTTAGAATGACTCATAATAGTATTGTATAGAAAATTTGTTAAATATAAGAATTAACTGTAACTCTTACATTTAAAATAATAAAATAAAAAGACCGGTAAAGAATGTTCTCTACCGGCTTATATAGAAAACCACTTCGGGGCAAGCCCGTGAAGTAGTACGGAACAATGCATTTTTAGAACGAGAAAAGTCTCTGATTATTTAAATCTCGATTATCAAGTAAAAAAAAACCTTTTAATTAGGCATCACATTGATTACATGTTCTATCTGTGGAGCGTGTTTTTTAATAGTCATCTCAACACCGCTCTTCAAAGTCATTTGGTTTACACTACAGCCCACGCAAGCACCTTCTAGTTGTACCTTTACCGTAGTACCATCTTCTATACTCAATAAGGCAATATCACCACCGTCGCTTTGTAAAAACGGGCGAATTTCTTCTAATGCTGCTTCGACCTTACTTTTTAATTCTGTATCTGTCATAACTTATTTTTTAACAGCGGCACAACCTGCCATTGTAGTAATTTTTACAGCTTCTGTAGGAGGCAAACTATCGTTACGCTTCACTAATTCTTCAACACTATTACGGGTCATAGTCTCAAAAGCTTCTGCTAATATAGTATCTTTTTGTAAAGCAGCAGGGTGTCCTACATCACCACCTTCGCGAATGCTTTGCACTAACGGAATCTGAGCCAATAAACGTACCCCTAAATCTTCAGCTAAATTACTAGCACCTTCTTTACCGAAAATATAATATTTATTCTCTGGTAATTCTTCTGGAGTAAACCATGCCATATTTTCTACAATACCTAATACTGGCACGTTTATACTGTCTTGCTGAAACATCGCAACACCTTTTTTAGCATCTGCTAAAGCAACATTTTGCGGTGTACTCACGACAACTGCCCCTGTTAATGGCATGGCCTGCACAATACTCAAGTGAATATCCCCTGTTCCCGGAGGCAGGTCAACCAAAAGAAAATCTAATTCTCCCCAGGCTGCATCAAAAATCATTTGATTCAATGCCTTTGAAGCCATAGGCCCACGCCACACAACTGCCTGATCTGGTTTTGTAAAAAACCCAATTGACAAAATCTTAACCCCATAACTTTCTACAGGTTTCATCTTTTGTTTACCATCAACTTTTACAGAAAGTGGTTTTTCATCTTGCACATCAAACATAATGGGAATAGATGGCCCATAAATATCAGCATCAAGAATACCCACTTTAAAACCCATCTTTTGCAGGCTCACGGCAAGATTTGCAGTTATTGTAGATTTACCTACGCCTCCTTTACCAGAAGCTACTGCAATAATATTTTGAATTCCCGGAATGGGCTTTCCTTTAATTTCGTTTTTAGGCGCTTTTTCGGGAGCATCAACCCTAACATTTACCTTAACCTGAGCTTTCATATGAACTTCAGCATGAATAGCCTTCATAATCTCAACTTCAGCTTTTTTCTTGGCTTGTAAACTGGGATTTTTAATCGTGATATCTACGATTACTTCATCTCCAAAAGTCACCACATTTGTAACAGCTCCACTGGTTACCATATCTTCACCTTCTCCGGGTACACTTATGGTTTTTAGCGCGTTAAATATTGCTTGTTTCTCTAACTTCACGTTGTCTTACTTGGATTGATTCTAAAGGTGCAAATATAGGCCGAAAACTTCAGAACTCGAAAGAGTTATTGCCTATCTATTGGCAGAAAACTGAATGGTTTCCGGTATACATAATCACCTTAAACTGAGTTTGAGTTATTGGTCGTCTTGCGCGTAGAAACCTATCACAACAACCGGATCCCAAAAGTGTTTTTTAAAATCCTGGATCTGGTCATTTTTTATAATATGACCTTCGTTCTCTAGTAATTGTTGCATAAGATCTGTACCGGGAAAATGATGTTTACCGGTAAGAACTCCGTTTCGGTTTAAAACACGGTGTGCCGGCACATCCTCTTTTTCTGAAGCTCCATTCATAGCATACCCTACCATTCTTGCACTTTTTGCAGCACCCAGACATCTGGCAATAGCACCATAAGAAGTTACTTTTCCATAAGGAATTTGCCTTGCAACATCATAAACTCGTTCAAAAAAATTGAGGGTTTCAGGCTTTGCCATAAAGCATACGAATGAGTGTAAGCACGACTAAGACTATCATCAAAGCTGCCATAAAATAATTAGAATACTTTGCAAAATTGCGGGGCTCGTGCTGAATGCGATTAAAACCTACTACATATAAATACAGTGCCGTGAATGTCCCAGATGCCGCAGCTAGCGTAAATAAAGCCACTTCAATCCAACCGTTATTGCTCACACTAGTCACATTAAATGCTGCACTAAGCGCACAAAAATACGGGATAGGCAACACGTTGATCACCGCCACAAAAACACCTTTTGCAAAACTGCGACGCCCTGAGTGTTTAGGAATTTTAACCTCTTTAACCTTATTTTTTTTAGCAGCAATAAAAAAGTATACTGCCAGTATTCCAAAAATTACAATGCCTGTGCGTAAAAGCGTGTTCCGCACAACTGGATGACTAAAAATATAACGTGCTAGTAAAATAGCAACAAACGCCTGAATTAAAACTACGATTGAAGCTCCAATAGCAACCAGAACTCCGTTACGCATGCCGCGATGCACACAGGTCTTTGCGACCGACATATTAACAAGACCGGGAGGAAGTACGCCCAGAAAAGCCGCAAAATAAGTTATAAAAAAGAGCTTCGTTATTTCCAAAAGTAATTAGTTGATCTTGAATTTGATATAAGTTATCGCTTTACCTTTTTCAAGATACTGTTTTTCATAAAAAGTCTGTATACCTATCACTTCTTCTGGTGCTAAATGATTGATATACACATTGTGATGTGCATACAAAATCTCGTACCCCATTCCTTCAAGAAGTCCCAATGTATAACCATGCATAAACTCACTGTCTGTTTTTAAATGCATCACACCATCTGATTTCAAAATGGTTTTATAACGTGCAAGAAAATCAGGATTGGTCATCCTGTGCTTGGTGCGTTTATACTTGATCTGCGGATCTGGGAATGTGATCCAAATCTCAGAAATCTCATTTTCTGCAAAAGCCTTATCAACCAACTCGATCTGAGTACGCATAAAGCCGGCATTAGTGATATTCTCTTCTAAAGCCGTTTTTGCACCACGCCAAAAACGCGCACCTTTTATGTCTATTCCCAAGAAATTTTTATCGGGATAGCGTTGCGCCAGACCCACGGTATATTCTCCTTTTCCACAACCTAATTCTAAAACAATAGGCTTGTCGTTTTTAAAGAAATCACGATTCCAGTTTCCTTTTAAAGGAAATTCCTGATCAGTCAAATCTTCTCGTTTTGGCTGAATTACGTTGCTAAATGTTTCGTTTTCGCGAAAGCGTCTCAATTTATTTTTACTTCCCAAATCTGATGATCTCTAATCCCGCAAGCGGACGTTAATGCTTTAAAAACTTAAAATCACTGAAGCTTTTACTCTCGTAAAATATGCCTCTGTAAAAATTCGCGTCAAATATACGGGTACTCCTTCACATGCGCTTCTATAATCAAGCTATAAAACACACTAACCTTTTGATAACACAATTAAAAACACACAACATATTGATATTTAAAGCATTACAAGCAACCTATGATTTTTCAAATCGTATACTAAACGGTATTTTTAATAGTTTGATAATCTAGCGGAAACGTTTAATTACCAGCTATGTTACATCTTTGTATTGATGAATAAACCAAAAAACATATTAGTCGCACCGCTTAACTGGGGACTGGGTCATGCTACACGCAGCATACCCATTATCCATGCGCTTTTGGCTGAAGGTTTTCAGGTTATCATAGGTAGTGACGGTCCTGCGTTGCAACTACTTCAAAAAGAGTTTCCGCAGCTTGAGTTTTTAGAATTTTTTTCTTATAAAATAGAATACGCTAAAAACGGAAAACGTTTTAAATGGAAAATGCTTTTGCGCAGTCCTAAAGTGCTTAAGGCGATCCGGCAAGAACGAGAATTACTTAAGAAACTGGTTAAAAACAAAAAAATAGACGGTGTTATTTCTGACAACCGTTTAGGTCTTTACCACAACGATATACCTACCGTTTTTGTGACACACCAATTACAGGTCTTAAGCGGAAGCACCACCCGTTTGACTTCTGCTATGCACCGCAATTATATTAAACGCTTTGACGAGTGCTGGGTTCCTGATTTTTCTGGAAAAACCAATCTAAGCGGAAAACTAGGTCATCCTAAAAAGTTTGAAATCCCAGTAAAATATATTGGAGCTTTGTCCCGCTTAGAGCCTGTTGAGACTGAATCGCATTACGACATCATGGTGTTGTTAAGCGGCCCAGAACCTCAACGTACAGAGCTTGAAGAACTTTTAATGCACGAACTGAAGCATTATAAAGGTCAGGTGCTTTTTGTACGCGGTGTAATTGAAGAACAACAAAGCATTACCCGTAAAGAGCAGGTAAAAATTGTAAACTTTATGGAAACTGAAGATTTACAAAAAGCCATTTGCTCTAGCGACCTTATCATTAGTCGCTCTGGCTACACCACAGTAATGGATCTGTACAAACTGGGTAAAAAAGCCTTTTTTATACCAACACCCGGTCAAACCGAACAAGAATATCTTGCAAAACGTTTGCAAAACAAAGGCATTATACCGTTTAAAGAACAAGAGAATTTCAGCTTAAAAGCACTGAGCAAGGCTAAAGTTTATAGTGGTTTTAAACCCTTACTCAACGAGGGAAGCTTCAACAGCACTGGTTTTGGGGAGCTCTTCGGCCTTTTCAAGAGTGAACGAAAATTCAGATCCCACTCCAAAGTCGCTTTCAATATAAATCTTTTCGTCATGGGCTTCAATAATATGCTTGACGATAGAGAGACCAAGGCCTGACCCTCCTTCTCTGCGTGAACCACTTTTGTCTACGCGATAGAACCGCTCAAATAGTCGTGGAATGTGTTCCTTAGCGATTCCTTCTCCATTATCAGTCACACGCACGATGACTTTATTCTGAATTAGATTTTCAATAGAAATTTCTGTTGTGCCGTCTTGCTTCCCATATTTTATAGAGTTTACAATAAGATTGGTAAGTAACTGCTGAATACGCTCCCGGTCTGCATTTACATAGACCGGCTCATTGTAATCCATATCTGTAGTCAGCGTAATATTCTTTTTAGATGCTTTCATCTCTAACAGCTCGAACGTGTCTTTTACCAGCAAGACCATATCAAAATATTCATACCGTAAATTCAAATCCCCCACCTCTAGTTTAGAAATCATATCCAGATCACTCACAAGATAAACCAAGCGCTCTACTGCTGCTGCTGCTCGTTTCAGGTATTTTTTACGTACGGTTTTATCTTTCATCGCCCCGTCAAGAAGCGTTAGAATATATCCCTGCGTAGTGAATAAAGGTGTTTTAAGTTCATGTGCCACATTACCCATAAACTCTTTTCTATACTCTTCGCGTATCTTAAGCGATTCGATCTCTAATTTCTTACTGGCTGCAAAACGCTCAACTTCTTTAGTGAGCGTATTCATATCTGTAGTCACTTGCCCGCGCCTTAAGGTCGTAACATCAAGAAGCGATACATCATCATAAATTTTCTTCACACGTTTGTAGATAAAACGCTCAACCCGCACCTGTATCAGCACAAAAGAAAACGCAAAGCACACTACAAAGAACAGCAGCGTAAACGACCAGTCAAAGGTATTTTTAAGATAGAAAAAAACGCTCACAAAGAGCGTTAGTGCAACAGTGATCATCGAAGATGAAAACACCGCAAAGCGATATGATTTTTTAAACTTGGCTGCCATTAAACCACAAATTTATACCCCACACCTTTAATGGTTTTAAACTTTTTATCTCCTATTTTTTCGCGTAGTTTTCTAATGTGTACGTCTATGGTTCTTCCGCCTACAACAACCTCGTTACCCCAAACTTTATCTAAAATATCTTCTCGTTTAAAGACCTTTCCCGGCTTTGAAGCAAGAAGCGAAAGCAATTCAAATTCTTTTCTGGGGAGTACCATTTCTTTTTTATCCTTAATGATTTTATACTCCTCACGGTTGATTACTAAATCTCCAATCTTTACAGAAGCATCACCTTCCTCCTCTTCTTTAAGACGACGTAAAAGAGCCTTTACTTTACTTACCAGTACCTTAGGTTTTATAGGCTTTGTAATATAATCATCTGCACCAGCATCATAACCGGCAACCTGAGAGTAGTCTTCACCACGGGCCGTTAAAAAAGTGATAATGGTTTCTTCATGCCCCGGTAATTTTCTAATCTGCTCACAAGCCTCAATACCGTCCATTTCAGGCATCATAACATCTAGGATTATAAGATGTGGATTATTTTTTTTTGCGGCCTTAACTCCTTCTTTACCATTAGAAGCCGTAATCACCTGATAGCCTTCATTACTAAGGTTATACCCTACAATTTCCAGAATATCCGGCTCATCATCAACCAGCAAAATTTTAATCTCTTTTTTCTTCATAAGGCTAAAAATTTAATGTAATCGTAAAGATACTGTTTAAATCTTGGCACAATAATACCAAAAGCATTAGTAACATTTAGATAAAGTATACTTGCTTTAAAATTAATAAATGTTCTGCTGCTTTTTCATTTTAAATACCTTTGCAACTCTAAAACTAGCTATGCTCCCAGAATTTATTTTTAAAATTTCTAATACTTCAGAATTTGAATCCTGCGCACTTGCATCTTTTCAGTTTCAGTGGGAACACAATGCGGTCTACCGTAAATTCTGTGATCTTTTAGCTGTTATTCCTTCAGCAATCAATCAGGTTGAAAAAATACCTTTTCTTCCTATTCAGTTTTTTAAGGAGTTTAACGTTTTAGCTTCAACAGATGCTATTCAAACTACATTTACAAGCAGTGGCACCACCGGAAGCGTCACTAGTAAACACCACGTCACAGACCTGAGTTTGTATGAATATAGCTTTCGCGAAAGCTTTAATTTACATTACGGTAACATCGAAGAATATACAGTACTTGCGCTCTTACCTTCTTATCTCGAGCGCAATGGATCTTCTTTAATTTATATGGTAGACTGTCTGATCAAAGACAGTAAAAAGCCTGAAAGTGGCTTTTACTTAAACGATTATAACGGCTTGAGCAAAACGCTAAAACGCCTGGATGCAGGAGGAGAAAAAGTTTTATTAATTGGTGTTTCTTTTGCATTACTTGATCTGGTAGAGCAGTTTAATTTTGAGCTTCAAAACACTATTGTAATGGAAACCGGCGGCATGAAAGGTCGTCGTAAAGAACTCATTCGCGAAGAGCTGCATCAAATTCTTAAAAAAGGTTTTGGCGTAGCCGAAATTCACAGCGAATATGGCATGACCGAATTACTTTCTCAGGGATATTCTAACGGCAAAGGTATTTTCACGTTACCGCCTTGGGTGCAAGTATTTATGCGAGATACCGAAGATGCCTTACAATTGGTTGAACCGGGGAAAACTGGTGGAATCAACGTCATCGATCTTGCCAATCACTACTCATGTCCGTTTATCGCCACTCAAGATTTAGGTAAGAAAATAGATGACAAACACTTTGAAATTCTGGGCAGATTTGACACCTCAGATATACGCGGTTGCAATCTTATGGTTTTGTAATTTTTTTTTAAATTACTGTAAGTTATTTGCATTATAATCGACTTAATAACTGTTCATAATTGGTTGGTTAGTTAAGTTGGAAAACCCGGTTACTTGATATTCAAAAGTACCGGGTTTTTTATTGGTTCAATCAAAACCATTTTTGGTTTTCAACCTAAATCTGAATCTGCCTTTCTATTTGTTGATTTAAGGAAATAAAAGTTTCTGTTCGCGAAACACCGTCAATAGCCTGTACTTTTTTGTTGAGTAAGTGCATCAGGTGCTCGTTATTTTTACAGAGTATTTTAATGAAAATTGACCAGTTTCCGGTGGTATAATGACACTCTAAAACCTCAGGGATTTCTTCAAGTTGTTTAACCGCTTTAGGATTGCTCATTGCCCGGTCGAGATAAATCCCTATAAAAGCCATGGTATTATATCCTAAAACTTTAGGATCTACTGTAAATTTTGAACCGGTAATTAAACCTGATTTTTCCAATTTGCGCAGGCGCTGGTGAATAGCAGCACCCGAGATCCCTACTTGTCTGGCAATCTCTAAAATGGGTTTCCGTGCATCATCCATCAACTGACGTAAAATGATTTTATCTATTCCGTCTATTGCTATTTGTTCGTTTACGATTTTCATAACCTATAATTTGTCACCTAAATGTAGCAATAAACTTACTTCACACAAGCTCTAACTGAATAAAAGTTATAATCGTAAACTATTCTCCGGTAAATCCGCAATTTATTATCAGGAAAAAGCTTTTGACTTTGCTTTGCGTTTTGAAGTATTTTAATCTTGATTACCGAGTAAACTAAATTAAGTTTATTCGTGATGTGGGTTATAGCCCAAATAAGGTACTTCGTATTCTTTAAAAATAATTCCGTGAGTTTCTAACTCATCAAGAATAGGGTTGTAAACCTCTTTTGAGACTGGCAATTGCACTCCCGGATTGGTAATAACACCGTTTAAAATCTTTAAAGCTGCTATACCCACCGGTAAACCCACCGTTTTTGCCATTGCGGTATAGGTTTGATTCTCGCCCACACTTACCATAGTTGAATCTATTTGTTTTTGCTCGCCATTGAGTTCATAACCAAACTTATGATACATAACGATCATATCTTTATCATTGTGATCAAGCGTCCATTTATCTTCAAGAATGCGTTGCAGGCATTGAGCAGGAGTTGCTTGCCGAAGCTCAATTTTTTTAGTTTTATCAAATAAATTCAATTCTAAGAGTTTATCCCACAGCAAATCATCCTGATCAATCTTGAGCATATGGCGTAATTTTAACTGTACAGAATCTGTAGGAGAATATGGCAAAAATAAGTTTGTAAACTCGCGGTAGCTCATCGTTTCTGTATCCTGCAAAACATAACTATCATCTGTCATCCCGAGTTGTACAAAAAGATTCCATGCTCGTGAAAAACCTACTCTACGCATGGTCCCTCTATATAACGTAAGCACATCTTCAAGACCGTAGATGCTTCGGTATTTTAATGAATTACGGTTTGCATACGCCTCAAATCGCCCGTAACCTTCCACATCAAGAAATTCTGTTCTTCTGAAAAGTCTTTGATAAGGAATGTATTTGTAGGTTCCTTCCTGAATAAACTCTGCTGCACCACCTTGCCCGGCTAAAACCACATTTCTAGGGTTCCAGGTAAATTTATAATTCCAGAGATTATCATCACTTTCAGGAGCAACTAATCCGCCACAAAACGATTCAAACAAAAGTAGTTTACCTCCCTGGTCTCTAATGCGGTCAATCACCCGCATTGCGCTCATATGATCAATACCGGGATCCAGACCTATTTCGTTCATAAAAATAAGTCCGTTTGCGGTTACCTCTTTATTTAAGGCTTCCATCTCCTCGCTGATATAAGAAGCCGTTACCATATTTTTTTTGAAGCGTAAACAATCTCGTGCTATTTCGATATGCAACTGTGCGGGCAACATACTAATTACAATAGCAGCATTTTTAATTAGTTGTTGTCTCGCCTCAGCATCTGCTATAGCTAATTGAACAGCTTTTATACACGCCCAATCTTTTGCCAGTCTAGTTGCATTAATGAACTCCTTATCAGCAACAATTAAACGTAAGTCTTCGGTGATAGCATTTTCGGCTAAATATTTTATAAGCTGTGCAGTAGATTTTCCTGCTCCTATAATTAAGACATTTCGCATAATAAAATGGTATTTTTACTCCAGTTGAATTTAATCATTTGATCGCGCATTAAAACACGTATTATGAAAAGAATGCTTCTCATCACCGGTTCGCTTTTAGGTTTAACAGCAGTCATTCTGGGAGCTTTTGGAGCCCACGGGCTGAAGGAGAGTTTAACTCCCGAAGCTGTAAATTCATTTGAAACCGGTGTGCGTTACCAAATGTACCATGCATTCTTACTGCTATTAACCGGTACTGCTTTACCCTTAACTGAAAAAGCCCAAAAAAGCACATTTTATCTGATTCTTTTAGGCGTGCTTTTATTCAGCGGTTCTATTTATTTACTCACCACAAAACCTCTTACGGGAATTGATATTTCGGCAATTGCCTGGATTACTCCAATAGGCGGTGCTTTACTGATTTCAGCCTGGATTCTAATTACATATAATTTTATTAAATATGTAAAATAATCAATTGTTTTGTACTTATTGATAAAATTAAAGCATTAATTTTATCGCGTATTTACTAAAAATTCAATTTTATGGCTTCAACTGCCTTATTTACGAAAACGATTTCGTTATCAAAATACGGAATCAAAAATGCAACAGTTCAGTATCAATTAGACCCTCAAGAGCTGCACCAGATCTGTGTAGAAAATGGCCAGGGTAAAACAACAGCTTCTGGAGCTCTCGCAATAAATACCGGGAAATTTACCGGACGGTCTCCTAAAGATCGATTTATTGTTATTGACGAGCTTACACGCGATGAAGTATGGTGGGGAGATATCAATATCCCGTTTGATAAACTCAAATTTAATCGCCTGCGCGAAAAAATACAGACCTATCTTTCTGACAAAAAACTTTTTGTAAGAGACGCCTTTGCCTGTGCCGATCCCCGATATCGTCTGGGAATACGCGTGATCAACGAGCACGCATGGTCAAATTTATTTGCTCATAATATGTTTTTGCGACCTAGTAAAGAAGATTTAGAGAACTTTAAGGAAGACTGGCTCATTCTCAATGCACCTGGATTTAAGGCTAATCCTGAAATTGACGGTACGCGACAAGAAAATTTTGCGATCATCAGTTTTGAAGAAAAAACAATTTTAATAGGCGGCACGGGATACACAGGCGAGATCAAGAAAGGAATTTTTTCGGTATTGAACTTTCTACTTCCCACCCAGAAGAGTACGCTACCTATGCACTGTTCTGCTAACGTAGGAGAAAATGGAGAAACAGCTATTTTCTTTGGACTTTCTGGTACAGGTAAAACAACCTTGAGTGCAGATCCCTCCCGAAAACTCATAGGTGATGATGAGCATGGATGGACACCAGACAATACAATATTCAATTTTGAAGGAGGTTGTTATGCCAAGGTTATCAATCTTTCTGAAGAACAGGAACCGGATATTTTTGGGGCGATTCAAAAAGGCGCATTGCTAGAAAATGTTAGTGTAGCCGAAAATCAAGAAGTAGATTATACAAACACATCTATTACCCAAAATACCCGCGTAAGCTATCCGATACATCATATTAATAATATTCAGATTCCTTCAACAGGTAAAAAGCCTACAAACATTTTCTTTTTAACAGCAGATGCTTTTGGGGTTTTGCCTCCTATCTCAAAACTCACTCCGGGACAAGCTGCTTATCATTTTATTAGTGGTTACACAGCAAAAATTGCAGGTACCGAAGCAGGTATTACCGAACCTATACCTTCTTTTTCGGCTTGCTTTGGAGCGCCATTTATGCCATTACATCCTACACGCTATGCTGAAATGCTTATTGCTAAAATGCAAGAAACCGGCGTTAATGTATGGCTCATCAATACTGGGTGGACGGGTGGCCCTTATGGAATAGGAAAACGAATGGCTCTAAAATATACCCGGGCGATGATTAATGCAGCACTCGATAATAAGTTAGGAGAAATCAACCACGAAGACTATCATATTCACTCTGTTTTTGGAGTTGCCCAACCGCGCACCTGTCCTGGTGTTCCTGATAGCGTGTTGAGCCCTCGACAAACCTGGAACAACGATGAAGGTTATTATAAAACGGCTCACAAACTGGCTACAGCTTTTAAAGCAAATTTTAAAAAATATGAAGCATATGCAAGTGAAGCAATACTGAATGGGCAACCACCTTTAGGTTAAATAGAACGAAAAGCGCTAAACAAGAAAAGGCTCCTCAATGGAGCCTTTTTTCTTTAATACGATGTCTAAGGTTATTTCTTATTTACATCATCAATATACTTTTCCAGAGCCATCGTCATCGATGGTGTCTCTGGTGTAGGCGCCATAATGTTAACTTTAAGTCCGGCTTCTTCTACTGCTCTTACCGTTGAATTTCCAAACACAGCAATACGCGTATCGTTTTGTTTAAAATCTGGAAAGTTCTCAAACAGAGATTTGATTCCGCTGGGGCTAAAGAAAACTAAAATATCATACGTCACATCTTTTAAATGTGACAAGTCACTTACTACAGTACGGTAAAATATACCTCGATCCCAAGAAAGTTTTAGGTCGTTTAGTACGTTAGGTACTTCAGGCTTTAAAGAATCTGAAGAAGGCAATAAGAATTTCTCACTTTTGTACTTTTTCAGAATGGGTGACATTTCTGTAAACGTACGTTTACCCACATAAATCTTACGCTTTCGGTATACCACATATTTTTGCAGATAATAGGCTACTGCCTCACTCTGACAAAAATACTTTAAACTGTCTGGCACTTTAAAACGCATTTCTTCCGCTATGCGGAAAAAATTATCAACTGCATTTCGACTGGTTAAAATAATAGCCGTGTATTTGCTTAAGTCGATTTTTTGATGTCTAACCTCTTTGCCAGGTACACCTTCTACGTGTATAAACGGGATAAAGTCAACTTTTACTTTCTTCTTTTCCTGTAATTCAAAATAGGGAGAATTCTCAACTTTTGGTTCTGGTTGCGAAACCAAAATAGTCTTCACTTTCATAGACATTCTAAATTTGTGTTTAACTCACACCACTTTAACTACCTATATAAAACTAAACACCTTATATAAAATGAAGTAGGGCGCGATTTCAAGAGCGCAAAGGTACAAAATAAAATAAAACAGATTATTGTAAATCAACTTTTCATACCTTCTATAGGTGTTGAAAAGACTAATTATATTAAAAATCACAAATATTCCCACCACAATCTGGATCACAAGCATATTAGGGTGTACTGCATAAACAAATATTGCATTTACCGGTAACAGGATCAATGCAAAATAACTGCGGTAACTTAGTTTTGACAATTGGTAGGCATTGAGCTGTTGCTCCCCATTAAATAAAACACCCAGCATACGCTCTATAAAAAACTTTAAAGAGACAAAAACAACATATGCCAGCACAATACGCAGATACAATAAAAAAGAGGTGACATCTGAGTTAACATCAAATTGTATAAAAGCGAGGTAGATAAAGAGAGAAATAGAAAGAAACTGCGAAGTAAAAAGAATCAGATTAAAAGGATTCTCAAATTGAATATCTTTACCGGCCTTAAGCAGGTATTTTTCATTTATAAGTAACTCTGCAAAATCTATAAAACGAGACTCGTAAGCGACTTTTGCGATAGTAATAAGTATTAAACATGCCACAAACACCAGAGTAATCCAGTCATTACTTGTAACACTTCGTTCTAAGGCTTGCAAATTCTAACTTTTTTGAGAGGTTAAAATTACTATAATTACAAGAGTTTAGAGAAAAGTGCCCAACAATTAACGCCCAAAATAATTACATTTGCGATTAAATCACTTACGATGGCTAGTTCGCTCGTCATAATCCCCACCTATAACGAAGCAGAGAATATTGAAAAGCTGGTGCGCAACATTTTTGCGCAACAACGCGCATTTGATGTTCTGGTCGTAGATGATAATTCTCCAGACAAAACGGCTGCTTTGGTAAAAAGCCTGCAGCAAGAATTTATAGGACAGCTACACCTGCTGGAGCGTCCCGGTAAAAATGGTCTGGGCACCGCCTATATTGCAGGTTTTAAATGGGCTTTAAAGCGAGATTACGCTTATATTTTTGAGATGGATGCAGATTTTTCCCACGCCCCTAATGATTTGATACGCCTTTACAATGCCTGTTCAAAAGGAGGAGCAGATCTGGCAATAGGCTCAAGATATAAGACCGGAGTTAATGTGGTAAACTGGCCAATGGGTCGTGTCCTAATGTCATATATAGCGTCAAAATATGTTAGATTTATAACTGGCTTAGATATTGCAGATACCACCGCAGGTTTTATTTGCTATAAACGCGAGGTTTTGGAGCAGATCACACTCAACAAGATAAAATTTGTAGGGTATGCGTTTCAGATAGAGATGAAGTTTAAAGCTCATTTATTAGGCTTTAACATCATCGAAGTGCCCGTGATCTTTGTAGATCGTACAAAGGGAACCAGTAAAATGAGCACCGGTATATTCAGCGAAGCTGTTTTTGGCGTTCTAGGAATGAAAATTAAAAGTCTTTTTAAAAGTTACGAAATTTAAGATGGAAAAGGTACTTATCAAAGATGCACATATTGTAAACGAAGGCACCATCATGCGTGGTGATGTTTATATCGAAAATGGAATTATACAAGAGATAAGTCAAAATCTCAGCGTTAAAGGACCTGATGTGCATGTATTTGATGCGGAAGGGAAACACCTTTTACCGGGCGTGATTGATGATCAGGTTCATTTTAGAGAACCGGGACTTACCCATAAAGCAACCATAGAATCAGAATCACGTGCTGCTGTGGCCGGAGGTATTACTTCTTTTATAGAAATGCCTAACACCATCCCACAGACCACTACAATCGAAAAACTTGAGGAGAAATTCAGCAGAGCTGCTGAGACCTCTTATGCGAATTACTCCTTTATGTTTGGCGGCACAAACGATAATCTTGAGGAGATTAAAAAAGTTGATAAAACTAAAGTAGCGGGGCTCAAATTATTTTTAGGTAGTTCTACAGGAAATATGCTTGTAGATGATGAGGCTGTTTTGCGTGAGATTTTTAAAAGTACAGACCTTCTTATTTCGGTGCATTGCGAGGATGAAGAGACCATTCGCAAAAACCTTGAAATTTACAAAGAGCGCTACGGTGATGATATCCCTATTAACATGCACCCTATAATTCGTAGTGACGAAGCTTGCTATTTATCTTCTTCACGCGCAATCGCATTAGCTAAAGAAACTGGTGCTCGCTTGCATGTTTTTCACCTTTCAACAGCTAAAGAAATGGAGCTTTTTGATAAAAAGACTCCGTTAAAAGATAAAAAGATCACAGCAGAAGTTTGTATTCACCATTTGTGGTTTTCTGATGCAGATTATGACGAAAAACAAACGCTCATAAAATGGAATCCTGCTGTAAAAACACAAAAAGATCAGGATGCCCTCTGGGAAGCCTTACTGGATGACCGCCTTGATGTGATCGCAACAGACCACGCGCCGCATACTTTAGAAGAAAAACAAAACGTATACACTAAAGCTCCCAGTGGCGGCCCGCTCGTACAACACGCACTACCTGCAATGCTAGAGATGTATCACGAGGGTAGAATAAGCCTGGAGAAGATTGTAGAAAAAATGTGTCACAACCCTGCGATACTTTTTGAAGTGGAAAAGAGAGGTTACATCAAACCCGGATATTATGCAGATCTTGTTTTAGTAGATCTCAATAATCCGTGGACGGTTACTACAGATAATATTTTATACAAATGCAAATGGTCTCCTTTTGAAGGTAGCACTTTTAAATCACGCATTTCACATACGTTTGTAAACGGCCGTTTAGCCTATAAAAACTTTAAAGTATACGATGAGCGTCACGCACAGCGTTTAACCTTTAATAGATGATACAAAGAGTAGTTTTAGCGCTGTTTAGTTTGGTTTTCATTTTGAGTTGTAACGAAGTTAAAACTCCTAAAAAACCTGATGATTTTATCAATAAAGATAAAATGACAGATATCTTGTATGATATCTCATTGATGCGAGCGCTTAAAACGTATAGTGTAAATGATATGCTTGCTTTAGGCCTTCAGCCAGATTCATACATCTATAAGAAATATGATATTGACAGTCTGCAGCTTGCAAAAAGTATTGATTATTATTCAGTGAATTTTAATGAATATACTGCAATTTGGGAAGAAGTAGGTGAGCGGTTAACCGCCCAACGGGATGCGTTGCAGTTCAAACAAAATGAATTAGACAGCATTAGATTACAAGAGAGTAAATCAAAAAGAGACTCTATAGAGCGCGCTGCAAAATTTAAAAAACTAAAAGAAAAATCATCTAATACTCCTGCTAACGACTCTATATTAGCTCCCGTGAGCAGTTAAATGCTTCGCAACACGACTTATTGTAGATTCTATATCACGATATTCAAAACCCAACTCTTTTTTAAGCTTAGAATTATCGTATACACTTTCTGTATATGCTGATCTTGCAGTGCTTTTAGTTAACTTGCGGCGTTTCCCAAAAAGACTCGCGAACCAGTCTAACTTCCAGGCCAGATCTAACTGCCATTTTTTTAATTCCATATTCGGAAGCGCCACACCTAAAGCTTTAGCTATTTGATCTAAAATTATTTTGAATTTCAGATTATGGCCCACCAGAATAAATCGTTTGTTTTTGACCGAAGCTTGCATCAATAGAATCATAGCTCGCACAACATCTTCAACATCTACAAATCCAGTAGAACCGGGAACCGAATACTTCAATCCCTTGTGTACCCTAGTGAAAAGTGCTCCGCTTCCTCCTTTATAAAAACCTTCTCCCAAAATTACTCCCGGATTTACGATTACAGCATCAAGATCTTCCTGAGTACCACGCCAGACTTCCATCTCTGAAGCAAATTTAGAAATGCTGTAAACACTATTTTCTTTTTTAGCTTCCCAATGAGTCTCTTCAGTAA
Organism: Leeuwenhoekiella aestuarii; assembly: GCF_004104055.1. GTDB lineage: Bacteria > Bacteroidota > Bacteroidia > Flavobacteriales > Flavobacteriaceae > Leeuwenhoekiella > Leeuwenhoekiella aestuarii. The sequence continues at coordinate 995,853 of NZ_QOVJ01000001.1, read as the reverse complement.
CTGCTTTTTGACTGTCTCCTAATGCCGCCACCGAACTCACATAACAAAGTTTTTCAATTTTATGATTAAGACAAAGGTTTACCACATTTGCAGTGCCTTCTACATTGATTTTTTGAAGTGTATCAAAACGTTTTGGATTGAATGACACCAGCGCCGCACAATGATAAACGTATGTAATTCCCGAAAATGCTTCGGTTAAAGCAGCAATATCGGTAACATCTCCTTGTATCCATTCGATCTTAGAAAAATCTGCAGCTGATTCTGACTGCTCATTTTTCCACTTAAAAAGCGATTTGACCGGATCAATTTTTTCTTGGGTTCTGTAAATAGCACGAATATTTCTTTCGCCTTGTGCAAGTAATTCCCACAGCAAATGCGAACCCACTAAACCAGTACCTCCCGTTACTAAAATCATAGCTGCGAAGTTAGTGATATTCTTACTTTCTTGTCGTGGTGGCTTGCGCATTATATTTATATTTGCCAGCTAGTAAATTGTCTTTAGGACAAGTAGAATAGGTATTAAATCAGAACTCGATTTCAGTTTAATAGCTATTGAAATGAAAGTATTTAAATCTCGATATCAAGTAAAGACGCAGAAAACAGCAATTATGATAAGTAATTTTGTAGAAGAGCTAAAATGGCGCGGTATGATTCACGATGTGATGCCGGGCACCGAAGAACACCTGATGGAACAAATGCGTTCGGCATATGTAGGGATCGACCCTACTGCAGACTCGCTTCACATAGGTCACCTTGTAGGAGTTATGATGCTCAAACATTTTCAGGCAAGTGGCCACAGACCTATTGCTCTTGTTGGTGGTGCCACGGGTATGATTGGTGATCCTTCAGGGAAATCTGATGAACGTAATCTGCTTGATGAAGAAACCTTGCGTCACAATCAGGAAGCTATAAAAGAACAACTGTCACGCTTCTTAGATTTTGATTCTGATGAAGAAAATGCAGCCGTCCTGGTTAACAATTACGACTGGATGAAAGATTTTAGCTTTCTCGAGTTTATACGTGATGTGGGTAAACACATCACCGTAAACTATATGATGGCTAAAGATTCGGTTAAAAAACGCTTGTCTGCAGAATCTGCTGAAGGCATGAGTTTTACGGAGTTTACCTACCAGCTTGTTCAGGGTTATGACTTTTTACACCTTTACCGCGAGAAAGATCTGACACTGCAAATGGGCGGAAGCGACCAGTGGGGTAACATCACCACGGGAACTGAATTGGTGCGCAGAATAGGTGGCGGCAAGGCGTATGCTATGACTTGCCCGCTCATAACCAAAGCAGACGGAACCAAATTTGGAAAAACTGCCGGTGGCAATATCTGGTTAGATGCAGAACGCACTTCGCCTTACAAATTCTATCAATATTGGTTGAACACAAGCGATGAAGATGCAGCTAAATACATCAAAATCTTCACCTTTTTAGGAAAAGAAGAAATTGAAAGTCTTATCGCTGAGCATCAGGAAGCGGCACACCAACGTGGTTTGCAAAAACGTCTGGCCGAAGAAGTGACCATAAGCACGCACGGTCTTGAAAATTATGAGAATGCGGTTAAAGCTTCAGAAATTCTCTTCGGAAAGTCTACTGCTGCAAACCTTAAGGCGCTTAATGAAAAGACCTTTTTAGATGTTTTTGAAGGAGTGCCGCAAGCGGAAGTAAGTCGCGGCGAGATTGAAGCCGGACTGGATATTGTAGTCGCATTAGCCGAAAAAACCGGTTTCCTTTCTTCTAACGGAGAAGCACGTCGTGCTATAAAACAAAACTCGATTTCTGTAAATCAGGAAAAAGTAGTAGATGGTCATACGATCACTACCGATGACTTAATAAACAAACGCTTTGTACTTTTACAACGCGGTAAGAAAAATTATTTTGTAATCCGGATACTGGATTAATCTAAAATAATTGCAATAAAAAACCCCATCAACAAAATCCTGTTGATGGGGTTTTTCTTTTTTTATGATGTGCTTTTAAGCACTAGCGTCTTCCGCCAAAAATCTGCAACGCGAAGTACAATAAGGTTGCCAGCGAACCGATCGCAGCCACCACATACGTACGTGCCGCCCACTTAAGCGCGTCTTTTGCGCCGTCGTGTTCCTGACGCGTCAACATATTTGAAGACTCTAACCAGGCCAAAGCACGGTTACTGGCATCATATTCTACCGGAAGCGTAATAAACGCGAAGATCGTACCCATTGCAAAAAGCCCTAAACCGATAAGCGCTACCGTCATCCCAAGGCCAGAGCCAATAATTGACATCAACACCACACCACCTATAATTACAAACATAGACATCCGCGAAGCCACGCTAACTACAGGTACCAATTTAGAACGCATGGTTAACCAACTGTAGGCTTTTGCATGTTGCACGGCGTGGCCACATTCGTGTGCTGCTACCGCAGCCGCAGCGGCATTACGCTGATTGTACACCGGTTCACTCAGGTTTACCGTTTTATTGGCGGGATTGTAATGGTCGGTCAACTGACCCTGTACCGAAATGACTTTTACGTCATTAATCCCGTTATCACTAAGCATCTTGCGGGCAATCTCAGCACCGCTCATCCCATTTTGCAAGTGAATCTGTGAGTATTCTTTAAACTTGCTTTTTAATTTATTACTTACGGCCCAACTTACCAGTGCGATAATACCCACCAGAATGTAGTAACCCATATATCCTCCAAACATAATTTTAAATTTTAGTGTATTAAAACTAATCAATAATTAGCAAAAAATAAGCCGAAAATAAGGGCTGTCTTTTTGACGGTCACTTCGATACACCGCTCCTTTCGTCGCGCCACTCAGAGACCGGCACGTTTAAAGGCAGCATCTCGACTGCGCTCGATGTGACACTGAGAATTCCAGAAATCTGAAACCTCGTATTTCAAATTTTGCATTTCCTATTTCAACTCCCCCTTTGGGGTTAAGGGGCTAGCCTACAAAATTCACGATCTTCCCGGGAACCACAATGACTTTATTAGGTTCGCGACCGCCCAGATATTCCTGAGTTTTCTCGTGAGCACGTACTGCTTTCTCGATTTCTTCTTTAGAAAGACCTAGTGGAAGCTCCATCGTAAATCGCATTTTACCGTTAAACGAAATCGGGTATTCTTTGCTGCTTTCTACCAAATGCTTGGCGTCAAACTCCGGAAACGGAGCCGTTGCAATCGAACCTTCGTGACCCAATAAACTCCACAATTCTTCTGCGATGTGCGGCGCATAAGGCGAAATCAAAACCGCCAAAGGTTCCAGCACTTCGCGGTTGTTGCATTTTAACGCCGAAAGCTCATTAACCGCGATCATAAACGTAGATACTGAAGTATTAAAACTGAAGTTCTCAATATCTTCCTGTACCTTTTTGATGGTTTTATGAAGCACTTTCATCGCCTCTTTAGAAGCCGGCGCATCTGAAACTTCAAATTCGCCCAGATTTCCTGCTTTGTCCACCTGATGGTATAGTTTCCACAATTTCTTCAGGAAGTTATGTACGCCGGTGATTCCAGCCGTATTCCAGGGTTTTGCCTGCTCCAACGGACCTAAAAACATCTCATACATACGCAACGTATCAGCCCCGTATTCTTCACAAATATCATCGGGATTCACCACGTTGTATTTGGATTTAGACATTTTTTCGACCTCTCTTGAAGTTTCGTAATTATCTTCTAATAAAATTGAATCCTTAAGGTCTTTGTATCGCTTATCCTTTCGGAACAATTCTAAATCCAATTTATCAGAAGTACCTATTAATAAACTTATATCAATATGTCTTCTTAGACAATCAGAAGCTCCAATTTTAACATCAAAAGTCCAAGATTCTTTAGGTCCATTTTTCTTTTCAAGTAATTCGTATATCTTTTGGGGAACAGTGCCATTGAGACCTTCTTGATATTCTTCCTTTGATAAGAAATATAGTTCAGGCCTTGGAACATCTTTTGAAACATCTCCATCTGAAATATTATAACAATTCAAAAGATAAAACTGTGCAAAAGCACTCTCTCCCAAAATCATTCCCTGATTGATCAGCTTTTTAAAAGGTTCTTCAACCGGTGCAAAACTGCGGTCTTTTAAAAATTTCACCCAGAAGCGGCTGTATAGTAAATGACCTGTCGCGTGTTCACTACCGCCAATGTATAAATCTACATCCTGCCAATAGTCCATCGCTTCTTTTGAGGCAAAAGTCTCGTCACGCAAGGCTTTCTCCATATATCTGAAGAAATACCAGCTGCTTCCTGCCCAGCCGGGCATGGTGTTTAGTTCAAGAGGAAAAATGGTTTCGTTATCAACTTTATCGTTGCTTATCACCTTATGTTGGTTGGTGTCCCAGGCCCAAACATCAGCGCGGCCTAGTGGCGGCTCCCCTTCTTCGGTGGGTAAGTATTTTTCTACTTCGGGTAGTTCTAATGGCAGGTATTTCGCATCAATCATTTGCGGCATACCGTCCACATAATAAACCGGGAAGGGTTCGCCCCAATAGCGTTGACGGCTAAACACCGCATCACGCAGACGATAATTGACTTTTCCCTTACCGGCATCAATTTTCTCCAATTCTTCAATCGCTTTAGGAAGCGCCTGCTTGTACGAAAGTCCGTTTAAAAAGTCAGAATCTTTAAGTGGTGTATTGTCTTTTTCGGCGTAAGCCTGCTCACTGATATCAACTCCGTCAAAAATATTCTTAATGGGAATATTGAAATGCTTGGCAAAATCCCAGTCCCGCTGATCCCCGCAAGGCACGGCCATCACCGCACCAGTACCGTAACCGGCCAGCACATAATCCCCTATCCAGATCGGGATGGGCTCTTTTGTAAATGGATGCTCAGCATAAGCCCCGGTAAATGCCCCCGAAATGGTCTTGACATCAGCCATACGCTCGCGCTCGCTACGTTTAGCCGTCGCCTCAATATAGTCATCAACCTCCGCTTTTTGCTCAGGTGTGGTAACCTCCTGCACCAGGTCTAACTCCGGTGCCAGAGTCATAAAAGTCACCCCAAAAATGGTGTCGGGACGGGTGGTGAAGACTTCAACTTCGTAAGACTTCTCGACTGCGCTCGAAGTGACATTAAATTTCACAGAAGCTCCTTTACTTCTACCAATCCAGTTGGTTTGTGAATCTTTAAGCGGCTGCGGCCAGTCTATATTTTGCAAACCGTCTAATAAACGTTGCGCGTAGGCGCTGATGCGCATACTCCACTGCGTCATTTTTTTACGCACTACGGGATGCCCGCCACGTTCTGAAACGCCGTTAACAATCTCATCGTTTGCCAATACGGTACCCAAAGCCGGACACCAGTTCACTTCGGTTTCTGCGAGGTAGGTTAAGCGGTACTTAAGTAGTATTTCTTGTTTCGCTTTCGCAGAAGCGTTATTCCAATCTTCAGCAGTAAAAGCTTCTACATCTTCATCACACACGGCATTTACCGAAGCACTTCCTTCAGCTTCAAATTTGGCGATTAGTGTATCGATGTGTTCCGCTTTGTTGCTGTCGTTGTTGTACCAACTTTCAAAAAGCTGAATAAAAATCCACTGCGTCCACTTGTAATATTCAGAGTTAGACGTGCGTACCTCGCGACTCCAGTCAAACGAAAAACCGATTTTATCCAGTTGCTCGCGGTAACGGGCAATATTGGTTTCGGTAGTGATTGCCGGGTGTTGCCCGGTTTGAATCGCATATTGTTCCGCCGGAAGTCCAAACGAGTCATATCCCTGTGGATGCAAGACATTAAACCCCTGATGACGCTTGTAACGCGCGTAAATGTCACTGGCGATATATCCCAGCGGATGCCCCACGTGCAAGCCCGCTCCCGAGGGATAGGGAAACATATCAAGCACATAATATTTAGGCTTATCGATGTTGTTTTGGGCTTCAAAGGTTTTGTGTTCTTTCCAAAACTGTTGCCACTTCTTTTCAATCGCGTTAAAATCGTAATTCATCGTGAGTTCATTTTTTCCGGACCTCACAGGTTTTCAAAACCTGCGAAGTCTTTTTAGAAGCGGCAAATTTACGATTATTAAACTCCTATGCTAAAGTTTCTGAATGGAGGTTTGTCTGGTCTTGATATCTATTTTACCTAGAAATTCGTCCTTATAGGTATTTACAGGATTTTCAACGTCAAATGACCCGACCGTTATTCCATAAACACCAGCCGTAATCTTTTTAATACCAACATTTGGAAATCTATTCCTGGGGCGATTCTCATAATAGGTTTTAATCAGCGGACTTTCATTGAAAAGTTTTAGAGCTAGCTCCAAATTAGTTCGTTCAATCTGAAAATTCTCATTGTAGCGTTCTTCTGGAAATTTGAAACCTTGTTTTTCTAATGCTGTCCAAACGGAATCGTTATGCGCCTCGATGAATTCTATTTCTGTTTTAAATACAGCATCCTCATCTTCCGTTTCCCAAAAAACATCGCCAGTTTTGTGCATGATTTTAATTGGTAAACCCTGAGCCACAAATTCATGCGCTTTTGTATTCACCAAATTCCCAATTGTAAACATGGTCCACAATTCCAGAGAATCTCTTTCTTGTTTTTGACTAAATACATTCAAATGCATTAAAAAAAGACAAAGAATAATGCTGAATCGAATCATAATGGAAAATAAGTGATGAGCAAAAAATCACTACAACTTTCGAGCCTCTTTTTCCATAGGTAATAAGCACTCATAAATGAGTTCGTTTACTGGCACTGGCACGCCCAACCGTTTCCCTTCACGAACGATATACCCATTAAAATTGTCGAGTTCACTGGGTTTGCCTTCCATAATATCCCGTTGGGTGGAAGCAGTAACCTCTGCATCTTGATTTTGAATCACTTCAAAAACCGAATCCATATGGGCTTCTGTTAGATTTATTCCTTTGGCTTTTGCTACTTTAAAAATCTCTCGGGCAGTATCTTTCATCATCTGGAACAGGTATTCGCTAGAACGTATTTTACCCATAGGCACGCGGGTTAATCCGCCAATACCGCTTATCGTACAGATGAATAAAAATTTCTTCCAGATCTCAACCTGAATGTTTTCTACTGAATCACTCACAAAACCAGCTTCCTGAAACAATTCCTGAAGGGCTTTTATGCGGTCAGTAAGACTGCCGTTGAGTTCTCCAAATATTATAATTGGCTCAAACGTAGGATGTTTTATTTTACCGGGACCGTCTTTAAAAGCTACAATTCTGCACAATCCTCCTAAAACCTGAGCATTGGGCAAAACCTCGAGAATTTTCTCTGCATTTGCAGCACCATTTTGCAAGGGTAAAAACACGGTTTCAGATTTTACATACGGTTTTAAAGCTTTAATACTCTCAGGAACTTGCCAAGATTTCACACCAAGAATCACTAAATCCGGAGTAGGAATTTCGCCGAGATCATCAGTAGCCAGATCGGGTTCCGCTACAAAATCGCCTTTATAACTAGTTACCTGCAATCCATTTTGTTTAATCGCTTCCAGATGCTTTCCGCGAGCGATAAAAGTTATATGATTATTGGTTTTAGTTAATTTTCCACCAAAATAGCCGCCTACTCCTCCTACTCCGTATATTAAAATGTTCATTAGTTTATCATTTTAAGGGTTAAGCTTTTAATTATAAGGTCTTTCAACCGTTATAAACACTGAAAGTAGCGAAAGCTTTGATATAAAAATACAAAATGCGAAAAGCGTACGTTTAAGAAGCACGAACTTTAGTATTTTTGCCCACTAGTGGTATCTAAATTTTAAGCAGCAATATGTCATCATCTTTTGAAAAGTTTCAACGTCGCAGATTGATCTCATCTTATTTTTCGGTGATTTTAAGTATTGCGTTGGTGCTCTTCTTGCTCGGTCTGCTGGGACTTCTGGTACTGAATTCTAAAAAAGTTGCTGATCATTTTAAGGAGCAAATCGCGCTTACGATCTATCTAAAAGATGACGCCAAAGATGTTGAGATCAAACAACTTGAAAAAACACTGGCACTAGCAGATTATACAAAATCGACTCAGTTTGTTTCTAAGGAAGATGCCGCAGAAGAACACAGCAAAGAAATAGGAGAGAATTTTATGGATTTTCTGGGGTACAATCCACTGCAGAACTCTATTGACGTTTACCTCAAAGCTGACTTTGTAGATGCCGCTCAGGTAAAAGAATTTGCCGACAATTTACTCGCAAAAGATTTTGTGGAAGAAGTAAACTACGATCAACCCTTGATCTCTTTACTCAACGATAATATCAAAAAAATAAGTTTGTGGATTGTGATCATCAGCGGCGTATTTACGCTCATCGCTGTTTTGCTCATCAACTCTGCGATACGACTTTCAGTTTACTCTAAACGATTTACCATAAAAACCATGCAAATGGTAGGCGCTACAAAAGGTTTTATTCGCCGCCCGTTTATCTGGCTGAGTATGAAACTGGGAATGGTAGGCGCATTAATTGCTCTGGCAGGGATGGCTGCGGTTTTATATTATTTAAACCAGACCTTTCCTGAACTTGAACTACTTGCTGATCCTGTAATTCTCGCTATTTTATTTGTGGGTGTGTTTATGGCAAGCGTTATTATAACGTGGTTCAGTACGTTTTTAGCCACACAGCGTTTCTTAAATTTAAGAACAGACGAATTATACTATTAGGTAAAGACATCGTGTCTTTTAAATCATAACATTTAACCCTTTAAAAATGGGAGAACAAAAGCGTAAAAAGCAAAACGAACTGCACCGCAGTAGTTTTATTTTTAAAAAGAAAAATTATAAAGTGATGTTGATAGGTCTAGGTGTTATTGCACTTGGCTTTATTTTAATGTCTGGTGGCGGCAGCGATGATCCTAATGTTTTTAACCCGGAGATTTACAACTGGAGACGCATACGCCTGGCTCCTGCTTTGGTCTTAATAGGGTTTGGGATTGAAGTGTATGCGATATTGCTGAATCCTGATAAGAATAAAAACGCCAACTAACCTCCTTTCAACCTTTTTAAATGGATATAATTGACGCAATAATACTGGGTATTATTCAAGGACTTACCGAATTTTTACCGGTATCGTCAAGTGGTCACCTCGAGCTGGGAAAAGCGATTTTAGGAGACAGCACCTTACCGGAAGAAAGTTTACTCTTTACCGTAGTACTTCATTTTGCAACTGCCTTGAGTACGCTGGTCGTTTTTAGGAAAGACATCCTTAAAATCATAACAGGTTTGTTTCAGTTTAAATGGAATGAAGAAACACAATTTTCTTTAAAAATCATTATCTCGATGATCCCTGCGGTGTTTATAGGACTCTTTTTTGAAGAGCAACTCGAATCACTTTTCGGCGGAAATATTCTTTTAGTTGGAATGATGCTCATCATTACCGCCTTATTGCTTTGGTTAGCAGATAAAGCAAAAGACACTCAAAAACCGGTAACCTATCGCAATGCTTTTGTAATCGGTATAGCTCAGGCTATCGCTATGCTTCCCGGAATTTCTCGTAGCGGTGCTACAATTTCAACCTCGGTTTTATTAGGAAATGATAAAAGTAAAGCTGCTCGGTTTTCATTCTTAATGGTGGTTCCGTTAATTTTTGGAAAAATCGCTAAAGATATTTTAGGTGGTGAGATCACTACTGAATCGGGTAACTTCACCGCACTTTCTATAGGTTTTGTAGCTGCTTTTGTAAGTGGTCTTATCGCCTGTACCTGGATGATCAAATTGGTTAAAAAGAGTAAGCTTTCTTGGTTTGCAGTTTATTGTCTGATCGTAGGAATCATTGCAGTAAGTTTTGGTTACTATAATTTATAACCAACTTTCACCTGAATAAAAATCATTAATAGAAATACGTATGCAGTTTACCGAAGAACAATTTAAAGAGGGTCAGGTTTTGTTATTTGACAAACCGCTCAATTGGACCTCTTTTCAGTTGGTAAACAAAGTACGCTGGCTCATTCGCAAGGCCTATAAGATCAAAAAGATTAAGGTAGGTCACGCCGGCACCTTAGATCCATTAGCAACTGGCTTGTTAATCATCTGCACCGGTAAGTTCACCAAGCGCATAGAAGAATTTATGGGTCAGGAAAAAGAATATACAGGCACTATTGTTCTAGGAGCCACAACACCCTCTTACGACTTAGAAACCGAAATTGACGCGACCTTCCCAACAGAACACCTCCATGATGATTTGATCCAAAATGCAACTGCGCAATTCACTGGAACTATACAGCAGAAACCACCTGTTTTTTCTGCTTTAAAAAAAGAAGGAAAACGTCTGTATGAATTTGCGAGAGCTGGTGAAGAAGTTGAGATTCCTAGTAGAGAAGTGCAAATTTCAGAATTTGAAATTACCCGAATTAAGCTTCCTGAAGTTCACTTCCGCGTACGCTGCAGTAAGGGAACGTATATTAGATCACTTGCGCACGACTTTGGTAAAGCCTTAGAAAGTGGCGGACATCTTTCCGCTTTGCGCAGAACAAAAATTGGTGATTTTGATGTCGCTAACGCTATATCCTTAGAAAATTTTGAAACAGCCTTAAAACAGGCTGAAGCATAATACAATTCCTCTGTGTTTCTTCCGTTTTGTTTAACAGCTGCACACGCCGTGTTTTTGTATTTTTGAACCGATGAAACTATCACCTGAAGATAAAGCAATGTTGATCACCTTTACCGGTGCCAGTATCTTTGTGATTGTTTTTCTCTTTCTTACGGTGGCACCTTACGACACTTCTCAGGTAGAAGAATTTATTCCCATTCCCATAATTCAGGATGATCCAGAAGAAGAACTCCCAGAACTTCTTAACGAAGAAGAGTTACAACAAACGCAGCAAATGACTAATCAGGCTCAAAACAGCAACAGGTTGAAACGAGAAGCCAATCGATATTTTAGTCAGCAAAGTGAAGTAGATAATGCTTTAAAAACCGATTCAGAAAATACAACGGCCTCTGAAGATGATCAAGGAGAAGATGAGAATTATCCCGATTATCAAGCCCGAATTGCTGCATTGCGTCAAAAAAGAAGTCAGCAACAATCTTCTGGGGATACTGAAAAAACAGAAAAGATTTCTAAGGTAAATACTTCAAGTTACCGACGAAGCACAGTTACCTATCAGCTTAAAGATCGAAATGCGATACAAATTCCGAATCCTGTTTATACCTGTGATGCCACAGGAAAAGTGGTTATCAACATTCAGGTAAATGGTGTAGGTGGAATTATGAAAGCTTATTTTAATAAAGCAGCATCAACCACAACAAACGGGTGTCTGGTAGATCAAGCTTTAGAATATGCTGAGAAAGCTATTTTTAATAAAAGTGAGCGAGATTCTCAGCTAGGCTCTATTACATTCGAGTTTCAAGGTTGAGGACGCGTAAGATTTCGGCTAATTCTTTAAAAACCGATTTTCCTTTATCTTGATTGTACCACTGTTGCAAACTTTCTTTAAAAGTTGCCGTAACCACATCATTTTCTTCCTTAAAATCATCAACCAGCTTTTGAGCCGCCTGAGAACGCGAACCCCAATTCATCAAAACAGAATCATTTTTAGGGTCTTGTATAATAAGCTTGGGTATAGACTTAGAGCCGTTAGTCAAAAAAGCATCCATCAACTGTGGATTTTCATCCCGAAGAACCAATTTTAAATTTATCGCCGGCTGTAGTTCTGCTATCTTCTGCATAACTGCCACTGCCGGTGGTGCATCACCACACCAGCTTTCTGTAATCACTAACCAATTTAAAGGTCGGTCTAATTCAGTAATGAGCTTTTGTTGCTCTTCAGTAAAACGCATAGTCTTATCCCAACGTTTCATCCTGCGGTAATTGAGAACGGTATAATTAGATAAAGCTTCAGTTTGCGTATGGCCGGTGCTGGTAAACGACTCTGCGTGGTTTTCAACAAGTAAGCGATAATCTGCATAGTTCATCGCATTTTTAAATGCTTTGGTTACCAGATCTTGCTTTTCTAAGGTAGTTATAGTCATAAAGAAAAAGTCGCAGTTTTTTTAGTGAACTTACAACCTTAAAATAAACTACTCGCGCAAGATTAAATATCTTTAAGGTCTTAAACTTAATTTATGGAAAAACACAGATGTGGCTGGTGCGTGGGCGACAAACTCTATGAGGCCTATCATGATACAGAATGGGGCGTGCCGATTTATGACGATGCACGACTTTTTGAATTCTTGATCTTAGAAACCTTTCAGGCAGGGTTGAGTTGGATCACTATTTTGCGCAAGCGCGAAAACTTCCGCGAAGCGCTTGATAATTTTGATTATAAAAAGATCGCTAATTATTCTGAATCTAAACTTGAAGAGCTGCTCAATAATCCCGGAATCATTAGAAATAAGTTGAAGGTTCAGGCAACAGTTTCTAACGCCAAAGCTTTTATGAAAACGCAGGAAGAATTTGGTAGTTTTTCAAAATACATCTGGAGTTTTGTAAATAATAAACCCGTTCAAAATTTGGTAGCCTATTACAAAGACGCACCGGCAACAACAGCGATTAGCGATGCACTTTCAAAAGATCTAAAAAAAAGAGGGTTCAAGTTTACCGGTTCTACCGTTATATATGCGCATATGCAAGCTACCGGAATGGTAAACGACCATGAGGTGAATTGCTTTAGATATGCTGAAGTGAAAGCACTAGGTTAAAACAGATAAGAATTCTGCTCTGGATATCTCAGCTGCTCCCATACTTTCAAGATGCTCTGTATAAACCTGGCAATCTATTAATTTGTAATTGTTTTTCTGAAGATTTTGTGCCAAAGTAATCAGAGCTACTTTACTAGCATTGCTGGTTTTTGCAAACATACTTTCGCCACAAAAGACCTTCTTTTCTTTTAAATTGATTCCGTAAAGACCGCCTACTAATGTGCCGCTTTCCCATATCTCAACAGATTCTGCGAAACCTTGTTTATAGAGTTCTAGATAAGCATCAACCATTTCATTAGTAATCCACGTACCGTACTGACCATCGCGTTCAATACGCTTACAATTTAAGATCACATCTAAAAAAGCCGTATTGAAAGTCACTTTAAACCGTTCTTCCCGTAAGACCTTTCGCATGGTTTTAGACACGTGAATATTTTCAGGAATCAGAACCATTCGGGGATCTGGAGACCACCATAAAACAGGTTGACCATCATTATACCACGGGAAGATTCCTTTAGAATAAGCATCAACCAAACGCTTTACCGATAGATCTGCACCCACTGCCAGCAGTCCGTCTGCATCTGCAAGGCTGTAATCTGGAAATGGCTGATCTGGAGTTATGAAAATGATAATTTATGATTTTAATAAAAAATTGCAGATTACTTTGTTTAATTGCTGTTTTTTTTGGAAATTTATAGCAACCTATTCGATATTTTTGTTCATCATTGCTTTTTTAGTTTATTAAATAGGTTAACCTAAAACCAATTAAAAAGCTCTTTAACCAGAGCTTTTTTCTTTTTACAAAAGCTAAACTCACAAACTTTAATAACAAAAAATACCCCGGAAACTTATAAAAAGTACCCGGGGTATTCGCTGTATTTAACGTGCTTTTTAGAAAGGCAGATCATCATGATCATCATCACTAAAGTCTGATGCAGGCTCAAACTGGTCTGCCGGTGGAACCGGTGGCATACCTGCTGCAGGAGCTCCCGCCTGAAGATTTTCTATTCTCCAACCTTGGATGCTGTTAAAATATTTAGTCTCTCCTTGTGGGTTTACCCATTCTCTTCCACGTAGATTGATGCTAATTTTTACATTCTGACCTACATTAAAGTTATTAAGTAAGTCTGTTTTATCTTGTACAAACTCAACCATTATAGTTTGTGGGTACTGCTCTTCGGTAATTACAACAACCTCTCGCTTTCTAAAACCATTGCTTCCAAAGGTTTGTGTTTCTCCTATCAATTTAATTTTTCCCTGTACTTCCATTTCTGTTGTTTTGATGTTTTATATGCCTTTTCTCTTAGGCTAAAATTAATTTCCAGGCATCGCCTGTATTATCTTGCTGAATCAGTTTTTGAATCTCTTTATGCAAAGCTACCGTATCACCATTAGTTACCAAATTTTGTAGCGATGAGTTTTCATCTAAATATTTTGCCACAGCATCAGCATCAGGCATTAGTTCTACATTTCCCAGACGTCCCAGGTCATTTCCGGTAAGAATGGTACTCATACGTATTGCTTCTGGCAAGGCATCAACGCCTACACCTAAATTACGCAAGGGCTTTGGCACTTCAAACATTCCATCTATTGCACGTGTATACCAGTTACCACCCATACGCGCAACGAGGTCTAGTTTATGCTCGTCTAAAGTATTGACTTCTGTTAACACCGCTTTTTGAATATGAATTTTTACGATCTCACAAATCACCAGATTTCCTGCACCGCCTTCAGTACCCAAAGCCACTACATCTTTTACTTTACATTCTAACTGAACCGGGGATTCTTTTACTCGAAAAGGCTTAACCAGCTCTGAAGTTTCTTTAGTAAAACCCGCTTTTATAAATTCGTCTACGCCGGCATCATATTCTGTACTTGCCAGTGACATCTGTTGTACCATCGCATAATTAACGATGTTGATTACCACTTCCTTTGTTTCTAAAATATTGTCTAACGTGTGTTTTGTAGTATTGTCTCTCCCTCTTCTTACAGGAGAAAAAACTACAACCGGTGGATTAGAACTAAACACATTAAAAAAACTATAAGGCGCCAAATTAGGACTACCTTTAGCGTCTAAAGTGCTTGCAAAAGCAATGGGTCTAGGCCCTACAGAACCAGATAACACGCTATAAATTTGCGAATTATCAGTTACTTTAGGGTCTATACTTAAGGTTTCTGTACTCATGTCGCAAAGGTAGTCAACCACTTCAATACTTAAAACCGTTTTGAATACAATAATTCTTTAAGAAATACTTTATATTTAAATTGGGGCAACTTTGTAATTTGGGGCCATTGTATACTGCCTCTGGGCGAGCTAACGAGGCACTCTTTAGAAACAAATTTTCAATTTCGCGACAAGCCTCGGAGTTTTAACCCTTTTGGTGGTAACAATAAATGCTGTAATGACTTTAAACTTTGAGGTATTCCTCGAAAGATTGTAATCTCGATTATCGAGTAAAAAGAACATATTCCTATGAATTTTAATACAGATCAGCGCTTTATACGCTGGTTTATCATTTTTGCGGCAGTTGTCATCACTGCATTAATTCTCTGGAATGTCTCCTTGTTTTTTGACCAACTCAAACAGGCAGAGCGTGACCGCATGGAAGTATGGGCTTCATCAATGGAAGCTTTTAATACCGAGGACATCAACCAGTATTATGCACTAAGTCAGAAAATCAACTCCAAAAATCAGTATATACCCATAATCATAACCGATTATAAGGATAGCATTGTAAACAGCATCAACATTCCTGAAGGCGTTCTGGACGATCCTGTTCAATCCCAGGAAATTTTGATGGAAATGGCCGCAGAAAACGATCCTATACGCATTGACATATTGGGTGGAGAACTTTGGTATGCTTATTACGGGCATTCTCCCGTGATCAATCAGTTAAAGTATTTTCCAGTAGTGCTTGTAATCATTGTGATTTTATTTATCGGAGTTATTTACTTTTTCTATGCTACCTCCAAAGCTTCCGAACAAAACCTGTTATGGGCAGGAATGGCTAAAGAAACTGCACACCAGATAGGAACTCCACTCTCCTCTTTAGTAGGATGGACCGAAATTTTAAAAGCCGAAAATGTAAATCCCGAGTACATTGAAGAAATAAACAAAGACATCAACCGTCTAGAAACGATTACCGGCAGGTTTTCAAAAATTGGAAGTATCCCGAAACTAGACGCAACAAATATTATCACTGAAACTCAGGAAGCCTTTGAGTATCTTGCTAACAGAAGTTCAAAACTTATAGACTTCGAGATCGATGTTCCGCCAAAAGGACAACTTTTTGTAATGCTCAATAAAGAGCTATACGCCTGGAGTATTGAGAATCTGGTGAAGAATGCCATCGATGCTATGAAGGGTAAAGGAAAGTTAACCCTAACTATTAAGCGAGACACAAGGTATGTTAGAATCTTGATTTCTGATACCGGCAAGGGTATTCCTAAAATGAATTTCTCAACTATTTTTGAACCTGGTTATACAACAAAAAAACGGGGATGGGGACTAGGCTTATCACTCACAAAACGCATTATTGAAGAATATCATGACGGCCAGGTGCGCGTACTGAATAGTGAGATCAACAAAGGAACTACATTTCAAATCGCTTTAAAACTTTTTGAATCATGAATGATAATGTGAGGAATATGCAGGTGAGCATTCTTTCAGACAATTGGTACACTTTAAAAAAAGTAGATTTTGAGTACCTCAACAATGACAAACAATGGGAAAAGCAATCTCGTGAAGCTTACGACCGGGGTAACGGTGCTGTGGTTCTGCTTTATAATACCTATAAAAAAACGGTAATTCTCACACGGCAGTTTAGAATGCCTACGTATCTCAATAAAAATAAAGACGGGATGATGATTGAAGCTTGTGCCGGCTTACTGGATGAAAACGACCCTGAAACGGCTATTTTAAAAGAAATTGAAGAAGAAACCGGATACCGTATAAAAACGGTTGAAAAAGTCTTTGAATCTTATATGTCCCCAGGTTCTGTTACCGAAATTCTCTACTTTTTTATAGCAGAATATTCTGAAAAAGAAAAAGTCTCAGAAGGTGGTGGTGCAACAGATGAAACCGAAAACATTGAAGTGCTTGAATATCAATTCAAGGAGGCATTAGCCCTAATTAAAACCGGCGCAATTAAAGATGCTAAAACCATTATGTTGCTGCAATATGCTCAAATAAATCTGGAGAATCTTATGAAATAATTTAATTTCGCAAGACAACCAACCTATCTCCTATGGCTTCTAACTACGTGAAATTTGGGGAATCCAAACTGCGTAATAACTGTCCTAAATGCTTTGCCCAAGATGGGCTCACTTTTACCTTTTTTAATAAGGTAGAGGAGAATAAGCTCATGAAACGATCTACTAAAGAAGTGAAGGGAGAGCTTAATTGCAGCCATTGTGAGTCTATGATATACCCCGGCCTTTGGACCGATGAGATCGACCGGGTATATTTATATAATCTGAAACGCTTTGGAAGCCCTGACACCTACGTGCGTTATAAACCTTTAGCTATAATTATCTTAATCGCTATTGTAGTTGCCGGTGCAGCAGCGGCATTTGCCATTTACAAGTTTCAGACTCCTTAGAGAGCTGCCTGTATTTTTTCGGCTAAGGCTTTAAACGCTTCTGCTTCCATTTTGGTTTTTGAAATAAAACGAGCGTCCTCCATTGAAGTCAACGGAATCAAATGCACATGTACATGAGGCACTTCAAGCCCTATTACAGAAACACCTATACGCTTACACTCAACAACCTGTTCTAATGCTTTTGCAACCTTTCGGCTAAAAGCCATAAGCGCCATATAATCTGCTTCCGGAAGATCAAATATTTTATTTACTTCCTTCTTAGGAATACAAAGCGTGTGACCCTTTGCATTAGGATTTATATCTAAAATCGCGATGTGTTTCTCATCTTCGGCAACAATATAACCGGGGATTTCGCGATTGATTATTTTAGTGAAAATAGATGCCATAATTTACGTTCTGCTTATTTCAAGAATATCAAACTTCATCGTACCATTAGGCACACTTACCTCCGCGACTTCTCCTACTTTTTTTCCCAATAAACCTTTTCCTATGGGAGAATCTACAGAGATTTTTCCGCTTTTTAAATCAGCTTCACTTTGCGCAACCAACTTGTAGGTCATTTCTTGACCGTTAGTTTGGTTTTTAATTTTTACTGTAGAGTGGACCAGCGCTTTTGAAGTGTCTAATTGCGACTCATCAATAATACGTGCATTTGATACAATCTCTTCCATTTTAGAGATACGCATCTCTAGCATTCCCTGAGCTTCTTTTGCAGCATCGTATTCTGCATTTTCACTCAAATCCCCCTTATCACGAGCCTCTGCAATAGCTTGAGAAGCCTTAGGACGCTCAACATCTTTTAACTGATTGAGTTCGTCTTTTAATTTTTTTAGTCCTTCTGCGGTATAGTATGATACTTTACTCATAACTTCGTTTATTTATGCACAATGCGATGTATGTAATTATCGTTTAACAATTGTGTTAATACTATGGTAAAGTCTTACCCTGATATATAAACACAAAAAATCCCATTAATTAACGGGATTAAGTGTTGCTAATATACGAATTTATTAATTGTTACTTCTAAAATCTTATAAATTGACAATCTCATCTTTAACTAAAATCCTAAAAAGAGGACTACTAATGGCTTTGTTTTGCATACTGACATTTTCGTGCAGTTCAGACGATAACCGCATCAACAACCCTAATGTTAATCCCATCTCATTTACCATTAGTTTAAACACAAACTTGCCTGAATATAGTCAGTTACAATTTCCGGGAAATGCTATTTATGTTGCTAATGCAGGCATACGCGGTGTTTTTGTGATAAATACAGGTTCTTCTATACGCGCCTGGGAAGCAACCGACCCCAATCACGTACCCAATGCTTGTTCTACAATGAATTTAAATGGAGTAGAAGCAAACTGCTCTTGTGAAGACAACACGTATACCCTGTACACTGGTCAGGACACCAGCCAAGAATTGGCTTACACACTTATTGAATACCGGGTTTCGCAAAATGGAAATGACATAGTTGTTTCAAATTAAATTTTCACTAGCCGTCTCCGTTAAGAGTATTTAAAAAATAGTTCTCGATTATTGAATAAAAAAGCCGGCAAATGCCGGCTTTAAAGATTGACCCCAAGGCACCCTAAAATCGTACAGTCGCTCCAACTAAAAAGTTGATTTTAGCCTGCGGATAATACCCGGCACCTTCAATGGTAGTAACGGTTCCCGGATTTGTAAAATCATCATCATAGGTAAAAAAGTATCCATTAGACACGTATTCTTCGCTGAAGATATTATTAACCAAAGCCGTTAATGTAATCGACTTAGCAAAACCAATTCCTTCTAAATCGTACTGAAAGTTCAAATCATTTATAAAATAAGCTTCAAGCTTAGAACTTTCGGCATCTATATTACCCAGATATTGCTCACCAACATACTTAGATAATAGCGAAAAACGTAAATTCTGAATCGGGAAAAAATCAATTCTATTACCGGCAACAATGTTAGGAGAAAACGAAATATTGGTATTTCCCAGATTCTGCAAGACACCGTCTCTTTGAAAGAAAAAATCTCGGTTTTTATTAGTACTCAAAGCCATGTTTGGTGAAATCGCAACCTGACTTCCTAACTGGAAACCGGCTTCTACTTCTACACCCAGACGGTAACTAGAACCGCTGTTTTGGCGTATCGCTGCACCCACATCATCTATCGCTCCGGTAAGCACTAGCTGATCGCGATAATCCATATAATACACATTAGCATAAATACGCGCACGGTCTTTAGTAAAGCGATATCCCAATTCAAAATCGTTTAAAGTCTCTGGTACGGGATTTCCATTTTCAAAATCAGTACGGTTAGGTTCGCGGTTTGCTCTGGCATAAGACGCGTAAACTTTACTCGATTCATCAACGGTAAATGTCACACCCGCTTTAGGGTTGAAAAACGAGTAATCTTTATCAATTTTAAAAGGTGTTGTATCATCGGCAAGACCGTCGGTCTCATAAGTAATGAATCTTCCTTGAAGATCTCCAAATACACTCCAAGTGTCATCGATTCTCCAAGTAGCCTTAACAAAAGTGGTAAACTCATTTTTATCTGCCGTACCAAAATAATATAGGTAACCAGCCTCTTCAGTTTGCGAGAAATAGCGCGCCCAGGTGATCTCACCATAATGATCGCCGGTGTAAACACTACCAAAAATCCCGGCATCAAAATCGATATTTTTATCAGAATAATTAGTCGTCAAATTCGCAACATAGTAGCGATTGTCTAACCATCTACGACGTATTAGATCTGTATCTGTTTGCAACTCTCCATCTACTTCGTAAGGCTCCCAGCCTATGAAATCAAATGTAGCATCATTAGAAAAATTCACATTGGCATAATACCAAGAGTCTACATACTCTTCAAAAAAGCCGCGACCCATTGTATAGTTTAATGCAAGATTAGTAGACCAGCCACCGCCATATTTTTGATTCCACAATAACTGCACGTGGTCTTGCTTATAATTATCTACCTGATTCTCATAAAAACCCTCTAAATTTCCGGCATCATCATATTGAAAACCTATAGGGTTATAGGTGCGGTTGGTTTCTAAAGTCTGCTTATCGATACCATTCCACGATTGATAGGTAATCTCGTGACCTCCAAAAACAATTGCTTTAAGCAGTGTGTTTTCATTACGATATTCCCCTTGTAAAAAATAAGATTTCAAATCAGAACTCGCCCGGTCTACATAACCATCAGATTTTATGGTCGAAAGCCTTCCGGAAAAACTAAAGTGATCGCTAATCAATCCCGTACCAAATTTCACATTTGCTCTGCGGGTATTAAAAGATCCGCCTGAAGCGCTAACCTGAGCATAAGCTTTATCCTCTGCCGCATCGGTAAGAATGTTTAAACTTGCACCAAAAGCTCCGGCTCCGTTAGTAGAAGTCCCTACCCCACGTTGCAACTGTACACTTTGTATAGAACTGCTAAAATCTTGCAGGTTTACAAAAAAACTACCCAGACTTTCTGTATCGTTATATGGAATCCCGTTAATGGTCACGTTGATCCCTTGATTCCCTGTTCCGCGGACCCGAAAACCCGTGTAACCCACTCCTGCTCCTGCGTCTGATGTAGTTACAACGCTAGGCAGATAATTGAGTAAAATGGGTAAATCCTGACCCAGATTGCGCTCGTTAATTTCCTCTTTAGAAAGATTGCTGTAAGTGATGGGTGAATCTGCATCTACCCGGATTGATTTTACAAGTACTTCATCGAGTTTGTTTACAGATGTGGTGTCTTGTTGTGTTTGTTGTGCGAGTGCGCCAAAAGTTGTTAAACTGGCAGCACAGGCGAATAAAAGTGATTTCATTCGTAAAAATTTTTACGAATAAAAGGGGCGATTATTCCGTGTTACTATTAGTTAATAAAATGCAATGTTGCTTAAAAACAACCCGATCGTCACCAGTATTTTAAGCGATTCCCTTGGCGGCATTATCCGCCCAGGTTCATTGGGTATGATCTCAGCTCGCTTTCTGAATAAACAGAAGTTTAAGCACCCCTTTGAGATTAGGCGGCAAATGTAATGCAATATTTCTGCTTTTATAAAAAAATTAAGGTGTTTTATTTTAGGGTAGTTTAATTTTAGTACCTATGAAAAATACCAAACGCTCTATAACACTTAAGGTTTTGACAGGCTATCTGCTAATAGGTTTGCTTATCTTTTTTGCGATTTGGTTTATTTATCCGCAGATTAAAACCTTTATATATCCTCCTAAAAAAGAACAAGCCACTAATCAAAAACTCACTTTTACCAGCAATGCGTTGAGCTATCTTTATGAAGCCGAAACGATAGGCAGAACTGCGATGGCGACGGGTTCTCAGAATCAATTTGGCAAATATGAAGTTCTCGTTGACAGCATCACCATTCAGCTAGATTCTTTACAAGCTCTCACAGAAACCAAAGCACAAAATGAACAGTTAGACAGTATCAAAATGTTACTGTCAAACAAGACCAGCAACATCCGCTCAATGGTGCGCTTACGCGAAGAGCAATACTCCCGTAATTATTACGATGAAGCGCTTTCTGAACTTATAAAAGAAGATATTTATTTTGAAGATTATGCTAATGATCCCCGCTTAGATTCTGTAGATGCGTATACAAAAAAAGTGATTGTTGATATGATGGAATACATCAGAAAAGACAATACAGATAAGGATCAGAATATGGCTTCAATGGCACAAACTGTGCGCAAGACTCTGGCAAAAATAGAAACCCGAAAGAAAGAACTCGAGCTCAACATCATCAATCGTGAAAATACGCTACTTGCTAACGACCGCGACATCAACCTTAAGATCAGAAATCTTCTGAGTACGCTTGAACGTGAAGGGACGATGACAGCGAGACAGCGCGAAGCTCTACTCAATAGCCGTATTGAAGAAATTTCTAACACCTTAAAAATCATAGGCGGTATCAGTATTATTCTTGCTTTAGGCTTTGTCATAATGATCTTTAAAGATGCGTCCCGTAGCCAGCAATACAGCACTGAACTTGAAAAAAGTAATGCCGTTGCGCAATCCCTATTAAAGAGTAGAGAACAATTAATGGCGACAGTGACTCATGATATGCGATCTCCCCTCAATACGGTTTTAGGCTTTACAGAATTGCTTAAAAAAACACCTGTTGATGCTAAACAATTACGGTATTTAGATACTGTTCAAAAATCTGGAGATTATATTTTAAAACTGGTTAACGATTTGCTTGATTTTTCAAAGCTTGAAGCCGGTAAGATCACTATCGAAAGAATACCGTTTAACCCTAAAAAATTAATTGAAGATGTTGCTGCAGTAAGTTTACCACAACCTATAAAACCTGGCGTTGAAATTGGCACAGAAATCTCTGAAGAGGCTAATCAAATCTTTCTAAGCGATCCTTTTCGCATCAAACAAATACTCGCCAACCTCATCACTAATGCTTATAAATTCACAGAAACCGGAAGCATAATCATTACTGCACAAATTGTAAAAAGCAGTCTAAAATTTGAAGTAATTGATACCGGCCTGGGAATTCCTAAAGAAAAGCAACAACTCATTTTTAAAGAATTTTCACAGGCAGAAGAAACCACACAGCGCAAATTTGGCGGTTTTGGTCTTGGCCTTTCCATATCAAAAAAATTAACTAAACTACTTAAAGGGAAATTATCTTTAAATAGTACTCCGGGCAAAGGAAGTACATTCACCGTTTCTATTCCTGTTGAAAAAACAGAACAGCAAGAGTCTGTTAAATCCGTTTCAGTTTCAAAAGAAGATCTAAATTCAATTGAACGTATTCTAATCGTTGATGATGAATCGGTACAGATCAAACTTACTCAAGCTACTCTAGCTCCTTATGACTTAAAGACAGATACTGCAAACAATGGAGAGGAAGCTTTAAAACTGCTTAAAACAAAAAAATACGACCTCATCCTTTCAGACATACAAATGCCTGTTATGGATGGAATTGCATTAATTAAAGAGCTTAAATCAACCTCAGAAACTGCTCAAATACCTGTAATTGCTCTGAGCGGAAACGGAGCGCTCAAACAAGCAGATTACAAACATTTTGGCTTCGCCGAAAACTTAAAAAAGCCTTACAAACCGGATGAACTGGTTCAGGCTATTAGCACGATAAGTGCTTTAGAAAAAAAGAAAACTGAACCCAATTCAATTGTCTCAAAATCTAACTCTGAATTATTCAGTCTTGAGCAGTTGAAAGAATTTGTAGGTGATGATGATGAAGCTTTAAAGACTATTCTTACTGTGTTTTGTGAGAGCACTGAAGAAAGTTTAGAAAGTTTAAACGCCCAAACTATAGACATCAAATCTATTAATGACACTGCACATAAAATGCTTCCGATGATGAAACAGCTTGAAGCTTCAGGGATTGTCACTATTCTTGAAGAATTAGAAAAACCCTCACTTCAAAACATTTCTAAGGCAGAGATACAATCGGCTATTTTAAGTGTTAAGGCAAAATCGAAAACCTTGGTAGATTTGCTAAGACAAACTCTTACAACTTGATATCGTAGTGCTTGAGTTTATTGTAAAGTGTTTTACGATCAATATTAAGAAGTCTTGCGGCTTTGCTTTTATTACCTCCGGTTTTTTCCAAGGCATCTAAAATAAGCTCCTGCTCATTTTTAGAATTAAAGAGTGCAAATGGCTCATCTTTTATGCTTTCTTTTGAAAGCATTATTTCACGAGGCAACAGTTTTAGAGGAATAATAGCGTCTTGCGTTAATAAAACCGATCGCTTTACGATATTCTTCAGTTCTCTTAAATTTCCCGGCCAGTCATATCTTTTTAAAGCCTCTATAGCCTCATCACTAAAACCGGTCACTTCTTTCTCAAGTTCTGCATTGGCTTGGTCCAAGAAAACATTTACAAAAAGCATCAAATCTTCCTGACGATCACTCAGGCGTGGCATCTCGATTGAAAACTCATTCAACCTGTGATACAGATCTTCTCTGAATTCATTCTCTTTTATAGCTTCCTCCAGATCTTCATTAGTAGCGGCAACAACACGTATATCAACCGGAATTTCCTTGTTACTACCTACCGGTTTTACCTTTCGCTCCTGTAAGGCTCTAAGCAGTTGTACCTGTAATTCGTATGATAGATTTCCTATTTCGTCTAAAAAAAGTGTACCTCCATTAGCCGCTTCAAAATGCCCCACTTTGTCTGTAACTGCTCCTGTAAAAGAACCTTTAATATGACCAAAGAACTCACTACTTGCTAGTTCTTTAGGTATGGCACCGCAATCAACAGCTATAAATGGCTGATCGCTACGCTTGCTTTTATCGTGAATACTTTTTGCAACATATTCTTTACCAGTACCGCTATCGCCAATTATCAAAATTGACATCGTAGTAGGTGCAACAAGATCTACATATTGATTGAGTTTTGCTGCGGCATCACTTACCCCTTTTATAAAGTTAGTACTTGTTGCAGATGCAACTTCCACACTTTTCTTTTTTAGATTTTGTTTTGGTTCAGAAGTGTTTGAAGTGTTTTTTGAATTTTCCTGAATATTGAGGGCTTTATCTATAATCTTCAAGAGTTCATCAGGACGTACCGGTTTTGAAATATAATCAAAAGCGCCGGCCTTCATAGCTTCTACAGCTTTATTAATTTCGGCATAACCAGTCATCAAAATCGCAGGGATAGCTGAATACTTCTCTTTAATGAAATTCAAAATGCTAAGTCCGTCATCATCTGGCAAACGAACATCTGTAATAACCAGATCTGTCGATCCCTCATCTAATATTTTGTAAGCTTCACCAGCTGTAAACGCGCTTTTGACTTCAAAGCCTTTTTTACCGAGAAAGGTCTCAAGCATTTTACAAAAGGCAACATCATCTTCTATAAGGAGTATTTTAGACAAGGCAGATAGTTTTAGTAAATCACCTTGGGCAAACCCAAAATGTATTATAAAGAAACGGCTTTTGACTTCGAGGCAAACCTCGGAGTATTCAAATCTCAATTATTGAGTTAAAAGTACAAATACCATTAACTGCGGTAACTAATAAAATCATAAAAAACGTTAAGAAAGTATCTTTCGGTTTTTTTATATCTAAATGCTTGAATTTGAAAATAAACTACCTCGCGGAAAACCTAGGCGTATTAAACCCTTTAGCAGTGTCAATAAAACATAAAAAAGCCCCGATTCTCATCGGGGCTCAATCTTGAATTTTTAACCATTCTATTTATTAAAAATTCAAATTAGGGAAACCTAACCTACTCTTTTGGTTCGATCCACTCACCTGCAGCATTTATATATGCAGTTTCTGGCTCTGCCCCTTCTGTTGCTAATGTCAATTTGAAAGTTTTGTTTTCTGAGTCAACCCAAGCTTCAGTTACATCTGCTCCAGTTTTATCCTCTTCAACTGCTTTCGTCACAGTTACCGGTAAATCTGAAACTTCGATTTTAGTATATCCATCTACCGGAGCTTGTAATTCTGTAGTAGCTTGTGCTACATCTCCTGTGGTTTCTTGAGCTGTTACTCCTTCTGCTGCAAAAAGCATTGTTGCTGCTGCAGCTACGGTCATTACTAGATTTTTCATAACTCTATATTTTGTGCACGCACTGGTGCTTTGATTAAAATTGATTTATTAAAAGGGAGACTCTTTTTATTGAATCTTTACCCATTTACCTTCTTCATTGATGTAAGCCGTTTCTGCTTCTGCACCTTCCGCTTTCAACATCAATTTATAAACACTCAATTCTTCATTGAAATACGCTTCTTCAACTTTAGAACCTGCTTTGTCAGTTGCTACTGCATTAGTAACTGTTTCTGGTAAAGCTGAAGTTTCAATTTTCTCAAAGCCATCCTGTACAGGTGCTTGTACTTCTGTCTCAGTCATTGCTACTTCAGATTCTGTTTCTTGTGCTGTTATATTTTGTGTAGCGAAAAGCATTGTTGCTGCTGCAGCTACGGTCATTACTAGATTTTTCATAATTCTATGTTTTCTTATTTATTGTTATATTTATTTGAGTTGTTTCAGTTACAAACTCTTCTAATCAAATAGCAAAACCGTACCATAGCAACTGTAGCACAGTTCATCCCCATTAAGTAGCTGATTATGGGATGAATAAAGAAATAAGGTGAAAAGTGATTTGTGTAGAAGAAGAGTATATTCCACAAAAAAAGTGTAGAATTTATCTACACTTTATAAAAAATACTCTAAAATATTCAGAATACTTAAAAAGAAGGCGGTTTTCTATTGGCTTTCTTTTCTGCATTTTTCTTTTTAGAATCAAGCCTGCGTCTTTTTGAAGCTAAAGTAGGTTTTGTCTTTTTTCGCTTTTTAGGTTTAATAAGTGCCTTCTCTAGCAAGCGTACTAAGTTTTTAAAAACTTCTTGTTTGTTTTTATGCTGACTGCGACTTTGATCATAAGATAAAACCAATTGATTTTCTGATGTAAATTTTGAAGACAGCCGTTTTTGAAGACGCTCTTTCTGATCTTCATCAAACACAATAGAAGCATCAAGGTCCCAATGCAGCATGACTTTAGTAGAAGTCTTATTTACATGCTGACCACCGGGACCACTGCTGCGCACTGCCCTAAAATTACATTCTGAATACAGCACGTTTTTATCCATTAAGCTTTTGTCTGATGTGATAGTTTTAGTAAATCATTTACTGTTTTAACAGGATTAAAAGTTTCCAAAGGCACTTCAACAAATAAGGTATTCCAGCGTGCCATCGCACCGTTCCACAATCCGGGAAGTTCTAATGCTTTGATTTCGTTTCCTCCATCTGTCTTATAAGCTATAAATGCTAAATCTGGATTTACATAATCAAGTAGATTGTATTTTTCACCTTTATAATTACGTACGCCGGCAACAATATCTACCGGATTGAAGTGTGTTGAATTTTTAAAGATCTCCCCTTGTTTAGCGTCTTTAGTGTTTACCTGTGCACTTTCAATTATTTGCAGGGCTACCTTACCGCTTTCATCTTCAACCCAAAACGGGCCACCTCCGGGCTCACCTTCATTTTTAACCATACCGCAAACACGCATAGGTCTATCTAGTAATTCAGCTAAATAGCTTTTCTTTTCTTCTGTTGAAAAATCTGTATAATCTGAATCGATACGCGTACTGAAATCTTCTTTTAAAAAGGTTACTAACTCCTCAAGCTCGTTTTCAGAAATTGTATTTTTATTTAAAAGTTCTGCATATTTAAATACCTGAGCTTGCTTTTCTAAAAGTAAACCGGCTAAAATACGTTTGCTTCGTGCTAAATTTTGAATCTGATCCTGAACCAAAACATTATCTATATTCTTTATAAAAATCACGTCTGCATCCACATCGTTCAGGTTTTCAATCAATGCCCCGTGACCCCCGGGACGGAACAACAAAGAACCGTCACTCTTGCGATATAATTTATTATCCATAGTAACAGCAACAGTGTCTGTTTCCGGCTTCTGAAACGAATAATCAACATCAAAATTTACTCCTGTTGTATTACTTACTGAAGCGTGGATGGTATCAAATTCTTTAGCGAATGCCTCCTTATGCTCTGGCGAAACGGTAAAATGTAGTGCTGCTTTATCGCTTTTTGCAGCATATGCTGCAGCCTCATGCAAATGCTCTTCAAAAGCTGTTGCTTTATAACATCCGTAATAATGAAATGGGATCAAACCTTTAGGCAAATTACCGTAGTTCTCACCATCTTCACTCATCATTGTTTTGATGAACGCATATTTCTTAGCGTTTTCATCGGCCTTGGTTTTTTCGTCAAGCCCATCTATAATGTGATTGTAAAATGGAAATTTCTCATAACCGGCAAAAAACTTCTTCATGTGGTTATCCCCGGTACGTTCTAGATATTCATCTATTGTTTCTTTAGAAGCATCATAGTCCTCTAAAAACTGATAGATCTTTTTAAACATACGACTGGCAGCACCAGAAGCTGGTGTAAACTTTAGAAGATCGAGTTTTGGTTTTTTATCTTCATAAAAATCTAGAAACTTCAATTCATCTGCTTCAGCAAGTTTAAAAATTCCGTCTGATGTTGTTGCAGGTGCTACTAGTTTAACATTAGGCACCCCATTAACAAAAAGATCAATTTGACTTTCTACCTGTTTTGCAGTTAAGCCGTGATCTTTGATTTCGTTGATTTCTTGGTCTGTAAAATTCAAATTAGTAAAGAATTTAAGTGGTTGGTAATAAATTGTAGTCGCTCTTCTAGACTTCCTTTAACCAAAATGTAGGGGCGATCATTATCAATTAAAGCTTGTCTAAAATACTCGAACATTTCTTCTCGTTGTTCCGGGCGGTCACGTAAATCATCTGCTTGCCAGGGCGTATCTATATACGTTAACAAATAGAGATCATACGTATTGTTTTTTGCAGCATCTACTACTTGAGCATCACACCATCCGTCATAGTATGCCTTGCTGTAAACCTTTGTTTCTAAAAGATCTGTATCACAAAATACTGTTTTTTTTCCGGAATCGACAGCTTCATTTTCCAACTTCATCTGTCCTATGGCGATGGGTAGTATGTCTTGAGGTTCACAAATCTTTTGCTCTTCATCCCATTTCTGCTGAAGGTATTCCCGAGCAAACTCGGGCACACAGGCACCATCGTAATATTCTGAGAGTTTCTTTGAAAGTGTAGTCTTCCCGGTACTTTCGGGACCAAAGAGCACGATTTTTATGCAGTTTCCGGTATGTTGTTGAGGTATTTTTTCCACGCGATAAAGCCATAAATAGCAAGCACAGTAAAAATAAGGTATTGAAAACTGGTAAATGTGAAGCCTTTGTAAAAATATAGGGGAACCGAAATAATATCTCCTATAATCCAATAAATCCAATTTTCAATTTTGCGCTTAGCCATTAACCACATACCTACAAAAAATATGGCTGTTGTAAGTGTGTCTACATAAGCCGTCCAACTATTCCATTTATCAAAGACAGTGTACACAGCAAATACAAAAATGATGGTCGCAATAAAAATAAAAGCAGACCAGAAATGTTCTTTTTTAGTTGTTTTTGAAATAGGCGTCACGTGCTCTGCATCTATTTTACGTGTCCAAACATACCACCCGTAAACACTCATCGAGAAATAATAAGCATTGATCATCATATCACCCAGCAAACCCCATTTTAATAATAAATAGACAAAAATTGAGGTGCTGATCATCCCCGTAGGATATACCCAGATATTATTCTGTTTTGAATACCAGACCGAAAGCAACCCGAAAATAACGCCCACGATCTCAAGAATAATTGATAACGTTTCATAACCTGCATATTGCCCAAAAAAGAAATCTACAATTGAATTCATACGCTAAAATTCACCTTTTTCAAAAGCAGTACCTACAACTACAAGATCTGCGCCCGCCTCGTAAGCTTGCTGAAGCTTTAGGGGAGTTCTGATTCCTCCACCTACAATTAACGGAATAGAGATTGCCGACTTTACCGCCTGAATGATTTCGGTAGAAACCGATTTTAAAGCACCGCTTCCGGCCTCAAGATAAATCAATTTCTTACCAGAATATTCACCGGCAAGTGCTGTGCTTACTATACGTTCAACATCATGTTGTGGCAAAGCCTGTGTGTGACTCACGCGTTCTACAGCAGTTTTTATTCCGCCGTCAATCAAAATATAACCCGTAGGAATAATCTCTAAGTCTGAATGCTGTAACTGTTTTACAGACTTTATTTGTTGCCTTATTAAATACTCTGGGTTCTCTCCAGATAACAGAGTTAAAAAAAGTATTCCGTCTGCTTCTTTTGAAATCTGCTTATAATCGCCTGGAAAAAGAATTACCGGCAAATCTGTATGCTTTTTTAGTATTTGAACGGTAAGTTGTGTTTGAGTCTGCGTTACTGTACTTCCGCCAACAAGAATGTGTGTAGTAAATTCAGGTAAGTGTAATACCTGTTGAATCAAGGTATCTTCAGAATGTTCTTCAGGATCAAAAAGGATGGCAAAACATTTTTTTTGATTCTTTGCAGCTTCCTGCAAGTCTTTATAAATCCGTTTTCCGCTCTGCGTAAATTCATCAATCATATCAAAGCGCTAAAGCATAAACACAGGTAAAACCTTCAAACTCCAGAAAATCAATAGCGTATTTACTTTGATTGCCGTGATAATTGATAATAGCATCCGTTTTATGATCATCAAAATCAAAATCGGTCACATTGATGTGCTGTAAAAAACTAAGTCCTTTAACGCCGTAAATCTTATAAAGCGATTCTTTAGCACCCCAAACAATGGTCAATTTTCTAATAACAGCATCATCATTAGCCAACGTACGGTATTCTTTCAACGGAGTAAAGCGGGATGCAATGCGCAAAATCTTATCGCGTTGCATTTCGATATCTATACCCACCTCAATAGCATCACTTATAATAATTGCGGTAAAATTATAAGAATGGGTGATCGAAATATGTTTACCATCTTGCAAGTGTGGCTTTCCATTTTCGGTATAATACAAATCCTGATCGGTATAACCGGCTTGATGCAAAAGGTGTCTAATACTTAAAAATCCGCGGCGGTGCAGTTCTGACTTCATACTTTCAAAACGGGCTTTGCAATGCGGTGTTAAATTCACATTTTGAGACAACTCCTCAAGAGACTCTTCCACTTTCCAGATGTAAACCTGAGTAGCTGCATTAGGCGTTATAGTTTTGAAAAGTGGCACGTTAAGTAGCTATTATTACGTATTTTTGCAAAAAATAAGAATTGTAAATATAAGATTATGTCAACGAAAACCGTGCAATATGTTCCTTATAAAGTCAGAGATATTTCTTTGGCCGCGTGGGGTAGAAAAGAAATAGAATTAGCTGAAGCAGAGATGCCGGGCCTTATGGCTTTGCGGGAAGAGTATGGTGCTGAACAACCTTTAAAAGGAGCTCGTATTGCAGGATGTCTGCATATGACCATACAAACTGCTGTTTTAATCGAAACACTTGTGGCTCTTGGGGCAGATGTTACCTGGAGTTCTTGTAATATCTTCTCTACTCAGGATCATGCTGCTGCTGCTATTGCTGCTGCCGGAATTCCGGTTTATGCCTGGAAAGGAATGAATGAGGAAGAATTTAACTGGTGTATTGAACAAACCTTATTTTTTGGTGAAGAGCGCGAGCCGTTAAATATGATTCTTGATGACGGTGGAGATTTAACCAATATGGTTCTTGATGAATATCCAGAACTTGCTGCTGCAATCAAAGGTCTTTCTGAAGAAACAACTACAGGAGTTCACCGTTTATACGAACGCATGAATAAGGGTACATTACCTATGCCAGCGATCAATGTAAATGATAGTGTTACTAAGTCTAAGTTTGATAACAAATTTGGCTGTCGCGAAAGTGCTGTAGATGCAATACGTCGTGCGACTGATGTAATGCTTGCAGGTAAGCGCGTTGTAGTTTGCGGTTATGGTGATGTAGGTAAAGGTACCGCTGCTTCATTTAAAGGAGCAGGTTCTATTGTAACAGTAACTGAAATTGATCCTATTTGTGCCTTACAAGCAGCAATGGACGGTTTTGAAGTAAAACGCCTTGAAACAGTACTTGACAAAGCCGATATTGTAATCACAACTACCGGAAACAAAGATATCGTACGTGGAGAGCACTTTAAAGTGATGAAAGATAAAACCATCGTATGTAACATTGGCCACTTTGACAATGAGATTCAAGTTGCCTGGTTAAATGAGAACTACGGAGATACTAAAGACGAGATCAAGCCACAGGTTGATAAATATACGATTGACGGCAAAGACATCATTCTTCTTGCTGAAGGACGTCTGGTAAATTTAGGTTGTGCAACCGGTCACCCTAGTTTTGTAATGAGTAACTCCTTTACAAACCAAACTTTGGCACAAATCGAATTGTGGAAAAACAGCGACAACTATAAAAACGAAGTATATATGCTTCCTAAGCATTTAGATGAAAAAGTTGCCGCTTTACACTTAGAAAAAATAGGTGTTGAACTGACTAAACTCAACGAAGAACAAGCTGAATATATTGGTGTAACGGTTGAAGGACCTTACAAACCGGAGTATTACAGATACTAGTCGAGATCTGAGATTTTAGACTCAAGATATGAGATAAAACCCTCGCAGTGATGCGGGGGTTTATTTTTTTACAATCGTCATTTGTGCTTTTTCACCTTCTTTCAAGTTGGTTATAGTTCGCACAAAATTGCGGCTATCCTCTACTTCCAACCGCACGGTATTAGGTGCTGAAGTACCCTCACTTACTGCTTCGACTCTAATTTGCGTCTGCGGATTTTCTAATTTGAATTCTAAATGTTTTTTCGCGTGTAAAACCGTGTAATTCTCTAATACCGGTTTATCATCAACATACAAATTGATAACATCTCCATCTTCTTTCCCGGCATCGTAGATTGAAAGTTTAATCTTCTGATCCCGAGTAAAAATATTGAGGTTTTCATCTTTAGCGATGATATTCCGTGTTAATGTGTCTAAAACCCGCGCTACCTTGATATTCTTCTTTATAGTATCTGAAAATTTATTAGAACGTTGAATGACCTTGTCTATTTTTTCGACTCGCTTTTTCACTTGCTCCCCAGAATTTACAATGATCATTCCATCGAGGCAGGAAGAACCATCTGCGTAAAGTCCTTTAAAATCACCACTAAAGGCTTTCACTTTATCCAGATTACGCACTTTTCCTTCAAAATTGACAAAGCAGAAATCTTTTTGAACAACTGGTGACTTCGTATAAACGATGTCATACTCATTAAAACTCAGTAGCTTTTTATCTTCATGATAAAAGCCTCTAATGTTAGACTTAGTCTCGTGTTTACCTGCAAAATCTGTAAGTGAATATCCTTGAATAGAATCATTAACCCGGTCAAATAAAACTTTATAACTAATAAACGAAGTATCGTTTAATTTAATAACGCCAAAGAACTCAAACTCCTGTGCTTGTAATGTTGTAGTAAACGTTAAACATATCAAAAACAGGATTACTCGGGAATAGAAGTTTCTCAAAATAGCGTACATTTTGGGTAATTTAATTAACCTTAGATCTTATGAATTTCAAAATTATCTTTTCACTGGCACTTCTGCTAATGATTTCAACAACAACTTTTGCAGGATTTCCTGTTGAGCGTGTTGCAAAAACAACCACTGAAGTAAATGCAGCTTCTGAAGCTTCAAACGAACTTGTTTCTCCTGCTGCTGTTGCTGCAGATCGTCAAACCGTGGCAATTTTGCTTTGGTTATTTTTAGGAGCCTTTGCTGCCCACAGATGGTATCTAGGAAGTCCGATTTTATGGAATATCATCTTTATTTTAACCGCAGGATTCTTTGTTGTAGGTTGGGTTATTGATGGTATCGACATCATTACAGGTAACTATCCTGGATTGTAAGTTTATCAAAACCACAAAAGCCCTGCTGATTGCTCAGCAGGGCTTTTTTATTTAATACCGGCTCTGAATTACTTCAACTTGCCTAAATCATAGTAATAAAACGTACCATCATCATTCATTGCGACAAATAAACCATTTTTAAACGTCTCATTTAATGGCACAGTCACCGCTTCACAACCATCTGTTTCGGTGGTTGCCAAATTCAATATTCTAACCAATTCATTAGTCTTACGATCGTAGATATTAAATTGACCACGCTGCTGATCAGAAACAATGAGCATTCCGCTGCCATCTTCATAGGCCGCGATCGCGATACCTTCTATATCTTCTAAGAAATCTTCCTTACCAAAAGATGCCAGTTGTTCATTTCCTTTAGCAGGCTCTGCGTGATATTTCTTGATGCTTTCTCCTTCGTCAGAATAATACACAAAACCCAGCGCATCATCAACCGCTATCGCTTCGATCTCTTTTTTACCGCTAAAATTCCCAAACTTGCGTACCAGGTCAAAGCTTACCAAACCGTCTGATTTTGATGTGATTTTATATTGGTACAGATAGTTTTCTAACGGACCGGTCTTGCGCCCTACAATCGCATAAAAAGCTCCATCCACAGCAGATTTATACAAACTCACTCCCATTGGATATTGAAATTCCTCATTCGCATCCTCTACAAAAACCGGAAAACCACCGCCATCTAAAGGCTTCATATCAGGCACCGAATAAATGCGTAACATTTTACGCTCTCTTTCGGTAAAAGCAATGATATCAGTCGTTGTAGAATCGG
Source organism: Leeuwenhoekiella aestuarii (assembly GCF_004104055.1). Lineage (GTDB taxonomy): Bacteria > Bacteroidota > Bacteroidia > Flavobacteriales > Flavobacteriaceae > Leeuwenhoekiella > Leeuwenhoekiella aestuarii. Next base: position 961,559 of record NZ_QOVJ01000001.1, on the reverse strand, counting down.
TTACCGGAAACCCATAACGCAAATCAACATTGTTAGGGCGTTTGATGTTAGGAATTGATTTTTCGGGAATAATTTTTCCTTCCAGGTCAAAGGCAAAAATGCCACCGTCTGTATCTTTATCAGTACCAAAAACGATACTTTGTGAAGCATCTTCCGGGTTGATCCAAATGGCAGGATCATCAGTATCATATTTAACATGTTCAGTAATGGTATCGGGTTTGATTTCCGATAGTTGTGATTTTGTATTTCCGCAAGAAAATAAAACCAGTGCCGTGCTGAAACCAGCAATATATTTGAAATTTTTCATTCTAAAATAAATCATATTTTACACCAAAGGTTAAACGTGTGCTATAGTACTCCATTTGCATGGTCCTGTTTTTTACTCCTTGATAATAACGTAGCGGCTGATTGGTAATATTATTTAGATTGGCATAAACCTGAAGGTTCTTTGATAAGAAAACAGTGGCATTAAAGTCTAAGAAAAACTGCTCGTCATAAAAACGATCTTCAAAGGCATTACCCCCTAACTCATCTAAATATGCATCTGCATAATTACTAGAAAGTCTTGCACTAAACCACTTATCTGCATAAGAAATTGACGCATTAAACATATTAGGCGAAGAACCCGGCAAAGCAAGGTCACCACGCATATCCCCATCTTCATTAGTAATACCTTTAGCTTCAGAATTGAGATAGGTATAGTTTAAATAAACTCCGAAGTTTTTAAGAAAACCGGGGAGGAAATCAAGCTGACGCTGAAATGCCACTTCTGCACCAAAAATACGTGCTTTATCTCCGTTTAAAGGCTGAAACAACTCGTAACCCGTGCTTTCTTCTTTTGAAACATTAGTATAGATAAAGTCGTTTAAATCTTTGTAAAATACCCCACCTGAAAGAATACCTACAGAGTTAAAATACTTTTCGGCCATAAAGTCAAAATTCATAGAAGTAGTAGGGTTCAATTGTGGGTTACCCACAGAAACCTCATCATCTTCCCGTTGTCGGTAAGGCACAAGGTCTATATAATTAGGTCGCGCCAAAGTATTTGTCCATGCAAAACGCAGAACTGTATTTTCTGAAGCATTGTATTTAAAATGTACGCCTGGTAGAACATTTGTATATGAACTCTGGTCATTGATCTGGGTCACCGTATCTGGCTCATCAACGTCAAAATTATTACCTGTACTTTCGATTCGTGTATTTTCAACGCGAAGACCTACTAAAACACTCAGTTTATCTGTTAATTTCTGATTAGTCATCACATAACCGGCATATACATTTTCGGTCACATCAAAGTTATCCCCAAGATATTCGTCTGGCACTGCTTCTCCTTCAAAAGCTGCCGTGTCATACAAATCAAGACTTCCTAAAAACTCCGGTGAAGCAAAAATTCCGGGTCTGTATTTTGACCCTGCTAAAAAATCATCCCCATTATAAGCACGCTGATTTACCAATGCCAGGTTGTCTAATGCAGAAGTAAGTGGCGAATACTCAGAGAAGGTGTTGTTTCTATTTTTATTCTTAAACCGGCCGCGTACACCAAACTTTACCGTACCATCGCCATTATTAAAGAAATCTGCAGGCAACTCAAAGTTTGCAAAGAAATTGACATCTTTTTCTTCAGTAAACTGGTATTCTTCGGTTAGTTCATCTAATTCAAACTGCGAAAAATCTTCTGCAGAAACCGGAGTGTGTATAGGCTTACGTGTATCGTTGATCTCATTGTTGATTTCATATTCTGTAGCATAAACTAAATAACGTTCATTAGGACGCTCTTCTGAAGCTTTTGCAAAAGAACCCATCCAGGTGAACTTTAGATTTCCGAACAGGTGATTACCTCCTAAACTGTAGTTCTGCATACGCTGATCTTCCAATCTTCTGTTTTGAATTCTTCCGCCGGGAATACCTCCTTTAGTTTCGCGTTTAACTTCTACCGGAAAACGGGAAGGCGTACCGTTTACGATCTCAAAATCACCTTCGTTGATGTCTTCTGCATCTAAAACCTCTGTCTCATATCGAAATCTATTCTCCCGATCATCACGCCAGTTGTACATCGTTTTTAAATAGATCTCGTTATTGTCGTCAAAGTTGTAATCAAAATTGGCTGAAAAACTACGTCGTACCCGTTGTACCAAATATTTACGGATCTCAAAAACATTGGTATACGGATTAACATCGAGTTCTACTTCTTCGCCAGCAGCATCAGTATAAGCAAAAGCGTCTGTCCACTCTGCCTCTACATTATCACTACCAAAATCATTATCGTTTATAGAAGCTGAAACCATCCAACCGAACTTCTTATTTTTTGAACGGTCCCCCAACAAAAAAGACCCACTCAAAATACGTTTGTCTGTGATAAAATTCACACCAGAACCTCCTGTTGCAGACAACCTAAAATTCTGTGGTGTAGATCGGGTTACCAGGTTTACCGAGCCCCCCAAAGCATCAGCATCCATATCTGGAGTGACTGCTTTGTTCACTTCAATGGTTTGAATCATATCAGAAGGAATAAGGTCCATCTGCACATTGCGGTTATCCCCTTCTGCTGAAGGAATACGGCTTCCGTTTAAAGTAACCGAATTTAATTGTGGCGATAAACCACGCACAATTATATTACGCGCTTCTCCCTGATCCATTTGCATCGTGATACCGGGAATACGCTTAGTTGCGTCGCCAATGTTTGCGTCAGGAAATTTACCTATCTGATCTGTAGAAACAACATTGGTAATATTTACATTGTTTTTTTGTGTATTCAAGGCTCTGGCCTGCCCACCGGCACTAAAGCCAACGATTTGCACATCGTCTAACTGTTTTTCTTCAGAAGCTAACAAAATAGCAACCGAAGTAGTTTTACCTGCAGATACAGTTACCTCTTTATTTATATCGGCAAAACCAAGATATTTTACAGTAAGGGTGTAATTTCCTTCAGGAATTTCTACAAATGTGAATTTCCCATCTTGATTAGAAACAGCACCTTTATTCAAACTTTTGATCATCACCGCGGCTCCTGGAACATTAATCCCGTATTCATCGGTGATTACTCCTTGAATAATACCTTCCTGAGCGTATAAACCGGAGTAATTAAGTGTAAAAAGCAGCGTTACAATAAGCAACTTCAGACTAGTAATTATTTTCATTTTTTTGATGTTTTAATTGAATCAAATGTAGCTGAGCCCTTTAAAAACAGGCTAAACTAAAGTCTAAGAAATTGTAAAGAATCAAGATTTTACGGGCTACAACAAGGCAACAATTACCTAAATTTTACACAGCCCTAACGTTGAGGCAAAAAAGGGAGCTGTTTTATAACTTCAGCATAAAGTTCACGAGCTCATCTGTACTATCAAGCGGTAATTTTTTACGCAGTCGGTAACGGGCCACCCGAACACTGTCTGGAGTAATACGCAGTACCGATGCGATTTCTTTTGAAGAAAGATCAAGCCGAAGCAACATACATAATCGCAGCTCTGTAGCTGTTAATTTTTGAGTGGCAGCTTGATTGAGTCTTTTAGTGAAGCTCGGATGGATCTCTTCAAATAAACTCAAGAATTGATTCCACTCATCATCTTCTAGCAAATGCGCTTTTAAGTCACTTGAAAGTGCAATCAATTTAGCAGGAATGTCCATACGCTTTCTCAAACTCAACTTTTGCAAGGTTCCTGAAACCTCTTCCAGCAATTTATTTTTTTGAGCCAGACTTAAACTGTATTTTGATAGCGTAGCCGTTTTAAGCTGAATTTGATTTTGAAGGTTTTGCTCCTGAGCTGCTTTGGTTTTTAGTTCAGCTTCTAATGCACGCTGTTTATACAACTCAACTTCTAGCCTTGCTCGTCGTTTTCGCTTCTGAAAAGAAAATAGAATGATGCCGCTGCTTATCAAAATGAACAGCAGCAGTAGCATAGCAATAAATTTTACCTGAGAAGTTTCTTGCTCCTGCTCGAGCAATTCTATTCTGGCCTGTTTCTCTTTAGTATCGTAAACGGTTTGTAACGCATTTAGTTGATTGAAGTTTTGCGCGTAAAATTGCTTTTCAACCAAATCCTGATACGCCAATGCATAGAAATGTGCATGTTTATAATCTTCAGCTAAGGCATAAGCTTTTGCAAGATCTTTGTAGGCACTTGCTATCTGATGCGGATTATCATAAGCAAGAGCCAATTCTAAAACTTCTTTGGTTTTTGTTATTGCTTCTTTATACCTCCCCGTTTTTCGGTAAATATCAGCGAGATTATTAAAAGCATTGATCTGAGCCTCATCATCTACCTCTTTAAAAAAGGCATAAGCCTGTTCAAAATAGGTATAGGCTTTGTCATAATCTCCCAGATCTTCATAGATACTGCCTATATTCTCAAGAACTGTAGCTTCTCCACTTAAGTCTTTAAGATCACGATAGATTAGCAGGCTTTGCTGCTGAAAATCAAGTGCTTTTTTCGGTTGATTTTGTTTTTCCGCACAGGTACCGAGCAATTCATAACTTTTAGATTTTAGATTTAAATACGTGTGTTTCTCTGAATGCGAAAGACTGCTGTTTAAAAGATCTGCTGCCTTAGTATAATTATTAAGTGCTATGTAGATCCCGGCCAATTCATTTTTAACCGTTGCCGTAAGCTGACTATTGTGATCTTCGTTTTGAATAAGCGCCGCGTTGTAGTGGTTTACAGCTTCGGTGTAGATCTGAGTTTGTTTGTAAAATCTGGCCAGATCAATATGTGAATTAACTAGTTCTGAAGTATTCTCACCAGACTCAGCAAGCTCTAATCGGTTTTTATACACATAGAAAACTGAATCTTTAAAAGCCTCAAACTTTTCTTCAGGATTATTTTGAGCCCAAATCGGGAGACTCATCAAAAAAAACATAAAAGCTAATCCAAAATACTTCAACTAAAGCTCCGTTTAGTTGAGCAATATACCGGTCTAATATTACCTGAGTATTAGCTAAATTTTAAATTTAAAAACAAAAAAACCCATCATCTCAAATTGAGATGATGGGTTTTTTATATTTATTACGTAAATCTTAAGCTTCTGCAGCAGGAACTATAGATACGTAAGACTTGTTGTCTTTCTTTTTAGTAAACTTAACAACACCGTCTACTTTTGCATGTAAGGTATGATCTTTACCACCATAAACATTATCACCTGGGTGATGTGTGTTACCACGTTGTCTAACAATGATATTACCAGCAACAGCAGCCTGACCACCAAAAATCTTAACACCTAGACGTTTCGATTCTGATTCTCTACCGTTTTTAGAACTACCTACTCCTTTTTTGTGAGCCATCTTATTCTAGTTTTATGGTTATACTTAACGTAATCAAATAATCTAAGGATTATTTTTCGATCCCGCCGTCTAAATTATCTTGTAATTCTTTAAGCTCATCCCATTTACCTTCTGCAGCTAAAGCAGCTTGCTTTGGCCAAGTATCGGTAACTAAGTGACTTAATCTAGAGCTTGCCTCAGAAAGAACTTCGCTCAATTTCTCTGGAGAAGTTTTTGCAACTTTAGCAAAAGTGTCAATACCTGCAGCTACTAATGCTTCAGCAGCTTTTGGTCCAGCACCTTCGATCTTTTTAAGATCATCTCCTTTTGATGAAGCTTTTGCTTTTTTAGCCTTTGGGGCTTCAGCTTTTGCTTCTTCTTTTTTCTCAGCTTTAGGAGCCGCTTTTTTGCCTCCTTTTAAAGAAATATCGCCAATTACAATCTCGGTTAAAGATTGACGGTGACCATTTTTCTTCTTATAGCCTTTACGTCTTTTCTTTTTGAAAACAATTACTTTGTCTCCTTTTAAATGACGTGAAATTTTTGCTCCTACTAGAGCACCTTCTATAGCCGGGGCGCCTAAAGTGATGTTGTCACCGTCACCTGTCAAAAGAACTTTATCGAAAGAAACATCGTCTCCTTCTTCTCCTGCCAAGCGGTTAACAAAAACCTTCTGGTCTTTTGCAACTTTAAATTGCTGCCCTGCTATCTCTACAATTGCGTACATAGCGTAATGATTAAAAATAGTTTTTAAAATCTTAAACCTTGTGATTTAAGAGGGCGCAAATATACAGCTATTTACTTACAATACAAATGTATGATGAAAAATTAAGCCTGTGAAGTTTTATGCTTTTTCTTGGTGTTCCAGCTCGGCTTAAATAATTGCATAAAACTGAGCGTAAGCACTATACTCGTAGCAAAGCCCATAATGCCAACCACAAAGATCACACTACCTAAACTCGTGTTGTATGTAGTCTCCCAAGCAGCAATCATATTACTTAGAAATTCAGGATTCAAATTACCAGCATATAATGCGAAGAACGCAGTGAATAAAATTGTTGAAACAAAACCCGTAACAACACCTACAGAAAAACCATCGCCATATTCAAAATCTTTGCCTTTACTAAGCTTATAGTATTTGATAGCTTCATAGATACCAAAGCCTGTAATAACGCCATTAAACAGACTGAATATAGGATTTGTATGCAGCCCAAAAAGAGCCAGTACTAAAAAATAAGCAATAAGACCCGCAGTAATTGCGATGCCAAAACGTATAGGAAGTGCGACTTTAAGCATAATTGTAAATTTTTGATTACTCTTAAAGTTCTCAATTAAAATGTTGTATGTCAGCTAAAAAGCTGTTAAAAATTAAGTCTGTTTCTAAAATATAAAATATTTTGACTATTATAACTTAGGGTAATTTATTATCAATTAACAGATTGATACTGTAACAATATCATCTTACACACTACTTATACGAGTAACTAAAACAAAAACTATATACATGAAAAAGACTCTTTTTTCAATTGCTTCAATTTTAGCTTTGAGCTTTACTGCTACCGCTCAGGAAGTAGAATTTGAAGAATATGATTTAGACAACGGTCTTCACGTAATCTTACATCAAGATAATACGGCTCCCGTTGTCACTACAGCAGTTATGTATCACGTAGGTGGTAAAGATCGAGAAGATGGCCGTACGGGTTTTGCTCACTTTTTTGAACACTTACTTTTTGAAGGAACCGAAAATATAGAGAACGGTAAATGGTTTGAGATCGTAAGTTCTAATGGCGGAACCAACAATGCTAATACTTCTCAAGACCGCACGTATTATTACGAAGTTTTCCCATCTAATAATTTAGAATTGGGATTGTGGATGGAATCGGAGCGTATGCTTCACCCTATTATCAAACAAGACGGTGTAGATACTCAGAACGAAGTTGTAAAAGAAGAGCGTCGCTTGCGTTATGACAACTCTCCTTATGGTCAATTTCTATTTGCGATCAGCGAGCAGCTTTTTGAAAACCATCCCTACAAAGATCCAAACGTAGGCTACATGGAAGATCTTGATGCAGCGTCTCTTGAAGAGTTTCAGGCGTATTTTGACAAATATTACAAACCGAGTAATGCTGCATTGGTAGTTGCTGGCGATATTGATATCTCAAAAACCAAAAAGATGATTCAGGATTATTTTGGTCCTATTCCAAGTGGCCCTACTCTTGAACGCAGCTATCCTCAGGAAGCTCCTATAACTGAAGCTAAAAGAAGTCAGTTTTACGACTCTAACATTCAGGTACCGGCTATTCTTACCGCTTACCGCACACCGGGTTACGGAAGCCGTGACGCTTATGTATTAAACATGATCTCTTCTTATTTAAGCGATGGAAAAAGCTCTAAGCTTTATAAGAAAATGGTTGACGAAGAGAAAAAAGCACTACAAATTGGGGCAATCAATCTGGAGCAAGAAGATTATGGAATGTATATCATTTACGGTCTTCCTTTAGGTGAAACCAGCCTCGAAACTTTATTAGAAGGGATGGAAGAAGAAATCGCAAAATTACGCAGCACGTTGATTTCTGAAAGTGACTATGAGAAACTTCAAAATAAGGCTGAAACTAATTTTGTGAATTCAAACTCAAGCGTAGAAGGTATTGCAAACACACTTGCCAGAGATTACATGCTTTATGATGACACCAACCTCATTAACACCGAAATAGATATTTACCGCTCTATCACACGTGAAGAGATCAAAGAGGTTGCAAATAAATATCTAAAACCTAATCAACGTGTAGAAGTAGAATACCTTCCTAAAAAAGAAGAGCAATAGCCTGTTGTTTTCAAAACAAGAAACCATCAGAAAACTAAAATAAAATACATTTAGATGAAAAAAATATTCTTTAGCTTACTACTTATCTGCAGCTTAGGCGCAGTAGCACAAGTAGATCGCAGCACGCAACCTAAAGCAGGTCCAGCTCCCGAAATCAACCTGAGTGAACCACAAACTTTTACGCTTAAAAACGGACTTAAAGTTATTGTTGTTGAGAACCATAAATTACCTCGTGTAGCTTACACTCTTACGCTAGACAACCCACCAATCGCCGAAAACGACAAAGTAGGGGCAGCAGCACTTTCTGGTGCATTATTAGGTAAAGGCTCAACAAGTATCAGCAAAGACGATTATAATGAAGAGGTAGACTATATGGGGGCTCGTGTCAACTTTGGCTCTCAATATGCTTCTGCTAGTGGACTTTCACAGTATTCAGATCGAATTCTTGAACTTCTTGCAGATGCAGCGATCAACCCTAATTTTACTCAGGAAGAATTTGAAAAGGAGCAAAACATTTTAATCGAAGGTTTAAAGACTAATGAGAAAAGTGTTGAAGCAGCAGCAGGTACCGTAAGCCGCGCTTTGCTTTACGGTAAAGATCATCCTAAGGGGGAATTTGAAACTCCAGAAGCTGTAGAAAAAGTGACTCTTGCTGATGCAAAAGCATTTTACAATAAAGCTTTTATACCTAACAACGCGTATTTGGTAGTTGTGGGTGATGTTGATTTTAAAGACATTAAGAAAGAAGTTTCTAAAAACTTTAAAGACTGGAAAAAAGGAACTGATCTAAGCAACACCTTTAAAGCACCAGAAAACGTTACCACTACAGAAATCGATTTTGTAGACATGCCTAACGCAGTACAGTCTCAAGTAATCGTAGAGAATTTGGTAGAACTTAAAATGAGTGATCCAGATTATTTCCCGGTGTTGATGGCCAATCAGATTCTGGGTGGCGGTGGAGAAGGACGCTTATTCTTAAATCTTAGAGAAGATAAAGGCTATACCTATGGGGCTTATTCTAGTATGAACAATGACAAGTACGGTAAGACCTCTTTTAACGCTTCAGCAAGCGTGAGAAATATGGTGACAGACAGCTCTGTAGTTGCCTTTCTTGAAGAAATTGACAGAATACGTCAGGAACCCGTTACTGAAAAGGATCTTAAAAATGCAAAAGCTAAATATATAGGTAGCTTTGTACGCTCTCTGGAGCAGCCAAGCACTGTAGCTCGTTTTGCTTTAAATATTGAAACCGAAAATCTTCCAAAAGATTTTTATCAAAACTATTTAAGCAAGATAAATGCTGTTACTATTCAAGATGTGCAACGTGTAGCCAAGAAGTATTTCTTATCAGACAATGCGCGCATCGTCATCGCCGGAAAAGGAAGCGAAGTACTTGATAATCTTGAAAAAGTACAATTTAAAGGAAAAACCATTCCTGTAAAATATTACGATAAAGAAGCTAATGCTATTGAAAAACCAGAATATGAAGTAGCCATGCCAGAAGGTGTTACTGCAGCAACTGTTTTCAACAACTATATTGAAGCTATAGGTGGTAAAGACGCTATTGAGGGAATCAAATCTATCGTGATGATGGGCGAAGGGAGCGTTCAGGGAACTCCTTTAAAATTGACTATTAAGAAAACTACAAAAGATCAATTCTTACAGGAAATCTCGGTTATGGGTAATGTGATGTCTAAGCAGGTTTTAAACGGTGACACCGCTTCTATTTCTGCACAAGGACAAACAATTACACCTTCTGAAGAGCAAATTGCAGCACTTAAAAAAGAAGCTGCAATCATCCCGGAACTCGATATGATGAATGATGCTTCAGTAAAGCTCGAGAGAGTTGAAAAAGTAGATGGCGAAAATGCATATGTAATCGCTTTAACCGATACTAAAAAAGCATTCTACGCTACTGAAAGTGGTTTAAAATTAAAAGAAGAGACTACTCAGGAAATGCAAGGACAAACTTTTGTTCAAACGGTTGTGTATGATGACTACAAAGCTGCAGGAGCAATTCTTGTTCCTTATAAATTATCTCAGTCTATGGGGCCTCAAAATATTGAGTTTACCTTTACTGAAATTAAAGTAAATGAAGGCGTAAGCGACGCTGATTTTCAATAAACTTTAAGCACTTACTTATACCAAAGGCCGACTTAACCGTCGGTCTTTTTTTGTTTTCTGTTGGCGTTAACAAGGTAAACACCCGTTAGGATCACGAAGGCTCCTAATAGATGAATCAAAGTCAAACGCTCACCATCGAGTAATCCCCAGAATATACCCACGATAGGAATCAAATAGGTGACAGAAGTAGAAAAAACCGCTGAAGAAATTTGAACCAATTTATTGAATAAAATTTTAGCCAAAGCCGTACCAAAGAAAGCCAGCACTGCGATATAAATAAGTGATTCGGTAATTACAGGATCTTCAACATCAACGGTCATCCCGCCGGAGAAATAAAGCACAAGTATTGCCGGAATCAGCATCACAGCAAAATTCCCGACTGCAATTCCCAGTGATGATAACTCTTGAAGTTTTGATTTTAAAATATTGGCATTTCCAGCATAACATAATGCCGCTACAACTACTAAACCGGAAAACATATAGTTCTGCTCAGGATTTACCTCAGCACCCTGAAAGATTAATATTCCGGCCCCCAACAAACCCAACAATACACCCAGCACCTGATTTCCATTAAATGGAATTTTAAAGATCAGATAACCTAAGAATATCGTGAATAGTGGAACCAGTGAATTCAATATTGAAGCAATACTGCTGTCAATTTGGGTTTCGGCAAAAGCAAATAGAAAAACCGGCAAAAATGTTCCCAGCAGGGCACTCAATGCCACCCAGCACCATTTCTCTTTTGGGATCTTGAATAGAGTTCTAAAACCCATTATAAATAAAAAGATCGTGGTAAACACAATTCTAAATGCTCCTAATTGCAACGGACTTAAACCTACTAATCCTTTCTTGATAAGAATATAAGAAGTTCCCCAAATAAGCGATAAAATAAAAAGGTACACCCACTTTTTAGTATTGTTTTGCATAGCACATATTGAGCCTGCAAAATTGTAATTAAAAAATAGAATAGAAGATGAATATAGACTTATTTCTTCCAGCGAAGACTCTCCATCAAGTGCCGGATATCTGTCTTTAAATACGCTGCTGCAGGCAAAATACTGTCGTAATTAGGCGTCACATTAAAGTAAATAGAACCCGTTATAAAATACGAAGTGCTGTCTGTCACATAAAACTGAGACTGAGAAGCAGCATTGCCCGCAACGTCATAAAACATCCCATACACCTTATGCTCGGGGTTGATGTATTTTTCTTCGACTATATTATCTGCTTTGATCACATGCTCGTAGGTAAGCTTCTGCGCATCGGTAAGCAATTGCTTGATGTTACCATCCACATTTCGGTACGTAAGATACAAGGCACCATCCATATCAGGATATTCTAAAATCGCAGAACAATCGCTTTTGTAACGCACAACTGCTCTGGTATTTTTCATAAATTCATACGGACAGTCTTCACTTCCGTAAGGCGTATACTCAGGTGCACTGTAGTTTAGCGCTAAAAAAGCATTGGGTTTAGGCAGCACATCATCTTTACAAGAACCGAAACTCGTAAGCACCAAAAAAAGCACGAATGTGAAGCTGAAATTTTTCAATTGAAATTAGAATTTGTGCTAGTCGAGATCTTTGATCGTAAGCTTGATTTGCTTAATACGCTTCTGATCGATCACTTCAATGGTAAACGCGTAATGTTCAAAATTTAGTATCTCATTTTTCCTAGGAAATCCTTTTGAAATCTCGAGAAGAAAACCGGCTAAAGTCTCTGCCTCTCCCTTATTCTCTTCAAAAGCTGAGTTATCATCAAGCCTGATAACCTTATAGAAATCCTTTAATGAAGTCTTCCCTTCAAAAATATAATTGTTATCGTCTAGCTTAGAAAAGATGATATCCTCATCATCAAACTCGTCACTGATGTCGCCCACGATTTCTTCAATGATGTCTTCCATAGAGATCAATCCGCTCGTACCACCATACTCATCAACTACAATTGCCAGGTGATTACGCTTATCTTTAAACTCGTTAAGTAAATCGTCTAGCTTTTTATTTTCGGGCACAAAATAAGGATCCCGCAAAAGACTTGTCCACTCAAAATCTTCTTTATCTATATGCGGAAGCAAATCTTTCACATATAAGATACCGGCGATATTATCTATATTTTCGGTAAAAACAGGAATTCGAGAATAGCCATTTTCAATAACGAGAGGAATAATTTCTGCATAAGTAAGCTCTTGATTGAGCGCAAAAATATCCATGCGCGGCTTCATAACCTGTTTGGTATCGGTATTACCAAAACTCACAATCCCCTTTAAAATTTTTTGCTCTTCTACAGAGGTATCTTCTTCACTGGTAAGTTCTAACGCCTGCCCCAGTTGATCTATACTAATATTTGCTTTTTGCTTACCAAATTTATCCTGCAACAATAATGTAACTGCCCGCATAGGAGTACTTAATGGCGAAATGATAAAATCTAAAACCAACATCGGATACGCCATTTTCCCTGAAAACTCTACCTTATTCCTGTTAGCATACACTTTCGGTAAAATTTCACCAAACATTAATATCAAGAAGGTCACTGCAACAACTTCTACCAGAAAACGCAGATTAATGATCCACAACTGGTATTTCTCAAGACCTGAAAACAGCGTCTCCCCCAGATTGGCAAAAATGAGAACAATTGCAATATTGATAAAGTTATTGGCAACAAGAATGGTAGCGAGAAGTTTCTTAGGCTTTTCTAGTAGGCGTACAACCAGATTTTGTTGTCGGGTCTGCTTCTCTACATCGAGCTCTAGATCTGATGGTGTAAGGGCAAAAAAAGCAACCTCAGTACCACTTATAAGCGCAGAACAAACCAGTAAAATAAGAACGGCAATGATTTCTACAACCGTAGTTACAGAAAAACCTTGCTGAATAATTAATAAACTTGGGGGGTCAGGATCCAATGAAATTAATTTAGTTGGTAGGTATTATTAAAATGGTAAATCATCTTCCTCTTCATCATCGTAAGCAGGAGACACAGGAGACGGACTCGCCTTTGGGGTTGCTGGTGTAGCAGATTTTTGTGCAGGTTGCGCACCTTCCTGCGGCATTCCACTGGCGTCTTTTGGTGTTAAGAATGTAAAGTCTGTACATTGTATTTCTGTACTATACCGTTCTGTACCAGACTCATCTTGCCACTTACGGGTTTTAATACGTCCCTCTACATAGACTTTATCACCCTTTTTTAAATATTTTTCGCAAATTTCTGCGCCCTTGTTACGCACAACAACATTGTGCCACTCGGTATTACTCACACGCTCACCGGTAGTTCTGTTTGTATACGTTTCATTTGTAGCAAGCGGAAAACGCCCTATAGCGCCACCACCCTCAAAATAGTGCATCTTTACATCATCACCCGTGTGCCCTATGAGCATTACTTTATTTAACGTACCAGACATATTCTCTATATTTTAAAGGTCAAAAGTAACTAAAATTAAGGAGTTGCTCAACTAAAAACAAGTTAACCCTCACAATAAAGAAACACGCAGTATAGCAGATTTAAAGCAAACTAACTTAAGGCAAATACCCCAGTATTTATTCTTAGCCTACAGAAACAAAATCTTTATAATCAAACCCTTCCATAAAACGATCTATAACACGAGGTACTGCATAATTCTCAAAATCTTCAAAAGAAATGGTTTTAAGACCTGATTTATGTTTCAATTTTATTACCCAAAACTTAACGTGAAGCTTTTGATGCGATAATTTGTGAATAACAGGATCTTGCTGTTGTAAGATTATATCAATCACAGGAAGCGCTGCAAATACAACCGGCGCTGTCTCTCCTGTAATCTTCAGATCTTTTACGCTCTCGCGGAAATCTTCTTCCGGCAAATCTGCCGCGGTCTCTAATAAAGGAAAATCAAACAGTCCACGCCAGATCCCTTTATCTTCACGTTGATTCAATACTGTTTCTCCTTCCCGAGTTATAAATAGAAGATAATTGAAAAAACGATTCTTCACTTTGATCTTTCCTTTCTTCACCGGAAACTTATCGATTTTCCCTTGCTGAAAAGCCACACAATCTTCACTAAAAGGACAATGCAAACAATACGGATTTTTGGGCTTGCACTGCGTAGCTCCAAATTCCATAATCGCCTGATTAAAATTTGCAGCATCATCAGGATCTATTAGCTCCTGAGCTAAGGCTTTAAATTCTTTTTTACCCGGTGTACTGTCTATAGGAGTGTCTATCCCAAAAATTCGAGAAAGCACGCGATAGACATTACCATCTACTACAGCCGCAGCTTCATCAAAGCAAATAGATGCAATTGCACTTGCGGTATAATCTCCTACTCCCTTTAGTTTCTTTATTTCAGAATAGGTATCGGGGAATTTTCCATCCAGTTCATAAGCAACCATTTTTGCAGTTGCGTGCAGGTTACGTGCCCGTGAATAATAGCCCAGTCCTTGCCAAAGTTTTAAAACTTCATCTTCATGAGCATCAGCTAGCGCTTTTATGTCAGAAAAAGCCTCCGTAAACTTAAAATAGTAGGGGGTTCCCTGCTCAACTCGCGTTTGTTGAAGTATAATTTCTGATAGCCAAATGCGATACGGGTCATTAATTTGCCGCCAAGGCAGCTCCCGCTTGTTTTGTAAATACCAGTGTATGAGTTTTTTAGAAAAGTTTAACACAAAAAATACCTTTTGGTCAATTTATGCGTTTATCTAGTTATATTTTAATCTTTTACGTTTGAAATATTGATTTAATAATGTGTATATTTGCACCCTTGAAAATTTTTAACCCCCTAAAATAACAAGTAATGACAAAAGCAGATATTGTTGCCAAAATTTCTGAAAAACTAGGAATTGAAAAAAACGATGTACAAGCAACTGTTGAAACTTTCATGACAGAGGTAAAAAACTCTTTAGAAAGCGGAGACAACGTTTACCTAAGAGGTTTTGGAAGTTTTATCATTAAAACACGTGCTGAGAAAACCGGCCGTAACATTTCTAAGAACACTACTATAAAGATACCTGCACATAACATTCCTGCTTTTAAACCGGCTAAGGTTTTTGTAGAAGGCGTTAAGTCTAATGTATCTGTAGACGAAAACTAACTATTAATTTTAAATTGAGCTCTTATGCCAAGTGGTAAGAAAAGAAAAAGACACAAGGTAGCGACGCACAAGCGTAAAAAACGCCGTCGTGCTAACCGTCACAAAAAGAAAAAGTAGTCTAGTACTACTTTTTTCTTTTATTATACCGTTAGTATAATAAAACGTTCATTGACATCTGGAGATATTTCCCATTGATTTTTTTTGGGAACCCATACCTCCTGCCGGAAACACAAAATCCTGTGAAAAATAATGTTTAATCTTTTGTCCCGTATTCTCGGGATGGATATAATTTAATGAAGCGTGAATAATGAATTAATAATTCGATCCAGTTCCACTTCAGTTGATTTTGCCCTTTTAAAAGATGGTAAACTAATAGAATTACATAAGGATGAGGAAGACAATCAGTTTAGCGTAGGCGATATTTTTATTGCTAAAATACGCAAGACGGTTTCTGGTCTAAACGCCGCATTTGTCAATGTTGGCTACGAGAAAGATGCATTTTTGCATTATCACGATTTAGGACCGCAGCTTCCGACACTTTTGAAATTTGTAAAACGTGTAAGCACAGGTAAATTAAAAGATTTTTCTTTAAAAAACTTTCCTGCAGACAAAGACATAGACAAAAATGGTAAGATAGCTGATGCTGTTAAATCCAACCAGTCTCTTCTTGTTCAAGTAGTTAAAGAACCCATTTCTACAAAAGGCCCCAGAATTAGCAGTGAGCTATCTATCGCCGGAAGATATGTGGTTCTCGTACCATTTTCTGATCGTATTTCTATTTCTCAAAAAATAGAATCTAAAGAAGAAAAGGCACGCCTTAAACGCTTGATGCAAAGTATACGCCCCAAAGGATTTGGAGTGATTGTACGTACTGTCGCAGAAGGAAAAATGGTTGCTGAACTAGATAAAGATCTACAAAACTTGGTGGACCGCTGGACCGCCATGTGTAAAAAATTACACAATGCTCATTTACCCAGTAAAGTTTTAGGTGAGATGAACAGAGCCTCTTCTATGTTAAGAGACCTTTTTAATGACACCTTTACAAACATCTGTGTAGATGATGAAACATTGTACTACCAAATCAAAGAATACCTGCAAGAGATTGCACCTAATAAAGAAAGTATCGTAAAACTATATCAAAACAACGTGCCTATATATGAAAAACATGGCATAGAGCGTCAAATAAAAACTTCATTTGGCAAGACCGTATCTATGAGTCGCGGTGCATATCTGGTTATAGAACACACAGAAGCACTACACGTAATAGATGTAAACAGCGGTAACCGCTCAAGCAAGGCTAAAAGCCAGGAAGAGACAGCATTAGAAGTTAACTTGATCGCTGCCACCGAGATCGCCAGACAATTACGTCTGCGTGATATGGGAGGTATCATTGTTATAGACTTTATCGATATGGGTAAGGCCGAAAATCGTAAAAAACTCTTCAATCACTTACGTGATGAGATGAGCGATGACCGCGCCAAGCATAAAATTTTACCCCCAAGTAAATTTGGTCTTATACAAATCACACGGCAACGTGTGCGTCCCGAAATGAATATCAAAACCCGGGAAAAAGATCCTAATGGAGATGGTGAGATAGAAGCACCTATTAGTGTGGTAAATCGCATACAGGCAGATTTGATCAAACTATTCAAAAAAGACTATAAGAAGATCACGTTACATACGCACCCTTTTATAGCAGCCTTCTTGACAAAAGGCTTCCCTTCAGTTCGTTCTAAATGGTTTTTAGAACACAAAAAATGGGTAAAAATAATGCCCAGAGATGCTTACACGTATCTCGAGTACCGTTTTACAGATAAGAACGGGAAAGAAATTAGATAACTGAAATAACCCTCATCGTGCAAACGGTGGGGGTTTTTTATTTCTTAGACTTTGTTTAAAACCCTATCGCGTATTAAGCGCACATTTAAATACCATACAAACATCCAGTTAACCATACCGCATCTCCATTTTGCACCCAGAATGCTCTATGATTAATACATATTAAGTTCAAAGTGCAACCACAATGCAACCACAATGCAACCACAGTGCAACCACACTTTTCCACAAAAAGTGTGGTAAACCATAGATACATTGTGGTATCATATCACTAATGCTATTGATTATCTATTTAGAATCCTTCCCCCTTCTATAATTCAAACGACTAGGCTCTAAACCACAGAGAAGCCTAACTTAGTTTACCGACTTAAAACATATAATGATTACTACGCCAGCCCTTCGTTCCAATCACCACAAATTCGTATTTTTACCGAACTTCAAACAAAACTCTACCACTACAGCCTATTTTGGATCAACAACTCACAAAAACCTATACTGTAGAAGAAGCCAAGCGCAAGCTTGAAGCGTATTGCGCCTATCAAGATCGGTGTCATAAAGAAGTACGGGAAAAACTGATTCGAATGCGTATGATTCCTGATGCGATAGATGCAATCGTATATCACCTTTTACAGCATAAATTTTTAGATGAAGAACGCTTTGCCCGTAGTTTTGCACGTGGAAAATTTCGTCATAAAAAATGGGGTAAAAACCGTATTAAACAAGAATTGAAACAACGCGAAATAGGCATATATCTCATCAATAAAGCCTTTACCGAAATCCGGGAAAGTGAATACAGAAATACCTTTGACGATCTGGCTCAAAAACGATTTGACCAGCTCACCGAAAAAGACAAATATAAAAAGCGCAAAAAATTAGCCGACTTCTTAATGTACCGCGGCTGGCCGGGTGATTGGATATATGAAAAGGCTAAAGAATTAATACCTTAAACCGCTAATCCATGTTTTTTGTGAGTCTCAGCAATTGCACGCTCGTTTTTCTCATCAATCCACGCCTGACCTTTTCGACGCCGCATCAGATTATCAAAATGACGCATAATAAAGACGTTATAAACCGCTTGTAAGAGGTGTCCAGGCTTGCGTGGCAATGCACGAAGACTCATACTAAAACCAGGTGTTACATACTTCATATAATGCCAATAGCCTTCCGGCATATAAAGCGTCTCACCGTGGTTGAGTTCGCAGATAAAGCCTTCTGCTTTTTTCAATACTGGAAATTTCTCATAATCAGGATGATCAAAATCAATATCCTCTCTTGTGATCAAGGAGTGTGGTACCTTATAAAGGTTTTCGGTCTGATCTGGAGGAAACAAAATACACTGCTTTTTTCCGTGGAAATGAAAGTGTAAAATATTGGCCCAGTCAATATCGTGGTGCATAAATACTTTGGAATTTTCACCTCCAAAAAACACCATCGGAATTTGTTTAATAAGCCTTAATCCTATTTTAGGAAACTTAAAATCCTTCTTCAACGAAGGTACTTCCTTCATAATATTATAAAGAAAAATACGGTAATTAGTAGGTTCACGCTTTAGTAAATCAATATAATCTGCCATTTTCATCTTAGCGTGCGCCTGGTTAAAACCATCTTCGTGAGTTACGGGGCGATCATCATACAAAGGCACTTCTTTATCACCAGCAATCTCTTTGATATAATCTAAACTCCACTTGTCATAAGCAGGCCAATCCCCGATAAGATTTTCGATTACAACCGGTTTTTGCGGCTTGAGGTAATTCTTAACAAACTCCTCTTTGGTAATATTCTTTACCCTATGTATTTCGGTAAGTTTCAAGTATGCTATAAATTAAATTAAGCTTTTGCTTTTGCTTTCGCTTCTTCGTTACGCGGAATTGTGTGTCCAGGTCTTGACCATTTTGGCTTTTCACCTTTAGGCAAATGTTTGGACTCTGCAGCTTCAACCGTTTCTGGCTGTGATTTCTTCACAAATGGAGCTTGTGGATTTAAGCCAAGCAATTTAAACATTTCCATATCCTCATTTACGTCAGGGTTAGGAGTTGTTAGCAACTTATCTCCGGCAAAAATAGAATTGGCTCCGGCAAAGAAACACATCGCTTGTCCTTCTCTGCTCATTTGCGTACGTCCTGCACTTAGTCGCACTTGTGTTTGGGGCATTACAATACGTGTAGTTGCTACCATACGCACCATTTCCCAGATAGAAATAGGTTCAATATCTTCCATCGGCGTACCTTCAACGGCAACTAAAGCGTTGATGGGTACACTCTCGGGCTGTGGGTCCAAAGTAGCCAGTGCAACCAGCATACCTGCACGATCTTCAACCTTTTCACCCATCCCTATAATCCCGCCGCTACACACGGTAACATTGGTTTTACGCACATTTCCTATCGTATCTAAACGATCTTGAAAAGCACGAGTAGAGATCACATCTTTATAATAATCTTCTGAAGTATCTAAGTTGTGATTATACGCATACAAGCCAGCTTCAGCAAGACGTTGCGCCTGATTTTCGGTAATCATACCTAAGGTACAACACACTTCCATATCTAATTTATTGATGGTGCGCACCATCTCCAAAACCTGATCAAATTCTTCCCCGTCTTTTACATTACGCCAGGCTGCACCCATACACACACGCGAACTTCCTGATGCTTTTGCTCGTAACGCTTGCGCTTTTACCTGCTGCACACCCATCAAATCATTACCCTCTATATCGGTATGGTAGCGCGCTGCCTGCGGACAATAACCACAATCTTCAGGGCAACCTCCTGTTTTTATTGAAAGTAAGGTCGAAACCTGAACCGTATTTGGGTCATGATATTCCCGGTGAACTGTTGCAGCTTCATAAAGCAGTTCCATCAAGGGTTTGTTATAAATATCGAGGATTTCCTCGCGAGTCCAATCGTGTTTCATGGGTCTTTTTTTAAGTCTTTAGCGAAAAGATATATTTTCAATATAGAAAAAGCAATTCTATATCGCCAGTAGCGGTTTCAAAAATACTAAATCTGATGTTTATAATTGCGAAAAACTAAGTTCCGCTAATCAAAATACTCACGGCATTTCCTCCAAAACCAACAGCATTAACTAATATATTCTTTAATTTTTTAGGTTGTGTTTGCTGCGAAATAAAAGGAACTTCTTCATAGTTACCGTTTTGCAGCATACGCACAGCTGCCTCAAAACTGAGTAGGCCACTGGCGCCAAAGGTGTGTCCTATTTTCCATTTATTAGTTGTTAATAACGGAAGGTTTGAACCAAATATTTTTTGAATGGCTTTATATTCTGTTTGATCTCCGGCAATTGTTCCCGGAGCATGCATCACAATCGCATCAACTTGGTCAGTCATTTCCGCGAAGGCGGAAATCCCATCATTTCCAATTTCTCCAAAAGCATCTTTAATCGCCATCTTCATCGACTTTTGAAAACAGGTCGCTTCCGCAGAAATTGAAACCGCATGCTTTAATTTTTCGGTAGCGTAACCTACTCCGTTGATGTAGGCCAATGCATTTTCCTTTATACCGATTTCTAAACAAACAGCCGCAGCACCTTCCCCTAAAACCATCGTATTTTCAGTCTTATCCAGATCTAATGCTAAACATGGAAATTCAGCATCAACAGAAGCTCTCGTATACGTTTTGATAGCTTTCATTTGCGCAATGGTAAATGGCGTTAAAGCCGCTTCACTACCGCCTACCAAAAATTTCTTACACATGCCAGATTGCAACCAGGCAACTCCATTAAGCACTGCGTGTAGTGCCGTAGAACACGTTATTGAATGCGAAATATCCGGGCCATTATTCTGGAAATCCTGAGCGACCCAAGATGAAATATTTCCTAAGGTTGTGCTTGGAGAAGCCAGGGTCTCACTTTTACCGGTTTCTAAAAATGCATCGTAATACTTTTCAAAAAGCTGAGTGGCTCCACGTGAGGAACCGATATTTATTCCAAAATCAGAATTTACCTCCCAACCGGATTGTTTTACAGCTAATCTTGACACGTACATAGCATACAAGACCGAAGCGTCTAAAGCCTGATAATTCCGATTTTCATTACGTATGGCTTCAATTTCAGCTAAGATTTCTTCAGGGATTTTTCCTACCCAGTTCTCTAATTCTTTATCAAAACATAGCGCATGCGCCCCTAGAGGTCCAGTGCTTTTCTCTGCTGAAATTGCTGAAATTCCGGTTATAGAAATAGGTTGTTTCAAATGTATTTTTTTGATTTTTGATTCAGCAGGCTACTTTGAAAAACATACCTTAAAAGACTGTATTTTCTAAGAAAACCTCTCAAATTGAAAATCTATTTTATCAAGCAAAATTAATATTTCGGTAACGGACAATATCTTAAATCTGCATGTTTATGCAGAAAATTCTTAGCTTCACAGTTCAAAAATCAAACAATGAACGAATTAGAAAATGAAGAACGCAGCTGGTGGTCTCGCAACTGGAAATGGGTAGTACCTGTAGGCGGTTGCTTTACCGTAATTCTCCTAGGAATCATCTTAATTGGCGGAGCTTTTTTTAGCTTTTTTAGCGCTGTAAAATCTGGATCAGGTGGAGATGAAGCCTTTGAAATTGCTCAAAACAATACTAAAGTAATCGAAGCCTTAGGAGAACCTATTGAAAAAGGAACTTTTGGCTCTAACTACAATGTAAAATACAACAACGGCCACAAAACTACTGAAGCAACGATACCTATTAATGGCCCAAATGGTGAAGCTACACTGACTGTAAAGACCTCAGGTAGCGACGATGATAAGGTCTATGAGGTTTTTGAAATTCAGTTAGAGAACACTGGTGAAATTATTGATCTGAGAGAAAACCAATTGGACGTGGGAGATTATTAAAACGTGTCCAATACTTTCCTGATCGCCGCATACACGCGTTCCATCTGGTCGCGAGTTGTTACATAAGGTGCCAAAATATAAATAGTCGCTCCCAAGGGTCTTAAATAAACTCCTTCGGTCATACAAAACTCATAAATTTTATACCGAAGATCGCCATAGCGCTCCATTTCAACATTCAGTTCTAACGCAAAAATAACGCCTTGTTGACGGGTGGTGCGTACTTTAGGATGATCCCCTATTTCACTTGCAAATTGCTGATGCAATCCTTGGATCGTTTTGATGTTCTGTTGAATTTCTTCAGATTGCAACAATTCGATCCCGGCAATAGCCGTAGCGCAGGCAATAGGGTTTGCCGAATAAGTATGCGCATGAAACAACCCCTTGCCGATATCATCATCGTAAAAGGCATCGTAAATCTCCTGCGTGCAGGTGGTGATTCCCATGGGTACTAGACCTGCCGTAAGTGCTTTTGAAAGACACATCACATCGGGTTTGGTCGCGATATGGTCTGAAGCAAAAAAGCTTCCGGTTTTACCAAAACCGGTCATCACTTCATCAGCCACGGTGATTATTCCAAGCTCTTTGCATTTTTGTAAAATCGGCTCAAGATTCTGTGCCTGATACATTTTCATTCCGGCAGCGCCCTGAACAAGCGGCTCATAAATAAAACCCGCAAGCGGACTCGCCTTATGAACGTCTTCAATGGTTTTTAAAACCCTCTCATTGTTTTCGCCATCAGGCAGCGGGATTCGCTTTACATCTATAAAAAACTCCTCAAACGGACCGTTATAAACCGATAAGCCACTTACGGACATCGCCCCTAATGTATCGCCGTGAAAACCTTCCTCAAAAGCGAGGAGGGTTTTTCGGTTCTCACCTTTGTTGTGGTGGTATTGCAACGCCATTTTAATCCCGATTTCGGTTGCTGTAGAGCCGTTGTCGTTAAACATCAACTTCTGCTGATTATCAGGAAGAATAACCATTAATTTTTCAGACAATTCTACCGCGGGTTCGTGGGTAAATCCGCTAAAAATAATCTGATCCAGCCGCAGCATTTGTTTGTGGGCACGTTCGATAATAAAATCACTACAATGCCCGTACATCGCGGTATACCATGAAGAAATCGCATCTACATAATCTTTGCCTTCCTCATCGTATAACAAAGCTCCCTTTGCCTTGACGATGGGCTTTGCTTCCGGATGCAGCTTGTGCTGGGTAAGCGGATGCCAAATGTGTTTTTTATCGCGTTCGGTTAAATTCAAGATATAAAGTTTAAAATTCTTAAAAGTCTGCTTACTGTAGAACTTCCTTCAAACGATCAGCATATTCTTTGACTACCATTTTATCAAAATAAGGCTCTTCATCAATTCGGCCTAAAATGGATACACCGCTCATTTTTTCAATTACGGCTTCGGTTGTGGGGTGCTCTTTGCCACTAAAAAGAATTCCGAAAATGGTTTTACCTTCACGTTTTAGTTTATCGATGGTCAACAAGGTATGGTTGATACTTCCCAGATAATGTCTGGAAACGACAATCACTTTATCTTCAGGCTGAATTAAATCAAGAATTGTCTCTGTATCGCTAATAGGAACCAGCAGTCCACCTGCTCCTTCTATCACCAGATTATTTTCTGTTAGTGGTTTTTGTATACTTGAAGCTTTAATGGAAACACCGTCGATTGCCGCCGCCGCATGCGGACTCATAGGTGTTTGCAGACTGAAGGCATTTTCAAAAAAATGCGTTTTAGTATTACTGATAAACCGCTTAACCTTATGGGTGTCAGAATCGTCTAAGTCACCCGCCTGAATAGGCTTCCAGTAATCAGCTTCCAAAGCTTCAGTCACAATTGCCGAAGCCACGGTTTTTCCTACTTCTGTAGAAATACCGGTTATAAAAAAAGTCTGTTTTTTCATAGTGCTTGCAAAGGTACTACCGCAAGTTTAATCTGCAGAGAATCCCTCTAAAGATTTTGCCAGAAGCTCCAGAACGGTTTCTATTTCACTTTGCGTATTGTAACTGTGTAGGCAAAATCGCAAGCGCTCTTGTCCCGCAGGCACCGTGGGCGAAAGAATCGCTTTAACGTCAAAACCGTTTTCTTTAAGCTTTCGCGAAATGGCTTTAACGCGTTCATTTCCTGAAATTACTGCCGATTGAATCGCGGAGTCACTTGCTATAAAATACGCCTGAAGCTTTTTCGTTTTAATTTCTTTTCGGAAAAATTGAATGTTTTCATTAAGCTTTTTCATTTCATCGGAAAGCCCCTCGACTGCGCTCGGGGTGACATTTGCAAGCTGTTTATAAGAAGCTAAGATGGTTGCTACACTATGCGGCGGTAAACCGGTTGTGTAAATCAGGCTGCGGGCGAAATTAACCAGATAAGACTTGAGTTGGTCAGAGCCCAAAATAGCGGCTCCGTGACAACCCATAGCTTTCCCAAAAGTCACCAACCTCACAACTGGGTTCCCGAGTGCCATATTATCGACTAATCCCATCCCAAACACGCCTAGGGCGTGCGCCTCATCAACTACAAAACAGGCCTCGTGCTTTTCACATAAATGAGTCATTGCTTTAAGATCGGGACTATCTCCATCCATAGAAAAAACCGATTCGGTGACTACGTAAATTTCGCTTTGATTTGTATTTACCTGACTTCTCGACTGCGCTCGAAGTGACAATTTCGATACCAGATCTTCTAAATCGTTATGCTTGAATTTATAGGCCTTCGCATGGCTCATCTGAATCCCATCACGAATGCTGGCGTGTATGAATTCATCATATAAAATCACATCACCCCGCTGGGGCACACTGCTGAAAAAACCCACATTCGCATCATACCCCGAGTTAAAAATCAAGGCCGCTTCAACACCGTGTGTTTCTGCGATATAATTTTCGGCCAGATCGTAAATTTTGTGATTCCCAGAAAGCAAACGCGAACCGGTAGCTCCGTTTTGTTTCAGGTTTTGTTCTTCTAAGATTTCACTGGCACGGAGAAAAATGGTCTCGTTTTTAGAAAAACCCAGGTAATCGTTTGAAGAAAAATCAATGGCTTTACTTACCCCTTCCAAAGGAGGGGAGCTTAAACTTCGTAAAGCATTCGCTTCATTTCGAAGATTGAGTTTATCCTGTAGTTTTTTGGCTAGCATCCCACAAAGATACATCCTACCCAGAGCTCTTCGAAAGATACAAATGAAAAATATTTCACTAAAAATTATTGTTTTTCAATAATTAAACTATATTTGTTATCGTAAAACGATAATATTTAAACCTATGAAAACTAAAAATGTATTATTTATTGTAGCCGCATCAGTTGTAATTCTCTTTACAATCATGGCTTTTATTGCAGATCAAGTTGTTATTGGTGTAATTCATCACTAGAGCTATGAATCTTAATAAACTCTTTAAGCTAGTTATTGATTTGGCTTTCTTTCTTATGATTCCTATTGTGGTTTTTTTTCCCGGAACTATTTTGTACATCCTGATTTTTCCGGAGCAAAGCATCTTTAGTGTGAATATCCCCTTTACTGAAAGTGGTTTTGGAGGGAAAGCCTTGCTCTTTACACTTACATTTTTCGCATTGTTTCTACTGTTCTTCTTTGGATTTTATCAGCTGCGCAAATTCGCCGGGCTGCTGCTAAAGGGAAAGCTGTTCTCTCAAGAAGTGGTATTGTGCACGAATAAAGCCGGACGCTTTTTTACCGTCTGTGCTTTGGGCTCGTTTCTTTTTGTTGGCGTGAATGCCATACTTACAAACTCGGGCAGATTCAGTATCACTTTTGGTTCGTCTAATTTCAAACTGCTTTTATTTTTGCTGATTGTGGGTGTGCTGTTTTTGTTACTCAGTGATGCTTTTAGAAAAGCTTTAGCCCTAAAAGAAGAAAATGATTTAACCGTCTAGCCATGCCCATAATCATCAACTTAGATCAGGTATTGGCAGACCACAATATGAAAAGCAAAGAACTCGCGGAAATCGTAGGAATCACCGAGGCCAATCTTTCGATCCTGAAATCGGGTAAGGCCAAGGCGGTACGTTTTTCAACCTTAGAGGCCATTTGCCAGGCTTTAGATTGTCAGCCGGGAGATATTTTAGCCTTTTCCTCCCCTGCCCCCTCCAAAGGAGGGGAATAGAAATAGCTCTGTTTCTAGAAAAATATTGGTTTTATGAGTACTTTTAAAATTCATTCTCAAACTGCTTTACATGAAACTTTGGATTGCTTTCCTACTTGTAAGCCTTTCTCTTCAGGCTCAGACCAATACCTATGAAATTTCTTTTAACAATGCCGTGCACCACGAGGCGGTAGTAAAAGCAACATTTCCGGATATTAAATCAAAAACACTACGCGTTGAAATGAGTAGATCTTCACCGGGTCGTTACGCCATTCACGAGTTCGCTAAAAATGTCTACGGTTTTAAGGCAACCAACGGAGCCGGAGAACCGCTTGAGGTCAAACGAGACGACCCGTATAGTTGGATCATCACCAATACAGATGGCACAATCAATATAGAATACATTCTCTTTGCCAATCGGGGCGGAGGCACCTATTCACAGGTAGACGCAACCCACGCGCATCTGAATATGCCGGCAACTTTTATGTATGCTAACGACTTACAGGAACGTCCCATCGAAATAACTTTTGACGCACGGAAAGATTTGGGTTGGAAGGTCGCCACCCAACTCAAACACGAGGAAGGAAATACGTTTTCCGCCCCAAACCTGTACTATTTTATGGACAGCCCTACCGAAATAAGCAACTACAAAGCGCGTGAATTTGAAGTAGACGGTCAGACTATAAAGTTTGTACTACATGATCCGGGTACCGAAGCTGAATTTGATGAATACTGGGATAAGGTCAAAGAAATTGTCTTGCAGGAAAAGGCCGTTTATGGCGAATTGCCCAAATACGATTATGGCACCTATACGTTTCTCGCCTGTTATATGCCCAATGTTTCCGGGGATGGGATGGAACACCGCAACAGCACCATTCTTACCGATACGGAGACGCTCGCCAATGGCGGAATGAAGGGCAATATTGGCACTGTATCACACGAATATTTTCACAGTTGGAATGTGGAGCGCATTCGCCCTGCAGATTTAGAGCCGTTTCACTTTGATAAAGCCAATATGAGCAACAGCCTTTGGTTTGCCGAAGGTTTCACGAGCTATTACACCAATTTGATTTTGGAACGGGCCGGAATCATTTCTGCGGAAGATTATGTCAAAAGTTTAAACGGCACGTTTAATTATGTATGGAATTCACCGGCACTGGAGTATTTCAACCCGATTGAAATGAGCAATCAGGCACCTTTTGTAGATGCTGCAACTTCGGTTGATCCCGTCAACCGCGAGAATATGTTTATCTCATATTACTCCTACGGAAGTGTTTTGGGTCTTGCTTTAGATTTAAGCTTACACGAAAAAGGTCTGAATCTGGATGATTTTATGCAATTGATGTGGAAGCGTTTCGGTAAAACCGAAGTGGCCTATACGGCTGCTGATATTGAAACCACGCTTGCTGATTATGCCGGAAAAGATTTCGCCCAAAACTTTTTTGAAAAGTATATTTACGACAGCAAGATGCCAGATTATGAAGACCTGCTGGCCTCTGTAGGCCTAAAGCTGGAACAGGATACTATGAAGCCCTATTTTGGAGCCTCGTTTAAAGAGACCACATCAGGCCTGGAAATCAGCAGGAACACGTTTAAGGGAAGTCCGGCTTACGAAGCCGAGCTTGATAAAGGAGATGTCATTACGGCAATTGACGGCATTGAAATGACTTCAAATGAAGCTTTTAACCAGCTTCTTAACGAAAAGAATATAGATGATATGCTGGAAGTCACATTTACGCGTTTTGGGAATGAATTGGAGACTACTGTACGCCTGGCTGCAGATCCTACTTACACGATTAGCATTGATGAAAAAGCAAAGAAAGAAGTTGTAAAAGCCCGGCAAGCGTGGCTGGCAAAAAAGTGATTTTAATAAAACTGGAACCCACTCTATAAGTCTTCACTTTTTAGCCGGGTCAATAAAAAAAGCGCTTAATCAAAAGTGATTAAGCGCTTTTTTTATTAGTTAATAATTCAGCTTAGTCAGCTAGAACTATTACTTTATTATCCTTCATTTCTACTGTTCCAGACTTAATAGCTAGTGTAATTTCACCAGCATCTTTTCCGGTAGTAAAATGCTTTTTAGCCTTATCTGAAAGCTTAGCTCCTTGAACTTTCATGATACCTTCTTCTAGAATTGAAACGATAGGTGCGTGATTATCCAAAAGCTGAAATGCACCATCAGTACCAGGTACGATAACCGAAGTTGCTTCTCCGCTATATAAAGTAGCTTCAGGACTTACTATTTCTAAATGCATATTTTTAAGTTTACAGAGAACAGTTACAGTTTACAGTACTTGATACTGAGACTGATAACGGTAGACTCAGTTTTATGCTTCTGCAAGCATTTTCTCTCCAGCTTCAATAGCTTCTTCAATAGTACCTTTAAGGTTGAATGCTGCTTCAGGAAGGTGATCTAACTCACCATCCATAATCATATTAAAACCTTTAATAGTATCCTTAATATCTACAAGAACTCCTTGTAATCCGGTAAATTGTTCAGCTACGTGGAAAGGTTGAGATAAAAAACGCTGCACACGACGTGCACGACTTACAACCAACTTATCTTCTTCTGAAAGCTCTTCCATACCAAGGATCGCAATAATATCTTGCAATTCTTTATATTTCTGTAAGGTCATTTTTACACGCTGTGCACAGTTATAGTGTGCTTCACCTAAAACAGCAGAAGACATAATTCTTGATGTAGACTCTAATGGGTCAACAGCAGGATAAATACCTAATTCTGCAATTTTACGAGATAATGACGTAGTAGCATCTAAGTGGGCAAAAGTTGTAGCCGGTGCCGGGTCAGTAAGGTCATCCGCAGGAACGTAAACCGCCTGTACAGATGTAATAGATCCTTTTTTAGTTGAAGTAATACGCTCTTGCATTGCACCCATTTCTGTTGCTAATGTAGGCTGGTAACCTACCGCAGATGGCATACGACCTAAAAGTGCAGATACTTCAGAACCCGCTTGCGTAAAACGGAAAATGTTATCTACGAAGAATAAAACGTCTTTACCCTGACTGTCTCCAGCTCCATCACGGAAATACTCAGCGATAGTAAGACCAGAAAGCGCCACACGAGCACGTGCTCCAGGTGGTTCGTTCATCTGACCAAATACGAAAGTTGCTTTAGACTCTTTCATAGCAGCCTTATCAACTTTAGTAAGGTCCCAACCCCCTTCTTCCATAGAGTGCATAAAGTCTTCACCGTATTTAATAATACCAGACTCTAACATCTCACGAAGTAAATCGTTACCCTCACGAGTACGCTCACCTACTCCGGCAAATACAGAAAGACCACCATGACCTTTTGCAATATTGTTAATCAACTCTTGAATCAATACGGTTTTACCTACACCAGCACCTCCAAAAAGACCAATTTTACCCCCTTTTACATAAGGCTCAACTAAGTCGATCACTTTAATACCTGTAAACAAAACTTCTGTAGAAGTTGATAAATCTTCAAATTTTGGTGCTTCACGGTGAATTGAAAGACCATCTTTTCCTGCTTTAGGAAGGTTTCCAATACCGTCAATAGCATCGCCAATAACATTAAATAATCGCCCGTAAACATCTTCACCTATTGGCATTTGAATAGGAGCACCAGTAGCAACTACTTCTGTACCTCTGCTCAAACCATCAGCAGAATCCATCGCGATAGTTCTAACGGTGTTTTCACCGACGTGCGATTGCACCTCTAGTACTAAAAGGCTTCCGTCTGCTTTAGTAATTTCTAGCGAATCATAAATTTTAGGAAGATCTGCATTGTTTGCAAATTCAACATCTACAACAGGGCCGATAATCTGGGCAACTTTACCTGTAACTTTTGACATTCTTAACTATTTAATGTTTAGCAAAATATGTAGTCGAAAAAAATAAATTGAACATAAATACCCCTCGTTTTTTTCGTCGTGCAAAGATAGTTTTTAATATTTAAAAACCTAAAAGACTTTTATTGAATTTATTTGGTTCTGAAAAAACACAGCAAATCAACCACATCACCTTTATAAACAACAGATGCTCAGGAAACTAAAAAACAAATAAATTCTTGAAAATATTAACTTATAGGGAATTACTCAACTGTGACAGATTTCGCCAGATTACGAGGTTGATCTACGTTTTTACCCAGCATCACCGCAATGTGATACGATAAAAGCTGAAGCGGAATAGTAGTTAACAACGGAGACATAGAATCCATCACCTCAGGTACTTCAATCACGTGATCTGCGAGTTCTTTTACTGTGACATCACCTTTGGTTACAATTGCTATAATTTTACCTTTTCGGCTTTTGATCTCTTGAATATTGCTCACTACTTTATCGTAATGTCCGCGACGGGTAGCAATAACCACAACCGGCATTTGCTCATCAATCAAAGCTATAGGACCATGCTTCATCTCTGCAGCCGGATAACCTTCAGCATGTATATAAGAGATCTCTTTAAGCTTCAATGCTCCTTCTAAAGCTACAGGAAAGTTAAATCCGCGACCTAAGTACAGGCAATTAGAAGCATTTTTATAAACTGCTGCTATCTCTCTGACGTGGTCATTGCTCTTTAAAGCTTCCTCTACTTTTTCAGGAATCAAACGCAATTCTTCTAAGTGCATATGAAAGTCTGAGGTAGAAATTCGACCTTTAGCTTTAGCTACTTTTAAGCCCAGTAACGTAAGAACTGTAATCTGTGTTGTAAATGCTTTAGTTGAAGCTACACCTATCTCAGGACCCGCATGAGTATATGCCCCGGCCTGCGCTTCTCTGGATATGGATGAACCCACAACATTACACACACCAAAAACAAAAGCTCCTTTTTCTTTAGCAAGCTTCATAGCCGCCATTGTATCTGCTGTTTCTCCACTTTGAGAAATCGCAATTACAACATCATCTTTTTCAATAACTGGATTACGATACCGAAATTCAGAAGCATATTCAACCTCCACAGGAACGCGAACCAGTTCTTCGATAATATATTCTGCAACCAAGCCTGCATGCCAGGAAGTTCCACAAGCTAAAATAACCAGTCGCTTGGCATTGATGAATTTATCTATATGATCATCTACGCCAGCCATTTTTACGATGCCCTTATTTTCACGCATCCTACCTCTAAAGGTGTCACGAATAGCCTGAGGTTGCTCATATATTTCTTTGAGCATAAAATGCGGATAACCGCCTTTCTCAATTTGCTCAAGATTTAATTTTAATTCTTGAATGTAAGGCTGACTTACAATCGCATCATCTTTAATATTAAAGACTTTGATCTCTTTACCTCTACGCACAACAGCCATCTCACCATCTTCAAGGTAAAGTGCATTATTTGTATATTCTATAAAAGGGGAAGCATCTGAAGCGATAAAAAATTCATCTTCGCCGATACCTATTGCTAGCGGACTACCCAAACGAGCAACCACAATTTCATTAGGCTTTTTCTTATCAAAAACTGCAATTGCATACGCGCCAACAGTTTCATTTAAAGCGATTTGAACCGCCTTACCCAATTTTACACCTTGTTTGATCTGCACATCTTCTATAAGATTTACCAAGACCTCGGTATCAGTATCTGATTGAAAAGTGTAACCCCGTTTAGTAAGCTCTTGTTTTATTGCATCGTAATTCTCAATGATACCGTTGTGAATGATTACAAGGTCTCCAGAATTTGAATAATGCGGGTGTGAATTCAGATCGTTAGGAACGCCGTGAGTCGCCCAGCGCGTATGACCTATTCCTAAAGTTCCCTCCGTCTTTATTGAAGTTTCAACTTTAGTTTTTAGATCATCTACTTTACCTTTCGTTTTGCAGAGTTGAATGTTCTCTCCATCATAAACCGCCACCCCGGCACTGTCGTAACCGCGATACTCCAGTCGCTGCAACCCTTTTATTACAATTGGGTATGCTTGTCTATGACCTATGTAACCTACAATTCCACACATAAAATCTAGTTAGATGCTTCCGAATAAAAAACTTTCAGTTTAAGTCGTTTGGCTTCGGGAACACTTTCAGAACTTCCATAAAGAATTGTACCTCTATTAGAAATAATCGAAGAATAAGGTACTCGGCTAGGAATATCTGAAGATGTTTTTCCTTCTATACTTCCTGTAGCTGTTGAAAGTAAATTTTGACTCACCACAACACCAAGTTTTGTTGCCGGATTATCATTATCTTCATCTAACAATCTTTTCAAATATTCAGTAATTCTTATTTTATAACTGATTCCTTCGCCAGTTTCAGTTCTTGTTAAAGGACCTAAATGTGTAGTTCCAACTGCTGTAATTGCCCCATTAGAACTAGCGGTCGCATCTACAGAAAAATCTCGTAAAGGTTGATTCGTTTCTAAATTATAGATATAAATACGTTCTGGTTCTGAAACAGAACTCCCTGCAAAAGAATTAATCTTATCCTGATCTACAAAAAATTCTAAATTAGCTTCTCTAATCAAACGTTGCTCAGTACGCATAAAAGCTAAATCATCAGGAATACCATCATTATTATCATCAGGGCCAAACAGTTCTATAACCGCCATACTACCCTGACCTCCCTTTAAATAAAGGTTTTCTTCGCCATTTTCCTTATCTAGGCCAGAAAGTTCAGCTTTAATCGAAGCGTTAAAGTCATTATCATATCCTATAACAGACCCTCCTCTAAACGACATGGTAAGACTTGCAGATCTACGCGAACCTTCTGCTCCGTTTTTATAATATATTATAATATTAGTATTTGATTTATCAAAAAGAAAATAGCTTCCTTTATTAGATACAGGCTCTGCTTTTAGATAAATTCCTCTAAAATAGTTTCTAAAAGCATTTGGGTTGAACAATTCATCATCACCACCCTTATCTAAAATGTTTGTTTGCCAATAGGTCTCACCATAAGAATTTTGATCTAATCTTAGGCGCAATCTTGGAGAAAGCGTTGTTCTGGTATCATCTTCATCTTCAGAATCAGCCGGCACAACGGTAACAAAAGGGCTATTTGAAGGCGTAAAGGTTTCGCTAAAAATTGTATCACCCTCTACACCATTAAACTCAGCTATATCATCAGAATAATAAACTGCTCCATTCTCTAAGTCAGGAGCACTATTACTATTTAAAAAATAGTTAGATCTAAAAGCTGTTAATTTAATAGGGTCAGAACCATAAACCGAATCCAGCGTGTATACATTCTCATTATCACTATTAATACTCTCTGTACTGAAATAAGGCATTTCAAAAACAACAGAGTCAATAACCGGATTAGTACCGTATGTAGAATTATAGACGCTTAACTCCACCTGACTCAACGTAGAAGCCCTAGTGGAACCATAAATAGAATCTTGATAATATCCTAGAGCTCCCGCACTAAACCCATTGGTTTGAACTCCAACTGAATCAAAAAAACGCTCGCTATAAGCGACCACAGGATAAGTCTCACTACCAGAAGTAAAATTACTTTCATCCACCAGTCCACTACCTATTCCTTGTATATCATCTTCACAAGAAAAGAAGATAAAAAGAAGCATTAGTACTCCTAATGTTCTCGTCAACACCGTATTCAATTTCATTCTTTTTTTATTTGTTTTTTAGTCTAATACCTTTGTGGTATAAAACTCTTCATAAGCCTGAGCAAACTCTTCTTTTTTCTTGTAAGGCAGTACAGGAATTTTGGTTGCATTTAAATATGCAGTAAGCTCCTCCCTTAAATCAGACGAACCTATAATCGCTGCATCAGAATTTTTAATAGCAACCTTCATAAGGTTATCATAAGAAGGAGTTTCTAATTCTGAAATAGCTTCTTTATCAATACCATCAAAAGCAATCTTGTCTATCATTTGCTCATTTAACGCACCTTCATAACCTGTATTGTAAACAGAAGTCACAATTTTACTTTGTTTAAATAAAGGCTCACTAGCATAATATTGTTTTAAATACAAAGGCAATAAAGACGCCAACCAACCATGGACGTGAATGATATCTGGCGCCCAATTCAATTTTTTCACCGTTTCAACAACACCTTTTGCAAAGAATATAGCTCGCTCGTCATTATCTGCAAAAAGCTTTCCTTCTTCATCAGTAAAAGTTGCTTTACGTTTAAAATACTCTTCGTTATCTATAAAATAAACCTGAATACGCTCTTTAGGTATAGAGGCTACTTTAATAATAAGCGGCATGTCAAAATCATTTATGACCAAATTCATACCTGAAAGTCGTATCACTTCATGAAGCTGATGACGTCTTTCATTGATATTGCCGTATCTAGGCATAAAAATTCTAATTTGACCTCCTTTGCTATTGACCATTTGCGGTACTTCAAAAGACATTGATGCAATCTCTGTCTCAGGTAGATATGGAATAACTTCAGATGATACGTACAATATCCTCTTATTTTTCATAAATGTGCTTCTAAGTTTCTGTTAAGGCTAAAAAACACGCAAAATTACGAAATTTTATGCAGATTGCCAGTAATATAGTAATTTTGCCGCCTGTTAAATAAATCCTGATGCACGTATATACCAATAGACCAGAAATTTCTGCTGCTGTTGCAAAACACAAAAAAAATGGCTCAAAAATAGGTTTCGTACCTACCATGGGCGCCCTGCATCGCGGGCATGCAAGCCTATTTAACTTTGCTTCGAAAAATTGCGATATTGTTGTGGTAAGCGTATTTGTCAACCCTACACAATTTAATAATCCCAAAGATTTAGAAACGTATCCACGCGATTTGCAAGGAGATCTTGAGTTTTTAGAATCTACAAACCCCGAATTACTTGTTTTTGCTCCTAGCACTACAACGATTTATGGCTCTAAGGTTGAATCTATTAATTATAGTTTTGACGGACTTAATCAAGTCATGGAAGGAGCTTTTAGACCAGGCCATTTTGAAGGAGTCGCCACCGTTCTCAAACATTTATTTGAAATTGTAAATCCTGATTTTGCATTTTTTGGAGAGAAAGATTACCAGCAGTTACAAATCATAAACAAGTTAGTAGCGATCGAAGCGCTTTCAGTAAAAATAATTGGGTGCCCTATAAGTCGCCACAAAGATGGTCTCGCAGAAAGTTCAAGAAACAAAAGGCTTACAAAAGATCAGCGCGATGCTTCTCCATTTATTTACAAAACCTTAATGCAAGCAAAAGAGCTTTTTAACGACCAAACAGTTGATGAAGTTCAGAAATTTGTAGTGCATCAGTTTAAAGATAATATGCATCTCGAGTTGGAGTATTTTGAAATCGCAAACGCATCAACCCTTACTCATGCGAGTACAAAGAAAGAAAGCGAAAAATACAGAGCTTTTATAGCCGTATTTGCAGGAGAAGTAAGACTTATTGACAATATTGCCCTAAATTAAAAACCCTATTTTTACACCATGTTAGTTAACGTTGTAAAATCTAAAATACACCGCGTAAAAGTTACCGGAGCAGAACTGCACTACATTGGCAGCATCACCATAGATGAAGATCTTATGGATGCAGCCGGGATCATTGAAGGTGAACGCGTTCAGATCGTAAATGTAACAAATGGAGAGCGCTTAGAGACCTATGCGATTCCCGGACCGCGCAATAGCGGCGAAGTCACACTTAACGGTGCTGCAGCCCGTAAAGTTGCTAAAGGTGATACCTTGATCTTAATCACCTACGCTTTTATGGAAGTTGATGAAGCAAAAGCTTTTAAACCTTCATTAGTTTTCCCTAATGAAGAAACCAATTTGCTCAATTAAGTTGAGCAAAAAAACACTCATAAAGCTTCTTAAAGTCATAATCCCTTTAGGAATTGGGATTGTTCTCATCTATTACTCGTTGAGTTCTGCCACCGAAGAAGAACGCGCAATTCTTTGGAAAAATATAAAGCAAGCTAACCCATTTTACATCGCAGTATCTTTACTCTTTGGGATTTTAAGTCACCTATCAAGAGCTTGGCGCTGGCAATTTTTACTAGAACCTATGGGTTACAAGCCTAAACTCGCCAATCGATTTATGGCGGTCATGGCGGCATATTTAGCCAATTTAGGAATTCCCAGAAGTGGCGAATTGCTGCGTGGTGCTTTACTCACAACTTACGAAGAGGTACCTTTTGAAAAAGCCTTTGGCACCATAATTTCAGAACGTATTGCAGATTTTTTAATGCTTTTGCTTGTTGTTGCTATCGCTATTCTTCTGCAAACAGACACCTTGCTTGAATACCTTAACGATCAAAACATCAATCCGCTTTACACGGTAGCTTTTTTAGCCCTCGCCGTCGGCGGAATCTTGGTCGGTTTCAAAATTGTAAAAAATGCTAAAAGTGGATTTTTACACAAGATTCAGCAATTTATGACCGGCCTAGTTGAAGGTATGCGCAGCATTCTTAACATGAAACATAAACTGGCTTTTATTGCCCACACCTTATTTATCTGGGTGATGTATGTTTTGATGTTTTGGGTCATAAAGTTTACCATTCCTGAGATCGCTGATGCTTCAACAGGAGTAATTCTTGCTGCGTTTGTTATAGGCTCATTTTCCATTTCGGTTACCAATGGTGGGATAGGCGTTTACCCCATCGCCATTGGTGCTCTCTTTATTTTCTTCGGTTACAGCAAACAGGGCGGCGAAGCTTTTGGCTGGATCGTCTGGGGTTCACAAACCCTTTTAGTTCTTATTCTAGGAGCTCTGTCTTTTCTCCTCCTTCCTCTTTACAATCAGAAAAAATAGCTTTTACAGCATAATTGAATCCGGCACGTTAAAGCTTAAGGAATACTTAAGCATAATGACTAAATTCACGTTCCCAAATTTATTCTCCATGAAAAAAACACTACTTCTATTCCTGCTTTTTTACAGCAGCCTCCAGGCACAAGTAATTTATGAATCTGTGCCTTCGGTTAAATTTAATGAACCGAGAAATGTAAAGATTCAGCTGCCGCGAAATTACGAAGCAAACAAAGACAAAAGTTACCCCGTAATCATCACTTTAGATGGCGATTATCTTTTTGAACCGGTTGCCGGTAGTGCAGATTACTACAGCTATTGGGAAGATATGCCTCAAGCTATAGTTGTAGGTATTATGCAACCTAACCGAATGGATGATTCAGTGTACGACGAGACTAATTTTTTACCTACAAACCAGAGTGCCGATTTTTTTGAATTTATAGGAATGGAATTATTTCCTTGGCTGAATAAACAATACCGGCTTGCTCCTTTTAATGTAATCGTTGGGCACGATGCTACAGCAGGTTTTGCCAACTATTATTTGATGAAAAATCCACCACTGTTTAATGCGTATATTTCGTTAAGTCCAGATTTAGCACCTCAAATGGCAGAGCGCCTTACTAATGTTTTGAGCCGCATCGAACAACAAATTTTTTACTATCAAGCCACCGCAAGTGAAGACATTCAATCGCTACGGGAAGATGTGCTCGCATTAGACCAGTCTCTAAAAGCCATAGAAAATGATAAGTTTCACTATTATTTTGACGATTTTGACGACGCTACGCATTATTCTTTAGTTGGCCGTGCGATCCCGAATGCCCTAGGAAAGGTATTTTCAGTATACAGACCGGTTACTAAAAAAGAGTTTACAGATGTTATACTCAAATCTGATTCTCCGTATAATTATCTGATTGAAAAATATGCGATTATCGAAAATCTTTTCGGTTTAAAAGATCAGATCCGCATTAATGACTTTATTGCTGTAGCTGCTGCTCTAGAGCAAAAATCAGATTGGGATGGCTTTGAAAATTTAGGCAAACTAGCCCGTAAAGAATACCCCGAAACGATTCTGGGAGCTTACTACTTAGGAAGATCTTACGAAGGAAACGGGGAACCTAAAAAAGCATTGCGTACGTATGAAGGAGCGCTAGTTCTTAAAGAAATTGGAGATATTAATAAAGATATACTTGTTGCCCGAGCGCAGCAAATTAAAGATGATTTTGGATATTAATGGCAAAAACTAAAACCACTTTTTTCTGTCAAAATTGCGGTGCACAATTTGCAAAATGGCAAGGGCAGTGTACCTCCTGCAAAGAATGGAATACCATCGCAGAAGAAGTTATACAAAAAGCAGAAAAATCAAGCTGGAAAACCGAAGTGCCCACTTCAAAACGTGTGGCAAAACCCCAACGCATTCGGGAGATTGACACCACTAAAGATGCCAGATTAAACACGCTAAACAAAGAATTGAATCGGGTTTTAGGTGGTGGTTTGGTTCCCGGCTCTTTGACGCTTCTAGGAGGCGAACCCGGTATCGGGAAAAGTACGCTAATGCTACAAATTGCATTGACCCTTCCTTATAAAACCCTTTATGTTTCTGGAGAAGAAAGTGCACAACAAATTAAAATGCGCGCAGAACGTATAAATCCAAATGCTGATAACTGCCTCATTCTAACGGAAACCAAAACTCAAAACATTTTTAAGCAAGTTGAAGAGGTAGAACCTGATATCGTAATCATAGACTCTATTCAAACGCTTCACAGCGACTACATAGAAAGCGGAGCAGGAAGCATATCACAAATACGAGAAACTACCACAGAGCTCATTAAATTTGCCAAGGAAACCGCTACGCCGGTAATTTTAATTGGTCATATCACTAAAGACGGAAACATTGCCGGGCCTAAAATCCTGGAGCATATGGTAGACACTGTTCTACAGTTTGAAGGTGACCGCAACCATGTTTATCGAATTCTGAGAGCACACAAAAACCGTTTTGGCTCAACAAATGAGTTGGGTATTTACGAAATGCAAGGAAGTGGACTCCGAGAGGTTTCCAATCCATCTGAGATTCTAATTTCTAAAAATGACGAGGACTTAAGCGGAACGGCCATTGCTGCAACTTTAGAAGGCATGCGTCCACTAATGATAGAAATACAAGCTTTGGTAAGTACCGCAGTTTACGGCACCCCACAGCGCAGTGCTACGGGCTACAATGCTAAGCGTCTCAATATGATTTTGGCAGTGCTTGAAAAACGTGCGGGATTCAGACTTGGGGCTAAAGATGTGTTTTTAAATATAACCGGTGGAATTTCAGTAGATGATACTGCGATTGACCTCGCTGTAGTTGCCGCTATATTATCAAGTAATGAAGATATTTCGGTAGCAAAAGATATATGCTTTGCAGCGGAAGTGGGTCTAGCTGGCGAAATAAGACCGGTAACTCGTGTAGAACAACGCATTCTAGAAGCTGAAAAGCTTGGCTTTGGCACGATAATGATTTCAAAATACTGCAAAGTTCCTAAGAATAATTATGGTATTACTATCATACGCGTCGCTAAGATGAATGATGTGGTGGAGTGGTTGTTTGGATAAAACATAACTAACCGGATTTCTCATAATTTGAAGACTAATAAAACTAAAAACCCCCGATAGTTTTAAAAACTATCAGGGGTTTTTTATGATTTCCGCTTTGCGAAATTTTTATCCTTTTGAGGTAGCGCTTAAGTACTCACGATTCATACGAGCGATGTTTTCTAAAGAAATTCCTTTAGGGCACTCTATCTCACAAGCCCCGGTATTTGTACAATTTCCGAAACCTTCCAAATCCATCTGGCGTACCATATTTTCTACACGTTCTACAGCCTCAACCTGACCTTGTGGCAACAATGCATATTGAGAAACTTTAGCCGAAGTAAATAACATCGCACTTGCATTTTTACAAGCAGCAACACAAGCGCCACAACCTATACATGTAGCTGCGTTGAACGAGTCGTCTGCATCGTGCTTATTTACCGGAATACTGTTTGCATCAATAGTATTACCTGAAGTGTTCACAGAGATATAACCACCTGCGTGTTGAATACGATCAAAAGCAGTACGATCTACAATAAGGTCTGTTACTACCGGAAATGCAGTTGCTCTAAACGGCTCAATAACGATGGTATCTCCATCATTAAATTTACGCATGTGCAACTGGCAGGTAGTTACTAAACGGTCTGGCCCGTGAGGCTCACCGTTAATCTGCAAAGAACAACTTCCGCAAATACCTTCGCGGCAATCGTGATCAAACTCTACAGGAACTTCTCCTTTATTTATAAGCTCTTCGTTAAGAACATCAAGCATTTCAAGAAAAGACATATCGCCCTCAATCCCATCTATCTGATAGGTCTTCATCGCTCCTTTTGCCTTAGCGTTTTCCTGACGCCATATTTTCAGTGTTAACTTCATAGTAAAAGTTATCTTTTAATTATTATTTATATGAACGTGTTTTAACCTCGATATTCTCAAAGGTCAACTGTTCTTTATGCAGTTTTGCTTCGCGTGGATTCTCGTTATATTCCCAAGCAGATACAAAACTAAAATTCTCATCGTCACGTAAAGCTTCACCTTCTGGAGTTTGATACTCTTCTCTAAAGTGACCTCCGCAAGATTCATTTCTAGTGAATGCATCTTTAGCAAAAAGCTCACCTAGTTCTAAGAAATCTGCTACTCTTCCGGCTTTTTCAAGCTCCGCATTTTTAGAATCTAACGTTCCTGGCACTTTTACGTTTGCCCAGAAATCTGCACGTAATTCAGCGATTTCATCCATTGCTTCCTGAAGCTCTTTTGCATTACGAGCCATTCCACATTTATTCCACATGATCTTACCTAATTTCTTATGGTAATAATCTACAGAATGCTGTCCGCTACCATTCATAAGCTTTTGCATACGGTCGCGTACATCTTTTTCTGCCTGATCAAATTCTGGAGAATCTGTTGGAATTTTTCCTGTTCTAATATCTTTAGAAAGGTAGTCTCCTATTGTGTATGGCAGTACAAAATATCCATCTGCAAGACCTTGCATCAATGCTGAAGCTCCAAGGCGGTTAGCGCCATGATCAGAGAAATTTGCTTCTCCTGCTGCATAACAACCCGGTATTGTGGTTTGTAAGTTATAGTCTACCCAAAGACCACCCATTGTATAGTGAACTGCAGGATAAATCATCATTGGAGTTTCATATGGATTCTGATCTACGATTTTCTCATACATCTGAAATAAGTTACCATACTTAGCCTCTACCACTTCTTTACCAAGCTTAATCACTTCTTCTTTAGAAGGATTTTTATGCCCTGAAGTAAATGCTTTTTCTTTTCCGTAGCGCTCAATCGCACTTGAGAAATCTAAGTAAACTGCTTCTCCTGTTTTGTTAACGCCAAAACCGGCATCACAACGTTCTTTTGCAGCTCTTGAAGCTACATCACGAGGAACCAGGTTACCAAAAGCAGGATAACGACGCTCTAAATAATAATCTCTTTCGTCTTCAGAAAGATCAGTAGGTTTCTTTTTACCTTCTCTAATTGCAATCGCATCTTCTTTCTTCTTAGGAACCCAGATACGACCATCATTACGCAAAGATTCTGACATCAACGTCAATTTTGACTGATGATCTCCAGAAACCGGAATACACGTTGGGTGAATCTGCGTATAGCAAGGGTTTGCGAAATATGCTCCACGACGGTGCGCTCTCCACGCTGCCATTACATTACTTCCCATTGCGTTAGTAGAAAGGAAGAACACATTACCATAACCTCCACTAGCTAAAACAACTGCGTGAGCAGCAT
The DNA here is from genome assembly GCF_004104055.1 of Leeuwenhoekiella aestuarii. Classification (GTDB taxonomy): domain Bacteria; phylum Bacteroidota; class Bacteroidia; order Flavobacteriales; family Flavobacteriaceae; genus Leeuwenhoekiella; species Leeuwenhoekiella aestuarii. Next base: position 920,049 of record NZ_QOVJ01000001.1, on the reverse strand, counting down.
GTCTTTCTATCTCACCGGTAACTAAGTCACGAGCTATAATACCTCTCGCTTTACCATCAACCAAAACAAGATCTAACATCTCGTGACGGTTGAATGATTTTATCTTACCACGGTTGATCTGACGGTTCATCGCAGAATATGCTCCTAAAAGCAACTGCTGACCGGTTTGTCCTTTAGCATAAAATGTTCTGGAAACCAAAACTCCACCAAAAGAACGGTTATCTAATAACCCCCCATACTCTCGTGCAAAAGGCACACCTTGTGCAACACACTGGTCAATAATGTTACCTGAAACTTCCGCAAGACGGTAAACGTTTGCTTCACGAGAACGGTAGTCACCACCTTTTACAGTATCGTAAAATAAACGGTAGTTAGAATCCCCATCTCCCTGATAATTCTTTGCCGCGTTGATACCTCCCTGAGCAGCAATAGAGTGTGCTCTACGCGGAGAATCCTGATAGCAAAAAGTCTTTACATTGTAGCCCAATTCTGCTAAAGTTGCAGCTGCACTACCACCTGCTAAACCGGTACCCACAACGATAACATCTATATTACGTTTGTTAGCCGGGTTAACGAGATTGATATCGTTTTTATGTTGAGTCCACTTATCTGCAAGTGGTCCTTCTGGTATATTTGATTTTAATTCTGACATCGTCTAGTGATTAAAATGGTGAAACAACGCGATGAAAATAAATCCTGCAGGAATAACTATAGCATAAACCTTTGCGAATTTCTTTAAAGCTGTCGCGTATTTGTTATTGAAGCCAACTGATTGAAACGAAGACGCAAAACCGTGATACAGGTGAAGCGCTAAGAATATGAACGAAAGCACATACAAACCTGTTCTTACAGGACTGTGGAATTTTTCAACCAACTCCCCATAATAACGGGTAGCATCAGCCGGGTTACCTTCAATATATTTGTAAGCGATTTCCGGAAACCAAAAGTCATAAAAGTGAAGCCCTAAAAAGGCTAAAATTACTATACCTGAATAAATCATATTACGACTTACCCAACTAGAGTTTGCACTACCCTTATAGCTCACATAACTGATCTGACGAGCAGAACGGTTACGTATTTCAAGAATAAAACCCATCACAAAGTGAAAAATAACCCCAAAAATTAGCACGGGTTGAAGAATTGCCTGTACCAGAAAATTGGTTCCCATAAAATGAGAAAACTCATTAAATGTTTCAGGACTGAAGGTCGACGTGAGGTTAATTGTAAAATGCTGACCTAAAAACAATACAAGGAACAAACCTGAAAGTGCCATGGCAACTTTTCGGGCGATAGAAGAGGAAATGATTCCCATTTAATTACGTTTTTTATTTAGTGGCACAAAAATACGGCTCAGCAGGTTGTTTCACAAACTTTACCCCCCCTTTTGGAATGGTTTTAAATAAAGCCGAAAATGTTTAAGAGTTCACACGAAAACCTTTGAAATATAAGAGTTCCCTTAAACAAAGAATTGGAATCAAGTGTGCTATTGATAAAACCTAAACGCTTTCTGAACCAGAAAAATAAATAACTAACCAGTCGATTAAATTCAAGTTAAACTGATTTGTAAACCCATTCAATCATCCATGTCATTCAACTGAATTTCAAGTGCCTGAGTACTTAATTGCACTTCTATAAAAGACAATGTCAAAGAAACAATAAGCGCTATCAAACTGATCCCGAAGAAAATATTAGCCCAAATTGACTTTTCAATGTAGATTAGAAACATCGTGATTACGGCCAGAAGAAAGCTCACGATCGCCATCGCCTGCATAGCTTTTATAATGCCCAGACGTTTGCGCAATTGTTTGATTTGCTTTTTTACGGGACTCGATGACTGGTTCTGATACCGCTTGTGCAACTCTCTAATTAATGCTGCTATTGCTAAATACCTGGCATTATAAGCTAGCATAGTTAGTGATATTGCCGGAAACAGCAATGCCGGTATACTTAAGTTCAGCTCCATCCTATTTAATCTTCTTCTGGTGCATTTGCAGCTGCCTCAGCACGATCTCTGCGACGACTTCCCTCTTCTACTTTTAGAGCTGTAGTTTCTGTATTTCCTGCCGCTTTAATCTCAACTTCATAAGAGCCGGGCGGAAGATAAAAAATTCCATTTTGAGCCTTTTCAATTTGTAAATCTTTAATTTCTTTTTCTAAATATTTCTTACCTGATTCTGAAATACTCAAATCGTAAGAACTATAATTAAAGCCTTTACTCACATCAACCTGCCAAGTCTTTAAGGTTTTACCCCCTGTGCTCTTAAGAGTTATTGTGGCATTTCCACTTTGTGGTGTATAAAAACCGAAAGTGATCTCAGGAGTATTTGCTGAACTCCACGCACTCCAAGAACGCCCCCAATTTGTTGAATAATTTACTGGGTCAACTTTAAAAACTTGTAAATTTTCAGCTTTTTGAGAATCAAAATTTTGAATATCATTAAGATTAGTAATGTAAATTGATCTTCCGTGAGTACCCACAACCAGATCGTTTGCTTCGGTTTGAACAACCATATCGTGAACCGCTACATTAGGCATACTTCCGTCTAATAATTGCCAGGTGTTTCCTTTATTTAAACTCACATAACTTGCATCGTCTGTACCTAAATAAAAAATATCTTTTTTTACTGGATCTTCAATAATTACATTAATAGGAGACAGGGGTAAATTTCCGCTGATGTCTTTCCAGCTTTTTCCATAATCCTCACTTACATAAACATAAGGCGCAAAATCGTCGTAGCGATATCCGTTTAGCGTAGCATAAACTCTAGATTTTTTATGTGCCGAAGCTGTAACCTTACTCACCCATAAGTCCTGAGGAAGCGTTTTTGAAATAACGCTCCAGCTTCCTCCGGCATCTTGTGTCACCTGAATCAAACCATCATCACTACCCGTATAAATTAAACCGAATTGAAAAGGAGATTCACTAATTGTTGTCAAGGTCCCGTAGGGTACATTTCCTTTTTTTCCGCCAGCTGTGAGATCTGGAGAAATCGCCGTCCAATCATCACCCTGATTCATAGAACGCATCAGCTTATTTCCGCCCATGTATAAGATATCCTGATTGTGAGAAGAAAGCAGAATAGGGGTTTCCCAATTGAATCGATACGGAGCTTCACCTACATCATGACTGGGTTTTATAAATTGACGCTCTCCTGTTTCCAGATTCACGCGATTATAATACCCAAACTGTGAACCTGCATAAACTATATTGCTGTTGCGACGATCAATTTGCACTTGCATACCATCACCACCACCTATGGATTTATAGGGGTATTGACCATCAGCCTCATAATCTTTAGAGTAAGAATAGGTATGTGGCCCCTTCCACGTACCATTATCCTGTAAACCCCCATACACATTATAGGGCTTTTCATAATCTACATTTATCGCATAAAATTGCGCCAGTGGCATCGAGTTTAATTTTGACCAACTCTTTCCGGCGTCGTAAGACATATTGAGTCCACCATCATTACCATTAATCAAATGGTCTGGCATTTTAGGGTCAACCCAAATCACATGATGATCAACGTGTACATTGGGCTCATTGATATAGGTAAACGTTTTCCCGCCATCTGTAGATTTTATAAGTGGAACACCAACTAAGTAAATTTCATTTTTATCCTGAGGGTTTACATCCATCTCTGCAAAAACGTAACCATAAGAATAGAAAAAATCATCAATATAGCCTTCGTGAGTTTTACTCCAAGTAGCTCCACCATCTTCAGAAAGGTAAATTTCGGCGCCTACTACTTCTCCTTTAGATTCAGAAGCATTTTTATCATAAGTGTATAAGAACAGATCAGCCGGTTTCAGCTCATCGCTTTTTATCATCTTATAAACCTTTTTAGCATCATACTGCCTCGGAAAGCGATTATTACGTAAATAATCACTCAACGACTCCTCATCCAAAGCTAAAAAAGTGGCTTTAGTCATCGTCTTAAAAACTTCAGGTTCTAAAGACTCGTCTCCCTTCTCTTCATTTTTTTCTTTTGATTCCTCTCTTATAAACTGACTATCGTGAATCGCATATATGGTATTCTCATCAACAACCGCCACACCAATTCGACCAACCCCTTCTCCCTGCGGAAATCCATTACCGGTAGTCACTAACTCCCAACTATCTCCTGCATCTGTAGATTTGTAAATCCCGGAATTCTCACCAGACCCTCTAAAATCCCAAGCCATGCGCTCCCGGTCCCAGGCGGTAGCATACATTACATCGGGATTATCTGGGGCTTCAGCAAGACATATAATTCCTGTTTCATCACCTATATATAATTTTTTATCCCAAGTGTCACCGCCATCTGTTGTTTTAAAAATACCGCGCTGCTCGTTAGGTGAATACAAATGACCCAAAGCACCCACAACCGCAACATCAGGATTCGATGCATCAAGAACAATATCGCTGATGTGATGGGCATCTAAAAGTCCTTTTTGTTCCCATGTTTTGCCATTATCCGTACTTTTTAAAATACCGATTCCGGCATAAGAAGAACGCGATGAAATCGTCTCTCCGGTTCCCGCCCACATTATACCATCTGTCCAGTTTACTGCAATATCACCTACATTTTGAGTAGGTGCACTATCAAAAACTGATTCAAAGGTATTTCCGTTATTCACGGTGTGCCAGATACCTCCTGTCGCATACGCGACATAAAATTCTGTACTGTTTTCAGGATTAACCTCTATATCAACCACACGACCACTCATTATAGTAGGTCCTATATTTTTAAAAGGAATATTTTTTACTAGAGAATTTTCGAGCATTTGCTCTTTTAAAGTCAGTGTTTCCTGTAAAGCATTTTCCGAAGTAGCCGATTGTTGCGCTTGAACATTTAGCAGAAAACTAAAAAGTAAGATAATTGGTAGAAATCTTGATCGCATAGAGAAGAGTTTTATGCTTCTAAAAATAGTGATTTGCACAACAAAGACCTAGTTATGACCATGTTTTTAAATACAAATATCCCCTTTAATGAGCGAAAGAAAAACCTTCTATTAAAAAGGGAGGCTCGTCACTTTATTTCAGCATCGCTTTAATTTCCTTTACCTTTGAAAAAATTCAAATTACAACTATGAAATACGACTTAATAGACCGTAATCTTTTTATAAAAAATCGCAAGGATTTTATGGCTGCAATGAAGCCAAATAGCCTTGCTGTTTTCAACAGTAACGACATTTATCCTATAGGTGCAGACAGCACCATGCCTTTTCAGCAAAACCGCGATTTATTCTTTTTAAGCGGAGTAGATCAGGAAGAAAGTATCTTAGTTCTTTTTCCTGATTGTCCTAAAGCGAAGCATCGCGAAATTTTATTTTTAAAGGAAACCAATGAGCACATCGCTGTATGGGAAGGCGAAAAACTCACTAAAGAAAAAGCACTAGAAGTTAGCGGTGTTGAAACTGTATATTGGTTACAGGAATGGGATAAGATTTTTTATGAATTGATGACACAGGCCGAAACCATTTACATCAATACCAACGAACATTACCGTGCAAATGTAGAGACCGAAACTCGAGAGGCTCGTTTCAACAAAGCGATTAAAGAACAATATCCTGCTCATAGTGTAGCTAAGAGCAATCCTATCCTGCAGCGTTTACGTTCTGTAAAAGACCCAATTGAACTTGACATTATGCAACAAGCTTGCAATATCACCGAAAAAGGTTTTAAACGCGTTTTACAGTTCACTAAACCCGGTGTGATGGAGTATGAAATAGAAGCCGAATTTATGCACGAGTTTTTGCGTAACCGCTCTAAAGGCTTTGCGTACACACCTATTGTAGCCTCAGGCAACAATGCCAATGTATTGCATTATGTTGTGAATAATTCTGAATGTAAAGCCGGAGATTTAATTCTGTTAGACATTGGTGCTGAATATGCAAATTACAGCAGCGATATGACCCGTACGATTCCGGTATCCGGTAGGTTTACCGATCGTCAAAAGGACGTTTATAATGCTGTTTTACGCGTAAAGAAAGAAGCTACAAAAATGCTCACTCCAGGAAACTTATGGGGTCCTTATCATGAAGAAGTAGGCAAACTAATGACTTCAGAATTGTTGGGTCTTGGCCTACTGGACAAAGCCGATGTTCAAAACGAAAACAAAGATTGGCCGGCTTATAAAAAATACTTTATGCACGGTACATCACACCATATAGGTCTGGACACCCATGATTATGGACTACTTCACGAACCGATGCACGTAAACAATGTATTTACCGTTGAACCGGGAATTTACATTCCTGAGGAAGGTTTCGGGATTCGATTGGAAGATGATGTAGTAATTCAAGAAAACGGAGAGCCGTTTAATCTGATGCGAAACATACCACTTGAAGTGGAAGAGATTGAAGACTGGATGAATCGTTAGACAAAAAAAACCCTTCGATTGGCAAGCTAATCGAAGGGTTTTTTATCTAAATACTTATGTCTCTGAACTCAAGTCTATTATTAAAACCAGTTAGACCAAGGAATCATATATAATACACAAGCAAGTGCAAGTGTATAGAAAATCGCCAAAAGTTTAAATTTAGGCTTAGAAGTCAATTTCTTCTTATGCTTACTATAGCCAACCGTAATAAATATTACGGCAAGTATCATTCCTATTGGATGCTCCACCACATACAAGCGTAAATTAGGATCGCTCATCGCTGCGCTCATGCCTTCAGAAGCTATGGCTTTTGCTCCAAGTGGAGAAACAAAATAAAGCACGATCCCGATTAATAATTGGATGTGTGTAACGATCAACGTAAATAATGCTAATCTAAAATCCCGAGCTCCAAATTCTTTATTTCCAAAATAAGAAACCAGTGAATTGATTACGGTTATAGTAAGTACAATGAGGACCAAATAAGCCCAATACGAGTGTACAAATTGAATGGTGTTATACATAGTCTGATTTTTGAAATTCAAAGATAACTTTTTGGCTTGAAAACAACCGAAAAGTAAAGAACAGATAGCAAAAAACCCTTTCTAAATGAAAGGGTTTTATAAATCATAACATAAAAGCTAACTACTCCCAAGTATTCTCAGCTGCGGTTCCTCCCCAAATTAAAGTTGCTAAATACGGGTTGTCAATAAATGGATTACGAACTCCCTGTGCACCTTCAATTACTCCGTTTCGCTGACGTTCAAAATCTGAAACCGGGTCTTCACGATTCCACTTTAAGAATAAATCTAGTGTTCCTATTTTAGTATAGTCTTCTCCGTAGCGTATATTTAAATAAAGTACCATACGCGCCACATCACCTTTCCATTCATCTCCTGGAAACCAAGAATTGCCGTTGACCAACGCATATTCTCCACTTCCATCTGTATACGGGTAATTAAGACGAAGAGAGTTGATCGCGTCATCTGTAGAGCGTAAATGATGTAAATCTGTAACTGCGTTTGCAGTTGCTAAACGCGACTGCGGAAAAATATGTTCGGTATTAAAAGTTTGAGGTGAGTAGGAATTACTCCCTGAGGTATACTCTCTACGATCTCTGCTTTCACCGGTATACATCAGTATAACATTTGCAGGATTATCTAAATCTGCATCTGCATCGTATAAATATTCGTGACGCTCAAAATACGTAAGAATCGTAGTATGCATCTCCTGTGTAAGCGTGCGGAGCACAGTGAAATTTAGATCTTCATCTGTAGTAAGCGCTAAATCTCCGTAATAGTATTCAAGTACCGCTGGAATATTAACATCAAGACCATCTACAAGCTTAATAGTTATTGTGGCAGTTACACAAGACGGTGCCTCATCATCATCACACAACGTATAAACAATGGTTTCTTCCCCTATAAAATCATTTGAAGAAGTATAGGTGATCGTACCATCTTCATTAAGCGTTGCAGATCCAGATCCCGAGTAACTGATCTCAGTCACAACAGCATCGTCAATCAAATCATCATTATCAGTAAAACCCTCTAAGGTTAACGTCTGATTTTCTTGTCTAAACACAAACTCGTCATCAACAGCGACAGGAGTACCTTCGTCTATAACCGTGATGGTAATAGTGGCTGTAGAGCAAACCGGAGTTTCATCATCATCGCAAATGGTATATGTAAATGTATCTTCACCTGCATATCCATTAGACGCAGTATACGAGATCGAACCATCCTCATTTAAAACTGCAGAACCATTAGTGCATGTTAAATCCAACTCTGTTACTATTGCATTATCCAGCAGTTCATCATTTTGAAGGTAGTTATTTATTTTAAAAACGCTATTTTCCTTTACTTCATAGCTATCAGCTACGGCAATAGGATCTGAACCTGTTACAGTAACAGTAACGGTAGTAGAAGAGCAATTTACCGGAGTCAGTGCATCACACAAAGTATATTCAAAAGTATCCTCACCTGTAAAATTACTAGGTGGCGTATAAGTAAAAGAACCGTCTCTGTTATCCAAAATAGTTCCACCTTTTGAAGACTCTTTATCGATTTCAGAAACTCTTCCAAAATCAAAGATGGTATCATTATCTAGTAAGTCATCAAAAGTAATTGATTCATTTTCACCTGTCGTATAAGAATCAGCCTGTGCCACGGGTTTATCAACTTCAGTTTCTGGATCTGGAGTTTCCGGAGAATCATCACCGCCACTACAGCTTAAAAGTAAAAGCACAAAAGCGGTATTAAAAAAGCGGATCGCATTTCTTTTAAGGTTTATCTTTTTCATAAATAAAATATTGGTTTTCAATATAGCTATAGAAAAGAAAACCTCCTACAGTAGTGTAGGAGGTTTTACTTAAAGTAATTTATATATTACTGTAATACCCACGCCCCATCTGTTTTGATCAGATAGAAAGTTTCAGTAGTATTAGAACCGTTGTAAATGTCAAATGTAACCGCATATTTCTGACCTTCTGCAGCTGAAGGGGCAATCTCATCAAGAAGAACATTCATTCCCTCTACGATCATATCATCACTCCAATAAGCAGCATTACCACTACGACGATCTAAGTTTCCATATTGCGCCATACTTGCTGTTTGAGCAGGATATTCTGCAGCAAGAGCATCTGCTATTAATATGTAATCTGCACCTGCAAGTGAATAAGCGATAGTATTATCTGGCACCCAAGTTGAACCATCATTACCAAACTGTAAAGAAGACTCTACCACACTAGGAATATTCACAAAAGATCCATTTTTAAATACAAAGTTTGCATATTCTGTTGATGTAGAACCATCATAAAAAGCGTAAGCAACAGCTACAAAATCGCCCTCTTCTGCGTAAGGAAACTCTCTACCTAAGAAAATTTGTAGCTTATAGATAGCCTCGTCCTCATCATCAAAATTAGGGAATCTTTGCTCCATCTCTGTGTAATCTTCAGACTCTAAAGTAAAGGGCTTATTCCAGGTATTGTTTGCATATGCATAAACTGCAGTTGCCTCAATAGTAGAAACTGAAGCAGTCTCATCTATTACAAAAGTATCTCCTTCTTTAATTACAGAAGAAACTTGGGTTGAAACTGCACCGTTATAAATCGCATAAGTCAATTCAAATTTATTCCCTTCTGCAGAATCAGGATATTGAGCATCTAGAACAATATTAAATGCTTCAAGCAACATTGCAGGACTCCAATAGTTGTCGCTAGTTTCACGAACATCAAAGCTACCAAATTGACCAGCATTAGCTGCAGGTCCCGGATATGCTGTAGCTAACTGTGTAGCTGCCAATTCATAATCTGAATCAACAAATTCGTAAGCTACACCGCCAACTGCAACATAAGCGTTACCATCAAACTGAACAGTCATACTTTCAGCACCAGCGCTTCCATCATAAATTGCATAAGAAACACTGTACTTTTGACCTGAAACATTGTCAAAATTATCAGCTAATACAATATTGATAGCCTCAAGGATCATATCATCAGACCAGAAAGAATCACTTCCATCTCTCTTTTCAAAATTGCTGTATTGAGCTGCACTTGATGCAGGATCAGGATAAGCATCAGCCAATTCATCACCTATCAAGTCAAAATCATCTGCATCAAGTGTATAAGCGATTTCGTCAGCTAATACCTGATACGTAAGATTTACATAATCTCCATTTTCAGCTTGTGGGTATTTAAGATCCAGAAAATCCTGAACATCATCTAAACCAGAAAAATAAGCCTCTGAAAGACCAGCTTCTTCATAATCTGCCGCATTCACAGCATAATCCTGAACACGTATAGGATCATAAATATTAAAGCTAACATTGGCCAATGAACCAGCTCCTAGTACCGGAAAGTTATTTTTAAGCACCTGAGGTATTAAAGCCTTAGCATCGTCAAGGCTACTAAAGTTACCAAATGAAAGCTCTAAATCTTCGTAGTCATCATCAGTTAACGTATAATCCAATACAGTGCTGATACCAGGCTCATTTGCAGCCAGGCTATCATTTATATCCTCTACAGGATCGCAACCCACAGACATAACGCCTATGGTAATTACAACGATTAAATAGTTAAATTTTTTCATTTCAATTTTTTATTAAAAATTAATTTTTGCTCCTACAGTGTATGTTCTACCAGGACCGTAGTAAACTAATGCTGTTTCAGCAACAGAACCATCACCATCTTGCGCGTCAGAAATATACTCAGTACCTAATACATTGAACACGTTAGCATTTATTTGTGCATTAAATCCACCAAAATTAAATCTGTGTGTTAAGCCCAAGTCAAATACTCCGTAATCTGGCATCTCCCAAGTTTGTGGCAAACCTTCTACGCTACGACCAGTTACGTCATAATCGGCATAGTAATTACCTGCATAGTTAAATGAAGCTCTTACAGTTGTTGAAGCAAGCACAGCATAATCTGCACCTAATGCAAAGGTAGTTTGTGCTGAGTTACCCACTTTCACACCCTCTAAAAAGATATCAATTGGGTCTCCAATAGGATTTTGTTGATCGTCAAAAACCTGAACATTAGTTACATTATTATCCCATTGCCAGTCTCCCAAAGATGCCATACCAGTCAAGGTTAAAGTCTCTATAGGACGGTATTGCAATTCTAATTCAACACCCTGGTGTAGTGCGTCTACCCCTAAAATATTTGCGGTGTATTGAATAGTGTTGGCTGTTCTTGTTATAGTATATGATCTATCCATCCATTTAGTACGATATACATTCAAGTCAGCTCTAAAATTATCTGTTCTTAAGCCATAACCTAGTTCTGCACTAAATATCTTTTGGTTTTCGGCATCCTCATTTACAACATTTCGATTGTTTATAAAAACCGCTTCATTAAATGGAGCTCGTTCAAAATACCCTACATTTGCAAATACATTATTTACATCATCCAGACGATAATTAATACCTCCTTTAGTACTAAAAGCTGTAAAGTTTATCCAATCTGTTTCTCTTAACGGATCGTCTGGTGTATACTTATAATAATCTTCTCTTTTGTAAGAAGTGTTGTTACCTGCAACAGAAATCACAGCAGAAATAGCATCTTTGTTATATTCTGCCTGAGCAAATAACCCTTGCCAGTTAGTATAACCGGTGTCATTATAGTTATACTTATCCCCTTCTCTAACAACTCTGTTAGGATTATTTACATCACTATTATCTAAATAAAAAGCAGCTCCTAAAAGATCAGTTAATTCTGTATAGTGATCCCCTCTGTAAAAACGCAAATCTACACCTGCAGTTAAATCTATATATTCAGAAAGTTCTGTATTGTATGTTGACAAAGCACCATACCACTGGTGGTTGTTTCTTGAAGCTCTCAAGAAAGTTTCAGCACTTGTTGCCTGACCTAAAGCCTTATTTTCTGCAACGATCTTATCAAGATTTACAGGTCCAAATTCTTGATCACGATAGTTTGTATCGTATTTCCCGAATTTATTAGTACCCGCAGTACCTCCGCCACCTCCAGTACCTATAGAATAGTAAACTGAAGTAGTTAATGATGAAATATCATTAATTGTCCAATAATGGTTTAACGACATCTGTGGCTTATGGTAGAAGTTGTCTTCAATATTTACCAGCTGACCATTTTTATAACCATAATCTGTATTGGTACGTATACCACGATCACTTCTTCTATAATCGTCTATTAACAATCGATTTTGACGCTGGCCGTGACGTTGTGGCGCTCCAAAAGCAGTAAACGACAATTCGTGATTATCACCGATTTTTTTTGCTAGGTTTAAAAAGTAAGAATAAGCATCAATTGTAGTAGCATCTACAAACTGCTCTCCAGTAGTTCTAGAAAGACTTACCGTAGCCGCCCAATCATTTTCTAACATCCCTGTAGAAAGTGTAAAGCCATATTTTGTATAACCATCATTACCTGTGGTCATCATTACATTTCCACCTTTATTGATGTCAGTAGCTTTTGTAACAATGTTTACAGTACCTCCAATAGAAGGAAGACCTATCATTGCCGCACCAAGACCTCTTTGTACCTGCATAGAACTAGTTACATCAGATAGACCTGCCCAGTTACTCCAATATACACGACCATTTTCCATATCGTTTACCGGAATACCGTTTATCATTACCGCAACGTTTTCAGAGTTAAAACCACGTACACGCAGTTCTGCATCTCCAAAACCACCACCACCTCGGGTTACATAAACACCAGGAGTTGTTTTTAGGATTTCAGGAAATTCCTGACTACCCAATTCATTCTGAATGGTCTCAGCTTTAATTGTAGAAACTGCAACCGGTGTTTTACGATCAATTGCTAGAGAATACGCTTTGACAATTACCTCATCAAGGGCATCAGAATCCATTTCCAACTGGACCGTCCCAAGATCTATTACTTTTTTACCAGACAAATCAAAAGCAATAGTAGAAGGCTTAAACCCTACGTAAGAGACACGTAAAGAACCTGCATTATCAACAACCTGAATTTCGAAAACTCCGTCAAAATCAGTTGATACTCCGTTAGTTGTTCCTTCAACAACTACGTTTACTCCAGGTAGCGGCGTACCATTTTCACCGTCTACTACAGTACCACGAATTGTTCCTTGTGCTTGCATAAAGGCTGTAAACAGAAGAAACACAAGTGTTAGTGAACTTGTAATTTTTTTCATTGTGCTTGTTTAAATTTAGATTTTGCGCAAAAGTCTTAATAAAGACCTAATTAAATATTAACGCAATGTTAAGAATAACATCTCAACAGCGTATGTGCTATTTTAACCCCTAAATATTTTAAATTAATATTTAACAGTTAAAAATCTAAATCCAAATAAGCGTAAAATTTACTCTTTAAATGCTTTAATTAAAGCTGTTGTTGAGGAATCATGGGAAGCTATAGTCTCTGAATTTAAATCAGTTAAAACATTTTTTGCCAACTGTTTTCCTAACTCAACACCCCACTGGTCATAGCTAAATATGTTCCATAAAATACCTTCGGTAAAGATCTTATGCTCATATAACGCTATCAACGCACCTAAACTTTCTGGAGTTAGCTTATCAATAAGGATTGTTGTAGTAGGTTTATTACCATCAAAAACCTTAAATGGAACCAATTTCTGAATCGCATTAGCATCCATATCAGAAGCTTCTAATTCTGCCCTAGCTTCAGCTTCTGTTTTACCATTCATTAAAGCTTCAGTTTGCGCAAAAAAGTTAGCCATCAACTTATTATGGTGATCTACATCACCATGTAATGAATGTTTATAGCCAATAAAATGAGTAGGAATAATTTTAGTTCCCTGATGTATCAACTGAAAAAATGCATGTTGTGAATTGGTTCCCGGTTCTCCCCAAACTATTTGCCCCGTTTGATAATCTACGTGCTTTCCATTACGGTCCACACTTTTACCGTTACTTTCCATAATTGCCTGTTGAAGGTAAGCAGGGAAACGGTGTAAATATTGTGTATAAGGAATAATCGCTTCACTTTCTGCACCAAAGAAATTGTTGTACCATACTGTTACAAGCGCCAGTATTACTGAAATATTCTCATCAAGTGGTGTGTTTTTGAAATGCTCATCAGCTTTATGAGCGCCAGCAAGCATACTCTCAAAATTGTTGTAGCCCACCGCCAAAGCAATAGAAAGCCCTACCGAACTCCATAATGAGAAACGACCACCAACCCAGTCCCACATTGTGAAAACATTATTAGGGTCTATGCCAAAATCTTTAACGGCAGTCTCATTTGTAGAAACGGCAACAAAGTGTTTTGCGACAGCCTCACCGTCTGCTACAGCACCAGAAACTTTACCTAAAAACCATTTACGTGCAGTATTAGCATTAGAAAGTGTTTCTTGAGTTGTAAAGGTTTTAGATACGATCACAAACAAGGTTGTTTCCGGATTTAAAGCTTTTAGAGATTCGTGAACGTGATCGCCATCTACATTAGATATGAAATGAACTTTTAAATGGTTATGGTAATATGCTAAAGCTTCAGCAACCATAACAGGACCAAGATCAGAACCTCCAATACCTATATTCACCACATCGGTAATTGCTTTACCAGTATATCCTTTATGTTCACCACTAATAACAGTGTCGCAAAAACCCTTAATTTTTGCTTTTACTTCGTTTACTTCAGGAATTACATCTGCTCCATCAATCTTTACATTTGCTGTACTGGGCTGACGAAGAGCCGTATGCATTACTGCACGACCTTCAGTCTCATTTATTTCGGCTCCGCCAAAATAAGCTGCCTTAGCTTCCTCAAGATTCATTTCTTTAGCTAGATCCAGCAATAAAGATTTTGTCTCTTCAGTGATCCTGTTTTTACTGTAATCCACATAAAAGTCTTCCCACTTCAAAGTAAAAGCTGCTGCCCTTGATTGATCTTCAAAGAGTTTCTTCATTTCGACATCTTTAATGTCTTCAAAATGTGCCTGAAGTGCTTTCCAGGCTTTTGTCTTAGTAGGATTTACTTTTTGCATTTTATGTTGATTTTTGGAAGGTTATTGCATCTAATTGCGCTCTCAAAGGAGCTATAAATTCAAAATATTGAGGTTGTAGTTCTTCTGCTAAAGGCTCTGAAGTAGGTAAATCTATAGCAAATGGATTAACTTGCTTACCGTTTTTCCAAAAACGATAGCAAACGTGAGGTCCACTGGTATTACCAGTCATACCTATATAACCTATTACTTCTCCTTGTCGCACATAATCACCTCTGCTAACTGCACGTTTACTCATGTGTAAATACTGCGTATCATAGGTTTTATTGTGCCTAACTTTCACATAATTTCCATTACCACCTCTGTATTCTGAAGCGATTACCGTACCGTCTGAAGTCGCCATAATCGGAGTTCCTACAGGAGCAGCAAAATCGGTTCCCTTATGTGGACGAATACGATTACCATAATACGCGATTCTGCGCTTTAAGTTATAGCGAGACGAAATACGCCCGAATTTAAGCGGACTTTTTAAAAAAGCTCTTCTTAAATTATCTGCATGCTGATCATAAAAGTCTCTGTTACCATCATTAACCGAATCATTCTGATACGCAAAAGCATAAACAGGTTTGCCTTTGTGCTCAAACCAACTTGCTTTTATTTCTCCAAATCCTGCCGGAATGGTATCATTGATAAACTTCTCAGTATAAATTACTTTAAATCTATCCCCTTCTTGAAGACGGAAGAAATCAATAGTCCAGGCATAAATATCTGCCATTTTATAAGCCACTAAAATATTCACACCAAGATCATCAAAAGTAGAAGAAAGGTTACTATTTATAACACCGCTTACCACACGTTCCTTAACCGTAACTGGTCTTTTTTTAGCGGCAGCTTTTACAACCTCATCAGCAAAATCAAGCACGACATAATCTATCTTGTTTTCCTCATATATAAAAACTTTTGCCTGATTTGCAGAATCCTTACTTTTAAGTAAGGTATATGGCTTACCTACAAGAATTTTACGTGTATCAAAAGTAGACTGTACGGTGTCTGTAATTTGTTGAATAGTCCCGTAATCAATACCATTTTCAAACAAAATCTGACCAAAACTATCCCCAGACTGCACGGTATCTGATATCACCTCATAATCATCTAGCACATAACCAAACCTTTTATTAACAGGCTTCTTTACTTCTTGTACTTCCGGTTTTTTTTCTATTTTTTTATCATCAGCACAACTCATTAAAGTGAGTACAGCCAGCAATACGAGACTAATTTTTTTCAATTTAGGGTATTTGAAATTTTAATGTTTTTATTTAGATATTCTGTCCCCAGTTTGCGCGTTCTTCTTCAGACCACAAATCAGGGAAAAATATGCGTTTCTGATATTTGGGATGCATATATTTTACCCAATCACTACCGCCTGTTGCCTCTAACGGCTCTTTACCTTGACTTAAATAATGAAGGGCAGTATGGTAGTGCGACATAACCCACTTGATATTTACTGTGTAATCATAGTGACGCATCGCTTCAAGCAATGTTGCATCCTTTTGATCAGAAAGTGGCAAGGTTTTAAATCTGGCCCACAAATTTAGGGTTTTGTATTGTTTTAGAAAACGAATGAAGGCTTCCTTATATTTTAATTCAAATGCTTTTAACGTATACGTTTTATCGCCGGTCTCATAATCTTTGCCGGCTGCTTGCCAATATAAATGCTCAAAGACTTTATCGTAGTAGCTCTCATCTGTAACTTCTTCATTTTTGAAGCTTTCGCGGAAACGTGCATCTATAAGATTTATGAGTTCAGTAGAACCAAACTCTACAAAGCGATACTGCGCACTTTGAAAACCACTTGCAGGACTTAAGGTTCTTCTGAATTTGAGATACTGCTCCATATTCATCCCTTCTCGCATAATATTAAAAGAAGAAGTAAGCATATCAAAGTATCTGCTGATGCGATTTAACTTTTCTGAAAAGAAAACCACATTCAAGTCTTTCTCATAAGCGACCTGCTCAATTTCCCATAAAATCATTTTAAAAAGCAGTTCGTTGATCTGATGATACATAATAAAAACCATTTCATCAGGAAGAAGAGTACGCTGGTTTTGAAGACTTAATAAGGAATCAACCTGAATATAATCCCAATAATTTATGGGCTTACTATGTGCGAATCCTTCTAATTGATGATTCAGGTTTTGACCCATTGCATCAAATTTTTCTCTAAGCGCTTCTAATTGTTGATCTGTCTCCAGACTGCTTTTATGCGTCATTAATCTTGTATAATATAGAATGGATGTTTAAGGCCTTTATATGCTTCAATCTCTGCTTTTAAAGAGCCTACCGCTAAATCTGCTTTGATTTGCAAAGGTATTTTATTTTGATCATCACTAATCCAAACCGTAAGACTTTCTTTTTCTTTAAAAACACGTCCTGCCTGAACATACGGTCTAAAAATCAAGCTGTTTACCTTTCCGAATTTGGTCTTAATCACTTCACGTCCTAAAAACTTGAGTTTAAACTTAAAGTTTTCCTGATCAAAAAACATATTGATTACTGTCTCATCACCTTCTTTCAGGTTTTTCGTATCGATCGAATTACGCAGGTAGTAAAAACTGGATACCATATCGTGAATGGAAGGCTCTGTTTTATAGGTATTGATTTCATTATGCTTTTTATCATTTACCGTAGCCACTTGAGCTTTCTGATCAAAGTCAATTACCTTATCTTTTGTATGTCCTCCTTCATCTATTTTACGAATAAAACGGTACGGTAAAGTGGATTGTTTATCAATATAAGTTTCATAATAGTCTTCAACACCAAAAAATAGCTTGGTCATACCCGTCGTCACACCTTTTCCTTTTATATAATATACCGGCTTGCTATTATAAGTATCGTTTGTAACCGAAAGAGTTGCCTCACCTGCTTTCCACCAGCCACTATAACTTATACGGAATTTGAACCACTCTCCATCTTCAAAAGCAGGCTCCTGTGCACTGGCAGAAACCAATACTAAAAGCGTAAGAAATAAAACATAATATTTTTTCATAGCGATCTGATTTAAGCACAACAACACTGTTGTAACTTATGCTTTTACAAGAGTTATTCCAAAAGTAGCCAAAAGCTAAAAATCCCTGCTTGAATACAAACAGGGATTTTAAAATTTTATTATTACATACTTAAATTAAAGCGTTCCCCGCTGAGCCTGCTCACGCTCAATAGATTCAAAAAGTGCTTTAAAATTACCCGCGCCAAAACCTTTAGCCCCCATGCGCTGAATGATTTCAAAAAACAAAGTAGGTCGGTCCTGAAGCGGCTTGGTAAAAATCTGTAGTAAATAGCCTTCTTCATCGGCGTCTACCAGTATTGAAAGTTCCTGCAATTTGTTAAGATCCTCTTTCATAGTATCCATATGTGCACCCAATCTGCGTGGAATATCATCATAATAGGCTTGTGGGGGCGGTGGCAGAAATTCCACACCTCTGGCTTTTAATGCCGAAACCGTCTGCACTATATCATCTGTCGCCACGGCAAGATGCTGTACCCCTGGACCTTCGTAAAAATCCAAATACTCTTCGATCTGTGATTTTTTTATGCCTTCTGCCGGTTCATTGATTGGAAACTTAATGCGTCCATTGCCGTTACTCATTACTTTACTCATCAAAGCCGAATATTCGGTGGTGATTTGCTTATCATCAAAAGTCAGGAAGTTTACAAATCCCATTACCTCTTCATACCATTTTACCCAGGTATTCATCTCGCCCCAGCCTACATTACCCACCATATGGTCAATGTATTTTAAGCCGGTAGGCTCCGGGCTGTAATCAGACTCCCATTTTCTGTAGCCGGGCATAAAATGTCCATTATAGTTTTTACGCTCAACAAACATATGCACCGTCTCTCCATAGGTGTAAACCCCGGAACGCACGACTTCGCCTTGCTCATCAGTTTCAACTTTGGGCTCCATAAAGGGTTTTGCACCGCGTTTTGTGGTTTCTTCAAAAGCGCTTCGCGCATCTTCTACCCAAAGGGCAACCACTTTTACGCCGTCGCCGTGTTTTACGATATGATCATTAATCGGCGAATCGCTGTTAAGCGGTGAAGTAAGCACCAGACGTATTTTATCCTGTTTTAAGACATAACTCACCCGATCTTTTTGACCGGTTTCCAGACCGCTATATGCGAAGGATTGAAAGCCAAAAGCGGTTTTATAGAAATGTGCCGCCTGCTTGGCATTACCTACATAAAATTCTACATAGTCGGTACCCAGAAGCGGGAGAAAATCCTGTGCTCCTTCAAATATTTTTTCGAGTCCGTAGTCAACGGATTTTAGTTCCTTACCCATAGTTATTCGGTATTTCTAATTTCTTGTTTATTATTTGTTGAATCGTGGATCTGTTTAATCGTTTTAAAACTTCGTATTTCCACTTTCATATTTCTTATTTCAAGTACTATTCGTTTATTCCATAATTCGCTGATTAACCTAGCCCTGATTGCAGCGGCATCCTTTTTACCGGTTGCTGAGTGATTTGCTGGCGGCAAATTATATCGAAGCACCGAGAAAAAGATATAGCGGAAAGCAGGTATCAGCTCCTGAAAAATCTAGTGAGGCAACCATGATTTATAATAGCTCTCATCTGCTATAGGCATCGCATCTTCGCAAATTTGCAAGGGTTTGAAGGTATCTACCATTACCGCCAATTCTTCGGTTTCGGTTTTGCCAATGCTACGCTCAGTTGCTCCAGGATGCGGCCCGTGCGGAATACCTGCAGGATGCAGCGAAATGTGCCCGGCTTCAATATCATTGCGGCTCATAAAATCACCATCTACATAATACAGCACCTCATCGCTGTCAATATTACTGTGATTGTAAGGTGCCGGAATACTTTTAGGGTGGTAATCGTATTTACGCGGACAAAAACTGCACACTACAAAAGCGCTGGTCTCAAAAGTCTGGTGCACCGGTGGCGGCTGGTGAATGCGCCCGGTAATAGGCTCAAAATCGTGAATGGAAAACGCATATGGATAATTGTAACCATCATAGCCCACCACATCAAACGGGTGTGTAGCATAAATCATCTCAAACAAATCGTTCTGCTTTTTGATTTTCATCAGGAAATCCCCGGTCTTATTGTTGGTTTCCAATTCATACGGTCTGCGTAAATCCCGTTCACAAAAAGGAGAATGCTCCAGCAATTGACCAAACCAGTTGCGGTAGCGCTTGGGTGTATAAATAGGATGTCGTGATTCTACAATAAACAGACGGTTGTCGCTGTCGTCAAAGTCCATTTTATAGATTGTGCCGCGTGGCACTACGATATAATCGCCGTATTTGAAATCGAGATTTCCTAAATGACTGCGAAATTTTCCACTCCCGCGATGTACGAAAATGAGTTCGTCTGCATCGCTATTTTTATAAAAATAATCCTGAGTTTTATTTTGCGGCGCTGCCAAAATTATGGTGCAGTCGCTGTTGGTTAGTACCGGTTTGCGACTTTCGAGATAATCACCTTCGGGTTTGATCTCAAAACCTCTGAAGCGATACGATTGAATGTGATTTGCCTTAGCGATCTTAGGCTTTATGTTTTTACTTCCCTTAATTTCCTTAACCTGCGTGGGACGCTGCTCGTGGTACATATTGCAGTACATCCCATCAAAGCCAATGGTGCCAAAAAGCTGCTCATAATACAGATTGCCGTCAGGCTTTCTAAATTGGGTATGCCGCTTATGCGGGATCTTACCGAGTTTATGATAAAAAGGCATAATTTATATTTTTCTTCGAAAACGTTATCGTTGTTTACAAATATCGTAAAATCGAAAGCGTTTTGGGCTAATATTTTCTTAAAACCAAAAACCCAGACTGAAGTTCCAAAATACCTTATCGATTTCGGGAGAATAGGAGAGTTTTGTTTGCAAAGGTCCAACCAAAGTCTCCAGTCCATAACCTAAATAATATCCGGTATAATCTGGAGCAGAAAGCCAGTTACCTGAGGTAAAAAGATCGTTTTCAAGATTGGCAATATTCGCACCAAAATTGAGATGATTTTTTCGGTAGAAATTATAATCAAAACTGATTTGAGATTTTACCATACCATCACCGGAAACACTTATTAAATCGTAACCATAAAAAGAAACCAGGTTATTGATAAAATCATTTCCCCAACCACCCAACACAAAGTTAAGCGTTGAATTTGTCGCTGCACCTATTTTAAAACCTCCTTCAGCATCGAGAACCATAGAAAATTTTGGAAAGAGCTTCTTTGCATATTTGATATGTGCCTGAGCTATAGAAAATTCTTCAAAATTGGCGTTGTAATCTGATGAAAATAAATAAAGATGAAAATCCCCATTAAAATACCATCCTGAAGTAGGAAAGTATTTGTTATCAAATGTGTCTAATAACAAATTACCGTAAGTACTGTAATAATGACTGTTTTCAAAATATACTTTACTATCTGGATCATCCATTAAGCGCACACTTTCTGTATCAATCTTTAGAAATTTGTGTTCTAATCCCAAATTTAAAGAGAACTGCTTTTGAAACAACGTTTGCAAATACACTTGATTAGTAAGATCTGTATAATCTATTGTAATGGTATTAAAACTCTCCAGAGGTAAATCACTCACCTGTTCTACAAAACGTGCATCTACTTTACGCTCAAAACTGTTATATCGTGAGCGCATACCAAAACCAATGTAAAAACCATTATCGCTGTAATAATCAAAATTATAACGAATGTTATCTCCCAAAGCCAGATCAAATGAGGCAATATCATTTTTAAACAAAACTCGCTTCTTCGTAAGGTTTACTAAAGCAGCACTTTTGTAAATATCATCGTAGTGAATACCGGCCTTAATATAGGTGGTCGCTTCGCTTTCGCTCAGGTTGATAATTAAGTGATACTGCCCATCATCATAACGCTCTAATTTATGATTAATCCGTTGAAAGTTATTTGAAGCTGCCAGATTATTGATTCCATCAAACAAAGCCCCGTATGTTGTTTCTATCGGAGTTTTGATCTTGAGCTTCCCTAAAATGTACGAGCGCGTATAATACTTGTTGCCATTAATACTTACACTTCTGATCATCAGGGTATCTTGATCACTTATTTCTAAAGGAGGCTTTATAAATTCTTTATGTTGTAGATCTGCAAGCTTTTTAAAATCAGACTTATACTCTTTGGCTTTTTCTTCTCCGCCTTCTATTATTGCTGCTCCTTTATCAAAATCAACAACACTATACCCTGCGATATTGGGCTTGATATAAATATCTGTTTGAGCTACTTTATCTTTCATCGCTTCAATCGTACGGTAATTGTTGATCTGAATAAGCATTTCTGGTGCGCTTTTTAGCTCATTCTTACCTCTTAAATCATCTTGTACATCAACCCCTATGATAAAATTGGCACCTCTTCTACGCAATTCCTCAACAGGATAATTGTTGACAACGCCCCCATCTATTAAAATTTTATCATCTAAAATCACGGGACTGAATAAGGAAGGAAGAGCTCCGCTAGCCGTGATAGCTTCCGGAAGGCACCCCTTATCTAAAACGATAGCCTGACCTTTTTCAGCATCTGTTGCTACGCAGAAAAACGGAATATCTAATTTTGAGAAATCATCAACTTCCTGAACGTGATGGGTTAATTCGGTAAAGAGGTTATAAATGTTTTGCCCTTTAGACAACGCTGAAGGAAAGGAGATCTTAAAGTTATCAAAAGGTAAGCTAATAGCATATTTTTCAGCATCTGCACGCTCATAAAAAGACCGCGCACTCCGGGGTAAATCATCTTGTATGAGCTTGTCAAAATTTACCGCTTCAAAAATAGAGTCTAATTGATGTGCATTATATCCCGAAGCATACAAGCCACCAATAATAGCCCCCATACTCGTACCTCCTATATAATCTATTTTGATCCCGGCAGCTTCGATCTCTTTAAGTACACCTATATGCGCAAGACCTTTAGCTCCGCCGCCACTTAAAACTAAACCTACTTTAAGATTATCACCTTTTGGAAACTTGCTAAAATCTACTGTTGTCGTGTCTTGAGCATAAGTTGCCCAGTTTAATAATACTAAAACGAGTAGACTCTGATATATTTTCATTCTTCCTGATGATAATGCGTAAAAATAATTTTTGCCTTTGCCGGACCTATAACTTCTGCCAAAGCTTTCTCTGTAGCAGCTTTTACTTTACTTACTGATCTAAAATGTCGTAACAGGTCAACCACGGTTTTTTCTCCAATCCCGCTTATCGTCTCTAGCTCTGTGGTGATGGCGGCACTACTTCTTTTATTTCTATGGAAGGTTATCCCAAAGCGGTGCGCCTCATTCCGCAATTGCTGTATCACTTTAAGCGTCTCACTTTTTTTATCAAGATACAACGGAATAGAATCTCCCGGATAAAATAATTCTTCCAATCTTTTTGCTATACCTATAATGGCTATTTTACCTCTCAATCCTAAAGCTTCTAATGCTTTGACACCAGAAGAAAGTTGACCTTTTCCCCCATCAACAATAATAAGCTGCGGTAAGGGTTCATCTTCATTAAGTAAACGTCTGTACCTTCTAAAAACCACCTCTTCCATAGACGCAAAATCATCGGGTCCCGTTACAGTCTTGATATTAAATTTACGATAATCTTTCTTACTGGGTTTTCCGTCTTTAAATACGACACAAGCTGCTACTGGGTTTGTTCCCTGTATGTTTGAATTATCAAAACATTCTATATGTCTGGGCTCTACCGAAAGTCTTAAATCAGACTTCATCTGAGCCATAAGTCGATTTACATGACGATCAGGATCTATGATTTTGGTTTGCTTAAAACGCTCCATCCTGAAATATTTTGCATTGCGTTCAGACAACTCTACAATACGTTTTTTGTCTCCAAGTTTGGGCACTGTAACCCGTATGCCGTCTCCTAGATCTAACGTAAACGGAACATAAATTTCTGAAGATTGCGAGTTAAAACGCTGTCTGATTTCTATGACACCTATTGCCAGCAATTCTTCATCAGACTCGTCAAGTTTCTTTTTAAGTTCTAGCGTGTGTGAGCGAATAATCGCTCCGTGAGAAAGCTGTAAAAAATTGACATAGCCGTAACCTTCATCAGAAACGATACTAAAAACATCTACATTATTTATCGAAGGATTAACAACTGTACTCTTTGCCTGATAGCCTTCTAAAATGTCTATTTTTTCTTTGATACGCTGGGCATCTTCAAATTCCATAGCTTCAGCGTGTGCCTTCATTTGAGATCGAAAACGGTGCAGCGAATCTTTAAAGTTCCCTTTTACAATATCACGTATTGCATCAATATTATCGTGGTAGGTTTCCGCAGAGATTTTATCCTCGCAAGGCCCCAGACAGTTGCCTAGATGATATTCTAAACAAACTTTATACTTACCCGATTCTATCTTTTCTTTAGACAAATCGTAGTTGCAGGTACGCAAAGGATAAAGTCCTTTGATCAAATCAAGCAAAATATGCACCGTCTTCATGCTGGTATACGGACCGTAATATTCACTCCCATCTTTAATTAATCTACGTGTAGGGAAAACTCTGGGAAATCGCTCATTTTTAATGCAAATCCACGGATAACTCTTATCATCCTTGAGCATCACATTATATCGTGGCTGGTAATTTTTGATCATATTGTTCTCCAGCAAGAGCGCATCGGTCTCACTGTTTACCACAATATGTTTAATGTTTGCAATCTTTTTTACCAACAGGTGAGTTCGGGCATTATCATGCTTCTTGTTGAAGTAAGAAGAAACCCGTTTTTTTAAGTTCTTAGCTTTCCCGACATACAGCAACTTTCCCTTTTTATCATAATATTGATAGACGCCGGGACTTTTAGGCAGGGTTTTTAATTGTATTTCTAAATCAGGGGTTTTCATGCAAACCAAATTTACGCCTTCTTACGCGCTTAAAAAATTATAAACTCCAAGGCATCAGATT
Source organism: Leeuwenhoekiella aestuarii (assembly GCF_004104055.1). Taxonomy (GTDB): domain Bacteria; phylum Bacteroidota; class Bacteroidia; order Flavobacteriales; family Flavobacteriaceae; genus Leeuwenhoekiella; species Leeuwenhoekiella aestuarii. The sequence goes on along the minus strand of NZ_QOVJ01000001.1, from coordinate 895,307 downwards.
AAATTGCTAACGAGTTATGGTATTATATTTACACCGTAATTGTAAGACTTTACAACTACCTTTAAAATTGTTTAACCTAGTTTTAAATATCCCCAACTCAAAAAGAAATATGCTTTTAGTAAATTGCAACACATGGAGAAGATAGTAATAGGACGCACAGACCGGGCAGATTTTCCTGCACTTGGCTTAAATGATATCGACATTAAAATTGATACAGGCGCCTACACCTCTTCAATTCACTGCAACCACATTCGCGAAGAAGACAATATTTTACTTTGTACATTTTTAGACCCTAAACACCCGGAATATAACGGTAAAGAAATGCGTTTTGAATCATATGATATTACAGCTGTAAAAAGTAGTAATGGTGAGATACAATACCGGTATGTAGTGCAAAGCAACATCAGGCTTTTTGATAAACTCTTTAAAATATCCCTGACGTTAAGTTCTCGGGAAGATATGCGATTTCCGGTATTAATAGGTCGCAAATTCCTTACTAAAAAATTTATTGTAGACACCGAATTAACCGATGTCTCTCACGCTCAGAAAGCCTTATGAACATAAAAATATTATCCCGAAACGGAAACTTATACTCAACTGCGAGACTTGTTGAAGCAGCAAAAAAACGCAAGCACAATGTAGAAGTTATAGATCCGCTTAAGTGTGATTTAATTATAGAAAAGAAGAAACCATCGGTTTATTACAAAGGAAGATACCTTTCTGAAACCGATGCGATAATTCCTAGAATTGGTGCTTCTATAACCTATTATGGCACCGCAGTTGTGCGCCAGTTTGAGATGATGGGCTGTTTTACTACAACCGAATCTCAAGCGCTCGTACGCAGCCGTGATAAACTGAGAAGTTTGCAAATCTTATCGAGAGCACGTTTAGGTTTACCAAAAACTGTTTTTACTAATTACAGCAGAGATGTAGAAGAAATCATAGATCACGTAGGTGGTGCTCCTTTAATTATAAAACTACTAGAAGGTACACAAGGTCTTGGTGTGGTTTTAGCAGAAACTAAAAACGCGGCAGAGTCTGTTATTGAAGCTTTTAATGGCCTTCAAGCACGTGTTATTGTGCAAGAATTTATCAAAGAAGCTAAAGGTGCAGACATTAGAGCATTTATTATAGATGGTCAGGTTGTGGGAGCTATGAAACGACAGGGAAAAGAAGGCGAGTTTAGATCTAATCTTCACCGCGGCGGTACTGCAGAAGTTATTACACTTTCTGATGAAGAAGAAAATGCGGCGATAAAAGCTGCTAAAGCAATGGGCCTGGGAGTTGCAGGTGTTGACATGTTACAAAGTGCTCGCGGACCGCTTATTCTTGAAGTAAATTCTTCACCGGGTCTTGAAGGTATCGAGAAAGCTACTGGAAAGGATATTGCAAAAAGCGTAATACGTTATATAGAACGCGGAATTTAATTTATGACAGGATTTGATGATAAAAATGTGTTACACATTCTGGGCGAAAAGATCAAACCCGGTGAAAAACGTACGCTCAATTTTAATCTGGCAAAACTCTACACAACCACTTCAGTAGAAGTGCCTATCATAATTAATCGCTCTAAAAAGCCTGGACCTTGTGTTTTGCTAACCGCAGGGATTCACGGTGATGAGATTAATGGGGTAGAGATTGTACGACAGGTCATTTCAAAAAAAATAAACAAACCGGCACGCGGTACTATCATTTGTATTCCGGTAATAAATGTGTTTGGCTTTCTCAATATGGAACGTGCATTTCCAGATGGGCGGGATCTTAACAGAGTCTTTCCAGGGACTCGAAACGGGTCACTAGCGAGTAGATTTGCGCATCAGTTTTCAACAAAAATTTTACCGGTCGCTAATTATTGTCTCGATTTCCATACTGGTGGCGGGAGTCGTTTTAATGTTGCTCAAATACGCGTAGATCCCAGCGATTCTGAACTGATGGAATTGGCTAAGATTTTTGGCGCACCCTTTATTGTGTATTCAAAAAATATCCAAAAATCATATCGTTCTACCTGCGCAAGAATGAATATTCCTGTTTTGCTTTTTGAAGGTGGAAAATCTCAAATTAGCGATAAAGATATCGCCAGAGAAGGGGTGCATGGTGCGATGCGCATATTAGAACATCTTAATATGCTTTCTAAAGATTTCACTCCTCCAGAATTCAATAATAAAACTATCACAATTGAAAGCAGTACGTGGATTAGAGCAAAATACAGCGGCTTGTTGCATCTTAAAACCACCTGCGGGGACTTTGTAGAAAAAAATGAAATCATAGCAACAATTACAGACCCTTATGGATTTTTCAGACATAAGGTTAAGGCATCAAATGATGGTTATATCATAAATACAAACGAAGCTTCACTGGTTTATCAAGGCGATGCTATTTTTCATATTTCAACAGCTAATAATGCAAATGGATAAACCATTTTTTAGAAAAAAATATAAAAGCTTACGTGAAAATTTAAGCTTAGAAACCTGTGATAATAAGAGTATTGATATTGCAAATCAACTCCTGAAACTACCCATTTGGAATCTAGAATTCTATCACATTTTTCTGACTATTGAAAAACTTAAGGAGATCAACACCGAGTATATACTCAATATTCTCAATGGCAAAGATAAAAATACGGCTATTGCACAAAGTGATTTTACAAATTCAACAATGCGTCACTTTTTACTTACAGATAATACCTTGATTAAAGTTAATTGTTGGGGCATTCCAGAACCTCAAGGTGGTATTGAAATAGACCCTTCACAACTTGATGTTGTATTGGTACCACTACTTGCTTATGACATAGAAGGCAATAGGCTGGGTTACGGTAAAGGGTTCTACGACAGGTTTCTATCGTCTTGCAAGCCTGATTGTTTAAAAATAGGACTTTCATTTTTTGAACCCGAAAACGAGCTCCCAACTAACAACAATGATATTAAGTTAACACACTGTGTTACACCTAATAAAACATACACGTTTTAACACGACAGCGATTTTTTTGCTATATTCAACCTCCCATTTCAAAAGCATAAATAGATATGTCGAATAAACCTCAAAGTGGCTTTTTTTCATTTTTGAAAAAAACGCCTGCATCAAAGGATCAAAATTTGGAGGAAAGCTTTTATTATGAGCAGGTTGCCTCAATGGTTGGTGCCGGTGGTTGGCGTATAGATTTTATCAACAAGAAGAGTTATTTTGACAAGCAAATGAAGGCTATTCTTGAAACTCCGGAAAATTACAGACCTTCTCTTAAGCACGCGCTTCATTTTTTTGACATGGATTATCATGAAATGGTACTTAAAAGCTTTTCAGAACTTGCTTCGGGAAAGCGCATTTTTGATGAAGTTATAAAGATGGTCACCTATACCAATCAAACGTTTTGGGCACACGCAATTAGCAAACCTGACCTAGATAAGAATGGTAAAATAATTGGTCTAAAAGGTGTTATCGTAAACGTTGATCAAGAAAAAGAACGCGAACTTATGCTTGAGAAAGCAATTGAAACGGTTGAGGCAAACAACTCGCGGCTCTTTACATTTGCAAACTACGTTTCACACAATATTAAGTCACACGTGAATAATTTAGAGCTTACCAGTGAACTTGTTGATGTTAATAAACTACCACAAGATCAAAAAGAGCTCTTTAATAATTTTAAGCAAATCGCTGCCAGTTTAAATGGTACCGTAGCAAGACTTAATGAAGTGGTTTCGATTCAAAATAAAGCATCAGAACCTTTAAAAGCTATTCATCTTGAAGATGCTTTTGAACGGGTAAAAACTAAACTACGGCCTTTAATTGAGCAAGAAGAAGCCTATCTCTATTCTGATTTTTCTGAGATACCTACTATTGAATATAATCCTGATTTTTTAAACAATATTCTTTATACACTAATCAAGAATGGTATAATTAATAAGAGTCCAGATCGCAAACCCGAGATTAAGGCTTATTGTCTGGAGAATAACAAAAAACTGTCACTCATTATAGAGGATAACGGTAAAGGTTATGATATAGAGGGAAAAACCGATCAAGTTTTTCATATGACACGTAGTTCAGACAATAATGAGAATAGTCAGTCTGTAGGTCTGTTTATCGTTAAAAACGAAGTAGAGGCTCTAGGTGGAAAAATAGATGTAACCAGCAAACTAGGTTATGGCACAAAGTTTATAATTACCTTATAAGCAATTATAATTACTTTTCTTTTGCAAAAGCTCTTTTATTGAATACTAGTAAAAGTCCTACTCCGGTGCTTATCGCCATATCTGCAATATTGAATACCGCATTAAAGAATGTAAAATAATCACCGCCCCAAATAGGCAACCATTCTGGTAAATAACCTTCCCACATAGGAAAATATAGCATATCTACGACCCTTCCGTAAAACAAGCCGGCATAACCACCATCTTCTGGCATAAAGGTCGCTACTTGCCCTGCACTACTATTAAAAATAACTCCGTAGAAAATAGAGTCTATAATGTTTCCAAAGGCACCTGCAAAAATTAATGAGATTCCTACAATAAGAATCTTTGAAGCATTTTTCTTGACGCTATCATAAAGCCAGTAGCCTATTAATGGTAAAATACCTATTCTAAATAAAGTAAGAATAATTTTACCATAATTACCGGGTATTTTGGCCCCCCAGGCCATTCCTTCGTTTTCTACAAATAGTATTCTAAACCAGTCAAAAACGACTACCTGATCCTGTAAGACGAAATGTGTTTTAATATAAATTTTACTGATCTGATCAATAAGTAAAATAAGAACTATAATGCCTACGGCCTTTTTTAATGACATGTGCTTTTTATTAATTGAGGTAAAGCCCTCAAAGTATTTATCGAAAAAACAGTTTAACTCTAAGACGAGCTTAAAGCAACTCTGTTCGACTATCGCGTAAAAATAATTAATTTATTCAGACTGGGTTACTCTTATATCCCCATCTACACTTTTGAGATTTAAATGTTGACTTCCGTAAGCATTATTCTCCACATGAAGCTTTCCGTGTCTGGTGATTGCTTCTATCTGATTATTTTCCGTTTCCACCTCGATATCACCCCGCAAGGTATTTATGGTTCCGCTACCACGAAAAGCTTTCAACTTGCAATCACCACTAGAAAGATTGAGGTTTATAAACTTAAAAACACCGGTTAGCTCAACAGAAGCTAAAGAAGAATCTACCCAGAACTCTTTGTTCTGTGGCATTTTAATTTTTAGAACGACTGACAACACTTTATGTGCGGCTAGTTTATCATCAATTTTTTGAAAACCAGGAGCACGTTTGATATTTATAATCCACAATCTGTTTTCTACATGTGCATCCAGTAAGACGGTTTCAAAAGTTTCACCCTCTATTTCGGCTTTCAACTCAATAGCATTTGTATTCGTACTTGTAACATGAATTTGAAAAACCTCATCAGAATTTACAAAAACTCCTTCTAGATCAGTTGCAGGCTGCGTGTATAAAATTTGCTTCTGACTGTAAACTGAATTGAGCACAGCAAATAAAAAACCTAAACAAAGAAGGAAATGGGGTTTAAACATAAAATTCTTGAAACAAAAAACGCTCCAGAAAATCCTGAAGCGTTTGAAAAAATATAATAATGTATCTTATTTCTGCATATTTTTAGCCTCAATACTCAATGTAGCGTGAGGTACTAATTTTAAACGCTCTTTATTAATAAGCTTACCTGTAACTCTACAAATACCGTATGTTTTGTTTTGTATACGGTTTAAAGCGTTTTTTAGGTCACGTATAAACTTTTCCTGACGGATTGCAAGCGCAGAGTTAGCCTCCTTACTCATTGTCTCACTGCCCTCTTCAAAAGCTTTAAATGTAGGTGAAGTGTCATCGGTACCGTTGTTACCGTCATTCATATAAGCACTTTTAATAAGATCCAAATCTTTCTGGGCCTTATCTATTTTCTGCTGAATGAGGACGCGAAATTCTTCTAATTCTGCGTCGCTATAACGTTCTTTGATGTCTGCCGCCATATTCTATTTACTGTTTTTTTATAGCCAGCTTTGTTTGTACGTCGTCAAATGCAATGGCTATACCGTTAGTAACTTGCTCTGCAACTTCGAGTTTTGCGGTGAGCGTCTCCGTTTTAATATACTCTAAATTCTCGTTAACGGCTTGCTCGACCTTACCGTCACGTTGTAATTGTACTTCTATTTTATCAGTCACTTCAAAACCAGAATCCTTTCTCAAGTTTTGAATACGATTTACCAACTCTCTGGCAATTCCTTCATTTCGCAATTCATCATCTAAAGTAACGTCTAGAGCTACTGTCAACGAGCCACTACTTGCAACTAACCATCCCTCAATATCTTGGGAAGTTATTTCTACATCTTCGGGCGTCAAAGTAACACTTTTTCCATTAATGTCCACATTGATTTGCCCCTGATTTTCAATAGTTACGATATCTGTAGCAGTCATCGCGTTAATAGCATTTGCAACCACTTTCATATCTCTACCAAAGCGTGGTCCCAACACTTTAAAATTAGGCTTAATATTCTTAACTAAGATACCCGAAGCATCATCAATTAACTCTATTTGCTTAACATTAACTTCAGATTTTATTAAATCTTGCACGGCTTCTATTTCTGCACGTTGCGCTTCATCAAGAACTGGTATCATAATGCGCTGCAAAGGTTGACGCACTTTTATCTTTTCTTTAGCGCGAAGAGAAAGCGTTAATGATGATATCGTCTGTGCTTTCTGCATTTTATGCTCTAAAGTCGTATCTATAAATGCTGCATTACTCACCGGAAAATCTGCCAGATGCACACTTTCTGAATCTTCTTGCTGCGTTAGACCATTAAGATCTTTATACAAGCGATCCATAAAAAATGGTGCTACCGGAGCTCCTAATTTTGCAACAGTCACTAGACACTGATAAAGTGTTTGATATGCTGAAATCTTATCATGTGCATATTCACCTTTCCAGTAACGGCGCCGGCTTAAACGCACAAACCAGTTACTCAAATTCTCCTGTACAAAATCTGAAATCGCACGGGTCGCTTTAGTAGGCTCGTACTCTGCATAAAATTTATCTACCTGAGCAATCAACGTGTGTAATTCTGAAAGAATCCAGCGATCAATCTCAGGCCTTTCTTTCCAATCGATATCTGCTTCTGCATACTTAAAATTATCTAGATTGGCATACAACGAGAAGAACGAATAGGTGTTGTATAGTGTACCAAAGAACTTGCGCTGTATTTCGGTAATTCCGTCAAGATCAAATTTCAAATTGTCCCAAGGATTCGCGTTGCTTATCATATACCAACGCGTTGCATCAGGACCGTAAGTGTTTAATGTTTCAAAAGGATCTGCAGCGTTACCTAAACGCTTAGACATTTTTTGTCCGTTCTTGTCGAGTACAAGTCCGTTTGAAACTACATTTTTATACGCCACATCGTCAAAAGTCATTGTAGCAATCGCGTGTAAGGTGTAAAACCATCCACGAGTTTGATCAACACCTTCTGCAATAAAATCTGCCTTGCGCCAGGTATCTTCAACCTTCTCTTTATTCTCAAAAGGATAGTGCCATTGTGCATACGGCATACTTCCGCTATCAAACCACACATCAATCAAATCTGCTTCGCGACGCATTGGTTTTCCGCTTGGTGAAATCAACTTAATCTCATCTACTACATTTTTATGCAGGTCGATCAGGTCATAGTTTGTTTCACTCATATCGCCCGTCACAAAATCTGCAAACGGATCGGCATCCATCACTCCAGCCTTTACTGCCTCTGTAATTTTTTCTTTTAGTTCGGCAACCGAACCAATGATGATTTCCTCTTTACCATCTTCGGTTCTCCAGATTGGCAACGGAATTCCCCAATAACGCGAGCGCGATAAGTTCCAGTCGTTAGCATTAGCCAGCCAATTCCCAAAACGACCTTCTCCGGTGGCTTTTGGTTTCCAGTTGATGCCCAAATTCAACTCGTGCATACGGTCACGCACATCGGTTACCTTGATGAACCAGGAATCTAATGGATAATATAATATAGGCTTATCGGTACGCCAGCAGTTTGGATAACTGTGCACGTATTTCTCAACCTTAAAGGCTTTATTTTCTTCTTTTAGTTTAATGGCGATCTCAACGTCAACACTCTTTTCGGGAGCTTCACCGTCGTCGTAATACTCGTTTTTCACGTACTTACCCCCAAACTCTTTCAGCTCAGGACGAAAACGCCCTTGCAAGTCAACAAGGGGAACCAAATTGCCATTCTCATCTTTCACCAACATCGGTGGAATTTGAGGCTCAGCCTGCTTCGCTACCAGCGCATCATCTGCACCAAAAGTTGGTGAGGTATGTACGATACCTGTACCGTCTTCTGTAGTTACAAAATCCCCGGCAATCACCCGGAATGCATCCTGCGGATTGTCATGCGGCTGTACATAATCTATCACCGGCTCGTAACGCAACTCAAGAAGCTCGCTGCCTTTGCATTCAGCTACGATTTGATAAGGGATCTTTTTATCTTTTTCGCTGAAATTGGTAAAATCTTCCTCACTTTCGGCAACGAAAAATTTCTTAGAGAACTGTTTACCCACCAAAGCTTTCGCACAAACCACCTGAATAGGATCAAACGTATATTGGTTAAAGGTCTTTACTAAAACATAATCGATTTTCTTACCAACGGTCAATGCTGTGTTTGATGGCAAGGTCCACGGAGTGGTCGTCCAGGCCATTAAGTATTTTGTTCCTTCAAAAGCCGCAAGCGGAGATGCTTTATACGTCTCGTCTTCTACTACTTTGAACTGTGCAGTTACCGTAGTATCGGTAACATCTTGATAAGTCCCGGGTTGGTTGAGTTCGTGCGAACTTAAACCAGTACCCGCTTTTGGCGAATACGGTTGTATGGTGTATCCTTTGTAAATAAGGCCTTTATCATAAATATTTTTGAGCAGCCACCATACTGTTTCCATATATTTAGGCTTATAGGTGATGTAGGGATCTTCCATATCTACCCAATACCCCATTTGCTCAGTAAGGTTATTCCACACATCGGTGTAGCGCATTACTGCATTCTTACAGGCTTCGTTGTATTCTGAAACGCTGATTTTCTTCCCGATGTCTTCTTTGGTAATCCCCAACTCTTTCTCCACACCAAGTTCTACCGGAAGTCCGTGAGTATCCCAACCGGCCTTACGTTTAACCTGCTTTCCTTTTTGAGTTTGAAAACGACAAAAAATATCCTTGATCGCACGCGCCATAACATGGTGAATACCAGGCATTCCGTTTGCAGATGGCGGACCTTCAAAAAAGATGTAAGGTTCGTTGCCTTCACGCGTAGAAATACTTTTTTCAAATATGTCGTTTTCCTTCCAATAGGCTAAAATTTCTTCGGCTACTTTAGGTAGGTCAAGTCCTTTATATTCAGGGAACTTTGTGCTCATGATATGCGTTTTCTAATAAGTGTGCAAAATTACGGAATTTAGATTAGAAAAAAACCTATAAAACTACGGGTTAATACACTGATAAGCTCTTTGAGAAAAAATCAAACAGAAGTCCAACTTTTATTTTCGCAAAGGTGTTGACAAAGGCTTAAAAATAGCGTATCTTACAAAACCTTCAATCTAACTATAAATCAGTACTTTATCAATTAGCAAACTACCTCAAAGCAAGCTCTTAAGAAATGTGTTGGAAACGAATTTTCAATTTCGAGTTAAGCCTCGGAGTATTAAACCCTTTGGCGGTGCCAATAAACGACTCAATTTCTTTGAAGTCTATCTCTTTTACTTTGTAACTACCCCCACCCATGTCCATCACCTAAGTGATACCAAACACACAAAGCTTCACCCATAGTTCACCCGTACTTTACCCGAGGTTCACCCGTGGTAAAGGCGTAGTAAAGGCGTATATACGGTATACATACCCTATAGAAAAAACTACTTGAACACAGGACTGAAGCAATATTAGATAAGGCTTCAGGTTACTGTACCACAAAAACCCGCTCTGCAGCAGTCAACCCCTAAATATTGCCGAATCAAAAAAATCAAACGTACAAAAGTTACAAATCCCTAAAAATTCATCGGTTAGCCTCCCCTCATGTGTTTTATTTCTTCCGATGCGATAATTTGTAAAGGACTTAAAACCTGCTATCTATTGAAAACACGTGCTGCTACTAAAATTTCGCTTCAATTATTACAAGAGCTCTTGCCTACCGGTCAGTTGATTTCTCAACACAAAGGCGCCACACTTTGCGCCATTCATAAAAAAGTAAAACACCTCTATTGGCTTATTGAAGGCAGTCTTGACTTTTATACACAACATCAAAATGCAGAACAAGAAGTGCAGGTCGCACATAGTGACACCGTTTTTACCACAATAGGTTGGAATGGCTTTTTTGCACCAGAGCGCTATACCTTTAGCGCAAAAATTGCCAGTGAGCAAGCCACTTTTTACAAAGTGCCTATCAAAGATTTTAAGGCAAATATCCCGGGCGTCAACACTTTGCTATTTGCGATTGGGCAAAACAACTACCACCTGCTTAAAAATGCGTTGACCAAGCAAGCTTCGCTTTTACAACCACGTAATTTTCAAATTCCAAAAGACGAACAGTATTACATAAATGCGTCTATCGAGAAATCTGAGATCATTCAACTGATGCGGCGCTCCCCGTTTCTTGATCAATTTTCTGAACTGCATTTAGGCAAACTCGCCAAACTTGCGCACCGGCGCGACTATGAACCTAACGAAATCATTTATGCGCAAGATCATCCTTCAGAAGGGTTGTACATTTTAATTCACGGCGAGGTAGCCATCAAGCGCATCGAAGGAAAAGTTGATATCAGCCAGCGCAGCATCTCCAATTCGGGATTTATTTTTGGCTGGTCTTCCCTGCTCAACCTTCCTGATATTTGCAATGCCATCACCACCGAAAAAACAGCGGTCTACCATATCAATCATCTGGATTTGCATCAACTTCTGAAGAAAGATGACCGACTCAAAAAACGTTTTTACCACCGCCTCATTTGGCTTATCGGAAATCAAATCAATGCAGCGTTCATTCGCTACACTTCGCTTTTAGGCAAGCATAGTATTGATGCCGTGTATCAATTGATCGAAAACAACCGCGCGCGCCTTACAGTGAATTCGAGGTTGCATTCGGTATTTCATTTGCTGAAAGATCAAACCACTAAAAAGTTTGCTTATGAAGCCTTGCAAGATTTACTAACGCAGGGTACAAGTCTGGAGCGACATATCGCATCGCTGAGTCTCGAGTTTTTAAAACACGATCGGCGCGAACATCAGTTTAAAAATGCGTTGCGCACTATTTATGAGGCGGTCGCCGAAAACAATCCCGAAACCAGCCCGCAACAGAAACGCAAAGCTTGTGCGCAAGCCACACGTGAAGCGCTCAAGTCGGTTATGGTACATGTAGAAGGTTTAGAGAATCTGCCTGAGGACTCCGGACATATTTTTATTTACAACCACTTATTGAATCATCCGTTTTACACGCTGAATAATCAATTTCAGATCACTTTAGACTCGCATTTTATCAGCGTTTTGCTTGATGATAAATACGGTGAGCCCGGTATACGCACGGTGCGTATTGCGCAAGGGCAGGAATACGGACATCAAAATTATTATGAAAACCTGGGCTACATCAACGTGTACACCAAAGAATCTGAACTACCGGAAGCCGCTGCCAAAACCAGCAACCGCAGTATTTTTTATACGGCTGCAAGCGAATTTTTAAAAGAGCACAAAAACATGATCATCAGTCCGGAAGGCACTTCGTATACTTCTGAAGAATCTCCCGGAGCTTTTAAAACAGGAGCCTTCAACCTCGCCCTAAACCTTAAAACCGAACCGCTTATCATTCCTATGGTTTTGGTGAATTTTGACAAACGCATCAACGACACCTTGTTCTACTGCAAGATCCTCAAGCCGTTTAAAATGAGTGATCGCGTGGCTAAAAACGATCCTCAGTTGGTCAAAGCTTTTGTCGAAGACTATCAAAAAAAGTATGTGAATTATGTGGCCGAAGCTCGCGAAAAAGTAAAAAGCTTGATGACCAGTACTTTTTCGGCGGTGCCGAAAGAAGAACCTCCGGTAATGTGGGCCAACGAGATCAAACGCCTGCGTCGACGTGTTGAAAAACTGAAAAACCAAGAGAGTTTGTACGTTTTCTACGGAAGTTCTTCGGTGCGCTTGTGGGTACATATGCAAGAGGATCTTGCGCCTTTGCACACTTTAAATCTGGGATTTGGCGGCTCTACGTATGCCTGGTGTTTGCACTATTTTGAGGAGATCTTTCAAGATGTAAATCCGTCGAAGCTTATTTTATATGCCGGAGAAAACGACATTACCCAAGGCCGCACACCGCTTGAAGTCTTAGCCGACTTTAAAGAGCTTATCAAAGCGGTAAAAGCAAAATATCCTAAAGTTCCGCTGGCGGTGATCAGCTTAAAACCCAGCGTAGAACGCGCGCATCTCATCCCGCAATTTATGGAGCTTAACGAATTGCTTTCAGAATATGTGATCACAGGCCTGGATGCGCAATTCATTAACGTGTTCTCACAAATGATCTCCCTAGACGACAAACCCAATCCCGAACTCTATATGTCAGACGGCTTGCACCTCAACAAAAAAGGCTACGCCATCTGGAGCGATGTGATCAAACAGGCGTTGCAAAAGCCGGTTTAAAACGTATACTTCAACGCCATAATCAGATTACGTCCGGGAGCTGAGATACCCGAAGAATAGGGACGGTAATAGATAAGGTATTTTATTTTTTGATTAATCTCACTGCCTCGCACTCGTCAGGATCTCCAATCATTCTAAATAAAACAACTTTTCCATTTTTAATATTAATTTTCCAAGGCACCCCCATTTTTGTCAAACGAAAATTATTTTTTTCGAAAATAATATCCATCGAAAGAAAAACAAACCCTCTACTTTCAACAAGTTTCCAGGTTCCTGTTGCATCTACACTTTTTTCTGAAGGATTTTTTGAAGTTAAGAGTGTGAATGTTTTAGCCGGAATTCTACTCATTTTGAATGTGCCGTTGCTCGAAATTATAAATTCTGGATTTTCAGATTTCCGATATACTGAAACGCTTTCCATTGTTCGTTTATCAGGATACCACGTTCCGACGATACTTTCAGAATCAGGCTTAGCGGTAAGTGGTTCTAAATCCGAATCTAAGTCGCAATTAATAAGGTGGCAACTAGTCAAGATAAATAATAGAATACAAGTAAAATATTTTTTCATAATCATTCTATCTTAATGTCAAACCAAAAAATTTGATTAATTGTTGAAAGCGGCCTAAAGCCATCACTACGATCATATTTTTCTCCTGCATGCAGTAACAAGGAGGCTCTACTAGTAGGATTTAGCATTTGAACAGTAACATAACCTGAACGACTACTGGGATAATAAGTTAAAGAAGATCCTCCTATAAAAAACTGTACCCAGTTAGAATTTATATGCTTATTAAAAGAATCACTCCAAGAAGTATGATCTGGACTAAATTTATAATTACCAGGAAGGCTTTGATTATTAATTATAAAATTGTCAAAGCTTAGATTTTCATCACTTAAAACATTCATGAAATCCGTTTTAATATTGCTTACAACATCCCCTGCAAGCATTTGTTGAGTGATGTCGTAGGTAGAATCAAAACTTCTGTTCTCAGGACCTAAACCGTTTGCAAACTCAAAAAGTAATATAGCAACAGCACTTTGTCCATCATTAAGAAAACCTCTTGTTTATGCCCTTCGCTATCATTCCCCACATCGCCCACATTTTGATAGAGGTTTATCGCAGTAGCGGTAAGCATAGTTTGTAAAGTTAAATCAATAGACTCATTTATTGTATTTCTAATAAATTCTGGCGCATCATCACTTAGCCGCTCCTCTGAATGTTTGACGATCTCCCTTAGCTCATTTAACCAAGGGGTATTTAAAGGATTTATACCTTGTTCATCAAACTTCTTCTCAAGTAAATCTAATCTTGTTAAAACCCCTATCGCCTCTTTAGCAAAGTTTTTGGCTTCAATGCTATTGTTATTGAGTTGTAAAAAATAGCTAATCTGAAAAGGCAAAAGTGATGTACCGGAAAGAGCATTCAGCCAGTTGGTCTGTGCAACGTTTAAATTCAACTGGGAGGACAATGAAGATATTAAAATGGTACTGGGCGATACATTTTCCTGCCAAAAAGGCTCGCCTGGCGTTATAGACGATGGGCTGCCAGGGCTGCTTGAATTACCCGGGGAACTTGCACCACCGCCACCCGAACCTGATGTATTACCAACATAACTATTGCCTACAGGTATTTGATGACCTCCAGAGGGTATATCACCACCTCCTGAACCAGAAAAATCACCCCCACTTGATGGGGCAGTAATAGTTGTCTCTTCAAGACATGTACTATACACAAAATAAGCCTCATACTCGTCAATACCATACTCTAAAATAAAAGCAAGTCCTTCCGCCGGATTAATACAGTTGCCAGCCTTACCCTGTTTGTTATCCCCATTTCCCTTTCTGATGATTCTTTTTATTAAAACCCCCTCTTCATAAAAAGATACACTTTGCAAAATACCTTCGTAATTATGGGTAAACAGTAGCCCTGAAAAATATTCTAAGGTTGGTGTTCCCACATAGGCCAAAGTAACAATTTGGGAAACCAATGTGTCATTGATTGTTGCAGAGGCGATAAAGCTTTTTAATCGCTTCGTGCTATTAAAATGAAGAGGCGTATATAACACATCTAAATCCAATTCGGTATTAAATTCAGTACGGAAAGAATTGTCCCAATCAATACTTAAATTTAAATCACTACCTGTACTAGACTTTGAACTATTTAGAAGAACGAAAAAGTTTATTTACAGATGTTTTCGATTTAAAATTACTCTGAACATCCTGTAGGTCCGGAAATTTAGAATTTTTCACTGAACTATCCTCAACGATTGTAGTTTCAGGAGATATAAATTCTTCTTCATGTTGACAAGAAAAAAATATGAGTGAGAAAATACCAATTACTAATACCCGGATTAAAACGTAAAACTACTTCATAAAATTTATTTAAATTATTACAAGGAATCTAAATGATCTTAACCAATAATTGGGGGTGTAATTTACATCTCAACAGTTTATTAACATAGAAGATTCTTAAGAAACTGAGATTTACTCTCAAAACCCATACTTCGACATTGAGATAAAATGTGACCACGAATGACTTGTATATCTCTTATGATGATTTTAAACCCCTGAAATACTAAAGCTACTCTGCCTGATAAAAAACCTGCATCAGTGCCGGCCTGATATTCAGATCGTAAATCGCGGTATGGGTTCGGCTGGGGTAAACCCGGTTAGATAGAAAGACAAAAACCAATTCGTTTACCGAATCTGCCCACACAAAAGTACCAGTAAACCCGCTGTGCCCAAAGCTTGCAGGGCTCACCTCGGGATTGGGATAGGCTTCTGCCAGGGGCTTTTCTGCATTGTTTAAATAAGGTTTATCAAAACCCAAACCGCGACGATTATCGTTATCCGGATATTGAACCCGCGTGAATTCGCGCATGGTTTTTTCTGAAATATAGCGCTTGCCGTCATAGATGCCCATATTCATATACATCTGTATCAGTTTGGCCAAATCAGCTGCGGTCGCAAACAGGCCTGCATTGCCCGAAACACCGCCCATCAAACTCGCATTCTCATCGTGTACCCAGCCTAAAACTTCCGCTTTGCGATAGATAGAATCGGCTTCGGTGGGAATAATACGTTCCTGTGGAAAACCGTGTTGTTTTGGATTAAACATCAAGGTTTTAGCATCTAGCGGACCGTAAAAATTTTCCTGAAGATACTGCTCGTACGGCACACCGGTTAGGCTCTCTACAATCTGCGGATATAGCAAAAATGAAAGCCCCGAATAGGTGTATTTCTTCTCTTCGGAAACTTCAGAGCGGTTGATTTTACGATACATTTTACGCACAAAACGTTTGTTTAACCACAGATTGTTATACGTCTGTACCGAAAAACGGCGGGACTTTTTATCACGTACAAACCGATGCTTAAAGCTTCCGTCTTTTTTAAGTACATCGCTTAAAAAAACAATATAAGGTTCGAGACCGGCCTGATGTGCAAGGATTTCCCGAAGGGTCAAATCGCGTTTATCGCGGCGGCGTTTCCAGGGGGTCCAGTAGGTGCTAAAAGGTGAATCCAGATCGAGTTTACCTGCATCAACCAGCTTCATAATCGCGGGTAAAGCTGCCGTCACTTTGGTCACCGAAGCCAGATCATACAAATCATCGTTTTTAACCGGCCGCAGACTGTCGTAGGTATGAAACCCATAAGCTTTGTGAAAAATAATACTGCCGTTTTTGGCCACCAACACTTGTGCTCCGGGAAATGCCTGATTTTTAATTCCCAGAGTCATTATGGAATCGACTTTGGTATTGATAAAATCAGAATTTACAGGGCGGTAATCGAGCGTATCGTTATACGTACGATTAGGCGAATAGCTTTGAGCGTGCACAGAAAATACCTGTAACAGTACAAAACCTAAGTAGAAAACGTGATGTAGTTTTAAGTTCATCCCGGTTTTAGTTTAGGCTGAAGTTAGTGTATTTCTAAAAACTGTACTTCAACGCCAGAATCAAATTCCTTCCGGGCGCTGAAATACCTGAAGAATAGGGGCGATAGCGTTGATCAGTGATATTTTCTAGAGCAGCGGTGGCTTTCCAGTTTTTCGCGATCTGGTATTCGCTGTATATATTAAGCGTGTACCAACGTGGCGAATAGGGATTCCCATTGGCGTCAAGTGCATACAAATAGGCATTACCTACCTGCGAAGGGGCGAGTTCGTCATAATCAAACTGCCCATTATACTCTGCAGAAGCGTCAAACTTCCAGCGCTTCATACGGTAAATAAGGTGCGTATTTCCAAACAGTGGTGCGGCGTGTCTTAATGGCGCATCGCTACCATCGTCTTCTTCCTGACTCCCTTCGGTAATCGTGATTTGCGAGGTAAGCTTTAAGTTTTTAGTAAATAAATATTCGAGGCCGGCTTCCAGACCGTACACTTCAGCACTCGCGGCGTTTTGTATGGCCTGCACGGTGCTGGGCTCGCCCTGATAATCAATGGTCGTTTCGCCATTTAGACTATAATCGCGGCGTACCAGCGCATTATTCAGTTTGGTATAATAGGTCGCAAAATCTAAACGCAACTTTTCGCCTACGCGCAAACCCGCACCAATTTCAGCATTGTAGGCATATTCTGCTTTAAGATCAGGATTGGGCACTACAACCGAACCGGGTTCGCTGTCAAAGATCTTCCCGATATCATCAATATTGGGTGCTCTAAAGGCTGTACCTAAATTCAGTTTTAAATTGAAATTCTCTGCAGTTTGCCAATTCAAACCGGCATTTCCGGTGAAGTTTCCGAAACTTACATCTGCCTTTTCAAATGGAAAATCATAAAAAGTATCGTCAAAAGTGGCATCGATCAATATATGATTGTACCGCAGGCCGGTTTGCAAGGTTAAACTTTCAGCCAAATTGAATTGTCCACTTAAATAGGCTGCCAATGATTGCCAGCTGGAATCATCAGGGTATCGGGTTGCAGTTGCCGCTTGGTCGCCGGTGTTGATATCGGTTTGCTTTCCGTAGGAACCAATTTTGTTATACACATATTCCAACCCATAAAACAGGCGATCATTACCCATTTTTTTAGTAAAATCCAGATCAAAAGAATAGGCATTTACCTGCTCTTGTGTAGTAAAAAGTATAGGGTCTCCAAAATCACGGTCATTTCGACTTTCTTCAAAATATTGAATGGCAGCAGTAAGTTTTGCATCGTCATAAAAATCTCCATTACCCTTTTTATCGATTTGCAAATTACCCATAAACCACAATTGCGGCCCATAATACCATTCGGCAGAACGCAATTGATCACCACGTTTACGAGTTAAACGATCGTAACGCGCATAATCTGAAGTAGTGCTGAAATGTAGCCCCAGATTAAAGTCCCATATATTATTTGGCATGAACCGCACTTTTTGCGTGAGGTTTACTAAATCAAAACCGGTAGGTATTTGCACATTAGGATCATCATTTTCAACAACGGTATCTATGCCATTTTGAGTGACAACATATTCTGGACGCAAGTAATCGCTCGGGCCGTGACTTCCCATACGTAAATCATCAAAATCAGAATAGCTCACACTGGTTAAAAACGCCCATTTTTTTAGTCCGAAGGTCATATCGACGTGACCGGTCTTCTCCTTGTTTGCAGTAGCATAACGTGTAAGTGCCATCCCGGAAACCGAAGTGCCATCCTCAAAAGAAAATGTAGGTTTTTTAGTGTAAAAATTCATCACGCCACCTACCGCATCGCTGCCGTAAACGACAGAGCCCGGTCCCAAAATAATTTCGGTCTGGTCTACGGTAAAGGGATCTATATTGATCACATTCTGCAAATTCCCTGAACGAAAAATAGCGGTGTTCATGCGCACCCCGTCAACAGTTAAAAGTAAGCGGTTTGTAGAAAATCCCCGTATCATTGGGCTACCACCACCCAACTGACTTTTTTGAACAAATACTTGTCCGCTCTGTGCTAAAAAATCTGCTGCCGTTTGTGGGTTTTTAAGCTCAATATCTTCTGCATCGAGACTTACAACTTTTTGTGAAATACCCCGCGCTTGTTGCTCAAATTTTGAAACCGAAAGTACCACCTCATTCAATTCATTTTCATTATCAGACAAGTAGAGCAAATTTCCCTTAGCAATGAGCGCAGCTTTTGTTGTTTTTAGCGTGAGATGAGAAACGTGCGTTACTATAATTGTTTCAGATTTACTGAATGCTGAAATATCCGCTTTACCATCTGTTGCACTCACCACATAGGTAGACTTTTCTGTGTTATATAATGCAGCATTTTCAATAGGCTCTTGCGTTTCCTGATCTAAAATTTTAATGACCTGAGCCTGCAAAGAATTTATTGAATAAATAAAAAATAGTAAGGCAATAGTTAATCTCATTAATTAGAGTTAGTTAAAAAGTGAACTGAGAACAGCCAGTGATTTAGGTTTTTTAAAGCCGTGTAAATGTAATTCATAATAGGCCAACAGCATATTTACAAAGTCTGCACGCCTTTTCTGATTGAGTTTTACATCAGAAAGTGCATCAAAATTTATACCCAATAAGGCTTTTAGTGTTTGTAAATTTTCTTCAGAAATACTGTAAAAACGCTCAACAGGCTCAAATGTGCCGGTCTCTAGATTAAAATGTGCATTTTCAATCGCAGAAGTGTCTGGGTAAAACCCTAAATATTTAGTGAGTTCCAGCAAGAAAAATAAATGAAAATTAGCCGTCTGTTGATGCAGGTCAAGCCAAAGAAAAGCATGCTCTAAGAAAGCATAAAGCCCCCGGTTCTCTTCTTCCTCCTGTATTGCGTTACGCAACATTTCAGAAAGAAACAATACCATACTCGACTTTAAAATATCAGTATGCAAACTAACATAAGGCTGAATAACTTTTGCCTCTCTGATGCTCTCAAGCGTACCTTTATCTTTATGCATCGCAACAAGCTCTAACTGGGTTGCCGGTTGAAACATGGCAGTACGAAGCTTTCCTTTTTTTGACTTTAAAATACCTCTTAAAATGTATGATTTAACACCGGCTTCTTCTGTAAAGCAACGCACGATAAGGTCTGCTTCGCCATATTTTAATGCTGAAATCACAATGGCTTTAGTATTGACTAACATCAGCGAATGATCATCAATTTAACGATTTTAGTCTCAACGGCATCTTCGGCAGTAATTAAGATAAAATAAACACCAGACCTTACCTTGTACCTTCCAAAAGCTGTAGTATCCCACTGAATGCTTCCACCCTGCGAAACTTCTTCATAAACCAGATTACCATTCAAATCTGTGATCTTTACATTTGCCCGATCTGTTAAGCCATCAATAGTAACCTGCCCGTTAAAATCAGGGCGAACGGGATTGGGAAATACCCGTGCATTTTCTAAAGTTTCTTGTGCACTTACCGCAGTTCCTGAAAATGAGACCAATCCTAATGGAGTTGCAAAATAAACTTCACCAGATGCATTGTCGATACTAATATCCTGTATCGTATTAGAAGGAAGCGGTGAATTGGAGCGATCAAACTGTTGTAAGGTTTCCTTACCATTAGAGCTGAACTGAAACACACCACTGTTTACCGTTCCTATCCATTTATTATTGTTACCATCTACGGTAATCGTTTGTATAACCTGATCGTTGAGTAATTCTAAAGCAACACCGTTCTCTTCTATGATCACCGGTTGCGTCTGCAACTCTGCATTCTCAAAAACTTGCGCCGGATTGATTAAAATACGAAGCCCTAAAGTCGTACCAATCCATAACGTACCGTTTGCATCAATTGCTAAAGTCTGCACGTTATCTGAAGGTAGATTTGAACGTTCTGCATTTAAAAGTTGAAAGCTATTTGTATTAGGGTCGTATGCTATCAATCCGCGATTTGAAGACCCAAAATATATAGTTCCTAACCTCCCTATAACGAGTTCTGAATATCCATTTACCTGATCAAAATCTGGTAAAACATCAGCGACAGATATTCCTGCGATCTGGTTTCCGGTTTTACGTGCCAAAGCATTTTCTACTAAGCTGTTTGTCATCCACAGGGTGCCATTACGGTCAAAAGCAGCTCCATTGATACGCACATCTGTAGGATTAATAGAAATATCACTCAGCCCACTATTCGTTTCATCATACAACTGTACCGGTATTTCTTCTGAAATTTCAAGAAGTCCGGCGTTGTACGAACTCATAAAAACCTGACTAACATCCGCCGGATTGTAAGTAATATTTGTGATGCTGTTTGTATTGAGTAAGTCTTCAAAAGGAATATTATACCATCCGTTTTCTTCGGTTAAATGACTCACTCCGCGGCGCTTTAAAGGATACGGATTGTAAGTAGAAGAATAATCACCATAAACCATCCAAAGTTGCCCCGGTGCCGCTTCAATATTAAACGGATCGTTGCGTAAAGGACCGTCTGGTAAAATCTGCAAAGCGCTAGTGGTATTAGTTTCTGAAGTGATCAGAAGCCCATTAGACTGCGTTCCTAAGTAAATTTGTCCATCCACTGCCAATGCTGTGTTGTAAGTGTCCGGATATTCTGCAAGTGTATTAACTGATGTATTCAAAATACCTGTATCATTATAAATCAAAACTCTACTTTGAAAAATGATTGCTAACGAATTGCCTGATGCTTTTAGCAATGCCGGTACAGACTCAAAAGTTGCAATCGTATTAAAGGTATTTCCATCATATTGCTGCAAGGTTTGATCTCCTTTTACTCCAAAAAGACCATTCTGTAAAGTTTGAATTCCAAGCCAACTGCCAGCATTTACAGTTTCCCAATTATTAAAATCGATCAGGTTTTGTGCAGTGGCTAAAGCTCTTCTCAAACCTCCCGTTGGAGAAGCCGCATAAATATATTCATCATATATTGCTGTTTGAATAATGTTTAAACGCGTACCATTATCCCCAATAAAATAGGAATCATCAAACTCTAAACGCGCTAAGTCAAATAGCGAAATCCCAAAACCTGTAGCAATGTATAGGGTATTTTCAAATTCGGTAAAGCTGTTGATTATTTTTTCTGACGGAAGGATCACTGGTTTATCACGTATAGCAACAACGGTTGAAACTGATCTATCTGGTCGTACAATATCAATCACTCCCGAAACATAACCCACAAAAAGAATACCTGTGCTTTCACTAAAATGAATGGTACTAATGGCAGAACCCGTTAACCCGTTTATAGTAGAAAGTGTTTCAATTTTGTTTGTAGCAAGCTCATAACTGAATATTGAATTCTGAGCGGCGGCATAGATTTTTGTGTCTCCTTTTGCTACAGCTGTTATGGTATTGTATGAGAAATAACCTGTCCAATTTTGACCAAAGTCTTGCGCCTTCATCTGAAAAAGATGAAAAATCAAAAACAGTAAAACTAAGATTCTGTTTTTCATAAAATGCATTTAGCACAGCAGTTAAAAGTACAATTTATGATATAAAAAAAGCTTCGTTAATTACCGAAGCCTTAAGTTAATTCTTGATATAAAAATGAAATTATTATACAATTCCCTGAGCAAGCATCGCGTCTGCAACTTTTACAAAACCTGCGACGTTCGCACCTTTTACATAATCAACGAATCCATCTTCTTGTCTACCATATTCTACACAAGCATTATGAATGTCATACATAATCTCGTGTAATTTTTTATCTACTTCTTCTGCAGACCAGTTATAGCGAATACTGTTCTGTGACATCTCTAATCCTGATGTTGCGACGCCACCTGCGTTAGAAGCTTTACCCGGAGAGAATAAGATCTTCGCTTTTAAGAAAACTTCAATCGCCTCTGGTGTAGAAGGCATATTCGCCCCTTCACCTACAGCCATAACGCCATTCTTAACGAGCAGTTCTGCATCTTCTTTATCCAGTTCGTTTTGAGTTGCACAAGGCAAAGCGATATCACATTTAATTCCCCAAGGCGCTTTCCCCTCGTGAAACTCTGCTTCAGGATACTTATCTAAATATTCTTTAATACGACCGCGACGCTCGTTTTTGATTTCCATGATATACGCGAGTTTTTCTTTGCTTATCCCAGCCTCGTCATAAATAAAACCATCAGAATCAGAAAGCGTCACCACTTTTGCATCAAGTTGAGTTGCTTTTTCTGCAGCGTACTGCGCCACGTTACCAGAACCAGAAATTACAACTGTCTTTCCTGCTAGCTTTTCACCGATGTTATTCAACATATATTTAGTGAAATACACGTTACCATAACCCGTAGCTTCTGGACGAATTTTAGATCCGCCGTAAGAAAGACCCTTTCCGGTTAAAATACCGGTAAATTCATTTTTAATGCGTTTATATTGGCCAAACATAAAGCCAATCTCCCGACCACCTACACCAATATCCCCGGCAGGAACATCTGTATTTGGGCCAATGTGACGGTATAATTCTGTCATAAAACTCTGGCAAAAACGCATAACCTCAGCATCGCTTTTACCTCTAGGGTTAAAATCAGAACCACCTTTACCACCACCCATAGGCAATGAAGTAAGGCTGTTTTTAAATACCTGCTCAAAACCTAAAAATTTTAGAATACTTAAGTTCACAGAAGGATGAAAACGCAAACCACCTTTATAAGGGCCTATTGCAGAATTAAATTCAACACGATATCCTTTATTGATTTGAGTTTCTCCTTTATCATCTACCCAAGGCACTCTAAACAAAATAGCGCGCTCTGGTTCTACCATACGCTCTAAAAGCTTTTTACCCTGATATTTAGGATTTTTTTCTATAAAAGGAATAACAGTTTCTGCTACTTCCTGTACAGCCTGAATGAACTCAGGCTCGTTAGGATTAGCTTTCGCAACAGAATCAACAAAGTTTTTAATGCTATCTGTCATTATAATATTTTTTGAATTTATAATTTTTATTGCTCTTTGGCGATGCAAATATATGATATTGATAAAAATAAGTGTCTAATTTTTAGAAATTCTTAATATTGACACTTCGTTTTTATTATATCTATCATTAAAGTTGTAGTGCGCGAGCAATTTTAGATTAAAACTTCAATTTTACTATATTTGTTGCATCTTAAGTCCCCAAACCTAATGAATACCAGAATTCTAGTTTCGGTATTAACACTCTGCCTGACAATACCTTTCGCCGGTAAGGCACAACTTGCTTTTTCTAACGAAATCGGTGTAATTGCGGGTCCACTTCTTTTTCAGTCTGATTTTGGACTTAGAAACAATTTTGATACTAATATAAATAATCAAGGTTTAGGTGTAGGTATCGTGCATTACTTCAACTTCTCTTATCGAGCAGATTGTAATTGCTATACCAGAGATCGCTATTTTAATGATCATTTTAAACTGCGTTCTGAAGCAGATTTGCATTATACTCCTTTTACTCACGAGGGCGTTGAAGCTCAAAAAGATACTCCAGAAGGTCAAGACTTAAGAGATCACAAAGGAAGTTCTCTCGTTTTTGAACTCGGAATGCAGCTTGAGTATTTCCCATTAAGCATACGGGATTTTCAAGCAGGCGGATATAAAATCGCACCTTATATTAGCCTCGGAGCACACTTTGTTTCTTTCAAACCTAAATATTCATCAGTACAAGATGTACCCGGAGCTTCTCCAGAAGATATCTATTTTGACCGCTTTTTAATAGGCGATGGTGGCGAATTAGGCGGTATTAGTGATGATTCAGGAACGACTTGGGCGCTAACCGGTAGTGTGGGCATTCGATACAAACTCACTACATTAAGTGATATCAATTTAGAATTAAGATATCACAAATATTACTCCAACTGGGTAGACGGCTTAAACCCTGATCCTGAATTTTACCCACCTAACAAATACGATGATTCTATCGCATGGCTAAACATTGGCTACATCTATTATCTGAATTTTTAAGAACGTACAGCCTAATCTAAAGCTTGTTGTAAATCTGCTAAAAGGTCTTCTGCATCTTCTATACCTACACTTAAACGTATTAAGGAATCTTTTATTCCTGTTTTTTGACGTTCTTCTTTAGGAATACTGGCGTGCGTCATACTCGCAGGATGGCCAGCAAGACTTTCTACACCGCCTAAACTTTCGGCCAACGTAAATACTTTTAATTTTTCAACAACCTCAACAGCGCCTTCAAGCGAATCTTTTTTTGTTGTAAATGAAACCATTCCTCCAAAATCTTTCATCTGCTTTTTTGCGATATTGTGATTAGGATGATCTTCAAAACCCGGCCAATATACTTTATCTACCTTAGGGTGATTCTTTAAAAACTCAGCAACTGCTTTTCCATTTTCACAATGACGTTGCATACGCACATGTAGCGTTTTAATTCCGCGAAGGGCCAAAAAACTATCTTGGGGACCACAAACAGCTCCACTTGCATTTTGAATAAAGTACAACTTATCTGCAAGCTCTTTATCTCTTACAATGAGACCGCCCATTACCAAATCACTATGACCACCCAAATATTTTGTAACACTGTGCATAACCAAATCTGCTCCCAGATCTAGCGGCTGTTGTAAATAAGGCGTCGCAAAAGTATTGTCTACTGCCAATAGGATTTTGTGCGCTTTAGCAACTTGAGCAACCGCTTCGACATCTATAATATTCATCATTGGATTAGTTGGCGTCTCTACCCAAATCAACTTAGTCTTATCTGTGATTACAGACTCAATTGCAGCGGTATCTTGCATGCTTACAAAATGAAATTTAAGACCAAAATCTTCAAAAATCTTAGTAAATAAGCGGTAAGACCCCCCATACAAATCATTAGTAGATATGATCTCATCTCCTGGTTTAAACATCTTCAAAACCGCATCAATTGCAGCAAGACCAGAGCCAAAAGCTAGCCCAAACGCTCCATGCTCTAAACTGGCTAAAGCATCTTCTAGAGCTTTACGAGTAGGATTTCCGCTTCGCGAATATTCAAAACCTTTATGACCACCCGGAGTAGACTGCGCATAAGTTGACGTTTGATAAATAGGAGGCATCACGCTTCCGTATGCAGGGTCTGTATTGTGTTGACCACCGTGAATAGTTTTGGTATTGAATTTCATAATTCTTAATCTTTCATTAAATCTATTCGTAAATGTAGGAAGCAAGAAACCTATTCCCAAAATTGCTTGTACCTTTATTCTTTGTTTAACACCAAAACCATATTTGCCTTGAAGAAAATCATTTCAATACTGACCATTATTGTTGTACTTATCAGTTGTGAAAAAAAAGAAACTCCGTTAGTATTTGATACTAAAACCTATAATCCTGAAAATTTAGACGCTTGCGACAAAGGAATGTGTCCTGTGATCAAAATCGAAAAACTCACTGCCTCCGGTAATGATAATTTTTCTGATACGATTAATAAAGCCATTGAACAGGTGCTTGTGAATACACTTACTATTTCACCAGATGACAGCCAAAATATCAAAACATTAGATCAGGCGTTAGCAAACTTCATCACCAGCTATCGTGCTTACCGCAATGATTTTCCCGAAGCTGCTATTGAATATGAAATAAACAGTAAGTCTCAAATTAGCTATGAGAGTGAAAATGTATTGAGTATCATTTTTGACAACTATTCCTATTGGGGTGGAGCACACGGTTATGGCAGCACCACCTACATCAATTTTGATAAAGAAACCCACGAGCAACTTTCTAAAGAAGCTTTATTCTCCGATAAAGGCGGTTTTTTAAAATTTACCGAAGGTCAATTTAGAAATCAAAAAGGTATTTCTGAAGGTGAAAATATCAACAGCAGCGGTTACTTTTTTGAAAATGACACTTTTTCTTTACCTGAAAACATAGGGTTTAAAGACGATAAGATCATACTTATTTACAATCCTTACGAAATTGCCTCCTATGCAGATGGTCAGATTATTTTAGAATTCCCTATTACAGAAGTTCAAAAATACCTTAGACCAAACCTATAGCGTGACGTAAAGCTAAGACAGAACCTAAGTGAATCCCCTCGTGGAAATTGTTATACGAGATTGCCTCCTCAACATTACTCAACGTACTATCCATTGATGTGGTAATGGTATTGTAGGTTTTAAAGACACCGGCCTCATAATCTTTTGCAGTTTGATCTAGCGTAGTGAATAACAATTCTTTTATCTCATCTACTTCTGCCTGAGAAGCATCTGCTTCAGGCTTTGTGCCTTTTCTGTATTTATTAATAATCTCTTCAGAAACTAATACCGGCACATTTGAGAACTTATAAACCAGTATTTGCTGTGTAGCCACAAGGTGTGCTATATTCCAAAAAATAGTGTTGTTATAGCCCTGTGGTATTTTGTTTAAATCTTCGAGAGAAATTGTCTCGAGGTAGTTTTTTAAGATTACCCGAGTTTTATAAGTGATTTTTAAAGCGTAGTCAAAAGTGAATGCCATCTGTTTAATTTTAGTCAAAAATACCTTTTTACAACGAAAAGCAATTACTTTGCAGCCGTAAACTGTGTTTCTAAAAAGCAAAACACAGCTTGAATTTTTTAAGTAATTATAAATTTTAAAATCTGTTGTTTTGAAGAAAATATATTACCTGTCGACTTGCGATACCTGTAAACGAATTATGGATGAGATCGAATTACCTTCTGCGTTTATCAAACAGGATATTAAAACAGACCCTATTACTGAAGAGCAACTTGACCAACTCTATAATTTAAGCAATAGCTACGAAGCTTTATTTAATAAACGTGCTCGTCTATATAGAGAACGAGATCTGAATAATGAGAATCTCAGTGAAGATGATTTTGCAGAACTTATTCTGGAGCAATACACGTTTTTAAAAAGACCAGTGATCGTAAATAATGATCAGATCTTTATAGGCAACAGCAAAAAGACGGTTGCAGCGGCAAAAGAGGCTATACATTCTTAAACAGATTTATGAACAAGCGCATGCTTGCACTTGCTGCAGCAACAGGAGCCAGTACTATTTACGGTATTAATCATACACTTGCTAAAGGTGTTATGCCTGACTATATAGGCGCTTATGGTTTTATTCTATTACGCGTACTGGGTGCCTCTGTTCTCTTCTGGTCGATAAGTATTTTTACAAAATCAGAAAAAGTAGATCGCGCTGATTACTGGCGATTTCTGGGATGTGCTGTCTTTGGGATGTTTGTAAATATGCTTGCTTTTTTTAAAGGATTGAGCCTGTCAACTCCTATAAACAGTTCAGTTATTATCACGCTGAGTCCGGTTATTCTTTTGATTCTATCAGCCCTTTTTTTAAAAGAAAAAATAACCTGGGTAAAGACAGTTGGTATTTTTACCGGAATGCTTGGCGCATTGATTCTGGTGTTATTTGGAGCTTCAGAACAACCTAATGCTCCTAATATTCCGCTAGGGAATTTACTGTTTTTTGTAAATGCGGGCACCTATGCCGTCTATCTCATACTCGTAAAGCCCATTACCTCAAAATATTCAACCATTACTTTGATGAAATGGTTCTTTCTAACCGGTGTAGTCTTAAACCTTCCATTCACATTATCAGAATTTACAGATGTAGACTGGTTAGAGCTTCCGCCTCGCGCAATAGGGATTATGATCTTTGTAGTTGTGGGGACAACCTTTTCTACCTATTTACTCAACTTATATGCATTAAAAACGCTCAAAGCGTCTACCGTAGGAGCATTTATTTACTTACAACCGGTAATTGCCGTGATCTTTGCTATGCTGGTAGGCGCAGATAAAATAACACCAGTACGAGCGGGAGCAGCTCTTTTAATTTTTGCCGGAGTTTACCTTTCTACCCGAAACAAGACAACTTTTGAAAAGCCCAAAAGTCATTAAAAGAAGACAACTTTTGACTTCGGGCCAGTCTCAGAAAATTTAGATCTCAATTATCTAGTAAAAATAACTTAGTCTAGATCTTTCGGCTTTTTACCAAATTTACGCGTATCCTCCTTAGTAATGATTTTAAAATCATCAGTATGATCTAGAGATGAGAGGTTTTTATAGAGTTCTTCTGGTAAAGCGATGAGCTTACGCTCTTTTAAATCAATCCAGGCTCCCATCATTTCACAACTAGCAAAATTTCGGCCTTTGTAATCGTAGAAGTTATGTACAAATTCAAAATACATTCCGTCATCTGAAATACCCTTTAACTGAAGTGTAACACGCACCGGCTTCCCGGCAAATACTTCTTTAAAATAATACATATGCTCATAAAAAACCACCGGACCTATACTGTGTTTTGCCATTTGTTGCTGTCCAAAACCGTTTTCCATCAAAAAAGCCATTCGGGTATGACTCATAAAATTGATATAAGCGCTATTGGCAAGGTGTCTATTAGCATCTATATCACTCCAGCGTATCTCAAATTCTTTAGTATACATAGTTTCTCAATTAGAAAACAAAGATACCTAAAAGTACTGTGCGTGCATACTATTTTAAAATTACCTTAATAGTTCTGCTATTCTGTACATTCAAAGTATCTTTAAAAACAAAAGAACACCAATGCTCATCAAAAGAAATATTAGCTGGAAGCTTATTCTACGCTATACCTGGAAAAACCTCGTATTTTTCCTTATTTATTCACTTGTCATATTTTACCTGTATCACGATCTGGGTTGGGAATTTATAGATATTCCTTTTGAACCATTAACCGTAATTGGTATTGCGGTATCTTTTTATCTAGGTTTTAAAAACAGTCAAAGTTATGATCGTTTTTGGGAAGGAAGAAAGATCTGGGGAATGATTGTAAACTGGAGTCGTACTTGGGGAATACGGGTATTGAGTCTTATCGATTTTGAAGATAAAGAGGCTGAAAAAGAAATTAAAAGAGATTTGATTTACCGACATATCGCCTGGCTCAATGCGTTACGTGTACAACTCCGTCAGCCACGCTCCTGGACACTACAAGAAGGTGCATTAGTAGAGCGACTGTTTGATCGTCATGCAGAGCGGAATATTGAAAGTAACCAAGCCTATCAATTTGTAGGACAGGATGAATATGAAGAAATTAAAAAACGAGAAAACCCGGCAACGCATCTTATAAAAAATCAAAGTTTAATCATTCAGCGTCTCAGAAAAGACAAGGTGATAGATGGTTTTCAAGAAATGCAACTTCAAGAGGCTCTGGCTAAGTTTTATGATTTTCAGGGAATGTGCGAGCGTATTAAAAACACGCCGTTCCCCAGACAATACGGTTACTTCTCTAAACTATTTACATGGATTTTTGCGCTTTTACTTCCGCTAGGTTTACTCAATATTTTTGAAATTCATGTAACAGATTCAGTACATCCTTCACAGCAAATTTCAATTTTATTCCTGCAAATGATTCCGTTCACTATTCTTATAATGTGGATCTTCACTACAATGGAATATATAGGCGACAACAGTGAAGATCCTTTTGAGGGCAAGGCAAATGACGTACCTATGACTGCACTGTGCCGCACCATAGAGATAGATCTACGCGATATGCTCAATGAGAAAGATTTACCAAAATCAATAAAACCAAAAGGAGAAATATTGTATTAATGCCCCTTGTCTCATCTACATACAAACCTAAAACTCCGTTTACAAACGGTCACTTTAATACCATTTATGCGGCAAAAATACGACGTATAAAAGGTGTTACTTACAACAGGGAGCGCATCACCCTAAGTGATGGGGATTTTCTAGATGTAGACTTTAGTTTTTCGCAAAACGAGAAAAAAAGCTCTCAAATTACCATAATCGTTCACGGTCTTGAAGGACACGCCAGAAGACCTTATATGCAGGGTACAGCACGCATTTTAAATCAGAATGGCTATGACTGTGCTTCTATTAATCTTAGGGGTTGCAGTGGAGAAGACAATACAAAAGTTCGCTCGTATCACTCCGGTGCTTCTGAGGATCTTGCGGATGTCGTTAATTATATTGTCTCAAAAAATAAATACAAAGCAATCTACTTGTGCGGATTTAGCCTAGGCGGCAATATCATTTTAAAATATTTAGGTGAAAACCGAGAACGACCTGACCTATTACAAGCAGCCGTTGCTGTTTCTACACCTGTTGATCTTTATGATTCTTTAGGAGCATTACAACAGCGAACTAACTGGGTTTATCGGTGGTCCTTTCTTAAAGATCTCAAGAAGAAATACAATGCAAAGTTAAAAGTATTTCCTAACGAATTGAGCAAAGAAAACAAAAGTAAAATAAAGTCCCTTTTGCTTTTTGATGAACTGTACACAGCACCTGCCAATGGTTTTGAGAATGCGCTAGACTATTATAAAAAAAGCAGCAGTAAGCAGTTTTTAGGGAATATAAACATCCCTACGCTTATCATTAATGCCCTTGACGATTCATTTTTAAAGGAGAAATGTTACCCTAAAAAAGAAGCAGAACAGAATAAAAACCTTTATTTAGAAATGCCTGCTTTTGGAGGTCACGTAGGGTTTATGACCTCAAATGAAGTTAGTTATAATGAAAAAAGAACCTTATATTTTTTTAATTCACACAAAAAAGAAAAGAGCCTCAGATAAGTCTTGCAGTGCGCTTATATCTTGTGTATATTAGCAATTACCTAAATAAATACTAATGAAAACTTTAAAAATCACCCTTCTTTTTGCGCTTTCCTTAATTTTAGTGAATTGCGGCAATGACAAAAAGAAAGAAGAAAAAGAATCTGTAAAAATTGGAGCAAGTTCTTCTTCGTCTTCAAGTGCAAAAAAATCTGACGAGAATGTGACTGAGGTTGTTCTTCTTGCGACAGATATGATGCAATTTGATAAAAATGAAATACGCGTTCCTGCAGGTAAAAAAGTAAAACTTACCTTACGTCACACCGGCAAACAACCAGTAGAAGTTATGGGACACAACTTTGTGCTTTTAACTATGGGGACTGAGATTCCTGCTTTTGGAGCTAAAGCTTCTGCTGCACGTGATAATGGTTATATCCCTGAAGGTACAGATGCTGTAATTGTACACACAAAAATGCTAGGTGGTGGTCAATCTGACACAATAGAATTTGACGCTCCAGAGCCCGGTACTTATGATTTTATCTGTAGTTTCCCTGGTCACTATAGTGTGATGAAAGGAAAGTTTATCGTAGAGTAAACACTTTTTTTCAAATATAATTTAACGCCCAAAAGTTATCTGAAGTGATTAATTTTTGGGCGTTTTCAGCTTAAAAAAGTAAAAATCATGGTCACTAATTATTTTAAAATACTCGCCCTATTATTGGTACTTATTGCTTCCTCTTGTAAAAATGAATCACAAACTGATGCTTCAGATCGGGTTGTAAATTTTCCTGATAAAGATCTCAACCCTATAGACCGGTACGGAGATTTACTTGTGGCTGTGCAGACCAGTCGTATTTTTCCTGACGGAAAGACTTTTGTAGACTGCGAACCTAAAATTCCATCAGAAGAGATTCTAAAAGAATATAATTCCCATAAAGATGAGGAAGGGTTTGACCTTAAATCTTTTGTTTTAGAATATTTCACGTTGCCTGGAACACCCACTTCAAATTTTGAGTCAGACACTACACGTTCTACTACCGAACACATTAATGCACTCTGGTCGTATTTAAAACGAGATGCCGATGCCGTAGAAAATGGTTCGAGAATTGCCTTACCCAATGCTTATATTGTTCCGGGAGGTCGCTTTCAAGAAGTATATTATTGGGATAGTTATTTTATTCTTTTAGGGCTGAAAGAAGCTGGTGAAATCGAATTGATAGAGAATATACTTGATAACTTTGCATATCAAATAAATACTATTGGTTTTATTCCTAACGGAAACCGAACCTATTATTTAGGTAGATCTCAACCACCATTTTTTGCCGAAATGGTAAATCTTCTTGCCGGTATTAAAGATGAGAAAACCGTTTATCTAAAATATCAAGATGCTTTAGAAAAAGAATATGAATTCTGGATGAAAGGTGCCAATGCGTTAACCGAAAAAGGAGCTACAGGTCGTGTTGTAAAATTAGCTGACGACCATATTCTCAATAGGTATTTTAGCAATACACAAACGCCAAGAGCAGAGAGCTATCTTGAAGATATTACTACAGCTGAAGAGTCAGGCCGTAAAGCTTCAGAAGTATATTTAAATATTTCGGCGGCGTGTGAGAGCGGTTGGGATTTTAGCAGCAGATGGTTTGCAGACCCTGATGATATTGCCACCATTCAAACTACAGATATCATTCCGGTAGATTTAAATGCACTACTGTATAACCTTGAGGAAACTCTTGCTAAAGCTCGTAGATTTAATGATAATACTGAAGGTGCAGAGCAAATGGTAAAGGCTGCTTCTGATCGTAAAGATGCGATTGACGCTTATTTATGGGATGCCTCAAAAAACACTTATGTAGATTATAATTTAGCTTCAGAAACGGTTTCACCTACTCTTTCACTAGCGATGGTTTATCCACTTTATTTTAAAGTTGCATCTCCTCGACAAGCGGAAGCCGTGAGCAAAACTTTAGAAGCTCAATTTTTAAAGCCGGGCGGACTCGTAACGTCTTTGGTGGACAACAAGCAACAATGGGACAGTCCTAACGGGTGGCCTCCGCATCAATGGCTGGCGGTACGCGGACTTCAAACATATGGGTTTAATAATTTAGCTGAAGAAATAAGCACGAGGTGGTTACACCTTAATGACCGGGTTTATAAACGCACCGGTAAAATGCTCGAAAAATACAATGTTATAGACACTACCCTCGTCGCCGGTGGCGGCGAATACCCCACACAGGATGGCTTTGGGTGGACTAATGGAGTCTATTTAGACCTGAAGAAAGATTAGAACGTAATAGGCCTAACCAAAAAGAGACTTCAAATGAAGTCTCTTTTTGGTTAGGAAGTTCTTTTCATAGAAAATTATCGCAGCTTACATAAGCATCTATGACAGCCTGTTCTCCTGCTGCTCCGGGCATAGAGTTACCGTGTTCCATACCCAGAACTCCGGTGAATCCTTTTTCATAAATATGCTTAAAAATATTTTTATAATTGATCTCACCGGTAGTAGGCTCTTTTCTTCCGGGATTATCTCCCATTTGAAAATATGCGATCTCATCCCAGGCATCATCAATGTTAGGAATTAAGTTTCCTTCCTGAATCTGTTGGTGATACACATCAAAAAGTATCTTACACGAAGGGCTATCAACCGCTTTACAAATTTGATATGCTTGTGGACTTTCTTTTAAAAATAATCCGGGGTGATTGTAAAAGTTAAGAGGCTCTAAAACCATTATGATTCCGTGAGGCTCTAATAAAGCAGCAGCTTGCTTTAGGCTCTCTACTACGTGAGCCGTCTGATAATTGATATCCTGCGTCATATCTACATAACCTGGCACAACGGTAACCCACTTTGCATTTACACGTTTAGCAACCTCTATAGAAGCTTTAATGTCTGCTAGAAACTCCTCGCGTTTGTCCTTTTTTCCACTTGTAAGGTTAGGCTCTGTCCAATATATCTTGTGTGCTACAAAAACACCCATTTGTAAGCTACGTTTTTGCATCACATCTGCCATTTGTTGTTGCAAAGCCACAGAGCGATCACGCATAGTATTATCTTCAAAAGCAGTAAAGCCCTGATCTGCCATAAAATTTAACTGATCTATAGGGTCATCGCCTGCCAGATTTTTAAACATCCCTAAATGGGGAGCATAATTTAAATTGAATTGATGATAAGGATCAGCACCTAAACCTTCTTGCATCGCAAAAAGCTTGGGCCCATTTAAAGCCAAAAAGGAACCACTTAAGGCTCCTTTCTGTATAAAATTTCTGCGTTTCATTATAAAGACATTACTTTACCACCACCAGCTTCAGATTCTGGTAAACAGCCTATATAAGCTCCCGGAATCGGGTCATACCAGAGTACATTCTCACCCACAGCCTCGCTGTTTTTCCAAGCCCAAATACCCAAGTCTCTTACAGCGTTAAGATATGCAAAAGAACCGGCGTGTGCATCAAAATCTGCTTTAGGAGCATCAGGATCCTGAGTTTCTGAAATTCGCTTTACATAAGCATCTCGAGTTTCTTTATCTGCGCCTAAATATTTAGCGACAGCTTTTTCAAAATCTTCAGCTTCTCCGTCGCTTAATTCTTTATCAAAATTTTCTTTAAAGCTTAATGCAAACGCGTTAGCTCCAGACTTAAATTCTTCTTTTTGCTTATCTCCAGCAACCTCATCCATATAACTGTCTATAAACTGAGCTATATTTAATTCTGATGCTCCGGGAGTATCACTCTTTGGTAGAATTACATCTAAAACCTGAGTCAATGCAAAACCGTTAGCAACATTTAAGAAAACAGGTTGCCATTCATTTTTTGGTTCGCTCTTACAACTTTGTAATAAGTTAAAAACTGCTGGAGCAACGGCTACATAACCAGCGCCCAGACCTATATTTTTTAATACTTGTCTTCTTTTCATAATTAAGCGAATTTTCCGTTTTTAAATTGTTCTGCCGCATGATTAGCTGCTCTTGCTGTAAATGCCATATAAGTTAATGACGGATTCACACAACTTGCTGAAGTCATAAAAGAACCATCTGTAACATAAACATTAGGTACAGCGTGCAGTTGATTATTTCCATTAAGCACAGAAGTTTTTGGGTCTCTACCCATACGAGCAGTTCCCATCTCGTGAATACCTAAACCAGGTGCACCCGGATTATCATAAGTCTGCACATCTTTAAAGCCTGCTTTAGTCAACATATCTGCTGCCTGCTGCTTCATATCTTTACGCATCTCCCACTCATTCTCTTTCCATTCAGCGTCAAAAGTAATAGTTGGTAACCCCCACTTATCTACTTTATCATAATCTAGCGTCATTTTATTCTCATGGTAAGGCAAACATTCACCAAAAGCATTGATACCTATAGTCCAACCTCCCGGTTCTGAAATAGCTTTCTTAAGATCCTCTCCATATTTCATTTCTGAGATCGCCTCAGTCCAGTCTCCTCGACTTGCTCCACCTTGATATCCATAACCTCGCTTAAAGTTAGGTTGATCAGAATCTCCACCTACATTTCTAAATCTAGGGATGTAAAGTCCGTTAGCACGGCGACCTTTATAATACTTATCTTCAAAGCCATCAAATTTTGCAGATGCTCCTACATTGAAATGATGATCCATAATATTATGTCCTAACTCTCCACTATCATTACCCAATCCTTCAGGAAAACGATCTGACTTAGATTGCATTAAAATAGATGCTGAAGCTATTGCTGAGGCACACAAGAAAACAATTTTTGAATTAAAAATCATCTCTTCTTTAGTCTCAGCATCAATAACCTTAACTCCCGTTGCAAGCTTTGTATTATCATCATAGATAACTTCACTTACAATACTAAATGGTCTTAACGTCATATTACCGGTACGTTCTGCAGCTGGTAGGGTAGATGAGTTAGAGCTAAAATAAGCCCCGAAAGGACACCCACGCATACAGCGATTTCTGTATTGACAAGCAGAACGCCCTTCAAATGTTTTATCTGTATATGTTATATGCGCTGTACGTCCTATTGTAAGCAAGCGATCCTTATAATTCTGCGCCATGTTCTTCTTAAGGTGTTCTTCAACACAGTTAAGCTCCATTGGCGGGCCAAAATTACCATCAGGCAACTGTGGCAGACCTAAGTTTTCACCACTTACCCCAATGTATTCTTCAACTTTATCATACCAAGGGGAGATATCTTTATAACGCACGGGCCAGTCAACAGCTACACCCTCTTTTTTGTTTGCTTCAAAATCTATATCGCTCAAGCGATAACTCTGACGTCCCCACATAATAGAGCGACCCCCTACGTGGTAACCACGCATCCAGTCAAAACGCTTAGTTTCGTTATAAGGATGTTCTAAGTCATTTACAAAGAAATGGCTGTGAGCCTTGTTTGTAGTATAGCCGGTACGGGCTTGCTTAAATTGTTTAGCCTCTTCCTCTTTAGTAGGTTGCCCCTTAAATTTAAAATCCCAGGGATCCATATTCATAGTCGGGTAATCTTCAATATGTTTTACCATACGCCCCCGCTCAAGAACTAAAGTCTTTAGTCCGTTTTCACACAATTCTTTGGCAGCCCAGCCACCACTAATTCCTGTACCCACCACAATGGCATCGTACATTTCTTCAGGTTTAATACTACTCACTTTTATTTAGTTTTTAATAAAATAATCTAGCCTATGCTATCAAATATATAAATTTTAAGTTATTTTTTAGGTAAACCAAAAAAAGTATAATTTAGAGAACTTATATATTTATAGGGGGTTCGCACGTTTCAGCAATCCCTCGCAAACAACCTAAATTGCTAATTTAATGAACATTAAACTCGTATTGGCGGCTCTAATTTCGGTAGCTGTTTTATCGTGTAAAAGCGAAAAAAAAACTGAAAAAAATACAAATGAAAGCGTTGTAGTAGCCGAAAAACAACCTTTTTTCAAAATTTCTCTGGCCCAATGGTCGCTTAATGAAGCCATAAGAAGCGGAGAAATGGACCCCTTAGATTTCGCAGAAAAGGCTCACGAAATGGGTTTTGAAGGTATTGAATATGTAAGTCAACTGTATACTCCTTTGATGGAAACTTACAAAAACGATCAGGTTGCACTTGATTCTATTCTTCCTAAAATGAAAGCTAAAAGTGAAGAATTTGAGGTAAAAAATGTACTCATTATGGTTGATGGTGAAGGTAATCTGGCAGCAGCGTCAGAATCTGAGCGTAATCAGGCAGTAGAAGATCATAAGAAATGGGTAGATGCCGCAAAATATTTAGGCTGTCATGCCATTCGCGTAAATCTCATCGGTGCTGCAGATAAAGAAATCTGGAAAACTAGTGCTATTGATGGTCTGGGTAAGCTCGCAGATTACGGCGCAACTCAAAACATTGAGGTCACCGTAGAAAATCACGGCGGGTATTCGTCAAATGCAGCACTACTTATGGAAGTCATCAATACCATTGATAAAGAAAACTGCGGTACGTTACCAGACTTTGGAAACTTCTGTATAGAACGGAAAAATGGTGAAATGTGGGATGCTCCTTGTGTAAAAGAATACGATAAATACAAGGGAATAGAAGAAATGATGCCTAAAGCTCTTGCTGTAAGTGCTAAAACCTATGACTTCAATGAGGCTGGTGAAGAAACATCAATGGATTTTACAAAAATTCTACAAATCGTAAAAGATGCCGGCTACACCGGTTTTATAGGTGTAGAATATGAAGGAGAAAATCATACTCCAGAAGAAGGAATACTGCTTACTAAAGAGCTTTTAATCAAGACTGCTCAAAACTTAAAATAATCACTAAAATAAATACATGAAACCACTTGTTCGATTTCAATTATCACTAATGATGTTCCTCGAATTTTTTATTTGGGGAGGCTGGTTTGTAACCTTAGGAACATTTTTAGGAAACAATTTAGAGGCTTCCGGAGCACAAAGTGCAATGGCATTCTCTACACAGTCTTGGGGGGCAATCATTGCTCCTTTTATTATAGGGCTTATTGCTGATAAATTTTTTAATGCAGAACGTATTTTAGGCGTTTTACATTTAGTTGGTGCTTACTTAATGTATCAAATGAGCCAGGCCACAGATTTTGCTGTGTTCTATCCTTACGTTTTAGGTTATATGATTGCTTATATGCCTACTTTGGCTTTAGTAAATTCTGTCGCCTTTAGGCAAATGAACAACCCATCAAAAGATTTTGGATGGATTCGTGTTTTTGGGACCGTAGGCTGGATTGTGGCAGGTTTTATAATTAGTCTTTTGGGCTGGGATTCACAAAGCGGAATTCAAGACGGACTATTAAGCAATACATTTACGATGACTGCCATTGCTTCAGCATTTTTAGGAGTTTTCAGCTTTTTATTACCTAAAACACCACCTATTAAATCCGATGAAAATCAATCTATTTTAGAAAAAACAGGATTGAGCTCTATCACCATGCTTAAGAATAAGAACTTTTTAATTTTCTTTGTTTCATCAATCTTAATCTGTATTCCATTAGCCTTTTACTATCAAAATACTAATCCGTTCCTAACCGAACTGCAAATGGAAAATCCAACGCTTAAACAATCTATAGGACAAATTTCTGAAGTATTGTTTATGCTTCTAATCCCTGTTTTCCTATTACGCTTTGGCATCAAAAAAACCTTACTCTTCGGGATGTTGGCTTGGGTTATTAGATATGTATTATTTGCTTTTGGTAACGCAGATGAACTTTCGTTTATGCTCTTAATTGGGATTGCTTTACACGGAGTTTGCTATGACTTTTTCTTTGTTTCAGGACAAATTTATACAGATTCTAAAGCAGGATCGAGCAACAAGAGTGCTGCTCAGGGACTTATAACACTAGCCACTTATGGAGTAGGAATGTTAATAGGGTTTTGGGTTGCAGGCCAGATCACAGATAATTATCTTGTGGGAGAAATACACGATTGGAAGACAATTTGGTTATATCCTGCGGGCTTTGCTGCGCTAGTATTTGTGTTCTTCCTGATCGCATTTAAAAATGAAAAAATAGAATATAAAGGCGAAAAAGTATAACGATGAAAAAATTAAAAATGGGAATGGTCGGTGGCGGCCAGGGCTCTTTTATAGGCGATGTACACAGACGTGCATCTCGAATTGACGGAATGATTGATCTGGTTTGTGGAGCTTTTAGCAGCAACCCGGAACGCAGTATAAAATCTGCCGAAGCTTTAGGTGTTGCTCCAGAGCGTGCTTATAAAAGCTTTGAGGAAATGATTGAAAAAGAAGCCATACTTCCTGAATCAGACCGTATGGATTTTGTGTCTATTGTGACCCCAAACCATATGCATTTTCCTCCCGCAAAATTAGCGCTAGAAAAAGGTTTTCATGTGATTTGTGATAAGCCCGTTACCTTAAGTTTGGAAGAAGCTTTTGAGCTTCAAAAAGCGGTAAAAAAGAGCGGAAAAGTTTTTGCTCTAACTCACAATTACACCGGTTATCCAATGGTGAAACAAGCTCGCTTGATGGTTGCTAACGGAGAGCTGGGTGATATTCGTAAAGTCGTAGTGCAATATCTGCAAGGGTGGATGTCTACAGCTGTAGAAGAAACCGAAAATAAACAAGCTTCTTGGCGTGTAGATCCTAAAAAATCTGGAATTGGCGGTGCACTTGGAGACATTGGTACTCACGCCGAAAATCTAACCGAATACATTACCGGAAAGAAAATCCTGGAACTTGCAGCAGATCTTACCAGTTTTGGTGCCGGCCGTGTGCTGGATGATGATGGTAATATTTTGTTGCGTTTAGAAGATAACGCAAAAGGAACTTTAAGTATTTCTCAAATCGCAACCGGTGAAGAAAACAATCTTGCCATTCGCGTTTACGGTACTAAAGGTAGTGTGGCTTGGTGTCAGGAAAATCCCAATGAATTAACAGCCTACTGGTTAGATAAGCCAAAGCAAATATTTACGCCTGGAGGAAACGGTACTTACCCAGAATCTACAGAATACACTCGGGTTCCTCCTGGGCATCCTGAAGGATACTTGGAAGGTTTTGCTACCATTTACAGAAGCTTTGCTAAAGAGGTACTTGCAGTAAAAGATGGTGCAACTTTTAGTGAGCGACCAGATTTTCCAACCATTGATGACGGTCTAAGAGGTATGCAGTTTATTTATGCTGCTGTTGCTTCTAATGACAAGAATGCTGCTTGGGTAAGCTTAACAGAATAACAAAACTCAAAGCAAGCGTCTCCATGAGGCGCTTGCTTATTTATAAATACAAACAACTATGAAAACCATTAAAGGCCCTGCTGTCTTTCTTGCTCAGTTTATGGATACTAAAGAACCGTTTAATACTTTAGACGGTTTGTGTAAATGGGCGAGCGAATTAGGCTATAAAGGAATTCAAATACCTACGTGGGAAACTCGCTTAATAGACCTTAAAAAAGCTGCAGAAAGTAAAACCTATTGCGATGAACTTAAAGGCAAAGTAAATAGCTACGGACTAGAAATAACAGAACTCTGCACGCACCTTCAAGGGCAACTTGTTGCTGTACACCCTGCTTATGATGAGATGTTTGACAACTTTGCGCCAGATGGCTATAAAAACAATCCAAAGAAAAGACAAGAATGGGCTGTAGATCAATTGATGTGTGCTGCTAAAGCCAGTAGAAATCTAGATATAGATGTTCACGGCACCTTTAGTGGAGCTTTGCTTTGGCATACCTTTCATCCGTGGCCACAGCGCCCACCGGGATTGGTAGAGTTAGGTTTTAAAGAGCTGGCAAATCGCTGGATGCCTATACTGAACGCCTTTGACGAGCAAGGCGTAGATGTGTGTTATGAAGTACACCCGGGAGAAGATATTCACGATGGGGTAACATTTGAGCGCTTTTTAGAAGCTACCGGAAACCACAAACGTGTAAGTATATTATACGATCCCAGTCACTTTGTGCTTCAGCAATTGGATTACATTCAATACATAGATTTTTACCACGAGCATATTAAAATGTTTCATGTAAAAGATTCAGAATTCAATTCTACTGGAAAGAAAGGAGCTTTTGGTGGTTACGGAGATTGGATAGACCGTGCTGGTCGTTACCGCTCTCCGGGTGATGGGCAGATAGATTTTAAAACCATTTTTACCAAATTAACAGAATATAATTGTGACGTTTGGGCCGTTATGGAGTGGGAATGCTGCATAAAATCCCCAGAGCAAGGAGCTCGAGAGGGCGCTCCGTTTATCGCCAGTCATATTATTGAAGCAACAGAAAAAGCCTTTGATGATTTTGCAGGAGCAGAAACTGACGAAGCTAAATTGAAACGTATTTTAGGAATTAATTAAAACAAATCATGAAAAAACTAATTTTATCAGTTGGTCTTGCAATGGCTCTTTTTACTTCTTGTAAAGAAAAGGCAGAAGAATCTAAAACTGAAGATGTCGCAGTAACAACTACCGAAGAAACACAACCTGAAGATAACGACTGGGAAGTTTTATTTGACGGAAGTAATTTAGACAAATGGCATGCTTATAATGGCGAAGCTCCAACACAATGGGCAATCGTAGATGACGCCTTAGTTTTTACACCTGCAGAAAACAGAGAAGGAACCGAAAATCTGGTAACAAATGAAAAGTATACGAGCTTTGTTTTATCTCTTGATTGGATGATCTCTGAAGGTGGAAACAGTGGTATCATGTGGTCTGTTGAAGAAAAACCTGAATATCATGAACCGTATTATACAGGCCCTGAAATTCAGATTCTTGATGATGAGCGCCACCCTGATTCAAAAGCAGGGACCACGCACCGCTCAGGAGCTTTATACGATATGATTGCTGCACCTGAAGGTGTGGTAAACCCGGCCGGAGAATGGAACAGTTATGAGATCACAATTGATTACAATAACAATAAAGGTATTGTTGTAATGAACGGTGAAGAGGTCGTGACTTTTCCGGTAAAAGGCGAAGAATGGAAAGCACTGGTAGCTGACTCTAAATTTGCAGACTGGGAGGCTTTTGGCAAAGCCGAAACTGGCCTTATTGCTTTACAAGATCATGGGCATCAGGTTTCTTTTAAAAACATAAAAATTAAAAAACTTTAAGTTATGAATAGAAATCTAATCCTTCCATTTCTTGTTGCAGGTATGCTTTTTTCATGTAATGAATCTGCAGAAAAAAAGAGTGATGAGACAACCACTACTGCTGAAGACACCACCAAAGTAGCAGAAGAAGCTCCCATCACAGACCCTGAAGCTACAGAAGTGTGGGAGCCAGAACCTGCTGTAGTTTCTTTTAACGATAAAGAGGTTCCTTCTGATGCAATCGTTCTTTTTGACGGCAAAAATTTAGATGCATGGGAAAGCACTAAAGAGTCTGTTGTAAATGCGCCTTGGCAAATCAATCAAGATGGTTCAATGACAGTTGTAGGTGGTACCGGAGATATTCAGACCAAAGAGAGTTTTGGAGATATGCAATTGCACATAGAATGGCAAGCTCCTCAAGTTATTGAGGGAGAAGGTCAAGGTCGTGGAAACAGCGGTATTTTTTTACAGGGATTATATGAAGTTCAAGTGCTTAACAGCTATGAAAACAGAACCTACTCTAACGGACAAGCAACTGCTATATATAAGCAAAGTATTCCGCTAGTGAATGCTACAAAACCTACAGAGCAATGGCAGACTTATGATATTATTTATCATCAACCGGAGTTTGATGCTGACGGAACTAAGGCTAAATCTGCTACAGTAACGGTTTTGCATAATGGTGTTTTAGTACAAGATAACACCGAGATAAAAGGAACCACAGAGTATATAGGAAAGCCTAAAAATCCTGCACACGGTGAAGGCCCTATTAAATTACAAGATCATGGTAATCCTGTAAGTTTTAGAAATATCTGGGTACGTAAATTATAGTAGTCTATTTCATTAATAAAAGCTAGATAATCCCGTATATAAAGTATACGGGATTATTAATTTATACGATAAATAGTAAGCATGGTAACAAGCCGATAGGTTTTGCTATCTTTACCGTTTAAATATTTCGCATGATTAAATCTATGACCGGTTTTGGAAAATCTGTTAGCCAGCTTCCCACTAAAAAAATTACTATTGAAATCAAATCTCTAAATAGTAAAAACCAAGATCTCAATGCAAGAATACCTTCTTTCTACAGAGAGAAAGAGCTAGAACTAAGAAATCTGGTTGCTCAAAAATTACAGCGTGGTAAAATAGATTTTAGTCTCTATGTTGAATTGAATGGCGAAGAAACCAGCAGCTCTATCAATACTGATGTTGTTAAACAATACATGAAGCAGTTACAAGCTGTTACTCCAGACGCTGCACCTATCGAACTTCTTAAGATAGCAACACGTTTACCAGACGCTTTAAAAACAGAGCGTGATGAGATTGACGAAGAAGAATACCAGACTATTTTAGGAGGGCTTAATGAAGCTCTAAATGCAATAGAAACATACCGTGCCGATGAGGGAAAGGTACTTAAAGAAGACTTTGAACTTCGCATTAAGAACATCTCTTCTAATCTTGAAGAAGTTATAACT
Organism: Leeuwenhoekiella aestuarii; assembly: GCF_004104055.1. Classification (GTDB taxonomy): domain Bacteria; phylum Bacteroidota; class Bacteroidia; order Flavobacteriales; family Flavobacteriaceae; genus Leeuwenhoekiella; species Leeuwenhoekiella aestuarii. Next base: position 851,834 of record NZ_QOVJ01000001.1, on the reverse strand, counting down.
ATTGATCCTGAGCGTATGCAAGGAGTTCGTGAGCGTCTTACAAAAGCTGTTAGCGATCTTAAAGCTGAAGTTGATGAAAACCGCTTTGAGCAAGAACTCACTTACTATTTAGAAAAATACGATATCACCGAAGAAAAGGTTCGCTTAAACAACCATCTGGAATATTTTATAAGCTCCCTAAATTCTGAAGATTCTAATGGTAAAAAGCTTGCTTTTATAAGCCAGGAAATGGGTCGGGAAATCAATACAATAGGTTCTAAGTCAAATTACGCTCCTATGCAACAGATCGTTGTGCGCATGAAAGATGAACTAGAGAAAATTAAAGAGCAACTTCTAAACGTACTTTAAAATGGCTGATACAGGAAAACTTATCGTTTTTTCTGCACCTAGCGGAAGTGGTAAAACCACCATCGTAAGATGGCTTCTTGAAAAAAAAGAATTAAATCTGGAATTCAGTATTTCTGCAGCTTCACGCGAAGCAAGACCTAATGAAAAGCACGGAGTAGATTATTATTTTCTCTCGCTCAAAGAATTTAAAAGACGCATTAAAGATGATGAGTTTTTAGAGTGGGAAGAAGTATATCGCGATAATTTCTACGGAACTTTAAAAAGTGAAGTAGAACGCATATGGAAGCTTGGCAAACATGTGATTTTTGATATTGACGTGGTAGGCGGTTTAGATATTAAAAAGTTATATCCCGAGCGTACTCTGGCTGTTTTTGTTAAGCCACCAAGTATTGAAGAGCTTAAGATAAGACTCAAAAAACGTAAGACCGAGAGTGAAGACCGCATTAATATGCGTGTTGCAAAAGCCAGCATAGAACTTGCTACAGCTCCACAATTTGACTACATCATAGAGAACAATGATCTAGACACAGCACTTGCAGAAGCTTATGAACTAGTCAAAAAGCACGTCAAGAAGTAGGTATGAAAATTGGACTTTATTTTGGGACATTTAATCCAGTGCACGTAGGGCATTTAATCATTGCAAATCACTTTGCAGAATACAGCGACCTCGACAAAATCTGGATGGTAATTACCCCTCATAATCCATTTAAAAAGAAAAAAACACTTCTGGATAACCATCACCGCTACCAGCTAGTGCTTGAAGCTGTTGAAGAATATCCTGCTATTGAAGCCAGTACTATTGAATTTAATTTGCCGCAACCCAATTACACAAGTAATACGCTAGCGCATTTAAAAGAGAAATATCCTCAACACGAGTTTTGCCTGATTATGGGCGAAGATAATTTGCGCACCCTTCATAAATGGAAGAATTATGAAGTGATTTTAAAGCATCACGATATCTATGTATATCCGCGTATTGCAGACAGTGAAGATCAAACGCAACACGAATTATTAAATAACGAGCGTATTCATATTATTGAAGCACCGGTTGTTGAAATCTCGTCTACCGCTATTCGTAAAGCAATAAAGGCCGGCAAAAACTGCCGGCCTTTATTACCGCAATCTGTATGGCGGTATATTGACGAAATGAATTTCTACAAATAAAAAAGCTTCAGTAAAGAGCTTTTTTATTATGATTTTAAATCTAATCTAAATTTGGAATTCGTAGCATTTGTCCCGGATATATTTTGTCTGGATCTTTAAGCATTGGTTTATTTGCTTCAAATATCACAGGATATTTCATTGCATTGCCATAAAATTTCTTAGCAATTTTACTTAACGTATCACCTGATTCTACTGTGTGAAACTGTGCTTCTGGTTCTTTATGCTCAACATCCATTTGATCATCTACCTGAGCAATACCTTCTACATTACCTACAACAAGTACTACTTTTTCTTTTGTAGTTTGATCTTTTGCTTTACCGGTAACTGTTGCCTTCTCACCATCAATAGAAATATCAAGGTTTTCAACCTCAAGACCCAAATCGCCTATCGTTTCTTTTAAAGAAGCTTCTGCTTTTTTATTTGCGGCAGCTGCGGCTGCGGCTGCTTCAGCCTTTTTTTCTGCAGCTTCTTCAGCTGTGCTTTTACCAATACCTATTTTTGCACCCGCATTTTTAATGAATGAAAATAATCCCATTTTTGTGTTCTTTAATTAGTTTCTGTTATAAACATTCAATTTACAAAATACCGTCTTAAGCCGTTAATAATGTCTACTTAAATGTATGTGAATGTTTGCGGCTGATTCTAAATAAAATACTTCAGGCAGGCCTACAAAATATTAGTTAGAAACAAATTTTCAATTTTGAGGTAAGCCTTAGGGTATTAAACCTTTTGGCGTTGCCAATAAAAATCGCCCTGCGAATAACTCAACAGGGCGATCTCAACTAACCAACCAAAAAAATCTTCTATTGCTTATTTAGCTAACGCTTTTATCATCTTAATATTTTGTTCTATTTCGCTTTGCTTTAAACGACTCTTACCTTCTGAAGGTGTTTTATACTGAATATAGCCTTTACCCCTAAAACGATATTCTGTTCCTGAAGAAGGGTGATATAAAGCAATGGTTGCGTCATCTACGATTGTAAGTTCAAAGAATTCATTTGCAAAATAATCATAGTCTAATGTCAAGGTTTTTAACAACGCATTATTCTGTACATCCTGTACTTCATAAATACCGGTGTAATCCCAATACAAGTTATTTGCAGAAGTACCAGATACATCTTGTGAACTCTGAAAATTTCCTCCGGAATTTGCCGGTAAAAACTGCAAGAAATTCTCGGCATCAAATTCATTTATTGACCCTGAAGCACTGGTATATATTTTTTCCCAGGCAGCGTATTCCTGTAGAAAAAAATGAATGTTGTCATAAAACAACCGGTCATAATCAAACGTATTACGCTGGTACCCCTTTAATATATATGAGGTATTTGAAAAGCTATTATACAACTCAAGCGTATTAGTGTTCAATACACTTATTTCAAAAGAATAAAAACCATCTATATCGTGACTGATGTCTAAATCGTAATCAAAGATATCATAGTAACCTACCTCTATACCATAACCGCTACCCTGGTCACCTATTCCTGCTAGGTTATTATTTGCCATTACAGTTCCGTTTAAAAAAGACAGTGTAAAAGCTTTTTCCATAAAAGGGATGTTGCCATTACCTTGAGTCTGATTGATATCTACATACCAAAGCTCATAATCGGCAAGCACCCTAGAAAGAGGCACAACCGGCTCTAAAACTTCATCATCTACATATACATCTGTATAACACGATGTAAATCCAATAAGTATTAATAAAAATCCGCTAAGTAGTTTTAATGTTCTCATAATTGTTAGTTTTTAAGTTTGTTACTCTTGCGATTACAAAAGCTGCAATTAGATCCTTAGCGTTGACGTCATGCTCCGAATTGTGTTTTAACATATTCAAACCGCGTGCCAAAAAATTATTAAAGTGGTTTTCAAGATTTTAGGTGCGGTCTAAAATCTGTACCTTTAGGTATTCGATTTTGAAAAAACAAAATTCAGTTAAAGCCTTGTGATAACTGGGTTTATAAGTGATATAGATCACGATATATTTTAATTCCACAATGTGGAAAAATTAAAAATTATGGCCTTAAAATTTGGTGTTATAGGAGGTGGAAGCTGGGCAACAGCAATTGTAAAAATGCTTTCAGAAAATGTAGAAGAAGTGGGCTGGTACATGCGCAGCGTTTATGCTCTTGAGCATCTAAAAAAAGAAAAACATAATCCTAATTACCTGAGCGCTGTAGAGTTTGATACCACCCGATTGAAACTGAGTAACGATATTAATGAGGTCATAGCATATGCAGATTACCTCATTTTCGCAGTGCCATCTGCTTTTGTGGGTAAAGAATTGGAAAAGGTTACCGCTAGCTTTAAAGACAAGATTATTTTTTCGGCGATTAAAGGGATTGTACCAGAAACTGGGCAAATCGTTGGTGCTCATTTTCACAAAGAATATGACATTTCTTTTGAAAATATTGGTGTAATAACAGGCCCTTGTCATGCAGAAGAAGTAGCGCTTGAACGTCTTTCTTATTTAACCATCGCTTGCGCAGATGAAGAACATGCTCAAGTGGTTGCAGACCACCTTAAAAGCTGGTACATCAAAACGACAATTAGTGATGATACCATAGGTACAGAATATGCTGCAATGCTTAAAAATATCTATGCAATTGCTGCCGGAATCGCACATGGTTTAGGTTATGGCGATAACTTTCAGAGTGTGTTGATGAGCAATGCGATCAGAGAGATGAAAAAATTTATAAAGAAGGTTCATAAAATGAAGCGTAACATCAACGATTCGGCCTACTTGGGAGACTTATTGGTAACGGGATATTCTGTATTTAGCCGTAACAGAATGTTTGGTAATATGATAGGAAAAGGATACACTGTAAAAAGCGCTCAAATGGAAATGAGTATGATTGCTGAAGGCTATTACGCAGCAGAAAGTGCCTATAAAATCAATCAGGAATTGGGCGCAAAAACACCCATAATAGATGCGGTTTATCAAGTTTTATACAAAGGAAAAGATCCTAAACAAACCTTCAAAAAGTTAACGGATAAAATAGATTAGTTCGCTAAAACTCCTTCTTTTAACATAGAAGGCACCGGACCTTTGTTTTTATCATTGATGCTTCCGCCAGGAAAAATGAATTTCTTTTCAAACATTTTTCCGTCTAGAAAATAGGTGACTGCAAATTCATTAGTGAGCTCTAAAACACTATCTTCTATAAATTCAATTTTAGCAAAAGACTTTGCAGGCAGAACTTGCAATTTATGTCGCATCTGGCTGGTTGTCTTCTTCTCATTATAACCATTAGAAACGATAAGAACAAGTTCTAATGGCTGCTCTAAATCATTTATAATATAAGCATTCCAATCATCTGTACGATGCGTCTCATTAAACTCTTTAACTGCCGCAACATAAACGTCTTTAACCTCAGGAATGTTGATGTCTTTTCGCATAGTTAGTCGTCGTTAACCTTCCACATAATCCATAAGGCTAATAGCGCGAGCGCCATTATACCCAAAAAAATGCTTCCTATAACAATCTTAATTGCTGCTATGACAAAAGTCAAATAGGCAACACCAGCTAATGCGATAAGAAGTATCGCAATTACAATATACTTTTTCATAGCAAATAGTTATTTCTTTCTGAATTGAATCAGATATTACAATGCACTCTTAAACTGGTTCAAGAAACGCAAATCATTCTCGCTTAATAAGCGTATATCTGATATTTGGTGCAATAATAAAGCGATACGATCTATCCCCATACCAAATGCAAAGCCACTGTATTCTTTAGAGTCTATACCACAATTTTCTAATACATTAGGATCTACCATACCACAACCCATAATTTCTAACCAACCGGTTCCTTTTGTCATTCGGTAATCGGTTTCTGTCTCCAGACCCCAATACACATCAACTTCTGCACTAGGTTCTGTAAATGGAAAGTAAGAAGGTCTTAAGCGAATCTTACTCTTACCAAACATCTCTGTAGTAAAGTGCTGAAGTGTTTGCTTAAGGTCTGCAAATGAAACATCTTTATCTATATACAAACCTTCTACCTGATGAAAAAAGCAGTGTGAACGCGCTGAAATAGCTTCGTTACGAAAAACTCTACCAGGAGAAATTGTACGTATAGGTGGTTTGTTTCCTTCCATATACCGCACTTGTACCGATGAGGTATGTGTACGCAACAGAACGTCTGGATCTGTCTGAATGAAAAACGTGTCCTGCATATCACGAGCCGGATGGTATTCCGGTAGATTCAACGCGGTAAAATTATGCCAGTCATCTTCAATCTCCGGACCTTCAGAAACATTAAAACCTATTCTTGAAAAGATATCAATAATCTGATTTTTTACAATTGAGATAGGATGGCGAGAACCTAAAGTGATTGCATCACCGGGTCTGGTCAAATCACCATAAGTACCTTTTTCTTCTGCTGATTCTAGACTTGCCTTAAGCGCATCTACTTTATCTTGAACCACAGTTTTAAGGGTGTTCATTGTTTGCCCAAACTCTTTCTTCTGCTCGTTAGGGATGTTTTTGAATTCTGAAAAATACTGATTAAACAGTCCTTTTTTTCCTAAAAATTTAATTCTAAAAGCTTCCGCTTCTTCAAGTGAGGTTGTAGTAAAAGCCTCTGCTTCGGCAATTAATTCTTTTATTTTATCTAACATAATTCTTCTTCAATCCCATTTTTGGGTTTTAATCTGCGATAATTTTTGCATTATAAACAGCTTCTACAAAAGTGTTCTTTACGCAATTTTAGAAGTCACAAATTTAGGAAATATCAACGGCTTCGGCTTTATTGTCCCGGTAAATATATTGCAGGATAAAGAATACTGCCGTACCACCTAGTAGATGCCAAAGCCAGTGGGTTCCCATCCAGAAAAATTCAAAATCCAGCCGTTTATCTAAAAAACGAAATAAAACTGCTAGACCAAAAATCACAAATGCTGTTACCACCGGCCTAAGGTGTCGTCCATTTGTTTTTATTAAATATCCAATGACAGGAATCAAAATGCTTAACGCGCTTATGAGATAACCTATGTTGTGCTCTAATTTAACTGGAAGCGGTAAATACCGCAAACCGATGAATGCAGCACCAATTGTACTAATAAAAATGAGGCGTTTTCCCCAGGTTTTTTTCCATTTAAAAATAAAATACAGCACTGCTGCAAAACTGAGTCCGCGAATGGGCACCCAGTCTAAAAGCAACCAGGCTTCTTCATTGCGCAAACCATGATACAAAGTTCCGCCCACATAGCCTATAAATATAAAAGGCAAAGCAATCATTAAAAACCACTGATTTCTTGGCTTTTTGTAAATTTTTATAACAAAGTAAATTACAATAAACAAAAAAATAAGATTACTATACGTGTTGAACGGTTCAACAGGAAATCTGCCAGTAATTGTCTCTTTGTAAATAGGGCCGGTATCGTTAGGAAAAACTTCCTGTAGCAGGGCTAGTAGCATGGTTTAGACAAACTCATTTTATTCAATTCTTTTAATGCACGAGTTCTTTTTCAACAAAATATTGAACTATTGCTTCTTTCATCAACAAAGTCTGTTCACCGGCCTTTAAAGGCGGTAAAGCTTCTAGCATTTCATAATGAGGCCATCCATCTTCATCTTGAAAATCAAACTTATAAAACCCAAAAGGCTCTAATAATCTGCATATTGCTATATGCATCAGATTGAGTTTATCGTCTTTTTTAAAGCGCATTCCCGGTTTACCCAACTCCTGAACACCAATTAAGTAAATAATAGCATCCAGATCTAATTGTTCTCCATCTGCAAAACGGTCAGAAAGTTTACTCACGATCTGGTCCCACCGCTCTTTTAATTGTTCATCTCTTGCCATGCCGCAAATATAGGTAAGAAGCTACAATCTAATACCACACGTAAGTTTACTAATCAATAAACCTTTATAATTTAACTAATGATTAAGCATACTCCTTTTGATCTCAGCACAACAAGAGGGTATATTGGGCAAAATAGTATCTTTAACCTATGAATTATCTAGATATCGTAATCGGAATTTTACTGATTTTTGGGCTCTTTAAAGGTCTAAAAAATGGATTGCTAATTGAAGTAGCTTCACTTATTGCCTTAATTTTAGGAGTGTATGGTGCTATTCATTTCTCATATTATGCTGTAGAATTTTTAAATGAAAAAGTAAGCTGGGGTGAACAAACCATAAATCTCGCTGCCTTTGCCATAACATTTATCATTATTGTTTTTGTGATCACTTTAGCTGGGAAAGTGCTTACGCAAGTGGCTTCATTTGCTATGCTGGGTATCGTAAATAAAATTCTGGGCGCAGTCTTTGGACTTCTTAAAACGGCCTTTATTCTTAGTGTGATCCTTATGTTTCTTGCTGCAATGACAAACACTTTAAATATTATAGATAAAGAGACAAGAGAACAATCTGTTCTCTATAAAACCATAGAACCCTTAGGCCCTTTATTTCTTCCCAGTATTTTAAAGGAAGTCGATGAGTTTAGAGACAGGAATGATCAAGATGAAAATAATTCCTTAGAGCTTCAATCTGCCTAAAACTAAAAACCCCAAAAAGAATTGTTCAGGGATTTTTAATATAGGTTTTATCTAGTAACTTTTAAATTCTCTTTTTTTTCTTGATTGAAAAACATCTCATAATCTTTAGGGTTTTCAATAATTCCACGTTCTGAAATTATTTTCACATCAATATTTTTATCGTTTGCTTTATACCCAAAGTCATCAAGAATTTCAATAATATCATGATCTAAATAGCGCGTTTTACGCACATCTATTTCAAGGAATGAGTCATCACCCAACTTATTTAATTCTTTTAAAATAGCACCTTTATTAATAAAGCTTACCTCTTCTGCTAAAGTCATTTTTACTACTTCTTGACCTGTTTTTTCCTCTTTTCTAATATGTAAAAAATGAGAATTCTGATAATTCTTTATAAGTATCACAACAATCCCTACTGCAAGCCCCAGACTGATTCCTATAAGTAAATCGGTAAAAACAATCCCCACTATTGTAATTATAAAAGGTAAAAATTGTTTCCACCCTAAATCCCACATGCGTTTAAATGTTGCTGGTTTTGCCAACTTATACCCTACAAGTAAGAGCACAGCTGCCAATACAGACAAGGGGATCAGGTTTAAAACATTGGGAATAAGAATCACAGATATGAGCAATAAAAAGCCGTGAATGATCGCAGACATTTTGGTTTGTCCTCCTGACTGAATATTAGCCGAACTGCGCACAATTACCTGAGTAACCGGTAAACCTCCTATCATTCCTGAAATAATATTACCAGCTCCCTGTGCAAAAAGTTCGCGATTGGTAGGTGTTGTTCGCTTCTTAGGGTCTAACTTATCTGTTGCTTCAACACATAGAAGTGTTTCTAAGCTCGCAACTAATGCAATTGTAAAAGCTGTTATCCAGATTTGTGGCTCCCCTATAACTTTAAAATTAGGAAATGTAAATTGACCTATAAATGAATTAAAGTCATCTGGAACAGGCACTTTAACGAGATGTTCTTTTGAAATACCCCAAGTTTCAGAATCCTGAGTAAAGACAAAATATAATATACCCAGAACGACAGCGACTAAAGGTCCCTGCACTAACTTAAAAACCTTCCCTTTATTACCTAAAACTGCTTCCCATAGAACCAGAATTGCCATTCCTATAATTGCAATTAAAGTTGCCCCAAGACTGATACCATCAAAGACTCTGGCTATTTCAGTAAATGTATTCCTACCATCAACCTGAGCAAATGCTAAATCACCCACAGGGTCTGCATCATACCCAAAAAAGTGAGGGATTTGCTTTAAAATAATAATGATACCTATACCAGTAAGCATTCCTTTAATTACTGAAGAAGGAAAATAATATCCAATAATCCCTGCTTTAAGAACTCCAAATAGCAACTGAATTACTCCACCTAAAACAACAGCTACTAAAAGATTCTCATAACCTCCCAGACTTGAAATCGCCACTAAAACGATTGCGGAAAGACCCGCAGCAGGTCCACTTACTCCTAAACTAGATCCACTTAAAGCTCCTACTACGATACCACCTACAATACCTGCAATAAGACCTGAAAATAATGGTGCTCCACTTGCAAGTGCTATACCTAAACACAGCGGTAGTGCTACGAAAAATACAACAATACTAGATGGCAAGTCGCTCTTTAAATGTTTAAACATAGTTTTAATTTTTAATTTGTTAGTTTTTTTTCAATACTGTAAATATTAAGATCATTACAACTTATGAAGAGTACAATTCTGTCAAGTATATCCAACTTTTAAATAAAGAATCCAGAGCAGCTAACTACTACTCTGGATCAATACGTTTCTTTATTCGTCTAATCGATAAATTTCCATGATGTTCTCGAGAATTGCATCAAAGTCAATTTTAAGGTCGATCAATTTCCCAGAGTGGATGTCAAATACCCATCCGTGAACCGTAAGGTTTCTATTGCGAATCGCCTTTTGTACATCGGCAGTTTTAATCACATTTACACACTGCTCCTGCACATTAAGCTCTACAAATTTTTTATAGCGCTCTTCTTCATCTTCAATAAGGCTCAATTCATCTTTGTGAATACGGTAAACATCTCTGATATTTCTTAACCACGGGTTTAAAAGCCCGAGATCAGCAGACTGCATAGCTGCTTTTACACCTCCACAGTAATAATGACCACAAACCACCACGTGTTTAACCTCTAGATGCTCTACAGCATAATTGATTACAGACATCGAGTTTAGATCTGTGTTAGGTACCATATTAGCAATATTTCTATGTACAAAAACATCTCCGGGACCTACGCCCATTAACTCTTCAGAAGAAACGCGGCTATCGCTACACCCTATATAAAGGATCTCAGGAGATTGCCCCTGAGATAATTTTTTAAAATATTCAGGCTCAATATCTAAACGTTCCTGAACCCACTCCTTGTTGTTCTCGAATATTTTCTTAATATCCATGCTATTTGTTTTTTGGTTATAAATAAGAATTATAAAACGCTGATATGCGCTTTAGCTATTGAAACTATGAATAACTTCAATGACAATCTATTAATAAGTCGCTAAAATAAAAATTAAATACTTTTAGGAGGAGGGAAGACAGGGTCAAGATAACCGCTGCTTAATAAAAATCCTTGATAGAAAGTGGGTTGCAAAAATCGCTCAGATTGCTCATAGTAGTAAACTACAAAGTCTTGTTTTACCTTTAGATCTTTTTCAAAATCATAGGTTCCGTCTGCGCTTTTTTCTTCTTCTGAAATTGTAAGCGCGTAGTCATAGTCATCCTGTTGCAAAATAGATACAACAAAAGGCGTGACTAAAAAAGACACAAATATTATTATAAAAAAATACGATTTACTAATCAAAACCTGAATTATAGCTTGTTATTCGTAAATCTATAAAAGAAAAGTTAAAAAAACCTTAATTTAAAAAAATAATTAGCTCGAGTCAACAAGACCTGAAAAGGATATAACTTTTGACTTAGAAACAATCTTGGGCATTTACATCTCCACTATAGAGTAAAACATTTGACTAAAGCCAAGATACTGTGTTTACCTAGATTATTTACAGCAGCTTTATATAAGTTTTAGGTATCCAACCTTCTTGACCATCTGCAAGACGTATTAATTGCCAGTCTCCTTGTTCTTCAATAACACGCACCTTAGTGCCTTCATGCAAAACAAACACTTCTTCACTACCCATATTAGGCGCATTTTTTATTTCTGCTTCTGGTGAAAAAACGACAGCAAAGCGCTTGTTTTTTTCATTAGATCGTGCCTGAAATGCTAAAGTCAGACTGAGTAATCCTAAACCTAAAGAAACGAAAGCAATGGTAAAAAAAGAGCGTTTTAAAACTGTTTTGCTTCCAAAGTAATACACAAGAAAACTAAGAGTAAACAACACAATTAAAACTACTGTAACAAGTGCCCAACCGTCAAGTGTAAACAAATTTAAGAGTTGATTCCACCATTTTTTAAACGTGTTTTCAGGTAAAGGTGTTATTGCATCAACCGTCATATTCTGAGCGAATTGAAGATTGTTTTTAATCTCTTTATCGTTAGGCTTTAGTGCTAATGCTTTTTCATAATTATAAACGCTAGGTGCAATCCTATTGAGCTTATAATTGGCATTTGCCAGATTATAATACACTTCTGCAGACTCATAACCGGCATCTAAAACCTGCTCATAATTCTTAATTGCCTCTTCATAATTATTCTGCGCATATTGTGAATTACCAGTCTCAAACAATTGTTGCGCAGTCTGAGCACTTGCTGAAAAAACACATAGCACTACAACAAGCGCAACTAAAATATTGCTATATCTCGACATTAAACCCTGTGTTTTCATAACTGTTTATCTATTTCAGAAATTACACGGGAAGCCTGCTCATAATCGTGTTGCATCGCATCACTGCTTGATGGTGTATATCGTGCAAACTCGCAGCTTTCTAAAAGCTTCAGGAAATCTGCAGTAGTTTCAACCGTAGCACCACGTTCTTGAAGCAACTTACTTATACGCTCTTTACTCATATCACTAGTCTGTATATTGAGACGAGCTTTTAAGAAATTATGCAGACACTTTTCAAGGGCGAGATAGAAAGCGGTCTGATCTCCCAGACTTTTCTTGGCATCTCCCAGATATTTACGAGCCAGTTTATCTGCCTTACGCAGTCTGTTCCCTTTTACATCATTTTGATATGCTCTGCGTTTATTTCCAAATAAAATCGCTAACGGAATTAAAATAACTGGTGTTGCCAGCATACCCCAGAATGTTGTACTCGCAAAAAAAGAATCCTTATTCTGAGCAACCAGATTAGCATCAGACTTTATATAATTGAATTGATTTACAGCTTTAACAGGTACTTTGTTATCATCGTTTGAAGCTAAAACTTCAGGGCCGTTCTCTACATCAATTATAATTTCATCACTGCTCAATGTCTTGTATTGCTCTGTAGAAGGATCAAAATAAGAAAAACGTATCGGCGGAATAGGATAATTTCCTTTTTGTTGCGGAACAATGGTGTATCGTGCAGAATTTGAACCTGCCATACCATTCAGAGAAACCCGAACATCCTGATCATTCTCAGGCTCATAAACTTCTAGTGAACTTGGTAATTTTGGTTTTGGTAAGGTGAACAACTTAAGATTCCCGTTTCCTTTAGCTGTTAAAGTTAAATCAAGCGCTTCTTGTGCATCCAGTTTAGTTTTGCTGGCAGTTACATCAAAATCAAAACTACCTACAGCACCTGTAAAACTTTCAGGTTTACCATCTTCGGGCAGGCTTTTTACATTGACTTTGCGAGTAGGAGCAGTTACAGTAATTTTTGCCGGTCTGGTAATGCGCATCCCAAAGATATCTCTACGATTAGTTGGTGCTTCCACATTAATATTTAAAGCGAGCGGTTCAATAGTTAATTCTCCTGTTTTCTGTGGATAGAGCAACGTTCTTCTCAGGATCACATAGCGATAGGGTTTCCCATTAAACGAACCATCATAAACCTTAAATTGTTTCTCATCTATACTCTGACTCCAAAAGTCTGCAAACTTAGGTGCGTCAAGCTCATTCCAGCCGTTTACAGCTGTTTCACGAGAAACATAGAGCTTATAGACCACTGTAAAAGCTTCGTTCAAATAAGGATCAGATTTGGAAACCTCAGCAACCAAATGCACATTTTCAGTTGCGGCAACTTGAGGATCGTTAGGATCTTTCTGCAAATCTACAGCACCCGTAACATTGATCTCTATGGGTATGGTTTTGTAAACCGTACCTTCTATTTCTATCTCTGCCTGACCTATTTTTAATTTTCCGGTGGCTTTGGGTTGTAAAAAATAGGAGAATGTTTTTGAAAAACTTGCTTTCCCATTAATCCATTGCTTGCTGATTGACTGATTAGGACCACCTACCACTGTAAATCCCTGAAAGCTGGGAGGTCTAAAATTATCCCCATCTTTATTCATCTCAAAGTCTACACGCAGGCGCTCATTAACACCCAATGTTTCTTTACTCACCACGGCATCAAACTCTACCTGTGAGTATGCAGAGAAGCCTGCAAAAAAGACAATCAGCAAAAATTTTAACTTCATCTTCATCGTAATTGCTGCTTTATCGCTCAGCTGTAGCTTACCAGTCTTTATCTGTTTTAACTTTAGCACCTTTAACTTTCTGAGCATTCATTTTATCCTGTACTTTATTTTCCTCGTTTTTCATAGCCTCTAGCAAACTTTTAACTTGCTGAGGAGATAACTGCCCCTGACCCGGTTGTGGCTGAGGCTGTTCTTTTTCTTTATCGCCATCTTTACCCTTATCTTTCTGATCACCATCTTTATCCTCAGGCTTTCCTTCATCGTCTTTTTTATCGTCGCCCTGATCTTTCTTCTCATCTCCCTGATCATCAGAATCTTTTGGCTTGCCATCATCACTTTCTTTATCATCACCGTCGCCTTCCTGATCTTTTTTATCTTCGTTCTGATCCTGGTTTTGATCGTCTTTATCGTCGTCACCACCGCCACCACCGTTCTTTTCTTCTTCTTTTTTAGCTAGAGCTAAATTATAACGGGTTTCTTCATCTGTAGGATCATTACGCAGCGCATTTTTGTATGCTTCTACGGCTTTCTTGTAATCTTTTTGCTGATAGAAAGCATTGCCCAAATTGTGAAATGCCTTATGCTTTTCAGTCTTCGTTTGTGCTACTTCAGCAGCCTGAAGATATCTGTTCATACCCTCACCATATTTTTTGTTTCGGTAATAGTTATTACCCATATTGTATTTTGCGGTCGCATTTGCAGGGTCTTTAGCAACAGCTTTTCTGTAACTAGATTCTGCAGCAGCAAATTCATTAGAAACAAAGGCATCATTTGCCTCAGCTACATAATCTTGCGCCTCTATAATCGCGGGATCTGGCTTTTCACTTTGCGCGAAAACAACACCCACAAAAAACATAAAGAATATGGCTAGTAGCGTATTTATATTTTTAAAATACTTCATCTTCAATCAGATTAAGATTTAGTCTTATTTTCATTAAACAGATTCAGTTTTCTAACCCAAGCTGTTTTGCGCTCAAGCAAGAACACATCTATAAATAACAAGAATAATGCCGCAGCGACAAACCACTGAAACTGATCTTTAAAATCTGCAAATTGCTTGGCCTCAAACTCTTTCTTATCCATCTGGCTGAGAGCAGTTTTCATCTTATCTACAACCTTTTGTGTACTGTTACCATCAATGTATTCTCCGTTGGCTTCTGCTGCAATTTGCTTAAGGGTTTCAGCGTCTAATTTTGTAATCACGGTCTCACCGTTCTGGTCTTTTTTATAAGACTGTACCACTCCGTTTCGCTTAATAGGAATACGATCACCCGCTTCAGAACCTACTCCTACCGTAAAAATACGAATGCCTTGCTCTTGTGCAGATTCAGCAATTGAAGCGGCATCTCCCTCGTGATCTTCCCCGTCTGAAATGATAACCAAAACTCGATTTGTCTGCTCTTCATCATTATAATAAGTCTTCGCAAGTTCTATAGCATCTTTTATTGCAGTTCCCTGGCTTGACAGCATGTCTGTATTCATCGAGTTGAGAAACATCTTTGCACTGCTGTAATCTGTAGTTATAGGCAATTGTGGATATGCACTACCTGCGTAAGCAATAATACCTACACGGTCACTACCCAGATTATTAATGATCTGAGTTACCAGCTGTTTTGCTTTATCAATTCGGCTGGGTGCAATATCTTCTGCATCCATACTTTTTGAAACATCTACCGCAAAAACCACATCTACACCTTCACGTTTAACCGTTTCTAATTTGGTACCTATCTTAGGATTTACCAGAGCTACAGTCATACAAGCAAGTGCAAGACAAAACACAATAAGCTTCAATACAGGTTTAAAAACCGATCGTTGCGGCGTTAATTTCTCCAGCAATTCGCGGTTTACTACAAAGCGTTTTTGTGCAGTTCTTTTCCAAAGTGTAACTGCAAAATAAAGCAGAACCACTACTGGAATAGCTAACAATGCCCAAAACCATATTTTTTCTTCTAGTAAATACACAAATTAAAATATTACTGTTATTACTATTTTTTTAAACGAAACTCTTGAAAACGGTATACCTCAGCAACAGCTCAAACATAAGCAGCAAACCAGCCAATAAAACTAGCGGTCTGTATTTCTCCTCATAATTGGTATACTTAAACTCTTCAACGTCTGTTTTCTCCAATTTATTAATCTCGTCGTAAATCTCTTCAAGCGACTGGTTATCTGTCGCTCTAAAGTATAATCCACCCGTTTTATCTGCGATTTCCTTTAATAGTTCTTCATTGATTTCTACAGGAACATTTCCGTATTGAAATCCTCCATCACCTCGCAATGCAATAGGAGTAAGTGCTGTGCCATTAGTTCCCAAACCTATGGTGTACACTTTAATCCCAAATTCTTGTGCCAACTCACTCGCTGTGGTCGGTTCAATAAATCCAGCATTGTTCACCCCATCAGTCATCAAAATGATCACCTTACTTTTTGCTTTACTGTCTTTTAATCGGTTTACCGAAGTAGCAAGCCCCATTCCTATTGCCGTTCCGCCTTCAATAATATTGTTATACTGAATATCATTTAACGAACTCAACACAATGCCTTTATCGCTGGTTATTGGAGTACGTGTATAGCTTTCGCCGGCATATTCTACTAGCCCAATACGGTCATTGGGACGATCTGCAATAAATTGTGCCGCAACATTCTTAAGGGCCTCTAAACGGTTAGGCTTTAAATCTTTTGCAAGCATACTCGCCGAAACATCTATCGCAATCACAATATCAATTCCTCTCGTGGTATTTGTTCTAGTTGAAACATCAACCGTACGCGGTCTTGCTAAAGCAGTAATTAAAAAAGCCAAAGCCAGCAAGCGCAACACAAAAAGTATAGGTCTAAACTTTGCCAGTAAACCACTACCCGTTTTAAAACCTTTTAAACTGGAAATTTTAACCTGTGCAGTAAGTTTATTTCTTTTAAAAAAATACCAAACCACAACTACCGGTAGTATTAAAAACAACCAGAAAAACTCAGGATTTTGAAATTCAAAATTACTTAACATCGGTAGGTACTGTTTTTTGAAGTTCTACTGAATTTATGATTCGGGCGGCCATTTCTTTTGCATATTGATCATCTTCACGATGCGCTACTAGTACCTGCTGCAAAACTCCCGGAGCTGTAAATAGCAACATCTCGTATGCCCCAGGACTAAATTTCTGTGCATTAATACTGTTTGGAAATTCACCTGTACCGTAAACGCGTAAACCTTCAGTGCCCTCTGGTGTTGTGTACTTTTCAGATTTTACAATCAGATTCTTGGCCCCACTCGCTTCTAGTGTACTTATAAATCCTTGTGACGCAGCTTCTAAATCAGCTTCATTTTTACCACCAAAACGGGTATTATTTACCACAACATAAAACTCATCTATGAGGCTTCCGTACGTAAAAGTGCTCATATCCATCTGAGTTTTTAAAGAATCCGGCAGCGCAATCTCATTGCGTTCTAATACGCGCGGTGTACTCACAATCACAGGTGGATAACCGTACTCACTACGTACCCAATCACCTTCTAATAAATCTTTAGACGGGTGACCTATAAAATTATCTTTTACATAATCAAAACCTTTAGTTGCAACCAAAATACCAGTTGCAATAACTAAAATTCCAAACACTCCAATTACCGAAGTTAAAATGAGCTTTCTCTTACGACGTTTTGCCAATGCCTCCCTATAAGCTGCATCCCGCATCAACTCTTCCTCAGTAGGCTCTGGGATAGCTTCTTTAGTTTCTTTTACAATTTCTTCGGCTACAAGTCGATCTGCCTCAGCTTGACCGGTTCCCGGAGATGTACGGGCAAACTTAGTAAGGTCGGCACGTCTTAAGATTTGATCCAGTTTGAGAATTGTTTCTTTACTCAAATCAATCTTGCCTTCTTGTTTTTCCTGCATCAAGCGATCTATCAACTCAGAAGAAGTGCTTTCCATAGAGCGATCATAGACTTCTTCATCAAGATAACGTCTTACAATGTCTGTAAGTTTTGAGTAGTAAGCCTTAGTAACATCACGCTCATCAACACCCCGAGCAGGTTTTTTATATTCCTCGTCTAATTGTTTAAGCGAAAAAATTGCCTGTTCAAAGGGAGGTAATTTCTTTTCGGCTTCAGCCTTTTTACGACTTCTACGGATTATGAAATATAAAAAAGCACCTATTAAAGCGGCAAGAATTAGAAAATACAGTAAATACGTCCAGAATTTACTGGTTGTACGTTCTACTGAAACAATATCTTTAATGTCGTATAAACCTTGCTTGGTTGTGTCAACGACTACATTGTTCACTTCAATTGCAATAGAATCTGTATAGAAAGGTTTCTGATTAATGGAAACCAACTGGCGTGGAATAGTATACGATCCGCTATCAAACTGAGTTAAGCCGTAACGTTTTATCAAATTCATTTTTGCACCGGCGAAAGAAGTATCTATTTTATAAGCCTCTATCATCTCTAAAGGCTGAAAGGTTTGCCCTTCTGGAAATAATACAAGATCTGTAGAATCAGCTTCTACCGAAACTTCATAGGTGATTTGTTCTCCAATACGGATTGAAGTCGTATCGATAGCTCCTATAACCTGCTGCGCCTCTACCTGAGTCAATGCAAAAACTGAAAGTACAAAACCTAAAAATATAGATTTGTATTTTAAGAAGCAGGTTGTACTTTGAAGTGTATTAGGGTTACTATTCATTTTATTTTTATCCTCTTCGTTTAAAATAACCTAATAGTTTTTTTACATAACTTTCATCAGTACGCACATCGATCACACCGGCACCACTACGGGTAAAGCTCTCTTTGTAATAATTAACGCGGTCCTGATAATATTTTGAATAATTACTGCGTACCTTTTTTGAAGTCGTGTTTACCAGAAGTAATTCACCAGTCTCTTCATCCTCCATCTGAACAACTCCGAGGCTAGGGATCTCTTCTTCCCGTTTATCATAAATGCGAATCCCGGTAATGTCGTGTCGCTTCGCTGCAATTTTCATCGTATCGCGATAGCCTTCTGCAATAAAATCTGACAATACAAAAACAATAGCCTTCTTCTTCATCACTCCAGATAAAAACTTCAAAGCTTGAGAAACATCAGTCTTTTTGCTTTTTGGTTTAAACTCGAGTAATTCTCGTATGATACGTAATACGTGAGATTTCCCCTTTTTTGGCGGAATATAAAGTTCTATCTCATCAGAAAATAAGATGAGACCTATTTTATCATTATTCTGTAATGCTGAAAAAGCAAGGGTTGCAGCAACTTCGGTAACAACTTCAGACTTAAACTGCTGATCTGTGCCAAAGAATTCTGAACCACTCACATCAGCTACAAGCATCATAGTGAGTTCGCGCTCTTCTTCAAAAACTTTTACAAAGGGCTCATTATAGCGTGCCGTAACATTCCAATCTATATTACGCACATCATCGCCAAACTGATACTGACGTACTTCACTAAAGGTCATCCCTCTTCCTTTAAAGGTAGAATGGTATTCTCCACCAAAAATGTGATCAGACAACCTTCTGGTTTTGATCTCAATCTTGCGTACTTTTTTTAAAAGTTCTTTAGTGTCCATGAATTATAGAGAATCAGCAAAGAAATCAGCGAGCAGCACTCACCATTTTTCAGGCAATAGCTGCAAGCTGATTCTATATCTAGTTTATGGTACTTCGATCTCGTTTACGATCTTGTTTATTATTTCTTCTGTAGTTACATTTTCGGCTTCTGCCTCATAGGTAATTCCAATACGGTGACGCAATACATCGTGTACTACCGCACGCACATCTTCTGGAATTACATAACCACGACCTCTTATAAATGCAAAACACTTAGAAGCTGTTGCAAGGTTAATACTACCACGAGGAGAAGAGCCAAAGCTGATTAACGGCTTTAAATCTGCCAGTTTATAATTCTCAGGATAACGGGTTGCAAAGATGATATCGAGGATATATTTCTCAATTTTCTCATCCATATACACTTCTTTAACTACTTCCTGAGCACGTAAAATTTGCTCAACAGAAACAACCGGATTTACTTTCTCATAAGACCCTTTCAAATTTTGTCTCACGATAAGTTGCTCGTCGGCTAGTTTAGGGTAGTCAATTACAGTCTTCAACATAAAACGGTCAACCTGAGCCTCAGGGAGTGGATATGTACCTTCTTGCTCTACCGGGTTTTGAGTTGCCATTACTAAAAACGGCTTATCTAATACAAACGTCTCGTCACCAATGGTAACTTGCTTTTCTTGCATCGCTTCAAGTAGCGCACTCTGTACTTTTGCAGGAGCACGGTTGATCTCATCTGCTAACACGAAATTTGCAAAAATGGGACCTTTTTTAATACTAAAATCATTGAGCTTCATATTGTAGATTAGCGTTCCCACAACATCGGCAGGAAGTAAATCTGGTGTAAACTGAATACGACTAAAACTACCTTGTACTGCTTGAGAAAGTGTGTTAATTGCTAAGGTTTTCGCAAGTCCGGGAACACCTTCAAGTAAAATATGGCCTCGTCCCAGCAGACCTATTAACAAACGTTCTACCATGTGCTTTTGTCCTACGATGACTTTATTCATCTCCATCGTAAGAACCTTTACAAATGCACTCTCTCTTTCAATCTTTTCGTTGATTGCTCCTATATCTACAGATGCGCCTGTATCTTCCATATGTTTATGCTGTTTAAAATATGACTCTGAGGTCTACAAGGTTAAATTTTATTACTAATGATATTGTTAATCAATCGTTAAAAACCCCATATTTTAAAGGCTTCAGGAAGCAGCATAAGGGGTGCTTTTAAAGACGGTTTTTAAAAATAATTGTTGCAAAAAAAAAGCAATCTTTTTCAGATTGCTTTTCAAATATACGTGATATTTAAATTTTATTCAATTGTAATACTTCTTAGAGCGGTAGTTTCTCCATTTACAACAGCCACATCTTCAACCGTGATACTGGTAATAACATCTGCTACAAGTTCTGCTTCTATGGTTAAATCATAAACTCCTTCAGGGAGGCCATTTAAAACAAAGTCTCCATCACTAGTTACATTAGTACTTACTACGATACCTTCTCCTGCTGCAGTTATTGTTGCAGGCACATTAAGCGGCAATAAAGAACCAGAAATCATGCCAGTTGCTTCAATAGCACTTGCACGAATAACAGGCTTTAATAAATAACCGCCATTACCCTGCTCTACGATAGACTCTTCTACATTAAAGTCAAGAACTACAGTGTAGACCACACCAGCTTCTAGCGTTTGGTTAAACTGAACTTTAAGTCCAGATTGTTGCGCACTTGGAGTTTGTAAGGGAAATGTTTCTCCATCTACTACAACCGTATTGTCATCTCCAAGAATAAGTCTCACCTGGCTAATTGAACCCGCAGGAATATCTTCATCTGCCAGTATTGCATAAGCTCCACCGGTAAGCTCAAGAAGATCGTAAACCTCATCATCAGTATCAAGCTCTAATTCACCATCAACAAGTATAAAGTCATCATCATCGTCAAACTCATCGTCGATGAAATCATCACTATATTTCACAACAACAACCTCTACATCTACAAAGACATTGTCATAATCTCCAGGCGCATCTACAAGACGAACAGCCATCTTAGCAGTTCCGCGCTCTGAGCTTGAATTATTATCATCATCACTACACGAACTTAATCCCAGTATTCCGGCTAATAACAGCCCATATTTCAAAGTATTTTTCATAATATTCTATTTGTTTTTAAATACATTTTCAAAAATGAGGTGATTTCTTACTGTCAAAAAAATCTTTAACGGCAATTAACGAAGTTTAATATTCCTTTAATAAACTCTAAAAAGTGAATCACCAACTTTATACTTACTCAAAAAAAATCAAAAATCATGTCTGCTAAAACAGCTTTAATTACAGGTGCTACTAGTGGTATAGGCGCTGCAACGGCAAAATATTTTGCGAAAAACGGAATCCATTTAATTCTCTGCGGAAGACGTCAGGAGCGACTTACTGCTTTAAAGGAAGAATTAAAAAATCATGTAAATGTTCATACCTTAAGCTTCGATATACGTGATAAATCAGCAGTTAAAGAAGCGATCGAAAACTTGCCTGAAAACTTTCAGAAAATAGATATTCTCATCAACAATGCCGGAAACGCTCACGGTCTCGATCCTATTCAAGACGGAAACTCAGAGGATTGGGATGCGATGTTTGACATCAATGTAAAGGGATTGCTGTATGTAAGCGATATGATCATTCCAAAAATGATTGCTCAAAACAGTGGTCACATCATCAATATTGGTTCTACCGCAGGTAAAGAAGTTTACCCTAAAGGCAATGTGTATTGCGCAAGCAAACATGCTGTAGACGCCATTAATCAGGGAATGCGTATAGACCTCAACGGTTACAACATACGCGTAGGTGCGGTAAACCCGGGAATGGTAGAAACCGAATTCAGCGAAGTACGCTTTAAAGGAGATTCGGAAAAAGCAGATAAAGTCTACCAGGGCTTCAAACCTTTACAAGCAGAAGATATTGCAGACATCATTCATTTTGTGGTTACCAGACCTTACCATGTAAATATTGCCGATCTCGTGGTTATGAGTGTGGACCAGGCTTCGAGCACGGTGGTGAATAAGCAATAACTATTCTTATTTTTATTGCTATTATTATTTACTTTTTATTAAAATATTGAATAATGGCACATTACAACTCGTTTGAAGACCTTGAGGTTTTTAAGAAAGCTCGTTTGCTCTCTCAAAATGTTTGGGAAATTATTCAAACTACAGAATTGAAACAGGATTTTGAACTAAGGAATCAAATAAATACCTCTTCTGGATCTATAATGGATAATATTGCAGAGGGATTTGGAAGAGGAGGTAACAAGGAGTTTATCAACTTTTTAGGTTTTCCAAAGGTTCGTGCTGTGAAACAAAATCGCAATTAATAAGATGTTTAGATCGAAACTACTTAGATAAAGATTCATTTCAAAAACTTAATACTGAAGCTCAAGAATTAATAGATCAAATCGGTAAATTCTCAAACTATTTGAAAAAATCAGAAAAACGAGGAAGTAAATTTGATTAACAGAATAGCAATAAAAATAATAATTGCAATAACACAATGATCAACAAACGCCTTCTCATTAAAAACCTCCTCGCGCATAATGACGAGAACAGTTTTTATGACAAAAAGCGTAAAGTGGATATCAGCAATAAGGAGGGCAAGGCCAAATTTTTAAAACACATCTGCGCACTTTCAAACTCCAATCCCAAGAACAACAGTTATATCGTTATTGGTGTCGAAGACGAAAGCAATGAGATTGTCGGGGTGCCGTTTTTTGACGACAGCAAGATTCAAAATCTGATCAACGCGTATCTGGATAATCCGCCTATTGTTTCTTACGAAAACATACCGTTTCCACACCTTCCGGCAGATATTGTAGTGGGTCTGGTGACCATAAGACCTTTAAATAAACTTACCGCGCTCAAAAAAAACATCTGGAAATATTGGGGCGGTACTGTCTTTTACCGGGACGGTAGCATCTCGATGCCCAAGTCGTTTAAAAGCGAAATCCTGGACGTTAACAGCGAACTGGTCGCTACTATTGAGAAACATTCGCACAACAGCATTGAGCACACGCTTGACGGTGTAATCGACTTCATAAATGTGCGACATGCCGATTTGCATACCCAGTATAAAGTTTTTAAAGAACAGTTTGTGGTTTGCTGGGCTGGCAATAAAAAAGAAGTCAAGGGTGAAACCTATTTTAGCCGGGTAGATATTGAATTGATCAATGAGCAGGTGCGTATTTTTTATTCGGCTTTAGATGAAGTATCGATCAGCATGACCCAGGATTCTTTTACCATCTTAGAGTATGTTTTGCTCGGTCTTCAGGGCAACAACAAATATTATCCGCTTGAAGAGCTCACGCTACATTTTAATGAAAACGGCTCTTATTATATAGATAGTGATCTGGTCTTCGAGCCCCCGAAGTATGATAAAAAAGTACTGCATCACATTTACAACAACAACAATGCTATCCAACACAAAGTGCTTTCGGGCGATACGCTGAATAAAGGAGAAACAGAAGATTTATACAATCTGCCGGCTACGTATCTCATTTGCTACCTCAATGGTTTTGAATCTGCCTTGGAAAAACTGGAAAGCATCAGACCTTTTCTACGTAAGTTTGACAGTAAATTATATCAATCCTATAAAGAAAACATACGCATCCTGCGTAAAGTAAAATACAATTAATGGCACGCACACTGGCGATTGGAGATATTCATGGAGGATTAAAAGGCTTAAAACAAGTTCTAAAGCGTGCAAATGTCACAGCTGAAGACATCCTTATATTTTTAGGAGATTATGTAGACGGGTGGAGTGAAAGCGCTGAAACAGTCTCTTTTTTAATAAATCTGGCTCAAAAACAAAACTGCATTTTTATAAAAGGTAATCATGATGAGCTTACACACAATTGGCTTAAAGAGAACGACCTCAATGAAGTCTGGCTCAATCATGGCGGTAGAGGTACTATTGAGTCTTACAACAAGCTTACTGAAGACGATCGCAAAGCACACGTAACATTTTATGAAGATTTGCTGGATTATCATATTGATGACCAAAACCGGATGTTTGTACACGCCGGTTTTCAGAATCACAATGGCCCTGAATACGAACACCACAGCACTGCTTTTTACTGGGACCGCACTTTTTGGGAAATGGCAGTCGCATTAGACAAAACCATAAAACCGGAAGATGTCGCGTATCCCAAACGGCTTACACATCACAAAGAGATTTATATTGGTCACACTCCCGTGACTCGCATCAATCGTGATGTTCCTACACAAATGGCTAATGTATGGAATGTAGATACAGGAGCCGCTTTCTACGGAAAGCTTTCAGTAATTGATGTGGATACTAAAGAATTCTGGCAAAGTGATCCGGTTTATAAATTATACCCCGAAGAAGATGGTCGTAACGCATAAAAAAAACCGGATTTTATATCCGGTTTTTCTTTTACTTAAATCGAGTGATGATGGTCAGCCTGCCATCTTCTAAGTTCGTCCCACTTTCCTTCATACGCCAGTCTTGCCTGATCTGGCCAGGTTGCAGGTTGATAGCTTTCGTAATGTCTACCACTATCAGTTAAAATTGTTCTGCAACGTTCACCAGAGGTATTGGCTAGTTCTTTCCAGGTAATAATCCCGTGATCTTTGAGTAAAGCTGCGATTTCAACATTAATCCCTTCAATAATAGTCAGGTCATTCTCAATGACTCGTTTTCCATAAGCATGCGCTACAGTTGTTGACTCGAAGTTCTGATTAGAATTAGGAGTATTTGTAACACTTCCGGCAATATTTTGAACGGCGTTTAATTTAGATTTTGAGCTTGCAAGCTCAGACTCCACATTACTCAACCGTGTTTGAAGGTTAGTAATATCATTTTCAAGAGTTTTACGTTTCTCAATAGAAGCATTAAGCTCTCTGCTTTTAGACTCATATTTATTCTCCCAGGCTTCTATTTCCTGTTTATTATTGGGAACCTTTTTTGAAGCATACCCTATAAAGTAGCCAATAATAATTCCCAAAATTCCTGCTACAACAGGCCCTACAATTATCCAATCTATTTCCATAATTCATTACTTTGTTAGTTTATAACTTCAAAGCTACCTGCATATTCTCTTAAAATTTCAGTACAGTAGGTTAAACATAAGTCAAATTAATCCCCTCATAATCAGTTAATTTTATGATAACAGGTTGCTACAAGCCTCAACATAACTTTAAAGCACTACAGTTAGAATACGGTCTTTGGCATAGGTAGAAGAGGTATTTAGATCTGCCCTTAAGTCTTAAAAACAAAGCTTCCTGCTTTAGTTTAAAATAGTGTGGAGAACACAATTTTGATTAAACTCTAAGAAATATTGATTAGTTTGAAACAAATTTGATAAGAACACTACTAACTAAATGAATATCTTCAACCTGTAAAACAACCGACTATGGGACTATTTGACAAAATAAAAGAAAAACTCAGCCACGAATTTATAGATATTATCGAGTGGCTTGATTATACAGATGACACCATCGCGCACCGCTTTGAGCGCTATCAAAACGAGATAAAAAATAATGCAAAACTCATCGTACGTGAAGGCCAGACTGCTGTTTTTGTGAACGAAGGTCAGTTGGCAGACGTTTTTGGTCCCGGA
Source organism: Leeuwenhoekiella aestuarii (assembly GCF_004104055.1). Classification (GTDB taxonomy): domain Bacteria; phylum Bacteroidota; class Bacteroidia; order Flavobacteriales; family Flavobacteriaceae; genus Leeuwenhoekiella; species Leeuwenhoekiella aestuarii. The sequence continues at coordinate 826,119 of NZ_QOVJ01000001.1, read as the reverse complement.
ACCTATACGCTAAATACCCAGAACCTGCCGATACTTACCACGTTGAAGGGTTGGAAATACGGTTTTGACAGTCCGTTTAAAGCCGAAGTTTATTTTGTAAACACGCATTTATTTACAGACGAAAAGTGGGGAACTAAAAATCCTATTACGTTAAGTGATGAGCGTTTTGGTCTGGTAGAAATCAGAGCTTTTGGCACCTATGCGTATCGCATCAACGATGCCGGTAAATTTATCAAAGACATCGTAGGTACTGATGCTAATTTTACCAACTTTGAAATTAACGAGCATCTTAAAAGCCTCATCGCTACCCGTTTTACAGATACGGTTGGTGAAGCCAAATTACCTATAGAATTGTACGCGGCAAATACTACTGAGCTTTCAGAAACCTGTAAAGAAGTGATGCAACCCGAGTTCGCTTCGGTGGGTATTTCACTTGAAAAATTCTTTATCGAAAACGTCTCGATGCCCGAAGAGCTTAAGAAGGAAATCTTTGAGTACAGCCGTATCGACAAGCTGGATCTTGATAAGTTGACCAAGTTTAAAACCGCAAAAGCTATTGAAGCGGCTGCCAATAATGAAGGTGGCACTGCCGGCGCCGGAATGGGAATGGGAATGGGCTTTGCCCTCGCACAACAAATGGGCGGCGCAATGCTAGGCGGCGGTACACAAGCACCACGACCTGCACAGCCCGCGGCAACTCCACCGCCTATGCCAGCAGAAACCCAGTATTTTTACGCACATAACAGTCAGCAACAGGGACCGGTAAGTTTTGAACAATTACAGGCACTTTTTGCTTCACGCACCATCAATAGGAATTCTTTGATCTGGAAACAAGGAATGACTGAATGGAAAGCGCTGCAGGAAATCGAAGAGCTTAAGCCCTTTTTAGGCGGAAACACACCACCACCTTTACCAGGGCAATAGATAGCTAGTCATTTTCGTCAACCTGAACTTGTTTCAGGTTCTCACTAGTATTTAATCAAAAGCTAAGTAAGCTTCAAAATTACTGAAGAATCAGGGGTTTTGACTGACGATTTTCAATGTTTCGTTGATACGTATTAATCTTTTTAAAAGCATCAAACCAAACCTCCAAATCAGTGCCTGAACCTGTAATTCAAAAATCGGAACTTAAAAAAGCCTGTAAAAACTGTGGTGCGGAGCTAAAATACAAGCCCGGCACTACGAGCATTATTTGCGAGTACTGTGGTCACGAAGACCACATCAATCTGGATACCGATCCTATCAAAGAATTACCACTACGTGTATATCTCGAAAGTCAGGGAAGCCAGGCAAACAGTGAAGAAATAAGCATTCTGCATTGCAAAAACTGCGGCGCAAATCAGCACGTAGAAGAAAATTACAAATCCCTGCACTGCGTGTATTGCGGCACACCGCTCATTCGCGAAGATGCAAAAACAGAGCAATGGATTTTACCCGGAGCCGTCTTGCCGTTTCAGCTTACCCAACAGGAAGCTATCATTCGATTTAAAAAATGGGTCAAAGGACTTTGGTGGGCGCCTAACGATTTGCAGAAAGCTACACTAGACCCGCAATCTACTAAAGGCCTGTATTTACCCTATTGGACTTTTGATGCACAGCTTTACGGCCAATACAGCGGCCAGCGGGGCGATTATTACTATGAAACGCAAAGCTATCGGGACAGCAATGGCCGCAGGCAAACCCGCCGTGTTCGCAAAACACGATGGATTCCCGTGAGTGGTAATGTTCAGGGGTTTGTAGACGATACCCTCATCAATGCTTCAAAGCAACATACCGGGAAAGTACCCCGAGGAATTGCACTTTGGGATTTGAAAAAGTTACAGCCTTTTGAAAGCGGTTTTCTTGCCGGTTTTGTTACCGAAAAATATACCATCCCTCTGAAAGACGGGCACCTTGAATCTCAGGATGAAATGCGTGAAATCGCTAAAACCTGGGCACGCCGGGATATTGGCGGTGATGAACAACGCGTATCGCACCTCAATATGCAGCTGGAAGAAGAAACGTTTAAACACATTTTACTTCCAGTTTACATAAGTGCGTACCGCTATAAGAATAAAGAGTACAGCTTTTTTGTAAACGGAGAAAATGGAAGCATTTCCGGAAAACGACCTTATTCGTTCTGGAAAATATTTCTGACTATACTTGCCGGTTTATTTGTTTTCGGGTTGGTTTATTTATTTAGCAAATAAAAAAGCCGCTTAAACAGCGGCCTTCTTAATTATCTTATTCTTCTCTTAACTCTGAAATGACCAGAATAACGTTCTCCAAGTAACTTTTAATGTCTGACGGTAAATCATCTTTTATTTCATCAAAGGTCCATGATTTTCTTTCTTCACCAATGTCAATACTAATGAAATAATCAAAATCTGCAATGGTTTGACTTCCAAGCTCTCCTTCAAAGCTCTGTAGACTTTCGGGAACTTCAATAACACCTTTAGAGTATTGAAATTTAGCATCTGATAATGCTTCTTCTTCAAAATTAGTATTATCCCAATTTCCAAAATCTGTATCACTATCAGAATCTGCAAAAACCCCAGTGTCATTAATAAGAAAAAGCGACCTACAGTCTCCTGCACATTGGCCATATACTTCGCCAAAAATCACTGAATTAGCTTCTACACTATTAATCCCATCGTCATCATTAGAACAACTAAGGGTAGCTAAAGCTGTAAGCATAAAAATAATTCTTCTCATAAAATTCATTTAATGGTTGCTTATTAAATAGATACCCATAACTAAAAAAGGTTGCGTTAAAAGTTAAGTTTTAATAAAACTAAACCCTCAAAAAACCTAATTATAAAGTCAATTACAAATCAAACTTAATTCCCTGCGCCAGTGGAAGCTCGGTTGTGTAATTAATCGTATTGGTCTGGCGACGCATATATACTTTCCAGGCATCGCTGCCGCTCTCACGACCGCCACCGGTTTCCTTTTCGCCTCCAAATGCTCCACCAATTTCAGCACCACTGGTACCAATGTTCACGTTTGCAATTCCACAATCGCTACCGGCAACACTTAAAAAGCGCTCAGCTTCACGTAGATTGTTGGTCATAATCGCAGACGATAGTCCTTGTCGTACACCGTTTTGCAGTTCGATGGCATTTTCTACGCTTCCACTGTATTTCATTAAATACAAAACAGGTGCAAAGGTCTCGTGTTGTACAATCTCAAAATTATTTTGAGCTTCGGCGATGGCCGGTTTTACATAACAACCGCTTTCATAGCCTTCGCCTTCGAGTACTCCACCTTCAACAATAATTTTTCCGCCTTCTTCAACTACTTTTTTCAAAGCATTTTGATAGTTCTTTACCGCATCGGTATCAATTAACGGACCCACGTGGTTGTTTTCATCCAGCGGATTCCCGATACGCAATTGACCATAGGCATCTACAATCGCATTTTTTACTTTATCGTAAATGCTTTCGTGAATAATCAACCTGCGGGTAGAGGTACAGCGTTGCCCGGCAGTTCCTACCGCACCAAATACCGCCCCGATTACCGTCATTTTTAAATCCGAATCCGGTGTCACAATAATCGCATTGTTTCCGCCTAATTCTAAAAGCGACTTACCCAATCTTGAACCTACAGCCTGTGCAACCTGTTTTCCCATTCGGGTAGAGCCTGTGGCCGAGATAAGCGGCACGCGCTCGTCTTGAGTCATCAGTTCGCCTACTTTATAATCACCATTAATAAGGCACGAAATACCTTCCGGTAGGTTATTTTTTGCAAACACACGCGCAGCTATTTTCTGGCAGGCAACACCGGTTAAAGGTGTTTTTTCTGAAGGTTTCCAGATACACACATCACCACAAACCCAGGCCAATGCCGTATTCCATGACCACACAGCAACCGGAAAATTAAATGCCGAAATAATCCCTACAATCCCAAGCGGATGGTATTGCTCATACATGCGATGCCCGGGACGCTCACTGTGCATAGTTAAACCGTGCAATTGACGCGAAAGTCCAACCGCAAAGTCACAGATATCGATCATTTCCTGTACTTCACCCAGACCTTCCTGATAGCTTTTTCCCATTTCATACGAAACCAACTTGCCCAAAGGTTCCTTTAAGCGACGCAGTTCTGCATTAAACTGGCGCACAACCTCACCACGTTGGGGAGCCGGCATAACCCGCCAGGTTTTAAACGCTTCCTGTGCAGTTTGCACCACCTGCTCATACTCTTCTGGCGTTGTTTGCGTAACGCTTGCAATTACTTCGCCATCAACCGGTGACACCGAATGGATCGACGCACCGGCATTCATCGTTTTTTTACCGGTAGAAGTTCCGGCATTTTCAGAAGTAATCTCTAGCGCTTTTAAGGCTTCAGCAATCGCGGTATTATTGAGGGTATTTGCCATTATATTGTATTTTTCTTAGAATTATATTTTAAACCTTCCGAAGTTAATAAATTCAAAAAGGGTTTTAAAGCGTTATTTAGCATATTCGCAATAAAATACCTTGAGGTAAGCACACAAGGCATGCGTTAGAAACAATTTTAATTTCGATGCAAGCCTCGGGAGTATTAAACCCGTTTGGCGGTGCCAAAAAAAGTGCGCCGTGTAGCGCACTTTTTCTTTTCAGAATTAAAAGCTTATTCCGTAAAACGCGGATCGGCTTCCATCACCGTCCCGCAATTGTCGCAGGTACGCAACTCTTTGCTTCCGTAAAATTCTTTAAAATGCTTTAAGAAGTCTTTTTCGATATCGTTTAGAGGAAAATAAACTTCATATAATTTATGATTGCAGTTGTCGCAAAACCATAACAAACCGTCTTTGCCTTCCAGGTCAGCGCGTTTTCGCTCAACTACAAGACCTATCGAGCCCGGCTTACGCACCGGAGAATGCGGCACTTTTGCAGGATGCAGGTACATATCGCCCGGCCCTAATTTCATCGTGCGTTTTTTGCCATCTTCCTGTATGTGTACTTCAATCTCACCTTCAAGCTGGTAAAACAATTCTTCGGTCTCATTATAATGATAATCTTTACGGGCGTTGGGTCCGGCAACAGCCATCACGATATAATCATCGGCATCTTTGTACAGGTTTTTATTTCCTACCGGCGGCTTGAGTAATTCCCGGTTTTCTTCCACCCATTGGGTTAGATTAAAGGGTTTTGCAATTGACATACTTCTTTTGTTTACAGCTAAAATTACAATATTAATTACGGTTAAAAAATAAAGGCTTATCGTGCAATGCTGTTTTAGAAATAAAACGATTAGAAGCATTAACCCTGCTTTTTCCGTATTTTAGAAGCTATAAAAATCAAACTATGAAGAATCTTTTACTCCTTTTTCTACTCCTCGTTTTTATGGTAGCCTGCAAGCAGGAAAACACCGAGATCAAAACAGCACATAACGCACCTGAACAACAGGATTTTGCTATAATTATTCACGGCGGTGCAGGAACCATCCTAAAAGAAAATATGACCGATTCGCTAGAAGCTGCTTACAAAGCAAAGCTTAGTGAAGCCATTAAAACAGGATATGAGATTCTAAAAAATGGAGGGACCAGTCTGGAGGCGGTACAGCGCACTATAAATATTATGGAAGATTCTCCATTGTTCAATTCTGCAAAAGGAGCAGTTTTTAATCACGAGGGCGTAAACGAACTCGATGCTTCTATTATGGATGGCGCTACACTTAATGCCGGAGCCATTGCAGGAGTCACAAATGTAAAAAACCCTATTAATCTGGCTTACGAGGTAATGACCAACTCAGAACATGTATTATTAAGCGGGAAGGGTGCCGAAACGTTTGCTGCCGAAAAGGGAATTGAGCTGGTAGATCCTTCCTATTTCTTTACTCAAAACCGCTATGACGCCTTACAACGCATTCTGGAACGTGAGAAAAATGACTCAATAACTGCAGCTTCGACCTTTATTGATCCGTTTATCAAAGATGAAAAGTTTGGTACGGTAGGTTGTGTTGCTCTGGACAAAAACGGAAACCTCGCTGCCGGTACTTCTACAGGCGGAATGACTAACAAGCGCTATAACCGTATTGGTGATTCACCCATTATAGGAAGTGGAACCTATGCCAATAACGCCACTTGTGGTGTTTCTTCAACCGGTTGGGGGGAGTATTTCATCCGCGGGCAGGTTGCTTACGACATCAGTGCTCAGATGGAATATGCCGGAAAAAGCCTGAAAGACGCCACGCATAATGTTATTCAGGAAAAACTGACCAAACTGGGCGGAACCGGTGGTATCGTCGCTTTAGATCACTATGGCAACCCATCCATGGAATTTAATACTGAAGGAATGTACCGCGCGTATATGAACGATCAGGGGGAGTTAACCCTTGGAATTTATGGGGAGAATGAAGACTAATATATTTAGCTCCGGAAGTTTTCTAACTTACTATGCAGCAGCTTTCTTTCTTATTTCTTGCTCGACTGGCAAAGAATTAGTTCTAAAAGAGCGCACCGATTTTGGGGTTGTAAAATTTTACACGCAAAAAAATCTCAATGAAAAAAGGATTTTAGTAAACGTTGATAATTCTACCCAGTATAGAATTAATGCAAAGGAAACTGCCAAGCGCGAAAGAGCCAATAAAGAATTGACTTACACATTATATTATGGTCCTTTTAAGGAAGAAAACGACTCATCAAAATACCGCAAGAGTTTATCAGAGCTCGACTCATTAGTATTGTCAGAATCAGATCGAATACTTGATTCTTTAAACTGGAATAGTTTTAGGCGTGCAAAAGAAGCATCAGCTTTTGAGATTGAGGTCACTTATTATAACGGATTTCCAAGAAATAAGAAATTTAACTTTTTTATATAACCAAAAACCAAGCTTTGAAATCTTTACCTTACTACGCAGTCATTTTTACTTCTACGCAAAACGAAAACACTACAGGTTACAGCGAGATGGCAGCACAGATGGAGCATTTGGCCAAGTTGCAACCGGGTTATTTAGGTATAGACCACGCCCGAAGCGAAGTAGGTATCACCATCTCCTACTGGCAAACCGAAGCAGATCTTCTCAACTGGAAAAACAATCTCGAGCATCTAAAAGCACAACATCTGGGCAAACATCAATGGTATGCTGAATACAGCGTTAGGGTTTGCAAAGTAGAGCGTGAATACCATTTCACTAAATCCTGATTAGCATAAAAAAGAAAAAGTCCCTTAAAGTCATGAGACCTTAAAGGGACTTTCATAAAATTGATCCCCACAAACTGTGGGTAAAAGCGAAACAGCAGGCCCCCGCCTGCTGCATCTAACATAACAAAACCAACTTAAAGCTGTCTATTTTGTGATATGTTGAATATTGTAATTGGCTTGTAACCTTGCTGGGTTATGAGGGATTTTAAAAAATTGTAAATGAACTTGTAATCAACTATGATTTTGGGGGTAAATCAGAAAGGATTTGGGGTTTTTACTTTGTAATAAAGATTTGCGTAAAGAATGCAATTCCACGTTCATCTTTTACCACTGAAATACCACTATGTGTGAAATTTCCTTCAATAGCTTCTTTATGTCCTTCGCTCTTTAACCAGGCAGAAACTACTTCTGCAGCGCTACGATAGCCATATGCTACATTCTCGCTAACGCGACCTGCGCCTTTTGCTTTAAGATAGTCTGATCTTTCTAGAAAATAATCATGACTAATTTTACCCTTAGTAGCCATATACTTGGTATGCTCAGTAGCTTTAACTTTAGAATCTGAATTCGCCCGAAGCTCTGTAAGGCCTATGCTGGCACGATACACATTAACTTCTGCAAGAATTTCTTTTGCAAAAGTCTCTTCAACAGTAAGGTCTGCAGATAATTCTAAGGTTGCTTCTTCAGTTTGCATTAGCTCCTCATCTTGTGAGCAGCTAGTTAAGAATACGGCGAAAGTTAACGCCATCAAAGTGGTAGTAAAAGTTCTCATGATTTGGGGTTTATGAGTTATGTTGATACAAACATAGGTAGGATATTTCATTCCTACAACACTTAAACTGTTATTTTGTGTATTTCGTCGATTTTGAAGAGTTTTTTAACATAATTACATTGAATTTTAACATATTTCAACGAGCATAAAATGCATTTTGTCGTTTAAATACATTTAGACGAATTATTTAAAATTTAGCAAATTGTGTATTTCATCGATTATTTTGAGGTTTTAATACCGCTTAACGGCATTTTAAGACGATTTGTAAGACTAAAAAATTGACAAAAGAGAATTAAATGATTTTACTAGTACTTTTATAAAAATTGAAAGCGCTTGGTCTTCCCAATTTTCATCAATTAATCCTTGTTTACCTCTAAGGATTTAAAACAAAATTATCTTGGTAGTTTTAATACCTATTTAATCTTTAAAACCGTTAGATCGATGCTGTTCTTAAAATGTTGCTTTCTCTTCTAGTTCAGGAATGATAAAAAAAGTATTTTACGACATCATGCCGTTTTAATAGTGATTCATAAAATTTTAGGGTTTATGAGAAGATTTGAAGTACTTCTTAGTCTGTGTTTTTTGCTGGTTATTCAATCTTGTAATACCAGGAAACACCCTGATGCTGACAATATTTTTAAGTTTAAAGAGTATATTTCTTTCAACACTTTTGGTAATATTTCAATCACAGAACCTATACGTGTGGAACTTGCACAACAAACCACACAGTTTGAATTGTCACAAGAAATTCCTTCAGAGTATTTAATTATTAATCCAAAAACCGAAGGAACGCTTCTTATCGAAAATGGTACCACGCTGACCTTTAGACCTGAAAAGAATTTACGCCCGGATACGGAATACAGCGTAACGCTGAAGTTGAGTAGATTTTTTGAAGACGTTGATCCCGATTATAAAAATTACACCTTCGTGTTTAAGACCATTACGCCTAATTTCAAAATTACTCTGGGTAATCTGCAGTCTTATAATAAAGAATGGCAATATCTCACCGGCTCAATAGAAACAGCAGATTGGGTTCCCGCACAGCAGGTAAAACAGTTGGTAGAAGCAGAACAGGAAGGCAATAAGCTTCATATAGACTGGCCTACAGAAGAATTAAAAGGAACTTACTTCAATTTTACCGTTGACAGTATTCACCGTAAAGAAGAAAATTCTCAGATACGCATATCGTGGGACGGAGAACCTATTGCAAGTAGAACACAAGGTCAAAGTACACTCAATATACCCGGCCAATCTAATTTTACTGTAGTTGATGTCGTAAGTGCTTTGAGCCCCGAAACTGCCATTAGTATCAATTTTTCTGATCCTTTAGAAATGTCTCAAAATTTTGATGGACTGGTACAGCTGGATAGCTTAACGGGTTTACGCTATGAAGTGCAGGGGAATGTCTTAAACGTTTACCCAAGACAGCCGCTTTCTGGCGAAATTGATTTAACCTTAAATAAAGGAATCAAGAATGCTTCGGGATACAGCTTACAACAAACCTATACACAAAGCATATCTTTTCAACAACTTAAACCCCAAGTACGCCTTATTTCTAAAGGAAATATCCTACCGGCTTCTATGAAAACACCTATTTACTTTGAAGCGGTAAACCTTTCTGCGGTAGATCTCCGTGTTATTAAAGTGTATCAAAACAATATACTTCAATACCTGCAAAGTGCCAATCTCAACAGTACAGATACCTATGATCTAAAACGGGTAGGAAGAAGAGTTGCTAAAAAAACCATACCACTTATCAAAAATAGTGTTGGGCAATCTGGCTTGTGGAAAGCGTACGCCGTTGATCTATCAGAATTGTTTAAGGCTGATCCGGGAGCTTTGTACCGTGTTGAGTTCAGCTTTGATCAAAACTACAGTCTTTACCCCTGCATTAATGAAAATGAAGAGACTTCTCTCTCAAAAGAAGAGGCTTATCTTGAAGAATCTTATGAAGAGTATTACCACACCGGTACAGATAGTGATCAAGACCAGCGTGAAGAACGCTATTGGGATAACGAATTGTATTCTTGGAGAAATAGAGTTTACAACTGGGAAGAAGAAGACAACCCGTGCCATCCGGCTTATTACAACGAAGATCGTTTTGCCCAGACTAATCTTATAGGATCTGATCTGGGACTCATCGTTAAAAAAAGTGAAAATGGCACCTATGATTTTGTCACTACAAACTTACTAAACGCAAAGCCCGAAATGGGTGTAGACATCAAACTCTACAATTACCAGCAACAACTCATTAAAAGCATCAAAACAGACCTTAACGGTCTTGCTTCTTGTAAAAGCTCTAAAAACATAGCTTTTGCAATTGCCCAGCAACGCAACGATTTTGCATATGCTAAGCTTGATGACGGTAACGCATTATCGTTAAGTAACTTTGATATCAGTGGAGCCAAACTGCAAAAAGGATTAAAAGGATTTATTTATACAGAGCGAGGCGTCCATCGCCCAGGCGATACTATACACCTCAGTTTTGTTCTTAATGACTTAGCAAATCCTCTACCTAAAGAACATCCTGTAAAACTTGAAGTTACAGATGCCCGCGGAAAGCTCGTACAACGCAGTCTATTAAGCTCTACACTCACCAATCAAAATGTTACCGGCGGGAGCAGTAACGGATTTTACTATTTTCCAATTTCTACAAACACTACAGATCCTACCGGAAACTGGAATGCGACCATTACTGTAGGCGGTGTAAAATTTAGTAAGACGCTGCGGGTTGCAACGGTTAAACCTAACCGACTTAAGATAAAACTTGATTTTAATCAGGATCTTTTAAGCGCTAACACTCCTATAAATGGTACAGCACAAGCGACTTGGCTTCATGGAGCACCTGCTCGTAATCTCAAAATTGATATGACTGCTACGTTGAGCAGCACAACGGCATCATTCAAAGACTTTAAAAATTATCAATTTACAGATCCGGTTAGACGCTTTAATGAAGTAGAAATACCCATTCTCAATCAAAAAACATTAGATAACTCCGGACTTATAAAGTTTTCGGAGAAAATAGACCTGAGTAAAAAAGCACCGGGAATGTTAAAAGCTACTTTTCTCACAAAAGTATTTGAAGGCGGCGGTGATTTTTCGGTTGATGTATTTTCTAAAAATCTTGCCCCTTTTACCTATTTTACGGGTATTAAGGCTCCAGAAGCTCACGAATATGACTCGTATTATACAGATGAGGATGTGACCTTTGATCTGGTTAGCGTAAATGCAGAAGGCAAACCCAGTGCAAACAGAACACTCAACGTTGAGATCTTTAAAATTGAATGGCGCTGGTGGTACAGCCGTGGCGGTGATAATTTATCGCGTTACGAGAACAGTTCGGTTTATAAGCCCGTGCAGGATTTTGAAGTAAAAACCAATAATAACGGTAAAGCTCAGGCAACTGTAAATATTCCGGAGAAAGAAGGTGGTCGTTATCTCGTGCGCATCATAGACAAAGCCTCTGGTCACGCAACCGGACTCACTACTTATTTTTACCGAAACTGGGGCAATGCACCGGCAGGAAGTTCTGAGAGTGCAAAAATGCTGATATTTAAAGCAGATAAAGAGCATTATAAAGTTGGTGATGAAGCAACAATCACTTTTCCATCTGAAGCCTCAGGCAATGCTCTCTTGAGTATTGAAAACGGCACCCAAGTGCTTTCTAAACAATGGGTAAAAACTAAAGCTAAAGAGACAACTGTGCGTATTCCTATTACTAAGGAAATGGCGCCTAATGTTTATGCGCATATCACTTTATTGCAACCCCACGCCCAAACCTTAAACGACAGACCTATCCGATTATACGGAGTAATTCCGTTGCTTGTTGAAGATCCTTCGACCCTGTTAGAACCACAACTCAAAATGCCTGAAGCACTCAAACCCGAACAGGATTTTACCATAAAAGTTAGTGAAGCTTCTCAAAAAGCAATGACCTATACTGTGGCTGTTGTAGATGAAGGCTTATTAGATCTGACCCGTTTCAACACTCCGGAAATTCATAAATCTTTTTACGCACCACAGGCGCTGGGTGTCAAAACTTTTGATATCTATGATTATGTAATAGGTGCCTATTCTGGCAGTGTAGATAATATCTATGCCATAGGTGGTGGTGATATCGCCGCTGGTGCAAAAAACCGAAAAGCCGATCGCTTCAAACCGGTGGTCAAGTTTCTAGGACCATTTCATTTAGAAGCAGGTAAAACCGCTACTCATAAATTGCATATGCCTAATTATATCGGTTCAGTAAGAACTATGATTGTGGCCGGTAATAATGAAACGGGTGCATACGGCAGTGTAGACCAAACCACAGCTGTAGAAAAACCATTAATGGTATTGGCATCGCTTCCGCGAAAATTAGCTCCTCAGGAAAAATTAACGCTTCCGGTAACGGTATTTGCGATGGATAAAAAAGTGAAACAAGTTTCTGTTCGAGTAAAAACAAGCAATTCACTAAAAGCCCTAAACGGAAGTTCTAAAACTATAAACTTCAATCAGCCAGGCGAACAAATTGTAAATTTTGAATTTGAAGTAACTGCTGCTGAAGTGCCACAAAAGTTTGAGATCACTGCTTCAGGAGGTGGTGAGACTGCGTCTTATTCTGTAGAAATTGACGTTGAAAATCCGAATCCAATTTCGCAAAAAGCAACTTATTATACCCTTGACCCTAATGAATCTTTCACCATTGATTATGAGAATTTTGGTATTGCCGGAAGCAATTCTGCAACACTAGAACTATCTACCTTACCACAAATTGATTTTACAAAGCGCTTGCAATACCTTATCAGTTATCCATATGGATGCGCAGAACAAACCACATCTAGTGGTTTCCCTCAATTGTTTTTAGATTCTCTTTTTGATCTGGATAACAATCAGCAAAAAGAAGCACAAGAGAATATTAAGGCAACTATAGCACGACTGGGAATGTTGCAAAACCCATCGGGCGGTATAAGCTACTGGCCGGGAGAACGTGATTCTGATGCATGGGCGACATCATATGCGGGGCACTTTATGCTCGAAGCTCAGAAACAGGGCTACACGCCGCCGCTAACCTTTTTATCTAACTGGCTTACTTATCAAAAAAACGCGGCAAAACAGTGGCGTAATGGTGCGACCTCATACAACAGTAGTCTCACTCAAGCTTACCGCTTATACACACTGGCTCTGGCCGGTCAGCCTGAACTTGCAGCGATGAATCGCCTGCGCGAATCTGGATATCTTAATAACGATTCTAGGTGGCGACTGGCAGCGGCTTATGCGCTTGCCGGTAAAAAGCAAGTAGCAATAGACCTTGCTGCAATGGCTAATTTTAATTTTGATACAGATCGTGAGTTACAATATACTTACGGCTCTGTATTACGCAACAAAGCAATGGCATTAGAAACACTGGTTTTATTAGAAGACAAACGCCAGCAAGACTTAGCTAAATCAATTGCAAAAGATCTTACCGCATCAAGCTGGTACAGTACACAAACTACATCTTATGCATTATTAAGTCTGGCAAAAATGCTTATCGCCAATGGCGGAAAAGCAATTGCTGTTACGGCTAACACCACTTCTTTAAAAACCGAAAAAGGCTTCATAAAAATGCCTTTAAAAGTTTCTGAAAATAAGAATACAATCGAACTTAAAAATACGAATGACAATACTGTTTATGTGAGCATCATTCAGCAAGGTAAATTGCCTTTAGGAGAAGAGTTAACCGAGCAAAATAATCTTACGATTGCTACTGAATTTTTAGACGGAAACAACAAAAAGATAGCGGTTGATCAACTCCGTCAAGCAACAGCAATAAAAGCGCGTATTACGATTACTAATCCAACCTCAAATGCTGTAGATAATGTAGCCTTATCTCAAATATTCCCGAGTGGATGGGAAATTGTAAATACGAGCTTTACCAGTCTCGGAGGCGGTACAACTGGGAAGGCGCGATATAAAGATATTAGAGATGATCGCGTTTATTTTTACTTTGACCTCAAACCCAAAACAACCCGAACCTTTAAAGTGGACCTCAACGCATCGTATCTAGGGTCGTATTATTTACCAGGCACACAGGTTGAGGCGATGTATGATCATGATTATTTTGCGCGTACAAAGGGTAAATGGATCAAGGTACAGCAATAAGTTAATTCCCAGAAAGCTTTAAATAGAACCAGTTTTGACTTCGGGGATCGTCTTGAAGCATTTGAATCTGGATTATTGAGTAAATTTTGAAAACTAAACTCAGCTATCGCATATTCCACTTTGTAAAGCGCTATAAATTTATAGTAAGCGGATTCTTGATATTGGTTGTATTTTGGTTGCTTTGCTTGCATAAACCACTTTTTAAAGATCCCACAGCTACTGTGGTTGTAAGCCAAGAAGGTAAACTTCTTGGGGCTCGCATTGCAAGTGATGGCCAGTGGCGATTTCCCGCAGTTGATAGCGTTCCGTATCGTTTTAAAAGCTGTATTCTGGAGTTTGAAGATGCGTATTTCTATAGTCATCCCGGGTTTAACCCCGTAGCGATGTCCAAAGCTTTATGGAGCAACCTTACAACAAATAATCGCCATGGCGGAAGCACGCTAACACAACAAGTGGTGAGGCTTTCTCGCAAAAACCAAAAGCGCACCTATTTAGAGAAAATTATCGAAACTTTTATGGCTACTCGTGTTGAAGCCGGTTACTCAAAAGCAGAAATACTGAATTTTTATGCTTCTAATGCACCCTTTGGCGGTAATGTAGTTGGGCTGGAGAGTGCCTGCTGGCGTTATTTTGGAATTCCTTCCAGTGAATTGAGTTGGGGGCAAGCTGCAGCTTTAGCTGTTTTGCCTAATGCACCGTCACTTGTATTTCCGGGGAAAAATGAAAGCATTTTTAAAGCAAAAAGAGATCGCTTACTTCAAAAATTAAAAGAGGAGAATTATATAGATGAGACGACTTATGAGCTCGCTGTTGCTGAAGATCTTCCCGGGAAACCTAGAGAGTTACCGGATCATACTCCCCATTTTACCGAACGCATGGCGCGGGAACAATCTGGCAACTATGTCAACAGCACGATTCAGTTCAATTTACAAAGGCGTATTAATCATATTACTTCTGAAGCTTATTACCGATTGGATCAGAATCAAATACACAACCTTGCTGTTTTAATTCTGGATGTCAATTCTCGTGAAGTATTGAGTTATGTGGGCAATGCTCCTACAACCGCACAACACGCCAATTATGTAGATATTATAACCCGGCAACGCAGTACTGGAAGCACTTTAAAACCATTTCTTTTTGCTTCGCTATTAAGTGCAGGTGAGTTGCTACCTAACAGCTTGGTAGCCGATGTTCCTACTAGTATTAATGGTTATAATCCGCAAAATTTTGACAGAAGTTATCACGGTGCGGTCCCCGCTTCTGAAGCTTTGGCCCAATCCTTAAATGTACCGGCTGTGAACCTCTTACGTGAATATGGACTGAAACGCTTTTATAATAATCTGTACCAACTCAACTTTAAAAGCATTGATAAATCTGCAGATTATTACGGCTTATCCCTCATTTTAGGTGGCGCAGAGAGCAACTTGTGGCAATTAACCAATGCATATGCAGGTATGGCTGCTACGCTCAATTTCTTTAACAGTACTTCTAGTGAATACCCTGATCACGCTTTTGATGAACCGGTTTATTTAAAAAAGGAAACAAATCGTGTAACTTCAAAAAATCAGAATCCAGAGCTTTTTGATGCAGGAGCCATTTATCAAACCTTAAAAACCTTGCGCGAGGTAAACCGGCCGGAAGGTTCAGAAAACTGGGAGTTTTTTAGCGATGCGCAGCCCCTCGCCTGGAAAACCGGAACCAGTTATGGCTTTAAAGACGCTTGGGCAGTAGGAGTTACCGGCGACTATGCAATAGGTGTTTGGGTAGGAAATGCAGACGGTGAAGGTCGCCCGGGTATTACAGGGATTCAAGCTGCTGCGCCCATACTTTTTGAAGTGCTTGATGTGCTTCCGGATTCAGACTGGTTTGAGATGCCCTATGACGAACTTGTTGAGGCCGAAATTTGTCCACAAAGCGGAAATCTTGCAGGACTTTTTTGTCCAGTTTCAATACAAGAATGGATCCCAAAAAAAGGAACACGTACTGAAGCATGTAAATTTCATCAGCAGGTATTTCTTAATCAAGAAGGTGATCAGCGTGTAACAGCTTCATGCTATCCGCTAGGAAAAATGCTTTCAAAATCCTGGTTTAGTCTTCCGCCGGTATGGGAATATTATTATGCGCCTTTGCATCCTGAGTACAAACCACTACCAGAGTTTGCTCCGGGTTGTTTCCGCGAAAGTGAAAAGTTAATGGAATTTATTTATCCTAAACGTGGTGAAACAATTCTATTACCTAAAGATTTTGATGGCGAACAAGAAGTGGTTTTAAGAGTTGCACACCGAAACCCCGATACTAAAATTTACTGGTATCTTGACGGAGTATATATAAGCACCACGACCAACTTTCATGAACTCTCTTTAGAGCTTTCTTCTGGAATTTACAAACTCCTTGTTACAGACAGTGAGGGAAATAGCATTGAACAACAGGTAGTTATAGATAAAGCTTCTTAAAAAACCTTCTCCTTGTTAGCCCTTACCAGTTCTACGATAACGATATCTTACATTTAACACAGTTTTAAGTTTTGTTGGTTCGGTAAAAACCGAACCACTCGTAATTTTGCGATTTCAAATATGATAAAAATGGAGTCGGAAGAGCTAAATGCCGAAAAGCAACAATTAATTGAACGCTTAGGAGTGCATATTGAGAAGAAAGACAATATTCCTCCTCTTGCAGCGCGCATTGTCTCAACCTTAATTTTAACGGGTAAAAAGGGGTACACATTTGATGAGTTTGTAGCCAATTTGCAAGCCAGTAAAAGTACCATTTCTACTCATTTAAATAATCTTCAACATCAGAAGACCATAACCTATTATACCGTTTGTGGGGATCGCAAAAAATACTTTGTGATGAATCCAAATCACATCCTTATTCACATGGGTGAAACCCTTGATACTTGGGAAAAAGAAAAGCAACTTCATGTCGCTATAATGAAATATAAGGAGCAAATAAATCACAACAACCCCGAAAACGAAGACTTGCACTTTGATCTGGAATTTCATTTAGAATACCTACAATATCTGGAGCAAGCCAGTGAATCACTAAAAAAGATTCGAGAAAAACTTTCAGCAAAAACTAACAATGAATAAACCCTCAATAATGAAAAAAAGAGTTTTAACTTATTTAATTCCTGCTTTGGTAGGAGTTTTTATAACCACAACATCTTGCGGTGATTCTAAACAAGCTCAGAAAGGACAGGAACAACAGCCTCAAACGCTGCCGGTAATTACTATACCACAACAAACTGTGACGGGTTACAGTTCTTATCCTGCAAGCATAGAGGGTATTGTAAACAGTGGCGTACGTGCTAAAATACAAGGGTACATTTCTAATGTACTGGTAGATGAGGGGGAAAAAGTAAGAAAAGGCCAGGTTCTTTTCAAACTAGAAACTCAGTCTCTTTCTCAAGATGCTAACGCTGCAAAAGCTAATGTAAATGCTGCTCAGGTTGAAGTTGATAAACTAAGACCCCTGGTTGAGAAAAAAATCATTAGTAATGTACAGTTAGAGACGGCAAAAGCTCAATTACAACAGGCACAAAGTGCTTATGAAAGTATTGCAGCAAATATAGGTTACGGCACTGTAAGAAGTCCTGTAGATGGTTATGTAGGTGCTATACCATACCGAGAAGGAACTCTTGTAGGCCCTAGTGATTCTACCCCGTTAACAACGGTTTCAGACATAGAAAAAGTGTATGCATTTTTCTCTATGAACGAATCTGAATATCTTGACTTTATTCAGAATACTGAAGGAGCATCGCTTCAGGAAAAGGTAGATAACTTCCCCCAAGTAACTCTTGAACTGGCAAACGGAAAAGAATATGATCAAAAAGGAAAGATACAAACGGTAACCGGCCAGGTAGATCCTACTACCGGTACGGTAAGTTTCAGAGCAATTTTTGACAACCCAAATCAGCTGATCACAAATGGTAATAGTGGTACTCTTAAAATTCCTATTGTTTATAGTGATGTTGCAGTAGTGCCTCAAAATTCAACTTTTGAACAACAGGGAAAGATCATTACTTACAAAGTAAGCAGCGAGAACAAAACAGTGACTTCTGAGATCACCACAAAAGCTGTTGTAGGCAACTTATACATCGTAGATTCTGGTTTACAAGCCGGTGATAGAATCATTGCAAAAGGAGCCAATAAGGTACGTGCCGGGATGACCATACAGCCTCGAGAAGTTCCTTTTGACAGTATTGCAAAACCTGTTAAACAACTATTCCAATAATCTAAGCAGCAAATCATGTTAAAAACATTTATAGAAAGACCGGTACTTTCTACTGTAATATCTATTATCATAGTTATTCTTGGGGTACTTGGACTTACAACCTTATCTGTTGAGCAATATCCTGATATTGCACCACCAACAGTTCAGGTAACTGCAAATTACACCGGTGCCAGTGCTGAGACCATTCTGGAAAGTGTGATCATTCCTATTGAGGAACAGATTAACGGTGTTGAAGGAATGAGCTATATCACCTCTACAGCAACCAATAATGGTACTGCTGAGATCACGGTATATTTTGATCAGGATACAGACCCTGATATTGATGCGGTAAACGTACAAAACCGGGTAGCTCTTGCGAGCCCATTACTCCCACAAGAAGTTACACAGTCTGGTGTGGTAACCCAAAAAAGGCAAACGGGAGCATTGATGTTTATGTCTATGTATTCTAAGAATCCAGACTATGATGCGACGTTCTTAAACAATTACCTGAATATTAATATCATTCCGGCATTTAAGCGAGTAAATGGTGTGGGTGATGCAAACGTATTCTCACAACAAGATTATGCAATGCGTATCTGGTTAAAACCAGACCGTTTAAAAGCGTATAACCTAGTACCTGCAGATATTACAGCGGCATTAAACGAGCAAAGTTTAGAAGCTGCTGCAGGAACTTTGGGACAGAATAACGGAGAAACTTTTTCTTACACTATTAAATACAGTGGGCGTTATAAAGAAGAAGGACAATATGAAGATATCATCATCAAAGCTCTCGAAAACGGACAGTTTTTAAGACTGAAAGATGTTGCAGATATTCAGCTTGATGCGCAGTCTTATGCGGCAAGTTCACAAACTAAGGGATACCCTAGTGTGAGTTTTGCTATCTATCAAACTAAAGGTTCTAATGCGCAAGATATTATTGAAACCATTCAGGGTGAACTGGAAACGATAAGAAAAGATCTGCCAGAAGGTGTAGAGATCTTTGTCCCGTATAATACTAATGAATTTCTGGAAGCTTCCATAGAAAAAGTGGTTCACACCCTTATAGAAGCCTTTATTCTGGTTTTTATCGTTGTATTTATTTTCTTGCAAGATTTTAGATCCACATTAATCCCGGCGATCGCGGTTCCGGTTTCGATTATAGGTACTTTTTTCTTCTTAAACTTGTTTGGGTACTCTATAAACCTGCTTACGCTATTTGCACTTGTATTGGCGATAGGTATTGTGGTAGATGATGCAATTGTAGTGGTTGAAGCAGTTCATGCCAAGTTAGATGAGGGAGCTAAAACTGCATCTGGTGCTACTCTAGATGCTATGCATGAAATATCTGGCGCGATAATCTCGATCACCTTAGTTATGGCTGCGGTATTTATCCCGGTAACATTTGTGCAAGGTCCTACAGGGGTTTTCTATGAACAGTTTGGTATCACACTCATCGTTGCAATTATAATTTCAGCAGTTAACGCATTGACTTTGAGTCCGGCATTGTGTGCTTTATTCTTAAAGCCTCATAATGAAGACGACGAGCATAAAAAGAAAAGTTTTTTACAGCGTTTTTATGACAGATTCAACAGAGGTTTTAATGCCACAATTAATCACTACGGAAAGTCTTTAGGTTTTTTATACAAAAACAAATGGATCACTTTTGCGATGATCATACTTGCAGGAGTGGGAATATTTTGGGCTTCAAGTACGACACGAACCGGTTTTGTACCTAACGAAGATCGTGGAGTATTATTTATTGACATGTCACTTGCACCGGGTTCTTCTTTAGATAAAACTAACGAAGTACTTACCGAACTGTATAATGACATCAAAGACATACCAGGTATTGAAGGTATTAGTACAGTTGCAGGTCGTGGGTTAATCAGCGGGCAGGGTAGTAACAACGCATTAGGTTTTATGAAGCTTGATGATTTTTCTAAGCGTGATGCAGACTCTTTATCTGTAGATGCCATTACGGCGAAACTCTTTGGAGTAGCTGCTCAATACCCTGAAGCAAATATTATTTTCTTTGCACCTCCTAGTATCCCTGGATTTAGTATTTCGTCTGGAGTAGAGGTTAATTTGTTAGACCGTTCTAGTGGTGCTTTAACAGATCTGGATCAGGCCAATCAGGAATTTATGGGCAACATTATGTCTCATCCTGAAGTGCAATACGCACAATCATCTTTCAATACAAAATACCCTCAATATCAATTGGATATTGATATTCCTCTTGCTAAACGTACAGGAGTAACCGTGAGTGATATATTCTCTGCAATGCAGGGATATATAGGTGGAATTTATGCTGCAGATTTCTCTCGTTTTGGTAAACAATACCGTGTTTACATACAGGCATATCCAGATTTTCGTGCAGATAAAGATGATATCAATTCCATGTTTATCAGAACAAAAAATGGTGATATGACACCGCTTAGTGAATATGTAAGCTTTGAGCGTGTTTACGGTCCTCAGGCTGTAACCAGATTCAATCTCTTTAATTCGACTAAAGTAAACGTGTCTATGAACCCGGGATACAGTTCTGGTGATGGTATTAAAATCGTTGAGCAAGAAGCTTCAAAACTGGCAAATAACTATGATGTAGCATACTCCGGTCTTACTCGTGAAGAAGTAAGTTCTGGTAGTCAAACAATCATGATATTTATGTTGTGTGTGTTATTTGTTTACTTCTTACTTTCTGCACAATATGAAAGCTATTTACTACCACTAGCAGTAATTTTTTCTTTACCGCTAGGTATTTTTGGAGCCTTTATCTCAACCAAATTAATGGGGCTTGAGAATAATATTTATTTTCAGATAGCACTTATAATGCTGGTAGGACTATTAGCAAAAAATGCGATTCTTATTGTAGAATTTGCCATACAGCGGCGTAAAAACGGAGAGTCTATTGTAGACTCTGCTATAGACGGTGCAAAAGCGCGTCTGCGTCCTATTTTGATGACCTCATTTGCTTTTATTCTGGGTCTTATGCCTCTTGTTCTAGCATCAGGTGTAGGTGCTGCGGGTAACCGCTCAATAGGTACCGGAGCTGTTGGTGGATTATTAATAGGAACCCTACTTGGTGTGTTTGTAATTCCTATTCTGTATATCATGTTTCAATGGTTACAAGAGAAAATTTCTGGAAAACCAACTACTCAAACCGAAGAAACTCTTTAATATGAAAAAGCAAACAATATATAGATTTTTCACACTGGTTGCTGCTCCCTTATTGCTGGCTTCGTGCTTTGCTGCTAAAGAATATGAGCGCCCGGAAGAAGTCATTAGCGATCTCAATTATCGCACAGATATGCTGCCGCAAGACAGTACAAATGTGACGCTGATTTCTTGGAACGAACTTTTTACAGATCCTGTTCTTCAGGAATTGATTCAAGAAGGGCTTCAGGAAAATATAGACATTCGTGTTGCATTAGAACAAATCAAAGCTGCTCAGGCTTACTTTAAACAAGGTAAGCTGGGCTATTTCCCAACCCTAACCGGAACCGGGCAATATACACATCAGGATTTATCGTCTAACAGTCAGTTTGGGAGTCAATTCTCTAGTTTAGATGTGTTTCAGCTGAGCGGAAGTCTTTCTTGGGAAGCCGATATCTGGGGTAAAATAAGAAGTAATAAACGCGCTTATGCCGCTTCTTATTTACAAACTGTAGAAGCCCATAAAGCTGTAAAAACTGCTTTGATCGCTAATATCGCATCCTCTTACTTTCAGCTTTTAGCTTTAGATGAACAACTTCGGGTCACCGAAGAAACCATCGAGACCAGAAGCAGTAGCCTCGAAACTACAAAAGCTTTAAAAGAAGCCGGTAATGTTACTGAAGTCGGCGTAAAACAAACAGAAGCGCAACTGTATACAGCACAAGCCTTACGATTAGACATACTTAAACAAATACGCCTTTTAGAAAACAGTCTTTCTATACTTTTAGGCAAAGAACCGGGTGCGATTGAACGCGGAAATCTTATGGATCAGAAAATCACAACACCGTTAAAAACCGGTGTTCCTGCTGAATTGTTGAGCAACAGACCAGATGTTATGGCTTCAGAATTTAATTTGCTGAATGCGTTTGAACTCACTAATGTAGCCCGAAGTAATTTTTACCCTTCGCTTACCTTAACAGCAACTGGCGGTTTTCAGAGTTTAGAATTTGACAAGCTCTTTGATTCGAGTTCTTTATTTTCAACTATTGTTGCAGGTCTGACTCAGCCCATTTTCAACGGAAGACAAATAAGAACAAAATATGAAGTAGCGCAAGCGACGCAAGAACAAGCTAAACTTCAATTTAGAAGCGCATTGCTAACTGCAACTCAGGAAGTATCCGATGCTTTATATTCTTATGAAATTGCCACTGAAAAACTGGAAGTGAAGAAAAATGAATTTGAAGCTTATGATCTGGCAACAAACTATTCCGAAGAGCTTTTAGATAACGGTCTCGTAAACTACTTAGAAGTACTAACCGCGCGTCAAAATGCTCTTAGTTCTAGCTTAGACCTTATAGATACCCATTTTAACCAACTGCAAGCAATCGTAGACCTTTATGAAGCTCTAGGAGGTGGATGGCAATAGCCGAAATTTTAAAAATTAATCGAGCCTTTTATCCCTAAAGGAACAGCTTAAAGCCGAAACACTTGATGTTTCGGCTTTTTGTTTTTAGCGCAACGGGAATCCCTTTGCGGCCCACCACGGGTGTAACTCAATCTCTAACCTACCTGCTTGTACCATAGGGTCTAGATTTGCCAGACTATCTGCCATCTTCAGTGTTGGCGTATTGTAAATGGTAATACCGCGTATATCGCCATCATCTCCAAAAGGTCCTGAAATATCTGCATAGCCCAACTCATACATTTTACCTAAATGTTCTAAGTGTAACTTCTGAAGACTGTCTGCCTCAGCTTTAGTCTGTTTGCGATTAGGGCCACTTTTGAGAAAAGCTATAAAATACTGTTGCATAATCACTGTATCTTTTGTTTTCTCATCAACATAATTCATCGTGAGATAACCCGCTTCTTTAAGGTCTGCTTCTATATCAGAAATAAGTCTTGTATGTTGTGGTTTATCCCTAAGAACAGGTACTTCTTTAGCGTGGTGCTCTTTACAAGACACCACAAAAACCAATACTATAAAGAGTTTAAATATTAATTTTCTTTCCATAACGTAAATGGGTTTTTACTCAGCTGCGAGTTATAATACCGCACGTCCCCGGTAACTTCTTCTCCCAGCCAATTTGGTCTTATAAACTTTTCATCTGAGGTGTTCAATTCTATTTCGGCTAAAACAAGTCCATCATTTTCATCAAAAAATTCATCTACTTCATAAACATGTTCACCAGCTTTAACCTCATATCTTATTTTTGAAATCACACCGGGTTCACACAGTTTCAATAAAGCTTCGGCCTCCTCTTTCTCAATTTCTTTTTCCCACTCAAAACGCGTTGTTCCAGACTCGTCAGACTTACCTTTTATGGTCAGATAGCCTGTATTTTTTTTTATGCGTATACGCACCGCTCGCTCAGGATTACTATTGAGGTAGCCTTGTTTTATTTCGCTTAGCGAAAAAGCTTCGGTTTTAAAAGCTCCACTTTTTACTAAAAATTTACGTTCTATTTCAAGCATGTTTTGCTGCGAGTTTTTTGATTACATCAGATTCTATTTTGTTATCTGCATATGTGTTGAAGGAAAGGTATTGCATTGCTGCCACTAAAGCTTCAGGTTTTATGCTTTGAAATTTCTTTAAAGGTCCTATCAGAAAAAAGTTGAAAAACTTAAAAGCTTGTATGGCCAGTTTTTCTATCGTTCGTTTTTCTTCACGATCTCCTGCTAATAATGCTGGCTGCAATAAATAGGTTTCCTTTAAGTTTTGTTTAAGTACATCACGCTCCATTTCCCCTTTAACTTTATTATAAAAAACACTGCTTTCTGCATTTGCACCCAGCGCAGAAATAGCAATAAATTGCGATATTTTATTTTGTTTGCACAACCGGGCAGCACTTACAGGAATGCCATAATCTATCTGTTTATAGGTTTCTTTATCACTCGTTTTAGACTGAGTCGTACCAATACAGCAGAAAACAATATCGCCTTTAAATAAAGATTTGTATTTCTCTAATTCAAGAACATCTACCACGTGCTCTTCTAATTTAGCATGAGTTATATTAGATTTTCTACGATGAAAACTGATGAGTTTATCATATCTAGAATCAGCTAAAACTGCTTTAGCAAGAAGATTTCCGGTTAGTCCTGTAATACCCAATATAATTGCTGTTTTGCCCATTTTAATTGTTTTTAGGGAATGAATATTGAAGCATTCTGAAAATTCATCTAAATCATTCAACAAGCCAATTTACAATTTTGTGTGCTTAAAAATAGAGCCGAGCGCAAAGCCCTTTGATGTATTTTTGCACATACTATGGAAGAAGAACCTAAATCCAGAAAGATTATTCACGTCGATATGGATGCATTTTATGCGTCTGTAGAACAGCTGGACAATCCTGAACTGAGAGGAAAGCCTGTAGCTGTGGGTGGTGGTTCTGAACGTGGTGTGGTGAGCGCAGCGAGTTACGAAGCCCGTAAATTTGGTGTGCGTAGCGCGATGGCAGGAGGTTTAGCTCGCAGACTCTGCCCAGAACTCATCTTTGTAAAGACCCGTTTTGACAGGTATCGAGAGATAAGTGCTCAAATCAGACAAATTTTTTATGAATATACAGATCTGGTAGAACCGCTGTCTCTTGATGAAGCCTATCTGGACGTTAGCGACAATAAAAAAGGGAATCCCAGCGCATCGCTCATTGCAAAAGAAATACGCGCTAAGATCAAAGAAAAAACAGGTCTAAATGCTTCTGCAGGGATTTCTGTAAATAAATTTATTGCAAAAGTTGCCAGCGATGTCAATAAGCCTAACGGCCAAAAAACCATTGGCCCGGAAGAAGTAATCCCATTTCTCGAAGCTTTAGATATCAGAAAATTTTATGGTGTGGGTAAAGTCACTGCCGAAAAAATGTACCAACTCGGGATATTTACAGGCAATGATCTTAAAACTAAAACACTGGAGTTTTTAGAGGAAAAATTCGGTAAAAGTGGGAAGCATTATTATAATGTGGTTCGAGGCATTCACAACAGTCCTGTAAAGCCAGACCGAATTAGAAAATCATTAGGTGCAGAGCGAACATTTAGTGAAAATATTTCTTCTGAAATCTTTATGCTAGAGCGTCTCGAGAATATTGCCGAAGAGATTGAACGCCGTCTAAAAAAGTCTAATGTTGCCGGTAAAACAGTTACTTTAAAAATTAAGTATAGCGACTTCACTTTAAAAACCCGAAGCAAAACACTTTCCTATTATATTAGGTCTAAAGACGTTATTCTTGAAACCGCAAAAGAGTTGCTTTACCAAGAAAAAATGAAAAATAGTGTACGCCTTTTGGGTATCACTTTAGCAAACCTCAACACAGAAGATAAAAAGGAACAGCTAACTGATAAGAAAGAAATCGCTGTTCAGCTAAAGTTTGATTTTTAAACATAAAAAAGCTCTTTCAATCGAAAGAGCTTTGCTATTAATAAGGGAGAAATCTTAGAATTAATTCCCTTGTATTTCACGAACGCGAAGCGTATTTACCATACCTTTTTCAGTAATTGGCATAGCTGCAAGGCTAATTACCATATCACCAATATTTAAGTATCCGCTATCACGAGCGATTCGGTTTATATCTCTTACTGTTTCATCTGTAGAAACAAACTTATCGTAATAGAATGCTTTAACACCCCAAAGTAAGTTTAGCTGACTTAAAATAATTCGGTTTGAGGTAAATACTAAAATATGAGAATTAGGTCTCCAAGCTGAAATTTGAAAAGCTGTATATCCACTATTGGTAAGTGTTGTAATCGCTTTTGCATCAATCTCATTAGCCATAAGCGCAGCGTGGTAACAAATTGCTTTTGTAATGTAACGCTTGGTACGAATATGAGGAGGCGTGTGTGGTACTTTGATCAATTCTGAATCTTCAACTTTAGAAAGAATCGAAGCCATACGCTCAATCACCTGAACCGGGTATTTACCTACTGAAGTTTCACCGCTTAACATAACCGCATCTGCACCATCCATAACAGAGTTTGCAACATCATTAACTTCTGCACGAGTTGGGGTAAGACTATCTATCATCGTCTCCATCATCTGTGTAGCGATAATTACAGGAATACGCGCTTTTTTAGCAGCTAGTACTAATTGCTTTTGAATAAGCGGCACCTCTTCTGCCGGAATCTCAACACCTAGATCTCCACGAGCAACCATCAGACCGTCACTATACGCAACAATCTTGTCAATATTTCTTACAGCTTCTGGCTTCTCTATCTTAGAAATAATAGGAATTTTATATTCAGAATGCTCTTTGATCAAGTCTTGAAGTTGAATTAAATCTCCTTCGTGACGCACAAAAGAAAGTGCTAACCAATCTACTTTTTGGCTTATTGCAAATATTGCATCTTCAATATCTTTTTCGGTAAGAGCCGGAAGCGAAATGTTTGTATTAGGAAGGTTAACTCCTTTTCTAGACTTTAAAGGTCCTCCTTGAATTACTACAGTTTCAACTTCGTTTTCATTATCGGTCTTTAAAACTTCAAAGATCAATTTACCATCATCCAGAAGAATACGCTCCCCTTTATTTACATCACGAGGAAAATGCTGATAGTTCATATAGACACGCTCTTTTGTGCCTTCAAATTCTTCTTGAGTTGAAAATATAATTTTATCTCCGGGATTAACAACTACTTCATCTTTCATGATCCCTACTCGTAGTTTAGGACCCTGTAAATCTGCTAGTATTGCTGTATTGTATCCAAATTCTTCGCTAAGGCTTCGTATCATTTGAATACGCTCTTTTACTGCATCATAATCTGCATGCGAAAAATTGATTCGGAATACATCTACACCGGCCTTAATCATATCATGAAGTACTTCCTTCTTGCTGGTTGCAGGTCCTAGTGTAGCAACAATCTTAGTTTTCTTTGTGTTTGACATTATTCAAAAATTAAATTTTGTTTAGACTTTAGGGAGCTTACTTCTACATGGTAAGCTGTAATTATTTGTGGTATTTGGTTCAGTTGTGCTAAAAGTGTTAATATGGGTATTTTACCATCGTCACTTTCTATTTTAAGTAAATAATCTGCGTTTTTAACTTCGGGAACTAAGTTAAGAGTTTTGTAATGTTCTGACTCAGATTCTGTAAACAGGTCACTGTTAACTACTCGCTTATCATACTTCAACTTGTACTTATTAGCTATCAATGTATAGCTCAGGTAGTTTTTCTTATCATCAAAATACATTGCTGTAAAGCTATACTTGTCATTTTTTACAAAAAAATCAACATCATCAGAACTTTTCAACCTCAGACCGGCATATTTGTTAATTAAAAATGCTATCCGGTACTCTTCTAAAGAACAGTGTATTGCAATGACAGTGAAGTCAAAATCAAATACATCATCCAGTAAAAGCTTTAGAGCAGCCATATTCTTAAATAAGCGTTAAATATAATCAAACTCCAAGAGATATTCTCAGCATTTAGCTTTATCTAAATGTAAATATGATTACGCCTAAATCATTTTAGTTAAAGCGATGTATATCTATTTTATTTTGAAATACATAGTAGGCTCGCTTAGCAGCTTTCTCTTCTGCTTTTTTCTTAGAAGTTGATCGCGCTTTTGCTACTTGCTTATCATCTATAAACAAGCGTACCGAAAAGTGACGAACTACGTCCTGACCAGAATCTTCATAGGTATTGAAATCAAAGGTCCTTTTTTCTTTCTGACACCATTCTATCAAAAGACTTTTATAGCTTATTACACGTCCTTCGAGCTTTTCGATGTCTACATAAGGATCAATCACTCGTTTATTGATAAACTTTTTAGTGTATTTATAGCCTCTGTCTTGATAAATAGCTCCTACTAGAGCTTCAAAGAGATTCCCGTGTATGTTCACACCAAAATTCTCTTTAGGAATAGCCGACTTTACTAAATTAAGTAAACCTAAATCTCTTCCCAGTTCATTAAGATGTTCACGACTAACTACTTTAGAACGCATTTTTGTTAGGTAACCTTCATCACCCTTGCCTACTTCATCAAATAAATGTGCTGCGATTACAGCACCCAGCATAGCATCTCCTAAAAACTCCAGACGCTCGTAATTAAAAGCATGTCCCCTTTTATTTTGAATTGCCATAGACCTATGGGTAAAGGCCTCCTCATAATGCTGAATGGTTTTAGGCTTAAATCCTATTATTTTCTGAATGGTGACAAAAAAATTCCCGTCCTTGTCAGAACGGGAAGTAAATATGTTGCGAATCACACTCATCTGTGATTATTCGCTATACTTTTTAAATAAGACGCAAGCATTGTGACCTCCAAAACCGAAAGTATTGCTCATTGCAACGTTAACCTCACGTTTTTGTGCTTTGTTCAAAGTAAGGTTTAAAGAACTATCTATATTCTCATCAACAGTGGTATGATTTATAGTAGGAGGTACTAGGCTGTTTTCCATAGCTAATATTGAAGCGATTGCCTCGATAGCTCCGGCAGCACCGAGTAAGTGTCCCGTCATTGATTTTGTTGAATTGATATTGATATCCTTCGCATGCTCACCAAAAACTTTGGTAATTGCTTTAAGTTCGGCCACATCTCCTAGTGGAGTTGAAGTACCATGGGTGTTTATCGCATCTACCTCTTCTGGCTTGATGTTAGCGTCTCTTAAGCAATTAAGCATAACGCGCTCTACACCTATACCATCAGGATGCGGTGCTGTCATATGATAAGCATCACTAGACATCCCTCCTCCTACAACTTCAGCATATATTTTTGCTCCACGTGCTTTAGCATGCTCATACTCTTCAAGAATAAGAGCTCCTGCGCCTTCACCTAAAACAAAACCATCTCGTGTAGAATCAAAAGGTCTTGATGCTGTTTCTGGGCTTTCATTACGTGTAGATAAGGCATGCATTGCATTAAAACCTCCCATACCCGCTTTAGTCACAGCAGCTTCACTACCACCTGTTACAATAATATCACAATGTCCTAAACGTATATAATTTAAGGCATCTATCATTGCGTTAGCAGATGATGCACAAGCAGAAACCGTTGTATAATTAGGTCCCATAAAACCATGTTTGATCGAGATATTACCCGGGGCGATATCTGCAATCATCTTTGGAATAAAAAATGGGTTGAACCTTGGGGTTCCATCACCTTCAGCGAAATTAATAACCTCGTCCTGAAAGGTTTCTAAACCGCCTATACCAGCTCCCCAAATAACACCTACTCTAAATTTATCAACGACATCAAGATCTATGCCCGCATCTTTAATAGCCTGATCAGAAGACACTAATGCATACTGCGCAAAACGGTCTAATTTACGGGCTTCTTTACGGTCAAAATGATCTAATGCATTGAAATTTTTGAGCTCACAAGCGAATTTGGTTTTAAACTTTTCTGCGTCAAAATACGTAATAGGGGCACAGCCACTCTTACCTGTACTCAATCCTTCCCAATATTCTTCAATATTGTTCCCGATTGGCGTAAGCGCACCAAGACCTGTTACAACGACTCGCTTTAACTCCATAAGGTAATTTGCTTTCTTCTTACTTTGCTTCTTCTATATAGGAAATAGCTTGACCTACAGTAGCTATATTTTCTGCCTGGTCGTCTGGAATCTGAATATCAAATTCTTTTTCAAACTCCATAATAAGCTCAACTGTATCTAACGAGTCTGCTCCTAGGTCGTTTGTGAAGCTAGCTTCTGCAACAACCTCGTTCTCATCAACGCCAAGTTTATCTACGATGATGGCTTTTACTCTTGATGCAATGTCTGACATAATATTTAATTTTAAATTTTAATTAGGAGGCAAAAATAGCAAACTTTACCGTTTTACCACATTACCTGTCTAAAATGTATCGTTAATTTAAACATTTCCTTTCTAAGATTCAATGCAAAGTGCTTATTTAAACGAATAATAATCCGTTGTTTTGCAGCCTCGCAACACATACTATATATGAAAAAAATCGTAATTTTTGCTTCAGGAAGTGGTACTAATGCACAACGTATCACAGAATTTTTTGAAAATAGAGATGACGCGCAAGTTGTTCAGATTTTGAGCAATAAAAACACCGCAAAGGTATTAGATCGTGCTAATAAACTTAAAATAAGTGCCTTTAGTTTTAATCGCACAGCATTTTACGACACTACACAAGTTTTAGATCTAATTAAACAAACACAACCAGATCTTATAGTATTAGCAGGCTTTTTGTGGTTGTTTCCTCAACATATAATAGAAGCTTATTCTGGCAAAATAATTAATATTCACCCGGCTTTACTTCCTGCTTATGGTGGCAAGGGTATGTATGGCGATCATGTACACAAAGCGGTTGTTGAAGCAGGAGAAAAAGAGTCAGGCATTACTATACATGAAGTTACTGCCGAGTATGACAAAGGCGTTATCCTCTTTCAGGCCAAGACTCAACTCGAAGAAGGAGAAACCGCAGAAAGTCTTGCGGCAAAAATTCATGAATTAGAATACGAGCATTTTCCGCAAGTTATTGCTGAAATTTTAGAGAAACAATAACCAATATAATATATGATTTCTGCCTGCGCGGAAATGAAAAATGTTTTTTCATGGTTAAAAAGGAAAAATTCTATGTAGTCTGGCAAGGTAAAAAGCCCGGCATTTACACATCGTGGAAAGACTGCAAAGCAATGATTGACGGTTTTGCAGGAGCACAGTATAAATCGTTCTCCAGCTTTCCGGAAGCCAAAGCGGCATACAATAAAGATTATAAAGACGTCAAAGGAAGCTCTAAAAGTAAAAAAGTACTCTCTGCCGCCGAAAAGGAAAAATACGGAGAGCCCAATTTATATTCTATTGCCGTAGATGCAGCAAGTTCTGGTAATCCAGGAATTATGGAATATCGTGGTGTTGACACCCAAACTACTAAACAGCTTTTTCATCAAGGTCCTTTTAAACAAGGGACCAATAATATAGGAGAGTTCTTAGCACTTGTACACGGCCTGGCTTTTCTTAAAAAAAACAACAGTGATCGCATCATTTATTCTGACTCTCGCATTGCAATTGGTTGGGTCAAAAAGAAGAAGTGTAATACTAAACTTAAAGAGAATTCTAAGAATAAAGATGTTTATGAATTAGTAAGGCGCGCAGAAAATTGGTTAAAAACCAATACGTATAAGACGGTAATTGTAAAATGGGAAACTAAAGCTTGGGGCGAGATTCCTGCAGATTTCGGTAGAAAATAGTTGGTTTCTAAAAAAAATCTAATGTTTTTAGCTTGTATATTAATATAATCACAACTAACGGTTTTTCTACTTAATTTCAAAATGCACCACACAAGTAAGTTTAGAAACAGTCTTACGACCATTGTTTAAAATTGCGTTATCAAAACTGTATATTTGCTTAAAATTTTTGAATGCAAAAACTGGTAATTGTAGGCACATGTGCCTTTGATGAAATTGAATCTCCTTTTGGTAAAACAGGAAGAATTTTAGGTGGCGCCGGTACCTTTATAGGTCTTGCCGCTTCAAATTTTGACGTAGATCAGGCAATTGTATCTGTTGTAGGATCAGATTTCCCACAAGAATATATAGACTTACTCAAAAATAAAGGTATCAATATGCAAGGCCTTGAGGTAGTTGAAAATGGTAAAACTTTTTTTTGGAAAGGACGCTACCACAACGACCTTAATTCACGAGATACTTTAATCACCGAGTTAAATACACTAGCAGACTTTAACCCTGTAGTTCCTGAAGATTATAAGGATGCAGAGATTGTGATGCTGGGCAATTTGCATCCACTGGTACAACTTTCTGTGCTAGACCAGATGAATAAAAAACCGAAGCTTGCTATTCTGGACACCATGAATTTCTGGATGGACAGTGCTCTTGAGGATCTTAAAAAAGTTATCGCGCGAGTAGATGTTATTACTATAAATGACGAAGAGGCCCGTCAATTGAGTGGCGAGTATTCTCTCGTAGTTGCCGCAAAGAAAATTTCTGAGATGGGACCTCGCTTTGTGGTTATCAAAAAAGGAGAGCACGGCGCATTATTATTTGAAGAGAATGATATCTTCTTTGCTCCTGCGCTTCCGCTTGAAGAAGTTTTTGACCCTACTGGAGCCGGTGATACTTTTGCTGGTGGTTTTGCAGGCTATCTTGCTAGCAGTGGTGATATTTCTTTTGAAAATATGAAAAGGGCAATCATACACGGTTCTAATCTAGCTTCCTTTTGCGTAGAAAAATTTGGAACCGAGCGTATGCAAAATTTAAAACCTGACGAAATAGAAAAGCGTTTGCTGAAATTTAAAGCCTTAACGCAATTTAATTTAGACCTATAAAACAACGCGCGCCCTCTTCTTAACCGAAGGGGGCGCAAACATTAGAACAAGCTATGAGTGATGCAATTAAGCATGAATGTGGAATTTCAGTAATACGCCTTTTGAAACCTCTGGAGTATTATAAAGAAAAATACGGCAGTGCATTTTATGGTGTGAACAAAATGTATTTAATGATGGAAAAGCAGCATAACCGTGGTCAGGATGGTGCAGGTTTTGCCAGTATTAAATTAGACATGGCTCCGGGCGAGCGTTATATCAGCAGGCAACGGTCTATTGCGCAGCAGCCTATACAAGACATTTTTGCGCAAATAAATTCTCGTATCAACCAGACCTTATTAGAGCATCCTGAATATGCAGATGATGTGGCACTTCAAAAAAGACATGTGCCATATGTAGGTGAGTTGCTTTTAGGTCACGTGCGCTATGGAACATTTGGGAAAAACAGTGTTGAAAGTGTTCACCCGTTTTTAAGACAAAACAACTGGATGCACCGTAACCTTATTGTTGCAGGTAACTTCAATATGACAAACGTGTTCAAGCTTTTTGATAAGCTTGTAGAGCTTGGCCAGCACCCCAAGGAAAAAGCGGACACCATCACGGTGATGGAAAAAATAGGTCACTTTTTAGATGATGCAGTTGCTAAGGTTTATAAGAAATTAAAAAAAGAAGGCTTTTCTAAATTTGAAGCTTCTCCACAAATTGCAGAGCGTCTAAATATTGCAAAAATTTTAAAGAAAGCATCAAAAGACTGGGATGGCGGTTATGCTATGGCAGGTTTATTGGGTCACGGAGATTCTTTTGTATTGCGTGATCCTTCAGGGATCAGACCGGCTTATTATTATAAAGATGATGAGGTTGTTGTTATTGCCAGTGAACGCCCTGTAATTCAAACTGTTTTTAATGCAAAATTTGAAGATGTACACGAGTTAGACCCAGGTCACGCGATGATCATTAAAAAGAGTGGTGCCACTTCAATAGAAAAAATACAGGAACCACACGAACGTAAAGCATGTTCTTTTGAGCGCATTTATTTCTCAAGAGGAAGCGATGCCGAAATTTATCAGGAGCGTAAAGAATTGGGGCGCTTATTAATGCCTGAAGTTTTAAAGCATATTCAGCATGATACGCAGAACACTGTTTTCAGTTACATTCCTAATACGGCCGAAACTTCTTTTTACGGTATGGTTGAAGCTGCACAGGCAGAACTAGATAAGCAAAAAGCAGATGAAATTTTAGAACGTAGAAACGAACTTGACAAAGAAGGTCTTAAAGAGATTCTTTCAAAAAAATTGCGCACTGAAAAAATAGCTATTAAAGACGTAAAACTACGCACCTTTATTACCGAAGACAGCAGTAGAGATGATCTTGTAGCTCACGTTTATGACGTTACCTATGGTGTTGTAAAAGAATCTGACAATTTGGTGATAATTGATGATAGTATCGTACGGGGTACAACGCTTAAGAAAAGTATCATAAAAATGTTATCTCGATTAAATCCTAAAAAGATTGTTGTTGTTTCTTCTGCACCGCAAATTCGCTATCCTGACTGCTACGGAATAGATATGGCTAAGCTTCAGGACTTCATTGCATTTAGAGCGGCTATAGACCTCTTAAAAGAGCAAAATAAAGAAGACATCATAGATCAGGTTTATCAAAAGTGTTTGAGTCAGGTAGATTTTGAAGATACAGAAGTTGTTAATTATGTGAAAAAAATCTACGAACCATTTACCGACGAACAAGTTTCAGATAAAATTGCAGAACTTCTTAAAGATGAAACCACTAAACCAGAAGTAAGTGTTATTTATCAAAAAGTAGCTGATCTACATAAAGCATGTCCTAAAAACTTAGGGGACTGGTACTTTACAGGAGACTACCCTACCGCAGGTGGAAATCGCGTCGTAAACCGTGCTTTTATCAATTATGTAGAGGGAAATTTGAAAAGAGCGTATTAAAACAACTGTTTAACTAATAATTAAGCACTTAATCTAAAAGATTTGGTTCTATCCTACAACATATAATACTTTAGTGACTGCCATAACATAAGTAGGTTAAGTTCATGGTAGATTTGGGGCAAAAAAGGTGGATTTATTCCACCTTTTTTATTGCCCAAAATTTAAGGGATGACCGATTATGCCCGGTGCCTGATATCAAAATAGACTTGATTACAAACTGCTTTTCTATTAAAAACATATCTGCTGCTGCGAGCCGTTTTCAACCTCTCGATTTATTCCAGTTTTTTATTTGGACCAAATCCGGTTAGCAAGTTTAGCATACACTACTAACTACTGCATCAGCACTCCAAAAAATAACGCGAGTCGTTTCAGCCTTCTGCCTTTTTCACCTTTATTTTTACATACATTCGAACTTAAGAGCTAACTACTGCTTATTACGCTCGTTCTGATTTTTTAAGAAGAAGCTTCTATAAATATCAGGGTATTCAAAGGGAGTCGTTTTATTAGGCAAGTAACTGTTTCAGTTCTGTTGAAAGAATTTTCCAACGCTTCTTTCTAAGGAATGTAATTACCTAATTCTGATAATTCCCCATAACCTGAAGGTCATGAATTTTCTGAAAACTCAAACGCAATTGTGAGGACATTAAATCAATACGCATATATTCTAAAACATTTATTCAATATTTTTTAAAGGACAAAAAAAAGCCCGGTAAATCCGGGCTTTAATTACTTAAAAAAAAAGTTTTTATTATTTGTTCTGAGCATATCTGCTAGAAACTTCTTGCCAGTTGATTACATTAAAAAATGCATCAATATATTCTGGACGCTTGTTCTGATACTTTAAGTAATAAGCATGTTCCCATACATCAATACCTAAAATTGGAGTTCCTCCACAACCTACTTCCGGCATAAGTGGATTATCTTGGTTAGGAGTAGAACAAACTTCTACTTTTCCACCTTCGTGAACACATAACCAAGCCCATCCAGAACCAAACTGGGTTCCTGCAGCACTACTGAATTTATCTTTAAACGCTTCAAAAGATCCAAACGCAGCGTTAATAGCTTCTGCTAATTCACCAGTTGGCTCACCACCACCGTCAGGAGACATTACTTCCCAGAATAAACTGTGGTTGTAAAAACCTCCACCGTTGTTACGAACAGCTTTGTTAGACATATCAAGATTGATTAATATATTCTCAATAGTCTTTCCTTCTAAATCTGTTCCTTCAATAGCAGCGTTTAATTTACTGGTATAACCTGCGTGATGCTTATCATGATGAATTTCCATGGTTTGAGCATCAATATTTGGTTCTAGTGCGTCTTTCGCGTATTTTAATTTCGGGAGTTGAAATGACATTTTTATTTAATTTTTTTCGTTAATAGAATAGTTGATAGTCAAAGATAGTGATTCATAAGCCTTATTTAAAAGATGCTGTGTTATAATACTCTTAAGGTTTAACCCATTAATAATCAATTCTAAAATAAAAGCACATCTCTGCAAATGGCTTGCGAGCTCCCATACGGTAATTTATTATCTTGAACCCATGCAAAACAACCCTTCAATTTCTATTTACAATGCCTCTGCGGGAGCGGGTAAAACCTTTGCTCTTGTAAAGAATTATCTCAGCATCTTATTTAAAAGCAATAACGAATTTAAATACCGCCGTATTCTCGCCATCACGTTTACAAATAAAGCTGTGGCAGAGATGAAAATGCGCATTGTAAAAAATCTTCAGGAATTTTCAAATGAAGCTATTTTTGAAAATCCGAGTCCAATGCTTCTCACGATTGAGGAAGAAACTGAACTGAGCCGAGAAGAAATTCACAAAAAATCAAAACGCTTACTAAAAAATATTGTTCAGGATTTTGCCTCTTTTGATGTGGTTACCATAGATAATTTTACACATCGCATCATTCGCACCTTTGCTTATGACCTTAAAATTCCTCAAAATTTTGAAGTTGAGCTCAACACTCAGGATGTTCTAGAGCAAGCCGTAGACAACTTGATCGATAAGGCAGGAAGAGATCCGTTTATCACACAAGTTTTATTAGATTATGCATTTGAAAAAATTGATGACGATAAAAGCTGGGATATTTCACTTGATTTCTATGAGATAAGCAGACTACTACTTAGTGAAAATGATCGCGAATTTTTAAAGAGAGTAAACAATAAATCTTTAAAAGACTTTGCAGAACTTAAAAAATATTTAAAAGCTTCTAATAAAAAACTTGAAGTTCAGATTAAAGAATCTGCAAAATCCCTTTTACAGTTTTTCAGTACAAATGGTCTTGAAGAAGCTCATTTTAAAGGAAAATATCTTCCAAAGACGGTTGTCAAATTTTCAGAAGGAAATTTTGCATTAAATACTTCTTCTGCCTGGGTGATGAAATTAGGCGAAGAACCTATGTACACCAAGACCCAAAAAGATATCATTAAACAAACTTTAGATCAGATTGCTCCTGAAATCACAACCAGATTCAACACTATAAAATCTGACATTTTTCAGTTGAAGTTTCAGGAAGAACTTTATAAAAAACTGACGCCACTTTCTGTTTTACAAGCGATACAAAAAGAAGTTGATGCGCTTAAATCTGAAAATAACCTGGTTTTGATTTCAGACTTTAATGAGCTTATTCATAAAAATATTGCTAATCAGCCAACACCATTTATATATGAACGCTTAGGCGAGCGCTACGAGAATTACTTTATTGATGAGTTTCAAGATACTTCTGTGTTGCAATGGAATAATCTAGTACCACTAATCGATAACGCCGTAAGCACCAATCAGCCTGAAAGTCTGGCAAACAGCCTAATGCTTGTAGGAGACCCCAAACAAGCCATATACAGATGGCGCGGAGGGGAGGCAGGTCAATTCATTAGCTTATCAAAAGACGAAGTTAACCCGTTTCAAAACAGAGATAAAAAAACCATTGATCTTCCTTTTAATTACAGAAGTTATGATCAAATCATAAATTTTAATAATTCCTTTTTTACTGAAATAGCATCTGTTTTCGCCTATGATGAGTATAAAAATATCTATACTTCTGGAAATGCTCAAAAGGTAAACTCCAGAACAGGAGGTTATGTTTCCATTTCATTTGTAGATGCTGATACAAATACAGATGCCGAACCACTATACCTAGATGAAGTTGTAAACTCCATTAAATCTTGCCAAGAAAATGGATTTAAACTTCATGAGCTCTGCATTCTGGTGCGAAGAAATGCTGAAGGAGTTGCTATCGCGCAACGCCTTCAGGAAGAGAAAATACCAGTTATATCTAGTGAAAGTTTACTTCTTAAACAGTCTCCTCAAGTTCAATTTATAATCAATTTATTACATTTTACATTAGAACCAGATTCTAACGCCATCAGCATCAAATTGCTTGAATACTTGGCGAAATTCCATTTAAAAATTGAAGATAAGCATGAGTTTTATAAATATTATTTATCCTATTCCGGAGAAGCTTTATTCAACACTATTTTTGAAGATTCTGGTGATTTTGATTTTAATTTATGTTCTTCCTTACCCATTTATGAAGCTGTAGAATATGTAATAAGAAGCTTTAACCTGAATCAGGAAGGCGGTTCTTATCTACAGTTTTTCTTAGATGCTGTTTATGATTTCTCACAAAAAAATTTCGGTGGCATTCCCGAATTTATAATATGGTGGGATCGCAAAAAAGATAAATTGAGCATCAGCACACCACCTGCTTCTGAAGCTGTACAGATTATGACTATTCACAAAGCCAAAGGGCTGGAGTTTCCTGTTGTGATTTATCCTTTTGCACATACTGACCTCTATCCTACTAAATCCGATTCTTATAATTGGTATTTACCGGAAGAAAATGAATTCTCAGGATTTGAAGCATTGCTATTGGGACAAAAAAGCGAACTTCTAGACTACAATGAGCAGACCTCTGTTTTATATCATCAAAAAAGAATCCAACAACAACTTGATAATATAAATGTATTATATGTAGCTCTCACGAGAAGTGTTGAGCAATTGTATATAATTAGCAAAAGCAGTAAACTCAAGGGTGAACCCAAAAATTT
Organism: Leeuwenhoekiella aestuarii; assembly: GCF_004104055.1. Classification (GTDB taxonomy): domain Bacteria; phylum Bacteroidota; class Bacteroidia; order Flavobacteriales; family Flavobacteriaceae; genus Leeuwenhoekiella; species Leeuwenhoekiella aestuarii. The sequence continues at coordinate 787,509 of NZ_QOVJ01000001.1, read as the reverse complement.
TTCTGACCTGTTGAGGCTTTATTTAGAAAATCAAAATGTATTCAACACTGATCAAAACAAGTATTCCTTTGGCAATCAACCGCGTATTTCTCACACCAAAGCGTTAGCCAACAATTCAAACGAATTGAAACTTATAAGCACTGCTAAGGAATCTCATGATTTAATATTAGTCACACAGGCAGAAGCACTATGGGATACCGCGCGACTAGAAGCCATAAGTTTTGGAAATATCATTCATGAATTGATGGCTGATATCAAAACCGAAAAGCATATAGATCCTGCGCTAAAAAAGGCTGTAACTAAAGGGATGATTACAACTGATCAATTGGAACCACTAGGAACCAAACTTAAAAAGTTAATTATTGAGTTACAGGATCACGGTTTTTTTAATCCTCAACATCAAATACTTAATGAGCGGGCAATTCTTGTTTCCGGGAAGATGCTCAGACCAGATCGATTGGAAATAGACCCATCAAATAAATTATGGCTTTTAGACTATAAGACCGGAGAGCCTCATGAAAATCACAAAAATCAGATTATTGAATATGAAAATGTATTGCTAAAAATGAATTATCAAGTAGTGAAAAAAGCCATTATCTATCTGAATGCTAAAAAACGCATACACGTTCTTTAACATTTTATATACAATCTTAAATCTTAAAATATTTATAATCAGTCATATTCTCTTTTCTATTTAAAATGCTAATTATAAGGAGATAAAGTATATTTTTTGTAGACTCACAGCATCTTTATACTGTTTTACAGAGACTTACACCATATATAATTCTTAGTAAAGGTTTAATAAAACTTTATCACTTGTGGTTTTGCAGGTATATTTTAACAAACTACTTTTACCTCAATAATTTAACAAACCATTTAATTATGATTAGAAGTACTAGTTTATTACTGGTGTTGGTTGCTTTTTTAGCAGGCTCATTCAGTTCAAGTGCACAAGACGAAAACAATCCTTGGTATATAAGCATAGGTGTAAATGCAGTTGACACATATCCTGTATGGCCAGGTGAGAGACCAACCACTGGTGGTTTCCCAAATGAATTTTACAATGTAGATGATCACTGGAATATTCTTCCATCAATATCAACTATCTATGTAGGTCGTTATATAGGTAGTGGTTTCAGCTTTGGTGTTAGAGGTTCATTAAATAAAATTGAAAAATTAGGTGATGCTCCAGCAAATGACTTAGCATATTACGCTCTTGATGGTATGTTCACTTACAGTTTCCGCGATGCTCTTTTTGGAGAAGGCGGTTGGTTTGACCCATACCTAGGTGGTGGTGGTGGTTATGTGTTCATTGGCGATATGCCAAGTCACGGAACCCTTAACGGTACTGTAGGTTTAAAAATTTGGTTGTCAGATAATCTTAATCTAAACTTATCTTCAACGTATAAGCATGCGATGGAAGGTTATTATACAAGACATTTTCAACATACTGCAGGTATAGGTTTCAACTTTGGTGGAACAGACACTGATGGTGATGGTATTTTTGATGATAAGGATGAATGTCCTGACACTCCAGGTTTAGAAGAATTTAATGGTTGTCCAGACACAGATGGTGATGGCATTAAAGATTCTGAAGATGCTTGTCCTGAAGTAGCTGGTTTACCAGAATTCAACGGTTGTCCTGATTCTGATGGTGATGGTATCGCTGACCCAGAAGATGCTTGTCCAGATGTTGCCGGACCTGCAGAAACTAATGGCTGTCCTGATGCTGACGGTGATGGAGTAATTGACTCGGAAGATAATTGTCCTAATGAGGCTGGTCCTGCTGAAAATGATGGATGCCCTTACGAAGATCAGGATAACGATGGTGTTTTAGATAAAGATGATGATTGTCCTACTGTACCGGGAACTGTTGCTAATAATGGTTGTCCTGAAGTAACTGTTGAAATTCTTGAAGAAATCAACGTACAGGTTAGAACTGTATTATTTGACTTAAATAAAGCTTCTATCCGTGCTGAATCTTACGAGACTTTGAATACAGTTGCTGAAACGATGAAAGAATATCCTAACACAAGGTTCTTAATTGAAGGCCATACTGACAGTCAGGGTTCTGATGCTTATAATTTAAAATTATCAGATGAAAGAGCAGCATCAGTAAAAGACTATTTAATTAAACAAGGTTTACCCGCAACGAGACTTTCTTCAGAAGGATTTGGAGAGTCTAAGCCAGTAGCTACAAATGCAACTGCAGCTGGAAGACAACAAAACAGACGTGTAGAAATATCACTTATAGAATAATGTAATTATAAAAGATCTGGCAACAGAATCAAGTCGAGAATCATTCCATTTTAATTATAAAAATGTGATTTTTATTAAATTTGACTTTGTTGCTAGATTTTAACAAATTACATTTGCTTCAATTAACACTTAAATTTTACTTACTTAACATGAAAAATCTTACTAAATTATTTCTGTTTGCAGTTTTGATCTTCGCGGGTCTTAACACTGCAAACGCACAAGACAAAAACAACCCTTGGGCTGTTAGTATTGGTGTGAATGCAGTTGATACTTATCCTGTATACCCTCCAGACAACAGACCTTTAACCGGAGGTTTTCCTGATGAATTTTACAATGTTTCTGATCACTGGAATATTCTTCCTTCAGTTTCTACACTTTACGTAGGTCGGTACATTGGTGCAGGATTTGCTCTAGGTGTGAGAGGATCTATCAACAAAATTGACAAAATGGGAGATCTTCCTGTTGATGATTTAGCTTACTACGCTGTAGACGGTATGTTCTCTTATAGCTTCCGTGATCTTCTTTTTGGAGAAGGCGGTTGGTTTGACCCTTACCTAGGTGGTGGTGGTGGTTACGTGTTCATTGGGGATATGCCAAGTCACGGAACCCTTAACGGTACTGTAGGTTTAAAACTTTGGTTGAGCGATAAGATTAATCTTGACTTATCTTCTACCTATAAGCATGCAATGATGCCTGGTACTTACTATACAAGACACATGCAACACGTAGTTGGTGTTGGATTCGCATTTGGTGGTACTGATACTGATGGTGATGGTATTTATGATGATAAAGATGAGTGTCCTGAAACTCCAGGTTTAAAAGAATTCAACGGATGTCCTGATACTGATGGTGACGGTATTAAAGATTCTGAAGATGCTTGTCCTGAAGTAGCTGGTTTACCAGAATTTAATGGATGTCCTGACTCAGACGGTGATGGTATCCCAGATAATGAAGATGCTTGTCCTGACGTTGCTGGTCCTGCTTCAACTAACGGTTGTCCTGATGCTGATGGTGACGGTGTAATTGATTCAGAAGATGAGTGTCCTAACGAAGCTGGTCCTGCATCTAACAACGGTTGCCCATTTGCTGATGCTGATGGTGACGGTGTTGCTGATAAAGATGATGACTGCCCTAACGTTGCTGGTCCTGCTTCTAACAATGGTTGTCCTGAAGTTGACGCTAGTGTATTAGAGACTTTAAATGGTGAAGCTGGTCGTATCTTATTTGATACTGATAAAGCTACAATTAGAAAAAGTTCTTATGCAACTCTTACTACAATCGCTAATATCGTAAAAGAATACCCTACTGCTTCTTTTGAAGTTGAAGGTCACGCTGATAGCCGCGCAAGTAATGCATACAACATGGATCTTTCTGAAAGAAGAGCTCAATCTGTTGTTGATTACTTAACTAGTAAAGAAGGTGTAAACGGTAGCCAATTATCTATCAAAGCTTACGGTGAAGAGCAGCCTATCGCTCCTAACACTACAGCTGCAGGTATGCAACTTAACAGACGTGTAAAACTTACTTTAAAGTAAGAATTCATTCAGATTTAAATCTGAAATAATATATTTCGAAAACGCCCTGAGAAATCAGGGCGTTTTTTATTTTTAACTTATGACTACATTCATTGATGAAGTAATAGAAGACCTCTTAAATTCTAAATTACCACTAGCTGAAACCGTAGTGGTTTTACCTTCTAAAAGAGCAGGAAGCTTCTTTTTAAAGAAACTAAAAGAGCATCTTAAAAATGACGTTTGCTTTCTTCCTCAGACCCTAAGCATTGAAGAACTTATAGAGGAAATATCTGGATTAACAGCTGCTTCTCAAACACAGCTTCAGGTTGAATTGTATCACGTTTATCAAAGTCAATTTGATGGAGAAACACCAGAAGCTTTTTTGAACTTTTTAGGTTGGGGACAAACCTTACTAGGCGATTTTAACGAAATTGATCGTCATCTGATCCCAACTGACAAATTCTTTGATTATTTATCTGCTGTAAAAGAACTCAACCATTGGTCAACTGATACCAGTTCACAACTCGTCTCAAACTACCTTGTTTTCTGGAAGTCTATCAATACCTATTATACCAGCTATAAAGAACACTTAGAAGATTTAGGCTTGGGTTATCAAGGTATGCTTTATCGCAAAGCAGTTGATAATGTCATTTCTTTTTTAGACGAAGACAAACAGCACTATATTTTTTGTGGTTTCAACGCTCTAAATGCTGCAGAACAAGAACTCATAAAAAACTTTTTACAGCGACCTACAACAAAAATTTACTGGGATATTGATCCCTATTTTTTAAATGACAACAATCACGTTACAGCAACTTTTATAAAATCATATTTAAAAGAATGGGGCGGCCTTAAAGAAAAGAGTCTCTTGCTTCCCAAGCAAAATTCAAGCTTCAATACTTCAAAAAATATTACCGCTACCGGTATCTCTCAAAATATTGGTCAGGTTAAATACACCGGGCAATTGCTTTTAGACTTTTCAAAAGATGAATTAGAAGATACTGCCGTTATTCTGGGAGACGAAGCTTTACTTCTACCGTTACTCAACTCTTTACCCGCTTCCGTTAAGAATCTTAATGTAACGATGGGGCTTCCGTTAGGACAAGTAGCACAGGCTGCTTTTTTTGAAAGTTGGTTTCAACTTCAAATAAATCATAAAGAACAGGGGTATTATTATAAAGATGTACTTTCCATTTTAGATCAGCAGTATACGATATATCTTCTAGGAGATGAGCGAAAAAATCTAAAAAAGGAAATCACCCAAAAGAATTTGGTTTTTGTCAAACCAAATGATCTTAATAAAGAAGCTTCAGAAAATTATAAGCTACTTTTTGATTTCTGGAATGAAAACACCTCAAAAGCCTTAGAGCAAATTCTAAAAAGTATTCAATGTTTGAAAGAGATTTTGTTCCCGGAGCAAAATTGGCTTCAGCTTGAATTTCTACACGCATTTTTAGAACTATTTACGCGATTAACAAACTTAAATGAAGCCTATCCATACCTCAATGATATTAAAACCCTCAAACAGTTTTATAAAGATTTACTAAGTCAGGAGACTTTAGATTTTAGAGGTGACCCTTATCAAGGGCTTCAGATTATGGGGGTACTAGAATCTCGGGTTCTTGATTTTAAAAATATAATCATCACTTCTTTAAATGAAGGCACATTTCCATCAGGAAAAAGTCAAAATAGTTTCATACCCTTTGATTTAAAGATTGAATATAAACTGCCCACCTACCGCGAGAAAGACGCTATTTATGCGTATCACTTTTTTAGACTTTTACAACGCGCCGAAAATATAAATCTCATTTACAATAATGAAGCTGGTGGCTTAAACAGCGGTGAGAAAAGCAGATTTTTATTACACTTAGCAACAGATCCTGACGCAAATTATACATACAATGAAAAAAGTGCTTCTGCTTCAGTAAGGCTTGAACGGCAAACGCTCAAAGAAATAGAAAAAACACCCGCTATAATCGAAGCTATAAAAAAGCATGCCGCTTCAGGATTTTCGCCTTCAGCATTAACGACCTATATACGCAATCCTATTGATTTTTATTATAAATATGTTTTAGGTATTAAAGAGCTTGATGAAGTTGAAGACGTAATCGCACACAATACATTAGGGACCGTGGTTCACGAAACGCTAGATACTCTATACAAGCCTTACCTAAACACCATACTTTCTAAAGAAATTGTAGAGAAAATGCAGAGCACAATTGATGCGGAAGTTAAGCGCCAGTTTGATCTAAACTACAATGCCATCAATATCAAAACCGGGAAAAATCTCATTATTTTTAATGTTGCAAAACAATTTGTAAGTAACTTTTTAAATCAGGAAATGCAAACCATAACCTCTGGTAGCGAGATTATTATTAAAGATCTTGAGACAAAATACATTGCTCAGCTTTCTCCTGAAATTTGTATTAAAGGAACCGTTGACCGTATAGATCAAATAAATGGAGTAACCCGCATTTTAGATTATAAAACAGGAAAAGTAGATACCTCACAACTAGTAATTAAAGATTGGGACGAACTAATAACAGATTATAAAAAGCAGTCTAAAGCCTTTCAGGTCTTGTGTTATGCTTTGATGATTTCTAAAAAAGAAACGCTACCTGAACAAGTTGAAGCAGGTATTATTTCCTTTAAAAATCTGAACAAAGGATTTTTAAAACTCACTGAAAATAAAAATTCAAACATAACACAAGAACTTCTGGAAACCTTTGAAAGCTATTTGCTCAAGCTCATTGATGAAATATTAGATAGTTCTGTTCCGTTTATTGAAAAAGAAGTTTAAAACTAAATCCATATTTTTTACGTTATATAGTATACTAAAAATTACAGAGATTTTTAGCATACTTTTGGTTCGTCTTTTGCAATATAGAGCTGTAAGCGTATCTAACACTTACACCCTTTAAATAATAAATTATGAGAAAACTAATTTTAAGTTTTATTTTACTGCTCGCATCTTTTCAAATAGCAAGCGCACAAGAATGGACAACAGATATCAACAAGGCAAAACAAGTGGCTGCAAAAGAACATAAACCTATTATTTTGGTTTTTCAGGGCTCAGATTGGTGTGCACCGTGCATCAAACTAGATAAAGAAATCTGGCAAGCAGATTCTTTTAAAACCTATGCTAAGACTCATTATGTAATGCTACAAGCAGATTTTCCACGGAAAAAGAAAAATGCGCTTCCTGCAGATTTACAGGCCGCAAATAATAAGCTTGCCGAAAAATACAATCCCAATGGTTATTTTCCATTCGTTGTCGTTTTAGATGAAAAAGGTAATGTTTTAGGAAAGACAGGCTACGAGAAAACCACACCTGAAGCTTATATAAAAAACCTCAACGCCTTTTTATAAGTTTATGCGATTTGCAACGGTTTCCATTTTACTGTTTTTATGCATTCAAATCTTAAGTGCACAAGAGACTTATAAACGCACGCTCAAACTGATGGGTAGTCGTTTTGATATAACGGTAGTTGCAGCAAATAAAACTCAAGGTGACGCTTATATAGATCTGGCTGTTGCCGAAATCACACGAATCGAAAAATTGATTTCATCCTGGGATCCCAATTCTCAAACTTCTGAAATTAATGCCAATGCCGGAAAAATTCCGGTTAAGGTTGATCCAGAATTGATACAACTCATACAACGGTCACTCGGGATTTCAAAACTCACTGATGGGGCTTTTGATATCAGTTACGCTTCGATGGATAAGATCTGGAAGTTTGACGGTAGTATGACTATTATGCCTTCAGAGCAAAAAATAGCTCAATCTGTAGCCAAAGTAAGTTATGAAAATATAGTTATAGATCCTGTTGAACAAACTGTCTTTCTTAAAAAAGAAGGAATGAAAATTGGTTTTGGTGCAATTGGTAAAGGTTATGCTGCTGATCGTGCTAAAGAATTACTGATTCAAAATGGTGTCACTTCAGGAATTATAAACGCATCTGGTGATATGAATACATGGGGAAAGCAAACTTCTGGCGAACCGTGGAAGGTAGCCATTACAAACCCGCTAGACAAAAATAAGGTGTTTGCGTTATTGCCCGTCATAAATAGTGCCGTTGTAACATCTGGAGACTATGAAAAATACGTAACTTTCAATAACATCCGTTATTCACACATTATAGATCCGCGTAGTGGATACCCCGCTACCGGAATCATTAGCGCGACAGTTTTTGCTTCAAAAGCAGAACTGGCAGATGCTCTGGCGACATCTGTATTTGTGATGGGGATTGAAGTTGGGCTCAATCGCATCAATCAACTGCCTAACATTGAATGTATAATTATTGATGAGAATGGCACCATTCATAAATCAGATCATATAGAAATTCAGAAACCATGATAAAAAAACTAAGTCTTGTAGTTGTTTTGGCATTTATGTTTACCAGTTGCGTTGCTGTTAAAGAATATGAGAAGGTAAACATTAACGACCCAGATATGGCACTAGCAGATAAACCTGCAGACCGCAATGTTTCTACTTTTCATTCTTATCGTGAGGCGGCGGCAGGAGCTAACGGAGGTAAGACCGGCGGAGGTTGCGGTTGTAATTAATTCAAAAAACTATGCTTAAAAATTACTCTATTTTAGCCTTATTCTTTTGTATTAATACACTAGCATTCGCACAACAAGATCAATCTGAAAACACGTATAAAAAACGGATTTTAGAAACTACCGAAATTGACCTATTGAGTAGCTATTATGGGCAGCAAGGTAATAATGCTGCGGTTACCGGTGGTTTGGGAACCGAAGAATTAACTGATGCGACAGGAACTATTGTGGTCTCAATCCCTATAAATGCTGATGATGTTTTAACCATAGATGCAGGGGTTTCGGCATATACATCTGCATCTTCTTCAAACATCAATCCTTTTGACGGAAGTAATGGCGCTGATATTTATCAGGCATCTTCGGGAGCATCACGCAGCGATACCTGGGCTAATCTTACGGGTTCTTACACCCACAACTCAGATGACCGTAACAAAATATGGTCTGCAAAAGCTTCGGTATCTTCAGAATACGACTATTTTTCCATTGGTTTTGGTGGAAGCTACACCCGTCTCTTCAATGACAAAAATACCGAATTAAGCATAAAAGCTAATGTTTATTTAGATACCTGGACTACTATTTATCCTATCGAATTGAGACCCGGTGCTGCCTATGGCGATTCTAACTACAATCCCACTTTTACACCATTTAATGATATAGGCAGAAACTCGTATTCATTAGGTTTTGGTTTCTCTAAAATACTATCTAAAAACTTGCAAGGTTCGCTAGCGCTAGATCTGGTTCAGCAAAGTGGTTTATTGTCTACACCTTTTCAACGTGTTTATTTTAGCGACAGCCCAGATGTCTTCTTTGATAATTTTCAACTGGCTGATGACGTAGAACGCTTACCCAATAATCGCTTTAAAATTGCTGCAGGCGGTAGGTTAAATTATTACATAAATGCTGCAATAGTTTTGCGTTCCTATTACCGGTATTACACAGACGATTGGGGCATAAACTCACATACCGCCAGTCTTGAGATTCCTGTAAAACTAGGAGATAAGTTTACTGTTTATCCGTCTTACCGCTATTATACGCAAACAGCCGCAGATCAATTTGGGGCTTATGAGACGCACCTTTCTACTGATACGTTCTATACATCAGATTATGACCTGTCTAAGTATAATGCTAATCAGTTTGGTTTCGGTGTAAACTATACTGACATTTTTGCTAAATTCCATCTACTACAATTTGGTCTTAAAAGCATTGATCTTAAATACTACAATTATAAACGAAATACCGGACTCAGTTCAAACATCATCACTGCCGGATTTAAATTTGTTCAGGACTAAAACATTATTGTCGCTTTAATTTTTCGATAAACGAAAGAGAACTTATACTTTTAAGCCAATGTAAATTTATTGGGGCTTAACCTTCTCTATTTATTTACAGAAACAATATAGTTTTTAAATCTCGGGCATCGAGTAAAACCTTTTAGTCAATGAATTTTTTCAATCGAAAATTAGCCTTAGCAACTCTTGTTTTAGGAGGGGTTGTAATGGGCAACGCGCAAGAAGCGCAAGGTAATCAACAACTTTTTAGTGAGTTCTTAGAACATAGCGGTAATGAGTTTCGAACCGCAACCGGTAAACCGGGTGAACACTACTGGCAAAACGAAACCGATTATAAAATTGAAGCTATACTAGATGATAAGGCACATACCATAACCGGTAAACTTACTTTAGAATATACTAACAACAGTCCCCAAACACTTGATTTTATCTGGATGCATCTGGAGCAAAATCGCTTTACAGAAAATTCACGTGGAAATCTAACAACTCCTATAGGCGGTAATCGCTATAACGGCGACGTAGACGGCGGTTACACCATTACAAATCTTGAGGCAAAAGTAAAACGCAGCACTTCATCAAAACACATCATTACAGATACGCGTATGCAAGTGTTTTTTGATGAACCGATTCCTGCTGATGGTGGTAAAGCAACCATTTCTATGGACTTTACCTATAAAATTCCGGTGAAAGGAATGGATCGTATGGGACGTTTAGAAACCAAAAATGGCACCATCTACGCGTTAGCTCAGTGGTATCCTCGTGCAGCTGTTCTTGATGATATAGAAGGATGGAATATTGAGCCTTATCTAGGCGCTGGTGAATTCTATTTAGATTATGGTGATTATGAATTCAAAATTACTGCACCGTATAACCACATTGTAGTGGCTTCTGGAGCATTACAAAATGAAAAAGATGTGCTTTCTGCTACAATGCGCGACCGCATGGAAAAAGCAGAAAATAGCGACGAGACGGTTTATATTGTTAAGCCTGAAGAATTAGATGATATGTCTTTACGCGCAAAACAAAGCGGTACATTAACGTGGAATTTTAAAATGGAAAACACCCGTGATGTAGCTTTTGCTTCTTCTAAAGCTTTTATCTGGGATGCCGCAAAAATCAATTTACCTAGCGGAAAAAAAGCAGTAGCACAATCAGTTTATCCTATTGAAAGTGATGGTCAGGAAGCCTGGACGCGTTCTACTGAATACACCAAGCATTCAATTGAAAATAATTCTGAAATGTGGTATGAATACCCATATCCTGTTGCAGTAAATGTAGCTGCAGATATAGGCGGAATGGAATATCCGGGACTTAGCTTTTGCAGCTGGAAATCTACAAGTGCCGGACTTTGGGGCGTTACAGATCACGAGTTTGGCCACAACTGGTTCCCAATGATTGTGGGCACAAACGAACGCCGCTATGCGTGGATGGATGAAGGCTTCAACACCTTTATCAACTATTACAGTACAATGAAATTCAACAATGGTGAATACCCTGCACGTCTGAATCAAACTCGTAATTCTGTAAGCTGGTACACAAGTCCATCGCGTGAGGGAATAGACACCTATCCAGATGCCGTTAATTTGAGAAACTTAGGTATGATCGCTTATGCTAAACCAGCACAAGGTCTGCTTATGTTGCGTGAGTATATTTTAGGACCAGAACGTTTTGACAACGCATTTAAGTCTTACATCAAAACCTGGGCGTACAAACATCCACAACCGCGAGATTTTTTCAATCATATGGAAAATGTAGCCGGTGAAAACTTAGCCTGGTTCTTTAAAGGATGGTTCTACGGTACCGGAAATATTGATCTGGCTGTAAACAGTGTGAGACCCTATCAAGGTAATTATGTAATTAGCATTTCTAATGAAGGTGATATCCCAATGCCGGTTAAAATGCTGGTAACTTTTGATGATAACACAACACAATTGATCGAATTGCCAGTAGAAATCTGGCAACGTGAAAACAGCTGGAATTATATGCTGAACACAGATAAGAAAGTGAGCAAAGTGGAGCTTGATCCTAACAAGATCCTACCAGATGTAAACTTCTCTAACGACAGCTGGCCGGTATCTCAATACCAGAATTAAGAATTCTGTTTTTATAAATACAACCCCCTGAATGATTATCATTCGGGGGTTTTTTATGCTCTTACGCGAAATGTAACAAACTTTTGTTTTTCACTACTTATAGTTAAACAAATCATCAATTAATTATGGAAATTCAATCTAACAACCTCAGTACCTTTAGGGTTCTTTTTATCATAAAAGGAATCTTCAATCTTCTCGGTGCTTTATTCTTTGTGGGTTACGGCTTTTTTATGAATATGCTTTTTAGTGAAGTAGGACACGATGCTTCGGCACCTTTTGAAATGTCTACATTCTTTGGTATCATAAGTGGTTTAGGCTTTGTAGTCTGTCTTATTTTTGGGATTGTGACACTCATAGCGGCTAAATATATTGGCGAAGCACATAATTATACTTTTGTTCTTATAGCTTCAATAATGAACTGTCTTACGGGGATTTTAGGTATTCTTCTAGGTGTTTTTACGATTTTAGAGATCAACAAACCGCATGTGAAAGTACTATTTGATCAGAATCAGTAGAGTATTTTTCCCTTTACTCAATTCAATATTATTTTAAGAATCAACTTAATCTCAATTGATTTCAGAATAGAATAACCTGCTTAAAGATGAAAATTGTGTTTCATCAAAATCCTTTAAAGATTTCTGTTATCTTTGTCCTTTAAATTACAGGCAATGAGGTCTGCCTCAAACCGCTTCAAATGAAGCTGATGACTTCTACTAAAAACGGCTACAGAAGTGAGTCGCAGTAGAATCATTTATATACGGCAGTATGAACATAGACAAATTAAAGCGCTCAATTTCTTCCATTGAGCAAATTCCTACTCTGATTTACCTTTTTAAATGGATTATCATTTGCACCTTGATTGGAGCAATTGCTGGTAGTATTTCGGCATTTTTTCTACTCAGTCTGGAGTGGGCGACTAACTATCGCGAATCTCATTTGTGGATTATCGCCTTACTTCCAATAGGTGGTTTTGTCGTAGGTCTTTCTTATCATTTATATGGAAACAGTGTTGTAAAAGGTAATAACCTCCTTCTGGAAGAATTTCACTCACCAAAAAAAGTGATACCTTTTAAAATGGCACCACTGGTACTTTTTGGTACGATTGCCACACATCTTTTTGGAGGTTCTGCCGGTCGTGAAGGCACTGCTGTGCAAATAGGTGGTGCAGTTGCAGATCAGTTTACCAAACTTTTAAAACTGAATGATCAAGACCGAAAAATTCTCCTGATTGCCGGTATTAGTGCCGGTTTTGCTTCGGTTTTTGGTACGCCACTCGCCGGAGGTATTTTTGCTTTAGAAGTACTTATTTTAGGTAGAATTCGTCTGGATGCTATTGTCCCAAGTTTTCTGGCTGCTGTACTGGCTGATTATTTTTGCCAGGCCTGGGATGTGGGTCATACGCATTATCACATCCATTCTATTGCCGAAATGAGTCCTGTAAATCTCTTATGGGCGCTACTCGCCGGAGTTATTTTTGGCTTGGTTAGTATGCTTTTTTCAAAAAGCACACATTTCTGGGGATCACAATTTAAAAAATACATCAAGTATCCACCCTTACGGCCATTTATTGGCGGTGCAGTGATCGCCGTTGCAGTATATTGTATTGGCACCACAAAATACATTGGACTTGGCGTACCTACCATCGTAGACTCGTTTAGTGAAGCGATGAACAAATATGACTTCCTCGTAAAAATTTTATTTACCTCATTCACGCTGGGTGCCGGTTTTAAAGGTGGTGAGGTAACTCCGTTATTTTACATTGGTGCAACCCTTGGTAATGCATTGATCTGGTTTATCCCATTACCTATGGATTTGCTCGCCGGGATGGGTTTTGTTGCGGTTTTTGCCGGTGCGACTAACACACCAATTGCTTGTACAATTATGGGTATTGAACTTTTTGGTATTGAATCTGGAGTGTTTATCGCCATCGCTTGCAGTACTGCTTACCTTTTCTCGGGTCACTCGGGTGTTTATACTTCACAAATTATAGGAAGCCCTAAAAACACGCATTACAACAGTGAAAAGGGCATCAGCCTGTCTGAAATAAGCAAGAGTAGGGAAAAGAACGAATCTTAAGTTCTTTTAAAGCAAAACCCCATAGATTCACATCTACAAGGTTTCTACAAGAAACACGTCTTTAGAAAACGCTTAATAAACCAAGGTCTGGATACTATGGGCAGGTATTTCTACAGTAGTTTCAGCCCCTTGAATATATACTGAATAAGATATATTTTCATTGGTTTTATTCATGACTACTGTAACCAGTGAATCATCATTATTTTTAAAAGTTGTACTCAATAAAACACTCCTGCTTACCGCAGAACTTAAACGTTCGGCCCCAGGCTTTATGAATTTTGAAAAATGTCCTATGTAGTAATAAGAAGGCGTGTAAATCAATTCTCCAGTTGTCGTGTCGGCGTGAATAGGCGCAAAACAAAAATTGCCTACATGGTTAGGACCTCCATTTTGATTTAGAAGGATATTCCAATCTGTCCAGGCTACCGTACCATTATTAAAATCATGTATCATTTGCTCACCGTAGCGCTCACCATTAGGCCAATATTGGTATCGGGAAGCATCAAATTTTTCGATACATCCTTCAGTAAACATTAGTTTCTTATCAGAAAAAGCCTCGTTAACCCGGTTGACATTTTCGTAAAAGGGTTCTGCGCCGGTCCAGGTCTCATACCAGTGAAAACCAGTTCCCCAAGCATATTTAGATGCTTCAGGATCTTCAAAAATGACATTGGATCGATTAACCATTAAATCCCGGTTATGATCCCAAACTACGATCTTTTTAGCTCCTAATCCTTCCCTTTCTAAGGTAGGCCCCAAATAATCTTTCAAAAAATCCCGCTCCTCTTCAGCAGTGTAAATACATGACTCCCAGGTCTGTATAGCCATTGGTTCATTCTGAATGGTAAGCCCCCATATTGGCATTCCTTCAGCTTCATATGCCTTGATAAATTTGGCATAATAATTTGCCCAGTTCTGACGAAATTCCGGCTTCAATTTTCCGCCTTTCAGCATAGAACCGTTTGTCTTCATAAATGCAGGCGGACTCCAGGGACTAACATACAGAGTAATTGCTCCACCGGCAGTTTCCGTAGCTTTCTTGATCATAGGGATGCGATACTCCTTATCATGCGCTATAGAAAATGTTTTTAAGTCTGCATCACCTTCTTCAACATATGTATAACTCTCTGGACTGAAGTCTGAACTGTGAATGGTTGTGCGCAACAATGAATAACCTATTCCTTTTTCAACATCATAGTAGGCATTGAGCAACTCTTGTTTCTTAGCTGCACTCAATCCATCAAAAATTACAGCACTTGCATCTGTGATCGCACCGCCAATTCCTAATAGGGTCTGATGCACTTTATTGGGATTTATAAAAATCGAAATCTCTGTTTCTAAAGGTTGTGTAGCGGGTTGAAAGCTTAGCGTTTCGGTTTCAGTAAGTCTTAAATCTGAAGCTTTTGAAGTAGTATAAACTTGAATCTTTTTATTTAGAAAATCTACTTTCTGTGCTGAAATCAGGCTTGAGTTTATACAAAGCACAAAACAACTGAAATAGTATATAAAATTTTTCATCTTTAGTTTTTTAGTTAAAATACCAGAGTACCTATGTCCCCGGAATCAAGTTTCACCAAAAGGTTAGCCTCGTTAATCTCTACCTGAATTTCTTTATCATTTTCTGTAGTGTTCTGAAGAATAACAACTATTTCTCCATCAGGCGTTTTATAGGCTACATTAGGAATCGCGTCAGTCATTGTAGACGCGATACGCACCGAGCCCGGTTTAACAAATTTTGAAGCTTGACCTACGATATAATACGCTGGCTCACGCTTCACGGTATCACCAGTAATGGTTACTGCACCCAGACATCGATCACAGCCACCACGATCTGTATGCGGATCCTGATTTTCATCAGCTGCCAGATTCCACTCCAAAACGGTTTTTGACCAATTGCGGGGTGCACCAATAATCAGATTTTTAGTATGCCAGGAAAGTTCATTAGCAAAATTACCCGGCGCTCCTACCCACTGCTCAGTAAAATACAGGTTTTTATCAGGGTGTTCGTCGTGTACTTTTTGAAGTGCATTTATATTTCCTCCATATAAGTGAAAAGCCGAACCATCAATATATTGAGCCGCTTCCGGATCGTTTAATATTTCAATAGGATAATCAGGACGGTCTGCATTGTGATCATAAATAATAATCTTGGTCTCAACACCTTCTTTTTTAAACAGAGGCCCTAAATGATTTTTAATGAACTTAGCCTGTTCTGGAGCCTTCATCAAAAGACTTGGATTATTACCCGGATGTAAAGGCTCATTTTGTATTGTTACCGCATCTATAGTGATGTCATAAGCTTGCATTGCTTTTATGTATTTCAGAAAATAAGCTGCATAAGCGTTATAGTATTCCGGCAATAAACTTCCCCCACGGGTATCTCCATTATCTTTCATCCAAAACGGAGGTGACCATGGCGAACCCAGAATCTTAATATCTGGATTTACACTCAAAATCTCTTTTAAAACCGGCACCAAATGCACGGTATCCTGAGCTAAAGAAAAATACTCAAGCCTTTCATCTGTTTCTCCTTTTGGTAAATCATTATAGGAAAATGGAGCTGCATCCAGATCAGAAGCGCCAATGCTCAATCTTAAATAGCTTACTCCTAATTCTGAAGTCGAAAATAGTTCGTTAAGCAATTCGGCTCGTGCAGTATCGCTCATTTTGTGAATATGCAAAGCGCTACCACCGGTAAGGGTATAACCAAAGCCGTCCATCGTCTGGTAGGTGATTGAATCTGTCACTCTAATGACCTCATCAATCTGCGCGCTGTCTATAGTTTTTGAAAGGACTTCTCGTTCTTCAATCAGGGATTTCTCATCAAGAGATGTAACATAAATCAAAGCCTCATCAGATTTTTTTTCTGAAACAGAGCAACTCTGAATCAGGCTGAAAAGACAGATAAGCAAGTAGGGGTAATGATTCAATTTCATTTAATGAATTACTTAATTTATTTGCTGATTTTAAGACTTTCTAGATTGAAGCCTCCTTGTTCAATTTGAAGTTTTATCGTGTTTATTCCACTATTCAGTTTTACCTGTTGTGGTGGGGCCCAGTTCCATCCTCGTGAATTCTTTATGATTTTGAAACTGCTTGTTTCAAGCTGATTGACGCTAACAGAAATCAAGCCCGAATCACCTTCTGAATTGAATTTTAAAGAAAGTTTATAATCACCTGCTTCTTTGACGATTATCGTATACTGAAGCCACTCTTCAGCTTGCAAATCTCCTACATAAATAAGCCCATCGTTATCTCTGAAAATATCCACTCCATCGTTGCGATATGTTCGTCCTAAATTCCAGCTCTGACGCTCCTTGCCTGTCGAAATATGGTAATTTGCAGATACAGTGTCGTGGTAAGCAATACCGTTTGTACCCAGATCGTAATCTGCTGCTTGAATCATCAGTTCGTTTTCGAGAAGATTAGTTTTAAAAGGGAGAGCCTGCTGGCTCTGGGGCTGTCTAATCATCGCGTCAAGTACATCGTAATGCACGATACAGTTTTCTATTTTAGTATTTTCGGCTAATTGCATCAAAGCCTGAAAAGCTGCTGCCTGACCTGGTTTATCTCCACTTCCGCTCCAATAATCTAAAAGACGCTGATAACCGGGATTTACCTGAATTTCTAATGGATTATTGAATCCTAACTTTTTAAGGGGCCACCAGCACCAGCCAATGTTATTTTTTTCCATGAGAGCAATGGCATCTTCAAACCACACATTTGAATTTTCACCAGATTCTCCCAACCAAACCGGTATGTTGTATTGTTTACGGTAATCTAAAAACTGTTGTATTGAAGCTTCATCATTATAATTCCAGTATTTATGAAAACTCAATACCATATTATCATCCCAAGGCGGTAGAATACCATTATAATTATTACCCCAGCCGTTACCTTCTATAATTACAATATGATTTTTATCGACCTCCCGTACAGCTTTTGTTAGTTTTTCTAGAAGTTGACGCAATGGTTTATTGTCAACATCTTCAATACCATTTTTATTTTTTCCTGCTTCAAAAGTCCAGTTTGGTTCATTGATCAAATCATAGGCAGCTACCCAGGTTTCGTCTTTATAATGCTGGGCTATTTTTTGCCACAAGGCAGTGAGTTTATTTTGGTTTTCTCGACTTTCCCATAAAGCCGGTTGCGAAGGATCTCTATCTGAAATATTCAAATCATGACCCTGCCCCCCTGGAGCAGCGTGCATATCTAAGATTAAATACATTTTATTTGCCTTACACCATGAAAGCAAGGAATCTGTAAGGCGGAAACCTTCTTCAAGCCAGGTATTTTCACCTTTAACAGGTTCCTCATTTACCGGAAGGGTAAACAGGTTATAATGCAAGGGTAAACGTATAGAATTGAATCCCCATTTTTTAAGAGAATCAATATCACGCTTTTGCATATGATTTTTACGCCAGGCATTGTAGAAAGTTGTAGTCTTCTCTTTACCTACCAATTGCTCCACATGTTCTTTAAAAATATACTGCTGTCCCGAAAATGGAACCTTAAGCATATAGCCTTCCTGAAGCATAAAACCGCCTAGACCAATGCCCCGAAGCAATATATTATTCCCCTGCTCATCAACGATTTTGGTATTATCAGCTTTTAAAAAGCCCTGACTTTGAACACTTATACCGCATAATAAAATTACAGACAGGGCAAACTTTAATTTTCTCATAGTTCTATTTTACTCCCAGATGAATGTTCCTACCGCTCCTGCATCTAATGAAGTGACTACCCATTTACTCTTGTATTTTATATTAAATGGAAGGTTTGTAGACCCATCATTTTCAACAATAAGTACTTTTTTACCTTCGGGAGTTAGAAAAGCGACATTGTGTAAATCACCTTTTATAGCACTATCAATACGTACGGATCCTGCAGGTACAAACTTTGATGCCTGTGCTACAATATAATACCCTACATTTCTGGTAACGCTAGATCCATTGAGGGTTAATGCCCCTTTACAAACCGTGCATCCACCATCTGTATGTGGACCAAATCCAGAGTCGTTGGCTAAATTCCACTCCAGAGCATTTTTACTCCAGTTACGCATAGAGCCTATGATTACATTTTTTAAATGCCACTTTAGCGTTCCGCCAAAATCATCCTGAGAAGAATTGTATTGCTCTGTGAAATACACATTTTTATCAGGAAAAGCATTGTGCACAGTACTCAAAGCTGCAATATCCCCAGCATAGAGGTGAAAAGCAGATCCATCTACAAATGCATATGCACTAGCATCATTTAAGATTGAAATGGGATACTGGGGATTATCACAATTGTGATCATATACCACTATTTTTGTAGGTATTGAAGCCGCAGACAATGATGGCCCTAAATTGTTTTTTATAAAATTTGCTTGCTCAACTGCAGACATTTCCATACTCGGATTATTACCACCATGCAAAGGTTCATTTTGAGGGGTAAGAGCATCTATAGTTATTCCTTCTGCTTGCATAGCATTTAAGTATTTTACCCAGTAATTTGCATATACCTCATAATATTCCGGCTTTAAACTCCCACCTACAAAGCTGTTCTCATCTTTCATCCAAACCGGTGCAGTCCATGGGGAAGCCATAATTTTAATTTCCGGATTAATGGCTACTATTTCCTTTAGTAAGTCAATAACACCTCGATCTTTTTCTATACTGAATTCTGTAAGATCTTCATCGGTCTCACCCACAGGCATGTCATTATAAGTAAAGGGAGCTTCATTAAGGTCTGAAGCACCTACACTTATTCTCAAGTAACTAATTCCAATATCATTGGTGCCTGTACCGAAAAGTTCCTGAAGTAAATCTTGCTTTTTAGCAGCTGGTAATTCATTAATCACTTGAGCACTACCACCGGTTAATGAAAACCCAAATCCATCAATTGTCTGAAAGGTCTTTGACTCATCTACCTCTATGTTTATGTAACCATTAGGGCTAGAACTAAAACTTAAATTACCAGACTGTTTAGCCAATTCTGCGCTACGATCGCCTTTAGTCAACCAAAAATCCATATCATTTGCAGATCCTGAAGGTTCTGTAGGTGTGGTGGGGCTCTCCGGATTTTCAGGAGTTTCTGTCACCTCCTCCTCAGTTGAAGAAGAGGAACAACTATACAGAAATGCAGGAATTAGCATTACATAAATAAGTGCCCGAAATAGTCTTTTAGGTGTTTTCATTTTCAACATTTTTTTAATAAAACGCAGTATTGGGTAATTACCCAATACTGCATAGTTTAACTAATTCACACTTCCTCTAAACTCAATATTTGTTACAGAGATCCCCGTAGAACCCAGGTTTTCTCCACCACTTTTAATTACCAAATAAACAGTACCAGATTGATCAAAACTCACGGTGTTACCAGAACCTACACAGCCTATTTTAGAAAGCTTACCCTCAAAAGCTCCATTGGCACAACCGTCCCAGGTACTCAGCCCCATTCTGCGACCTTCTGCAGCATAATCTTGATTTTGAACTGGTACAACGGGTGAAACATAAACCTCAAACCAAGTGTTTATAGATCCACCTCCGAAGACCTTCATATCTATGGAATATTCTTTATTGGCTTCAACTTCTATAGGCTGATATATTCCTTGCTGATTATAACCAGAACCTACGATATTTGCACTCCCTTCATTGAAGGTCCAATAAGCTCCTGAATCGCTTATCTGAAGAACTGTCCATTCATCATGATCTGCCTGATTTTTAAAACCTCCACCTTTTATTAGGTTTCCTGCAACGGGATCAGAAGTTGCAACCGTAATATCTTGAGAAAATTCGTTTATAATTCCGCCACGGCCATATGCCTGATGTGTTATGGTATATTCACCAGCATCTGGTAGAAATATCTCTTCTGTAAATGAACCTGCATAAAAACCATCTCCGGTATTCCAAAGAGATTTTAAAACATTATCCCGGTTTGCATCTAATACAAAACGGTTAGGCTCGCCACTTACAGCTTCTACGGTAAAAGAAGCATCTACATTAGGATCGCTGAGGCCATTACCATCTGTAACTTCATCTGGTTGGCAAGCAGTTAAGCCCAATAAGGCAACAAAAAGACTTGCGAAGCCAATGGATTTTGATTTTATAGTTTGTGATATCATATCTAAAACACTTGGATTAATAATTAGGATTCTGAACGATTAGTGTATTTTCTAATTCGTTAAGTGGAATAGGTAATATTTCATTTTTACCTGCTGTAAACCCACGGTCTGCCAGAACAGATGCTGCTCTATCTGTACGAACCAGGTCAAACCAGCGATGTCCTTCTCCTGCAAGTTCACGGCGACGTTCTAACATTATATTATCCATACTAACAGGTACCGGTGCAAGACCTACACGGGCTCGTACAGCATCAAGTAATGCCTGTGCTCTAGCACCTGAAGCACCCAGAGCTTCGGCTTCCATCAGATAGGTATCTGCAAGCCTTATAATATATACGTTTTGTCTGTAGTTTAATTCAACATTTCCACCACCTGTTGATTTTTCAGAATTAAGAGGCATAAATTTTTTGAGAAAATAACCAGTGTCTTTATTACCCGGCGTATAAGTAGCTTCTCCTGCAGCTTCTAATGCTTTTAGATCTGCAATTGTAGCATCAAACCTGGGGTCACCATTTAAAACATCATATAGACCTTGAGTTACGGTATTAAAACTCCATCCCCCTGCGTAATCAGGAGCAGAAGAACCAGCAGTTCTAGAGTAACCACGCGGACCTACCATTTGATTTACGGTATTTCCTTCATTTTGACCACCACCCCAAATGTCATAGTTAACGTTGGCAAGACTGGTTGCAGCAACTTCAAGAATTGATTCCGAATTAAACTCGTTGTCTAGACTGAATAGATCTGCAAAATTATCTACCAACTTATAACCATATTTACTCGTTCCGCCGGGAGTACCATTTACCTCTGCAAATTGTTGAGCGGCCATCTGGTTTTTGTCTTCATACAAGTAAACTTTTCCTAATAAAGCCTGCACACTCCCTTGTGTTAGACGCCCGGCTTCATTTTCTAGATCTGTGATACGTGACGGTAGATCAGGCAAAGCTTCAGTTAAATCTGTTTCAATTTGCGCATATACTGCTTCTGGATCTGCCTGCTCAATATTGTAAATCTCGCTGGTCAAAATAGGTTCCGTAAACAAAGGCACATTTCTGAACAATCTAACCAATTCAAAATAGTAGTATGCTCTTAGTGCCTTTGCCTCTGCTGTAAACCGGGTGCGCAAGGCTTCATCCATAGGTACATCTGGTAACTTTTGCAGTAAAATATTTGTTCTGAAAACGCCTTGAAAATAATCATTCCAGAAACTCCCCGGAATTGTAGAAGCATCTATACTGTAATTAGAAAATGACTGAATGCCAATACCATCTGAGGGTCCACCGCCACCAGCAAAAAAATCGTCAGATCCCGCATTCATCATAGTGATCATATTTTCAAAACTTTTTGACTGCTTACCCATAATGTCATAGGCTGCTACAAGCCCTGAGTATGCCTCACTCTCGTTTGAATAATAATTGTCAACTAATGGCTGTCCTAATGGATCAAGCTCTATATATTCTTTAGAACATGAAAGCAAAGACGCTGTCATTAAAAATCCGACAGCCGGATATAAAATTGTTTTTAGTTTCATAACTCTAGTTTTTTAAAATTGAATGTTAAGACCTACAAGTCCTGTTCTCGCCTGTGGATAAAACCCTCTGTCTATACCAAAAATGCCGCCCCCTATTTCAGGATCAAAACCGGTATACTTTGTGAACGTAAATAGATTTTCTCCCGTTAGGTAAACTCTTAAGCGGGTTAACCCTATATCTTCTATGACCTCCCGTTTAAGTGAATACCCTAATTGAACCGTTTTAATTCTTAAGTAATCTCCTTTTTCTAGGTAAAAATCAGATGGGTTCGTAAAGTTATTATTGCTATCTACGTTACTCAGGCGCGGGAATGTATTAGAGGTTCCTTCACCCGTCCAGCGGTTGAGAGCTTCTGTTTGATAGTTAGCATTGCTAATATCAAGACGTCTTAAACCCTGAAAGATCTTATTACCTGCAGCTCCTTGAGAAAACACCAGTAAATCAAAGTTTTTATAGTCAAGGTTTAAGGTCAGACCAAAGGTGTATTTAGGAATTGAACTACCTAAAAACTTTCGATCATCTGATGTTATAGAACCGTTGTCATCAACATCTTCATATCTAAAATCTCCAGGAACAGCATTAGGCTGAATAACGACTCCTTCAGAGTTTACATAAGAATCTATTTCCTGCTGATTTTGAAAAATTCCGCGAGTTTGAAAGCCAAAAAATGAATTGTAAGGCTGACCTAAAGCCGTTCTTGTTATAGGATAGGTACTAGACTGAAACCCGGCTCCACCAGATAAAAAGTCAATACCGTTACCTAAATAAACTACTTCGTTTTGTAGATAAGAAAGGTTTCCGTTTAGAGAAACATTGAGTTCCCCAAAAGTTTTAGAATATCCTAATTCTATATCAAAACCTTTGTTTACCATATCTGCAACATTTGCAGAAGGACTGCCGGTTGCACCTACATATCCAGGGAGACGTACATCTTGTAAGATACCTACTGTTTTTTTGTTGTAAAAATCAACAGTCATTGTAAGTTTATTGAAGAAACGCGCATCAAAACCTATGTTGCTTTGTCTGGTTTCTTCCCACTTAAGATCTGGGTTAGCCGGTGCATTAGGACTGTTACCTATTACCACTGCAGAAACGTTACCAAAGGTGTAATTTCGACCTGCACCTATTGTAGAAAGATACCTGAAGTCACCTATAGCGTCGCTACCAACAACACCATAACCTCCACGTAGTTTAAACTGATTTACAACATCATTTTCTTTCCAGAAATCTTCTTTTAAAGGATTCCATCCTAAAGAAAAAGATGGGAAAAAACCATACTTATTATTTGATCCAAAACGCGAAGAACCATCTCGGCGAACGATACCGGTTACCAGATACTTCTCTTTATAATTATAAGTAAGGCGTGAAAAAAGAGACGTTACTCTATGCTCTGTACCTATATAAGCACTTGCTATAATCTGATCATCAGGAACCTGAATAAAAGCAGCATCTTCTCTGTTATTTACAGGTATATCATTATAAGTTACCGTTTCTCCTTTGGTATCATTTTCTGAATAAGAACCTTGACCTAATAAAATGGTAAAGTCGTGATCACCTAACTCTTTAGTATAGGATAACGTGTTTTCAATATTCCAACCAAAACCTCTGTTTGTTGATCTCGAAATATTGTTTTGTGATACTACAGAAGAGGTATTTAAAAACGATACCGGGGTAAAACTCTCAGAACCATAGTAAGCTAATTTTCCTCCTAATGTACTTCTAAGGTTTAAACCCTCTAGCAGTTCTAGATTTACATAAACATTACCTACAAAATTATCTGCCCAGTTATAGTTACCCAATCTCGTCTGAATATAAGCCAGCGGGTTTGCCATTTCTTGAATCACAAGATTTGAAATTCCGTATGGATTTCCGTTGGGGTCTCTTACAACACCTGGATTTGTATATAAGCCAGAATTTGCAACCGCAGGATCTGTAATTATCAGAGGTGTTGTAGGGTCAAGGTTTATAGAAGAACTCAAAGGACCACCAAATTCACTATTTGTATTACCTATACCGGTACTTTTTTCATTAGAATACCCAATGGTTTCTCCAACAGTAATTATATCATTGATATGATGCGTAGAGTTTAAACGAATATTCTGTCGTTTATACTTAGAAATTTCTTTAGCAACTATCCCTTCCTGATCAAGATATCCAAAAGAGAGATAGAATGTAGACACTTCGTTTCCACCGCTTAAACTAAACTCGTGATTTTCCTTTTTAGCACTGTTATTAAAGATTACATCCTGCCAGTCTGTACCTTCACCAAGGTTTTGTGCATTAGGAAAAGGAAGTGAAAAATCCTGAGGCGATCCGTTGTAATCATTAGCGTACTTTTCATTAAATAAAGTTGCATACTCTGTAGCATTAAGAAGGTCGAGTTTGCGAGCAGGGCCAGACAAGCCCGTATACCCGTTATAACTAACGGTTAGTTTGCCCATCTTACCCTTTTTAGTCGTAACTAAAATTACACCTGCAGCAGCGCGTGCACCATAAATTGCCTGCGAAGCCGCATCTTTAAGCACTTCAATAGATTCGATATCAGATTGATTTAGATATCCTATTCCTCCGGCATCTACAATCACACCGTCTACTACCCATAACGGCTCGTTATTACCAAAACTGGTTATACCACGCACCCGTATAGTTGACGATGAGCCCGGTTGACCTGAGTTTGCCGCGATTGTAATTCCCGATGTTCTACCCTGTAACGATTGCTCAATACGGGTGACCGGTAAGCTCTCTAATTCACTAGCCTTAATGCTAGAAATAGCTCCGGTAACGACACTTTTCTTTTGTGTACCATATCCTACAACAACCACCTCATCAAGAGCAGCAGAATCTTCTTCTAAGGTAATTTGAATACTCGTTTGTTCTCCTACAGGTATTTCTACAGATTTAAATCCTATATAGGATACCATCAAGATATCTTGAGCTGTAGCTTCAATAGTAAAATTCCCGTCAAAATCTGTTTGTGTTCCCTCGTTTGTTCCTTTTACTAGAATAGTTGCCCCGGGTAACGGCATTGCATTAGCATCTAGTACAGTACCGGTAATTGTATTTACTTGCGCACTCAGAGAGCAAACTGCAAATAAAAACAGTACCAAAAAGTAGTTTTTAATTCTCATTCGATTAAAAGATTTGTTTGTTAAACAACTAAGACGAGAATTTTCCATTATCATATTCTTAACAATATGACACACGAAAACGTTTTCTTGTCAAAATTATGTAGCTCAAAACTATGATCTAATAATACTGTACTAAGAAAAAACACTACACTTGCATTACGTCACAATGTTAACGCAATACGTCACGCATACTTCAAAATCAAAATTAACACTGAAAATCAATAATTTACTATATTAAAAAAACATTAAATTTGTTAATAAAACTTATAATGATCATCATGCAGAACTATTTGATCTCAAAAAATTCAATTTATCTAAAGATTATCATTATTCTCCTGATAGTACCTTTTAGAGGTTTTGCGCAAAAAAACGATTCGTTTGAAAAGATAATTCCAAAAATCACCCGCTATACCCGTACTGATTTTGAGGCAGACGGACAGTTCTGGACTATGACGGAAGATGAAGATGGTATTTTATATTTTGGAAATAACGATGGTATTTTAATTTATGATGGTGAACGTTGGCAAAAGGTTGCTTTACCCAATCACTCTACTGTACGAAGCCTTATTAAAGATAAAAACAATGTGATTCACGCAGGTGGATATAACGAAATAGGTATTGTAAAGAAAAAATCAAATGGAACTTACTATTACCTTTCTCAAAATGACGATTTAGAAATAGAATCTGAGAATCTTGAGAATTTTTGGCAGGTGCATGAATTTAAAAACACGATTATTTATAGATCATTTAGTGAGCTCACTGTCCTTTCTAATAAGAATACTTCGCATATAAAAGCAAATGGAAACTTTTTGCATTCTGGTATAGTGAATACTCACTATTATGTGCAAGATCAAAATACGGGAATCTTTGAATTTGATCCTGAAAGCTTCAGCCTTCAAAAGCAATTTGATACTTCTATCATCAATAGCAGTATTGTTGCTTTTCTACCTTCTAAAACAATAGATGAGGTATTGATTGTTACTAAATCTGGCGAACTCTTTTTAGCAAACCGATCTACCCACCAACTTCAATTTTTAAAAAGTCTTTTCAGCAGAGATGAGCAAGAGCAGATTATAACTGCAACATTTTTTAAAGGAGATTACCTTTTAGGCACCTTATCTAGTAAAATTTTAAAACTAAATAGAGACTTTGACATAGAACCTAATCATGCCACCTTTGATAAACTGAGTAATTCTACAGTTTTAGCTATTTATCCTCAAGAAAAAAACAATCGCCTTTGGGTGTTAATGAATAATGGGATAGACCTGGTAGAATTTGATTCACCGGTATCGCAACTCTTTGACAACTCATCTATTGCAGATATGCATATTTATAAGAACATCTTATATCTGGCTACAAATACGGGTGTTTATTATGCACCTTTTAAAACGGAAGATTTTACTATTAAAGATTTAAGGTTCAAAAAAATTCCAGATCTAGAAGGGCAAGCGTGGTCTATTACAGAGGAAAATGGGGATGTGCTTGTAGGTCACGACAAAGGTCTTTTTAGATTGAATAATTTTCAACCGGAGCGCATAGGAAGCACTAATGGGATTTGGAAAATAGTTCCATTAAAAGGGTATACAGCTCAATATCTAGCTGCAGGATACTCTGGCTTATATCCTTTAAAATATAATGGCAAGTGGCAACTTGATGAAAAAATTAAAGGCTTTGATGAATCGAGTCGCGACATTTTGCAAATAGGTTCTACAAACAATTTATGGATCTGTCATGGATACAAAGGTGTCTATAAACTCAAGCTAGATGATCGTTTAGACCGTGTATATGCCTTAGAACATTATACAGATCAAAACGGACTTCAATCGTCATTCAATGTAAATGTAGCTTTGTATAATGATGTTATTGTATTTACCACAAATACGGGTATTTATACTTTTAACGAAGAGACTTCAAAGTTCACACCTTACAAACCTTTAAACGTACTGCTAAACCCAAAATTGAATACACGTAAACTGCTACAACAAGACTCACGAGTGTGGTTTGTACAGGATGATGAGGTGGGATACTTTGACACTGATAATAAAAATAAAGAACTTCAAAAAAATCTTTTTTTAAACCTAAAAGGAAATTTAAACCGAGGTATGGAAAGCATTCTACCTCTAACAGATCAACGGGTTTTGATAGGAGCGACCAATGGTGTTTTTTTATACGACCTTGAAGAAAAAGCTGCTGAAGCTGCAAAAACTAAAATTACACGGGTTTACCTTCAGGGTAAAAATCAAACGACATCTTTTTTAAGTTTAGAAAATAATGAGCAATTGCCTAATGCTGTAGATGTCTTGAGATTTGAATTTGCCGCGCCGGGTCTCACCCCCTCTTCTCAAAAAGAATTTCAGTATAAATTAGAAGGCATAGATACAGACTGGTCTGTGTGGTCTACAAACCCTTTTAAAGAGTATACTCATCCCAATGGAGGTGATTATACTTTTAAAGTGCGTGCGCGTAATTATATGGGGCAAGCAGCAGAAGAGACTTCGTTAAGTTTTACCATACCACACCCATGGTATCAAACCAACCTCGCTTATTTAGTATATATCTTGATTTTGTTTGTGATTACATTTATAATCATAAAACTGGTCAATAAAAAAATCGAAAAAGAACGTCAAAAAGAAAAATTAGCCGCCCATAAATCAAAAAAATTACTCGAATTAGAGATTGAACAACTTAAACTTGAGAAAGACAAAGCTCGAATTAAAAAAGATAAAGAACAGCTGGAAGAGGACAATCTCATTAAGAGTAAAGAACTTGCAAATTATACGATGCTTCTCGTTAAAAAGAAAGAGATTTTTACCGACACATTTAATGCATTAAAAGACTTTAGAAACTCATTAAAAACACAAGCTGCGCGTAAAAGACTGCAAGAGGTTCTCTTCAATCTTAATCAACATAGAATGGGTGAAGAATACTTAAATGTATTTGATGTTCACTTCGAAAAAGTACATCAAAACTTCTTCAATCAACTTAAAGAAATTGACCCTAGTATTACAAAAAGAGAATTGCGCTTGTGTGCGTTTGTTAAAATGAACCTTACTAACAAAGAAATTGCGCCGCTACTGAATATTTCTACCCGAGGAGTTGAAACTGCCCGATATAGAATACGCAAAAAACTCAATATCAATGATGAAAGTTTCAACGCGTATCTAGAGAACCTGGCAGAAACACAAAGTATTAATTAAAAAACCCGACACCTTTAAAGCATCAGGCTTTTATAATATTTAAAGGAGTTTCAGACAAATTACAGAGTTCTTAAAATTATTTGCCGTATTCTGCTTTCATCCAATCACAAGGCTTTCTAATTCATCAACATCCTAAGAAGCACGTATATTTAAGCTTAACAAGGCTCATTGAATTTTTCTTATTCGACAAAGCTTTTCAAGAATCGGTAATGTTTCCTATTGATATTATCAATACAGAAAAGTATCAACAATATTTAGACTAAATCTCAAATCTGAATATCCCAAAAGATTCAGGAATATGAAAGTCAGGCTCAGGATTTTTAGGATCTACCCAGGTTATCCAGGTTGGATGGTTATGACCGGCATCGTCTGTCTTGTATTTTGCACGATAGACACCTATTTCCATAAAAGTTCCTTCGGAATCCTTCTTGAGTAACTGGAGTTCTTCTAAAGATTGAAGACTAATTTTTCCTTCCACTGAAAAGCACTCGTTTAGAATTTCAGATCTAACTTCAAGCTCCCCTTCTGGCCAATTCCAGCTTAGATCAAAATCACGATTAGGCATCGCTTTAAAATCCATAATACGCGGTTGCGTATCAATTTCCAGACAATAGTAAGGGCTTAATTTTGAATCAACTCTCATAAAAAGCTCCACTCGATCAGATGCTGCAATGCTGGCTTTACTGTCATCTTTCAGTTCAGTAAATACGGCACCGTCGTGCACGTTAAAACTAAAATAAAAGAATTCTGAATCGTATAGAGCTCTGAAAACAATAGGCTTTATAGGCGCTGCATCCCAAGGTGAAACAAAATCTTCTAGCTTGTTTGCAACAGACCATTGTGTAGCATCACATTTGCCGGTAATCACTAACGACTGAGACGCAATATGCTTGACTTTATATTCTGAATTATTCATCATTTCCATCAACTAAAATAGTGAAATTACCCATTTAGAAATTAAAATATTGCGTGCAAATAAAAAAGGGTTTCCAGATCAAAACTCTGGAAACCCTTGTAAACACTAGTGGAGAAGATGGGGCTCGAACCCACGACCTCTTGACTGCCAGTCAAGCACTCTAGCCAACTGAGCTACATCCCCAATTATAGCGGAGTAAATATAAATTAAATTGCTTTTATAATAGGCTATTGTTTTTCTTTTAAAACCAACAGCGGAATTCTACTTTCAAACACAGATTTCTTTACAGAATTATCATCCCAAAGCTTTTCAAAAAAGCCACGCTTACGCTTAAAAACACAAAGCATATCAGGGTTGTTTGCATTTAAATGCTCTAATAAACCTTGAAAAACAGTTGCATTTTCTGAAGATTTATACATATCCACAAGTTCTCCTAAATTAGCATCAAACTCAGAATCTTCCGGTAAATATTCTGGGGTTTTTATCTGTAACAAGCGCAAATCTGCCTTATAACGCTTCTTAATTATACGCAAAGGATCTAGAGTCGTTTTATCATTTACAATACCAGATTTTACAGCCATTAATATACGTGAGATTGGTTTATAAGTATAATCAACCGGTACTACTAAAACAGCGGTTTCTGTTTCACGAAGAAGACTACCTGCTGTTTTTCCTAAAAAGTTAGCTTGGTTAATATTGTGATGTTTTGGTGTCAAAACGATAAGATCAAGATTGGTCTTTTGGTGAAATTTACCCACAGTTTCTACCCAGTCATCTCCTTCAAGCGGTTTTACTCGTATTTTTACGCCTTCAGTATTATAAGCGGTTAATTCTTCTTTTATTTCTTGTTCTGCTATTTGAGCCATTTTGAGACTTTTAGCAGGTAATCCTCCTGAACGCCCGGGCTCTTTGTAAAGTTTAGAAACATAGAGTGTCGCCTTAAGCACACGCGCCAATTCTAAAATATAAGTAACATTCGTGTTAGAAACCACACTGTGATCGCCAAGGGGAAGGAAAATAGTTTTCATCTTTAGAAGCTTTATCTCAATTTTGGACAAAATTAAAGCTTCTAAATGATACGAAAAGCAAATCTCTCGCAAATAGATGAAATACTTCAACTTACACGCGCATGTGCCAAGGCTATGATTGCAAAAGGTATTTTTCAGTGGAACGAGCATTACCCTTCTCGCAATGCTTTTGAAGATGATATTAAACGAGACGAATTATTTGTTTTCACAAAAAACGATTGCATCTTAGGTACAGTAGTGGTTTCAACCTTAAAAGATGATATCTACAATGCGATTACTTGGTTGACTCCTGCAGATGCTCACAGCGTCTATATACATCGGCTGGCAGTACATCCCGATTTTCAAGGGCAAGGTATCGCTCAACAATTGATGCAGTTTGCAGAAGATTACGCTCGTGAAAACGGTTTTCTTTCGGTGCGTCTGGATACATTCAGTAAAAATAACCGCAACAATACTTTTTATACGAAGCGAGGCTATGAGAAGCTCGATCCGGTTTATTTCCCTAAACAAAGTGAGTTTCCGTTCTATTGCTACGAGCTGGTTTTGTAAAACCTAATTAAGAAAGAGTAATTTCGCAGCAACCTGCTATTTATGTCTAAAAACAATCCACTTTCCTTTAAAAACATCAACCGCTTGGCGGTTCCGGCATTACTCGCGGGTATCGCAGAACCTATACTTTCTGCAACAGATGCAGCTGTAGTGGGTAATGTGCCTGAGCAGGCTACCGAAGTACTCGCAGCAGTAGGTATTGTGGGTTCGTTTCTATCGGCACTCATCTGGATTCTAGGACAAACACGAAGTGCCTTACAGGCAATTATCTCGCAATATTATGGTGCTGATAAAATAAATGAAATCAGCACACTACCCGCTCAGGCGATCTATTTCAACATTCTGTTAAGCGCTATTATCCTAGTTACTACGCTTCCGTTTATTGAAAGTATTTTTTCGCTTTATAATGCCTCAGGACTCATTCTTGACTATTGTGTACAATATTATTCCATTAGGGCTTGGGGTTTTCCGCTAACACTCTTCACCTTTGCTATTTTTGGCATTTTTAGAGGGTTGCAAAATACCTTCTGGCCTATGGTTGTTGCGATAATTGGGGCTGTTGTAAATATTCTGCTTGATTTTATTTTAGTTTACGGAATTGATGGCTACATCCCTGCGATGCAGATTGAAGGTGCTGCTTATGCCAGTTTAAGCGCTCAGGCGCTTATGGCTGTTTTATCGCTGATTTTGGTTCTGATTAAAACCGATGTAAGTCTGAAGCTGAAATTCCCTATTCATCCGGAATTGTGGCGACTCATGGGTATGGCGCTCAATCTTTTTGTACGGACTATAGCGTTGAATCTGGCTCTCTATCTGGCCAATTCTTTTGCTACAGATTATGGGGCCTCGTACATTGCTGCACAAACCATTCTGATCAACATCTGGTTGTTTTCAGCATTTTTTATTGACGGATATGCGGCTGCAGGGAACATATTAGCCGGTCGTTTTCTGGGAGCAAAAGATTATACCAGCCTCTGGGAACTGAGTAAAAAATTAAGTAAATACAGCCTGATCATTGCAGGAGGACTTATGCTGCTTTCAGCGATACTTTATGAACCGTTAGGGCTTATTTTCAGTAAAGAGCCTGAAGTGATTGCACGATTTACAGCACTGTTTTTTGTAGTGATTTTGATGCAACCCCTCAACGCTTTAGCTTTTATTTTTGATGGAATTTTTAAAGGAATGGGTGAGATGAAATACCTGCGTAACGTTTTGATGGCCGCTACCTTTTTTGGTTTTGTACCTGCTATTTTTATAGGTGACTATTTTGGCCTGAAGCTTTACGCTGTTTGGATCGCATTTTCGGTATGGATGCTGGTTCGTAGTGGAGCATTAATTCTAAATTTCAGAAAACGCTTTAAACCGAAGGTAACTTAGTGCTGTTTACTGAAATTACCTCGTCTTCAACCATCCGGTAATACTCAAACGTTCAGAATTTAAAACCGGTTTTACCTCGTGTTCTAAAATCTGACTTTCAAAAATAACTACACGTCCCGGTCTGGGGATGATGTCTAAAGCCTGTTCACCGGTCTCATCTGGCAGATAAAGCGTGAGTTCACCACCATTACTAGCCAACCAGCTTGCATCATTTAAATAACAAACCATAGAAAGTTTACGACGAGAATCATTCTGAAAGGTGTCTAGGTGACGCTTGTAAAAAGTCCCTTTAGGATAAACAGCATAATGAAATTCTTTCTGCAAAATCCCTAAAAAGCAAGTACGGTTTAAATAAGCTACCAAGTCATTTATCTTACTGAAAAACAAGCATTCTTCGGCGCGACCTTCTGCTTCATTGATCCATTTGATAAAATCTCCACGAATACTTTTATCTATCTCTTCATTAAACTTGTTACCAATTGCTGCTTTCTTAAAACAGTCTGCCTCATAAACCATCTTAAGGGACTGTCGTAATTCCTCAATTTCTTCAGCAGTAAAAAAATCATCAACAATAGCATATTTCTGATCTAATAACGAGGTTATAACCTGCTCATATACTGTATTTTCAACAAAATCTACCTGTTCAAAAAGCTGTGTACTCATGCCTGCAAATAACGTCCAAAAAACCTTGCGGATTTCGCAATTTTTAAGCCTTTGATTATTTTCTAGGTACGCCCAATATACTTTGTTACTTTTGCCTAATTAATCCACATTTACGGTATGGAAGTTTTAGAGTTTTTAAGCGGTACAGGAATTTATCTGATTTTTGCGATTGCGCTTATTGTAGTTGTACTTGTTAGAAAATTTAAAAAATGAAAAAGGTATTCTGCACACTCTTTTTAGACGAAGAAAAGGGCAGTACCTTTTATGAACTAGGGTATTTTATAGGGAGTAATTTATTCTATATTTTACTCTTTATTGTTTTAGTATTAGCAGGTATTTATGGCTTAAAGGCATTCCGTAAAAACAAACTTAAATGAGCAATATTCGTATTACCAAGCAGTTTTCTTTTGAAACCGGTCACGCGCTTTACGGCTATGACGGTAAATGTCGCAACGTGCACGGCCACAGTTATAAACTCTCTGTCACCGTGATCGGGACTCCTATTTCTGATACTCAAAACGTTAAGTTTGGCATGGTGATAGACTTTGGAGATCTCAAGAAAATCGTAAAAGGAGAGATCGTAGATGTTTTTGATCATGCAACTGTTTTCAACAAAAACACACCGCACGTTGAACTGGCAAAAGAACTATCTGACCGCGGGCATAATGTACTTCTTGTAGATTATCAACCTACCAGTGAAATGATGGTTATAGATTTTGCTGAAAAAATTCAAAAACACTTACCTCAAAATATTAAACTGTTTTCTTTAAAGCTTCAGGAAACAGACAGCAGCTTTGCTGAGTGGTACGCTTCAGATAACACAAATTAAAAGGATAAAAGGGATTTAGCCTAAATTTACAGCATGAAGCAACCCGTAGTTCAACTCACAATCCCTGAAGATAAAAAGGTCTATTTTTCTAGCGACAATCATTTGGGAGCTCCTGATGCTGCAGCGAGTAAACCCCGGGAAAAAAAGTTCGTTTCCTGGTTGAATGCGATAGAAAAAGATGCTGCTGCAATTTTTTTACTGGGAGATCTTTTTGATTTTTGGTTTGAATATAAAACCGTTGTTCCTAAAGGTTTTGTACGAGTTTTGGGCAAATTAGCGCAACTGCGTGATGCTGGTATTCCTATCTATTTTTTTGTGGGTAATCATGATTTATGGATGAAAGATTACTTCAAAACTGAACTCGATATTCCGGTTTATCACAGTCCACAGGTTTTTGAATTGAATGCAAAGCGCTTTTTTATAGGTCACGGTGATGGTCTGGGTCCTGGAGATAAAGGCTATAAACGCATGAAGAAAGTATTTACTTCTCCATTTTTTCAATGGTTGTTTAGGTGGGTACATCCTGATATTGGTGTGCGCGTGGCACAGCACCTCTCAGTAAAAAACAAGTTGATTAGTGGTGATGACGATCAGAAATTCTTGGGAGAAGAAAATGAGTGGCTTGCTACGTACGCAAAGCGAAAATTAGAAACCGCTCACTACGATTATTTCATTTTTGGCCACAGACACCTACCCATGACTATTGAAGTGGGTAAAAATGCAACGTATTACAATCTGGGCGACTGGATTAATTTCTACACCTACGGCATTTTTGACGGAAAAAGTTTTGAACTGAAAACTTTTGAAGGTTAGTTAAGTGCCGTTTGCATAAATGCCTGCATTTCCATTCTTAAAATAGTCTGATCCAGAAGATCTTGTATTTCATAAACCTCTTGACGGCTTACTGCGAGATCTACATCATTTAACGGTGTTTTGAGTAACAAAGACCTGCAATCACGAGGCGCAGGACAGTCGTTACAAGGTTGTTGTGCCAGGCTTGCTTCACTTAAATATGCAAATTCTTTGAGCTGATCTAGAGTAAAATAAAAACCCATATCCCTAAAAATAACCTGAGCTTTTAATGTGCCTTGTTTTGAAGTTTTCCAGTAAAAAGCGATCCCACTTTCATTGCGGTAGATGATATCAATGTTTTTCATAGCTGCCGATTTATAACAAATATAAAAAACTAATTTAGAACAAATCTAAATAGATTGTGAATTATTCCTGAATATCCCGTAGTTTGAGTTGAATACTCACATTGCCATTCCATTCGTTCAGGTCAAGAGAATACGCGGCTTTAAAAGTTTTTTTATGCTGAATCAAGTCGCATTTATCTCCTAAATTAAAACCGATTGCTCCTACAGTTGTATTATTTCCGGTTTGTGTAACGGCGCATTTTAAATGTGCTTCATCTGCACCTACACACTTGCCATACCCCGTATCTTTAAGTTTATCAGTCATAAAGACAGGCGTCATATTCCCGGGGCCAAAAGGCGCAAACTGCCGAAGAATACGATAGAATTTTGGCGTAATTTCATCTAGATCTAATTCTGCATCTATTGAGATCTCTGGTATGAGTAAACGCTCATCAATAGAACTGCTCACAACTTCTTCAAACTTATTTTTAAAATCTTCATATTGGTCTTCGCCAAGTGTAAGACCCGCTGCATATTTATGACCACCAAATTGCTCTATATATTCTTTGCAAGAATCCAGTGCTTCATAAACATCAAAACCTTTTACAGATCGTGCGCTGGCAGCAAGTTTTTCACCACTTTTTGTAAACACCAGAGTTGGTCTGTAATACGTTTCAGTAAGACGCGAAGCCACAATACCTATCACACCTTTGTGCCAGTTTTCCTGAAAAACTACGGTTGTTTTACGGTTTTCTTCTTTGTTCGTTACTATTTGTGAAAGTGCTTCTTCAGTAATTACTTTATCGAGATCTTTTCGCTCTGCATTAAAACCTTCTATACCCGCTGCCATTTCCTGAGCTCTTGTATAATCTTGTTCGGTAAGCAATTCTACTGCGTGCAGCCCATGTTTAATTCGTCCTGCTGCGTTGATGCGCGGTGCGATAATAAAAACAACATCGGTAATGGTGAGTGTATCTTTATTTACATGTTCTATCAAAGCCTGTATACCGGTGCGCGGTAACGTATTGATCACGTCCAGACCATAAAAGGCCAAAACCCGATTCTCTCCGGTAATGGGTACAATATCTGCTCCTATTGCTGTAGCTACCAAATCAAGATAAGGCACCAAAGTTTTAACGGGTAAGCCTTTTTGTTGCTCAATCGCTTGTATCAACTTAAAGCCTACACCACAACCACACAACTCTTTATAGGGATAGTCGCAATCTTCACGTTTAGGGTCTAAAACTGCAACTGCATCGGGTATCTCAGCACCCGGACGGTGGTGATCACAAATAATAAAATCAATACCTAATTTTTTAGCATAGTCAACTTTCTCTATAGCCTTAACCCCACAATCTAATGCGATGATTAAAGTCACGTCATTGTCATGTGCATAGTCTATCCCTGAGTATGAAACGCCATAACCTTCGGCATAGCGATCTGGAATGTAGGTCGCCACCTGCGGGTAGTGACTGCGTAAATAACTACTCATTAGCGCAACACTCGTGGTACCGTCTACATCGTAATCCCCATAAACCAGAATATTTTCGCCCTGCGCTATCGCAAGAATAATACGATCTACAGCAAGATCCATGTCTTTCATCAAAAACGGATCGTGTAAATCATCTAAAGAAGGTCTAAAGAATTTTTTTGCTTTCTCATAGGTGTCAACACCTCGTTGTTGCAAGAGCGCTGCTATTTTAAAAGGTATTTGTAAAGATTCGGCAAATGATTGTACCGTTTGTGTATCAGGTGTTGGTTTTAGCGTCCAGCGCATTAATCTAAATTTACTTTAAGGATCCAGGCCTCTTCGAGGTCTTTTAATTTTCTATATTCTAGTAACCGCTCATACAAGGCATCGGGGTCTTTGCTATAATCTAAATAGATATAGTGATAGTTATTAGCAGGATTCACAAAACGCACAGGTGAAAGACCTTTTAACTGCATCTTTTCTTTCCACTTTAAAGCATAGTTGCGTTTAGAAAAAACGTGATTTACTACATAATATCCTGAGTTCATACCCGGCACTCGTAAGGTAGGAACCTTTAGCATTTCTGCTAAGGCAGCATTTCTCGAGTTTACTATTCTTTCTCCATCTTTACCATATAACTGCACATCTTCTTGCGAAGTTGTTTCTTTTTGCTGAATTTCTTCAGCTATTTTCTCTTGAGCCGGTTTAATGATTGTATCTGGCTTGCCTTCTACAACCACCCGCTGATAATAATCAGTACTAATTTCAGTCTGAAATGCACTAAAAAAAACAAACAGTCGATCTGATTCTGTTTTAAATTGAAGCTTCACCTGTTTTGCATCATTAGAAATCACTTCGTTATTTTTATTAGGGATTTGCACCTTAGCTAAATCAAAACCTAATGTATTCAGGTTTGCTGGAATACGATCGGTATATTTTTGGTCTTTAATAGTTATGCTGCTATTGAAAAAATTATTAGCATATCGTACCCTGCTTTTTAAAGGAATATATTCTTCGGTATCTTCTTTAAAAACCGATACACCATCTCCAGATAAAATCAAATCGCCTTCTAAAGCCGCCAGTGTAACCGAAGTTTTAACATTACCACGCTCTACTGCTCTAAAGTTTTTAAAGTTTAGCTCTTGGGTATTTTCTAGTTTTATAAAACTAAAACCATGATAACCTGTAAAATACTGTAAAGGTTCTGTATCATCTTCATAAATTAAATAAAGCATCCAGCCGGCAGAACTCCCCCCATACATATAGCCTTCTAATGCTATGACGTTTGCCAATGTAAAGGAGCCTGATGCTGCGTTTTTACTAACTAATAAATCTGTAATATCGCTATAGCAAACATAAGGAGCCGCGTTTCTGAGTTCGGTAATTTCATCTCGCATACCATCATAAATGACTTCTCCCTGAACTTGAGTATACCCGTTGCTCCCAGGAAAACTAAGTTTAACTAAATCAAAAGGGCGGTCTCTTTTCTTCTTAATATTGTACACTATTCTATTGCCACGGGTTTTCTGTTTTCCTCTAGCTCCGGGATAGGTTGCAGCCCAGTATAGGCCAGCATATTTAATTTTTGCACCTGCCGGAATATCCACACTAGCAGTACTTGAACTAAAGGTTTCAGGATCAGCATCAATATCTATGTAGACCATTTCTGTGCGATCATTCAATCCCTTTGGACGCACATATGCTTTAGTAGCATGTTCACTTAAAATGGTATTGCCTATAACGCGTGTATCTCCTTTGAGGTAAAATTCATTAACGCGTCTAAAAGGTTCCCCCTGACTAAAACAACTTGCAGAAAAAACAAGAAAGGAGAAGGCTAATATTTTGATGTTCATACTATTGAAGTTAAACTTGGGAATAGACAAGTTACAAATTAGCCTGGTTTTTTAATTAAAAGCTTTTATGTAATTTGTTTAAAAATCATAGCCCATGTCTAAGAAAATCACATTTATCAATCAAAATAAAACGTGGCGTCTTGTTGTACCTGCTATTGGTTTGATCTTGTTCTTTACAGCAATATTAGTTTTTAAAGAAACTATACTTGACAAGATCTTACAGCCTATAGGAATGTTGTTGACGATTCTACCTTTAATTTTTCCGTTTAAATGCGTGATTTTGTAAAGTATACTCAAAAAACGATCTCTTTTAAATTAGATAAAGGAGGTATCTATATGTACCGGTTTTCTCAAATACAAAACGTAGAAGCTTATGAAGATCATCTCGTTATTTATAAATCTAAAAAGAAATTTGAAAAGGTAAATTCTTCAGGTTATGCTAAAGCTGATGTAAACAGGCTTATTGATCTGCTTCAATCCAAAACTAATACCATTACCGAAGCCGTCTAGTTTTTAGATTTACCGGCAACTACAATTACAAGTTCACCTTTAGGAGGTTTACTTTCAAAATGCTGTAGCACTTCTTCTGCAGTACCACGCACAGTCTCTTCGTGCAATTTTGAGATCTCTCTGGAAACTGAAATTCTCCTATCTGTGCCAAAATATTCTGCCATGTGTTTTAAAGTCTTCAATAACTTGTGCGGACTTTCATAGAAAATCATGGTTCGTTCTTCTTCGGCTAAACTTAAAAAACGGGTTTGACGGCCTTTTTTAACCGGAAGAAAACCTTCAAAAATAAATTTATCATTAGGTAAACCACTGTTAACCAATGCTGGTACAAAAGCAGTAGCACCCGGCAAACAATCTACTTCGAGTCCGGCTTCAACACAAGCGCGTGTTAATAAAAATCCGGGGTCAGATATTGCCGGAGTACCCGCATCGCTTATCAAAGCAATAGTCTGACCATTTTTAATACGGTCTACTATACCTTCTACCGTTTTGTGCTCGTTGTGCATATGATGCGAATGCATCTGGGTAGTGATCTCAAAATGCTTTAAAAGCTTACCACTGGTACGGGTATCTTCAGCAAGTATAAGATCTGCTTCTTGCAAGACCTTAACCGCTCTAAAGGTCATATCGTCAAGATTACCTATAGGTGTGGGAACTAGAAAAAGTTTGGCCATAGTGCCTCAATCAAATTTACTCGGTAGTCGAGATTAAAAAATTCTACGTCTTGCCCTAAGCTAATTTTCGGGCAACTAAGTCTTTAAAACGCGTTTCATAAACCTCTTTACCTTCCCAATTGTTATAGTCTGGCTTTACCATCTGGTCTATTAAATCAAAAGCTTCTTGTTGACTGTTTACCGTATTGAGCTGTGACAATACACGATTGTAATCAGAGTTACTACCGTTAAATAAATGC
Source organism: Leeuwenhoekiella aestuarii (assembly GCF_004104055.1). Taxonomy (GTDB): domain Bacteria; phylum Bacteroidota; class Bacteroidia; order Flavobacteriales; family Flavobacteriaceae; genus Leeuwenhoekiella; species Leeuwenhoekiella aestuarii. The sequence continues at coordinate 747,508 of NZ_QOVJ01000001.1, read as the reverse complement.
TTGATAAATGCAATGCGGTCATTGAGTCCAAAGGAAAGTCCACGCGATACACTATCGTTTAATTTTCTAGGTTTTGCTGGCTCATCGGTTTTAGTATCCTCAAATTCTGCAATGCGACCGTATTCTCCTATCTCGTCTTTATCATTTTTTACCGGTTGCGGCTGTTGTGTAATTTGCTGAAACATCGCTTCTATCGCGTCTGCCTCTGGCGGCATTTGCGCTACGATATCCTTAATCTTTTCCATTACCGGCTCGTGTAAAGAAGCCTGATTGATTTTCTCTTCAGGTTTAGACTTAGCTGAAGTTTCTTCAGTCTTTTGCTCGCTCTCTGATTCTTGAGGCTGAGAAACTCGTAAACGTTCAAAAAGTTCTTCGTTAGCCGCAGCAATACGGGCTATACGCTCAAGATCTGTTTCTTCTTTTTCTGGTATTTCAGCAGGTGCAACAACCTCTTGTTGCTGTTGTACTTCTTCAATACTTTCAGCAATCACCTCAGCGTTTTCATGCTCAAGTGCAGTTATGATTTCGGCTTTACCAATAGTAGGCTTTGCTGCATCAAAATTTGCTTCTATATAAGCCATTATAGACAAGGCTTCATAAATCTTCTGGGCTTCTAACTTGAGGCTGTTGTAATCACTCTCTGAGTCAAGTTTTAAAATCTTGTGCGCCAGGCTAACCAAGTCAGATTTTAATTTCTTCTTCATAAGTTTTTTGTTTGCTCTGTTTATTTGCTGGGGTTTTTAATAAATTTGCTTAGCCCTCAAAGAATAGCACCTTTGCCCTTTAAGAGGTTGAAAAGTACGAAATGTTTCTCGAAAATACCGTTAATCATAAAGAGCAATTTGGATGGATAGAAGTCATATGTGGCTCTATGTTCTCTGGCAAAACCGAAGAATTAATTCGTAGGTTAAAGCGTGCCAAATTTGCAAAACAGAAGGTTGAAATCTTCAAACCTTCTATAGATACCCGCTATGATGAAGAGTTAGTTATCTCTCATGATGCTAACGAAATTAGATCTACTCCGGTTCCTGCAGCTGCAAATATTCCCATTCTTGCAGATGGTTGTGACGTGGTAGGTATTGATGAAGCTCAGTTTTTTGACGATGAGATTGTAAAAGTCTGTAATGACCTTGCTAATAGTGGTGTGCGTGTTATTGTTGCTGGTCTTGATATGGATTTTAAAGGAAATCCCTTTGGCCCCATGCCGGCGCTTATGGCTACAGCAGAATATGTAACTAAAGTACACGCAGTCTGTACCCGTACAGGGAATCTGGCACAATTCAGTTATCGTAAAGCTACCAGTGACGATCTGGTTTTATTAGGAGAAACAGAAGAATACGAACCTTTAAGTCGTAGTGCTTACTATAAAGCGATGCTACGCGAACGCCTCAAAACCATTGAGGTTAAAGACCCTGAAGGACTCAAAAACCCTAAAATAAAAAATTAAATGTCACATACCGTTCTCGAAATAGACCTCAGCGCATTAGAACATAATTACGATTACCTCAGGTCTAAATTGAGACCAGAGGTAAAAATGCTAGCTGTAGTTAAGGCTTATGCATATGGAAGTGAGTCTGTAGCCATCGCTAAAAAACTAGAAGAAAAAGGAGTTGATTATTTTGCTGTTGCATATACCGCAGAAGGAATCACGCTAAGAGAAGCAGGCGTCAAAACACCTATTTTGGTGCTGCATCCGCAAATTGAAAATTTTGCCGAAATAATTGAGTACAACCTAGAGCCTAGTATTTATAGTTTCAGAGTACTAAAAGCTTTTACTGAAATAGCTGAAGCTAAAGGAATAAAGGAATATCCTATTCATATTAAATTCAATACCGGGTTGAACCGTCTGGGTTTTAAAGACGTAAATGAGAAAGATATTCTAGATCAACTTAATGCTACAAAAGCTTTAAAAGTTATATCGTTATTCTCACATCTGGTTGCTAGTGAAGATATGAACGAACGCAGGTTTACGCAGTATCAGATCGAAACCTTTGAGAAGAATGCAAAGCATATGATTGAAGGATTGGGCTATGCCCCTATGATGCATCAGAGCAACACTTCGGCAATTATCAATTATCCTGAAGCACAATTTGATATGGTGCGCAGTGGTATTGGTCTTTTCGGGTATGGAAACACGCAAGAAGAAGACCTTAAGCTAAAACCGGTTGCGACTTTAAAAACCGTTATTTCACAAATACACGATGTGGCTGTAAATGAAACTGTGGGTTACAACAGGGCACACACGGCTGCAAAATTAGAGCGCAGTGCTACACTACCCATAGGTCATGCAGACGGTATCGCACGTACTTATGGAAAAGGGCGTGGCTACGTTATGATTCACGGTAAAAAAGCTCCAATTATAGGTAACGTTTGTATGGATATGATCATGGTAAATGTTACCGAAATAGATTGTCAAGAAGGAGATGAGGTTATTGTTTTTGGAAAAGATGCTTCTGCAGTAGCGCTCTCTGCACGTATTAACAGCATTCCTTATGAATTAATCACAGCGATTTCTCAACGTGTAAAACGAAAAATTATAGAATAAGTAACAACTATAACTTTTATATTTTTTTTTAATTTCAATATATTAGTCCTCTCATTAACTAAAACCAACTAAACTTATGGCATTTTTAAAAGATTTTAAAGCCTTTTTAATGAAAGGCGACATCATTGCTCTTGCTACAGCGGTGATAGTAGGTGGAGCATTTAATAAAATTGTAGGCTCATTAGTAAAAGATATCATTATGCCCGTTATCGGGGTATTAATGGGTGGTAAAAACGTTAACAATCTCTTTTTCTCACTAGACGGTGGCGAGTATGAGACCGTTGATGCAGCTGTTGAAGCCGGAGGTGCAATTCTGACCTACGGTAACTTTCTACAAGCAGTAATCGATTTTATTATCATTGGTTTTGTGATTTTCTGGTTGCTGAAAGGTTACGAAAAAACCAAAAAGAAAGAAGAAGCAAAACCTGCCGCTCCAAAAGGACCTACTCAGGAAGAATTGCTTATCGAGATTCGTGACGAATTGAGAAAGAAATAAAAATAAACGTGCTTAAGGGCACAAACCGCTGCACTGCAGACTTAATTTTAATTAAACCCTCGAAAAAATTCGGGGGTTCTTTTTGTTATATAAATAACATAATGTATTTGAAATATACAAAATGTCACTTTTTAAACAAATGTGTATATTTTTAAGAACTTAGTCTGCTATCTTATAAAGTGTTGCTACTTTTGGCCTCCCTGAGGAGTTGACTTTGTAATAAAATAACATTCAGGGTTTAACTGATTTTTCAGTTTTAAAAATAAAACCAATTAGTACACTCAACTGTTTGAGATTTTAGATACGCTAAATAATAGATTATGAAAGTAGCTGTTGTAGGCGCTACCGGGATGGTAGGCCATGTAATGTTGCAAGTATTAGCAGAACGCAACTTCCCAATAACCGAATTAATTCCTGTTGCAAGTGAGCGCTCTGTGGGGAAAACGGTTTCTTATAAAGGTAAAGAATATACCATCGTCTCTATGGAAGATGCGATTGCGGCACGCCCGGATATCGCTATCTTTTCGGCTGGTGGCGGTACTTCTTTGGAGTTTGCTCCCAAGTTTGCTGATGTAGGTACTACTGTTGTAGACAACTCTTCGGCCTGGAGAATGGATCCTGACAAAAAACTCATTGTTCCTGAAATCAATGCTTCTGAATTAGAGGATACCGATAAAATTATTGCGAACCCCAACTGCTCTACCATACAAATGGTTTTGGCTTTGGCTCCTTTGCACAAAAAATATAAAATCAAGCGTTTGGTAATTTCAACTTACCAATCAATTACCGGTACCGGTGTTAAAGCGGTACAGCAGCTAGAAAATGAATATAAGGGCGAGAAAGGCGAGATGGCCTATAACTACCCTATTCACCGAAACGCAATCCCTGCCTGTGATGTGTTTACCGAAAATGGCTACACCAAAGAAGAAATGAAACTCGTTAACGAGACTCAGAAAATTTTAGGTGATAAAACAATTGCTGTAACTGCCACTGCCGTGCGTATTCCGGTTGTGGGTGGTCACTCTGAAGCGATCAATGTGCAATTTGAAAATGATTTTGAGCTTTCTGAAGTACGTCAACTTTTACAGGCCCAGGATGGTATTACTGTACAGGATAACCCGGACACGAATACTTACCCAATGCCTATTTATGCCGAAGGTAAAAACGATGTGTTTGTAGGACGTATCCGTCGCGATTATTCACAACCTAACACCTTAAATATGTGGGTGGTTGCAGACAATTTACGTAAAGGTGCTGCTACAAATGCAGTACAAATCGCAGAATATTTAGCCGCTAAAGAATTGGTTTAATTCAAAAGAACTAACTAATTATACAAACCTCTGAGACGCGATGTTTCAGAGGTTTTTTTATTGCCTATATTTGAGGGAATTCAATTTGCTTCAAATGAAAAAAATAGTTTATCTGGGCGCCTTCACGCTACTCTTCAGCGCCTGCGAAAACCAAGAAAAAAAAGAATCTGATATGGCAATGACCTATCCTGAAACCAAAAAAGTAGATACGGTAGACACCTATTTTGGAACTGAAGTTCCCGATCCCTATCGCTGGCTTGAAGACGACCGCAGTGCAGAAACCGAAGCCTGGGTTAAGGCTGAAAATGAAGTTACACAGTCGTATTTATCTAAAATTCCATTTAAGGATGACATCAAGAAAAAGCTTGAAAAAATCTGGAATTACGAGAAAATTGGCGCTCCGTTTAAAGAAGGAGATTATACCTATTTCTATAAAAATGACGGACTCCAAAATCAATACGTTATCTACCGCTATAAAACCGATGCAGACCCTTCAACTGCCGAAGTATTTTTAGATCCCAATACCTTTTCTGAAGATGGAACCATTTCCCTGGGTGGACTTAGCTTTTCAGACAATGGAAAACTGGCTGCTTACAGCATTTCAGAAGGCGGAAGCGACTGGCGTAAGGTTTTGGTAATGGATGCGGAGACCAGAGAAATTACCGAAGATACTTTGGTAGATATCAAGTTTAGTGGTATTTCCTGGAAAGATAATGATGGCTTTTATTATTCGAGTTACGACAAGCCTGAGGGCAGCGAACTTTCAGCAAAAACAGATCAGCATAAAGTGTATTATCACAAGCTGAACACGCCTCAAAAGGAAGACGCGTTGATTTTTGGCGGTACGCCCGAACAAAAGCATCGCTATATTGGGGCGGGTACTACCGAAGATAACAATTACCTTATCGTAAGCGCCAGTAACGCGACCTCGGGAAATAAACTGTATATAAAAGACCTTACAAAACCCAATGCTGATTTCGTTACCATTCTGGATACTGACGATACCAATACCTCAATCATTGAAAATGTAGGTTCAAAACTCTTTTTGGTTACCGATAAAGATGCGCCTAACAAAAAGATTGTGACTGTTGATGTGTCTAATCCTACGCCTGAAAACTGGGTAGATTTTATTCCGGAGACCGAAAATGTGCTTTCGCCTTCTACCGGTGGTGGGTATTTCTTTACCGAGTATATGGTTGATGCGGTTTCTCAGGTCAAGCAATATGATTATGATGGAAACTTAGTACGTGAGGTTAAACTTCCCGGAATAGGTAGTGCTGGTGGTTTTGGAGCCAAAAAAGATGAAAAAGAACTGTATTACAGTTTTACCAATTATACCACTCCCGGAAGCATTTATAAATATGATATTGAATCGGGTGAGTCTGTGTTATTCCGTAAACCGGCGATTAATTTTAATCCGGAAGATTACGAGAGTAAGCAGGTATTTTATACTTCAAAAGATGGCACCAAAGTCCCAATGATCATCACCTTCAAAAAAGGACTTGAACTCAACGGAAAAAACCCAACCATCCTTTACGGTTACGGCGGGTTTAATATTTCGCTTACACCCTCTTTCAGCATCACCAACGCGATCTGGATGGAAATGGGCGGCGTTTATGCCGTTCCTAACCTGCGTGGTGGTGGTGAGTACGGTAAAGAATGGCACGATGCCGGAACCAAAATGCAAAAACAAAATGTTTTTGACGACTTCATCGCTGCTGCCGAATACCTTATCGCAGAAAACTATACCTCGAGTGATTATTTAGCCATTCGTGGTGGTTCTAACGGTGGTTTACTAGTTGGTGCCACAATGACCCAAAGACCCGATTTGATGCAGGTAGCCCTACCCGCTGTGGGCGTGATGGATATGTTGCGCTATCATACGTTTACCGCTGGAGCCGGCTGGTCTTACGATTATGGTACTTCAGAAGATAGCAAAGAAATGTTTGAATACATTAAAGGCTATTCGCCCGTTCAGAATGTAAAAGCTGGTGTAGATTATCCTGCAACGCTAATAACGACGGGTGATCATGATGACCGAGTTGTCCCTGCACACAGCTTTAAATTTGCTGCTGAATTACAGGAAAAACAGGCCGGTTACGCGCCGGTATTGATTCGTATTGAGACTGATGCCGGTCACGGTGCAGGAACTCCCGTAAGCAAGCAAATAGAGCAAACCGCAGACATTTTTGCCTTTACGCTCTACAATATGGGATTTGAAGTGCTTCCTGAAAAAACGAAATCTGAAATCAAAGGTTAACTGCGGAGGACGCAGAACCTATAATCAACGTAGAGCCTCACTACATTTTAAATGTAGTGAGGTTTTTTTGTCTTATCTTGAGAAATAAGTACTTCTCTTTCGGTTAGTATTCTTGTAATGAAAATAGATTATTGAACCTATAACAGGTAATGCAACTAAAAGTATAAGCAATAGTATTTTGTGATTTCCTTTTAGTGAACCAGTTCTAATTAGGTCAATTACAGCCCAGATCATCAAAGAAAAACCAAGTATTAGATATACTATTATAAAATTATCCATAAGAAGTTCTGTTTTAAATTCTCTTTAAGTATGTTTAATATAAGGAGATCCTATCAGAATTTGAAAGCCATCCTCTGAATAATTTTAATATATGCTAAAAGTAAACATCGACTCATTTTCTTATACCGAAAAAACGGTTTTAAAAAATCTCAATTTTTCTGTTGAAAAAGGAAAGCACATTTCTATTTTGGGCGAAAGCGGTTGTGGTAAAAGTACGCTGCTCAAAATAATTTATGGACTACTTCACGTAGAACACGGAAGCATTTTCTGGAAAGAACAAGAACTTCTGGGACCTGACTTTAATCTGGTGCCTGGTGAACCGTTTATTAAATATTTGGCTCAAGATTTTGATTTAATGCCGTTTATTTCGGTAGGTGATAATATTGGGAAACACCTTTCGCGTCGTTTTATGCAGCATCGTAAAGAACGTATTGCTGAATTACTGGAAGTGGTAGATATGACTGCTTTTGCAGATGTACACGTAAAACTGCTGAGTGGTGGTCAAAAACAACGTGTGGCTTTGGCCCGAGCTATTGCGAAAGAACCCGAATTATTACTGCTGGATGAACCCTTTAGCCATATCGATAATTTTAGGCGGAATGCCTTACGGCGGAATCTATACGCGTATCTAAAAAAAGAAGGCATTACCTGTATCACGGCTACCCACGACAGTGAAGAAGCACTTTCTTTTTCTGACGAAATCAAGATGATGCGTGACGGTACGTTTATACAAACCGCAACTCCCGAAACCTTATTTCAGAATCCAAAAGATGCGTATGTGGCTTCGTTTTTTGGAGATGTCAACTCCTTAGAAATTGATGGTAAAACCAGACTTTTGATGCCGCATCAGCTTGTAGTTTCTAAGACTGAAACAGCTATTCAAGCTGAAGTTTTAAAAAGCTATTTTAAAGGAAGTTACTATTTAGTTGAAGCACTACTCAATAGTAGAAAGATTTATTTTAATGCCTCTGAAGACTTAGGAGCAAACAAGAAGATTTTTTTTAAAATTAAAGCTTAACCTTGACTATCAAGTAATTTTGCCAACTCCTGTCCTACCAAACTACCCATGGCAATTCCCATACCGCCGAGTCGTACGCCACAATATACATTATTACTAAGCTCTTTAATAATTGGTTTTTTCTGATTTCCTACACCTAAAATCCCACTCCAACGATGTTCGATTTCGAAAGGAATAGTAGGTAAAATAGTTTCAGAGAGCATATTCTCTAGATAATTTTGAATCTGTGATGTAGTGCCAAAAACCGCTGTTTGTTCACCGCTTAAATCTAAATTTCGTCCACCTCCGAGTAAAATACGATTGTCGATATTTCTAAAGTAGGTATAGCCTTCATCCAAGTGAAAAGTCCCTTTAATTTTTAAATTTTCAATTAGTTTTGTAACTAATACCTGATTTCGAGCCGGTTTAACCTGAGCTATTCCCAACTGGCTGGCAAAGCCATTTGTTGCTATAAAGAGTTTTTTTGTTGTGAACTCCATTTGATCCAATAAGATTTTAACGCTGTTTTTCACATCTTCAAAACCAGTTATTGTACTATTATTAAGTATAAGAATAGCTGCTGAACACGCTTTTTGCATAAGACTTTGCATCATTTTCCCGGTATCCAATTGAGCTTCGGCTTTATTAAAAATAAGTTTGGGTTGAATATTCTTAAATCCAAACTTATTATCAACCTCGCTGAAAACTTCAATATTAAATACTGGATATAGGAAAGTACTTATTGTATTAAGCTTCTCTAAACAGGTATTATAAGACGCTTCTTTATTCTTAAAAAATAATTCGTATCCTCCATTATTTTTATAGCCAATTGCTTTATCACCTAAGGTTTCCCGAAGAAGCTTCAAGCCATTCACACGCATTTATACAAGCTCTAGCATTTTGGCTTCACTATGTGTGTTTAGATCTGCAATCAGCTCTGAAAGGCTGCCAAAACAAGCAAAACCAGCGTTTTTTGTACTTGCTCCCTGCGGAAGATTACCACGTTCTACAATTAGTATCTTTGCTGAAGGGTGAAGTGCCCGCAAACGTAAAGCACAATTGAGACCGGTAATCCCACTACCAACGATTGTAAAATCTACGTTAGAAAACCAGGATTTATATTCCCAATAGGAAAGATTTGGTGCGTTTGCATTCATAACAAACTAAAGATAGCAGAAATACATTAGAGATTGAGCGGATTGATTGAGCTCTTCTGCCTTTTTATGTTAGAAACTGATACGTGTAATCCCAATCCGAACGAGAATGCAGAAGTAAATACCTAAAAAACAAAAACCCTGAGCATTCTGCTCAGGGTTTAAACTATAGTTATGTGATCTTTATTCTTCTACAGGAGGATTCATCACAAACGTATCCATAAATGCAGTGGTGTAATTTCCTGAAATGTATGCAGGATCATCCATCAACTGTCTATGGAACGGAATCGTAGTTTTTATGCCTTCAATAACAAACTCGTCTAATGCACGCTTCATTTTATTGATCGCCTCTTCACGGGTTTGAGCAGTAGTGATCAATTTGGCAATCATAGAATCGTAATTCGGCACAATAGAATACCCGCTATACACATGTGTATCTATACGAACTCCGTGACCACCCGGTGCATGTAAGTTAGTTATCTTACCTGGTGACGGTCTAAAGTTGTTATAAGGATCTTCTGCATTGATACGACATTCAATAGAGTGCAGTTGCGGATAATAGTTTTTACCACTAATCGCAACACCTGCAGCAACCAAGATTTGCTCACGAATCAAGTCATAATCTACTACTTGTTCGGTAATAGGATGCTCTACCTGAATACGGGTGTTCATTTCCATAAAGTAGAAATTACGGTGCTTATCTACTAAAAATTCTACCGTACCTGCTCCTTCATATTTGATAAATTCTGCGGCACGAACGGCTGCAGCTCCCATTTTATCACGAAGTTCATCGGTCATAAATGGAGATGGAGTTTCTTCAGTAAGTTTCTGGTGACGTCTTTGCACCGAACAATCACGCTCAGAAAGATGACAGGCTTTACCATTGCTGTCTCCTACAACCTGAATCTCAATATGGCGAGGCTCTTCGATAAGCTTTTCCATATACATCCCGTCATTACCAAAAGAAGCTGAAGCTTCCTGACGAGCAGAATCCCATGCTTTACGCAGTTCTTCTTTTTTCCATACAGCACGCATACCTTTACCACCACCACCTGCAGTTGCTTTAAGCATTACAGGAAATCCGGTTTCTTGAGCTACACGCTCACAATCTTCAAAACTCTCAAGAATTCCATCACTACCCGGTACACAAGGTACACCTGCAGCTTTCATAGTTGCTTTGGCTGTAGCCTTATCTCCCATTTTTGAAATCATATCTGGAGAAGCTCCAATAAATTTCACACCGTGCTCTTCACAAATTTTTGAAAAACGGGCATTTTCTGAAAGAAATCCATAACCGGGATGAATAGCGTCTGCATTTGTAATTTCGGCAGCAGCCATAATATTTGCAATCTTCAGGTAAGACTCACTACTGGGAGCCGGACCAATACAAACTGCTTCATCAGCAAAACGTACGTGCAGACTTTCTGCATCTGCAGTAGAGTATACCGCTACTGTTTTGATGCCCATTTCTTTACAGGTTCTAATAACTCTAAGAGCAATCTCACCTCGGTTTGCTATAAGTATCTTTTTAAACATATCTATTGTGCATTAAAGTTGAAGTCGTGAGACTTTAACCTTTAAATTTGATCTGGTTTATTCGATATCGAGACTTTATCTACTAAGTCTTACCCGAAAATATTGGAAGCAAGTCTTTAGCATAATTCAATAAAAATATCCCGATAGTCTTAAGAACTTCTTTTACCTAAAGTTACGAAGGATCTACTAAAAATAATGGCTGATCAAATTCAACCGGAGAAGAATCATCAACAAGAACCTTAACGATTTTACCGCTAACTTCACTTTCTATCTCGTTGAATAATTTCATCGCTTCAATCACACACAATACATCTCCTTCTTTAATACTTGCACCCACCTCAACAAATGTAGGTTTGTCTGGAGCAGGCTTGCGGTAGAATGTACCAATGATTGGCGACTTTACAGTAATATATTTGTCGCTTTCATCTGCTTTGGGTTTTTCGGCCTCTTGAGCAGGTGCTTGAGGTGCAGCTGCAGCAGGTTGAGCTGCTGGTACAGCTGGTTGTTGCATTGCAGAACCCATCATAGGAACTTGCTGAAGAATTGTAGTCTCTCCTTTGCTTTCCTCTCCTGTTTTAATAGTGATTTTTACATCATCCATCTCAAGTTTTACCTCGCTCGCGCCAGATTTAGCAACAAACTTGATAAGATTCTGAATTTCTTTTAAATCCATAATTAATAACGTTAGTTAGATTAAAAATTAAGCATTGTAGGCCCATTTTAGGTATATGGAACCCCAAGTAAATCCGCCTCCAAAAGCGGCAAATATTAGATTATCTCCCTTTTTAAATTGCTTTTCAAAATCATTCAATAATAAGGGTAATGTCGCAGATGTAGTATTTCCGTACCGCTGAATATTCATAAGCACCTTGCTGTCATCAAGTTGCATACGTCTTGCAGTAGCATCTATTATACGTTTATTAGCTTGATGTGCTACAAGCCAGCTAACGTCATCATGCGATAAATTATTGCGCTGCATGATACGCTCGCTTACATCTGCCATATTAGAAACGGCAAATTTAAAAACTGTTTTACCGTCTTGATATACAAAATGTTTGTTATTAGCTACAGTCTCTGCGGTAGGCGGCATTAATGACCCCCCTGCTTCAATTCTTAAAAAATCACGTCCTATGCCATCTGATCGCAAATACTCGTCCTGCAGTCCCAAACCTTCTTCATTGGGTTCAAAAAGTGCAGCCCCGCCTCCATCACCAAAAATGATACACGTGGTACGGTCTGTATAATCAATTATAGAAGACATTTTATCTGCTCCTATAAGTAGTACTTTTTTATATTTTCCGGATGCCACATAAGCTGAAGCAGTAGACATCCCATATAAAAAGCTTGAACAAGCAGCTTGTAAATCGTAAGAAAATGCATTGGTAGCTCCTATTTGAGTGGCAACATATGCCGCTGTGGATGCTACGGGTAAGTCTGGAGTTGCAGTAGCCATAATGACCATATCAATTTCTGAAGGGTCAATACCGCTTTTGCTGATTAAATCTTCGGCAGCTTTAATTCCTAAATAAGAAGTTCCTTTATCAGGATCTTTTAGAATTCTGCGTTCTTTAATTCCTGTTCTGGTTGTGATCCATTCATCATTGGTCTCAACCATTGTTTCCAAAATTTCATTGGTAAGCACATATTCTGGCACGTAAGCGCCAACAGCAGTTATGGCTGCAGTGATTTTACTCATATAAATCTGGTTTCTGCAAAAAACAAGGTTTTTCGCTTAAAAATGGAAGGAAAAGTACTAAAAATAGCGCAAACAAAGCCTACAATTAACTTTTTTTGCTCATTCCAAAAAATAAAAAAAACTCCCATTTTAATGGGAGTTTCACTAATCTATAAGTCTTTCTTAAGCAACCTCTTCGTTTGCTGTAGCATCAATTACAATCTGCCCTCTGTAATAGAGTTTACCTTCGTGCCAGTGAGCGCGGTGGTAAAGGTGAGCTTCACCAGTAGTGGCGTCAACACCAATTTTTGGCATTGCAGCTTTGTAATGTGTTCTTCTCTTATCTCTTCTAGTTTTCGAGATTTTTCTTTTAGGATGTGCCATTACCGTTTATTATTTATTATCTGTTAAAAAATCTTTTAGTTTTTCCCAACGTGGGTCAATTTCCTTTTCTTGAGGCTCTTCATCTGAATCTGCCTCTTTATCTTTTATGCTTAACTCTTCGAGCTTATCAAGTATATCTGATTCTAATGTGCCGTCTTCAACACCAGGGTGTATCCGCTTAGCCGGCATAGCTAATACGATCAACTCATATATATATTGAGCGATGTTCACTTCATACTCCCCGTGAGGAATAATTAAAATATCATCTATCTCATCATTATAGTCCTGCCCAAATTTTACTACTAATTTATAAGTAGCTTCAATAGGTTGATCGTAAGGCTCATTAGTGATGTCACAATTAACATTCACACTTCCCTTAGCATCAAAATAAAATTCCAAAAAGGTGGACTTTTTAATGAGTTTGATTTTTAAATCTATATCTATAGAATTAAAATCATCATATTCAAAATGCTCAAAGAACGTATTATCAATCTTGAATTGAAAATCGTGTTCCCCTTGTTTTAAACCAACAAATTGAATGGTATACGTTTTCAAATGCTTCATTACCTTTCTCTTTCCTATAATCCTCTCTTCCGCAAAAGGCGGGTGCAAAGATATAAATTTTTATTAAGCTGTTAATTAAGTGTGGATAAATTTTTTAAATATCTTTATTTTCCACGGGAGCGTCCCGAAAATTGCTTTTTTCTAGGCTGCTTTTGCAGCACATTCTCGATTAATTCTTCATATTCAGAACGCTTTTTGTAAATATCAAGAGCAACAAAAACCGCTTCTTTAAATGAACCTATATCAGCTTCTCCTTTACCTGCTATCTCAAATGCAGTACCGTGATCTGGTGATGTGCGTACTTTATTAAGTCCGGCTGTATAATTTACACCCTTGCCAAAAGCCAAGGTTTTAAATGGAATTAGGCCTTGATCATGATAAGCGGCAATAATCGCATCAAAGTTTTTATAATTTCCGCTACCAAAAAAACTATCTGCAGCATAAGGACCATAACATAAGTGTCCTTTATCGCGTAAACTTTCTAAGGTGGGAATCAAAACTTCATCATCTTCCTTGCCTATCACGCCGTTATCACCCACATGCGGGTTTATACCTAAGAACGCAATTTTAGGTTTACGTATCCCAAAATCCTGAACTAATGAATGATGGATAGTCTGAAACTTTCGCCTAATTAATTCCTCAGTAATTTTATCTGAAACATTTTTTACAGGAACATGATCTGTCAAAAGACCAACTTTTAACTTTTCGGAAACCATAAACATCAAGCTATTTCCTGCTAACTCTTGATTCAGAAAATCTGTATGTCCCGGAAATTTAAAATCTTCTGCTTGAATATTAGCCTTATTAATAGGTGCCGTGATCAACGCATCTACTTGATCTTTCTTTAAAGCATCTACTGCAGCTCTTAAAGATTGAATGGCGTAACTTCCTCCTTCAGGGGTTTCTTCTCCAAATTTTATATGCGGATTATCATTCCATACATTCACCACATTTATCTTTCCGTGAATGGCTTTGTCAGCGCTCTTCACCCCTTGAAAATTAATATCAAGATCAAAATGCTTTAAAAGAAAACTTATAGTTTTCGCAGATGCGAAAATTACCGGGGTACAGAAATCAAGCATTCTTGAGTCTTCAAAAGTCTTTAAAATGACCTCACCCCCTATTCCGTTTAAATCCCCTACGCTAATTCCTAATTTTATGCTTTGTCCTTTCATGCTAGACTGCTTTGGCTTTCTTTTGTAAATTGAAATGTAAAAGTACTCAATTAAAACGCAAACATGTTTACAGGTATTATTGAAGATTTAGGTATCGTTAAAAATTTACATACTGAGGGCTCTAATCTGCACATCACCGTATCAAGCAGATTAACTTCTGAATTGAAAATAGACCAAAGTGTTGCGCATAATGGCGTTTGTCTTACAGTAGTTTCTATAAATGGAGATGAATATACTGTAACCGCAATAGAAGAAACCCTTATAAAGACAAACCTAAATATCCTACAGGTAAATAATTCTGTCAATCTTGAACGAGCAATGATATTAGGTACACGACTTGACGGGCATATTGTACAAGGTCATGTAGATCAAACAGCAAAATGCATCAACATAGAACAAAAAGACGGAAGCTGGATTTTCACCTTTGAATATGATTCCTCTTTAAAAAATGTTACTATAGAAAAAGGGTCTATAACAATAAATGGAGTGAGTTTGACTGTTGTTAATTCTCAAAAAAACAGTTTTAGCGTTGCTATAATACCCTTTACGTACGAGCATACTACATTTAGTTCATTTAAAGTAGGAACAAGCGTAAACTTAGAATTTGACGTTATTGGCAAATATGTGAAACGCCTTATGAATTTGTAGCTTGATTTTTATTATGTTTACTGTAAAAATAAACACCCGCAAAAAAAGCTATTATAAGTAAATAAGGTATGTAATCGTCAATAGGGACCATTAAACCAGGAGGTAATGGTGGTGGAGCTGCTGCTCTTGCTTCAGGTGCAGGAGGTGTTTTCTCAGCATAACCCATACATACAAACCCTATTGCAAAAGCTAAGGCAACTACATATTTAGTATATAGTCTAAAATTCATAGAAGTAGGGTCTTCAATTAGTTGAGGATGCTAAATTAAGAAAAAATACAGATTTTCAACAGACTAACGATGCTCTTTGTCGATAAAGTGATTGGAAATAACAATTCTTTACTTACTTAACCCTCAAATTATAGTTATTTAACCCATATACGTAACAAACCTCTTTAGAGATTTGATTATTCTATAAAAAATAAAAAAGCCTTACACGAATGTAAGGCTTTTTAGTAGTGGTCCCACCTGGGCTCGAACCAGGGACCACCTGATTATGAGTCAGGTGCTCTAACCAACTGAGCTATAGGACCAGCTTGCAATGCGTATTTCAGCATCAAAGCGGGCGCAAAAATAACATTATTTTTTATTTACTACAAGCATTAATTAGTCCTTATCTTTTTCAGGTGTTCTTTCTTGGCATAATTCTATTAAAACACCATCGGTACTTTTGGGATGTAAAAAAGCTACCCATTTATGATCTGCTCCTTTCTTAGGTTCTTCATTAATCAATTCAAAACCTTCAGATTTTAGGCGTTTCAACTCCTGCTCAATGTCTTCTACAGCATAGGCAATATGGTGTACTCCAGGCCCACGCTTTTCTAAAAATTTTGCTATTGCACTAGTATCTTTAGTCGCTTCAAGCAATTCTATCTTGCTTTCTCCCATTTTAAAAAACGAAGTATTCACGCCTTCAGAAGGAAGTTCTTCAACCTTATAGGGCTTTACTCCCAGTAACTTCTCATACATCAAATTAGAATCTTTAAGACTTTTTACTGCAATCCCTATATGTTCTATTTTTTTCATCTCTAATGGTATTAAAACTGTAGAAAGATAGTAAACTACATTAGAGCAGGCCACCAAACATTAAATTGAATGAAACATACCGGTAGCTATTGGGAATCGGAGCATTTAAATCTCGATCATCGAGTAAATGACACTAGTGCTAAAGTAAATGCAATAAGAAAAAACGTACTTTTGCAGTATGGAAACAAACAGACAAAAAAAGGTAGCAGGTGTTCTGCAACGTGACTTGGTAGATGTGATTCAAAAAGCATTGATGCAAGCCGGCGCTAAAAGCATCATTGTTTCTGTTAGTAAAGTAAATGTGACTACAGATTTATCTCAGGCTAAAGTGTATATGAGTGTTTTTCCGCATAATCAGGCCGAAGCTATGCTTAAAGAGGTTAAAGCTGTAAAGCCTTTTATCAAACACGAAATTGCAAACCGCACCAGACATCAGTTGCGTCGTATGCCTGAACTTCAGTTTTTTATAGATGACTCTTTAGAGTATATAGACGGTATTGACAAGTCTTTAAAAGGAACTGAAGATCCTATAGAAAATCCCGATTTGCTTCCGCGTCGTAAAAAATCATAAGACCACATTTTGAAGTTCTCAGTATTTATCGCAAAACGTTACCTGTTTACAAAAAGCAGTAACAATGCTATAAATATCATTACCCTGATTTCAGCTATCAGTATCATTGCCGGCTCTGCTGCACTATTTATCGTGCTATCTGGGTTTTCAGGGTTGAAAGATTTCAGCCTCTCTTTTTCCTCCATTTTTGATCCTGATTTAAAAGTGATTCCCGCAAGCGGAAAAACCATTTCCTTTTCTAAAAAACAGGCCGAAGATCTTAAGAATATTGAAGGCGTAGCTTACTATACGCAAATTATAGAAGAACGGGCTTTTCTTGAATTTAGAGGAAAAAATCACATCGCTTATGTAAAAGGGGTTGACGAAAATTATATGCGTGTCAATAACATAGACAGTACCTTACTTTACGGAAACTGGATCACTCCTGAAGAACCGGTAGCTGCCATAGGTTTTGGTATTTCTCGTATACTTTCACTTGGCGTTAATAATTATACAGACTTACTACGCGTTATGGTTCCTAAACCGGGAACCGGCCAGTTTACAGATCCTAGTCAGGCATTTAACAGTTCACAATTGGTGGTTTCAGATATCTTTCAGGTGAATGAAGAAATTGACCAAAAATACATCTTTACCAATCTGGAATATGTACGTCAATTGTTGCGGTATAATGATTCTACACTTAGTGCACTAGAACTTAAAATCAAGCCAAGTGCAGATCCACTGGCTGTTAAAGATTCCGTTCAAAAACTCTTTGGAGATCAAGTTGAAGTAAAAACACGCTTTCAGTTGAATGACAAGCTTTATAAGATGTTGAATGCTGAAAACCTTGCGGTTTATATGATTTTTACACTGGTATTGATTATTGCGCTCTTCAATCTTGTGGGAAGTATTATTATGATTATCATTGATAAGAAGGCAAATATCAAAACTTTGCACAGTCTGGGTGCTTCCTTAAAAGAGATCAAGAAAATCTATTTTTTACAAGGAGCCATGATGACCGTTTTTGGCGGACTTATAGGCATCTTTTTAGGAGCATTGATCGTTGGGGCACAATTACAATTTCAGCTTAAAATGATCACACCTACACTTCCCTACCCTATGGAATTTACACTGGTGAACTTCTTAGCAGTCTTCTTTACAATTTCAATTTTAGGAATTCTAGCGTCGTATCTGGCGTCGTCTACTATACGTCCTAAATTGCTTGTAGATTAAATAGTTTGTTGAGCAAAATCGTAATCAGCAAAAAGCGTTTCAACTTCATCAAAAGCTGCAAAAACATCTTCAGGAGCATCACTGGTCACCATTTTCATACGATACGGTTTAAAACCAGGAATGCCTTTAAAGTAGTTGGTATAATGACGACGCGTCTCAAAAACACCTAGCTTCTCTCCTTTCCAGTCTATAGACATTTTAAGGTGTCTGCGAGCAGCGTCTACACGTTCTTGCATTGTGGGTGGAGCAAGATGTTCTCCGGTATTAAAATAATGCTTTACTTCCCTAAAAAACCAAGGATAGCCAATACTTGCACGACCTATCATTGCGCCATCTAAACCGTATTCATCACGCATCTCTACAGCACGTTCTGGAGTATCAACATCTCCATTACCAAATACCGGAATATGCATACGTTGATTGTTTTTAACTTCAGCAATTGGTCTCCAGTCGGCATCACCTTTATACATCTGGGCTCTCGTTCTACCGTGAATCGCGATCGCTTTACAACCCACATCTTGCAAGCGCTCAGCAACCTCAACAATTTTAATAGAATCGTGATCCCAGCCTAAACGGGTCTTTACTGTAATGGGAAGATTAGTATGTTTTACCATGGCTTCGGTAAGCGAGACCATCAAATCGATGTCTTTTAAAATACCTGCACCAGCTCCTTTAGAAACTACTTTCTTTACCGGGCAACCAAAGTTGATATCAATAATATCTGGCTTTGATGCTTCAACAATCTCCACGCTTTGAAGCATTGATTCTAGATTAGCTCCAAAAATCTGAATGCCTACAGGGCGTTCTTTCTCATAGATATCCAACTTCATAACGCTTTTTGCAGCGTCGCGAATCAAACCTTCACTCGAGATAAATTCCGTATAAACCACATCTGCTCCCTGTTCTTTACAAAGTGCACGAAAAGGTGGGTCACTCACATCTTCCATAGGTGCTAAAAGCAACGGGAAGTCTCCTACATCTATATCTCCTATTTTAGCCAAAGCAATAATTTTTTAAATGAAATGCCTCGACGCAGAGCCGAAGCTGTTAATACCGTGAAATTTTTAATTCAAGACTAATCTCAAACTATTTAAATCCCGATTATCGGGGCAAAATTAAGCAATGTTTCGGTAAGTATAGCAGTTGAAAAATTATAAGGAAGTCTTCTAATTTGTTTGAAGGCGCGTTTCTTCTTCTACAGAAGTTTCTCTGCTGTTATCGTTCAACTTAAAATTTCCGAATTTATAACTTAAGCCCACGCGTATCTTTTGAGATTCAGGCATTGCAAAAAAAGAATTATTCTGATTTAAATATCTTGAAGTAAGCGGAATATTATACGTGTTGAACAGATCTTCTGATGCCAGATTTAAAATCAATCTTCCATCCATAAAAGTCTTTTGAATATCTATATTAAGTCTGTATTGCGGTCGACCATATTCATAAGATCCCGATAAAAAATTACTCAAAAAATCATTTGCCACCGTTACCCTTAAATCAGGTTTAAAAATTATATAATTCTGAGTATTTAAGAAAACACCCGTTACAGATTTTACTATATTTTCATTTGAATTATTAAGTGTATTGAATTCATTTTCAATTCTAAAACCAGAAGCATATACACTCATCCACATCCAGTTATTTACAAACTCACTATAAATAACATCAAAACTAAACTGTTGCTCATAATTTAAATTAGTGTTCACACTTCGTAACGTGAGGTTTTCGTTATCCTGAAATGGTAACGCTTTCATCGCATTATCAATTCGGTCCCAATACAGATCAAAACTCAACTTATTCTTAAACGTATAATTGAATTTTATTTTATTAGCGATAGCAGGTTGAATGTTAGGATCTCCTTCTTTAAAATTATTTTCATTTAAGAAATACCGGTACGGGTTTAAACTCTGAAAACGCGGGCGGTCAATTCTACGGCTGTATTCAACTCCAAAAGAATGATTATCAGAAAGAGTATTTATCAGGTAAATAGTTGGGAAAAGCTCAAAATATTCCTGAGTATTTACAACACCCAGAGTCCTGGAGTTACCATTGGCATCAGTGTACTCTCCGCGCAGACCGGCTTTAAAACTCCATTTTTTCCAATGTTTAGCAAAGCTGAAATAGGATGCGTAAATAGCTTCGGTATAGTCAAAATTATCATTGAGTATCGCATCAGCATCACTTACGTTTCCTGCAGTATTAAAAAACTCTTGTCTGCTTTCAGAATTAATCCCGGAAAACTTTCCACCGGCTTCAAATGCCCAGCTGCCTAAATTACCGGTATAATCTAACTGACCGGTATAAATCTTAGAATTTTGAGTAGGTATGGTATTGAATGCATTCGCATTTAAGAGATTGCCTTGCGGCGAAAGATAACGCGTAGCAACAGTTTGGGTCTGGTCGTTAGTGTAATCAATATAATTGGCGTTAGCAGATAAACTTGCTCCATTTTCTCCTAGCTGTTTTTCATAACTCAGATTAAATAGTAAATTATCGTTCTGATTCTCTAATCTGCTCTGCGTAGTGTATAACGAATCTAATTGTCCTTGCGGATTATACGTTTCGGTTCTTCCGGTAATGTCTGAATTCGCCTTTGGTGTGTGCAACACATTGGCACTAAAACTCAACAATTCGGTCTCACTCAACGTGAAATCTAAAATCGTATTTAAACTGTGCGAGATGGTACGGGTATCCCGTCTAAATAGATCTTCCCAAGTTGCTTTTTCACCTCCGTTAGCGTTGTAAAACTGAACAAATCCTTCGTCTGTTTTTACGTCAAAACGTGAATTAAAATTATAACTGGCATAAGCATTTAACCAGTCGGTTTTGTAGTATTGGCCGGTTCCTACATTATATTTTGGTTTGATTCCAACTGTATTAGAAGCGTTAATGCTTCCCTTATACCCTATGGAAAGGTTTTTTGAGGTAACAATATTTAGGATCACTCCTCCTTCTGCATCGTATTTTGCCGGAGGCGTGGTGATTACCTCAACAGATTTTACATTAACTCCTGCAAAACCTTCTAACAGTTGTTGCAATTCATCACTGGTTAAATAAACCTTTCTATCATTTATATATACCTGGGCTGGCCTGTTTTTTACTAAAAGTTGTCCCTGATTGACGATAACTCCGGGAGTGCGTTTTAAAATATCGAAAGTAGTACCCGATGATACAACAGTATTCTCAACATTATAAATATAGCGGTCAATTTTACGCTGTATCACAGGGCGTTTTGCTGTAAGAGTCACAGCGTCTAAAAACTCTGGATTCTCTGCTAAAATTAAGGGAGGATGCTCAACTGTATTTTGAACTTCAAAAATGTCGCTATATACATCTGTGTAGCCAATAAAACTGGCTTTAATAATGTAACTACCCTGAGCAATATCATTAAAACTAAAACTTCCATTTTTTTCGCTAATAGTACCCTTTATAAAACTGGAGTCTGCTGCCTTGAGGAGCAATACATTTGCATAAGCAATGGCCTTTTTCTTATCATCTAAGACCTTACTTTCTACAGCATTTGACTGTGCAAAAAGTGCAAAAGGCGTAATGAAAATGGAGAATAATATGGGATACTTCATATATTTTCAAAACTAATGTAAAATCAGTGTTAAAATAAAATTAAACAGCAGATTTTTAGCAATAAAGCCCCTATTTCGTTTGAAAATATATTTATTAGAAAATGCATAACCTAAACTGTATATTTGCAGGCTAAAGTTCGCTTAGTGCGAACATTGATGAAGAACGTCTATGAAGAACATTCGCAATTTTTGCATTATCGCTCACATTGATCATGGTAAAAGTACTCTGGCAGATCGCTTACTCGATGCTACCGGCTCTGTAACTGTACGTGAAAAACAAGAGCAATTATTAGATAGTATGGATCTGGAGCGCGAGCGTGGTATTACCATTAAATCGCACGCCATTCAGATGAATTATATACACAACGGTGAGCCTTATATTTTAAATCTTATTGACACTCCGGGTCACGTAGATTTCTCGTATGAGGTTTCTAGAAGTATCGCTGCCTGTGAAGGAGCGTTGCTTATCGTTGATGCTGCACAAAGCATACAAGCGCAAACTATATCTAACTTATATCTGGCTTTAGAGAATGATCTAGAAATTATTCCGGTGTTGAACAAGGTAGATTTACCTAGCGCAAATCCTGAAGAAGTTACCGATGATATTGTAGATCTTCTAGGTTGTAATGCTTCAGATGTGATACCTGCCAGTGCAAAAACCGGTTTGGGAATTCAGGAAATATTAAATGCTATTATCGAGCGTATTCCGGCTCCTAAAGGTGTTGTTGATGAACCCTTGCAGGCGCTTATCTTTGATTCGGTTTACAACCCGTTTAGAGGAGTAGAAACTTATTTTAGAGTGCTTAATGGGGAGATCACAAAAGGGCAGCATATCAAGTTTATGGCTACCGGAAAAACGTATTATGCAGATGAAGTAGGAACGTTAAACCTGAAACAAACTCCTAAAAAAGTGATTAAAACAGGTGATGTGGGTTACCTCATTACCGGTATAAAAGAAGCAAAAGAAGTAAAAGTAGGGGACACCATCACCGATGCTAAAAATCCTACTACCAATATGATTGAAGGTTTTGAAGACGTAAAACCTATGGTATTTGCCGGTATTTATCCTGTAGATACTGAAGATTACGAAGATTTACGCTCTTCTATGGAAAAACTACAGCTAAACGATGCTTCTCTGGTTTTTCAACCCGAAAGTTCTGCTGCTTTAGGTTTTGGTTTCCGTTGTGGATTCTTAGGAATGTTGCACTTAGAAATCATTCAAGAACGTCTGGAACGTGAGTTTGATATGACCGTGATCACTACGGTACCTAACGTATCCTATCAAGCCTATACTATAAAAGATAAAGAAACACCGATACTGGTTAATAACCCTTCAGATCTGCCAGACCCTTCTGGAATGGATCGTGTAGAGGAGCCTTTTATTAAAGCTTCGATCATTACCAAAGCAGATTTTGTAGGACCGGTTATGTCACTTTGTATTGAAAAACGTGGCCAGATCACAAACCAAACATATCTGACTCCAGAGCGTGTTGAATTGAGCTTTGATATGCCTCTGGCAGAAATCGTTTTTGACTTTTACGATCGTCTTAAAACGGTATCTAAAGGGTATGCATCGTTTGATTACGCCCCAATAGGGATGCGTGCTTCACACCTTGTGAAAGTTGACGTCCTGTTGAATGCAAATGTTGTGGATGCACTTTCGGCATTGCTGCATAAAGACAATGCATACGACATTGGTAAAAAGATGTGTGAAAAATTGAAAGAACTCATTCCTCGTCAACAATTTGATATTCCTATTCAGGCGGCTATCGGAGCAAAAATTATTGCAAGAGAGACCGTAAAAGCACTTCGTAAAGATGTTACCGCAAAATGTTATGGTGGTGATATTTCGCGTAAGCGAAAGCTACTCGAAAAGCAGAAAAAAGGTAAGAAACGTATGCGTCAGGTAGGTAATGTTGAAATCCCGCAGGAAGCATTTATGGCGGTATTGAAACTGAACGATTAAATGAAGCGTATTCAACTTATCGGGCTTGGCCTGATCATTATTTGTGGGGCTATCAGTCAATGGACGGCTGCAAATCAAAATCAGCTTGCGGTCTGGTTATTAGCCATTGGTGCAGTAGTGGGGATTTTAATGGTAATTTCAGAATATTTTTCGGCTAAGAAAGAATAATTTAATTAAAATAATACAATCTAAAATCACCCTTACGGTAGTTCTGTAAGGGTGTTTGCATTTAGTACTGTTTCAGTTCTATTTTTTTACCACCATTACGACCGGATTCTAAAGCAGCTTCAACAATTTGAATATCGCGTAATCCTTCAATACCGGGAGCTATTAAAGGTTCATCATTCAGTATTGCCAGCGAATCGTCATCCATTTGTATCGCTTGTTGATTGCAATTACACGGAGCCAACGTTTTACCATCGCTTGTACTTCCCTGAACGCCGTTATAACTCTGAAAAGGTGATAACTCATAGTTTCCATCAGCAAAATTCACTTTTAGAAAATTGACGTTATCTGCATAGGTAACCCGACCTTTAGCTGTTATTCCGTTAGGAAATTCCATATCAAAGTACGTAATCTCAGGAGCACCATTTAAGAACAAATCGGGTCGCTCTGTTTCATGTGTGGCAGTAAGGGACACAGGCTCTAATCCCGTTGCGTAACGCATCGCATTTATAGGGTATACGCCCATATCATAAATCGCACCACCACCTTTAGCACCATCTAAACGCCAGCCACCGCTTGAACCAATTCTAAATCCAGCTTCGGTATGTACATTTTCTAAAGTTCCATAAGGTTTTGTGTCTGCCCATTTTATAATGGTTTGGGTATTCTCTTCGTGTTGCATACGATACCCAATAGCGAGCTTAACCTTGTTTTGATCACAAGCTGAGATAATTTCCTGACATTCTTCTACCGTCATTGCCATCGGTTTTTCGCAAAAAACGTGTTTACCCGCGTTAGCAGCCATCACAGCGTATTTTTTATGAAGAAAAGTAGGTGTTACAATATACACAACATCTATTTCGGGATTGTTTGCAATCTCAGTTAAAGTATCATAGTTATAAACATTCTCATCTTTAATACCATATTTATCTTGCCAAACCGGAATCTTTTCAGGGCTTCCGGTTACGATACCGCGCAATTCTATATTTTCTGTTTGCATCAAGGCAGGAGCGAGGTTATTAGTCGCATAGTCACCTAAACCTAAAAGCGCAATACCAAGCTTTTTCTGAGGTTTTGAACAGGCAAAGTAAGGTAGTGGTAATGTGGTTGCGGCTAATGCGAGTGTGGTATTTTTAAGAAAAGTACGTCTGTTTTTCATGACAATGTTTTTTAGAAAGTTACTCAACTATTTTTAATCAAATACTTAAAAACCAAGCATTAATAAAATTTTAATAGACTGAAAATCTGATATTTCATAAAAAAAGGATGCTCGTGAGCATCCTTTAAAACTTGAAAGCCAATTTGTTTCTTACAAATCAATATCTGACTCTTCAATTTCTTTTTTAGCAACGGCTACTTTTTCAGGATCAAAAGGTTTACCTAAGTAAACTAACTTCGTATCCGTAAAACTATCTACATCTACCTCATCCAGATTAGACTTAAGA
The DNA here is from genome assembly GCF_004104055.1 of Leeuwenhoekiella aestuarii. GTDB lineage: Bacteria > Bacteroidota > Bacteroidia > Flavobacteriales > Flavobacteriaceae > Leeuwenhoekiella > Leeuwenhoekiella aestuarii. The sequence continues at coordinate 722,524 of NZ_QOVJ01000001.1, read as the reverse complement.
ATCTCAAGTTCGCCAGATTCTTTCTTCAAGAAAATCGGAATACTATTTTTGTCAGCTCGCGTGCTTTTAACCAGCCTTTCAAAAGCTTCTTTAGATTCGATTTCAATTTCCTGAATTGTAGGATGTGCACGGGCAACTTCAGTAAGGCGTATAAAATCGTCAGTAGGAGAGAAGAGTCCTTCTTGCGGGGAAGCATCAGAACTTCTCATTTCTTCTGGTGTGATCAGTCTAAACGACCCGTTTTCTCCAAAGACATCTTTAAAGCGGTTTATCGCATAATCGTTAATATCTCCGTTTCCGGTCAAGGCCATTAAATACCCCACATCATTCAACTCTATATTATTCATCAAACTGTCAGAATAAATACTTTCTTCAATAGCTTCCAGACCGCGTTCTTTTGCTTTTTCGATATTATAACTGTTGCTGTCTACAAGTACAACGTGACGCCCGTTTTGCATTAGATATTCACCTATAATACGAGAAGCTTTTGAAGCACCTATGATAACAATACCTTTAGATTCCGTAAGGAAAACGCCTACTATTTTTGCAAAAAGTCGTGCAGTGGTCGCGTTTAATAAAACGGTTCCCAGCACGATCATAAACACTAATGGTGTGATGTATTCTGCTCCTTCTACACCTTCACTCACCAGCTGCAAACCAAAGAGAGAAGCGATACCCGCAGCAACAATACCACGTGGTCCTACCCAACTCACAAAAAGTTTCTCATTAAACTTTAAACCAGAACCTTTTGCACTCAGGAAAACTCCTATTGGTCGAAGTACAAAAACTACAACTGCAAAGAGCAAGGCTGCCTTCCAGGTATAAACCAGATACAGGTCTTGCATTTCTATATTTGCAGAAAGCAGGATGAATAAAAGTGATATTAGTAGGACACTTAATGATTCTTTAAAGTAAAGCAGTTCTTTGATGTTGGGCAATTTCATATTTCCCATAACCATCCCCATAACTACTACAGAAAGTAATCCACTCTCGTGGGCAAACATATCTGAAAGTACAAAAACGCCCAGCACACAAGCCAGCGTAAATACATTTAATAGATAATGTGGAATCACATTGCGTTTGATACACAGCGCTAAAGCGTGTGCAAACGTAAAACCGAAGGTGAAACCAAAAAGAACAATCTTACCAAACTCTTCTAATGCCGTCAATGTAAACTCGCTACCGGCACCTACGCTGATAAACTCAAAAACCAATACGGCAACGAGTGCACCAATTGGATCTATGAGAATTCCTTCCCATTTTAAAATAGTTGATATATCTTTTTTAAGTGGAATGTTACGCAGAATGGGGGTAATAACGGTAGGTCCCGTCACAATGATCAAGGCTGCAAAAAGAAAAGAAATTCTTAGGCTTAGGTCAAAAATATAATACGCAGCAGCGCCGGCTCCAAAAAAGGTAACCAGCGAACCTATGATAATAAGTTTGGTAATAACTGGCCCTACATTTTTAATCTCGCTAAAGCGTAAGGTAAGTCCGCCTTCAAAAAGTATTATCCCAATGGCAAGCGATACAAAGTTAAAAAGCCGCTCCCCGGGAAAAATACCTACTTCACCATCCCAGATCGGTTCTATCCACTTAGACCCGTCGTAGGTAAAAAGTGTGGATATAGGACCCACAAAAAGTCCGATTAATATAAGGGGTAAAATTGCCGGTATTTTAAATTTCCAGGCAACCCATTGAGCCAGTATGCCCAAAATAATGATTCCTCCTAATTCTAACATGAATTCAATTTTTTGCTATGATACGGCTTTATTCCTCGATTTTAAAGCCCATACGATTCATTCTTTGTTAAATATAGCTTAATTACACCTGTCAGAAAATTTGATTTAACGCCGTTTTAGTAATTTGCAAGACTTTACCCTTGTGAACATGGGTAATTTGAGGTTTCCTCAGAAAAATAAAACTTCTAATAGACGAACTTATCATAAGTTCTAGAATCAATACTTTATGACAATACACGAGATAGATGCCGGCAGCTTCAAATTAGACGGCGGTGCTATGTTTGGTGTAGTTCCTAAGACGTTGTGGACGCGTACAAATCCTGCAGACAGCAACAATATGATAGATATTGGTGCACGTTGTATGCTTATAGAACACAGCAACAGACTTATTTTAATAGATACCGGAATGGGTGATAAACAAAGCAAAAAATTCTTTGGTTATTATCATCCCTGGGGTGGAGCTACATTAGAAAATTCACTGAAAGAAAAAGGGTTTCACCCAGATGACATTACCGATGTTTTTCTAACACATTTGCATTTTGACCACTCCGGCGGTTGTATAAAATGGGCAGAAGATGGTAAAACATTAGTTCCTGTTTTTAAAAATGCTTTCTATTGGAGTAATAAAGATCATTGGGAATGGGCTACAAAACCCAATGCCCGTGAGAAAGCTTCCTTCTTAAAAGAAAACATTTTACCTATCGAAGCAAGCGGTCAGCTTCGTTTTGTAGATAAGCCTGAAAAGGGCTTCACCGAAACATCAGAATTAGATTTTGGTATTTTATTTGTAGATGGTCATACTGATAAGCAAATGATTCCCCACATAACCTACAATGATAAGACTCTGGTTTTTGCAGCAGATTTATTACCTACTGCAGGACATTTACCTTTACCATATGTGATGGGTTTTGATACCAGACCTTTGTTGACTTTAGGCGAAAAAGAATCCTTTCTGAATAAAGCAGCAGATCAAGAGTATTACCTCTGGTTACAGCACGATGCACATAATCCTATAATCACGGTAAAACATACTGAAAAAGGCGTGCGCTTATCTGAAAAATTTAATATTGCAGAAGTTCTTTAAAAATGAGGCTTTAAAGAAATTATAAAAAATACCTCAACCTATTTCAGGTTTAAGAATCAAAATTTAAACAAATAACCCTAAGAAATGAAAAGAATATTTCTTGCAGCCCTTAGCGCTGCTTTGCTTATGTCAAGCTGTGATACTACAGCACCTTTAATAAGTATCCCTGCAGAAAACGTAGATCAACTTCCTTTAAAAGTATCAGATTTATCTGAAGATCAACTTAAAGATTGGCCTGCTAAAGACATTCAAAAAGATACGATCCCAGGAATGAGTGTTGAAAAAACCTATGACGAACTTATTAAAGGGAAAGGTGCTTCGGTAATTGTTGCAGTTGTTGATAGCGGTGTAGATATTGAGCATGAAGATCTTAAAGCAGTAATCTGGACCAATACTGATGAAATTCCCGGAAACGGAATCGATGACGATAAAAACGGATATATAGATGACGTACACGGATGGAATTTCTTAGGAGATATCGTTCAGGAGCAGTTAGAAAAAAGTAGAATCGTTCAGAAATATGATGCGCAGTTTAAAGGGAAAACTTTAGAGCAGATTCCTTCGGCACAAAAAGAACTTTTTAAGACCTATACCAAAGCGAAAAAAGAAGTTGAAACCGAAAAAGAGGAGCTAATTCAGCAAAAAACACAATATGAGCAAATACTTGCTGCTGTTAAGAGTGCGCATACCGCTGTCTCTCAAAAATTAGGTAAAGAAGATTATACTGCAGAAGAAGTGGAGGCTTTAGAGGCTGCAACAGATATGGAACAGCGTAATAAAGCTATCTTAACACAGATGCTTAATTATGAAGATACGATCCCTGAGTTTATCACTATGATAGGTGAGCAATTAGAGAGTATGACAGATCGTTTGAATAACAACTACAATTTAAACGGAAATTACCGTGCAGCTTTGGGAGACAATCCTGATGATATAAAAGATACCAACTATGGTAATAACAATGTTATCGGTCCAGATCCTGAATCTGCAATGCACGGAACGCATGTTGCCGGTATTATTGCGGCAGAGCGTAATAATGGTATAGGGATGAACGGTGTTGCAAACAATGTACAGATCATGAGCGTACGTGCAGTGCCAGACGGTGATGAGCGTGATAAAGACATCGCATTGGCAATACGTTATGCTGTTGATAATGGTGCAAAAGTGATCAACACGAGTTTTGGTAAGTATTTTGCAACCAATCCGGAGTGGGTATATGACGCAATCAAATATGCAGCTAAAAAAGATGTATTGATTGTAAATGCTGCCGGTAATGAAGGTATTGACCTGGATAATGGTGATACTGTTTACCCTAACGATCAGTTAGACAATGTTACCGAGTTTGCTGACAATGTAATTTCAGTAGGTGCGTTAAATGATATTTATGGTGGTAAGTTGGTTGCTAGTTTCTCAAACTACGGTAAATCTAACGTCGATGTTTTTGCACCGGGGGTTCAAATCTGGTCAACAGTACCGGGAAATGAATATCGCTTTTTACAAGGTACTTCAATGGCATCTCCAGAAGTTGCAGGTGTAGCAGCTATGTTACGCTCATACTACCCACAGTTTTCTGCAGCTCAGATCAAACAAATCATTATGCAAACCGGTGTAAGTACTAACATTCAGGTTGCTGCAGGTGGCGATGCTGAAAATGTAAAATCATTTTCTAGCCTTTCAAAATCAGGAAAAATGGTTAACATGTATAACGCCTTTAAAATGGCTGAATTATCAAGTAAAAACTAAAATTTAATATGAAGCTAAAAACGTTATTAAGTCTTTCATTCTTTAGTGTTTTCGCATTGACACAAGCACAAAATAATACCGCTTACTGGCAACAGCATGTTGACTATAAGATGGAAGTTGATATGAATGTTGAAGACTATAATTACACCGGAAAACAAGAACTGGTTTATACTAACAATTCTCCAGATACCTTAAATCAGGTGTTTTACCATTTATATTTTAATGCATTTCAGCCAGATAGTGAGATGGATATACGATCATTAACGATCAAAGATCCAGATCGTCGTGTGGTAGATCGCATCTCTAAATTAGAGCCGGATGAAATTGGGTTTTTAAAAGTAAATACACTTTCTCAGGATGGCTCTGCGCTAACGTATAATGTTGCCGGAACTGTTCTTGAAGTAAATCTTGCAAAACCTATCGCACCCGGCGAAAGCACTACTTTTAAAATGGATTTTAACGGTCAGGTGCCGGTTCAAATCAGAAGAAGTGGTCGCAATAACGCTGAAGGTGTAGCACTGTCTATGACTCAATGGTATCCTAAATTAGCGGAGTATGATTTTGAAGGATGGCATGCAGATCCTTATATCGCGCGTGAATTTCATGGAGTTTGGGGAGATTTTGATGTGAAGATTACAATTGATTCAGATTATACCATAGGAGGTACCGGGTATTTACAAAATACGGAAATAGGTCACGGTTACGGCGAGCCGGGTCAAAAAGCGGTGAAGCCTAAAAAAGGAAAATATACCTGGCATTTTATTGCGCCTAATGTACACGATTTTACCTGGGCGGCAGATCCTGAGTATATTCATGATAAACTAACTGCTGAAGACGGTACCGTACTGCACTTTTTCTACAAAGACAATAAAGAGATTATTGATAACTGGAAAAAATTACAGCCTAAAACTGCAGAACTTTTAGCCTATTACAACGAGCATATTGGTCAGTATCCTTACGATCAATATTCGGTGATACAAGGTGGTGATGGAGGAATGGAGTATGCAATGTGTACGCTTATTACTGGTGAAAGAAGCTTTGGAAGTTTAGTAGGTGTTACTGCTCACGAATTTGCACATACGTGGTTTCAGTTTTTAATGGCTACCAATGAGCAAAAACATGAGTGGATGGACGAAGGCTTTACTTCTTACATTTCTGATGAAGCGATGAATACCGTTATGGAACAAAACAACCCTAATCCTCAAGCAGGTAATTACAATTCATACTTCAGATTGGCTAAAAGTGGTTTTGAACAACCACAAACTACCTATGCAGATCGTTATGCATTAAATGCAGCTTATGGAGCTTCTGCTTATTCTAAAGGTGCAGTCTTTTTAGCACAATTAGGTTATATTATTGGTAAAGAGAACCTTGATAAAACGCTCAAGCAATACTTTGACAAATGGCATTTTAAACATCCTACGCCTAACGATTTTAAGCGTGTAGCAGAAAAAGTGAGCGGGATGCAGTTAGACTGGTATTTAGTAGACTGGACACAGACTATAAACACCATAGACTATGCTATTAAAAACGTTGAAGAAGTAGATGGTAAAACTCAGGTAACTCTGGAACGCAAAGGGCTTATGCCTATGCCTATAGATTTTTACATCAATACTACAAACGATGAGAATGAAGCCTATTATATTCCCTTACGTATGATGCGTGCAGAGAAGGCAAATCCATTTCCAGAAATGAAGCGTACGCAATTAGAAGATTGGACTTGGGCTAATCCTACTTATACGTATACGATAGACAAACCTCTTGCTGAGATCAAGGCAATGACGATAGATGCACAGCAATTGATGGCAGATATTGACCGTACTAACAATAGCTGGTCAAAAGAAACCGAGTAAGTACTTAGTGAACGAGATTCACTTTTAGCAAATAATTTAAAAGCCGCTTTCAATTGTGAAAGCGGCTTTTTTAATTCTTAGAACCACAGGTTTTCCCGATATTTAGCTCATTAAACTTTATGCTTCCTTAATGACAACCCGAATTTTAGTTTCAATTTTAGTTTTAAGCCTGTTTTCTTGCCAGAATGCTTCAGAAGAAAGAACACTACTCAATCCCGGTATTTCTAAAGAACTGGCAGATTTTAGAAAAGAACAACTGAGTGCTATTAACTACAATTTGAGTTTTTCCATTCCTGAAAAAATTGAAGATTCAATCCCGGCAAGATTAGATTTAGAAGTTACTATTAGCAATACTTCAGAACCGCTTTATCTTGATTTTAATGTTGAAAAAGGTCACGTAAATAGAGTAGTGGCAAATGCTGAAGAAATCACTATTCAGCATAAAGAAGAGCATATTATCATTCCTTCAGAACATTTAAAAACCGGTGTTAATAACGTTACTATTGAATTTATTGCAGGCGAACAATCCCTAAACCGTAACGAAGATTTCTTATACACCTTATTGGTTCCAGATCGTGCGAGCACGTTGTTTCCGGTTTTTGATCAGCCTAATTTAAAAGCGGTTTATAACTTAAGTATTACCGCACCAAAGGACTGGGAAGTACTGGCAGGAGCTCCTGAGGTTGATCAAATTTCAGAAGGAGATTTTATAACACACAACTTTGGCACGTCAGATAAAATGAGCTCGTATTTGTTTTCATTTGTCGCCGGTAAATTCAGCGTAGCCAATCAGAAAATAGCTGACCTGGATATGAACATGCTCTACCGCGAGACCGATAGTGCCAAGATACAAGCAAGTCTTAATCCTATTTTTGAACTTCACGCCGGTGCTGTAGATTTTTTAGAAGATTATACCGCTTATGATTTTCCATTTCAGAAATTAGATTTTGCTGCAATTCCTATTTTTCAATACGGAGGTATGGAACACGTAGGTGCTATTCAATACCGCGAATCTTCTTTGTTTTTAGACAACACTGCCACAGAAAGTCAAAAACTCAGCAGAGCGAAACTCATCGCCCACGAAACCTCACATATGTGGTTTGGCGACTTGGTAACGATGAACTGGTTTAACGACGTCTGGATGAAAGAAGTGTTTGCCAATTTTATGGCAGATAAAATTGTGAATCCGGCTTTTCCTGATGTGAATCACGAGCTGCTTTTTGTATTGAGCCACTATCCCAGTGCGTATGGGGAAGACCGCACACAAGGTTCTAATCCCATAAGGCAGCAACTGGATAACCTGAAAAATGCCGGTTCTTTATACGGAAGTATCATCTACAACAAAGCGCCAATTATGATGCGCCAGCTCGAACTTGCAACTGGTAAAGAAGCATTTCAAGAAGGAATTCAAGAGTATATTAAAACCTATGCAAATGACAATGCAGTATGGAATGATCTTGTTTCGATTTTAGATACAAAGACCGATGTTGATCTCAAGAAATGGAGTGAAGTCTGGGTTAATCAAAGTGGAAGACCTGTTATTTCTGAAGAATTGATCTATGCTGAAGATGGAAGTATTCAGTCTTTTTATTTAACGCAACAAGCCGAAGATGGGAGTGACAAAATCTGGCCTCAAACATTTAAAATAGGCTTGGTATACCCAAATTCTACTCAAGTTATTACTGCTGCATTTGTTGATCAAAAACTACAATTGAAAAAGGCCGAAGGTTTACCCAAACCTCAGCAGATCATTTACAATTATGACGGGATGGGTTATGGTGTTTTTCCGCAGCAAGAAGAAGATTTATTAAAAATTGCTTTTTTAAACGATGAGGTGGCTCGCGGTTACGGCTACATCAACACGCACGAAAATCTATTAAATGCTCGCCTTGATCCAGTAGCAGTTTTTGATCTGTATAAAAAAGGATTAATTGCCGAAAAAAATGCGCTGATCCTCAACCGGATTTCAAGTCAGACTCAAAATTTATTCTGGACTTATTTTACCGAAATGCAACGGGAAAGTCATCAAGAAGAACTGGAAGATTTAGTTTACAACCAACTTCAAAAAGACCTGCCTGCAAATAGTAAAAAAACACTTTTTGGTCTGTTTAAAGCTGTGGCCTATTCAAAAAGTGGGAAAGAGCGTTTGTATGCTATCTGGAATCAAGAAACTGAAATAACTAATCTCAAACTCAACGAAGACGATTATACCAGTATGGCAATGACTCTAGCACTTTACGGTCACGAGAATACAACTGAAATTCTACAAAAAGCAGAAGCTGCAATCACAAATCCAGATAAGAAAAAAAGGTTTCAGTTTTTACAACCTGCCTTGTCTGCTGATGAAACTACACGAGATAGATTTTTTGAAAGTCTGAAGGATTTTAAGAATAGAGAAAAAGAATCCTGGGTACTTTCTGCTCTAGGGTATATCAATCATCCATTGCGCCAAGAAAGCAGCGTTAAACATCTTAAAACTAGCTTAGAATTGCTAGAAGAAATACAATTGACGGGTGATATTTTCTTTCCTAAAAACTGGTTGAATGCAACTATAGGCAATTATTCTTCAGAAGGAGCCTATCAAATACGAGAAGCGTTTTTAGAGAATAATTCTGATTTAAATCCTGTGTTGAAAAACAAATTGTATCAAGCCACTGATGATCTGGATCGTTTGCATCGTATGCGTTCACAACTTGAAGATTAATGAGCAATACAAGCTTCTGAGGATTGCCCGGGAAGTTGGTTATCTTTACACTTTAAAATTTCGCCTTCGGCAAAAAAATGAAGCAAACCTTTCCTAAAAAAGAGCATTTAAAGCGTAAGAAATTGCTGGATGAATTATTCAGTACCGGTAAAAAAGTGAGTGCTTATCCGCTGCTGCTTTTTTATGTAGAAACTCCATTGTCAGAAGAAAATATTGCTATACAAACCGGGGTTTCGGTAGCAAAACGCAATTACAAACTTGCCGTTACCCGCAACCGCATAAAACGCTTAATGCGCGAAGTTTACAGAAAAAACAAGACGCAGTTTCAAACAAATGACAAGACTTTTGCGTTTATGTTTATCTATACCGGCAGAGAAGTGATGGCTATTGAAGAACTTGATAAAGCGATGTTGAAACTCGCTGAGAAGTTTAATAAGCTACACCTGCCTGAAAACCTTTAAATTAAAATGCAGCACCTATGAAAATACTTGGTTTTTTAATGTTGAGTATGGTTTATATGTGCTCAAGTGGTGGGTCTGAAAGCAGCATAGATATTGGAGCTCTTGAAATGGAAGAAGCTGCATACAATGATTTATCGTATCAAAAGCAAAATTCATCTACAGATTCTGATATAAATTTAGAGCAGCAAATTATCAAAACCGGAAATCTGCGTTTTGAAACTCAAAATCTTTCTGAAACCAAATCAACTATTTTAAAAGCAGTTGAAGCTACAGATGGATATATTCAGAATGAACGTTCGGGTAAAGATTATCAAAGCAATTATCAGGAATTACAGTTACGCATTCCTTCTAAAAATTTTCAGCAGGCATTAACGATCATTTCAAAAGGCATTGAATTTTATGATGAGAAATCAATCAGTCAACGTGATGTAACTGAAGAATTTATTGATTTAGAAGCACGCTTAAAAGCAAAACGAGAACTTGAAAACAGATACCTTCAACTTTTAGAAAGAGCCAAATCAGTAAAAGAAATTCTTGAAATAGAACGAGAACTTTCCACAATACGTGAAGAAATAGAAGCCAAAGAAGGCAGACTCAATTACCTAAAAAAGCAGGTTTCATACAGTACGCTCACTGTTTATTTTTATAAAACTACTGTAGAAAGTGGAGTAACGCATTCTTACGGTTCTAAAATTATTCAAGCTTTAAAAGGGGGCTGGCAAGGTATTTCAACGTTCTTATTAGGCATACTTTATATATGGCCTTTTATAATCTTATTGATTCTTGCTATCTTTCTAATACGACGCTGGCAACGTAAAAAAGCATTAAAAAAATAATATATGAAAAAGCGCATACTCATATCGGCTACTGCTGTAGTGATCTTGTTTACGACCGTTAGTTTTAAAAGTGATTTCTTTGAAATCGCTAAGCAAATCGAAATTTTTACCACGCTGTTTAAAGAACTCAACATGAATTATGTTGATGAAGTAAACCCTGCTGAGTTGATGGATAGCGCGATTGAAGGTATGCTTGCAGATCTGGATCCTTATACTAAATACTGGACAGAACAAGAAGTAGAAGATGCTCGCATCAGCAACACCGGTGAATATACCGGCATTGGTGCTTCGGTTTTGACGCGTAATAAAACCATCACTATTCTTGAAACTTATAAAGATTATCCTGCTGATAAAGCCGGATTACAAGCCGGTGATGAGTTGATAAAAATAGGTGATATCAACATTGCAGATTTTGAAGATGATGCAGGTGACCTTTTACAAGGTGCTCCCGGTACCAGTATTCCTATCACCTATAAACGCCAGGGAAAATTGCAAACCACCTCTTTAAAGCGTGAAGAAATTGATATTGAAGCTGTACCTTTTTATACACTTATTGACAATAAAGTAGGATATATTGTTCTTTCTAAGTTTAATAAAAAAGCATCTTCAGAAACTGCTGCTGCAGTAAAAGAATTGAAAAGTGAAGGAGCAACTTCGATCATTTTAGATCTGAGAGGAAATCCCGGTGGTTTATTAACCGAAGCCATAAATGTGAGTAATTTATTTCTACCAAAAGGAAAATTAATTACCACCACAAAATCAGTAATTGAGAAATACAATCAGGAATATCATACACGCAACGAGCCTTTAGATACAGAAATACCGGTTGCTGTGTTAATAAATGGTCGCAGTGCCTCTGCAAGTGAGATCGTTTCGGGCTCTCTGCAAGATTATGACCGTGCGGTAATTGTAGGTGCTCGTAGTTTTGGTAAAGGTCTTGTACAACGCCCTAAAGAGCTTACTTACGGTACCCAATTGAAGATTACTATCTCAAGATATTATACACCTAGCGGACGTTGCATACAGGCCTTAGATTATTGGAATCGTGATGAAAGCGGAAACGCAGTGCGTACAAATGTGGCTGATTATAATGAGTTTAAAACCAGTACTGGTAGAAAAGTTTACGATGGTGGTGGAGTCTTACCGGATATTCAGATAGAATCTGCAGGAATGAGTGCCATCACAGAAGCTTTATTGCGGGATCAGGCGATTTTTGATTTCGCTACAGATTACTTCTACAAGCATAATTACAGTAAGTTGGAAGATTTTGATTTTACTGCTTCAGATTACGCAGCCTTTAAAAGTTTTCTCGATAAACAAGGATTTGCCTATCAAACTCAAACAGAAAGAGATCTGGAAAAAGCGTATATCATTGCTGAAAAAGATAATCTACAAAGTGAGATCAGTACCGAATATGCCAATCTCATGAAAACAATAGATGCTGCTAAAAAACAGCAGTTAGATATAAAGGAACGCGAAATTTCAAAATTGATTATTGACGAATTGATCAAAAGATATTTTTACAGAGAAGGTTTGTATGAATATCAACTTACACACAATGAGGAGATTGCCGAAGCTAAATCTATTTTAAATAACAGCATTAGATACTTAAAAGTATTAAATCGCTAATTCTACGCTTAATTAATCAAAAAAATAAAATATACTAGAATTTTTTTAGAATATAGTATAATCATCTTAGTAATTAACATTGAAAATCAAGTATTTAACCTTAATTTAAGAATTTTTTAATATCTATCTCTTATGTTATAGGTATGATAACTATAGATAAGGATACCGATAAGAACACAGAAATTTTAGGAACTGCGATAAACTATTTAGAAGATAGAGGATTTGAAAATATCAAAGCTGATACTGACGGATTTGAATCTCCTAAATCGTATATCAGACGCGGAAGTGAAGTGTCTATAACCCCAGACATAGTAGCAGAACGCGATGGCGAGAAACACATTTTTGAATTGAGTTTAAAATCTAAGAAGCCCAGATTATTAAAGTCTAAATGGTTATTTTTAGATACTCTGAGCGGTATGAAGAATTTTAAATTTAAAATTTTTACCACAAGAGGACATTATAAATTTACCGATGAGACTTTAAATAGTATCAACTTAAATAAAACCCCTGTTAAGATTTAAATGGCATCTTACATAACATAAAAAAAAACCGCCAGTTGGCGGTTTTTTATGATTTAATCATGCGCATGTGTGGTATATCATCTTCGAGATATCCTTCTCCAACTGCTCGAAAACCAAGTTCGTTATAAAATTTCTTAAGATACGTTTGCGCAGATAACTCTATAGTTTTTGTATTTAAATCAGTTTCTATATGAGTTATAGAAGCTTGCATTATTACTTTACCATAACCGTATTGACGCTGGTTTTCTTTAACCAGAACTCTCCCTATACTTGCATTGTTAAAATATGCACCGGGTTCAAACAATCGAGTATATGCAACTAGTGAACCTTCTTTATATCCTAAAACATGTAAAGCTTTCTGATCTTTACCGTCTACATCTTGATAGGGGCAGTTTTGTTCAACAACAAATACTTCAGCACGTAGCTGTAGTAATTCATATAATGTATGAATTGTTAATTGCTCAAAGCTTAGTATTTTAATTTCCATAAGTTACTTTTTGAGGTGATGCAATATCTGCATCTTTTAAAAATATTCCTTAGAAAACAACGCTTTAAACTCTGTTAAGACAGTTTTAGGTAAGACTGTAAGAAATTAAGGCGAACTAGTTTATTTATAGAAGAAAGCCTAGTAATATTTAAAACTCAATTATCGAGTAAAACACTGTGTGAATAACCGTATTTATTCTGATCACTAGTTTTAAAGAGCTTACAGCTATTTATTGAACTTAAATAGCTCGAATAAAATGAGTTAACACTTAGTTAACATAAATGTTTATAAGTTGTCATCAAAAAAGTAAAATGAAAATTGCTTTCTATCAAAAAAATTACAAAGCAGATCATGGGTAATACCATGCAAGAAAATCTTTCTAAATTTTGTTGGCAGTTTATGAGCAATTCAAACCTTTATTTTTAATAAATGTTAGTAAAATTTTATTCAAAAACTACTATTGATTACTGTTATCAACAATTGTTAACAGCGTTTTAAAATTCGTTGAGAATCAAGACTTATCTAATCTGAAAACGTCTGTATAAGGCGTTAATATCTACCAATAATTAAAAATCCAAACTTTAAATAAGTAAACTTATACCGCTATTAACAAACAATAATAAGCATCAGATTTAATTTAAATTTTAAAAAAGAAAAATGATAATTATATATACTGTTAACAACTGAAAATTTGAAATTGATTTTTTGAAAGTTTAGAGTGAACTCAAAAAAAAGGAACCCTTTTTAGAGAGTTCCTTTTTTTGATTTTTAAAATTGATGTATCTTTTAAAAAATTGAATTGACGTACGACAAAACTCCTAATAATCCTAAAATAAAGATACTTAGAAAGAGTATAATTATCGTATAGCGCTTCAACAAAAACGTTTTCATATTGAAAAAGTTTGATTAATGAATAGAACAAATTTAGTATTTATTTAACAATTGACTGCTTTTTAAAATTAAATATTGGTCATGTAACCGTTAAATCTGTATTTATTTGATTTTTAAGGACTAAGATTAACTTAAAGTTCACGTAATACAGCTAAGTTTTTCAGCTTTTAAAGCTAATTTTGTACTAATTAATACAAAGCATTGAATGCCAAATAAAAAAAGACGAAGATCCAATACAAAAATCGGTAACCTTACTCAGAAAATTATCTCTATTTTAAAACGGGAACCCGGTAAATTATTCAACCATAAACAGATTGCGGCAAAACTACAAGTAGACGATCCTAACAGCCGCAATGAGATCGTCAGAGAATTAGCACAGCTTACAGCAAAAAAACACATTCAGGAGAAAGAACGCGGTAAATATGTATTTAGCGCAGAATCTCATTATCACAATGGTAAATTAGATTGTACCAGTAAAGGTGATGGTTATGTAATTGTTGAAGGAATGGAAAATGATATTTACATTCCTAAAAACAATATGAATAAAGCTTTAAATGGCGATATCGTAAAAGTTTATGTTTACAAACAACGCCGAAGCAAGAAACATGAAGGAGAGATTGTAGAAATAGTAGAACGCAAGACAGATGAATTTGTAGGTGTTGTTCAAATGCAAAAAAACTTTGCTTTTGTAAATACTTCTGCAGAGGGGAAAATGCGTACCGATGTTTTTGTTCCAAAGAATAAATTGAATGGGGCTGAAGATGGTGAGAAAGTTTTAGTAAAAATTGAAGACTGGCCAGAGAAAGCAGATTCACCTTTTGGTAAAGTCATTAAGGTTTTAGGTATGCCTGGTGAGCACAATACAGAGATTCACTCTATTTTAGCTCAATATGGTTTACCGCATGATTTTCCGAATGAGGTAGAAGAATACGCTAATAATATAGATACCAGTATTAAAAAAGATGAGATTGCAAAACGCCGTGATATGCGTGATGTGCTCACTTTTACGATTGACCCAAAGGATGCGAAAGATTTTGATGATGCTTTGAGTTTTCAGGTTTTAGAAAATGGGAATTATGAAGTAGGTATTCACATTGCAGACGTATCACATTACGTAATTCCAGGAACGATATTAGATGATGAGGCTTATGAACGTGCTACTTCGGTTTATCTGGTAGATCGTGTGGTTCCTATGCTTCCTGAGATTTTATCTAACAATGCGTGTTCGTTGAGACCTCATGAAGAAAAATATACATTTTCTGCAGTTTTTGAATTAGATAAATCTTCAGGTAAAGTAAAAGGACAGTGGTTTGGTCGTACAGTAACTTACAGTGATGCGCGTTTTGCTTATGAAGAAGCACAACAAATTATAGAAACTCGAGAAGCAACCATTCCTGCAAAAATTTCCCTTACCGGAAAATCATATAACGTAGATCCCGCTATAGTAAATGCAACTTTAGAGTTAGACAGAATAGCAAAAATTATGCGTAGACAACGTATGAAGAATGGAGCTATTTCTTTTGATAAAGTTGAAGTAAAATTTGAATTGGATCAGGAAAATGATCCTGTTGGAGTTTTCTTTAAAACTTCTAAAGATGCCAATAAACTAATTGAAGAATTTATGCTTTTGGCCAATAAGAAAGTTGCAGAATTTATTGGTAAGCAAAGTCCTAAGAAAACATTTGTATATAGAATACATGACGAACCCAATGATGAAAAGCTTGCTGCTTTACAAACCATTGCAGGTCGTTTTGGTTATAAAATGAATCTTAAAGACCGAAAAAGCACAACAGCATCTTTAAATAATTTATTGACTGATGTTGCCGGTAAAAAAGAACAAAATTTAATAGATACACTTGCCATACGTACCATGAGTAAAGCGGTGTACAGCACAGATAATATAGGCCATTATGGTTTGGCTTTTGATTATTATTCTCACTTTACTTCTCCCATACGTCGTTATCCAGATGTTATGGTTCATAGATTATTACAGCATTATCTTGATCACGGAAAATCTGCAAATGAAGAAGAATACGAAGAAAAATGTAAGCACAGCAGCGATATGGAATATCTGGCTACTAGTGCAGAGCGTGATTCTATTAAGTATATGCAGGTTAAATTTATGCAGGACCACAAAGATGAAACTTTTCTGGGGGTTATTTCTGGTGTTACAGAATGGGGTATTTATGTTGAGATCATAGATAACAAATGTGAGGGTATGATTCGCTTGCGTGATATTAAAGGCGATCATTTTGACTTTGACCAAGAGCAATATGCAATAGTAGGTCGAAAGACTAAACAAGTAATCACCCTAGGTGATGAAGTGTTAGTAAAAGTTAAAGAAGCAGATTTAGTCAAGAAACATTTAGATTTTACGTTAGTAGAGGTAAAGAGTGCAATAGAAGCTTAGACAACTGTAACAAATTGAGTTTTGTATTGTCTCTCTATTGGCACCGCCAAAGGGTTTAGCTCCCTTGGCTTTCCTTAAAATTGAAAATTTGTTTTTTACCAAAGTCTCGTAGGCTTGCCTCGAGGTAGTTGACTAAAATTAAAATCTTATGAAAAAACTAATCATTGCATTGCTACTGGTTGCTACAACCGGTACTTATGCACAAGAAACTAGAGATGTAGGCGATTTTACCGAGGTTAAAGTGTTTGACCGTATGCGTGTAAACCTCATCAAGTCTTCAGACAATAAAGTTATCCTAAAAGGAAAAGATACCGAAGATATCGAACTGGTTAACAAAGACGGAGTCCTAAAGATTCGTATGGATATTGATAAGATCTTTGACGGTAATGAGACCTTTGTTGAAATACACTACAACAACCTAAGGGTTATTGATGGTAATGAAGGAGCAGAAATCGTTGTTAATGAACTTATAGAACAGCCTAAGATAGAAATAAGGGTTCAGGAAGGAGCACAGGTAAAAGCTGGTCTTGAAGTAGAAAATGCCGAAATGCGTGCGGTTACCGGCGGCATTATAAATGCTAGTGGAACTGCTAAAAATCAAAATGTAGAAGTGAATACAGGTGGTATTTATGAAGGAAAATCTTTAGAAACTACAGACACTTACTTACGCATTCAGGCAGGGGGAGAGGCAGATATTTTTGCAAGAAGAACTGCAGAAGTAAAGATCAGAGCCGGTGGTGATGTTCACGTTTATGGTAATCCTACAGAGCTTATAAAAGATAAATTTATTGGAGGTCGTGTAACCGTTATGAAGTGATTTAATTCAATTTAGTTACTTTTGTGAGTATAGGCTTCAGGTTTATCTGAAGTGAGAATCTTAACTGAATTATTCTTAGAATACTTTTAACCTCTAATCAGGTAAAAGATTTCATACTCCTAAATGTTACAAGACTTATCAACTGCAATACCATTGGGTTTTCTACTCGCATTTCTTGTAGGACCTGTGTTTTTTGTACTATTAGAAACAGCTGCTTTAAAAGGTTTTAGAGCAGCTTTTATATTTGATATAGGTGTTGTAACTGCAGATACTATCTTTATTCTCATTGCCTATTTCAGTACCAATCAGTTGCTTGATAAACTCAAAGATGATCCCGCTTTATTCATTTTTGGAGGAATGTTGCTCACAGTGTATGGTGTTATTTCATTTTTAAGAGTGCGTAAAAACAAACTTGATGATGATGAGCATCCTACTGTTGTGATGAGTAAACGCAATTACTTAGGCCTTTTTGTAAAAGGTTTTCTATTGAATTTTATAAACATAGGAGTCCTGGGATTCTGGCTGGTTATCCTTATATCTGCCGGGCCACAGCTCGATATGAATTCTGATCGCTTACTTATATTTTTTGGTGGAATTTTAGCTACTTATCTATTTATAGATATTATTAAAATTCTTTTAGCTAAGAAGTTGAGAAGTAAATTAACGCCTACTCGTATTGCATTGATTAAGAAAATTATCAGTGTTTTAATGTTTCTTTTTGGATTGTTACTAATCTCAAAGGGCTTGTTTCCTTCTAAAATACATCAGATAGAAAAGCGTATTGAAGAGATTGCTCCAGAAAATCAGTTTAATCTGGATACTGATTCAATCACGCTTTAAATATTTATAACTTTATTAAATAAAAAAGACCCTTCAGCTATGAAGAGTCTTTGTTGAGGTGTCGAGCGGATTCGAACCGCTGTAGATGGTGTTGCAGACCACTGCCTAGCCACTCGGCCACGACACCCTTTTTATTAGGACTGCAAATTTAAGGTTTTTCTTTAGATATAAAAGCTATTAACGTTTTTTAGTCATAGTAACTCCTACCGAAGCCACATCTCCACCTATAGGCGGGTTTATTTTACGTACTGTTACTTTAGCTTTACTAATCTCAGATAATTCTGATAACGAGCGATTTAAGATTCTATCACATACGTGTTCAAGAAGTTTTGAGCGCTGCGCCATCTCTTCTTTAATTATTTTATTGAGATGCACATAATCTACGGTATCATTTAAATTATCTGTTATTGCAGGTTTACTAAGATCTGTTTTGATGGTTAAATCTACCAGATAATCAGACCCTATCTGTCCTTCTTCAATAAGACAGCCGTGATAGGCGTATACTTTAACCCGGTTTAGTTTTATAGTTCCCATAGTTATTTAGCGCTTTAAGACTGTAAAGATATTATTTCTAATTGCAGAATGTGGAGAATGAGTCGCTTTAAATAGCTTTTTAAAAGCCGTAAACACATGTATTTTTTAGTAATTTTACACACTTAATGAGTCTTTAATTTATCAAAATTAAGAACGACTCAACTATAGCACAACACAAACTATGGCAGAAGAATATGTAGCGCTCAATTTTTTAGAGCAAATAGTAGAAGAAGATATAAACAACGGTTTTCCTAAGTCTGATTTACGATTTAGATTTCCTCCTGAGCCAAATGGTTATTTACATATAGGTCATTGTAAAGCGATTTGTATAAGCTTTGGACTTGGTGAGAAATATAATGCTCCTGTAAATCTTAGGTTTGATGATACTAATCCTTCAAAAGAAGAGCAAGAGTATGTAGATGCTATTCAAGAAGATATTAAATGGCTAGGTTATAAATGGGACAAAGTTTGTTATTCTTCAGACTATTTTCAGCAATTATATGATTGGGCTATTCAGCTTATAAAAGAAGATAAAGCCTATATAGATTCACAATCTAGTGAAGTTATGGCCGAACAAAAAGGAACTCCTACAGAACCGGGTAAGAATAGTCCGTACCGAGATCGTTCTGTATCAGAAAATCTGGAGTTGTTTGAAAAAATGGCAAAAGGTGAGTTTGCTGAAGGTGTACATGTTTTACGTGCTAAAATAGATATGGAATCGCCTAATATGTTATTGCGCGATCCTATAATGTATAGGGTTATTAACAAAGCGCACCACCGCACCGGAAATACCTGGAATATTTACCCAATGTATGACTGGGCTCATGGAGAAAGTGATTATGTAGAGCAAGTTTCTCATAGTTTATGTTCATTAGAATTTAAGCCGCACAGACCGCTTTATGAGTGGTTTGTAGACAACGTTTATACAAATGGGGTAAAACCTAAACAACGCGAATTTGCACGCTTAAATCTCAGCTATACGATTATGAGTAAGCGTAAATTACTTAAGCTCGTACAAGAGGGAATAGTAAGCGGCTGGGACGATCCTAGGATGCCTACTATTTCGGGAATACGCAGACGAGGTTATACCCCGGCAGCAATACGTAATTTTATAGATACCGTGGGAGTTGCAAAGCGTGATAATATAATTGATGTTTCGCTTTTAGAATTCAATGTGCGCGAAGATTTAAACAAGACTGCTCCCCGTGTAATGGCTGTTTTAGATCCTGTAAAACTGATCATAGATAATTATCCTCAAGATCAGATAGAATGGTTGGATGCCGAAAATAATCAGGAAGATGAACGTGCAGGTTACAGAAAAGTGCCTTTTTCTAAAGAACTTTATATAGAAAAAGATGATTTCAAGGAATCTGCAAACAGCAAATACTTTAGACTTACTTTAGGAAAAGAAGTTCGTCTTAAAAATGCTTATATCATAAAAGGTGAATCTGTAGTTAAAGATGATGCAGGAAACATTACAGAGATACACTGTTCTTACGATGCAAATTCACAAAGTGGAAGCGGTACAGAAGCGAGCTTGCGCAAAGTTAAAGGGACGTTGCATTGGGTTTCTGTTGAACAAGCTGTAAAAGCTGAAGTACGTTTATACGACCGTTTATTTAATCATGAGTCTCCAGATGGGGATAAAGATGTTGATTTTATGCAACATCTCAATCCTAATTCACTAGAAACGATTACGGGTTATGTAGAGCCTAGTTTAAGTGATGTAGAACCGGGTGATATTTTTCAATTTCAGCGTTTAGGATATTTTAATGTTGATAAGGACAGTACAGCAGATCATATAGTCTTCAACAGAACGGTAGGTTTGCGTGATACTTGGGCAAAGGTCGAATCAAAGACAACTACTCAAAATCAACAAAAAGCAGCTCCAAAAAAGAACATTCCGCAGATACCAGCTTTAAATGAAATAAAAAAAGTAGGTAAAAAACTAGCTCAGCTTCCTGATGAGAAACGTGTAAAAGCAATTACTCGAATTAGAGAATTGGCAAAGGATGTAGATTATGAAGAATTAAAAGACTTGTTCAATACTTCAGCAAAAAAGATAGGTACCCGTTTAGCTGTTTTAGAAACATTGATCGTACTTATAAAATTAGAAAAGGCAGATGCTAATGAATCTGAAGTAGCAGCTTATTTAGAAGAAATGAAAACGTCTGATAATGAATTACTCTTAGAATCTTTAAATCAGCTTTAATAAACTTAAGAGTATTTTCAGTTAAGTTTTACTTATAGATCACCTTATCCACAAAAAAAGAGCCTTTATGGCTCTTTTTTAGCATACCTTTAAGGTTAATAGTCAATTTATTAACCGGTTATTAACGGAGATTAGATTTTAACAATCTTACTTTTGATCATCACAAAAAACAATCACCATGTCAAAAACAAGTAATACCATTTTAGCATTAGTAACTGGAGCAGCAATCGGAGCAGGTTTAGGTCTTTTATACGCACCAGAGAGTGGAGATAAAACAAGAAAAAAAATCTCTAAAAATGCTAAGGACGCTAAAAAGAAATTAGAAAAGCAAATTCAGGAAACTTCTGAGCATTTGTCTGCTTCTGCTAAAGACGCAAAAAAATCTTTTGATGCTAAATTAGAAGATACTCTAAAGACTGCAAGCTCTAAGGCAGATAATATTTTAGTTTCTATGGAAAAGAAATTAGAAGAATTGAGAAAGAAAAATGCTAAAGCAACTGATGACGTTGTTGAAGAAGTAAAAGATATCGACGTACCAACTGCAAAAGCATAAGCGTGCATGTCTATATTCAATATTTCAGAACACATAAATAAAGTATCAGACGATGCAAAAAAATATCTAAATAGTAGTTTAGAATATTACAAATTAGATAGTTTTAAGAAAATGATGGATGGTGCTGTATCATTAGTAAATCTAATGGTGAGCGGTAGTATCTTTATTATTTTTGTACTTTTTATTTCTGTTGGGGTTGCAATTACAATAGGGGAATCATTAGGAAGTTTAAGCTACGGTTATTTTATTGTAGCGGGAATTTATCTAGCAATATTTATACTTTATAAACTTTTTGGAAAGTCTTTTATTACAGAAATTGTTTTAAGAAAATATTCTAAAGTCTTTTTTAATGAATCTACTCAGGAAGAGGTCTTAGATGAAGAATTTAAACACTTAAAAGAATAGGTATGAAAGAATATAAATCATTTGATCAGATTGATAATGATCTTAAAATTCTAAAGTTGCAACAGCAGATTGATGAAGAGCAACTGAAGCTGAGTATAAATGATACTAAGAATGCTTTCTCACCTGTAAGTCTGGTAGCAGGCTCTTTAGGAGCTATTGTTCAAAAAGCAGTGGTTTTAAAGGCAGTGAATAAGATATTGGGTATCAAAAAAGTTAAGGTCAAAAATATCGACGAGAATAAGTAAAATTGTTATTGAAATAGAAAAATAAAAAAACCGAGGTGAAAGCCTCGGTTTTTTTATTAGTATTTATCAATCTATAGACTTGAAAGATCATCATTTAGATCTGTATAGTCGTCATCATAACCCGATTGTGGTTTTGGTTCAGATTTCTTTTTTGCTTTAGCTTTAATACCTAATTCATCATTACGCTTTTTCATTTCTTCTCCTATTTTGTTAGAAGCGACAAAACTCGCGATCATATTGTTGAGCATATCACTACCGGCTTGCGGAGAATTAGGCATTAAAATAAGATTAGAATTGGTGTTTTCTCCCACAGACTGTAATGTATCATAATGCTGCGTCACTACAATTAAAGCCGAAGCTTCTTGAGAATTGATACCCACATTGTTTAAAACCTCTACAGACTCTTCTAGACCGCGTGCAATCTCTCTGCGCTGGTCTGCTATACCTTGACCTTGTAAACGCTTACTTTCGGCTTCTGCGCGCGCTTTAGCGACTATTTTAATACGTTCTGCTTCCGCTTCATACTCCGCAGCTACTTTCTCCCGCTCAGATGCGTTAATACGGTTCATAGCGATTTTAACTTGTTGATCAGGATCAATATCGGTAACAAGTGTTTTAATGATGTCATAACCATAGTCTGTCATAGACTGGTTTAATTCACTTTTTACAGCAATTGCGATATCATCTTTTCGTTCAAAAACGTCATCTAATTTCATTTTAGGTACCTCAGAACGCACTACATCAAATACATAAGATGTTATCTGATTTTGAGGATCTTCAAGCTTATAGAAAGCATCATAAACATTAGATTTTACTACCTGAAATTGCACCGAAATTTTCAGTCTTACAAAAACGTCATCTTTAGTTTTGGTTTCAACTATCACATCTAATTGCTGAATACGCAAATTTACACGACCGGCAACTTTGTCTATAACAGGAATTTTTAATTGAATACCAGAATTACGTACACTGGTAAATTTTCCGAAGCGCTCTATAATAGCAGCTGTTTGTTGCTTCACAATAAATACTGCAGAAATCAAAATGATTAACCCAAAAAAGAGAATAATGGGTAAGATAAAAGTAGATGACATATTTTAAGTTTTAATTAATTGAAAAAATTAAAGAATAGAATTATCAATAATACAATACATTTGTCGCCCTTTTTAAAAATATGTAACGCTTTGAAGCAATTTTTCTTTTTTCTACTGATTTTCTGTTCAATTTCAATTCAAGCCCAACGTAAAGATTACTCTTCTAATAGAATAGGTTTACAAGGACAATATGCTCTATTAGATTTGAATAGATCTAATTTTGAAACCATTCAGGAATCTGGATTTTTAGTTGGTTTATCTAAGCGTTCTGCTTTTTATAACAACTTTGATTTGATCTTTGGAGTTGATTTTATGCAAACTTCAATTGCTGTGAATGCTGAAAATACCACAGCGATTGAACAAGTAGAATATACTTGGAGTGGGGCACAGGTAAAATTAATATTGAGTTACTTGATTGCAGGAGATCACCTAAGTATAGAAGCAGGACCTGTTTTACAAGTAAATGGTAAAATGAAATTAGATAATGCAGATCAAGGCAATCTAATCGTAAAAGGTTATACTAATTTACAAACGGAAGATATACAAGAATGGTCGCGAATAAATGGTATTGTTATGGCTGGTTTAAGCGTAGGATTTACGCAAGTACGTTTGACAGCAAATTATCAATACGGATTCACAAATGCATTGAACAAACTGAATGATCAGGATTTACAATTAAAAGATCCTGCAGCAACAAACTTCAAAGGAAATCTAGGGCTTATAACTGCAGGAATCGTTTTGTATCTATAAAGTTTCTATTGCAAATCTGATGCGTTCTAAAGTCTTTTCTTGACCTATAGTTGAAGCAATCTCAAATACATCTGGTCCAGACATAGATCCTACAAGACTCAGTCTTAGCGGTTGCATGACTTTACCAAAGCCAAGACCTTCTGATTGAATCCATTCTTTTACGTTTGCAGATAGATTTTCTGCTGTAAAATCTTCGGTTTCTGCGACGATTTTTGATAAGGAAGTCATAATGCTTCCAGTATCTTCTTTCCAGGCTTTTTTAGCTGCTTTTTCATCATAAGATGTTGGTCTTTCAAAGAAGAAATTTCCTTGTTCCCATAAATCTGCAATAAATACAGCTCGTTCTTTTACCAGATGAATTACGTGTTGTACATAAGCATCATCACAACTAATTTGTTTTTCAGTTAAGATTGCCTGTAAACCAGAAACTAAAGATTCATCAGTTGCTCTATGTAAATGCTGCTGTTGAAACCATTTTGTCTTTTCTGGATCAAATTTAGCTCCTGATTTATGTACACGTTCCAGATCAA
The DNA here is from genome assembly GCF_004104055.1 of Leeuwenhoekiella aestuarii. Classification (GTDB taxonomy): domain Bacteria; phylum Bacteroidota; class Bacteroidia; order Flavobacteriales; family Flavobacteriaceae; genus Leeuwenhoekiella; species Leeuwenhoekiella aestuarii. The sequence goes on along the minus strand of NZ_QOVJ01000001.1, from coordinate 698,186 downwards.
AATCGTTTACCAGTTCTTCTAGGGTATAGATCTCTTTTTCAGTTCCCGGATTCCAACCTAAGAATGCCAGCATATTTACCATTGCTTCCGGTAAATAGCCATCTTCACGGTACCCTGCAGCTGTATCTCCTGTTTTAGGATCTTTCCACTCTAAAGGAAAAACGGGAAATCCCATTTTATCACCATCTCTTTTGCTCAATTTGCCTTTTCCTACCGGTTTCATTATTAACGGTAAGTGTGCAAATTGAGGCGCTTCCCAGCCAAAAGCACGATATAACATCACGTGTAAGGCTAGTGAGGGTAACCATTCTTCACCACGAATTACGTGTGAGATTTCCATTAAATGGTCATCTACAATATTTGCCAGATGATAGGTTGGCATCCCATCTGCTTTAAAAAGCACTTTGTCATCCAGAAGATTGGTATCTACTTCAACAGAACCTCTAATGATATCTTCTAACTCTAAGATCTCATTTTCTGGAGATTTAAAACGAATAACATAGTCCTCGCCTGCATCAATACGTTGCTGTGTTTCTTCAGTAGAAATTGTAAGCGAATTTTCTAATTTGTTTCGGTTGTGCCAGTTGTAGATAAATGTTTTACCGTTTTCTTCATGCTCTTTACGATGCGCATCAAGGGCTTCGGCAGTATCAAATGCATAATATGCATCACCAGAAGCGATTAATTTTTCCGCGAATGCGAAATATTTATTCTTACGTTCACTTTGTCTGTATGGGCCGAAACCCCCTTCTTTTCCAGGACCTTCTTCAAAAGGTATTCCGCACCAGTTTAAAGCTTCAATAATATAATTTTCAGCACCTTCAACATAACGGTTTTGGTCTGTATCTTCTATTCTTAAAACAAAGGTTCCCCCGTGCTTTTTAGCAAAAAGATAATTATATAAAGCTGTTCGTACACCGCCTATATGCAAAGGACCGGTAGGACTGGGTGCAAAACGCACACGTACATTTTGAGACATAGTAAAATTTTAGGCTGCAAAGGTACTTAATAAGCCTAATTGACACACACTAGAATGTTTCTGTTTTACGCGATAATCAAGATTTATAAAAAGTGAAAGATGTTTTATAGTCATTTTATGCAATTATATCTTGTAACATTTAGTACAACTCGCTATACTATAAAATTGTAGTTTTAGTTATTAATTAAAAGAAGCATAAAAACCAAGAGGTTTATGGAGGCTTTAGAGCAAAAGTTAGAACAATTTATCAACAAATATTATAAGAATGAAATTCTTAGAGGTTTGCTGTTTTTTATTGCAATTGGGCTTACTTATGTTTTACTCATTGTAGGTATCGAATATTTTTTCTGGTTGAGTACTTGGGGAAGAGCCTTTTTGTTTTGGTCTTTTGTAGGTGTAGAAATGCTTCTTATTTTTAGATTGATCTTAGTACCACTATTTAGATTATTCAAACTTTCTAAAGGAATTGATTACAACAGTGCTTCAAAACTTATAGGAAATCATTTTCCTGAAGTTCGTGATAAATTATTAAACACCTTACAGCTTAAAAATACTCCTGGCGATTCAGATTTGATTGAGGCGAGCATCTTACAAAAAAGTAAAGAGCTTGAACGCGTTCCTTTTTCTCTTGCGATCAATTATAAAAAAAATGCAAAGTATATTAAATATGCGTTGATTCCGGTTTTGGTTTTTGTCGCGATCAGTTTGAGCAAAGGCACTTCTTTTTTTAGCGAAAGTGCAGAACGTGTTATCGATTATAAAACTGAATATATTCCGCCAGCACCTTTTCAATTTTTGCTACTCAATGAAGATCAAAATGTGATAGAAGGAAAGTCTTTTGAAATTCTCACTAAAGTTGAAGGTGATAAAATTCCTGAAGAAGTAAGTATTGAGCTTAACGGCATAACATATTTAATGAAGAATAGGGGAGGAGGTCGTTTTGCTTACATGGTAGAACAAGCTAACGAAGATTTAAACTTTCGGTTTTCGGGTAATGGTTTTAATTCTTCTACCTATAATTTTTCGGTGGTTAAAACACCTTTGATTTCAGATTTTAAAATGCAGTTAGATTTTCCTGCTTATTTAAATAGAATTTCAGAAACTATTCAAAATACAGGTTCGGTTACCATACCCGAAGGCACAAAGATTTCTTGGAATATTGATACACGTAACGCTGACAAGCTAGAATGGATTAGTGATTCTATTTATTTGTTTGATCAGCAAAAGGAAACATTTGGTTTTGCAAAACGTTTTTTTAATAATTCAACTTACAGTATAGCAACAAGCAATTCTAACTTACAGCGCTATGAAGAATTGAATTATAAAATTGACGTTATAAGAGATGCGTATCCAGAGTTGGAGTTAACTATAAAAAAAGATAGTGTTAATGACACTCAAACCTATTTTAGAGGAATAGTGTCTGATGATTATGGCTTGAAAGACTTAAAATTAGTTTATTATATTGATAATCAATTATATAGTAAGAAAACTAAGCTTATTTCAATTAATCCAAGCACAGTTGATCAATTTTACGCTGCATTTCCTGGGAATTTAGAATTGGATAAAGGAGTTAGCTATAGTTATTACTTTGAAGTTCGTGATAATGATGCACCACACGGTTATAAATCTACACGTTCAGAAGTACAAACATACGCTTCTTTGTCTCAAGATGAAGCAATAGAAAAACAATTAGAACTTCAGGAAAACAGTATTAAAGGTTTAGATAAATCTGTTTCTAAAATGCAGGAACAGGAACGCGATCTGAAGGAATTACAATATTTACAAAAAGAAAAAAACAGTCTTGATTTTAATGATAAACGCAAATTAAAGTCTTTTTTACAGCGACAAAAAACTCAGGAAGATTTAATGAAAAGCTATTCTGAGAAATTAAAGAATAGTCTTAGCGAACTTGATAAGCTAAGTGAAGAAAAATCACCTGCAAGTCAACTTTTAAAAAAGAGAATTGAGAATAATGAGAAGCAGTTAGAAGAGCAAGAAAAATTACTTGAAGAGCTCGATAAATTACAAGACATGATGGATGACGAAGAGCTTAAAGAACGTCTTGATAAAATGAGTAAGAACAGTAAAAACTCCAGCAGAAGTATGGAGCAGTTACTTGAATTAACCAAGCGATTTTTTATTCAGACTAAAGCTGATCGTATAGGAAGACAACTAAAAAAAATAGGAGAAGAACAAACTAAAGAAGGTTTAAAAAACGAAGCTTCTTCTTCTGGAAAGCAAAAAGAATTAAATAAAGATTTTCAAGATTTAAAGGAAGAACTCAATAATCTTGATACAGAAAATGAGGAGTTAAAACAACCTATGAAGCTTCCTGAAAATGAAGATCAGAAAAAGGATATTGAAAAAGAACAACAGGAAGCTTTAGATAAATTAGAGTCTGATCCCAAGAATACTCAATCACAAGAGCAAAAGGATGCAAAATCAAACCAAAAAAATGCTGGTAAGAAGATGCAAAAAATGGGTGAGCAAATGATGCAACAGATGAGTGCTGGAGGTGGAGGTGCTCAACAATTAGAAGAAGATGTTGAAATGCTTCGGCAAATATTAGATAACCTTATGGTGTTCTCTTTTGATCAGGAAGATCTGAAAGATAAGTTTCAAAACATCAACAATTCAAATCCGGCATTCTCAAAATATTTAGTTCGTCAGAATACTTTAAAAGAAAATTTTAAGCATATTGATGATAGTTTGTTTGTGCTTTCATTACGCAACCCAATTCTTGAAGAAGACATCAACAAAGAATTGACTTCGATTACTTATAATTTAGATCAAACCTTAGAGCGATTAGCGGATAATGATGTTGTTAAAGGAGTTTCTAGTCAGCAGTACGTTTTTGCCGGTGCTAATAAATTAGCAGATATGCTATCTGATATTTTAGACAATATGAACCAGCAGTTGTCGCTAGCAATGGGTTCTGGTTCTAATGGTATGCCTTTGCCAATTCCTAAAGGTGGTGGGGGTTCTGGAAAACAACTTTCAGACATTATTATGTCACAAGAAGAATTACAAGAAAAACTAGGAGAAAATGACTCTGGCGATAAAAAAGGTCAAGGTAAAGAACAAGGAAACGAAGGTAGTTCCGGAAAAAAAGGAAGTGCAAAAGAAGATGCAAATGGAAAGAATTCTGGAGATCAAAATGGTGCTGGTGGTGATGGAGAAAATGGTATTTCTGAAGCAGAACTGGCAAGACAGTATGAGGTATACAAACAGCAAGAGGCTATACGTAATCAATTGCAAGATTTGATTGACAAGAATGGTTTAGGAAAAGAGGCCAAAAAAGCTTTGGAGCAATTAGACCAAATACAGGAAGATCTTTTATCGGGTAATTCTCAAAATGCTCAGAAACGTATGAGTGATGTTATCCAGCAATTTTTAAAACTTAAAGATGCTGAAAATGAAAAGGACAAAAATAATCAAAGAGAGTCTAATTCTAATACGGCATCCTTTAAAAATGATACCAATAATGCACTTCCTGAAATAAAAAAGTATTTTAATTCTCAGGAGATATTAAATCGTGATAAATTGCCTTTAGATGCATATTATAAACTAAGAGTAAAAGAATATTTTAAAGAAAGCAATGATTGAATTTAGTAGTCAAAATGATTTTGTTCTCGATGACGAAGAGCGTGTTGAGAAATGGTTAAAAGGGATTGCACTTAAAGAGTCTTACGGTATTGATTCGTTAAGTTATGTTTTTTGTTCTGATGATTTCTTATTAGACATTAATAAACGGTTTTTAGATCATGACACACTTACTGATATAGTGACTTTTGACTATACAGAAAACAAGATTTTGAATGGTGAGATCTATATAAGTACAGATCGTGTAGCTGATAACGCTGAGCAATTTAAAGTATCTTTTAATACTGAATTATTACGTGTAATCTCTCACGGATTGTTGCATATGTGTGGCTATGGTGATAAGACAGAAGAAGAAAAGAAGAAGATGCGTGCTATGGAAGATGAGTGTCTTATTCTTTGGAATGTTTAGTTTATTGCTAGCGCCTTTATTTTAAGTATCTTTGCGCCCATTTTTAAAGGAAGTGTAATTAAATGTTTCACGTGGAACAATGAGTTTTTTTGATCAGACATATGACGTTATTGTAGTAGGAGGGGGGCACGCTGGTTGTGAAGCCGCAGCTGCCGCAGCAAACACTGGAAGCAGCACCTTATTAGTTACTATGAATTTGCAAAACATCGCACAAATGTCTTGTAATCCTGCTATGGGAGGTATCGCAAAGGGACAAATTGTACGCGAGATCGATGCAATGGGTGGTTATAGTGGTATCGTTTCAGACCGTACGGCTATACAATTTAAAATGCTTAATAAAAGTAAAGGACCCGCAATGTGGAGTCCTCGAGTACAAAGTGACCGTATGCGCTTTGCAGAAGAGTGGCGTTTGATGTTAGAAAATACACCTAATCTTGATTTTTATCAGGAGATGGTAAGTGGTCTTTTAGTTGAAGGAGATCACGTAACTGGTGTTCGTACTTCTTTAGGAATTGAAATTAAAGCCAAGTCTGTTATTCTAACTAACGGTACTTTTTTGAATGGACTTATTCATATTGGTGATAAGCAATTTGGAGGTGGTAGAGCAGGGGAACGAAATTCAACTGGAATTACTGAACAACTTATTGATTTAGGTTTTGATTCTGGTAGAATGAAAACGGGTACTCCACCACGAGTTGATGGTAGAAGTTTAGATTTTTCTAAAATGATTGAGCAACCTGGTGATGACAATCCACAGAAGTTTAGTTTTAGTAACGTGACTAAACCACTTGCCAATCAGCGATCTTGTCAAATGAGTTATACAAGTCCTGAAGTTCATGACTTACTTCGTGAAGGTTTTGATCGCTCACCTATGTTTAACGGAAGAATAAAAAGTACAGGACCTAGATATTGTCCTTCAATTGAAGATAAAATTAATCGGTTTGCAGATAAAGATCGTCATCAGCTTTTTGTTGAACCTGAAGGATGGAATACTATTGAATATTATGTAAATGGTTTCTCTACTTCTTTACCAGAAGAAGTTCAATTTAAAGCATTGCGTCAAGTTGCAGGTTTTGAAAACGTTAAGTTTTTTAGACCCGGTTATGCAATAGAATATGATTATTTTCCACCTACACAATTGCGTCATACTTTAGAAACTAAATTGGTTTCAGGGTTATATTTTGCAGGTCAAATTAACGGAACTACTGGTTATGAAGAAGCAGCTTCTCAAGGATTAGTTGCGGGTGTAAATGCCAGCTTGAAAGTTCAGGAAAAAGATCCTTTTATTTTAAAAAGAGACGAAGCTTATATTGGTGTTTTAGTTGATGATTTAATCACTAAAGGGACTAAAGAACCCTATAGAATGTTTACTTCTCGGGCAGAATATAGAACGCTTTTGCGTCAAGATAATGCAGATAGTAGATTAACTCCTCTATCTTATGCTATAGGATTTGCAGGTGAAGATCGTATGCGATCATTAGAGAAAAAAGAAAGCGAAGCTCAAAATCTTGTTGACTTTTTTAATAACACTAGTATAACTCCAGAGGAAGCAAATCCTGTTTTAGCAGAAAAAGGTACAACCCCAATGAAACAATCTGATAAGATGGTAAAAATTTTCAGTCGGCCTCAGATTGATCTTGATGATATGTTATCTTTTAATAAAGTTCAAGATTATGTTGCAGAACATAATTTGGATACTGAAGTTTTGGAACAAGCAGAAATTAGAATTAAATATTCTGGTTATATCGCAAAAGAAAAAGCAAACGCAGATAAATTGCAACGTTTAGAGAATATAAAAATTCCTGATAATTTTGATTACACAAAGCTGAAATCATTGTCTTACGAAGCAAGGGAAAAATTAACTAAAATTCAACCTACAACTATTTCTCAAGCTTCACGGGTTAGTGGAGTTTCACCGAGCGATATTTCGGTAATGTTAGTTTATATGGGAAGGTAATTTTATAGTTCCACGTGAAACAATCAATTTAGAATTCAGAAAAAAGTAAACCTTCGTTGAGTAATAGATCTAAAATCAATATTAAAGACTACTCTGTTTCTAAAGAGAACTTTGATCTTATTTATAATGAAGAATTAGATATGTATAGTACAGATCCAATTCCTCAGGATATTGAAAAATATTATTTAAGCGATAACTATATTTCTCATACCGATTCCCAAAAAGGGATTGTTGAAAAAATGTATCAGTTAGTAAAAAGCTATATGTTGAGAAAAAAGCTGAGGCTAATTTCTAATTATTCAGCAATAGGATCGCTTTTGGATATTGGTGCCGGTACCGGGGATTTTTTAAAAGTTGCAAAAAATGAAGGTTGGGAAGTTGACGGAATTGAACCTAGCGCAATTGCAAGAAATCATGCTGCGACAAAAGGTCTCATTTTAAAAGAAGATGAAAGTGGAGTAGGGGAACAGAAATTTGATGTGATTACCATGTGGCACGTATTAGAACATGTACCCAATCTTCAACATCAAATAAATTGGTTAGCTGATCATCTTGATAAAAATGGTACACTTATAATCGCAGTCCCTAATTTTAATTCATATGATGCTAAAACTTATAAAGAATTTTGGGCAGCTTGGGATGTGCCTAGACATTTGCATCACTTTTCAGCAAAAAGTATAAAAACACTTTTCAGTAAAAATGGATTTGAAGTGATAGATCAAAAACCTTTAATCTTTGATTCATTTTACGTGAGTTTGCTTTCAGAAAAATATAAAGGATCTCAATTGAAATTTATTTCAGCATTTCTAAATGGGTTACGTTCTAATGTAAAGGCAAACCGCTCTGGCGAGTATTCTTCTCTAATTTATGTGCTCGAAAGAACCGATTTCGTTGAATAATCCTTTTTAAGACTCTTTTATAGATTTTACTTTGTATGTGTTCAGCAAATTTTAAAACGCTCTTGAATAAGCTCTATTGAATTCATTTTTAATAGAAAATTGTTATTTACAATTAAATGAAAATAGATTTTATAAATATTTATTATTTCTGAAGAATTCCGCTCTTATTTGAATCAACTAATTACTTTTACGCCAAATTTTAAAAACCTTATGAAAACTACATTTAGCATTTTATTAATTACATTGACCCTCATCGGTTGTTCAAAATCAAAATCAGCTTTTGTTGATACTCAAAAATTATTTGAGGATTATACAGAGATGACAGAAGTTCAAGATAAGTACACAAAACTTACTGATGATGTGCGTGCTGAATTACAACCTAAAATTCAGGCATTTCAAATCAAAGTAGATTTATATCAGAAAAATGCACAATCTATGAGTATGGCAGAACGCCAAGCTAAAGAGCAGGAACTTGGAGCACTTCAACAAGAAATTCAACAAATGCAGCAAAATCGTGGTGGGCAGATTCAGCAAGAAAGTCAGGCAGCTGTAGATTCAGTAATCTCTAAAGTGAGAAAGTTTATTGATAAGTACGGTGAAGAAAACGGTTATGATTTTATTTACGGTAAAAATGAAAGTGGTAATGTGCTTTATGGCAAATCTGAATTAGATATCACAGACAAAGTTTTAGAAGCTTTAAATAAAAAATATTCTTCAGGATCGACTGAACCTATTAAAACAGAAACTTCAACAGATACAACAGCTGCAGAGTAATTTGTTTTAGAGTAGATAAAAAAAGCAGCCATTTGGCTGCTTTTTTTATGCTTTAGTATGCAATAAACGGGTAAGCTTTATCGAGAGATCGGTAAGAATGATTTTAGCATTCCCGTTGCGTTCTATGTGATAGGCAGCAGTTTGCAGTTCTTCAATAAGAGATTCTATATTATTTCCGTGAATAAATGGAGCAAATTTAGCAAGTTCAAACTGGGTTACCGGTTGCAAATAAACGAGATCTTCAGCACCATAATTCAACAACATGGCTTGCCTAAAAAAATCTTCACAGTAGCCTAAAAAATTTTTTTGTGTTTCTCTTCCTTTTGAGGCAATGCTTTCACTCCAAGAGATAAGATCAATTATAGATTTCTTGTTTCCACGAGCTTTAAATGCCGTACGTACCCAACTTACAAACCAGTTTTCAAACTCTTCTTCATCACTACTGTGATCTAGCAAATGCATTGCTAGGTTGTAATCCCCGTGAGCTTTTATAGCCAATTTTTTAGCTTCAGCAGCATTACAATTATGCTCATTTATAAGTGCTGTTTCTAAAGCTTCAGCAGCTAAAGGAGGAAATCGTAGCACTTGACAGCGAGATTTTATCGTGTCTAATATGAGGTCTTCATTTTCAGCAATGAGTATAAAAACGGTTTTTTGTGGCGGCTCTTCAATAAGCTTGAGCAATTTATTAGATGCAGCGCTATTCATCTTATCAGCCATCCAGATGATCATTAACTTAAAACCGCCTTCATAAGATTTCAAAGAAAGTTTTTTTACGATATCGTGAGCTTCATCTACACCAATTTTACCTTGTTTTTTCTCAATACCTATATGCTGATGCCAGTCATACAGGCTTCCGTACGGATTTTGCTCTATAAAACTGCGCCATTCTTTTGCAAAATTATCAGAGACAGGATGCGATTTTATGCTATCTGTGGTTGCCACAGGATAGGCAAAATGCAAATCAGGATGTGCCAGATGGTCAAACTTTAAATTGCACGAAGTAGATCCACCGGTATTCTCACCTTGGGTATTGCTACAAATTAAATATTGAGCATAAGCGATTGCGCAGGGCAAGACGCCGCTACCGCTTGTACCTATAAATAATTGGGCATGAGCAACGCGTTTGCGGTCAACACTGGTAGTGAGGTGTTTTTTTATAAAATTCTGACCGAGTATAGATTGAAATAACATGGGCTCAAATATAACAGAAATGTAACGTATTTTTTGAACCTATCTGTTATATTTGTTAGTTACATCACGTGCTTTAATGCCGTGTTTTCTCATAAAGAGAAACAACTAATTAATTACTGAAATCACAAAAAACGAATTCATGAAAACCATCGAAGATTTTAATTTTGAAAATAAAAAAGCACTAATACGTGTAGACTTTAATGTTCCTTTAGATGAAAATCATCAAGTAACAGACGCTACCCGTATTGAAGCTGCAAAACCTACAATTTTAAAAGTTTTAGAAGATGGTGGTTCTGCTATTTTAATGTCTCACTTAGGTAGACCAAAGAATAACGAACCAGAATTCTCTTTAAAGCATATCGCTGCTAAGGTTTCTGAGATCATAGGTGTTCAGGTTAAATTTGCTGAGAACTGTGTAGGTGCAACAGCAGAAAAGGCAGCAGCTGAATTAGAACCGGGAGAAATTCTTCTTTTAGAAAACTTGCGTTACCACGAGGAAGAGACAAAAGGAGATAAAGGTTTTGCTGAACAGCTTTCAAAATTGGGAGATATCTATGTAAATGACGCCTTTGGTACAGCCCACCGTGCACACGCTTCTACAACCATAATCGCTCAGTTTTTTCCAGAAAATAAATGTTTCGGCTATCTTTTAGCTAAAGAAATTGAGAGTATAGATAAGGTGCTTAACGATAATGAAAAGCCGGTTTTGGCTATTTTAGGTGGAGCTAAAGTTTCTTCTAAAATCACAGTTATTGAAAATGTACTGGATAAAGTTGATGACCTGATTTTAGGTGGAGGTATGGCTTATACTTTTATCAAAGCGCAAGGCGGAAAGATAGGAAGTTCTATCTGTGAAGATGATAAACAAGAATTGGCTCTTGAAATACTTAAAAAAGCAAAGGAGAAGAATGTAAATGTTCATTTGCCTGTTGATGTTCTTGCTGCAGACAGTTTTTCTGAATTTGCAAATACAAAAGTAGAACCTATAAATAACATTCCTGACGGATGGCAAGGTCTTGATGCTGGACCAAAGTCTTTAGAGAATTTTGCTCAGGTCGTAGCAAACAGCAAAACAATTCTTTGGAATGGTCCTTTGGGTGTTTTTGAGATGGAACCGTTTGCAAAAGGAACAATCGCTTTAGGAAATGCAATTGCAGATGCTACTAAAAACGGAACGTTTTCTCTTGTAGGTGGAGGTGATAGTGTTGCTGCTGTAAAACAATTTGGATTTGAAGATAAAGTAAGTTATGTGTCTACAGGAGGTGGTGCAATGCTAGAAATGCTTGAAGGTAAAGAGCTTCCGGGTATTGCTGCTATACGCGATTAATTAGCATAACCATACAGAATAATTTTGGCATTTTAGAATTCGATTAAAAAATACGACTTTAGCGTTTTTATCGTTGTAAAGAGGTATGAAAAAACGTTATCGTCTAGGTTGTGCACTTATGTTCATGACCGCAGTGGGCTTAAATGCTCAGAAAAAATCGTCAAATCTTGAAACATATGAAGTGTCTAGAACACTTCCTGTTGTTGATACTATAGAATTAAAAGAGAAGCTGCTTTTGAGGGAACAGGAAATTGCGAGAAGCAATACTGCCCGGAAAAAGCAGCCTTTTTTATATAAAGAAGTGGAGTGGGATAGTACCCTTCAAAACCTGAATGATCGAAAATACGCCGCAAAGATTGATAGACTCTGGATGGAAGAGCTTACAAACGGTAGCTTATACGATTCTATCACCGCTCTCGTAGATGATACGGAGTATGAGGATGTAGATTATCCAGAACTTACTACTAAAGTGCTTAAAGAACGCTTAGCAGAGCTTGATGCACGTACTCCCTTTAATGTAGAGTACAATCCTTCTCTTGAAAACGTCATTAAAGGCTATTTAAAGCGCCATAAACCCACATTAGAGCGCTTGATGGGATTATCTCAATTCTATTTCCCGGGTTTTGAAGAAACGCTTGATAAGCACAATATGCCACTAGAATTAAAATATTTGGCTATTGTAGAATCTGCTTTAAGACCTCGTGCAAAATCTCGAGTTGGAGCTACAGGTATGTGGCAATTTATGTTCAATACAGGTAAATTATACGGTTTAGATGTTAGCTCTTATGTTGATGAGCGTATGGACCCTATTCTTTCTACTGAAGCTGCAGCACAATATTTATCTAAGCTTTATGAGATTTTTGATGATTGGGATTTAGCATTAGCCTCTTACAATTCAGGCCCTGGTAATGTAAGTAAAGCGATACGTCGTAGTGGTGGACGCACCAATTATTGGAATATTAGACATCATTTACCACGTGAAACAGCAGGTTATATTCCGGCATTTTTAGCCACGATGTACATATTTGAATATGCAGATGAGCACGGATATCACCCGGCTCAACCTGATGTAAATTATTTTGAGACCGATACCATCCGAGTAAAGGAAACTATTACTTTGCAGCAAGTTTCAGCGTATACCGGAGTTTCGTTAGATGAAATTCAGTTTTTAAACCCGGCTTATAAGTTAGATGTGATTCCTTATCTTGAAGATAAGAAGTATTATTTACGTTTGCCTATTACTGCAATTGGACCTTTTGTAGCTAATGAAGAAAACATTTACAATACCGCAAAAAAAGAACTTGAGCGTGATGAGAAAACACTTCCGCAGTATTTAGAAGTTCCATCAAGCGTTACCTATCGTGTACGTAGCGGTGATTATTTAGGAAAAATAGCTTCTCGTTATGGTGTAGGTGTTTCCCAGATAAAACGATGGAATAATCTTAGATCTAATAATTTAAGAATAGGGCAGCGATTAAGCTTATACCCAAATCAACCGGTTGCTACAAGCTCTTCTAAAGCGAGTTCAAAATCTGTAACAAGTAGTGGAGAAAAGAAATATGTAGTACAGCGTGGTGATAGCTTATGGAAGATCGCCCGTAAATTTCCAGGTGTAAGTGCAGAAAATCTTAAAGTTTGGAACGATATTAGTGGTACTAAACTAAAACCGGGGATGACCTTGGTTATAGCTAACTAACTACAATAGATTTTTATTATGCAAAAATTACTTTTAGCCTTCTTTCTTTTTGCTCTCGTAGCTTGTAATGACAAACCTCAAGGCAAGATTTTATCGGCTTCTTCTGGTGGATTAAATAATCTTACAGTTGTAATGCCTAATGATTTATGGTCTGGGCAGGTAGGTGAGAATATCAGAGAAAAACTAGCAGGTCCTGTAAATGGGTTGCCTCAGGTAGAACCTATGTTTGAGATAAATCAGATGCCTAATGAGGCATTTTCTGGTTTTATGAGGAAACAACGTACATTTTTAAAAGTAGAGCAGGCAGATACTGCATCATTAGAAATTGTTTACGATGAATATGCACGTCCTCAAACGGGAATTATTATTAAAGGACCTACCGAAGAAGACATTATAAATCTTATCAAAAAAGATAGTGCGAAGATTGTAGATACCTATAAAGATGCAGAGTTCACAGAAAAAATCAGACGTATAAGTTTATCGCTAAAAGATGATAAACCTCTAACTGAAGCTTTTGGGATTACTATGAAGTTTCCGTCAGCGTATCGTTATGCAAAAGAAGATTCAAATTTCTACTGGATTAGAAAAGATATTCCTAATGGAGATATGAATATAACGGTCTACGAAGTGCCTTATAACTTAATCGACAAAGACTCTAATACAATAGGATCACTAATTAAAATGCGTGATTCTATAGGTGGTGATAACATTACGGTGAGTGAAGGAATGCGTTTTATTACAGAAGAAGCTTTTGCACCTTATCTAAGCGAAACCACAATAGACGGAAAACCGGCTTACCAAATGAAAGGTATGTGGGAAGTAAAAGGTCGCTTTATGGCAGGACCTTTTGTAAACTTTACTGTTGATGATAAAGAGAACGACAGGTATTTAGTTTTAGAAGGTTTTGTGTTTAAACCTTCAGCAAATAAAAGAGATAATATTTTTGAATTAGAATCTATTTTACGCTCAGTAAAATTTGTAGACTAACCTAAAATAGAAAACAATAAAAAAAGTCCTTTAAGTAAAACTTAAAGGACTTTTTTTAAACTCTTACCTTGGTAAGGGTTAAGACTTTTTCTCTTCGATTGTTTCGTCAGATTTATGTGGAGCATCGTCATCTTTAGAAGCATCTTTAAACTCTTTAATCCCGCTTCCTAATCCCCTCATCATCTCAGGTATTTTCTTTCCTCCAAAAAGTAAAAGTATTACAACCACGATAAGTCCTATCTGCCAAGGCCCTATCATTCCTAAAAATATTGCTAATGCATTCATATCATGATAATTTAGATGGTAAATATAACAAGAAATCATAAGAATAGACATTTCCTTTGAAAACTTTAGCAGTCGGGTTACGCCTTTTAAATTTTATATTTGCTTAACTATTGATTTTTATGGCAAAACCTAAAGAAAGAAAGAAGTTTAAAAAGCGCCTCTTACATAAATACAGGTTGCTTATTCTTAATGAAGATACGTTTGAAGAACGTGTTTCATTTAAACTTACACGCCTCAATGTTTTTATAGTTGTTGGTTTTTCGATTATAATTCTTATTGCATTAACCACCATTTTGATTGCATATACGCCACTTCGCGAATATATACCGGGTTATTCTTCTGTAAGACTTAAGCGCCAGGCGACAGAATTGATGTTTGAAACCGATTCTTTAAAGCGCCAGTTAGATATTAACGAGCAATATTATGCGAGTATAAAAAAGGTTCTTACCGGTGATGTAGACGAGGTTGATTTTAATAAAGATTCTATTTTACTTATTGAACCCAGAGATACTGGTGGTCTCATTATGCAGATTTCTAAAGAAGATAGTTTATTACGAGAGCAGGTTGCTAATGAAGACCGTTATAATCTTTTTGAACCAGCCTCTTCAACGGTTAGCTTTTCATTATTTCCACCAGTAAAAGGAAACATTACTGAAGGTTATGATGCAGAAGAAAAGCATTATGGAGTTGACGTAGTTGTACCGAAGAATGAAGCAGTAAAGGCGGCCGCAGACGGAACGGTTATTTTTTCTGAATGGACAGCAGAAACCGGTTATGTAATTATTTTAGATCATGGAAATAATTTGATTTCGGTTTATAAACACAATGCTTCACTCACAAAAGATCAGGGTGACTTGGTAAAAGCAGGAGAGGTAATTGCAACTGCCGGCTCAACCGGAAAATTATCTACAGGGCCACATTTGCATTTTGAACTCTGGAACAATGGGTACCCGATAGATCCTACTAATTATATTTCATTTGAATAATGTCTATTAAATCTTTTTCAGCAAAAATATTTGCCAAATACATTGCTAAGCAGACACGAAAATGGAGTGCAAATCCTAAAGAAACTCAGCTGAAGGTTTTTAAATATTTGATTAAAAATGCTAGGATTACGAGCTTTGGGAAAGACCATAAATTTGATAAAATAAAGTCTTATTCAGATTTTGCAAAGCATGTACCTGTAAGGGATTATGAGGCTCTAAAAAACTATGTTGAAGAAGTAGTTAACGGTAAACCTGATATTTTATGGCCGGGATTACCGGAGTATTTTGCTAAAACTTCGGGGACGACTTCCGGAGCAAAATATATTCCTATTACGAGTGAATCAATGCCTATGCACGTTAACGCAGCACGTGATGCAATTTTGCATTATATCGCAGAAAGCGGAAACAGCAATTTTGTTGACGGTAAGATGATTTTCTTACAGGGAAGTCCGAAACTTCAGGTAAAAAACGGCATCAAAACTGGAAGATTATCTGGGATTGTGGCACATTATGTACCGAGTTATCTTCAGAAAAACCGTCTTCCCAGTTGGGAAACCAATTGTATTGAAGATTGGGAGTCTAAAGTTGACGCGATTGTATCAGAAACTCTACCGGAAGACATGAGTGTCATCAGCGGTATTCCCCCTTGGGTACAAATGTATTTTGAAAAACTTCAGGCAAAAACTGAAAAAGAAATAGGAGACATTTTTCCTAATTTTAATCTGTTTATTTACGGCGGCGTGAACTACGAGCCATACCGTAAAAAGTTTGAAAACCTCATAGGTCGCAAAATAGACAGTATTGAACTGTATCCAGCAAGTGAAGGGTTTTTTGCCTTTCAGGATTCACAGCGAGAAAAAGGAATGTTGCTGTTGTTAAATTCGGGTATTTTCTATGAGTTTATAAAAGCAGACGAATTTTTTAATGAGAATCCGCAGCGTTTAACCATTGGCGAAGTCAAAACTGGTGTAAACTATGTAATGATCATTTCTACTACAGCAGGTTTATGGGCTTACAATGTAGGAGACACGGTGATGTTTACTTCAATAAAACCACATAGAGTTGTAGTCACAGGGCGTATAAAGCACTTTATTTCGGCTTTTGGAGAGCATGTGATAGGCAAGGAGGTAGAAGAAGCTCTTGCGAGCACAGCGAGTCAATTTAAGGCTCAGGTGAGTGAATTTACCGTAGCACCACAAATTAACCCAGAAACTGGTTTACCGTATCACGAGTGGTTTATAGAATTTGATTCACAGCCAGAGAATTTAGAAGCATTTGCGAATGCGATTGACAAAGAGCTTCAGAAACAAAACAGTTATTATAAAGATTTAATAACAGGAAAAATTTTAAAAACATTAGAAATCAAAGTAATTCCGCAGGGCGGCTTTAATGCGTATATGAAGTCAAAAGGAAAATTGGGTGGTCAAAATAAACTACCTAGATTATCTAATGATCGCAGTATTGCAGATGCCCTAAACAAACTTGATTTTTAAAAAAGTATATTTGATTTAATGAGTTTAATAAAACAACAAGATAGAACCCGTTCTCAAGAAAGTTCTGCTGCGATTGAGCGTATGTACATTACGATGCGGCATTTGTTCAACAGAGGTTTTTATAAACCTATGGGTGTTTCGGGTGAAACCTTAAGGGAAGCACTTTTAATTCTGCGTCCTGAGATCTACGGCACCATTGCCGAAGAAAAAGTAGAATTGAATGGGTTATTATACGTAATAGACCGCCTTCCGGAAGGGATCGAAGAGTGCAGGTACATCAACCTCACGAGTGATGAAGGCTATAAAAATTCACATTTTAAGCCTATTGTTCCACCTAAGCGTCGTCGCAATTGCTATCGTATAGACGACGAGCAGATGAATATAGAGATAACCAGAGGACGCTCTGAGATTTATGATATTTTGACCCACCTTACGTTTCTTTTTGTAGAGTCACATAAGATTATGAAAAGGGTGGTGATCAATGAGGAAGGGCATACCACCCGCGATTGGCAAAAACTCGAGAAAGCCGTTCTTGCAGAAGAATCACTTTCTCAGCAAGACCGCGAGATTGCATTAACCCATACCGCAAATATTTTAGGCCGAACCTTTCACGAGGTTTCTACGATTTACAGCAAATTTTCGGCACCTAGTAATGAAAAGCGCTTTTTAAAATTAGTGTATTGGTTAGGTAAACGTGCTATTGAAGAAATAGTGGAGAATGAAAAGCGTTTGGTAACGTTTTCACCGGTTTTAAGAGAGCGTTTAGGGCATCATATTCACGGCGAAGTTTGGGCTGATAACATCAAAAAAGAATTAGAAAGCAAAGATCTTTTAAGAAGACCTATTCACATCATAAGTGCCAATATGCACAGTGTGATGAATACGCTTTTTGCTCCGGTTGCATTAGCTAAAGAAATGGCTAAGAAGGACAATCTGGAGATTTACGAGACCTTGAGTAATGCCGGTAGTGGTAAATTACGTTCTCGCGTAGAAAAAACCGCTCAACAAAATGGGATGATCTTCATTCCAGATCAGAGTGGGACCAACATTGATGTGCAAATTTTTGATACAGCAAAGCTAGATTTAGATCAAAATAATTTTTGTTCAAAAACCGAATATCCTAAAGGAAAAGAGCCGGTTATTATCGTGATGGATTATGCATTTGGCGAGCAGGCGTATGAGACTATGGAGGAGTTGCTGAAACCATACGAAGACAAACGTAAAACGGTACATCTAGATGTAAAGTCGGTTTCTATAATGGGTAAAGCAGGAATTTTAGAAGGCGGGAAAGGCGATATTATGATTCCTTCTGCGCATTTATTTGAAGGTACGGCAGATAATTATCCATTTGAAAATCAACTGAAAAAAGAAGATTTAGAAGGTCATGGAATTTCGGTTTTTGATGGTGCCATGATAACTGTACTGGGAACTTCGCTTCAAAACAGAGATATTTTACGCTTCTTTTATGAAAGCACATGGAATGTTATAGGTCTGGAGATGGAAGGTGCGCATTATCAAAAAGCGATTCAGGCAGCTGCAAAACTACGCGGAAGCATCAGCGATGAGGTTAAAGTGCGTTATGCGTATTATGCTTCAGATAATCCGTTAGAAACCGGTAGCACTTTGGCTTCAGGCGGATTAGGAACGACGGGTGTAAAACCCACTTATTTGATCACTGAGCAAATTCTAGAACAGATATTTAAAGACTAAATGAGCCAAGACACAAACCAAGATATAGATCTTTTTGATCTTTTTAGAGGCATGCGTAATCTGTTTAAAAAGTGCTTGATTTATGCCTATCATTTTGGTCGGTTTATTGTTAGAAATGTGCTCATTATTATTGGTCTGATCGTTTTGGGAGTAGTTGTGGGGTATGGCTTATCAAAGCTTATCAAACCTTTACAAACTGCAGAAATTCTTGTTGCTCCTAACGTAGAAAGCACCGCTTATCTCTACGGAAAAGTTGAGCAAATCAATCAAAGCTTAAAAAATAAAGGTTACAAGTTAACCACTGATTTTTCAACTGAGAATCTAAAGAAAATTTCAGTTGAACCGGTTGAAGATATTACGAGCGTATTAAAGAATCTTGAAGACTTTCCGCAGGATATAATTCCCAGAATTTCTGAGAATTATTCAGATGAATCTACATTTTATGACAAGCCTTTATATGCACCAGCTTATGACCTTCATCGCATTGTGGTGGTGGCTTCAGATTCTTTAATGGACCTGGATGCAATAACAGCCTATCTTGAGTCCAATACGTTTTTACAGCAAAAAAGAACAGCAGCATTATCAGCTATTAAAAAGGAAATTGAAGCCAATACTTTTTCAATTCGTCAGATAGACAGTGTACTTATCAATGTGTCAGTAGCTTTAAAACAAAGGAATACATCCCTCAATTTTTTAACAAACAATGAGAATTCTGCAACAAGTGCAATTCTCAACTCTAAGGCAGAATTACTTTTGGAGAATAGAATTTTAGAGCAAAAAATACCCGAATTGGATGCTGTTTTTAAGGTTTATTCCATATCGGCTTGGGTTGAAAAGACATCATTGAGAAGTGTATTAGTTTTAATTATTCCGGTTTTACTGGTTTTTTTATTTGTTTGCTATCACCTATTGATTCGATTTAAAAAGCGATTCAAAAACGAATTGTAAAGATTCTAACCCCAAACCTTTTTATAATTCGATGAGACTTTATGAGAAATGGATTCAAAAATCAGCTCAGCAAATTAGGAGGTCTTTCGGTTCTACGGGGTGGTTTTGAAGTGTTGATATTACGAGTTTGTGGTGTTCTTTTTCTTTTTGGGATTACCGTTTTTCTTACCAATTTTTATCCTGCGGAAGAAGTAGGAGCATATGAGTTTACACGTTCTGCACTTTTCCTAATCGGTGGTTTTACCATTCTTGGTACAGATCAATCCATTTTATTTTTTTCCGGAAGGTTTTCTAAAAAGGAACAGTTAGGCGCATTATTCAAGGTTTATTTTAAAATGGTTTTACTGCTATTGGCAGGTTCTATCGTCCTTTTAATTTTAGCCTGGAATATTCCTGATTCGGTTTATGAATCTATTTTTAATGATGAAACTTCAGGCACATTGATTCTTAAAGCAGCGGCGTGTTTGTTTTTTTATGCCATCACCCTTTTGAATACAGAATTTTTCAGGGGTTTTGCATTGCATCAAAAATCAGAATTATACCGTGGAATTTTTAAACAACTCCCATTTGGGCTTGGCTTACTCATTCTGTTTTTGCTTAGGGAGCAGCAGTATGTGGTTGAAGTGTTTTTACTCAGTTATTTTGTGCTGGCAATTATATCTTCGATAGAGGTATTTTTTCAATATAAAAAACGTGTTCAGCGTCACGTTCAGAATTTACAAATACCTATTAAAACCGTTTTAAAAGCCACGATTCCCATTGCAATAAGTGCGCTGGGCTTTTATTTATTGATCAGTATTGATGTTTTTTTCTTGAAACGCTACACAGATTTTGAAACCCTTGCGTATTACGGGACTTCTATAAAAATCATCTTTTTAATTTCTACGGTGGTCAATACGATCAGCTCGTTTATCGCGGTCAAAATTGCAAATTTATATGCGATAGACAGGCAAAAATTACAAGCATTGGTAAAGAATGGAGTGCGTGTTATTGTGATTTTAACAACTGTACTTTCAGTTTTTTTGATGCTTTTTTCAAAGCCTATTTTACACATTTTCGGGAATGCTTATGAGCAAGCCAATAGTGCTTTATTAATTTTGATTTTTGGGCATTTTTTAAGCAGTTTATTTGGTATCACTCAGGTTTATCTCAATATGACTAAGAAGCAAGTAGCGTTACAGTATATTTTAATTTTTGCTGTGTTTCTCAATGCGCTTTTAAATTTTTTATTGATACCAGAATATGGGATGGAAGGGGCTGCTATCGCTTCAGCTTTAAGTGTGATTTTTTGGAATTTACTCGCGGCGCTTTGGGTTTACAAAAAAGATAATATCAAACTTTTTCTACACTAATGAGGCTTTTAATTTCCAGATCAAAATTGGTTTATTGGCTTTTAGGGCTAGTTGTTTTGATACTTGGTATTTTAGCACCTTTTTATTTACCCGAACGCTTTTTTTATGACGCAATAGTTATTGCCGAAGATTTTTATAATGAGAAAGGTTTTTGGCGCAGTTACCCGGTGACGATGCTCTTTTATGATATTACGGGGTTGAGTAGTTTATCTTTTTCATTAGTTGCATTGCTACAGCTTCCGGTGTTGTTGTTAATCATTTACAAATTGGGTATCCCTGAGCGTTTTGCAAAGCTAACTGTACGTAATGTTTTAGCCTATTCTTTGATACTGATGCTGGCTTTTTTCGTTTCAATGCCTTCTAAAGAGTTCATCACATTTATCTTTATTGCGCTCGTTCCTTTTCTTCTTAAACAGCAGTATTTCAGCCTTTCAAAAACCATAATTTTAATTTTTTTGAGCCTGTTTGTTTTTGGTGTTTGGTATCGCCCGTATTATGTATTGATTCCCATTATTGCAGGAGTTATTTATGTGACGAGTTTGATCAATTTTAAACGAAAAGTGCTTACCGGTATTTTTTCGGGATTGTTGATCGCAATTTTTTTAAGTCTGTCATACGGACTTATAAAGGGCGAATATTTGTCTCAAAGTACTCGGGAAATGCTTAATGAAGAACGTCTGGGAGAAGAAGCTACAAATTCTGCGATTACATCCCCGTTAAAGACCGATACCTGGTATGGCGAGACCTACGGTGTCGTTTATGGTTTTGTGTCTGTAAATATACCTGTAAATGGTTTTAAACACCTTTTTGAGCCGCAAATCGTGTTGTTTGTTTTCTGGCAGTTGATACTTACGCTGTATTTGATGTTTTTATACCGAAATTGTCTTGCAAGGCGGAAAAGCTATTCCTATGAAATATGGGCTTTTTATCTTGTTTTCGCTTATTTTATCATTCAAGGGATTTTTGAGCCCGACTTAGGTTCTGCAGTTAAACATAAAATAGGCATATTGCCCTTGCTTTATTTTGCATTGTACTATGATAGTTTCAGAAAGAACATACCGGTTTAGTTACAATGCGTGGCTTATTATTCTTGCGGTTTCTCTAATTTTTAGAGTTCCTGCAACAATACTGCTGATTCTTTTTACCATATTCAATCTTGTATTTTTTAAGAGACTGAAATTTACCAGAAAACGCCTCTTTTTTATTCTGTTGATTGCGAGTCCATTTTTGTTAGATCTCTTGTTTTTTTGGAATAATGACGTCTTTACTGAAGGTATAAAACACGCCGAAAAGCGCGTGAGTCTCTTGCTGTTGCCCTTATTTATTTTAAGCCAAAATCACCGTTTGAATACGATTCTAATTTTACGTTATTACGCTTTGGCAACTACGGCAATTCTAAGTTTTTGCCTGATCAGATTTGCAATAATTTCTCCAGAATTATTCAACAAATACCTCAACGGAATTGATCTTTGGGAAATGGGCTACGAATTTGCTAGATCAATAAAAATGCACGCGCCGGCACTCAATTTGCACGTAGCATTTGTGGTAGTGATAAACTTCTATTTTTTTAAGGAAGCGTTAGGTCAGATTAGAAAAACACACATAGTTTGGCGTTTTGTGTTCTTTCTACTTTCACTAATTGTGTTGTTTTACATCAACACCAGATTGGCAATTGTAAGTGTTTTCTTCGGTATTATTCTAGTCAGTTTATTGGGAAATAAAGCTGTTTTTTCGGCTAAAACTTTTAAAAAACTTGCAGTTGGTTTAGTGGTTTTTATAGTGCTGGGAATTGGTTTTGTAAAACTCTTTCCTTATAGTATTCAAAAATTCTCTAATGTTACATTTGCGCATCTCGATAAGGTGGGAAAAATAGACCAATTAGAAAACCCAGAAGCCGAAGCTTTTAATGGTTTAGTAACAAGGTTAAGTATCTGGAAATCTAGCTTAGAAGTTGCGCTTAAAAATCCGGTGATAGGAGTGGGGGCGGCAGATGGGAAACAGGATGTGGTTACCTATTTTAAGGATACAAATCAGCAGTTTTTAGGAAAATATAAGTTTCCTGTTCATAATCAGTATCTTGATTTTTGGATAAAATTCGGCATTCTGGGGCTTGTGGTTTCCCTATTTTATGTGTTCTTGTTTTTGTACATAGGTATTGCTTCGCGACAGGTTTTATGTGTATTCTTTTTTATACTTTTTGCCAGCGCAAATTTTGTAGATGATTTTTTAATTCGTTTTGACGGTATTGTTTTTAGTGGAATCTGGCTTTCGATTTTTACTAAAAACGCTTTAGATATTAAGCTTGATAAATTGAAATAAGCTTTTTGAAATTTTTACAGCTGTTGAATAAAAGTTTTGTTCGTTTTGCCGAAGCTTTGCCCATTTTTTCTCGTATTTCAAATGGTTTTAGAAGCTTTAGTGCTTCATCAAATTCCTCCAGATTTTCAAATAAAAATCCTGTTTTCCCCGAAGTTACAATGTCTTTGTTCCCAATAATATTTGTTGCAAGAATAGGGATCCCACGTGCCGAAGCTTCTAGCAACGCAAAAGGCAAACCTTCCCACAAGGAAGTTTGCAAATACAGATCTAACTTTTCCAATTTGTGTAAACCTTCAGTTTGCTTCTTAAACCATCCTGTGATCTCAATATTAGGGGCTGTTAAGCGTTTTCTAAGCTCGCCATCGCCTATCCAGATAAATTTAATATCGGGATTGGCAAGCGCAATTTGATTGAATAAATCAGGATTGCGGGCATAGGTGATTCTCCCTAAAATACCTATCGTTTTAATCTCGGTGTTTATCTTTAAATTCTTTCTAAGTTCAGGATTGTTCTTAATCCCATTTCTTACCAGCAGCGCAGGTCCTATTTTTTTAGCGTGCGTTAATTCGGTATCACCACAAGCGATGAGCGTACCGCCACTTAACTTTTGACTCAGGAATTCAATGAGATAAAAAGTAAATCTTTTTAAAGCATCAATATCTTTTTGTAAGAATGAAAATCCGTGTGGTGTATAAAATAATTTTGCTTTTACTGAAGGTGAAAAAATATGAGCAAATCTACCAAGAATTCCCGCTTTAGAAGAATGTAAGTGCAACACATCTGGGTTGATTTTAAGAAGTGCTTGTCTGATGTTTTTAAAGGCATTCCAGTCTTTTATCAGACTAATTTCGCGTTGCATGGGCAAACAGATCAATCGTGTATCAGGATGAAAATCTTTTACAATTTGTTTGAGATTAACTTCTTTACGCTGATCGCTATAAATTACCGTAACCTCAAGGTTTGGATCATTACACAGTACATGCGTCAGATTGATAAAGTAACTGTAAACACCGCCACCTAAAGCTTCTACAATATGAACTACTTTTAATTTATTCATGTAAAACAAGGTAGATCATTGGGGTTTCTATTGCTGTAAACATACAAGATTGCTAGAGAATCAAGGAATAAATAAGTATAGATAAGTTTCGTTTTTTATCTATTGGCAAATATTAGCTTTACAAACCTATTTCTTTTATTAAATTTGACTCGTTTAACCAAATCCAATTTGCTCCAAGCTGCCCGCTTATGAACGTAAAAGGAACTAAGCATAATTATCTATTACAACCTATTGTATGTTTTATAGATATAGTTACTCTTCTTATTTTAAGTCTTTTATTTGACTTTTCTACTGCTAATTATAAACTTTTTGCGGTATATATAACCTTTGCTTGGCTGATCACCACGGTTGGTTTTGGTTTTTACAAAGTATATCGCTTTACACCTTTAGTAAAAATTCTTGCTAAACTTTTTAAACAATTTTTACTATTGATTTTATGCCTGTTTACTTTTTTTGGCATCTTTAACGAAATCGATATAGTTGCTTCAGCAGTATTAGAATATGCGTGTTTAGCACTGGGAATAATAGCACTACTAAAAATTTCAATATTTAACCTGCGGAAGAAATACCGAAAGCAATTAGGAAGAGATACGATACGGGTAATTATTCTAGGCAAGAACTCAAAAACTGAACAACTCAAAAACTTTTTCAGATATAACCCCGCATACGGGTTTCAGTTTGTTGAGAATTTTGATTTGAGAAGCAAAGAAGCAAGTGTTGATGATGTGATCAATTTTACGGTAAAGAATTCAGTTCATCAGATCTATTGTTCTGTTGCAGAGTTAAAGAATAAAGAAATTAAAAAACTGATTCAGTTTGCAGATAACAATCTGGTCGCGTTAAAATTCCTACCGGATAATAAAGATATTTTTACTAAAAAAATGGATTTCCAATACTATGGAATCACACCTATACTGGCATTGAGAACTTTGCCTATTGATACGCCTATTAATTTATTTCTAAAACGTTTTTTAGACATTATTGTTTCATCACTTGTCATTGTGTTTATTCTATCTTGGCTTACACCGTTGTTGGCTATTATCATTCCTTCAACATCAAAAGGTCCACTTTTCTTCAGGCAGAAGCGTAACGGTATAGACGGTAAAGAGTTTTACTGTTATAAATTTCGGTCTATGACCGTGAATAAAGAGGCTAATAATCTGCAGGCTTGTAAAAATGATATGCGCACCACTAAACTGGGCAAATTTTTGAGACGAACCAGTATTGATGAATTACCCCAATTTTACAATGTTTTTCTAGGCGAAATGTCGGTGGTAGGTCCGCGGCCGCATATGGTAAGTCACACACATTCCTTTAAAAATCAGGTAGACAAGTTTATGGTGCGTCATCTGGTTAAACCCGGAATTACAGGCTTAGCACAAGTAAGCGGC
Source organism: Leeuwenhoekiella aestuarii (assembly GCF_004104055.1). Taxonomy (GTDB): domain Bacteria; phylum Bacteroidota; class Bacteroidia; order Flavobacteriales; family Flavobacteriaceae; genus Leeuwenhoekiella; species Leeuwenhoekiella aestuarii. The sequence goes on along the minus strand of NZ_QOVJ01000001.1, from coordinate 672,820 downwards.
TATCGCGGTGGAATAGAAACCAAGCTAGATATTAAAAATAGGGTGCGTTTTGATATATTTTATGTGGAAAACTGGTCTATTCTAATGGATCTGCGTATTATAGCCAAAACCTTTTTCCATGTGATTTATGGCGATAAAAAAGCCTATTAGTGACCAACCATTGGTTTCCATTGTTACACCCAGTTTTAATTCTGAAAAGTTTATTGCTGAAACTATCGCGTCTGTTCAAAATCAGACGTTCACAGACTGGGAGCTGCTCATTGTTGATGATGCTTCTTCAGACGATACGGTTGTGTACATAAATAAATCACAGGCACAAGATACCCGGATAAAATGTTTTCCCTTAACAGAAAATAAAGGTCCCGCTAATGCTAGAAACTTAGGGATCAAAAATGCTCAGGGAAAATACCTGACTTTTCTAGATGCAGATGATATTTGGTTTCCTGAGTTTTTAGAAACCAGCATTGCTGAAGCAAAAAAGCATCATTTTGTTTTTGCCTCGTACCAACGCTTAGATGAAAATCTAAACCCTTATTTACCAGATTTTATCGTGCCCAAAAAGGTGAATTATACAGATATTTTAAAAAGTAATTCCATCAGTTGTTTGACGGCTTTTTTAGATATTGATAAGTTGGGCAAAAAATACATGCCACTTATTAAAAAACGCCAGGATATGGGGTTGTGGTTACAGTATTTAAAAGAAATAGATATTGCTTACGGCATTCAAAAACCTTTGGCGATTTATAGAATCAGAAAAAATTCACTCTCTAGAAATAAAAAAAGTCTACTAAAATATCAATGGAAATTTTATCGGGAGGTTGCAGATTTATCAGTTGTAGAATCTGCCTATTATATGACCTGCTGGGCGTATAAAGGCTTTATCAAATACCGAAATTAAAACGTGCGCTTAAACTGTTTTAATTTACCACGTTTGCTTCGGTCTAAAGATGCTTTTTTATTGATGTTAACCTGAAGATTTCTGCCTAAATAAACGCGTATCACTTTTTTAATTTTTTCAATTTCAGCATTTGAAAACGCTGTATCAGCAACATAATCAATCGTAAAAGTATCTGGCTGATTTTGGAGGATCACAAACTCTTTTACGTTTGCAGTGTCTTTGATTATTTCTTTAGTCACGTAATAAAAAGAAAGTGCAGGAATTTTTTTTCCGTCTGGAAGCAGCGCAAAATCTCCTGTTCTTCCTTCTAATTTTGTCAGAATGAGTTGATTATTTATAAAATCGAGTGTCCCTAAATCTCCTATTTCATAGCGAATAAAAGGATGTGCTTTGTTGAAAAGAGAAGTCACAACTATTTTCCCAGAGTTTCCATAAGGAACCGGTTTATTTTGCTCGTCTAAAATTTCAACATATTGCAATCTGCTATCAATTTTTAGAGCATTTTCTGCAGGACCAAAAGCCAGAATCCCGGTTTCTGAAGAACCGTATTCATTAAGAATTTGCACTCCAAATTGCTTTCTTAACAATTCCAGGTCTTCTTTAAAAAGCATTTCTGCAGTCACAATACAATGTGTTAGGCTAGGGCAAAGCTCTTTTAAAATCAGATTTTTTTCAGCCAGATACTTTGCAAATAGGATCAATGCACTGGTATAGCCGTTGAGATGCCCAAATTTCTTAGATTGAAAGCGCGTAATAAACTGATCAAAATTTTCTGCAGTACGATCAAAAATTGAAAACCGATAGCGGTTGCTAAGCAAATCTTTTAACCGCTCTTTATAATGCGCTAATATGTGGTTTGAAATGCCGTAAAACCGTGCCTCGTAAGAAGTGTTGAGGTCTAAGCCGTTCGACGTATATAAATCGCTAATAGAAGCCCAGGTGAGCGCGTGGGCAAATTTGTCTTTAGCAAAGATAAAAGGCTGTCCCGATGAACCGGAGGTTTTATGAACGTGTATATTTTTTGCAGAAAAGTTTTTTGACAATCGGTTTTGCAAGGGTTGCTGCAAGTCGCGTTTGGTCAAAACCGGTAAATCTTCCCAATTTTGAGGTTTACCTTGCACTAAAGTTGAATAAAACGGATTTTTTTTAAGATGAAACTTTAAAATTTCGGCCTTTTTATCTTCAATATATCCCTCATAATCTTCAATTATGTGCTGATTATACTCCTCCAGTTTTTTTTTCGCGGCAGCGATATCATATCCGGTAAGCTGTAAACTGAGGTTGGTTAAATTCACAAGACTAAAATTAGTAGGTCAATTTACAAACATTTATTTTTGACGCTTAAACAAATCTTAAGCTATTACGATGAATATTCTCATTCTTGGTGCTGGTGGTCGTGAACACACCTTTGCCTATAAAATTGCACAGAGTTCTAAATGTGATCGTCTTTTTGTAGCTCCCGGGAACGCCGGTACTGTTGCATTAGCCACAAACGTAGAAATTGGTGTGACCGATTTTGAAGCCATTAAAAAACTAGTGCTTGATGAGAACATCACGATGGTAGTTGTAGGACCAGAAGATCCGCTGGTACACGGGGTGTATGACTTTTTTAAAAACGATGCAGCACTTAGTGAGATTGCTGTAATTGGTCCGTCAAAACGTGGAGCCTTGCTAGAAGGAAGTAAAGAGCGCGCTAAAGAATTTATGGCGATGTACAACATCCCGACAGCAGCTTACGAAAGTTTTAAAGCTGAAAGTCTGGAGGCTGGTAAAGCATTTTTAGAAGAATTGAAGCCTCCGTATGTATTGAAAGCAGACGGGTTAGCAGCCGGAAAAGGTGTGGTAATTCTGAATGACCTTGATGAGGCAAAAGCCGAATTGACCGACATGTTGACAAATAAAAAATTTGGGGCAGCAAGTGAAACAGTTGTGATCGAAGAGTTTTTAGATGGTATAGAGCTGAGTGTTTTTGTACTTACCGATGGTAAAAATTACATTACGCTGCCTACAGCTAAAGATTATAAGCGTATTGGTGAAGGTGATAAAGGTCTAAATACCGGCGGAATGGGAGCGATCTCTCCGGTACCTTTTGCAGACGCTGCCTTAATGGAAAAAATAGAAAATAGAATTATCAAACCTACAGTAGAAGGTCTAAAAGCTGAAGAGATTGAATACAAAGGTTTTATTTTTATTGGTTTGATCAAAGTAGGAGATGAGCCTAAAGTGATTGAATATAACGTGCGTATGGGCGACCCAGAAACAGAAGTTGTACTTCCTAGAATTAAAAATGATCTGGTATCGGTTTTTGAAAAAGTGGCTGCTCAAAAATTAGATGAGGTTGAGCTTGATCTGGATTCGCGTTCTGCTGCGACTGTAATGCTTGTAAGTGGTGGTTATCCTGAAGCTTATCAAAAAGGCAAAGTACTTACCGGCAGTGAAGATGTTGAAGATTCTTTGGTTTTTCACGCAGGTACAAGCTTAAAAGATGGTGATGTTGTTACTGCTGGTGGACGGGTAATGGCTGTAACTTCATTAAATGATGATTTTAGAGAAGCACTTAAAACTTCCTATACTAATATTAAAAAGATCAAATTTGATCAAATGAATTACCGTACAGATATAGGTTTTGATCTATAAGATTGAAATAAGATAGCATTAAAAAAGCCTGCTATCAGCAGGCTTTTTTAATATGTTGAATCAAGATTAAATCTTAACCGTGAATGTTATGATGCTCGTCTTTGTCAAATTTGTTTAATTGTATACACCAGTATGTAAATGCAACAGATACAATGATTATAAAAACAAAGTTTAACAGGTTTGCGGCAAACCAGCTGCTGTCTTGCAGTTTACGAATTGCATCTAGAGGTGCAAACGCTACGTTGACAAAAAAATCTTGAATTCCGTAAAATAAATCTTTCAATTCCATAATTGTATACTTTTACAACGTGATTACCACACTTGCACATTTTATTTTAATTGGTGCGATGCAAAAATAGAAAAAACTAGGATGCTTACAAGCTTTTTTGGCGTTTCAAAACCTATAAATTTTGCGATGATTGTTTTAGCAGTTGTCGTATACTTTACCGGATTCTACATTGTTTCAGATCGTTATGAGCTAACAGCTTATGGGATATTGAGTCAGTTTATGGTTCTTTTAGTCTATCTTTTTTCTTTAGGAGTACTCAATTTTGTGGTAAAACGCAATACGCTTACCAAGCGAAATACCTATATACTTTATTTATTTGTGTGTTTTACGTTTGCTGTGCCGGTGAGCTTTTTCAATACCGGAGTGATACTTTCTGGGGTATTTGTTTTTTTAGCCTTACGTAGAATCATCAGTTTAAAGTCTGTTACTGATTTCAGTAAAAAAATATTTGACGCAGCTTTTTGGATAGCGATTGCATCGCTTTTTTTCTTCTGGAGTATTCTATTTTTAATCGTATTATACTTTGCAATACTCTTTTATGGAAGAGGAGAATATCGAAACTGGCTGATGCCTCTAGGCGGAATTTTTGTTGTAGCTATACTTACGTTTACCTTTAGTTTATACTATGAAGGAGTGCTGGAGTTTACACTCAATTATGTAGAACTGCCAACTTTAGATTTTACAAATTACAGCACTATAAAATTACTCATACCGGCATCATTCTTTTTAGCATTGTATGTTTGGTGTGGGCTGCGATATTTAGCTCAGATTTCTGATGCACCTCAAAATCTAAAAGCTTCATATATTCTTATTTTAATAAGTTCGCTTGTAGCGTTAACCATTGCTATATTTTTAGCTCCTTTACACGATGGGAGCGAATTGTATTTTTTCTTTGGTCCGCTGGCAATCATAACGGCTAGTTATATAGAGACCAGTAAAAGTTTTTGGTTTAAAGAAATGATTTTGTGGTTAGCACTCCTTTTACCTATAGCGATATTATTTTGAAAGAGTTAGATTTAGTAGCATTAGAGACCGAGCTTAAAAAGCGCTGGCCTTACCGAGATCTCTGGTTTAGAAAGCAGAATGACATTTGGGATAATTACAGCAATTTTATTTATCATACTCAGGAGTTTGAAAACCTTATTGAACGCATAGAATTTACTGTAAAGAAATTTGATTTAAATAAAAAGCACTTTTTCTATTATACCGTCAACCGCTGGTATAATTACTGGAGCTGTAGAGCTGTAGAGCAAATTTTCACCGGGCTTGAGGGCGTTATAGCTGCAGAAAATAAAAAAGATCGCCTAGTAGATTTTAGTATTCAGCGCGTAAAATTTGATTTAAAAACCACAAAGTTTCCCAGAGGTTTTGGTTGGAATCTAAAATATGCCCAGAGTCACGAACAAAAACTCATCAAGTGGTTGTATTTAAATCAAAGCATGGGTAGAAGATTTCATACCGAAAATAGATTGTTTTTAATCGTGTATAGTAGTGATGGATATCATTATAAACTGAAAGCTGAAATTGCCTGGTTACGTACGGTAGTTGAAAATTATGTGGCTCAGTTTACTCCTGAGCAATTGAAGAGGCCACATATTGATGAGACAAAACCGGCATATTCTGATATAATCTGGGCAATACGATGAACTATATAGGCTCAAAACATAAACTTTCAGAGTGGCTGCTTAGCAACATAAAAGCGGTTTGTGGTGACAACCTTTCTGATCAGATTTTTTGTGATTTGTTTGCAGGTACGGGTAGCGTGGGCAAAACATTTAAACCACTTGTAAAACAAGTTATTGCCAACGATTTAGAGTATTACAGCTATGTTTTAAACCGAAATTATATTGGGAACAACACAGCTCTTGAAGCCGGTTTTTATATTAAAAAACTGAACACACTTCCTGCAATAAAAGGCTTTATTTTTAATAATTACAGCGAGAACGGTAGCTCTAACCGCTTGTATTTTTCCTCAGAAAATGGTAAAAAGATAGATGCCATTAGAGCACAGATTGAAAAGTGGTTTACAAAGAAAGAAATTAACGAAGATCTTTATTTTTTCCTTTTAGCAAGTCTTTTAGAAAGCGCTGATAAGGTTGCCAATACTGCTTCGGTTTATGGTGCTTATTTAAAAAAGCTTAAAAAATCGGCTCAAAAAGAATTAAAACTTCAGCCTGCAAATTTTAAAATAACTGCCGGTGAGCATTCGGTTTATAATCAAGATAGTAATGCGTTAATAGCTGATATTGAGGGCGATATTTTATATTTAGATCCGCCCTATAATGCACGTCAATACGGCGCTAATTATCATGTGCTCAATACTATTGCAAAAAAAGATACCTTTGTACCCAGAGGAAAAACCGGTTTGCGTACCTATTCAAAAAGTGCTTTTTGCAGTAAAGTTAAAGTAGTAGAAAGCTTTGAAAAGTTAATTGAAACCGCACACTTTAAAGTAGTTTTTTTAAGTTATAACAACGAGGGTTTAATGCCTGCAGAAACCGTTAAAAGAATTATGCAGCGTTATGGTAAATATGATTTAGTCACTAAAGAATATCAGCGTTTTAAAGCAGATAAGACTGAAAGCAGAAATCATAAAGCAAGCGTTACAACCGAATATTTACACGTATTAGAAAAATAAAATATTATGATTACACATACTGCAAAACGCATTTTTGAGAAGGCCGTAGATGATTACCACATAAAAGATCGCGTTGATCAGCCATTCAGTAATCCGTATGACACAGATGTTGATTTTTTAGAGCATTTATTATACCGTAAGGCTTGGATAGATACCGTGCAATGGCATTATGAAGACATCATTAGAGATCCGCAAATTGATCCTGTTGCTGCTTTAAAATTAAAACGTCAGATAGATGCTTCTAACCAAGAGAGAACGGATATGGTGGAATATATAGACAGCTATTTTTTAGACGAATATAAAGATATTGAGCCTAACAAATCGGCGACCATAAATACCGAAAGTCCGGCGTGGGCATTAGATCGCTTATCCATTCTTACTTTAAAGATTTATCATATGGAAGAAGAAGCAAGTCGTGAAGATGCTTCTGAAGACCATAGATTGGCCTGCCAGCAAAAACTAGATATTTTACTAGAGCAGCGTGTAGATTTGTGTACTGCGATAGACACCTTGGTTAAAGATATTCGTAATGGCGATAAATACATGAAAGTCTACAAACAGATGAAAATGTATAACGACGACGAGCTAAACCCTGTATTGCGCGGGCAAAATAAAAAGTAGGTTATGCCTTCTCCAAAAGCGCCACATATTCTATGCATCCGGTTTTCGGCGATGGGAGATGTGGCGATGACGGTTCCGGTGTTGCTGGCACTTACACGGCAGTATCCAGAACTTAAAATCACGGTTTTATCTAAACCATTTTTTGCACCTTTTTTCAAAGGAATTCAGAATGTCACTTTTTATGGTGCCGACGTTAAACAAGAATATAAAGGTGTTTGCGGACTTTTTAAACTCTATAAAACCTTAAAACCAAAACAGTTTACAGCGGTTGCAGACTTGCATAATGTGCTTCGGTCTAATGTGTTGCTTTCTTTTTTTCGCTTACGCGGAACTAAAAATGCGCAGACAGATAAAGGCAGAGCCGAAAAGAAAGCATTAACTCAACAAACTAATAAAGTTTTTAAACCTCTTAAAAGTACACATCAGCGTTATGCAGATGTCTTTAAAGAATTGGGTTTCCCTGTTGATCTCAAAGGGGATGAGGTATTACCGAAACAAAAATTAAGTAATGCGGTTTATCAGGCATTGGGGAACGAACCTTTTAAGTGGCTGGGAATAGCTCCTTTTGCAGCACACGATGGTAAAAAATATCCGTTGGAATTGTTAGATGTCTTACTGGCTGATCTGGCTTCTAAAAAGTATAAGATTATTCTTTTTGGCGGTGGAACCAAAGAGCAGCAATTGCTGAATGCTTTTGAGGCAAAATATAAAAATGTTGTAAATGTTGCCGGTAAATTTTCATTTACTGAAGAACTTGCGCTCATTTCACATTTAGATGCTATGCTGGCGATGGATAGTGGCAATGGTCATATGGCAGCACTTTTTGGTGTTCCTACAGTAACACTTTGGGGCGTGACACATCCTTATTTAGGTTTTGCGCCGTATATGCAACCAGAAAAAAATCAGCTTAAAGCAGATCGAGAAGAATATCCTGCTATTCCAACTTCAGCCTACGGAAATAAAGTCCCGGAAGGTTATGATAAAGTAATGCACAGTATCAAGCCTAAAACCATTCTTAACCGCCTCATTCAAATTTTAGATTAGACTTTTACCGCTGTTAATTGTGTTATAAACACAAAAAAGTTTAGGTATCTTCCTTTTCTAATTTTTGTGTTATGAAAACTCCGCTTACGCAACTCTTACAAATTGAGCACCCTATCATTATGGCACCTATGTTCTTGGTATCTAATGTAGCGATGGTAAAAGCTGCAATGCAGGCCGGGATTGCTGGCTGTATACCAGCTTTAAATTACCGTACTATACCTGAATTACAAGAGGCAATAATAGCCTTAAAGGCTGCAAAAACGGAGAATGGTGCGTTTGGTTTTAATCTGATTGTAAATAAATCAAACCTTAAGTTTCCAGAGCAACTCGCTGTTTGCTGTGACTTGGGCTGTGAGTTTTTTATAACCTCCTTAGGAAACCCAAAACAAGTGATTGAAGAGGCACACAAAAAAGGAATTCTTGTGTTTTGTGATGTGGTAAATTTAGAGCAGGCAAAAAAAGTAGAAAGCTTAGGTTGTGATGCAGTGATTGCTGTTAACAATGAGGCCGGCGGTCATCGCGGAAGCCTTTCACCTCAAAATTTAATTGAAGAATTGAATCAAGTTCTTAGTATACCAGTGATTTCTGCAGGTGGAGTGGGGACTAAAGCAGAGCTGGAAGAGAAGCTAAAATTTGGTGCAGTTGGCGTGAGTATTGGCAGTCCGTTTATTGCTTCAGAAGAAGCAGGTGTTTCTAATGAATATAAGGAGGCCTGTGTGCAGTATGGAGCTAATGATATTGTATTAACCCAAAAGATTAGCGGAACGCCGTGTACGGTGATTAATACGCCTTATGTGCAAGAAATAGGCACCGAACAAACATGCCTTGAAAAGCTTTTGAATAAAAATAAATGGCTTAAGAAATACGTGAAAATGCTGCGTTTTTTAAAAGGAACCAATATGGTGACTAAAGCCGCTACCGAAGCTACCTATAAAACCGTTTGGGTTGCTGGTCCCACCATAGAGCATAGTAAAGCCATAGAACCGGTGACAAAAATTATTAAGCGATTTATATAGAGATAATTAAAAACTAAAATTCCCTCAACAATTTGATCTGTTGAGGGAATTTTTATTTGATGGAAAGAATATTTTTAAATATCATCAAAGTCAACAACCAGATTTGTTGAGGTAGCCAGTGCCTGGCAAGTTAAAATCAATCCTTCTTCAACTTCATCATCAGTTAGAATCTGATTTTTACGCATTACGGCTGTTCCTTCGGTAACGCGAGCAATACAGCTGCTACAAATACCTCCCTGGCACGAGTGTGGCGCATCTATATCGTTATCAAGAGCGGCGTCTAAAATTATTTTATTCTGTGGAATAACCAACTCAAACTCTTCATCGTCACAAATGATTTTTAAATTCGTTTGACCGTCTAAAGATTCGGCGATCTCCTCACCATCATCAGAAGAGGTAAAAAGCTCAAATTTCACCTTCTCTTTTGCAATTCCGTTTTCTTCTAAAACAGTACGAACACCATTGATCATTTCTTCTGGCCCACATAAAAAGAACTGGTCAAAATCGTGAGATTTAAATTTATTCTTCAATATAAAATTAACCGTTGCTTTTTCGATTCTTCCAAAGTGCGCATCAGTCTCTTGTTTACGGCTGTAGATAAACTCAATAAACAAGCGGTCTGGATACTGTAATTGTAACTCCAGGAGTTCTTTGTGAAAAATAGTTTCTTCAACCGTACGGTTTCCGTAAGCGAGTACAAAGCGACTTTTAGGTTCTTCTTCTAAAATGGTTTTTACTATAGAAAGCACGGGAGTTATACCACTTCCGGCTGCAAAAGCAGCATAATCTTTAGCATTTTGGCCGTTAGGCTCTACAATAAATTTTCCTTCCGGTGGATGTACTTCCAGCGATTGACCTACGGTTAATTTGTTGTTTGCGAGTACAGAAAAGGTTCCGCCTTCAACTTCTTTTACGGCTACTTTTAAATTTCCGCTTTGCGGAGTAGAACATAAGGAATAAGCACGACGAACTTCTTTACCGTCAATTGTTGTTTTTATCGTGATGTATTGACCGGCTTTAAACGAATAGGTTTCTTTTAACGCGTCTGGAACACCAAAAGTAATGCTTACGGCTTGCTCGGTCTCGCGTGTAATATCTTGTATAGTAAGTGCGTGAAAATCGCTCATTGCTTAAAAATTTTGGCAAAAATACAAAGCAAGACGGTTTTGAGGCGTAACATTTTTATAATTTATGCACTAATGCATTAACTAAAAATCCTAAAAAAACAAAATAGATGATTAAACACTTTATCAATCTGGAATGGAAGAGCTTTTTTAGGTCTGCTGCTTTTCAAACCAATCTGGTTTTAAAAATCTTTATGGCGCTGGGGGCGCTCTATTTTATTGGGATTTTTACGCTTGCCGGCGTTGGTGCTTATTTTGGACTTGAAAAAGCCGGACTTGAACCACTGGAAACCGTAAACCGGTTTATGATTTATTATGTGATTCTGGATCTGGTGATAAAATATATGCTTCAAAAAATGCCGGTTGTCAACATCAAGCCCTTGCTGTTGTTGCCTTTTAAAAAGGCAAAAATTGTTGATTTTGCTTTGGGCAAAACCATGCTCTCGTTTTTTAATATCGTACACGCCTTTTTCTTTATTCCTTTTAGTGTGGTTTTAATTGGTCAAGGCTATGATCCTGTTCACGTAATTACTTGGCATCTGGGAATGCTGGCAATGATTTACATCAATAATTTTATAAATGTATTTCTCAATGATGCGATGCCACTTGTTATTGGTCTGGCTTCAATAATAATTGGAATGGGCGCCTTGCAGTATTATGGTATTTTTGATGTGACACCTTACACAGGAGCTTATTTTCAAGGTTTATTTGAGCAATTATGGATGTTTGCTATTCCTGTTGTGCTTGCCCTTGGTTTATATAAAGTGGCGCACGCGTATTTCTTAAAACGCCTGTATCTTGATCAGGGCTTGTCTGCAAAAGCGAAAGTAGCAACTACCGAAAATTTAGATTGGTTAGACCGCTTCGGAAAAACTGCGCTTTTTCTTAAAAATGATATCAAGCTGATTAAACGGAATAAGCGCTCTAAAACTACGGTGATTATGAGTGTTGTTTTCTTGTTTTATGGACTCCTCTTTTTTACCGGTGGAATTGAAAGCTACGACAATCCATTTATGAAGATTTTTGCCGGGATATTTGTCACAGGTGGTTTCTTATTCAGTTTTGGGCAGTTTGTTCCCAGCTGGGACAGTTCTTACTACCCATTGATGATGACTCAAAACATCAGTTATGAAGAATATTTAAAGTCAAAATGGATGCTGGTTGTTATTGCTGCTGGGATTTCTACCATTTTAGGTTTGGGCTATTTGTATTTTGGTTGGGAAGCTTACGCCGCGGTATTTGTTGGTGGAATTTACAATATGGGCGTTAATGGCCACGTGGTGCTCTGGGGTGGTGCGTATATTAAAACTCCAATAGATCTAACGAGTAATAAAAAAGCCTTTGGCGATAGTTCATCATTCAACGTAAAAACGTTATTGATCACGATGCCTAAGCTGTTGTTGCCAATAGCCTTGTATGCGATTGGGCATTTTACACTAGGACCTGTATTTGGTTATGCATTAATAGCTTTAGCCGGAGTTGCCGGTTTTGCATTTAGAGATTTTATGTTCAAAAAAATCATTGGTATTTATAAAACCGAAAAGTATAAAACCATAGCCGCTTACAAACAGAAAAACTAATATCCCATCCCTAACCCTTCCCCAAGGGAAGGGAACTATAAAAACTAAAATTATGATACATATACACGACTTATCAAAAACTTATAACGGTGTGACCGTTTTAAAAATAGACGAACTTCATATTCCTAAAGGAGAATCCTTTGGCTTGGTAGGAAATAATGGTGCAGGTAAAACCACATTGTTTAGTGCTTTGCTCGATTTGATCCAACCTACTACCGGATATATTCAAAACGGAGAAGCTAAAGTAAATGAAAGCGAAGCCTGGAAATCGCACACGGCATCTTTTATTGATGAAAGCTTCATAATAGGCTATCTCACTGCGGAAGAATATTTTTACTTTATTGGTGAACTCCGCGGTCAAAATAAAGCTGATGTAGACAAACTACTTGCTGGATTTGAAGATTTCTTTAATGATGAGATTTTAGGAAAACGCAAATACCTACGCGATCTTTCTAAAGGAAATATGAAGAAAGTGGGTATCGTAGCAACACTAATCGGGAATCCGGAAGTTGTGATTCTAGACGAACCTTTTGCTAATCTTGATCCTACCACACAAATTCGCTTAAAAGGAATCATCAAAAAACTAGCAGCAGAAACCGGCATTACCGTTTTGGTTTCAAGTCACGACTTGATGCATGTCACCGAAGTTTGCGAACGCATCGTAGTACTCGAAAAAGGAAGCGTGGTTAACGACATCAAAACTTCTGAAGCAACACTCAAAGAATTGGAGGCATATTTTAGCAAGGAGAAGCCTTTAGTGGAGTAGGTCTAAGTTTTAAAATTAAAATCTTTTTGAGGTGGGTTATTTAAGTGTAAAAGTTTTCGGAGGCTTTGTTGTATGGGCCACAAAATTATTTAAAGGGAACTTCAAAAAGTGTGTAGATCACCCAAATTCGTTTTTGATAGGTTGTCTCTTGATATTAGGATTCGCTTCTCTAGTTATACTATTCCAAACGAGTTAATCTATTCCTTAAAATTATTTTTAACGCGTTTTTAACCCCTTCATACTAATTTTGCTACTTTGCAGTTATTGCTATATACTCTAAAACGATTTGCAAACTCTGGTACAAAAATTACTCGTTTTTCTAATGTTACTGGCTGTTCTTGTGGGATGCTCCCGCAAGAAAGACAAGTTTTTGTCGCGTAATTTTCACGCGATAACTGCTGAGTATAACATCCTTTTTAACGGGCGGCAGGCTTTTGAGCAAGGTCGCGATGCGCTTATAGATGGCTATCAGGATAATTTTTGGGCCATTTTACCTATTGAGCGTTTAGATTCACCAGATTTTATTCCATTACCGGGAGCGGCTAAAGATCCTAGTTTTGAACGTGCCGAAGAAAAAGCTATAAAAGCCATACAAAAACACAGTATGGAGATTAACGGTACCGAGCGCAACCCTCAAATTGATGAGGCTTTTATGCTGCTTGGTAAATCGCGTTATTATGATTTACGCTTTGTGCGCGCTCTGGAAGCTTTCAATTATATTTTAGCGTATTATCCTGCGAGTAACAATATTGCACAAGCCAAAATTTGGAAGGCAAAAACCAATTTACGTTTAGAGAAAACTAAAATTGCAATAGAAAGCTTGCACAAACTTCTTGAAGAAGAAGATGCGTTAGATCATCAGGATTTTGCTGATGCTTCAGCGATGTTGGCACAAGGTTATATTTATGAAGACCGCCTGGATAGCGCATTGGTTTATATTGAAAAAGCCGCTTATCTTACCCGTAAGAGTGAAGAAAAAGGTAGATATTATTTTATAAAAGGGCAATTATATGACGTGATAGGTCAGGATCAATTAGCCAATGCAAATTATGATAAAGTAATTGATTTGAACCGTCGTTCACCACGCCGGTATATGATTAATGCCTACATCAATAAAATCCGGAATTTTGATTACGAAACTCAGGATCAGGGACAACTTTTTGAATTGCTTACAGCTTTAGAAGAAAACCGTGAGAACCGCCCCTATTTAGATATCATTCAGCATCAATTTGCAGAATTTTACCGCAATGTAGGACGTGAAGATTCCGCAGTTGCATACTATAATAAATCGATCGCTTCTCAAGGCGAAGATAAATACTTGACTTCGCGTAATTATTTAAGTTTGGGAGATCTTAATTTTAATAATTCAGAATACATTACAGCAGGAGCTTATTATGACAGTACACTTGCTTTTTTACCTGAAAGAACGCGTGAATATCGCAGTATCAATAAAAAGCGTGAAAATCTTAGCGATGTGATTCTCTATGAAGGTCTCGCTACCCGTAACGACAGTATTTTAAATCTTGTTAAGATGAATGATACCGATCGTTTAGCCTATTTTGAAGGTTATATAGCAAAGCTAAAAGAGCAAAAAGCAAAAGATTCTATCTCTGCTGAGGTTGCTGAAGCTACTTTGGCTAACAACGAATTTTTTGTGGCAGATAACAATAACGCCCCACCAACTGGAAGCGGGTTTTATTTTTACAGTCCGGTGCAGATTGCTCAGGGAAAACTTGATTTTAAAAACCGCTGGGGAAGCCGCCCCAATGAAGATAACTGGAGATTTTCTGATAAGCAGGCAGGCGCATTGGAGCAAAATGAGATTGCCGGAGAAGAAGACTTGCTTGAGACAGCAGAGAACGGTTTGTATAATGCAGACAATTATATTAGTAAAATTCCTTCAGAAAAACCTATAATAGACAGTATTAGTACGGAGCGTAATTTTGCTTATTATCAGCTTGGTTTGATTTATAAAGAAAAATTGAGAGAACCTATTTTAGCAATAGATCGTTTAGAGCGTTTATTACTTAATGACCCTGAAGAGCGTTTAGTGCTTCCGGCTAAATACAATTTGTATCAACTTTATGAAGCCCAGGGAGATGCTTTCAACAGTGATAAATACAAGTTTGATATCCTTCAGAATTATGCAGATACACGTTATGCCAGTATAATTAGAAATCCTAATGAGGCTTTAAGTCAGGATGAAGATAGTCCTGAGGTGTTGTATAACAAGTTGTACCAGAGTTTTGAAAATCAGAAGTACGCTGATGTGATATCAAAGGCAGACAGATATATAGATGATTTTGCAGGAGATGCTTTTGTTCCAAAATATGAGCTGCTAAAAGCAACTGCAATAGGCCGTTATCAAGGTTATGAGGCTTATGAAGAAGCTTTAAATTATGTTGCACTCAATTACCCCAATCAAGAAGAAGGTAAAAAAGCAAAAGAACTTTTAGATAAAGCTTTGCCTCAATTGAAGAGCAAAAATTTTGTTGCTGATGCCGAAGCTAAAACCTACAAGTTATTGTATGATTTTAAAGCCAATCAGTGTGATTCAATTGGTAAAACACGCGATTCTATAAGTAGTTATTTAACAAGAAATAATTTTGGTGATATAAGCGTTTCTCAAGATGTTTACAACAGTGAAATTAGTTTTCTGACCATTCACGGTTTTAAGTCTAAAGTTGAAGCCTTATATTTTAATGAACGGTTGATAGAAGCAAAATTGCTAGCGCGAAAAGAAGAGCAAGAGCCGGTTGTTATAAGTTCTGCAAACTACAGAATTATACAGCTGCATAAAAATATAGATGCATATCAAAATTTAGAATCAGAACAATGAGAAAAGACAGATCTGCAAAACTTCCGGAAGTAGGAAACAAACAAAACAGAATCAGTGAAGGAACGTCTATTGTAGGTGAAATTAAATCTGAAAGTGACTTTAGAATAGACGGCAAACTCGAAGGGAAAATTGAAAGTACCGGCAAAGTAGTAATTGGTAAAAACGGTCTCCTTAAGGGAACATTGATTTGTAAAGAAGCTGATCTTGAAGGTATTGTAGATGGCAACCTCAATGTTGAAGGCTTATTAAATTTGAGAGCATCTGCCGTGGTAAAAGGAGATGTTGCTACAGGCAGGTTGGCGGTAGAGCCGGGTGCCGACTTTAATGCGAGCTGTAATATGGGCAACGGCGTAAAAAATCTAAGCAACGACGATGTCAGAAAAGAAACCGGAAAGTCCGCTTAAGAGCTGGGCAAAATTTTCAACCATCGCTATTCAGATGGGTGTAACTATTTATCTGGGTAATCTTTTTGGAGCCTGGTTAGATCGTAAATTTGAAACCACATTTTTAGAACCTGTTGTATCACTAATAGCTGTTTTCTTGTCTATGTATGTGATCATACGTGCCGTAAAAAGCCTCAATTCATGAATCTTACAAAACCTTTAACAACAGCTGCCTTGATTATCGTGGCTTTAGGTGTTGTTTTTTATTTTTTACATCTTGGTGTTTTAGATCTGCTCGATGTAGAGTTGCCTTATGATTTATTCAACTTTTATCTCTTTGGAGCGATTAGCAGTTTAATCATATGTCTAACATTTATAACGCTTCCTAAGTTGCTTCCGGAGCTCCACGATAAGCTGGGGTTTATGTTTTTGTTTTCCATTTTTGCAAAACTCTTTTTACTTGCGTTAATTTTTAAGAATTTACTTTTTTCAGATACGGTTTTTACGAGAATGGAACGTCTTAGTATGCTGATACCCATATTTATATTCTTAATTTATGAGGTCTTGGTAATTGTTAAAATCTTAAAAAAACATTCTTAAGTCTATTTCTTGATAAAAAAGGTGCATTTGTGAATAAAATGTTTAGTTTTGCACCAAATTTTAGCAAGCCTGATTTTTTAAAAAACTATAATGAAGATAACTTCTTTACCCATTCATTTTCTAGCTGTTATCAGTTTTCTATTGTGTGGATCACTGGTAAATGCACAAGAGCATAGTGTCGCGGAAGCTAATGACGAAGGACCTGTTAACACGCAACAGGAAATTACTGATTACACTAATCATCACTTAAAAGATTCTCACGATTTTCACTTGTTCTCTTATCAGGCAAGCGATGGGGAGCGTCATAGTTGGGGTTTTTCATTGCCAATAATCTTATGGGCAAGTAATGGTCCTGTAGCTTTTATGTCTTCAGAATTTCATCATGATATTGACGGTGAAGTTGTTGTAGAGAAAGGCGGAAGTCGTTTTGTAAATCTTCATGATAAGATTTATGAATTAGAAGAAGGTGCAGATTCAATTGTTATAGGAGAAGATCACCATCCTGAAAATGCACACAAGCCTTTTGATCTATCAATTACCAAGAGTGTATTTGGAATATTACTTGTAGGATTACTTTTATTATTCTGGTTTGGTTCTTTAGGAAAACAATACAAAAAGAAAAATATCCCAACCGGTTTTGGCCGTGCATTAGAGCCGTTAGTTATTTATGTACGTGACGAGATCGCGCGTCCTAATATTGGAGAGCATAAATACCGTAAGTATATGAGTTTCTTACTTACCGTATTTTTCTTTATTTGGGTTTCTAACCTATTAGGGATGACTCCATTTGGTTTTAATATTACTGGTCAAATAGCAGTAACAGTTTGTTTAGCATTATTTACATTCTTTATCGTTCAATTTAGCGGTAACAAAGATTACTGGAAACACATTTTCTGGATGCCAGATGTGCCCGTAATTATGAAAATCATTTTAATACCTATCGAAGTTTTAGGTATGTTAACCAAGCCTTTTTCCCTTCTTATTCGTTTGTTCGCAAACATCACCGCAGGTCACGTGGTAGTAATGGGATTAATTGCCTTAATGATTACATTAAAAGCCCAGTTTGGCGCAGTAGGTTCTACAGGATTATCTCTGGTTCTTACCTTGTTCATCTCGGTTATTGAAATATTAGTTGCATTCTTGCAAGCATTTATCTTTACAATGCTATCTGCATTATTCATCGGGATGGCCGTGGCAGAACACGATCATCACCATGAGCACGACGCAGAGGGTCACGATATAGATGACGTAGAGGATGTAAGAGAAAGTTTTGTTTAATTTTTAAATCAATTGTTATGTACAATTTAATTGGAGCTGGATTAATCGTTATCGGTGGTGGTATCGGACTAGGACAAATCGGTGGTAAAGCGATGGAAGGTATCGCGCGTCAACCTGAAGCGGCTGGAAAGATTCAAACTGCGATGATTATCATTGGTGCACTTTTAGAAGGTCTTGCTTTCGGTGCCTTGATCTTAGGTAAATAATCACAGCTTAAACAACTAAGCAATTCCTGTAACGGTTGGTTACAGGAGTTGTTTTATTTAAAACATTAAATTAAAGATGGATCAATTATTAAATGATTTTTCTCCAGGCTTGTTTGTTATGCAAGCTGTTATTTTATTAATCCTCATCTTATTGATGAAGAAGTTTGCCTGGAAACCTATCTTAAACTCACTTGATGAGCGTGAGCAAGGTATTCAAGGTGCATTAGAAGCAGCAGAAAAAGCGCGTTTGGAGATGAAAAATCTTCAAGCTGATAACGAGAAAGCTTTGCAAGAAGCACGTATTGAGCGCGATGCTATGCTAAAAGAAGCTCGTGAGATCAGAACAAAGATGATCTCAGAAGCTGAAGATGATGCAAAATCACAAGCTGATAAAATCATTACTCAGGCTCAGGAAGCTATTGCTGCAGAAAAACGTGCAGCTGTGGCAGAACTTAAAAGTCAAGTAGCAGAATTGTCTTTAGAGATTGCTGAAAAAGTGGTTAAAGACGAACTTTCTGATAAGAAAAAACAAATGCAGTATGTAGATAAAATGCTGCAAGACGCTACCCTTAACTAATAAAACCAGCAGTTCATGTCTTCAAGAGCAGCAATACGTTATGCAAAAGCAATTCTAGATCAGGCCAAAGAGAAAGGTAATGAAGAAGTAGTTTTTGGTAATATGAAATCTATTGATGCGACACTAAGTGCTAGTAAAGAATTGCGCAGTGTGCTTAAGAGTCCGGTTATTAAAGCTGAAGATAAAAGAGCTTCTTTGAAAGCTATTTTTGCAGGATATGACCCCAGCACTTTAAGCTTAATCGAACTTTTAGTAGATAAAAAGCGTACCTCTCTTTTAGGTCAGGTAGCAAAAAGTTATTTAGACCTATACAATGCCTCTAAAGGAATTATTGTGGCTCACGTTACAACAGCTGTAGAGCTTGATTCTAGTTTAGAGTCTAAAGTTTTGGCTAAAGTAAAAGAGCTTACAAACAGTACCGAAGTAACCTTAGAACATCACATAGATCCCAGCATTATAGGTGGGTTTATTCTTCGTGTAGGAGATGTACAATACGATGCAAGTATAGATAATCAACTGGCAAGCGTACAAAAAGAATTTAGTAAACGTTTATAATTACAACTTAGCTTTGAGTTGTATCAAAGCTTACTTAGATATCAAACAAAATGGCAGAAGTAAAACCAGCTGAAGTTTCAACGATTTTAAAGAAACAACTTTCAGGCTTTGAAGCATCAGCTTCATTAGATGAGGTAGGAACAGTACTCACCGTAGGTGATGGTATTGCCCGTGTTTATGGTCTTTCTAACGCACAATACGGAGAACTCGTATCTTTTGACGGAGGTCTTGAAGGTATTGTACTTAACTTAGAAGAAGATAACGTAGGGGTTGTACTCTTAGGTCCTTCTAAAGAAGTAAAAGAAGGTGCTACAGTAAAACGTACACAACGTATTGCTTCGATTAATGTAGGTGAAGGTATAGTAGGGCGTGTAGTAAACACATTAGGTCAGCCTATAGACGGTAAAGGTGCTATAGAAGGTGAGACTTATGAGATGCCATTAGAGCGTAAAGCTCCTGGTGTAATCTATCGTCAGCCGGTAAATGAGCCACTTCAAACAGGTATCAAATCTATTGATGCTATGATTCCAGTAGGTCGTGGTCAGCGTGAGCTTGTTATTGGTGACCGTCAGACTGGTAAAACTACCGTTTGTATCGATACTATTTTGAATCAAAAAGAATTTTATGATGCAGGTGAGCCTGTTTATTGTATCTACGTTGCTGTAGGTCAGAAAGCTTCTACCGTTGCAGGTATTGCTAGTGTTCTTGAAGAAAAGGGAGCTTTAGCATATACAACTATTGTAGCTGCAAATGCATCAGATCCTGCTCCTATGCAGGTATATGCTCCTTTCGCAGGTGCTGCCATTGGAGAGTATTTTAGAGATACTGGTCGTCCTGCTTTAATCATTTATGATGATTTATCTAAGCAAGCGGTTGCATATCGTGAGGTATCACTTTTATTACGTCGTCCACCGGGTCGTGAAGCATATCCTGGGGATGTTTTCTTCTTACACTCTCGTTTATTAGAGCGTGCTGCAAAAGTTATTGCAGATGATGATATTGCAAAAAACATGAATGACCTTCCTGATAGCTTAAAACCTATCGTAAAAGGTGGTGGTTCATTAACTGCACTTCCAATCATTGAGACACAAGCAGGTGACGTTTCTGCGTATATCCCTACTAACGTAATTTCAATTACAGATGGTCAGATCTTCTTAGATGGTGACTTGTTTAACTCAGGTGTGCGTCCTGCGATTAACGTAGGTATTTCGGTATCACGAGTAGGTGGATCAGCACAAATTAAATCTATGAAGAAAGTATCTGGTACTCTTAAATTAGACCAGGCTGCTTTCCGTGAATTAGAAGCATTTGCTAAGTTCGGTTCAGACCTTGATGCTGCTACTTTAAGTGTGATTGAAAAAGGTAAGCGTAACGTAGAGATCTTGAAGCAATCTGAAAACACACCATATACCGTAGAAGATCAGATCGCAATTATTTATGCAGGTTCTAAGAACTTATTGCGTAATGTGCCTATCGATAAAGTAAAAGCTTTTGAGACGGATTATCTTGAATTTCTTAACGCTAAGCACAGAGATGCTTTAGATACTTTAAAAGCAGGTAAATTAACAGACGAAGTTATCGATACTTTGACTACTGTTGCAAATGACCTTGCTTCTCGTTATAAAAAATAATATTCGCCTAGTAAGAAACCATTAAATAAATGGCAAATTTAAAGGAAATACGTAACCGAATTTCATCAGTATCTTCTACGATGCAGATCACTAGCGCTATGAAAATGGTGTCTGCTGCAAAATTGAAGAAGGCTCAAGATGCTATTACAGCTATGCGCCCGTATTCTGATAAATTAACCGAGTTACTTCAAAATCTTAGCGCTTCGATGGAGGGAGACAGCGGGAGCCGTTTTGCAGAAGAACGTCCTGTAGAAAAAGTACTTGTAGTAGCGATCTCTTCTAACAGAGGTCTCGCAGGAGCTTTTAATTCTAACATTGTTAAAGAAGCTAAGAACATTGCAGAAAATGCTTATGCTGGTAAAGAAGTTCACTTCTTAACCATAGGTAAAAAGGCAAATGATATTCTTAAAAGAACTCATACTGTTATCTTTAATGAAAGTGTGATTTTTGATGATTTGACTTTTGAAAACGTGGAGGAAATAGCAGAACGTGTTATGAACCTTTTTGTTGAAGGTACTTACGATAAAGTAGAATTGCTTTACAACTCGTTTAAAAATGCAGCAACACAGATTGTTACTCGTGAACAATTTCTACCTATTGTTCCTTTAAAAGAGCAATTTGAAGATGTAACACCTGAAAATACTTCAGACTATATTTTTGAGCCTTCTAAAGAAGAGATTGTTAAGCAGCTAATTCCAAAAGCTCTTAAAACACAATTTTTTAAAGGAATCAGAGATTCTGTTGCTAGTGAGCATGGTGCGCGTATGACTGCTATGCACAAAGCAACTGATAATGCTACCGAGTTGAGAGATCAGCTTAAGTTGACTTACAACAAAGCACGTCAGGCTGCGATTACCAATGAAATCCTTGAGATTGTGGGTGGTGCAGAAGCATTAAATAATTAGAAACTATTTTATTTCATATCTTAAAGCCTTGCAATTGCAAGGCTTTTTTTGATTTACTCGATTATCGATATTGCATAACTAAGATTATTTATTATTAACCCGTACAATCGGATTCCCTATAAAGCGTTTGTTATTTAAAAGTATAAAAGTATATATGATTTACAGAGCATCTTTTTTACTCCTTTTGATTCTAAATATCTCTTGTGGAGGCAGCAGCGAATTTGTTAAAAATCCTCCTTTTAAAGTTGACAAAACACTTAAAAAAGCTGAAAAAGCCGGAGAGGTTCAGGTTGTATTTGATGTTTCAGAATTACCTGCTGATGTAATTTTTAAAGATTTATATTTTCAGAATAAAAAATCCCGCATTCTCTGGGATAGTACAGCTACCTACTATGCTACATTTTCAGATACTAAAGCAAACTCAGAAGATCGTGTTCTTTCTGCTGATAGAGCACAGGAAGCTAATAATCCATTACCTCAAGTGCCAGTTAAACCACCTTATAAAATTTCAGAAAATCAGGCTTTATTGAATTATCAAGTAAATGATAAAGCTTTTTTTACCATACTTGAGCTTAACCAATAACAGTAAGGTGTAAACAACTTCTGCTGAATTAATATAATTACTTTTAGAACTATTTAAATCTCTGTTTTTTGAGTGTACTGAAGCGTTTTGTAAAAGATACAGCGATCTATGGTTTGGCAACCATATTGCCACGGGTGATGAGTTTTGTATTGATAGGTCTGCATACCGATAAGCTTGAAACTACAGGTTATGCTGAAAATACTTCGTTTTATATAGGTGCAGCATTTCTAAACGTGTTGCTTACATATGGGATGGAAACGGCTTTCTTTCGGTTCTTCTCTAGGTCAGATAAAAAGGAACAAGTCTATTCTACAGTATTGATCGCACTCACGGTTACCAGTTGTATTGCCTTTGTTATATTATGGTTGCTCAAAGAACCCATTACAGAGGCTTTAGAGCTTCCGGTAAGGTATATGGGGTATTTGATTGGTGTAACGATCTTAGATACGCTTGTTGTTGCTCCCTTTGCCTATTTAAGAGCAAAAGGTAAAGCTTTACGTTTTGCAGGTATCAAACTTACTAATCTGGCAATCTATGTTAGCTTGAACTTCTTCTTGCTTTGGGCCATACCTCATTTTTCGCTTTCATTTGAATGGTATGATACAAATGAACTGCTCACATACATATTTATGGCAAATCTTGCAGCAAGTGCTGTAACCTTGTTTTTGATTTTACCGGATTTCTTTAAAACGAAATTAGTATTTGACAAACAAATTTTTGCCCAATTGTGGAATTACGGCTGGCCGGTTTTAGTAGCCGGCATGGCATTTGTAATCAATGAGAATCTAGATAAATTGATGCTGGGCAATATGCTAGACAAGGACATTATGGGTGCTTATTCCGGTTGTTATAAGTTGGCGGTTTTTATGACGATTTTCATTCAGGCATTTAGGTTGGGGGCAGAACCTTTCTTTTTTAACCATGCTAAAAATAAAAATGCTCCTATTACCTATGCCACTATCTTAAAATACTTTGTTATCGTAGGTGCCGGAGGTTTATTGATTATTGTTTGTTTTGTAGATATTTTTAAAGAAATCTTGATAAGAGATCAAGAGTATTGGAAAGCTTTAGAAATCGTTCCTTATGTCCTTCTAGGCAATTTGTTTTTGGGTATTTATCATAATTTATCGGTGTGGTACAAACTCACAGATAAAACGCGTTACGGCATGTATTTTTCCCTTTTAGGTGCTGGGCTTACCATTTTACTAAACCTCTTTTTGATTCCGGTGATCGGCTTTATGGCCTCAGCATATGCTACTGTTGCAGCTTATGGCGTGATGATGCTGATTTCGTATTTTTACGGACAAAAATATTATCATATTCCGTATAACGTTTCCCGCATTGCGCTGTACCTTTTTGTAGCCACAGCCGGAGCATTAGTTTCGTTTTACATATTTAGAGAAAATTATATTATGAGTGCGCTATTGATTCTGGCTTTCACAGGTCTTGTTTTCTTTTTAGAAAAGAACGAATTGAAAAGCATTTTAAACCGAAACAAATAGCAGCTCTTTAAATCAAGCACAGTATGCAAATTAATATCATTAATAAATCGACTCACGATTTACCTCATTATGAGACCGAAGCTTCAGCAGGAATGGACCTTAGAGCAGTTTTAGATGCTCCAGTAACTTTAAAACCCTTAGAGCGAGCCATTATAAAAACCGGTTTGTTTATCGAATTGCCGGTAGGCATCGAAGCTCAGGTAAGACCGCGTAGTGGTCTCGCAGCAAAAAAAGGAATCACCGTTCTTAATGCTCCGGGAACCATTGATGCGGATTATCGCGGTGAAATAGGAGTGATCTTAGTGAACCTTTCTAATGAAGATTTTACCGTTGAAAGCGGCGAGCGTATCGCACAATTAGTTATTGCAAAACACGAGCGTGCAGATTGGAACGAAGTTGAAGTACTTAGCGAAACAGCACGAGGAGCTGGCGGTTTTGGAAGTACCGGCACCAAATAGAAATGCATAGGTTACTTTTCTGCTTTTGCAGAGAAAGTAATACTCAAAACTTTTTCACCAGAACAGTTTTGTTTAAATCTCCTTTTGGAGGAAAAAACCAGAAACAACGCAAAATGAAAATCATAGTCCCCATGGCAGGTCGCGGCTCGCGACTACGCCCACATACCTTAACCGTTCCAAAACCTTTGATACCTATTGCCGGGAAACCTATCGTTCAGCGACTTGTTGAAGATATTTCACACGTTTTAGATGAAAACATTGAAGAAATTGCCTTTGTAATCGCTGAAGATTTTGGTCTAGAAACCGAAGAAAACCTTAAGCAAATTGCTCAAAGCTTAGGTGCTAAAGGAACTATTTATTATCAGGACAAACCTTTGGGAACCGGCCACGCGATTATGTGTGCTCAGGATTCGTTAAGCGGACCTTGTGTTATTGCATATGCAGATACACTCTTCAGAGCAGATTTTACGTTAGATAAAGAAGCAGATAGTGTGATCTGGGTTAAACAGGTTAAAAACCCGGAGGCTTATGGCGTGGTTTCACTTAATGAGCAAAATGATATCGTAGGACTTGTTGAGAAACCTAAAGATTTTGTTTCAGACTTAGCGGTTATTGGCATTTATTATTTTAAGGATGGCGCTGTTCTTAAAAATGAATTGCAGGCTGTTTTAGATGCTAAACTGATGCACGGTGGCGAGTACCAGATCAATGACGGGATTAAACAAATGCAGGCTAAAGGCTATACCTTTAAACCCGGTAAAATCGATGAGTGGATGGACTGCGGAAACAAGAATGTTACTGTTGAAACAAATGGAAGAATGCTTCAGTTTTTACATAAGGAAGGGGAGCATATGGTTTCAACTTCGGCTAAATTAGAGAATGCTTCGGTAATTCCTCCTTGTTTTATCGGTGACGATGCGGTGATAAAAGATTCAACAATTGGCCCTAATGTTTCCGTAGGAAAAGGAAGCGTTGTAGAAAACAGTACTATCTGTGAAAGTCTGATCCAGAATTTCAGTACAATTACTAACGCGCAGTTAAAAAACGCTATGATTGGTAATTATGCTAAATTCGATGGTAACTTTACAGCTATCAGCATTGGGGATTATTCTGAGCTGGTTTAATTTATAAAGATGAAAGCATTTAGAATCTTGTTGATTGCTTTGTTGTTTTCGCCACTGGCTGAAGCACAAGAACCTAGTCCTTTGCAAGATGTAAATGTGGATAGTCTTGAAGATGTTACCGATGCATTTCAGGAGTCTTTTTTTGAAGCTTTAAAGCAGAAAGGAATCGAGAATTACGACCGGGCGATCGCAGCTTTAGACAAATGCATAGCCTTACGCCCGAAGGAAGCAATTCTCTATTTTGAAAAAGGAAAAAACGAGGCAGCTCTGGGTAATGTTCAGGAAGCCGAAAATAATTACCTAAAAGCCTTACAGCTCAAACCGAATCAACGCGATATAATGGAAAGTCTTTATGAGGTGTATTATGCGCGTCAGGATTTTGACAAAGCGATAGATTTGGTAAAGGACCTGGCAAAATTTGATATCAGATATAAAGAAGATTTAGCAAGAATTTATGTCCGCAAAGGTGCGTTTGAAAAAGCGCTTAGCGTGCTGGACGACTTGGATGAGAATTTGGGTAAAGATGCCTATCGCAATCAGATACGTGAACAGGCACTGGCTTTGAGCGGTGGTGATGTTAAAGAGCGTTTGCTTTTAAAAGAGATTGATGCTGACCCGGAAAATGAGCAAAATTACCTCAATCTTATTTATGTATACAGCGAGCAAGGCAATACAGATAAAGCCTACGCAATCGCCCAGCGATTATTAAAAGTAAATCCCAAAGCAGACGTTGTGCATCTGGCGCTTTATAAATTTCACCTAGAGAATGGTGACGTGCAACAAGCATTCAATTCTTTAGAAAAAGTGATGAAAAGCAACCGTGTTGAGCCTAAAGCTAAACACAGCGTTTTAAACGACTTTCTGATCTATGTAGATAGAAATCCCGAGTATCAACCAGAATTGGAACAGGCGATTGCTTTATTTTCTTCGGAAGAACAAACCGATGTAAATGAAGAGTTAGGCGCTTACTATTTAAAAAATAAAGATTCTGCAAAGGCGTTATCATATTATGAAGCTGCTTACAAGAAAGATGCTTCAGATATTAATGTTTTGCGTAATCTGATTATGTTGCAGCTTCAGGCTAGTCAGTTTGATAAGGCTGCAGCACTTAGCGAGGAGGCACTTATGCTATACCCGGCTCAGGCTTTATTTTATCTAGGATACGGTGTTGCTCAAAATGGACTAGGTAATACAAAAGAAGCTGCAGATTATTTGGAAATGGGTCTGGATTACATCATTGATAACGCAAAGATGCAAGCTGATTTTTATAGTGAACTGGCACGCGCTTATGATAAATTAGGTAATGCGGCTAAAGCTGCAGAATACCGTAAACGCCTTACAAATTTGACACAATAATATGCGAATACTCCATAAAGTTTTAGTGCTTACAACTCTTTTAAGTTTGGCTGCTTGTAAGGCTACAAAAAACACCGCTTCAGTAGAAGATCTTGCTTCTGCAAAAATAATTGCAACGCATTATAAGACGCACCCGCAATTTGAAACACTTGCGGCACGTTTAAAGATTAAATATTCTGATCCGGAAACCAATCAAAGTGTGACGGTGAGTTTGCGTATGCAGAAAGGAGAAACCATATGGATGAGTGCTTCTGTTTTGGGGATTTCTCTTGCAAAAGCAATGATCACCAGAGATCGCGTTCAGTTTTATGAGAAGATAGATGGAACTTATTTTGACGGTGATTTTGAGTTGCTGAGTGATTTGTTAGGAACAGTATTAGACTACGATCAGGTTGAAGCTTTGTTGACTGGTCAGCCAATTTATGATCTAAGAAATGGTGGTTTTAGTGCCGGATCAACCTCATCTCGTTATCTCATTGCACCAAGAAAGCAATCTAAACTTTTCAATCTATTTTTCTACTTGAATTCTGGAGCATTTACCCTTCAGGAGCAACGCCTTACACAGCAGGAAGAAAATAGGGATCTTACTATCCAATATGGCGATTATATTCAGGAACAAAACGGTTACTTTCCGTCAGAAATTCACGTAAGAGCTCAGGAAGCAGAAAAGACAACAACTATAGATATTGAATACCGCGGAATTGATTTTAAGGCAGATGTAAGCTTTCCGTTTAATATTCCCGGCGGGTTAAAAGAAATTAAACTTTAATGCAGTTGAAGCAGTTTTATACATTCAGTTTACTGATTCTTCTTTTTTTAGGAGGAAGCGCCAACCTTTGGTCTCAAAATGATAAACAGGCAGAGCTGGAGCGTCAGCGCCGGGCATTGATGAGTCAGATTGAAGAACTGAGTAAACTGCGTCAAAGCAATAAGAAAAAGGAAATGAATGTTTTGAATCAGGTTGAAGATCTGGATTCAAAAATTAAAACACGTGAAAACCTAATAAAGGTTACCAACTCACAAGCCAATTTACTTACGCAAAAAATCAATCAGAATATAAATAGAATTTCTGATTTGCGGGATGAGTTGGCTAAGCTGAAAGATGATTATGCGGCGATGGTTCAAAAGTCATACAAAAGTAAAAGCAGCCAAAGTCGAATTATGTTTTTGCTTTCTTCTGAGAGTTTTTTACAGGCATATAAGCGGGTGCAGTATATGAAGCAGTACAGCAATTACCGTAAAAAACAAGGCGACCAGATTAAAGAGCGTACCGCACTTTTGCAGGAAACCAATAACAAACTTATTGAACAGAAAGAGCAAAAGCAACAATTGATAGCTCAGAACAAACTAGAACAGCAGAAGCTTCAGGAAGAGAAAAAACAGCAAGATGCGCTCATTGCTACCATTCGCGAAAAAGAATCTACCTATGTGGCTCAGATCAATAAAAAGCAAGCAGAAGCTAACAGGATAGATAAAGAAATAGATCGAATTATTAGAGAAGCAATTGCCGCTTCTAATAAAAATACAGCCACAAAAACAACAGCAAAGCCAGAGGTTGGTAAACTCGCAACATTTGCACTTACCCCAGCGGCCAAGGCTCTTGCTAACGACTTTGTTTCTAATAGGGGTAAGTTAGACTGGCCGGTAGAACGCGGGCGTGTTTATAAAAAGTTTGGAACTTCACAGCACCCTACCTTGCCAAATATTACAACCTATAATAGTGGAGTTGAGATAGAAACTGCTCCCGGAGGCGTTGCGAGGGCGTCCTTTAAGGGTACCGTTTTTCAGATTCAGGTGATTAAAGGTGGAGGCTATGCCGTTTTTATCAGACACGGAAATTACCTAACCGTTTATCAAAACCTAAAAAACCTTAAGGTTAAACTCCACGATCAGGTTGCAACAAAGCAAGCCATTGGCGAAATCGCAGAAAACTCCTTTAGTGGTAAAACCATATTAAAGTTTTTGATTTATAAAGATTCAGAGCGATTAAATCCTGAAGATTGGGTTTATAATATGTAAATCTGGTTTTTTGTTCCATTGTGAATTCAATTTGATAAAAACCTTCGATAGCTCCGTGTTTTCTATGCGGCTCATTTATTCATTAATAGGATTATTGTAATTTAGAGCTAGACAAGACTTCTATTCTATCTTCTAAACCATTCTGTTTTATGAAAAAAATTACGCTTCTCTTATCTATTTTAATGATTTCGGGTTTAGTTTCTGCCCAAAAGATACAAGAAAAAATAATTTCAGAACTTGATCAAGATGCAGATAAATATGGCGCTGTAGCACATAAAATTTGGTCTTTTGCCGAAATGGGTTATCAAGAAGAACAAAGCGTTGCACTACTTCAGGAAACTTTAAAAAATGAAGGTTTCACAATTGAAGATGGTGTTGCTGGTATGCCTACAGCTTTTATTGCCAGTTACGGTTCTGGCAAACCGGTGATCGCAGTTCTGGGTGAATATGATGCGTTGCCAGGCTTATCTCAACAAGCGGTCACTCAAAAAGAATCTGCTGGTGGTGTTGCAGGTCATGCTTGCGGGCATCATCTCTTTGGTACTGCTTCTGCAGCTGCAGCAATAAGTATTAAGAAATATTTAGTTGAAAGCGATAAGTCAGGAACCATTCGGTTTTATGGCTGCCCTGCCGAAGAAGGCGGCTCCGGTAAAGTGTATTTAACCAGAGCGGGCTTATTTGATGATGTGGATGCTGCATTAAACTGGCA
This sequence comes from Leeuwenhoekiella aestuarii, assembly GCF_004104055.1. Lineage (GTDB taxonomy): Bacteria > Bacteroidota > Bacteroidia > Flavobacteriales > Flavobacteriaceae > Leeuwenhoekiella > Leeuwenhoekiella aestuarii. The sequence continues at coordinate 643,482 of NZ_QOVJ01000001.1, read as the reverse complement.
TCCCGGAAATTCTAACGGAGCAGATCCCGGAGCCGCTTTGGCAAATAAATCGGCTAAATTTAGATTTCACGGTATCGCTGCCCACGCAGCAGGAGCCCCTGAAAAAGGTCGCTCTGCCTTAGATGGCGTAGAGGCGATGAATTATATGGTAAATATGATGCGCGAGCATGTTCCCGAAGATGCGCGTATTCATTATGTAATTACAGATGGGGGGAAGGCTCCTAATGTGGTTCCTGATTTTGCTGAGGTGTATTATTATGCCCGTCATACTACGAGAGGTGTTGTGATTGAAATCTTTGATCGAATGGTAAAAGCCGCAGAAGGTGCTGCTATGGGAACAGGTACCACAATGGATTATGAGATGATAGGAGGAACGCATGAATTGCTTCCTAATCTTACGTTGCAAAAGCTGATGTATTCTAACCTGAAGGAAGTGGGTGGTTACACTTACACAGCTGAAGAACGCGAGTTTGCTGAAGAAATTTCAAAAACACTAGGGAATAAACTGGATACTAGAAATGTTGAAGGTATTAGCGATTACAATCCTAATCCAGAAGCAGGCGGTTCAACAGATGTAGGTGATGTGAGTTTTAAAGTGCCTACAGTTGGTTTATATACTGCGACCTGGGTCCCGGGAACTCCGGCTCACAGTTGGCAAGCTGTCGCTGCCGGCGGCATGAGCATTGGTGAGAAGGGAATGATGATCGCAGCTAAAACTATTGCTAAGACCGGAATGGATTTACTGAATGATCCTTCTATTTTAAAAGAGGCAAAAAAAGAATTCATAGAAAAGCGTGGTACTGACTTTGAATACATTCCATTATTGGGAGATCGGGAACCGGCATTAGATTATAGAAATTAGAGTGAGAATTTCACAAACTAAAAAAAGGGAAGCAAATAATGCTTCCCTTTTTTTAGTGAATTTTATAAAAACTCATTCAAAAAGAGCCTTGAGTTCTGTAGCTTCTTTAGCTTTCATTTTGCCAGCAAGCACTAAGCTCAACTGTTTTCTGCGCAAAGCTGCGTCATAACGCTGAACTTCCTGTTCAGATTCAGGTCTTATTTGAGGAATAGGTACTGGCATACCGGTTTCGTCAACGGCAACAAAGGTATAAATAGCATCATTTGCTTTTGATTTTAAGCCGCTCTCACGATCTTCTACCCATACATCTATGATAACTTCCATCGAAGTCTTAAAAGCTCGTGAAATAGAAGCTTCAACAGTTACAACACTACCTAGAGGTATCGCTTTGTTAAAAGCAACGTGATTTACTGATGCGGTAACTACAATTCTACGCGAATGCCTTCTTGCTGTTATACTCGCTACACGGTCCATACGTGCCAAGAGTTCGCCACCAAACATATTGTTCAATGGGTTTGTCTCGTTAGGCAACACCAGATCAGTCTGCATGGTACGCGATTCTGAAGGAGTTTTTTCTTTCATAAAATAATTTTGCGTAAAAATAGTAAGAATAGACCTTCTAAAAATTAAAAAAGCCTCCAACTTTGGAGGCTCTTAAATACTATGTTCTCTAAAAACACTGACTTATTTCAATTCTTGAACAAGCATCCAGGCATTAGGATTGTCATTGTTTCGTATTTGTCTCAATTCTTTTATTGCTTCTAAACGGTCTGTATAGCTACCGTAAACAACCTGATGTAAACCATATTTGTTTTCACCAATGCTTCGAGCTTTATAACCGGCTTCCCGCAGTTGTTCTACCCGAGTCTCAGCGTTTTCAGGTACTCTAAAAGCTCCTGCTACTATATGATAATTTCCTTTAGGTCTAAAAGCATTCAGGGTAACTGCAGGCAACGGATTGTCTATCGTAAATGTTGCTTGTTGAATTGTATTTTCTACAGCAGTTTCTGCTTTTTGTTTTTCAGCAAAATTGTGATCAGCTATATCTTTAAAATAGAAGAATCCCAAAGATCCTGATAACCCGATTGCAAGCAAGCCTACTGCAGCATACTTCATCCAGTTGTTTCGGCGGCCAGCAGAGATATGAATTGGTGCTTTTTCTTCAAGAGTTTCAACCTTTTCATTAAGGACTTCACGCATAATAGGTTTTGAAACATAAGAAGAAAGTCCAAAAGCTTCTGTAAGGTAATTAGTAGTCGTTGCCGGTTCAAAAATCACTTTACCTGCTTCATTTTGAGAAAGCATTCCTATTTTTTCAAGAACTACTGTTTCGTTTTTTATAAGTTTTTGCTCCAGCTCATATGCAAACTCTTGTAAACTCCTTAAGGCTTCTGTGTAGCTTAAGTTTTCTGCAGACGCAGCGTAATTAGCCAAAAGACCGTCGTTTTCTTTTAATTGAGCATTAAACGAAATACGCTTTTGAGGTGGAAAAAAAGTTTGTGTCTTAGAATCGTGATATGCAGAAATGCGATGTGCTAAAAATGCTCCAAAGCCGGGAATGATCACACACTCGTATCTGTATAATAGGTCGCTGATGTAAGTTGAAAAATGCATAACGTAAAATTAGAAAAAAATCCTTCTGACCTAATCTTGTTAACCGGTAATTGTTAACAATTTTGTAATATATTTATTTTCAATATACTATAACCGTGAGTCAAGAAGAATTACACGCATATTTAACATTACAGCACATTCCTAATCTGGGAGATACTTCCATTAAAAGACTGGTGCATAGGTTTGAGTCTCCTCAAAATGTTTTACGGCAATCAAAAGCAGTTTTGCTTAATATAGAAGGAATAGGGGAGTATAAACTGAAAGAATTTTTCAATAAAGAGCACGCTCTGGAAGCCGAAAAAGAACTGGAGTTTATTGAAGAAAACAAATTTGAATACAGCTGTTATCAAGATGAAAATTATCCTGATCGCTTAAAACATTGCATAGACGGCCCCATTTTACTTTTTAAAAGAGGAAAGGCTGCTTATAACAATCCAAAAATACTTTCTATTGTAGGCACACGCAAAGTCACTACACATGCGATTGATTTCATTAAAAAATTTATTGAAGATTTAGCGCCGTTAAACCCTTTGATCGTTTCCGGGTTTGCATACGGAGTTGACATAGCTGCACACCGGGCGGCCTTAGATCATGGACTAGATACCCTAGCAGTTGTCGCTCACGGATTGAACCAGATTTACCCTAAAGTGCATATTAAATATGAGCAAGCAGTAGAAAACCAAGGTGCTTTTGTAACCGATTTTTGGAGTTCTGATAATTTTGACCGCACTAATTTTTTAAGGCGAAACCGAATCATTGCTGGTATTAGTGAAGCAACAGTCGTTATTGAAAGTGCCGAAAAAGGAGGTTCTCTAGTCACGGCAGATATTGCCCATTCATATAACAGAGATGTTTTTGCGGTACCCGGAAGACCAGGAGATTCACAAAGTCTGGGATGTAACAATCTCATTAAAACACAAAAAGCGCAACTTATTACCAGTGCTGCAGATCTAATTTATTTACTCAATTGGCAATTAGATGAGGTGTTAAAACCTGTACAAAAACAACTCTTTGTAGAACTTACTGAGGAAGAAAAACTAATCTGGAGATTTTTAAGAGATGCAGGCAAAGAACAATTAGATTTGATTGCACTTCATTGTAAAATGCCCACATTTAAGGTTGTCAGTTTACTCCTTAATATGGAACTGAAAGGTGTGGTACGATCACTTCCCGGTAAACAGTTTGAACTGGCTTAGTATCCTAGCTTCGTACGTACTCTATTTAAAACTTCATTAGCAACCTTACGTGCTTTTTCGGCTCCTTTTTCTAAAGCTGCGTCAATCTCTTCAAGATTGTTCATATAATAGTGGTAAGCTTCACGCTGCTTTTCGTATTTGCCAACTAAAAGCTCATATAAAGCCTGCTTGGCGTGACCATAGCCGTAGTTTCCACCTAAATAATTTTGACGCATTTGAGCCACTTGTTCTTCAGAGGCAATTACTTTATATAAATTAAAAACATTACAGGTGTCAGGATCCTTAGGTTCTTCAAGGGGAGTACTATCTGTTTGAATGCCCATGACTTGTTTTCTCAATTTTTTATCAGGCAAAAATAAGTTGATATAATTATCTCGGGATTTGCTCATTTTTTCACCATCGGTTCCCGGGATGTATTTTGTGTTTTCTTCAATTTTAGCTTCCGGTAATACAAAAGTATCTCCCATTTGCGCGTGAAAGCGAGATGCTACATCACGTGTCATTTCTATATGTTGTAATTGATCTTTACCAACGGGAACAAACTCTGCATCGTATAGTAAAATATCTGCAGCCATCAACATAGGATAACTAAATAATCCTGAATTTACATCTGCTAATCTATCTGCTTTGTCCTTGAAAGAATGGGCTAAAGTAAGACGCTGATAAGGAAAAAAGCAACTTAAATACCAAGTCAATTCTGTAGTTTGAGGTACGTCACTTTGTCTGTAAAATACAGTTTGCTCTATATCTAACCCAAAAGCAAGCCACGTAGCTGCCACAGAATAGGTGTTTTCTTTTAAAATGCTGGCATCTTTTATTTGAGTAAGCGTATGCAGATTGGCGATAAATAAAAACGAATCGTTGTTTGAGTCGTTTGCCATTTCAATTGCCGGGATGATAGCTCCTAATAAATTTCCTAAATGAGGTGTTCCTGTACTTTGAACACCAGTCAAAATTCGTGACATGCTTAACTAATATTTTAGGCAAAGTTACCCCTTTTGACGAATTAACTCCTTTTAAAATGCCTATTTTTGGATAGCATAAACAACCTAATTAATAAACCACCTTGAAAAGCCTGTAAGAGATTGAAATGAAGCAATTTTTAATTTCTTGTAAAGCTTCAGAGTATTTTTAATCTCGATTATCGAGTAAACCTTAACTGACTCAAACAACCTATGATAAGTCTGCTGCGTAAATTTTTTATTTTGCTTTGGCGCATTTGGTTTTACATTGTTTTACTTATTCCTATTTTGGTTTTGTTTCCGTTTTTGATCATTTCGGTGGCAAAAGATTCATGGTATGTTTACTTTTTTAGAATGGCGCAATTTTGGGCGCGTTTTATATTATATGGCATGGGGTTCTGGCCTCAGGTAAAAAGACTTCAGAAAACAAAACCCGGTAAAAGTTATATGTATGTGGCTAATCATACCTCAATGACAGATATAATGCTCATGTTACATACCGCACGCAATCCTTTTGTTTTTGTTGGTAAGCAAGAGTTGTCACGTTTTCCGTTATTTGGATATTTCTACAAACAAACCTGTATTTTGGTAGATCGTGGAGATCCTAAAAGCAGAAGAGCAGTTTTTGAAAGTGCACAACAACGCTTAAGTCAAGGATTGAGTATTTGTATTTTTCCTGAAGGTGGCGTGCCCGATGATTTGTCTTTAGTCTTAGATACCTTTAAAGATGGTGCTTTCCGACTAGCAATAGATCATCAGATTCCAATTGTGCCTATGGTTTTTTATGATAATAAAAAGCGCTTTTCTTATGACTTCTTTACTGGATCACCGGGTAAAATGCGGGTTAAAGTTCTAAAGTTTATTGAAACAAAAGGTAAAGGTGCCAGTGACCGTCGTGATTTGAGAGATCAAACATTTAAAGCGATTCACGCAGAACTTTTAAAAGATCAAACGCTATAATCAAAAAGGTCGCCCTAACCAGAGGCGACCTTTTATCATCATTGCTTGCGCAATAATTAACCTAACCAACTAAAAAACTAACCTAAACCTAACTTTAGATTTGTATCCTTATTTCTTTTTCATGTATTGTTAAAACTTAATGCTAAAACCGGTATAAAGCCCTAAATAATAAGGCTTAAAGTCACTAACGCTTTTATTATATGCATTAATTTGATATTTGAACATGGGTTCTAAATTGAACTGTATGCGATCTGTAAATTTATAATCAAATCCCAGCCCCACATTAGTACTAAAACTAGTTGCGTTTAAACTATTTGACTCACCCAATTCTGAAACTATATTGTTGCCTTCTTCAAGAGTGATAGAATTATTATTCAGAAATAAAGTACTTAAACCTCCTATAAGTTGAACACCTATTTTATTGTTGATTAAAGCATATTCTGCTTCAACAGGTATTTCTATATAACCCAATTGTTGATTTAGAGCGTTTGAAGAGTTTATGGTATTTGTGTCAAATTCTGCAGCGTTTGAACTTGGAGAATTAACAAGTGAGCTTTTATTAGAGCTAGATAGCTGGATCAAACCTGCGTTATCATTATAGTTGATACTGCTAATAGTGCTTGGTTGTATACTTGGCGAAAAGCTAACCTGCTCTGTTTTATACCCGAGGTCAACTCTATTAATACCAGACCTTACTGTTAAACGGTTATTTAGAGCATAACTTACTTGTAAACCATAACTCAGATTAACATCCCCACTTTTTTTATTGTTTGAAAATTCTGCATCTATACCAGAGCCTCCAAAACTGTTATAGTAAACCGGTGCGACCATTGGTGAAATTCCCCAGCGATTTATAGTTTCTGAGGTTTCTTCAGTTTCAGCTATAGCTTGTTCTTTGCTTTGATTTGCAATTTTTTCTAAAGCATCTGGGTCTATTTTGGCTTCGCTCTCAAAATTCGTTTCTTCAGTATTATCAGCAACAGCTACTTTGTTAGATTTTTCTACGGAAGTATTTTCATTTAAAACTTCATCCTTTTTAGTAATTTCAGAAGATAGAATATTTGCAACAGCGTTGTCATTTTCATTTCCGCTTTGCGAAAGAATATTAGAATTCTCAGGTGAAGAATTTTGAGTACTGTTAACACTTGAAGAAGTATTCTGTTTAGTAGAAACTACAGTGTTGTTTTTTGGAGTTGTAACCAGATTTTTTGAAGGGTTCTTAGTATTTTTTAATTGCTCTGAACTTTCAGTATTATCCTCAGTTTTTTGAGAAGTTACAAGAGGGGTTTCTTTTTTAGTTACTTTAATTGAATTTTCGTTTTCTATATCTGTGGCAGTTTCTTCTATAACCACAGCAGGATTGACTTCTGGATTTAGATTAGTTTTAAACCAGACATTTCCTGATAAAAATAAAAGTAATAGAGCTGCCGCAGCACCGCTTATCTTAAGCCATAATGGTATGATAGTCTTATTATTATTTTGCTGTTGAGCAGCGATATTTGCCCAGACTTGGTCGCCGGGTTCTGCTTCAAAGTTTTTAAACTTTTCCTGAAACAAGCGGTCTATGTTTTTTTGCTCTTTCACGGCGTTGATGCTTGTAGGGTTGTATCTTTTTGAAAGTTTTCTACTTTCTCTTTTAGTATTATCCGGGCACGTGACAAATTTGACTTTGAAGTACCTTCACTTATTTTGAGCATTTGAGCGATCTCTTTATGAGAATAACCGTCTAATGCATATAAATTAAAAACCAGTCGGTACCGGTCTGGTAATTCTTGAACAATCTGAAGTAGAAATTGAAGTGATATTTCATCTTCATCAACTTCTACTTCAACCTGTTCAATGTTCTCTTCATTGACGATTTCAAAAACACTTTGTTTTCGATACCGTTGTAAAGCGGTATTGATCACAATGCGTTTTAACCACCCTTCGAAAGAACCTTTAAATTTAAACTGCTCTACTTTATTAAAAATAGTTATGAAACCCTCCTGCAAAATATCTTCTGCCTCACTATAATTGCGAGCATACTTCAAAGCCACAGAAAATAGAGTTCGAGCGTAGCGCCGATACAATTCTTCCTGAGCTTTTGGTTTTTTCTTTTTACAGTCTTTTATGAGTTGTTCTTGACTCACATTGTTCTACTATTAATTAATCAGTGGCGATTATCTTTTTACGGGTATGGTGTCTGTAAGATATGTAGCTTCATCATTTTCATCAACCCCATTAAAGAATTTAAATATGTAATCATATTTATAAACAACTTCAAAATTGAGCAAAGTCTCAACCGTATCTGTTGGGGTTTCGGTACACGTTTCATTTTCAAAAACTTTATTTACCACATATACAAAACGCGTACTGTCTTCTATATCATAATCAAAACCATAAAACTGGTTACAGCTTGAGGGTGATACATAACTAACAGGAAACTGATAGCGTTGTCCATATACCAGAGTGTCTGGTAGCTCATAATCTACTACCGGAACAAATTCATAATTTACATTAGTGTTATTGTCATCTAGAGAACAACTAACAACTAAACCTAATAAACCAATTAATAAAAAAACCTTTTTCATCATTTTATTTTATCTGCTTTTTAGAGTAGATACAAAATGATAAAAAAGGTTGCGCGTTAATGCGAAAAAAATAGTTTAAGCCTGCATGGCAAGCTTAATAGCCTCTTTTATTTTAACTTCTAGTTCTTCAAATAAATCTGGGTTGTCTTTTAAGATGGCTTTTACGGCATCACGACCTTGACCCAATTTTGTGTCTTGGTAACTAAACCACGAACCGCTTTTTTTGATGATTTCATATTCAACACCTATGTCAATGATCTCACCTACTTTAGAAATACCTTCACCGTACATAATATCAAATTCTGCCTGACGGAAAGGCGGAGCTACTTTATTTTTAACCACTTTTACACGGGTTTTATTACCCTGTACAGCACCGTTAGAATCTTTGATCTGAGTAGAGCGACGTATGTCTAATCGTACTGATGCATAAAATTTAAGTGCATTACCACCCGTTGTAGTTTCAGGATTTCCAAACATCACCCCGATTTTTTCACGAAGTTGGTTGATGAAAATTACAGTACAGTTTGTTTTACTAATAGACCCGGTAAGTTTACGTAACGCTTGAGACATCAAACGTGCATGAAGCCCCATTTTAGAATCTCCCATTTCACCTTCAATCTCACTTTTTGGAGTTAAGGCAGCGACAGAATCGACTACAATAATATCAATAGCGCCAGAGCGAATCAAGTTATCTGTAATCTCAAGGGCCTGCTCCCCGTTATCTGGTTGCGAGATGATTAAGTTCTCAATATCTACACCTAATTTTTCAGCATAAAAACGGTCAAAGGCATGTTCTGCATCAATAAATGCTGCAATACCTCCTTTTTTCTGTGCTTCTGCAATAGCGTGTAAAGTTAATGTGGTCTTACCTGACGATTCAGGACCATATATTTCAATAACTCTACCTTTAGGTAAACCGCCAACGCCCAATGCAATGTCAAGACCTAATGAACCTGTAGAAATAGCTTCAACCTCTACAATGGCATTATCTCCCATTTTCATTACGGTACCTTTCCCGTAGGTTTTATCCATTTTATCAAGGGTAAGCTTTAAGGCTTTTAATTTGGCTTCTTGTTCTTTACTCATAGTTTTTAGTTTCTTTATTACCTGTTAAGGTCTTATTTCTGTAGATGTCTAAAAATAAATGACACCTCTTGATTATCTTAATGTTTCTCCGCACAGGGTGATTTACAAGTGTTTTTGAATAAAAATGCTTCAAAAATTGAATAGATAAATCAAAGCGCTAAAGTACCATTTCTTTTTTATGGAAACAACGATACATTGCTAAATTATCGGAAAAATTCCAATAACACATTACTTTTTATTGATATAAAGCTATTAATCAGGAAAAATTCCTAGAAAACTATTTTAACATATTGTCAGGCAACCTTTTACATATGTGTGTATCTATAGATTAAAGTAATCTGTAGTGCTATGATGCAGAAAACACAAGTTAGATATTGTAAACTTCTAGGATGTATCAGCATCACTGTAAGTTGCAATACCAGATTGGACGGCGGTTAGGTTGTTTAAGTTTTGATAAAATCAAAATAATATATAACCTGAATTAGCCGTTCAAGAAAAATGCCCTCGAAAACTATCGCGGGCATTTTTTGTGCTCTATGCCTTTCATTTTGCTACCTATAAGACTTAGTTGTCACAACCGTCTAAAAACTGTAATTTTGCGCCACTTTTAACCTTAAAATCTAGTATAGCATGCAACTGTACAACAAATTAAGTGCAAAAGAACGTGCAGCGCTCATTGATGAGGCCGGCGAAGACCGTCTTACGCTTTCGTTCTACCAATATGCAAAAATTGGAAATCCACACCTTTTTAGAAATCACCTCTTTATCGCCTGGGATGAGCTGGCCGTTTTAGGTCGTATTTATGTCGCTCACGAAGGGATTAATGCTCAGCTTTCGGTACCGGCTCAAAACTTTGAGGCTTTTAAAAATTTTCTAGACGGAATTTATTTTCTTGAAAATGTACGCCTCAATATTGCAATAGAACAGGATGCTAAGTCTTTTTTAAAGCTGAAAGTTAAAGTGCGTGATAAAATTGTAGCAGATGGTCTTAACGATGAGACTTTTGATGTTACTAATAAAGGGATTCACGTAGATGCAGCTACTTTTAATGAACTTATAGAGAGTGATGATGTGGTGCTGGTAGATATGCGCAATCACTATGAGAGCGAGATAGGCCATTTTAAAAACGCGGTAACTCCAGATGTTGACACATTTCGAGATAGCTTAGATCTTATTGAAGAAGATCTGCGTGATCATAAGGAAGATAAAAAGCTGGTTATGTATTGTACTGGTGGAATTCGTTGTGAAAAGGCCAGTGCCTATTATAAGCACAAAGGTTTTAAACAAGTTTATCAGCTTGAGGGCGGAATTATTGAATATGCCCGTCAGGTGGAGCAGTTGAAACTTGAGAATAAATTTAAAGGAAAAAATTTCGTATTTGATCATCGTCGAGGCGAGCGTATTTCTGAAGATATTATCTCTAATTGTCATCAATGCGGCAAACCTTGCGACACGCACGTAAATTGTGAAAATGAAGCCTGTCACTTATTATTTATACAGTGTGAGGAGTGTGCAGAGGCAATGAATCATACTTGCTCAGACGAGTGTAAAGAAATAATCGCTTTGCCTTATGAAGTGCAAAAAGAATTGAGAAAGGGCATACCCAACAGCAATAAGATTTTTAAAAAGGGTAGGTCTGAGAAATTAAAATTTCAACGTAAAGCTTAGAGTTTATAAATAAAAAACAGCCGGCAATTGCCGGCTGTTTTAGTATACACGTTTTTCTAAAAATTAAAGAATACTACTTTCTAAATAGGTTAAGAAAGCCCAGTGAACATGATCAGCAGAAAGTAATTGACCTTTTTTCCTTTGGCTTTGTGCAAAGTCAAAACCTGCCTTTGCAGCTTGCATACGTTGATCTGGCGTACCGTGGTGTCCAGGGCTTGTAAACTGGCAATCTCCAATATTAAAGAATAGTTCATTAAAGTCTGCTACACGTTTCCAGTTGTATGTAGCACCTCTTTTATGAGTCATGTAAAAAGCAGCAAAAAAGTCTGCTTCAAGCTCGGTAAAACGAGTTGCTTCAGGAGCATTATCTGCAGCTCCTTCAGGATACCAAACATCAAAATTATCAAACTGAATCTGGTGAGCCCACTCGTGTGCTAAAATCCCTGTCCATACAACTTTGTCTTCAACGCCTGCTTCAGAAGCTAATTCAACAAGACCATCACCTATTACAATAAGATCGCTTGAAGAAGCAAAACCATCAAAAGACAACAACGGACTTTCAATTAAAAAGGTGCTTGCCTCGTTGATTTCTAGAAAGGCATCTGCATTTGCATATGCTTCTTCCTCTGTTAGTGTTGAGAAGTTTAAGTATACATCTGCGATTTTATCACGATTCTCTAAAGTAGCATTGTGTTGACCACGCACGGTAATCAAATCTGACATATCCCAAAATTTTTCAAGACTACGAGTTCTGTTTACTACATAATTTGTGTCTTCTCCATCAGCTCCAAAATATTGTGGGTCTTGATCAATAAATGTAGAAAGTTGGTTTATCTGACTGTATAAATCAAAATATAATAATCCGTAAATGTCATATCCTGCATAACCTAATTCAGAAATAATAGTACTAAAAGGAGTAGGAGCACAAGAAGTGGGTTCTACTGCATTTGCAGTTATCAAATCAAAATCTTCGTGAATCAACCCTGAAGGAACAGCAAATTCTGTTTCATAAAGTTCAAAGTCTTCTTGTGAAGTTGCGGTAAGATTTACTTCTTGAACAGGAGTTAATGATTCATCTTGGCTACAAGAAGCCAATAAGCTTCCAATAACTATAAATTTTAAATAATTTTTAATCATAATAGTTTTAAGTTATGTTTTAACACAAATTAACTATTAATGATTTCTTGACAAAGCATCATTGTACTGAATCCTCAAAAATTAACATGTTAGGCTTTAGAATGTTTTTTAAAAGCCTTTAAGTAAATCATTTTCTGAATTTTTATATCAAAAGGATTTTTTATTAAGCAGGTGATGCCAATTAGATTTACTATATTTTTGCATGTCTAAAATGTTATCTTTAGCAGCAATTAAGACGGAAGACTTCCGTTTTCGATATATACAAATAACTAAATCCTGATCATTTTAGATCAGAGATTTACAAACATATAGGATCTCATGGCGTGTGGAAATTGTGGTACGACCGTAAATGGTCAGCCACGTGGTTGTCAAAATAATGGTACTTGTGGTACTGACGGATGTAATAAGCTAACAGTCTTTGACTGGCTCTCAAATATGAGTTTGCCAGACGGTCAGGAAGAATTTGACTTCGTAGAAGTTCGGTTTAAAAATGGTCGCAAAGAGTATGTGAAAAACGTAGATAAACTTCAGATTAATGTGGGAGAAGTTCTTGCTGTACAGGCAGCTTCTGGTCACGATATAGGTATTGTATCGCTTACTGGTGAATTGGTTCGCATACAGATGAAGAAGAAAAAAGTACCCTACAATACAGACGAATTTTTAAAAATATACCGAAAAGCCAACCAGAAAGATGTTGAAGTTTGGCAAAACGTAAAAGATAGAGAGGAGGCGATTAAAGTACGTTCTAGACAAATTGCAATACGTTTAGGCTTGCAGATGAAAATCTCTGATATAGAATTTCAGGGGGACGGTTCTAAAGCAACATTCTTTTACACAGCAGAAGAACGCGTAGATTTTAGACAATTGATCAAAGAATTTGCACAAGAATTTAGAACACGTATTGAGATGCGTCAAATAGGATTCAGACAAGAAGCCGCGCGTCTAGGAGGTATAGGTTCTTGTGGTCGCGAGTTGTGTTGTTCTACCTGGTTAACAGATTTTAGATCGGTAACTACAAGTGCTGCGCGTTACCAGCAACTTTCTTTAAATCCTCAAAAATTAGCCGGTCAGTGCGGTAAGCTTAAATGCTGTTTAAACTATGAGCTAGATGCATATCTGGATGCGCTTAAAGACTTTCCTAAAACAGAACAAAAGCTCAAAACTGAAAAAGGTACAGCAGTTTGCCAGAAGATAGATATTTTTCAAGGTCATTTGTGGTATGCTTATGAAGGTGAGTGGATGAACTGGCATAAGCTAACCACAACACAAGCTAACGAAATTCTAGAGGCAAATAAGAAAAATCAACCGGTCGCCAGCTTAGAAGAATATGCAGTAGAGCTTCTTACGGATTCTAAAGTAGAATTTGGTAATGTAGTTGGTCAAGACAGTTTAACGCGTTTTGATAAGCCTAAGACTTCAAAAAAGCGTTCAAAGAGCCGAAGAAAAAAAGGTAATTATCGCAAAAAGGGGCCTAAAAAAGATGCATAAAGTTTTTGGTGCGATTCTGAGTTTGATCTGTTTCATCTCTTGTGATAAAACAGCTGTCTTCCATGAATTTAAATCTTTGCCAGATCATTGGCAAAGTGATTCTGCTGTGGTATTTAAAATTGAAGATTTAGACACTTTAGCACATTATAACGCGTTTATAAGCTTGCGCAATGACAACTCATACGCTTTTAGTAACTTGTTTTTAATCACAGATATGCAGTTTCCTAATGGTAAAGCCATTACAGATACCTTAGAGTATGAGATGGCAAGACCAGACGGTACATGGTTGGGCATTGGTTCTGGAGACTTAAAAGAAAGCAAACTTTGGTACAAAGAAAACATACAATTTAACGAGGCAGGCACCTACACCTTTTCTATAAAACAGGCAATGCGGCGCAATGGAGATGTGAACCCTATTGCAGATTTAGAAGGAATAAGAGATGTGGGTTTACGTATTGAAAAAACAAAAGAATAATTAAATGGCTCAGAATAAAACGAAGTCTGCAAAACAGACAAAATCAACCAATTATCGCCCGTATATTAAGGGTTTTTGGATTTTATTTTTAGGCGGAATAGCATCAATAGTTTTAATATTTTTATTGGCTTCTTGGGGAGTTTTTGGTAAACTACCCACATTTGAAGAGCTAGAAAATCCAGAGAGTAATCTCGCTACAGAAATACTTTCTTCTGACGGAAAAACGCTGGGGAAATTTTACAATGAGAACCGTACTCCGGTTAAATATGAAGATTTACCTCAAAACCTTATCGATGCCGTCGTTGCTACCGAAGACAGGCGTTTTTATGAGCACTCGGGTATTGATATGCGTGGTACTGCGCGTGCCGTAGCATTTTTAGGTTCAAAAGGTGGAGCGAGTACCATAACACAACAATTGGCAAAATTGCTTTTTTCTGATACACCTAGTAGCAAATTTGAGCGTGTTCTTCAAAAAGTAAAAGAATGGATTATTGCAGCACGCCTTGAACGACAGTACACCAAGCAAGAGATAATAACCATGTATCTCAACAAGCAGGATTTCTTGTTTCAGGCAGTGGGAATACGTTCTGCATCAAAAATTTATTTTGATAAAGAACCTATAGAACTACGCCCGGAAGAATCTGCGATTATTGCCGGAATGCTAAAAAATCCACGTCAATACAACCCGTATAGAGAAATCTCAAAAGACAAATCATTAGAACGCAGAAACACCGTTTTAGCGTTAATGGCTGAAACCGATAAGATCACAGAAACACAACGGGATAGTCTTATCGCTATGCCTATGAAAATAAACTTTTCTCCAGAAGGTCATGCAGATGGTATCGCAACGTATTTTAGAGAATATCTACGCGCATTTATGTCAGATTGGATTGAACAAAACCCCAAAGGAGTTGATGCAGATGGTAACGAGGAATATTACAATATTTACCGCGATGGACTCGTGATCACAACTACGGTAGATTCTCGTATGCAGCGCTATGCAGAAGAAGCAGTAACCGCCCATATGGAAAATCTGCAACGTGAATTTGACAGACAAAACGAAAGAAACAAAACAGCTCCCTTTAGGGATATTTCTGAAGAAGAAGAAACAAGTATTTTAAATCGTGCAATGCGTAATTCTGATCGTTGGAGAAAAATGACGGCACGTGATATACCTGTTGAGCAAATCAAAGCTTCTTTTGACAAAGAGACTGATATGCGTGTTTTTGTCTGGAAAGACGGCGCAAAAGAGATTGATACGGTGATGACACCCAGAGACAGTATTTTGTATTACAAGCGTTTCCTAAGAGCAGGTTTGCTGAGTATGACGCCACAAACCGGTGAGGTCAAAGCATGGGTTGGCGGTATCAATTACAAGCACTTTCAGTACGATCACGTAAAAACCGGAAAGAGACAAGTAGGCTCTACCTTCAAGCCGTTTTTGTACGCGACAGCAATAGATCAATTACACCTTTCACCTTGCGATACTATACCTAATATTCCTTATTGTATTCCTGCAGGAGAGATGGGGACACAAAAAGACTGGTGTCCAGAAAATTCTAGCGGTGGATATGGTGGTATGGTCACCTTAAAATCTGCTTTGGCAAATTCTATAAATACTGTTTCTGCACGTTTAATGCATCGTGTAGGTCCTAGGCCGGTTATAGACCTTATTGAAAAATTAGGTGTAGATACTGAAAATATTCCAGCAGTTCCTTCGATTGCTTTAGGTACGGCAGACTTGAGTTTATTTGAGATGGTTTCGGCCTATTCTGCATTCGCAAATAAAGGGGTTCACGTAGAGCCGCAAATTGTATCAACGATCGTAGATAAAAACGGAACAATTCTATATCAAAGCATCCCGCAAGCAAAAGATGTGATCAGTCAGGAATCTGCTTACGTTACTGTAAACCTGATGGAAGGAGTAACCCAATACGGTTCTGGAGCACGCTTGCGCTCGGGGGCTATAAATAGTAGTGTTTATAAAAATGTAATCACCGGGCATCCTTACATGTTTAAAAATCCTATTGCCGGGAAAACGGGTACGACTCAAAATCAAAGTGATGGTTGGTTTATGGGTATGGTTCCTAATCTGGTAAGCGGCGTTTGGGTAGGTGGTGATGATCGTTCGGTGCATTTCCCTTCAATAACATATGGGCAGGGAGCGACAATGGCTCTACCGATCTGGGCTGTTTTTATGAAAAAATGCTATGCAGATGAAGACCTTAAAATCTCTAAAGAAGATTTTGAGAAACCCGAAAATCTATCTATCCGTGTAGACTGTTCGATCTCTTCTGAAGAAGATGAAGGTGTAGAAGTGCCTGATGAATTAGATTTTTAAAAGATATGATTTAAACAGAATAGCGCAATTTTTATGCTATTATAGATAGCATAAAATACTGCTAAAAGATTGCTGTTAGATAACGTATTTTGTAATTTTCTTATTCTAAAATGAGAAAATGATAACAAAAACGGTAGACTCGGTTTCAGAAGCATTACAAGGTGTCAAAGACAATATGATGATGATGCTTGGGGGTTTTGGACTCAGCGGTATTCCGGAAAATGCAATTGCACATTTAGTCAAGCTCAATGTTAAAGGATTGACTTGTATTTCTAACAATGCAGGTGTTGATGATTTTGGATTAGGCTTGTTGCTTCAGAAGAAACAAATCAAAAAAATGATTTCTTCTTATGTGGGTGAAAATGCTGAGTTTGAACGTCAGATGCTCAGTGGTGAGCTGGATGTTGAGTTGATTCCACAAGGCACACTTGCTGAGCGTTGTCGTGCTGCACAAGCAGGTTTTCCTGCTATCTACACACCTGCTGGCTACGGTACAGAAGTAGCCCAAGGTAAAGAAACCCGTGAGTTTGATGGTAAAATGTATGTCTTAGAACACGCTTTTAAGGCCGATTTTGCATTCATTAAAGCCTGGAAAGGCGACACTGCCGGAAATCTCATTTTTAAAGGGACTGCGCGTAATTTTAATCCTGTAATGTGTGGTGCGGCAACTGTGACAGTTGCTGAGGTAGAAGAGTTGCTTCCGGCGGGAGAACTCGATCCTAACCAGATACACATTCCGGGAGTTTTTGTTCAACGTATTTTTGAAGGAAAGAATTATGAAAAGCGTATTGAACAACGCACAGTAAGAAAACGATAAAATTAACTTCCAAATAATTTAAAACTAAATACAACAAATGGCACATTTAAGATTAGGAGATACAGCACCAGATTTTACAGTAGACACTACTGAAGGAGAAATCAATTTTCACGAATGGCTGGGAGACAGCTGGGGGATTTTATTCTCACACCCGGCAGATTATACACCGGTTTGTACAACAGAGTTGGGTACCGTTGCAAATTACCATAGTGAGTTTAAAAAACGTAATGTAAAGCCTATCGCGCTAAGTGTTGATGGGGTAGCTTCACATAAAGAGTGGATTAAAGACATTAACGAGACTCAAAACACAACGGTAGATTATCCGATCATAGGGGATGAAGATCATAAAGTAGCAGAGCTTTACGATATGATTCACCCAAACGCGAGTGAAAAAGCAACCGTACGCTCAGTTTTTGTAATCGGGCCAGATAAGAAGATTAAATTGACACTAACCTATCCACCTTCAACAGGTCGTAATTTTGATGAAATTTTACGCGTTATTGATTCGCTTCAACTTACAGCGTATCACAAAGT
This sequence comes from Leeuwenhoekiella aestuarii, assembly GCF_004104055.1. Lineage (GTDB taxonomy): Bacteria > Bacteroidota > Bacteroidia > Flavobacteriales > Flavobacteriaceae > Leeuwenhoekiella > Leeuwenhoekiella aestuarii. The sequence goes on along the minus strand of NZ_QOVJ01000001.1, from coordinate 625,772 downwards.
AGCTACACCTGCTAACTGGAAAGATGGCGAAGATTGTGTGATTTCACCAAGTGTAAGTAATGAACAAATTCCGGAGTTTTTCCCAAAAGGGCATACAGAGATCAAGCCTTATTTAAGAATGACTCCTCAACCTAATAAATAAGATGTTAGACAAAAACGGAATCGCTAAGCGTATCGCTCGGGAAGTTAAAGATGGTTTTTATGTCAATCTTGGGATTGGGATACCTACGCTGGTAGCCAATTATGTAAGAGACGACATAGAAGTCGAGTTTCAGAGTGAAAATGGGGTTTTAGGTATGGGACCTTTTCCATTTGAAGGAGAAGAAGATGCCGATATTATTAACGCCGGAAAACAAACTATTACTACGCTGAAAGGAGCTTCGTTTTTTGATTCTGCATTGAGTTTTTCAATGATTCGGGGTCAGCATGTAGATCTTACGATTTTGGGCGCTATGGAAGTTGCTGAGAATGGAGATATCGCAAACTGGAAGATTCCGGGGAAAATGGTAAAAGGTATGGGCGGCGCAATGGATCTTGTTGCCAGTGCCGAGAATATCATTGTTGCAATGATGCATACGAACAGGGCAGGGCAGTCTAAGCTTTTAAAACGCTGTACTTTGCCGCTTACCGGTGTAGGGTGTGTTACTAAGATTGTTACAAATCTTGCTGTTCTTGAGGTGACTGAAAATGGTTTCAAACTTTTAGAAAGAGCTCCGGGAGTTACAGTTGATGAGATCAAAGCTGCTACAGAAGGAAAACTGGAAATCCCAGATGAAGTTCCTGAAATGATTTTAGCTTAAAACTTTAAATAAAGCGAACTACCTCAGGGCAAGCCCGCGAGGCATTCGTTAGGAATAAATTTTCAATTTCACGGCAAGTCTCAGGGCATCAATCCTTTGACGGTAACAATAAAAAAGGAGCCATCTATATGGCTCCTTTTTTATTCTATAATATGAATTTTAAATACGAAAAGGTAAATAGTAAACTTAAAAAATCGATTATAGACATTTAAAATAGGTTGAAAAACACATTTCTTTAACTTTTTTTAAAGATTTTGTTGTTTTGAACTTGTAATAATTAGAAAATAAGTTATTTTAGCAAAGCCCAAATCAATGATTTACAAGAAACTTTAATTAAGGAGGAGTCCTTAATGTGTTAACTTCAGAATAGGAGTATTATGATGTTATGATTTGTTAAAAAGCGTGGGGGGAGCTCCGCGCTTTTAATTTCAGATAACTAGTAAATAAATACAGTATGAATGCTTTTTTTCAACAAACAAAAATTACCCTTAAAGAAATTTTAGCGACTGCAAATACTTTTATTTTTTTAGCGAAAAAAGTATTCTTTTTTATGTTTTAAATCCCTTTGGGAATGGCATCTATAAGTTCTCTGGTGTAAGCACTTTCAGGATTTGCATACACAGCATCAGCTTCACCTGTTTCTTCAAATTGCCCGTTCCGCATTACCAGTAAACGGTCTGAAATATATTTTACTACTGCCAGATCGTGAGAGATAAATAAATAAGTAAACTGATAAGTTTCCTTAAGTTCATTGAGAAGATTAAGAACCTGAGCCTGCACCGAAATATCCAGAGCAGACACCGATTCGTCACAAACAATAAATTTAGGTTTTACAGCTATTGTACGTGCAATGCCAATGCGCTGACGTTGACCACCACTAAACTCGTGTGGATAGCGGTCATAGTGCTCAGGCATTAAGCCTACTTGCTGCAGCAATTTTAATGCTTCTGCTTTGCGCTCTTTTTTAGAACCGTACAATTTATGAACCTGCATCGCTTCAGTGATCGATTGACCTACTGTCAACCTTGGATTCAACGACGAGTAGGGGTCCTGAAAGATGATCTGAATATCTTTCCGAAGTTTACGCAGTTCGTTAGACTTCAGTTTTGTCAAATCTTTTCCGTTGTAGAAAATGCTTCCGGAAGTTGCTTTATCGAGCTGAAGAATTAAATTCCCTAAAGTTGATTTTCCGCAGCCGCTTTCACCTACAAGCCCCAGCGTTTCGCCTTCATAAATTTTAAAACTCACATTATTAACTGCTTTTACGGTTTCGGTTTTACCAAAAAAGGAAACTTTTGAGTAATATTCTTTTTGTGCGTTTTTAATCTCTAATAAGGGTGATTTGCTGTAAATATCCTGATGTTGTTTTTCCCGAGATTGGGAACTCACTGCTTGAGCTAAGGGCTTTCCGCTTAAAAAATCAGCAACAGTGGGTAGCTTACTCAGACGCTCGGTAGTAGAAGGTCGGGCATAGATCAAAGCCTTCGTGTAATCTTCTTGTGGATTTTTAAAAATTGAAGTTGCACTGCCTCTTTCGACAATTTTACCCCGGTACATAACCAGAACCCGATCTGCTATTTCGCTAACTAAAGACAAATCATGCGAAATAAAGAGAATACTCATTGCTGTTTGCTGTTGCAGCTCTTTTAAGAGCAGAATGATCTCTTTTTGAACAGTAACGTCAAGCGCGGTTGTAGGCTCGTCTGCAATGAGCAGTTGCGGCTTACAAGCAATTGCCATAGCAATCATGACACGCTGTTTCTGACCGCCACTTATCTCGTGGGGATACGCTTTAAATACACTTATGGGACGAGGAAGTTTTACTTGCTCAAACAGTCTCAACGTTTCAGCTTTTGCTGCTTCGTTACTGATTTGCTGATGTCTTTTTAATATTTCGGTGACTTGCCTGCCGCAACGCATAGAGGGATTTAACGAACTCATAGGTTCTTGAAAAATCATAGAAATCGCATTGCCTCTTATCTTCTGAAGTTGTTTATCTGAATACGTCAATAGATCTTTTCCTTCAAAAATGATCTTACCGGAAATCACTTCAGAAATACGTTTAGGAAGTAAACCCAAAACAGCTAGATTGGTCACAGATTTACCCGAGCCAGACTCACCAACAACGCCTACAATCTCATTTTTATAAACGTCAAAATTGATGTTGTGTAAAACTTGATTAAGTCTATTGCCGGCCTTAAAACCTATGCTTAGATTTTCTACTGAAAGAAGAGCTGTTTTGTTCACACTTTAAAATTACAATATCTTGTTTGTTCTATACAGAAGTGACTTCAGAATCCTCCAGAAGTTTTTCATTGCGCAGGCGTAATACGATCTGAGCAACTGCAACCACATCGCGCTCGCAGTATTCAATTATGCGCTCGATGTCTTTTTCTTTATAAAAAACATCACGAACCTGACTACCGTCTATATCTGTTTTTGGAGAAGGAATATCTAAAATTTTAGTGAGCAGTTTTAAGGAAGTATAATGTTTGTAATCACCAAATTTCCACAATTCTAAGGTGTCCAGATGTGGAACTTCCCATGGTTTTTTACCAAAGAGATCTAGCTTAAACGGAAGCTTGATGCCATTTACAATCATTCTTCGGGCGATAAAAGGAAAGTCAAACTCTTTCCCGTTATGTGCACAAAGCACATGCTGTGGTTTGTTGTAATGCTCGCTGAGTAGCTTCTTAAACTCCAGTAATTGCTGTTTTTCAGAACCATGAAAAGAAGTGGTTCTAAAATTGCGCTGCTCTCCCGATCTGTGAAAATAGCCTACCGAAATACACACGATTTTCCCAAACTCTGCCCAAATGCCCGCACGGTCATAAAACTCTGCTGCAGTAAATTCATCTTTGCGTTGATATTCGGTTTTGTCAGCATACAGCTGTTGTAGATCAGCATCCAGATCATCAAAATTCTCGTGCTGTGGTACGGTTTCAATATCTAGAAATAAAATGTTTTCAAGTTGGAGTCGGGAGATCATATTCAATTCATTTTATACGCTTCTTCAAGATAGGTGTCTATTTCATCAGGGTAAAAAGTTTCATTCACCTTACCGCGACTATGACCCAATCTTACAACTATGAGATCATCTTCAGGAATTACCATCACATATTGCCCGAGATGTCCACGCATCATAAAAACTTTTTTGTCTTTATAATCTTTCAACCAAAAGCCATAACCGTATGGCTCCCCAGAAAATCGCGGCTTGATCGATTTGGCAACAAAAGTAGAGTCGAGAATTTGAGTGCCGTTCCAGTTGCCATAGTCTTTGTAAAGTTTTCCCAGACGGGCAAAATCAAGTGCGTTAGAGGCAATACAACAATAGGCCTTTACGAGTCCGCTTTCTTCGCTATCCAGCTGCCAAAGAGCATCTTTATTTGCACCCAGCGGTTTCCATAAACTTTCAGAGAGATAATCAGCTAGTTTTCTACCAGTGGCACGCTCTAAAACCATGGCGAGTAATTGTGTGTTTCCGCTGAGGTATTTGTAACCGGCACCTGGTTTTTCTTTCATTCCTAAATTGAGCATTACTGACTCTAAATCATCATCAAAATAGGCTCGAGTAGTTACTGAAAACGGACTGTAATACGACTCGTCCCAATTGAGACCACTGGCCATAGAGGCGAGATCGCCAACGGTCATTTGCGCAGCTGTTCCTTCAGTATATTCCGGAATAAAATCACCCACCGGCTGATCCAAACTTTCGATATAGCCTTGCATTATTGCTTTGCCAAGCATTGCCGAAACATAACTTTTTGCCATCGAAAACGAGTTGCTTTTTGAAGTCTGACCAAACCCGTCGTAGTATTCTTCAAATACGATACTGTCATTTTTGATCACGATGTAAGCAATAGAGCCGTATGCTTTATGAATGCTCTGAAGCGTATCACTTAGTTCATACATGTTGTAGTTTTTTGCCTGTGGCCAGGCCTGTGGGTTGCCGGCTTCAATACGCGTATTGTCAAACTTCTTATAATCTTCAAGGTATGCCGTAGTGTGACCGGTAAAATAGATCGTGCGTACAGCCTTGAGCAGATAGTCGTAATCGAACACATATAATGCGATGATGAGTACGACCAAAAAGCTTATAAAACCAATAAAAAGGCGCTTAAGAAATTTCATAACTTAAAGATACCGAAAAAGGGTTACGATTTTTTAAGGAAATCCGTACTTCTAAAAAAGAGACTGTTGCTTTACCGGATTTTCGTGTTCCAGAAGCCATTTTTTACGCCAGATTCCGCCGGCGTAGCCGGTCATAGAATTATCGCTACCGATTACCCGGTGGCAGGGAATTATGATTGCGATTGGGTTTTTTCCGTTTGCTGAGGCCGCGGCTCTAATAACTTTGGGATCATCCAGATCTTTAGCCATTTGTAAATAAGAAGTAGTTTTACCAAAAGGAATTTGTGCAAGTTGAAGCCAAACACGTTTCTGAAAATCGGTTCCCTGTGGATTCAATTTGAGATCGAAGGTTTTGCGTTTTCCTTCAAAATAATCACTTAGCTGAAACACCGCATCTTCTAAAGCAACCGGAATTCTTTCGCTTTGCGGAATTTTTTCATCTATAAATTCAACCCGTTGCAGTCCCAATTCATCTCCCTGAATTACGAGTGTTCCCAATGGCGAATCTATAAATGCTTCACTCATGCTGAAGGTTTATCAGAATCAGGCATATCTTCTCGCTTCACGTCGGTATCATGTTGTGGTGAGAGCTTCACGTTAATAGGTGGTGTATTAACTTTTTCTAACGGAATTCCCATACGTTTTGCACGACGTTCCCAGTTTTTACGAGCTTGTACCTGCATATCTTCAATAGTATCGCTCTCGTCCATTATTTCGAGTCCCAGAAGGGTTTCAATAATGTCTTCCATGGTAACGATACCGATGGTGTTTCCAAATTCGTCGGTCACCAGCGCTAAGTGATCCCTGCTTTTCACAAAGGTGTCAAAAAGTAACGGTATAGGTTGGTCTGAATTTACAATAAGTATATCGCGCTTGATATCAGCAAGTGTTTTTTCGCCGTGCTCTTCTACGATCTCTTCAAGTACATCATCTTTAAGAATGAAACCCGTGATGTTATGCGATTTGTTTTCATAAACCGGGATTCTGGAAAATTTTAGATGCGGATGTTCTTTTTGAAATTGCTTTAAGGTCATGCTCTGATCTTCGGTAACCACAACCGGAAATGGGGTCATGACATCTTTTGCCATAACCGATTTAAAGACGAGCAGGTTTTTAATCACCGTGGTCTCGTTGTCTTCAAACACCCCTTCTTTTTCGGCGGCATCGGTAAGGGCCATAAATTCTTCGCGGCTCATGGTGCTAACGTGCGCTGATTTTCCGACAAGCTTAGTCACTTGCATTAATATCCAGAGAATACCAGTATACTTTAATAAAATCAGTATTAAAGAGAGCGTTTTAGCCGTGAAATTCCCCAGAGATTTCCAGTAGGTAGCGCCTATAGTTTTTGGAATAATTTCTGAAAGTACCAGAATGAGCAATGTCATTATAGTAGAAACAATCGCGACAAAATTTAATCCTAAAATCGAGAAATTCCATCCAGACTCTGTTGCCATTGTACCGGCCTGATCTCCCACAAGAATCGCGCCTACTGTGTGTGCGATAGTATTGAGCGTTAAAATTGCGATAAGCGGTTTGTCTATATCCTTTTTAAAGTTGGCCAAAGTTTTGGCATAGGCGTGACCTTCTTTGGTTTTAATACGGATAAAACTTGGAGTAACACTCAGTAAAACCGCCTCTAAGATCGAGCAGAGAAAGGAGAAAAATATTGATATAAACGCAAATGCGATAAGTAGAGCCATGGGTTAGTTTGATTTGAGATAAATATACTATAAATCAAAAGGTCTAACCAATGGGTTAAGAAAAGCTTAGGGGATATTTTGTGGAATTAAACCTGAGATTTAATCACCACCCCGTATACTGAGGTGGCTTAATTTTTTTTAGGTTTAAATATACAATGAGTTGTCCGCGATGATGGGTGATATGATCCTGAAGCAAATTAAGAATCTGTAAACGTGATTTTTCACCTGCAAAAAAACCTACAAATTCTTCCAGTTTAGTTTCGGGATAGCTTTTTATGGTTCCCTGAATTTGATCAAATGAAGATTCAAGATTGGCAATGATGCGCTCTTTTGGGTTTGCTGAAGTACTCACTTCGGCTTCTTTTTTATCAAAATAAGTAGTGGCCAGCCATTCCATATTGCCGTTTATGTGCTCGAGCTGCTCGGCAAAACTCATCTCCCGTTCGGTAGGTTTGTAATTATACAGCGAGTCTGGCATTTGCTCGGCGATAGCAATCAAATATTCTTTTGAGTTTTGCCATTTTTCAAGCCAGGCCTTTTTGTAAAGACTTTCCTGTGCTGAAATCTGACTGAAACTCAAAACGGCCATTATCAAGATGAAAAAATTGCGCATAACTAGGAAATCAATTTAACCACATCTTTTGCAAAATAGCTTGCAATCAGGTCTGCACCGGCGCGCTTGATGGCATAGCTCTGCTCCAGAACTACAGCATCGTGGTCGAGCCATCCTTTTGCAGCAGCAGCTTTGATCATCGCATATTCACCACTCACCTGATACACCGCAACGGGGACATTTACCGCATTTTTAATATCACGCACGATATCCAGATAGCACAATCCAGGTTTTACCATCACAATATCGGCACCTTCATCAATATCCATTAAGGTTTCTTTGATTGCTTCGTTTCGGTTTGCATAGTCCATCTGATAGGTTTTTTTGTCTTTTGGCACATCTTTAAGGTCAACCGGGGCGCTGTCTAACGCATCACGAAATGGACCGTAAAATGCAGAGGCATATTTAGCCGAATAACTCATAATACCTACGTCGTGGTGTCCTTCGTCTTCAAGTAGTGTACGCATTTCAAAAATACGACCATCCATCATATCGCTGGGTGCAATAAAATCTGCTCCTGCATTAGCGTGAGAAAGTCCCATTTCTGCAAGAACTGCACTAGAATCATCATTGATGATCTTTCCGCCGCCCACAATACCATCGTGACCAAAAGAAGAGTAGGGGTCAAGCGCTACATCTGTCATTACCATCATTTGCGGCTCGACATCTTTAACCGTTCTTATCGCACGCTGCATCAATCCGTTTGGATTTAAAGCTTCGGTACCCGCATTATCTTTAAGTTTATCGTCTACTTTCACAAAAAGCAAAACGCTTTTTAAGCCCATTTTCCAGAGTACTTTTATCTCTTTTGCGAGATTGTCTAAACTCAGGCGGTAATAGCCTGGCATCGATGCGATTTCATCTTTAACCCCTTTTCCTTCAACAACAAAAAGAGGTACGATAAAATCATTGGGTGATATACTGGTCTCACGCACAAGCGAGCGCATAGCTTCAGAGGTACGTAATCTGCGATTTCTTCTTAATGGGAACATAATATTCTGTATTTTACAGGCAAATTTACTCGATAATCGAGACTAAATCTTTCAGAGCTCGAATCGAATTTAATCTTGTTTTCTTTAATGCCTGTATTGGTGTATAACACGGTAAATTTACTATTATATTTTGAGCTTAAAGTCTGATTTTGCTATTACCCGGCACCTCAATTTTATTTTCCCCTGGCGATCGTATCAAGCTAAATTTTTAAAAGAATTTGACACCCATATTAATGATGGTCATCTTCATGTTATTGCTCCTCCAGGCTCTGGAAAAACAGTTTTAGGACTCGAAATGATTCGTAGAATAAACCGAAGAACACTCGTTTTATGCCCTACACTTACTATTAGAAATCAGTGGAACGATCGTTTGCAAAATTGTTTTCTTAAGGATCGAGATGCTGTTTCGTGCTCCTATAATTTAAAAGAACCAGCAACGCTAACCTTTTCTACGTATCAATCTTTACATGCTTTCTTTAAAAATGAAATGAATGCTTCTTCAGAGGCTTTAATCAATTTTTTTAAGGAACAAGACCTTGCACATATTGTTCTGGATGAAGCTCATCATTTAAAAAACGAATGGTGGATCCCGCTTTTTGAGCTGAAGAAAATAGAAAACGGTATTTATACGAGTTTAACAGCTACACCTCCGTATGATAGTTCGCCGCGTGAATTGCGCAATTATTTTGATTTGTGCGGACCGGTAGATGTAGAGATTACAGTACCCGAACTCATAAAAGAAAATAATCTTTGTCCACATCAGGACTACATTCATTTTTCAAAACCCAGCAAGGAGCGTATAAAATACATTCAGGAATACCGGGAACAATTGCATCATTTTGTAACAGCACTTACGCTTGATGAAACATTTATTAAGATTGTAAAGAACCATTCATTTTACACAAAAACCAATGAGGTTTTGCCTGATATTTATGAAAACCCGGAGCGTTATTCTGCGATTCTCATATTTCTAAATGCTTCAGGAATAATTATTTCAAAAGAAAAACTAGAAGTTTTAGGCCTTGATGAAAAAGAGCAAGAGTATATTCCTAATTTTTCATATAAGTGGGTTGAAATTTTACTGCAGCATTATCTTATAGATCATCGGGAGCACTATCTTGAAGAAGAGGCTGTATTAGTAGCTATAGAAAAGAAGCTTCGGCAAATAGGAGGTTTAGATCAAAAAAGAGTGAATCTTATTGGGGAGCAGCGCCTTTACAAATCACTTTCACAAAGTACCACCAAGCTCAACAGTATATTTGAAATTATAAAAACAGAATCTGAAGCTTTGGGGTCCTCATTAAGAGCGGTAATCTTATCAGATTATATTAGAAAAGAATTTTTAGAACTTAAAAAAAGTCAACTTTCAGATTTAAATAAACTAGGTGTCATCCCAATTTTTCAGCATTTGCGATATAGTGAGATTGCAGAACACGACCTTGCTGTTTTAACGGGATCACTAATTATTTTACACAGTTCGGTTATTGAAGTATTGAGGCAAAGAACGGCTGACGGCGATCTTACCTGGGAGCAACTTCCTGATTCACCCTATTTAATTATTAAACCGAATTCTGTATCAAAAACAAAATTGATTGGCGTTATCACCAGTCTTTTTGAAGATGGTTTTATAAAAATATTAATTGGGACAAAGTCATTGCTTGGTGAAGGCTGGGACTGTCCTGCGATGAATACACTTATTCTGGCTTCTTTTGTAGGCTCTTTTGTTATGTCTAATCAAATGCGTGGTCGAGCTATACGTGTTTCTCCAAAATCACCAGATAAGATAGCGTCTATCTGGCATTTAGCTTGTTTAGATCCTACAGTAAAAAATGGTGGTGCAGATTATAAATTGCTCCAGCGAAGATTTGAAGCTTTTTGTGGTGTAACCTTAGCAGGGAATCCGGTTATTGAAAACGGAATCGAGCGACTTGACCTTGATGTAAATGCTGATCAATTGTCAGAGCTTAATGAGCATATGGTACATGTGGCTAAAAATCGAAAAAATGTAAAGCAGCGTTGGGATGAGGCTATTGAGTCTGGCTCTGTAATGGTCAATGAATTAAAGCTGAATTTTGATGATAATAAGCCTTTTGCAGTAAAGCGCAAGGTTGCTTATAACAGTACATTAAAATATGCTTTATCAGAAATCGTACTTGTTCTCACCGTTGTTCTTCCAGAATTATTTTTGAGCTATTTACGTTTATTAATTGCAAAAGGAATAATTCATTTTATTGTAGCTGTAGCAGCTGCAATGGCTGTTACATTAGTACCTAAGCTTTACAGAGCGACAAAACTGTATTTGTATTATGGCAGAATAGATAAAGAAATCGAAGCTATTGCAAAGGTGGTTTTTGATACTATGGTAAGATTGAAACATATAAATACAGCTCCTGATCAGATCAAGTTAGTGATCGAAGAACCCAAAGTGGGAATATTAAACTGTTTTTTAAAAGGTGCTACAGAAAAAGAAGAGAAGCTTTTTGTGAAGTATTTACAAGAAGTTCTAGCACCTGTAAATAACCCACGGTATGTCATCAATCAAGCAGACTGGTTAAGAGAAAAATTAGGCTTTTCAAGCTGCTTTACAGTTCCTGAAATTTTTGCACAGCGAAAGAAAGAAGCGTCTGTTTTTTATGAGTTTTGGAAACAGTATTTAGGAACTTCAGAATTAATATTCACCAGAAATCTCGAAGGTCGAAAATTACTTCTAAAAGCCCGCTTTAACGAGCTCAAAAAAGATACACACGTTAAGACTAAACAAGCTACTATCTGGAAATAATTAAACCCAATCTCTAGGGTTTTCTAACACTTCAACCAGCTTAGCTTCTTCACTCCCGGGCTCCGGGTGATGATCGTAACGCCATTGTACATTGGGAGGAAGACTCATCAAAATACTTTCAATTCTTCCGTTTGTTTTGAGTCCAAAGAGTGTTCCTTTATCATGAACCAAATTGAATTCTACATAACGGCCACGACGCACTTCTTGCCAGTCGCGCTCTTTTTCGCCATAAGGCAAATCTTTGCGTTTTTCTAAAATAGGAGCATAGGCATCCAGAAAACTATCACCCACTTGCGTTACAAAATTATACCAGTCTTGCATAGAGCGCTCGTCTGTTGCTTTGAGATAATCAAAAAACAAACCGCCTAATCCACGCGCTTCACCACGGTGACTGTTGTAAAAATATTCGTCACAGCGCATTTTGTATTGTGAATAGAATGCCGGATCATGCGCATCACAGGCTGTTTTACAAGTTTGGTGAAAATGAGCAGCATCTTCTTCAAACAAATAATAAGGCGTCAAATCCTGACCGCCACCAAACCAGGAATCTACGATATTTCCTTCTTTATCAAGCATTTCAAAATACCGCCAGTTAGCGTGTACCGTAGGAGCAAATGGATTTTTAGGGTGAATCACCAAACTCAATCCACAGGCAAAAAAATCAACATCGCCTACGTTAAAATACTTTTGCATCGCCGGTGCCAGCGGACCGTGAACTTCAGAAATATTTACGCCACCTTTCTCGATAACCGCACCGTTTTCAAGCACTCGCGTGCGACCGCCACCTCCTTCTTTGCGTTGCCACAAATCTTCTTTAAAAGTTGCTTCACCGTCAATAGCTTCAAGCTTTGCAGTGATAGTATTTTGTAAATTTTTTATGTAGTTTACAAACTGATCTCTCATTTGTATGTTACTTTTTTAAGACATAAAGCTCCATATCCTGAGCTTTACCTCGCAGGGGTTTAAATTCTTTTTCTAAGGTGCTGTGCCAGATAAAACCAGATCGTTGAGCAACTTCGATACTTTTTTCATTACTGTTATGGGTAATGATTTTATAGTGATGTATGTTATGATTTACAAAACCATAATCTGCTACGAGTTCAACGGCTTCTGAGATCCAACCGCGACCTCTAAAGCGTTTTGCCAGACAATAAGCGATTTCGCCTTCGCCTTTATCCAGATCTATTTCTTTTAAGATCACCAAACCGACCAATTCAGGGTGAATGATAGTAAATAATCCAAAGTAAAACGTCTTCTTTTCTTCAGCAAGCTTGATGATTTGTTCAATCAAAGCTTTAGAAGCTTTAATGGTTTTGGTTTGTTTGTAGGTTTCGGTAAAATATTCTTTAAAAGAGTCTTTGTTTTCTTTAAAAAGAAAATTCAAGGCTTTAGCATCATCGGTTTCTAAAAGCCTCAGTTCATATTCTGGTTCTTCACTCATTGTTTTTGTTGTTCTAAAAGTTCAAGCGTTGTTTTGCTTGCGGCAGTAACCGAAATGGGCAAAACCAAAATAATTCCTACAAAAGGAATCAATAAAAACAGCATGAAAACAATTCCGTTTCCTATGGCAAATCCGCGATTAGCTTTTACAAAGTTAACGCTTTCACGATACGGAAAATGGCGTTCTAGTGTATAATCCATATTTCCAAAACCGGCATAATATGCCTGAATGAGAAACAGTAAAACTGTGGCAATAATACCTACAACAGGAATAAGACTCAACAACAAAAGCGGAATACTCATGAGGAGTTCCCATGCTAAGTTTCTTAAGTTTATTTTTATCCCGCGAACGAGTTGACCGGCGTTTGTCGTATCCCGATGTTGATGCACTCCAGAATAAAAATGTGCTTCTATTTTCTCAGAAACCGGACTCATAAAAGGTGCAGAAAAAGCCATTATAATGTGCTTGTAAGCAATAAGACCCAGTACGATAATAATTAGACCGCCAACTACTGTACTTATAGTTTCTACGATTTGTGCACCCCATTCCCATACCCAAAGCTGTGCGATAAAATGGCCAATATTATCTGAAAGCCCATAAGCGGTAATACCAATCACAAGAGCCGTAAAAAAACTAATAACCATAGGCACGGCAAAAAACTTCCATAAACGCAGTTTGCGCATCAGATTTATAGAATCTTTATAAGCCGAAAGTCCGCTAAAAATAGATTGTATCATTATTCTGAAATATAAACCAAATTTAACGGATGTTGCTTAGTTTCTTCAGTTTGTGTTATTTGAACAGCTTTATCTGCTTCGGTTTTCAAAAATGCAATCGTATCTGCTTCGGTGGGTGTAACGAGTTCTTTCAACTTTTGAATTCCAAAGTTGTTATTATGCAAATCCATTGCACGATCTAACTCGTTATTTATAAATAACTCTTCGTGCAGATCGGTAAATTGCTTTGCCCAACCTTTAGCTTTTTCTAGATTATGGGTTTTCTGATAAACTGCTTTTCCTAATAAAACCGTCCACAACGCGTGTCTAAACGCATTGGCGCGATTGCTTTTATGGTGGGTATTCCCATAAACCTGAGTTGCAATGTGTATCACTTTTTTTGACGCACGAACTGTTATAAACCCATAACCGGGATGTGCGATAAAAAGAGAGGCAAGCTTAAAAAGTTGAGCAAAGCTCATTGATTTTAAACGCGCCCGTATGCTCATCGTTCTGCTTTGTATTCTTTTACTGCTTCAATAAATGCTCCTGCATTTTCTAACGGAATATTAGGTAAAATGCCGTGTCCCAGGTTTACGATGTATTTGTCTTTACCAAAAGCATCGATCATTTCAGTCACCATGCGTTTGATTTCTGCCGGAGGCGAAAACAAGCGCGTTGGGTCAAAATTACCCTGAAGTGTGATGTTACCACCACTTAAATAACGGGCATTTCGTGGGCTACACGTCCAATCTACACCTAATGCCGAAGCACCACTTTTTGCCATATCGCCTAAGGCAAACCAGCAACCCTTTCCAAAGGCAATTACCGGGATTTCGTCTTTTAAAGCATCAATAATTTGCTGGATATAGTTCCAACTGAACTCTTGATAATCAACAGGAGAAAGCATACCACCCCAACTGTCAAATACCTGAACCGCATTAACACCAGCTTTTACTTTTTCTTTTAAATATAGAATAGTTGTATCTGTGATTTTCTGAAGTAATGCGTGAGCAGCTTCAGGCTGCGTAAAGCAAAATTCTTTTGCGATATCAAAATTCTTAGAGCCTTGCCCTTGCACACAATAACATAAAATCGTCCACGGGCTGCCGGCAAAACCAATTAAAGGAATCTCGTCGTTGAGTTTTTCTTTAGTCATTTTGATAGCATCCATCACATAGCCCAAGGTGTCATTGATATCTGGGACAATTACTTGGTCTAATTGCTTCATCGAGCGGATAGGATCTGGTAACCACGGCCCAACTCCAGGTTTCATTTCCACATCAATATTCATTGCCTGTGGAATTACCAAAATATCGCTAAACAAAATCGCAGCATCCATGCCATAACGACGAATGGGCTGTACGGTGATCTCACTCGCAAGTTCTGGAGTTTGACAGCGTGTGAAGAAATCGTACTTAGCCTTTATCTCTTGAAATTCGGGTAAGTAGCGACCCGCCTGACGCATCATCCAAACCGGAGGACGCTCAACCGTTTCTCCTTTTAATGCTCTTAAAAATAAATCGTTTTTGATCATAATGTTAGTTTAATGCTTTTACCGCTCTAGCGATCACACTTTCTACAGTGGTAGCGTTAGCAATGGTAAAATGCTCAGTATATTTTTGTACTTCGTTTGCGGTAGTTTGACCAATGCAAACAGCAAGCGTATTTTTTAATGTATTTACTGAAGTAAAACTTTCTACTCCAGACGGACTAAAAAAAAGAACTACATCAAATTGCCTGTTGAATGTTTTAGTATTTAATTGAGTTTCGTAAGCCATAATCTCTTCAAAACTCACCAGATTTTCAGTCAATTTCTCAGGTAATTCATTTCTGCGTATCGCACTGCAAAAAAAAGCAAAATGTTCTTTTTGATAGTTTTTTATGATAAAATCACCCAATTCTGATGCATTTTGAGCGGTTTTAATCACATTGAAGCCTTTTTCTTTAAGTAAGCCTTTAGTTTTAGAACCTACGCAAAAACAATTTGTTTTTTCTGGAGAAATATGGTTTCTTTCTAAAAAAGCATAAACCCCATTTTTACTCGTGAAAATCAGATTTTTTAATTCCTTCGGAAGTTTAAAATCTAATGGTTCAATCTTTATGGCATCATATTCCACAACTGAAAATCCAGCTCCAAGAATTAAATTCTTTTGAGAAGGTGTTAGCTTTTTTGTGGAAAGAACTGCTTTCATATTAAAGATGGGGGATTTACAATTCTTTTTTAATCGCTTCCATCAATTCGCGACCTCCATCGTCTAAGATTTTTAGCGCACACAAGGCTCCAAAATTTTCACTTTCAGAAGCGGGAATGGTTTCTTCAATCTCTAACTTTTGAGTTCCGTCAAGACTAAAAAGCGCTCCATGAAAATGGATGTGTCCCTCTTTTATTTTTGCATAAGCACCTATTGGAGCTGTACAGCCACCTTCTAATTTTCTAAGAAATTCACGTTCTATCCGTGTTGCTAATTCAGCATTCACATCGTTCAGTTGATTACACGCTTCTTTACAGAATGCGTCATTTTCCATGACGGCGATAACCATCGCACCTTGTGCCGGTGCGGGGATCATCCAATCAAGAATGTCGTGATTTTCAGGCTTTAGATTGATGCGTTCTAAACCGGCCTTAGCAAAAATCGCTCCTGCCCATTCGTTATCCGCCACTTTTTGTAGACGGGTATTTACATTTCCACGTAAATCTACCACGTTATGGTGCGGGTATTTATTGAGCCATTGCGCTTTACGGCGCAGACTTCCGGTTGCAATTGTTACCGGTTTATCAAAAGCTGCAGTGCTTTTGTCATCTTTAAAAACAAAAATATCTTCTTGAGCAGCACGCGGTAAAACAGCGCCTTGTACAATGCCTTTTGGAAGCTGAGTAGGAACGTCTTTCATAGAATGTACAGCGATATCAACCGTCCCGTTGATCATTGCGACATCTAGTGTTTTAGTAAAAATACCGGTGATTCCCAGTTCGTATAGTGGCTTATCTAGAATAAGATCTCCGGTAGATTTTACCGAAACCAATTTGGTTTTATAGCCCAGAGCTTGTAATTGATCTTGCACAGTGTGTGCCTGCCAAAGCGCTAACTCGCTATCGCGGGTACCTATGCGTATGGTTTTTGCCAAAGCTTAGTGATTTTGAAGTTTAAACACTTTTTGAATGAGATCAAGACTTTCAGTATGTGAAATGTCTTCCGTCTTTAAGTGTTTTGCAAACTGTGTAGTGATTTTTTGAATGATACGCTCGCTGATTATTTCAGCTTGTTCTTCGTTAAAACCGGCAATTTTTTTACGTTGATTGTCTATCTCACCGTCTTTAAGATCTACCAGTTTTAGTTTTAAAGCCTTAATAGTGGGTGCAAATTGGCGTGTGGTCAACCACTCATAAAATTCGTCTTGAATTTCAGTAATTATTGCCTGCGCTTGTGGTAACTGCTTTTTGCGACGGTTAAGCGTATCGTTTGTGATTTTTGAAAGTTGGTCTAGATGAACCAGACTTACACCATCAATTTCTTCTACATTCTCATTTACATTCTTAGGGATGCTCAGGTCTAAAATAAGAAGTGGTTTTTTGAGATATAAAAGCTCTTTAGAAATGGTTGGTTTTTGTGCGCCGGTAGCTACAATTAACACATCTGCTTGTGCGATTTCAGACTGGATGTCTGCATAATCTTTAACGATGAGGTTAAATTTTCCGGCAATTTTTTCCGCTTTATCTTTAGTACGATTAATGAGCGTGATGTGATCATTTTTGGTGTGTTTTACCAAATTTTCACAGGTGTTACGCCCGATTTTTCCGGTTCCGAAAAGCAAAATATTCTTTTCTGAAATAAACGGAACACGTGATAAAATATATTGAACCGAAGCAAAACTTACAGAAGTCGCTCCGCTAGAAATATTGGTTTCATTTTTAATGCGCTTACTCGCCTGAATCACTGCATTTACAAGTCGCTCCATAAATGGGTTGACCAGTTTGAGTTTTTTAGCACGCTTAAACCCATTTTTTAACTGACTGATGATCTCAAAATCTCCTAAAATTTGGCTGTCAAGCCCGGTACCTACTTTAAATAAATGCTCAACGGCTTTCTCATTTTTATAGGAGTACGATACCGCTTCAAATTCTGCGATGGTACCGCGGGTATGCTCACATAATAATTTAATAAGATCTAGAGGTTCTTGAGCAAAACCATACAATTCGGTACGGTTACAAGTAGAAATGATACTCAGCCCTTCAATACCTTCTTCTTGAGCGCGTTTTAAAATTTGCTCTTGAATAGTACTGTCAACACTAAAATGCCCGCGCGTCTCAGCATCTGCTTTTAAATAGCTTAAGCCAATGGCGAAAAAATCACCGGGATAAGCCGGATAAAAATGTCGTTTGCCGTTTGTATTCATAAGTTCGGTTGCAAATGTATTTCGAGTAAACTTTAAAAAGTAACGCTAGAGGTATGATTTTTAACGATGACCGAATAAAATGTCGTTTTTGACTTCAAAAAGCTGAAAATAGGCTAATTTAGTGAGAAATTCTGAATGTGATCCTTCACATTTGTTTAGAATAAATCTAAATAAAATACTTTTTTTTGAGTATGGAAACATTAAAAAATATCGCTGCAGGTTTATATAGCGAAACCAATATTGAAGAAGGTTTTTTTATACTGAAATTTAATAATGAAACTGCTGAAAAACAGTTAGTAACCCGTGAGGTTGACAGCAGCTATATTCAGTTTCATTTTTGTGCAAAAGGTACTTCTGTATTTCAGTTTAATGAAGGTAATTATAAGCTTCCATTAAGTGAAGAACACTCCTTATTGCTTTACAACCCACAACGGGATTTACCTATAAATCTAGAAATCGCTCCGGATAGCTGGGTGATTTCAGTATTCATTTCTATTAAAAAATTTCATTCTCTATTTTCTCGTGAAGCCGATTTCATAACTTTTTTAAGTGATGAAAACCGCGATCGTAAATATTATAAAGATGGTGTGATTTCACCTTCAATGGCGATTGTGCTCAACCAATTGATGAACTATAATTTGCATGCTTCAGTTAAAGCGCTCTATTTTAAGGGAAAGGCTTATGAATTGCTCAGTTTGTATTTTAACCGCCCTTCTGAAGCTGATGTGGAACAGTGCCCGTTTTTAGTAGATGAAGATAATGTAGTAAAAATCAAAAGAGCAAAAGATATCATCATTGCACGTATGGCAGAGCCTCCTTCTTTACAAGAACTTGCAGATGAGATCAATCTGAGTTTAAATAAACTGAAAGAAGGTTTTAAGCAGATTTATGGGGATTCTGTATATAGTTTTCTCTTTGATTATAAGATGGAAGTCGCGAGGCAGTTGCTTGCTAGCGGTTCACATAATGTAAATGAAGTAGGACTAAAAATAGGCTACAGCACGGCAAGTCATTTTATTGCAGCATTTAAAAAACAATACGGTACTACACCTAAAAAATACATTCAATCTCTTAGCTAATTATGAAAAAAATATTTCTCTTACTTTCTGTCTCGATTTTAATTCTGAGCTGTAACTCAACAAAAAAAAGTGATTTTTTAACAAAGAAAAATGTATTGGTTTTTACAAAAACCAATGGTTTTAGACACAGTTCTATAGAAACTGGTGTTACGGCTTTAAAAGAAATAGCTTCTGAAAACAAATGGGCAGTTCAACATTCTGAAGACTCTTTAATCTTTAATTCTGAAAATCTAAAAGACTTCGATTTAGTGATTTTTCTAAATACAACCGGTGATATTCTTGGAGAAGAGCAACAGGTAGCTTTTCAAAACTATATGGAATTAGGCGGAAAATTCTTTGGTGTCCACGCAGCTTCTGATACAGAATATGAATGGCCTTGGTATGGGGAATTTATAGGGGGGTATTTTGTGAGTCATCCAAAAACTCAAAAAGCTCGGGTCGTTAAAAAAGAAAAACACAAAACAGTTGAAGCGTTCCCCGATAGTTTTGAACGTACCGATGAATGGTACAATTTCAAAAACCTGAATCCTGATGTTAAGGTCACGCTTACACTTGATGAGTCTTCTTATGAAGGAGGTAAAAACGGGGTGTATCACCCCCACGCCTGGTATCATAAAGTAGGCGATGGTAAAATGTATTATACAGGTGGCGGTCATACAGAAGAGTCGTATTCAGAACCGCAGTTTAGGCAACATCTTGAGGATGTGATGAAGTGGTTGGTTGAATAATCAAATCAATAGAAAACATCAATACCTGCCCTGACAAGCCTTATAGCTTTTTTGTTTTAACAGGGGTATAAGTCGTAATTTTGAAGTTTAAAAAATAAGCATGAAAAAAGGAGTACTTATGGTCAATCTGGGCTCGCCCAATAGCACAGACCCTAAAGACGTAAAAAAATATCTGGGTGAATTCTTGATGGATGAGCGCGTGATTGATGTTCCACTTTGGGCGCGTACGCTGCTTGTAAAAGGCATCATCTTGAATACAAGGCCAAAAAAATCTGCAGAAGCTTATTCAAAAATATGGTGGGATGAAGGTTCGCCACTTATTGTTTTAAGTGAAAGACTTCAGGCAAAGGTTTCCGATAAAGTTGATGTCCCTGTTGCTTTGGCAATGCGTTATGGAACTCCATCTTTAAAAGAAGGTCTTGAAGAACTCAATGCAAAAGGAGTAGATGAGGTTTTGATTCTTCCGTTATATCCGCAATTTGCGATGGCAACTACCGAAACTATTTTGGTTTTAGCTGAAGAGTTGCGCAAAGAGCATTTTCCGCATATGCGTTTTTCAGATATCCCGGCATTTTACAACAAACCCGAATATATCGAAGTGCTTTCCCGAAGCATTCAGGAAAAGATTAAAGATCTCGATTTTGAAAAATTGGTTTTTAGTTATCATGGGGTTCCTGAGCGTCACATTAGAAAAAGTGATGTTACAAAAAGCCATTGTAAAATAGATGGCAGCTGCTGCCAGACACCATCACAAGCACACCAGTTTTGTTACCGTCATCAGTGTTATGATACAACCAGACAGGTTGCAGAAAAGTTAGGTTTAGAAAAAGATAAATATTTTACTTCGTTTCAATCGCGTTTAGGTTTTGATCCGTGGTTGCAGCCTTATACAGATCGTACCATAGAGCGTTTTGGTAAAGAAGGAATCAAAAAAATAGCGATCGTTACACCGGCTTTTGTAAGTGATTGCCTCGAGACGCTAGAAGAAATCGCTATGGAAGGGGAAGAGATCTTTCACGAGATGGGCGGTAAAGAATTCACAACGATCCCGTGTTTGAATGACCGGGATGATTGGGCGCACGTAATTGCCACCTGGATCAACGATTGGGCTTTGGTTGAAGCCTCAAAAGCGATAGCATAATTTAATTCCCGCTTAGGCGGGAATCTCTTGATTAGGCTGAAATCTTTCTAAATAGAATACAAATTGCTCAAACCAAATAAATCTGAAGCTTTAGGTAATGAGTCTATCAGTTCTCTATTGATCAAGCAGGCTTTGCCGGCATCAATAGGTATTTTGGTAATGTCACTTAATATCTTGGTAGACACCATCTTTGTGGGTAACTGGATTGGCAGTATTGCCATTGCCGCAATAAACGTAGTGCTTCCGGTTTCTTTTTTTATTGCGGCTTTGGGTATGGCAATTGGCATTGGTGGTTCTTCTATTATTTCCAGGGCTTTGGGAGCAAATGATAAGGCAAAGGCTTTAAAAACTTTTGGCAATCAAATCACAATCACATTTTTGCTAACAGTAAGTATGGTGGTTTTAGGATTGGTTTTTATCAATCAATTGATTCCTGCTTTTGGAGGAAAAGGAGACATCTTCGATCCTGCTAAAATTTATTATAGAATTGTGTTGTATGGTGTGCCGGTATTGGCATTTTGTATGATGGGCAATAACGTGATTCGAGCAGAAGGAAAACCCAAGTTTGCGATGATTGCGATGATCATTCCGTCGCTGGGGAATTTAATTCTAGATTACTTGCTTATCAATGTTCTCGATATGGGGATGGAAGGAGCTGCCTGGGCTACCACGGCTTCGTATATCTGTTGTTTTTTCTATGTGCTTTGGTATTTTTTAAGTGACAATTCAGAATTGAAAATAGATTTCAGTCATTTTGGTCTTGATCTTCCCATTCTCAAAGAAATGTCTGCCTTAGGTTTTGTGACGCTTGCGCGTCAGGCGGTGGTGAGCATTACCTATTTATTGATGAATAATATTCTTTTTGAATTGGGAGGAGAAGCTTCGGTAACCGTTTATGCG
The DNA here is from genome assembly GCF_004104055.1 of Leeuwenhoekiella aestuarii. Classification (GTDB taxonomy): domain Bacteria; phylum Bacteroidota; class Bacteroidia; order Flavobacteriales; family Flavobacteriaceae; genus Leeuwenhoekiella; species Leeuwenhoekiella aestuarii. Next base: position 604,354 of record NZ_QOVJ01000001.1, on the reverse strand, counting down.
ATAATTGGCCGTATGCTTATGTTTGCCTTGTTTCCGGTTCTTGGCGTAACACAAGGTTTTTTACCGATCGCCGGGTACAATTATGGTGCACAAAATTATTCACGCGTTCGCGAAAGCATCAAACTTGCCATTACCTATGCTTGTGGGGTGGCTTTAGTCATTTTTGCGTTGATCATGATTTTTCCCGAAAGTATAGTTTCGGTTTTTACGCAAGACGAAGCGGTTTTACGTGACACGCCTTGGGCCATGCGCTGGGTGTTTGCCGCGATTCCGATTATCGGGATTCAGTTGATAGGGTCAGCTTATTATCAGGCGATAGGTAAAGCGACACCAGCTTTATTGTTAACCTTGACCAGACAAGGTTTTTTCTTCATTCCGCTAGTGCTTATACTACCCAATTATTTTGGAGAATTAGGCGTATGGATCTCTTTTCCGCTGGCAGATACGCTATCTACAATCGTTACAGGATACTTTTTATGGCGAGAAACCCGGCTAAAACTAGAAACGGGTACTACAGAAAAGAATTGATTGATTAACTTAGTTAGCTACTAACTAAGTTTTTTAAGTATGCACAAATTTTTACTTCGTTTATTTTTTTCAGTTTTAGTCTTTTCAACTTATTCAGGTTTTGGTCAGGATGTTGACGAGTCTCTTTATGAAGCATTAGAATACCGTTTGGTGGGACCTTTTCGCGGTGGTCGTAGCGCTGCAGTAACCGGAGTTCCCGGTAAACCCAATCTGTTTTACTTTGGAGCAACCGGAGGTGGAGTTTGGCGTACCAAAGACGGCGGACGCTCCTGGGAGAATATTTCAGACGGCTTTTTTGGTGGAAGTATCGGCTCGGTAGCCGTGGCACCCAGCGATCATAATATTATGTATGTGGGCGGTGGTGAAAATACGCTGCGCGGAAATGTTTCTTCCGGCTACGGCATGTGGAAAACCACAGATGCCGGTAAAACCTGGGACCAGGCAGGCTTGCCTAAAAGCAGGCACATTTCAAAAATTGTGATTCACCCGGATAATCCCGATGTGGTATATGCGGCAGTTTTAGGTGATATCTACAAACCCACCGAAGAACGTGGTGTTTACAAAACTACAGACGGCGGTAAAAGCTGGAATAAAGTGCTGTTTTCTAATGAAGATTCGGGTGCGGTTGACCTTACTTTTGATCCCAATAATTCACGCGTTTTATATGCTTCAACCTGGCACAGCCGAAGAACACCATACAGTTTTATAAGTGGGGGTGAAGGTTCAGCATTATGGAAATCTACAGACAGCGGTAACACCTGGAAAGAAATTTCTAAAAACGAAGGTTTCCCCATTGATACGTTAGGGATTATTGGTGTAGCCGTTTCGCCCGTAAACTCTGAGCGGGTTTTCGCAATGGTTGAAAATAAAGACAAAGGCGGACTCTACCGCAGTGAAGATGCCGGTGCCACTTGGAAACTCATTAACGACGACCGAAACTTACGCCAGCGTGCCTGGTATTACACCAAAGTCTATGCAGATACCGAAGATGAAGATGTGGTATATGTGCTTAACGTAAGCTATCATAAAAGTACAGACGGCGGTAAAACTTTCGAAAGCAACAACGCCCCACACGGCGATCACCACGATTTATGGATTGCTCCCGAGGATCCTATGCGTATGATTATGGGCGATGACGGTGGTGCGCAGATTACCTATGATGGAGGCGAAACCTGGAGTACCTATCACAACCAGCCTACCGCACAATTTTATCGGGTGACAACAGACAACCAGTTTCCGTATCGTATTTATGCCGCACAGCAAGATAATTCTACTGTTCGTATTCCGCATCGCACCGATGGATACAGCATAAGTGAAGAAGACTGGGAAAGCACTGCCGGTGGCGAGAGTGCCCATATCACGGTAGATCCCAAAAACCCAGACATTGTTTATGGTGGAAGTTATGATGGATTCTTAACCCGCGTCAATCACGAGAACAACAGCGTGCGCTCGGTTTCGGTATGGCCCGATAATCCTATGGGTCACGGTGCCGAAGACATGAAGTACCGTTTTCAATGGAATTTCCCCATTATGTTTTCCCGTCACAATCCCGATGTGCTGTACACCTTCAGCAATCATGTGCATAAAACGACCAATGAAGGCCAAAGCTGGGAGGTTATCAGTCCCGATTTGACGACAGATGATAAGTCGAAGCAAAAATCTTCAGGCGGACCCATCACACAGGATAACACTTCCGTAGAATACTACTGTACCATTTTTGCAGCCAATGAAAGTCCGTTAAAAGAAGGTCTGTTATGGACGGGTAGTGACGACGGACTCGTTTATGTAACCCGTGATGGCGGTAAGAATTGGGAAAACGTAACGCCCAAAGGAATGCCCGAGTGGATGATGATCAACAGCATCGAGCCATCTTATTTTGATGAAGGAACCTGCTACATCGCGGGTACCAAATACAAATCGGGTGACTTTGCGCCATATTTGTATAAAACTACCGATTACGGCAAAAGCTGGAAAAAAATCACCAACGGGATCGCTCCCGAGCACTTCACCCGCGTGGTTCGCGAAGATCCGGAGCAGGAAGGTTTGCTGTATGCGGGGACCGAAACCGGAATGTACATTTCGTTTGATGCGGGAGCCAACTGGAAGCCTTTTCAATTAAATCTACCAATTGTTCCGGTTACAGATTTGGCCCTTAAAAACAACAATTTGATCGTCGCTACTCAGGGTCGCAGCTTGTATATTATTGATGATTTGAGCGTATTGCATCAATTGGATGGCGATAGTAAAACCAATGTGGTAAAACTATTCAAACCCAAAGACACCTATCGTATGGATGGCGGCAGTCGCAAATCGAATTCCGCAGGAACCAATCATCCCAGTGGCGTGATGACCTATTTCTACCTTCCGGAATATGATGCGAAGAAAGACAGTGTTGCGCTCACCTATTTTGATGCGAAAAGAGACACGATTAAATCGTATAGCACCAAAGGCGAAAAGGACAAACTGGAAGTTAAACAAGGAGGCAACCAGTTTAACTGGGATATGACCTATGAAGGTGCAGAACGTTTGCCCGGAATGATTTTATGGTGGGCCAGTACCGAAGGACCCAAACAAATTCCTGGTACTTATACCGTAAAATTGAATGTAAACGGCACGGATTACTCACAGCCTTATACGGTTTTAGCAGATCCCCGTTCTGAATCGACTTTAGCTGATATGCAGGCGCAGTTTGATTTTATCAATGATGTTAATGAAACCGTAGATCACGCGCATCAAAGCATCAAAAAAATACGCAACATCACCGGACAGCTGAGTGCTTTTGAAAAGCAATACAAAGACAATCCGGATACCAAAGAATTGCGGGAAAAATCGAAAAAACTACGCGAAGGTTTGGAAGAAATCGAAAAAGCCCTGTACCAAACCAAAAACAGAAGTGGTCAGGATCCTCTAAACTTCCCAATCCGGTTAACCAATAAATTGGCACATTTAAATGCACTGGTAGGGATGGGAGATTTTGCTCCTACAGATCAGGATGTAGCGGTAAAAGATGAACTAACAGCTAAAATAGATTCAGAATTAAACAAGTTTGACAAGTTGGTTAGCGATGAGGTTGCTGCATTCAATAAAGAGTTTAATGCAATGCAATTGAATTATCTGTTCATTGAAGAGAATTAATTAAAACCTTTTAAAGAGTTCCCCTCCCTTTCAAAGGAGGGGACACAATTTCGCAGAAATTGAGGGGTGGTTTTAATACTGCTGCAGTTGTTTTAACACTATATTATCCCTTCACACAACGTGCAATTAGCTTTACCTTTGCGGTATGGAATATTACAACTATCTAAAATCTCTGCATCTTATATTTATTGTGACGTGGTTTGCAGGCTTGTTCTATGTGCCACGCTTGTTTATGTATCAGATTGAAGCTTCTGAAAAATCTGAACCAGATCGTACAATTTTGGGAGATCAACTGGCTTTGATGACTAAGCGTCTCTGGAAAATAATAACCTGGCCTTCGATGATTTTAGCCAGTCTTTTTGCCTTTATTATGCTGCATTTAAACTCGGGGATTTTATATGCTCCGTGGATGCAGATCAAACTAGGGTTTGTGGTTTTGTTGTATGCCTATCACTTTAAAAACCATCAGATCTATAAACAGTTACAAGCCGGTAATTTTAAATACACCACCAAGTTTATGCGCATTTGGAATGAGGGACCAACGCTTATTCTTTTCGCAGTTATTTTTCTGGTTATTACAAAAAGTACAACCAACTGGATCTGGGGATTGGCCGGTTTAATTACCTTGGCCATACTTTTAATGTTAGGCATAAAACTCTATAAAAGCATACGCGACAAAAACCCTAATGCCTAACGGCGCGGTTTTTGATACTTATCTGCCAATGAAATTCAATAAGCTTTCTTTACGCCTGCGCATCTTTTTTGGGATGGTATTTCTCATTTTGGGAGCTTCGATCCTCATTGGTATTATTAGTGTCGTTCAATATAAAGAAGAGGCTAAAGAATATCACAGAGATCGCTTGTTGCGTAAAGAAGATCAGATCAGGGCAGAGATCGCTTATGTTTTAGACCAGACGACTTACGAGGTTATTTCTGAGAATATTCCGTTTATTTTAAAGTTTAACAACGACATCTACCGCATTGCAGATGTTCACGATTTACCTATCAATATTTATGATCTCAACGGAAAGCTTCTAGTCAAATCAAAAGAAAGTTTTACCGAAGACACCTTAGAAACTTCCTTAAATCCCAATGTATTAGAAGGTTTAGCAAATATGCCTACAAAACGTTGGGTGGTACAATCTGAGATTGACGGCGTTAAATATCAATCTTCATATACTTACATCAACGACAACCAGTTTAAGCCGCTGGCGATTATGAATCTGCCGTACATTCAGGATGATGATTTCATCACGCGTGAATTGGACGAATTTTTACGCCGCCTGGCAGAAGGGTATTTGTTTATGCTCTTGATCGCAACTGCGCTATCATATTTCTTATCGCGATACATTACGCGCAGTTTAAAAACCATAAGTGATAAGATGATCCAAACCCGGTTAGATAAACGCAACCAGCGCATTGAGATTGATGATGCCAGTGAAGAAATCAGCAATCTGGTAAAATCCTATAATGGGATGATCGACGAGCTCGAAAATAGTGCGGCAAAACTTGCACAAAGTGAGCGTGAAGCGGCGTGGCGCGAGATGGCCAAGCAAGTGGCACACGAGATCAAAAATCCCTTGACGCCAATGCGTTTGACAGTGCAGAGTTTCCAGCGACGTTTTGACCCCGAAGATCCAGAGATTCATAAAAAGTTAGATGAATACAGCAAAACCCTCATCCAGCAGATAGATACGATGAGTTCGATTGCGGAGGCTTTTTCCAATTTTGCAAAAATGCCTGCGCAGCAAAACGAAACGCTTAATGTGGTTTTTGTGACCAAATTAGCACTGGATATTTTCACAGAGCATTACCTTACTTTTGGTACAGATTCCGAAGAAATTATTGTAAAGTTAGACCGTACCCAGCTCATTAGAGTGATAACCAATCTGGTAAAAAATGCCATTCAGGCTACCGAAGATGTCGAAGATCCTAAAATTAGGGTTGAGATCAAAGGCGATGAAGACACGGTGTGCATTCTGGTTTGTGATAACGGTCACGGTATTTCTGAAGAGAATGCTGAAATGATCTTTGAGCCTAAGTTTACCACAAAATCCAGCGGAATGGGCCTGGGTCTGGCGATGGTAAAAAATATTGTGGAAACCTATAACGGAACCATTACCTTTACTTCTAAGGCCGAAAGAGGAACCGTTTTTAAAGTAACTTTTCCTATTGCTGAGGTATAGATCTACCTGAAATTGAGCCTTACATCTAGCAATAACTTCCACTTTGTGGAATAAAAATTACGACTATGAATTTTGAAAATCTTATTTATGAAGTCGATGATCAATTGGCTGTCATAACCATCAACCGACCTAAAAAGTTAAACGCACTCAACCGCGATACCATACAAGAACTGCACGATGCCTTTGCCAAAGCAGATGCTGATGAAGATATAGGGGTTATCATTTTGACCGGAAGCGGAGAGAAGGCATTCGTGGCCGGCGCAGACATCAGTGAATTTTCTGATTTTGAAGAAGAAGAAGGAGCGTTGCTGGCGCGAAAAGGTCAAAAATTGTTATTTGATTTCATCGAAAATTTAAGCACGCCGGTGATCGCAGCTATTAACGGTTTTGCTTTAGGAGGCGGACTAGAATTGGCGATGTCGGCACACATTCGTATTGCGAGTGACAACGCCCGTATGGGATTGCCGGAAACTTCTCTGGGCCTGATTCCCGGATATGGGGGTACGCAACGCTTACCGCAGCTGGTTGGCAAAGGCCGCGCTTTTGAGATGATCATGACCGCGAGTATGATCAATGCAGATCAGGCGTTACAATACGGTCTGGTCAATCACGTGACAATGCAGGAAGAATTGATGTCGCACGCCGAAAAAATAGCCGCAAAAATCTTAAACAATAGTGGGGTTGCAATTGCTACAGCGATACAAGCCGTAAATGCAGGCTTTAAAACCGGAGTTAACGGTTATGATACCGAGATCGAAGGTTTTGGAGCTTCCTTTGGCACCGAAGATTTTAAAGAAGGTACCAGTGCCTTTTTAGAAAAACGCAAACCGGAGTTTCCTGGGAAATAAAGGCACTCTATTAGAGTAATCAAAAAAACCGCTTTTGAGCGGTTTTTTTGATTTAAATATTAAAGATTTGACCTATTGCTTATCACTTTTTAATCGTCATTTAATTTGGTTCGTTGTACAGCATTATGAGAACTCGACGAAATTTCCGAAATTGTACATTATATAAAATAATTATGGCGACAGTTGATAAAATACGTGGCGAACTTATTGACAAAATCCGTTCTATTCAAAACAAGGATGTTTTAGTCGCTCTTGATAAACTGATTTCTTCCACTACCGCAGACGATGAAATTGTAGAGCTTAATGGCGAGCAAAAAGAAATGCTTGAAATGAGCGAAGCCGATATTAGAAATGGGCGTTTGATTTCACAGGAAACCATGGATAAACGCAATCTGGAGTGACTAAACGAGCTGTAAGATTGACACGCACTGCGGATATTTAATACGTTGGAATACCTGAATATTGGGTAAAATGGAACAAATCTACTACGTATTCGAAGAAATTAATTCAAATTGTAGCAGAACGAACTAATCAAATAGCTGAAACGCCTTTCATTTATAGAAAAACTGATTTCAAAGACACTTGGGTAACATCCCTTGGAAATTTCAGCATTTTCTATAAAGTAGCCGATAACGAGATTGTGATTACTGCATTTTGGGACAATCGACAAGACCAGAAAAAATTACTACAGATATTAAGCGATAAAAAGTAATGTCGCAAAACCTTTTAACTAAAAACCTACCTTTTCAAATTGCTCTCTATAAGCGATTTTTCAACTTTATAAAAAGGAATTATTCCATATATTTGTAATAAATCCAATTTTATGCAAGCAGAAGGGGAACACCTAAAAGGGCGGGGAGCTCAGGCACAAATTGCTAATCGGTTTGATCAAAACAGTCACGAGCTGCGGGATGATTTTCTAAACTACTGTGCTCAGGAAGGCGATGAGCCACAAAATTTAAAGACGCTCTTTATAGATACGTTTCCCAAAACCATAGTCAACAAAGTAGAAAGTCCAGATGTGGGAATGGGATATTCCTTAAACCCGTATCAGGGTTGCGAGCACGGCTGCGTATATTGCTATGCGCGCAATTCGCATGAATATTGGGGCTATGGTGCCGGTCTCTATTTTGAAAGTCGCATTTTAGTCAAACGCAATGCCGTGCGTTTGCTAGAAAAGCACCTCACCAAAAAAAGCTGGAAAGCTGCTCCCGTTGTTCTTTCAGGAAATACAGATTGTTACCAGCCTGCAGAGAAGCGTTTTAAAATTACGCGTAACTTACTAGAGACTTTTTATAAATACCGGCATCCGGTAGCTATCATCACTAAAAATGCATTGATTCAGCGAGATCTTGATGTCATTAAAGAATTGGCTGCAAACAACTTGATTCAGGTAAATATGTCTATTACAACTTTAGATGAAAAAACCAGACGCTTGCTTGAGCCGCGTACCGCAAGTATCAAAAAACGTTTAGAAACTGTAAAAAAGTTATCAGAATTGGGCGTTCCAGTCAATGTGATGACCGCACCCATAATCCCGGGGATCAATAGTCACGAAGTGTTACCCCTCATCAAAGCAGCAGCTGATCACGGTGCACGCTCAGTAGGGTACACGGTAGTGCGTCTCAATGGTGCCATCGGTAAAATTTTTGAACAGTGGATTAGATCGGCGATGCCAGATCGCGCAGATAAAGTGCTCAATCAGATTGCGGCTTGTCACGAAGGCAATTTAAACGATTCCCAGTTTGGTCGCAGAATGCGGGGAAGCGGGGAGTTTGCTAACCAGATAAAAGCACAAATGGAATTGGGACGTAATAAATTCCTCAAAGGAAGAAGCATTGCACCACTCAATTGTGATTTGTTTGAGCAGTACAGACCGGGGCAACTTTCACTCTTCTAAAATTTTAAAATGGCATAGTTTCTGTGTATTATTATAAACTATGCTAAATAATCAAAAAATATATTTTGGATTAATCGGGTTGCTCATATTCGCTTCATGTAGCAAGTTGACTAAGGCTACCGATTTTATAACACAACCCACAGCGCGGGAAGTTTATGCGCGCAACTTTGAATCGGATTCTTTGCCCTATATTTTTTGGAATATGACATTTAAAGAAGCGCTTCAGGATAGTTTGTATGTAGATTCTCCTTATCAGGAAACCGGAATTTTTAATGCTGAAATTAATCCGGTCTATGCCTATGAACTCCATCTTGAACGGGGTCGTAACTACGATTTCAGTATTATAACAGACAGCTTAAACCCTTTGGTTTTTATAGACCTGTATGAGAAAACTTCAGATAGTATATCTCCTTTTAAACTCGAGGAGCAGGCCGCTTACGAACATTCAACGTTGAATTTTTCACCTAAAAAGTCAGCGATTTATAAAGTGGTTTTTCAACCTCAATTGAACGCTGCGTCAAATTTTACACTAACTATATCGAGCACACCTGGCTATAGTTTTCCGGTAGCAGGCATTTCAAGTAAAGCCATACAAAGTTATTGGGGAGCGCCCAGAGATGGTGGTAAGCGCAGTCACGAGGGTGTAGATATCTTTGCATCACGGGGTACGCCTGTGCTCGCTAGTGTAGCCGGTTATGTGAGCAGAACCGGCAATCGCGGTCTGGGTGGTAAGCAGGTCTGGTTGCGAGATGGTCTTTTTGGCAACAGTTTGTATTATGCGCATTTAGACAGTATTATTGCGACTAATGGTCAGCGCGTGAAAATTGGGGATACTCTAGGTCTGTTAGGCAATACGGGTAATGCGCGTACAACACCGCCACATTTGCATTTTGGGGTTTACAGTCGGGGTAGTGGTACGATTGATCCGTTGCCGTTTGTAAAAGAAGAGCCTAAACTGGCAAACGATCAGGAAGCTTCAGAAATTTATAACAGGTATTTTGTTAAGTCAGTTCGTGCTAATTTGAGAAGCAGTGCTTCGGCAAAGTCTCAGCAAATAGGTTCACTTACGCGGTTAGATACAGTAAATCTTTTAGGTATAACAGCAGATTGGTTGCATGTTGAAACTTCAGCGGCAAAGCGAGCATTTGTGCATAAAAGTTTAGTAACTCCGCTTTAGTTGTAATTAACGTTTTTTTGGCTGCAAGAGCGCCAAAAGCTTGGTATTTTTAAACTGAATTATAAAAACGCAAACGATGTCGTTATTCGGAAAAGTAAAAAATACAATAGGCTTGTTGAAATCGGTAGATCTGGATGCTTTGGCCAAACTCTCTCAAAAAGTTGATCTGTCTCAGGTAATGAGCGCTGTGGGAAATCTTGATGATCGTCAACTGAAAGGTTTGATGAAAATGTTGAATTCTCAAGCAAAAAAAGGCCAGCATAAATTACCACCCATTGACGGGGATTTTTACAACCTCGCGCAAAAGCTTTCTCCTGAAGAACGGGCGATACAGATGAAGATGCGCAATTTTATGGAAGACGAGGTAAAACCTATTGCTAACGACTTCTGGAACAGAGCCGAGTTTCCGCATGAGATCATTCCTAAATTCGCAGAACTTAATTTAGCCGGTATTGCTTATAAAGGTTACGGTTGTCCCGGTCAATCTTTTTTACTAGAAGGAATTCTGGCGATGGAACTTGCCAGAGTTGATGTTTCTATTTCGACATTTTTCGGTGTGCATAGTGGTCTGGCAATGGGCTCTATTTACCTTTGCGGAAGCGAAGAGCAAAAACAATACTGGTTGCCTAAAATGCAGAAGTTTGAAAAAATAGGTGCTTTTGGTCTTACAGAGCCAGATGTAGGTTCTGGTGCTGCCGGGGGGCTGGGAACAACCTGTAGAAAAGAAGGTGAGGAGTGGGTTTTAAACGGAGAAAAGAAATGGATAGGTAACGCCACATTCTCTGATATGACAATCATTTGGGCACGTGATGAAGAGAGCGGTCGTGTTAAAGGCTTCATTGTGCGCAAAGAGAACCCCGGTTTTAAAGCTGAGAAGATGAAAGATAAAATGGCGTTGCGTACTGTGCAAAATGCGTTGATCACACTTTCAAATTGTCGTGTTCCCGAAAGTGATCGCTTGCAAAATGCCAACTCGTTTAAAGACACTGCAAAAGTATTGCAAATGACACGCGCCAGTGTGGCATGGCAAGCAGTGGGTTGCGCCCGTGGTGCTTATGAAGCAGCGTTAAAATATACCAAGAAGCGGGAGCAATTTGGTCGTCCAATTGCTAGTTTTCAACTGATACAAAACCATTTGGTTGAGATGGTTTCAAATCTCACCGCTATGCAAACGCTTTGTTTCCGCTTAAGCGAGATGCAAGATGGTGGCCAGTTGACTGATGAGCATGCTTCTTTAGCAAAAGTATTTTGCTCGATGCGTACCCGCGATGTGGTGAGCCGTGCCCGTGAAGTGATGGGCGGTAATGGTATTTTGCTAGAGTATGATGTAGCCCGTTTTGTGGCTGATGCCGAAGCGATTTACAGTTATGAAGGTACTAAGGAGATCAATTCACTTATTGTAGGTAGAGCGATCACCGGTTATAGTGCTTTTGTGAGTTAAACCTATTTTATAATAGATTCTAAAAGATTTTTATAGGTGTTTTAATATCCCGTTATTTGCACTTGAAAATTTTAAAATTTATAAAATGAAGTTGAATAGATTATTTCTAGCGTTACCTGTTGCGCTTACATTAGTGAATTGTAATAATTCTAAAATGAACTCAGGAGGCGATGCAGAATTAAAAACCTTTAAAGATTCTGTTTCTTATATCATAGGTGCGAATACCGGAGCACAATTTAAACAAGCTTTAGGAGATAATCCTGATGAGTTTTTTGATGTTGATGTGTATGAACAAGGTGTGCGCAAAGCGCTTACTGATAGTGTAGAAATGCCCCAGCAAGTGATGCAGCAAGTGATGCAGAAGTTTCAGATGCAATTGCGCGAAAAGCAGCAAAAAGAACAAGAAGCTAAAGCAGCAGACAATAAGAAAAAAGAAGAAGCATTTTTGAAAGAAAATGCTACAAAAGATGGTGTTCAAACTACCGAAAGTGGATTGCAGTATAAAGTAATCGAAGAAGGAAGCGGTGACAGTCCATCTGAGACCGATAAAGTTGAAGTAAATTATGAAGGTAAATTACTAGACGGAACCGTTTTTGACAGCTCTTACGACCGTGGAGAGTCAACTACTTTTGGTGTAAATCAAGTAATCAAAGGATGGACAGAAGGTCTTCAGTTGATGAAAGAAGGAGCAAAATATGAGTTCTATATCCCTTCAGAATTGGCTTATGGTCAAAGAGGTTCTGGAGCTAAAATTGGTCCGGGAGAGCCACTTATATTTATCGTAGAATTGATTGACGTTAAAGGTTCAGAATAAAAATTGACATTTATAGTAATTTCCGTAGTATCCGGCGCGCTTATATTAGGCGCTGTTTGGGGAATTTACGGGAGTTTATCTAAGAAAACAGAGGGCTTTCTCGTTGCTTTAGCAGGAGGAGCCCTTATTGTTTCTACTGTATTAGAATTGATTAACCCGGCGATAGAAAAAGCCAGTATTGGTATTGCGCTGGGTATTGTTATGGCAGGTGCAGGTGTTTTTACCGCACTTGATTATTTGGTTAAGAAAAAATGGGGTTCAGATAGTGGAGGGGGGTTACTCGCTGCAATTACTCTGGACGGAATTCCTGAAAATCTTGCACTGGGAGTGGCACTTATAGGCGCCGATGCGCTTACCGTTGCTGCGCTGTCCGGTTCTATTTTCTTATCCAATCTTCCTGAAGCAGCAGGCGGAGCCAAAGAAATGACTAAAAACGGTTCTTCTAAAAAGAAAGTACTTTTACTGTGGTCTGCAACAGCTTTAATCTTATCGCTTGCAGCACTTTTAGGCAATCAACTGCTTGCTGACGTTCCAGATGAAACGCTGGCTAACATCCGTTGCTTTGCAGGTGGTGCCGTAGTTGCTTCTCTCGCTATAGAAGTTTTTCCTAAAGCATACCAAGAAGACAGTTACTGGGCGGGTATCGCTACTGCTATAGGTCTTGTTCTGGCTTTTTACTTAAACAGCCTTAGCTCATAGTTCGCTTGCGCGGAAACTCTTCAGATCTACCCCATATTCTAACTAAATTTTAAAAGAGTATGTAATCGCTTTTGTGCCAAACAGTGTAATTTTAAAGGAAGAAAGGCAGAGGTATTCTGTTTCTAAATTCTTTAATCATTTAGCAAAATGGCTTACATAGATTATTATAAGGTTTTGGGTCTTGATAAATCGGCTACTGAAGCTGAAATTAAAAAGGCTTACCGCAAACTGGCCCGAAAATACCATCCTGATGTGAATCCCGGCGATACTGAAGCTGAAGAAAAATTCAAACAGGTTAATGAGGCAAACGAAGTGCTGAGTAATCCTGAAAACCGGAAGAAATACGATAAATACGGAAAAGATTGGCAACATGCTGATGCTTACGAGCAGGCAGAACAACAGCGCAATCCATATTCCAGATCTGCTTCTGGAGGTGGACGCGCCCAATACAGCGGAGGTTTTGACGAAGGAGATTTTTCAGATTTTTTCGGTTCTATGTTTGGCGGAGGTGCCGGGGGTGGTTTTCGCGGAGGAGGTCGCCAGGCCCAATTTAGAGGGCAGGACTTTAATGCAACACTAGAACTTGAGCTGCGCGAAGTTTTTGAGAAACACAAACGCACACTTACCGTTAATGGTAAAAATATAAGGCTTACAATACCTGCTGGAGTAGAAAATGGGCAAACCATAAAGATTAAAGTCTACGGAGGTCCCGGTGTAAATGGAGGTCCTAACGGAGATCTATACCTTCAATTTATCATAAACAACAGTACCGCTTTTAGAAGAGATGGCGCTAACCTGTATAAAACCGTTCCTTTAGACTTATATACTTCAATTTTAGGAGGCGAGCTTGTCATAGAGACCTTTGACAGCAGTGTCAAGCTCAAAGTCGCTCCAGAGACTCCTAACGGCAAACAAGTAAAACTCAAAGGCAAAGGCTTTCCGGTTTATAAAAAAGAAGGTCAGGCTGGTGATCTATACATCACTTACGAGGTTAAAATGCCTCAAAACCTTTCGGCTAAGGAAAAAGAATTATTTGAAGAACTTGCAAAATTAAGATCCTGATGAGCACTCCAGATTATATACCAGTATTAGAATTATGTGAGCAATACCACATCGAGCACACGTTTTTTACAGAATTACACGACAAGGGAGTTCTTGAAGTGGTTACCGTATCTCAGACGCGTTGTTTACATCACGACAGCATTCCTGTTTTTGAAAAAATTATGCGTATTCACAATGAATTAGATATTAATATTGAAGGTATAGATGTCATTCTCAATCTGCTTGATAAAATTGATAATTTAAACAGACAACTTGTAAAAACTCAAAACAGACTGCGTATTTATGAGTAGTTTAGCAGCCTAATTGAATTTGATACTTGTTATATGAAAAGAATATTGCTTTTTATCCCATTGGGATTCTTGTTTTTAAATTGTGGTGGTACAAAAGAAGTTGTTGTTGAAGAGAAACCTTTACTTCAAAGTTTTCAGGATTCTGTGGCCTATTACATGGGCGTGACCATTGCAGAAAGTATAAAAAAAGATCCGGTTGCTTATGACAACTATTTTGAGAAAAAAGTGTTTTTAGAAGGCTTTCAGGAAGCGCTTAAAGACAGTTCTGTGATTTCTGAAAAAGAGGGTAGAGCAGTAATGGTAAAGTTTAACCAAGAGCTTTCTGAGCTTAAGGAAGCAGAGCGAAAAAAACGCGTAGAAGCTCAAAAAGATTTTTTAGCTGAAAACGCAAAGAAAGAAGCAATCATCACTACCGAAAGCGGATTGCAGTATGAAATCATACGTGCAGGTAATGGTGCCACGCCCGAAGCTTCAGATAAAGTTGAGGTAAATTATGAAGGTAAATTAATTGACGGAACCGTATTTGATAGTTCGTATGAGCGCGGAGAACCCATAACTTTTGGGGTAGGCCAGGTTATAAAAGGCTGGACCGAAGTTTTACAATTGATGAAAGAAGGAGCCAAATACCGTGCTTATATCCCGGCTGATTTGGCGTACGGAGATCGTGATATGGGAGAAATCCCACCGTCTTCAACTTTGATTTTTGAAATAGAATTACTAGAAGTAAAGTAAAGACGTGTATAAATTATAAGAAAGCCCGCTAATTTAGCGGGCTTTCTTATAATCAATATTTTTAAAATTAGGGTGCAGGGTTAGGGATCGCAGTATGTACTGCTTCAATATCCTCTAATAGTTCAGGTGTTAATTTAAGATCTATGCTGCTTATGTTTTCTTTAAGTTGCTCTAAAGAAGATGCCCCAATGATGTTAGCAGTCATAAATGGCCGGTCTGTGACAAAAGCCAGTGCCATTTGTGCTAAAGAAATGTTGTGTTTTCTAGCTACTTCCTGATAACGCTTTGTAGCTTCAACCGCCTGTTCGTTAGAATATCTGTTGTATTGTGGAAATTTATTGATTCGCGAATCTGGCTTATCTGTACCATTTATATATTTACCCGAAAGTACCCCAAAAGCCATAGGCGAATAGGCTAAGTAACCCACATCTTCGCGATGCATAATCTCGGTAAGACCTATTTCATCTTTTCTGTTAAGAAGACTGTATGGGTTTTGAACCGTGATCATTTTAGGAAGTCCTTTACGGCTTTCTTCTAAATAACGAGAAAGACCATAAGGTGTCTCGTTGCTTAGACCCATGTGTCTGATGAGACCTTCTTTTACAAAATCCTTTAAATTTTCAAGAATCTCAGCAAAGTTATCTTGCCAGCTTTCTTTGGCATCATGGCTATAGCCCAACTTGCTAAAATAGTTGGTATTACGCTCTGGCCAGTGCAGTTGATACAGATCTATATAATCAGTCTGTAAGCGCTTTAAGCTTTTATGAATCGCATCTTTAAACTCCGCTTTAGTATAGCCGCCGGTTCTGATGTGTTTAGACATTTCTGCAGGTCCCACGATTTTTGAAGCTATGATGAGGTCATCGCGTTTACCGCGGTTTTTAAGCCAACTGCCTATGATACGTTCTGTGCTTCCGTAAGTTTCTGCTCTTCCGGGAACACTGTAAAGTTCTGCTGTATCTATAAAATTGATGCCTTGTTCAATAGCATAATCAAGCTGAGCGTGTCCTTCAGCTTCTGTGTTTTGCTCGCCCCAGGTCATCGTCCCGAGGCATATTTTACTTACTTCGATCTCTGTATCAGGAAGTTTTGTATATCGCATGTGATCTAGATTCTTTTAGTTTTATAAATCAAGATGCGAAGTTATTACAATAAATATAGCAATCAGCTTACCGTAGCAGTTAAAGTAGTATCATTCAAGGTTGTTGCATATATTTTTAGATCTCGGGTGCTTCCAGCTGAGTTTTGAGGACCCTGAACAGTGTCTCCGTCGAGCTCATAGGTAGCAAAATGCAATTGACATTCTATAATATTTTGTGCTCCTTTAAAAACCAATTGCCCGCCCTGATGTGGACAAACTGCTTCTGTAGCAATAAATGCATCTGCAGTATTTCCGGTGGCGATGCGTATAAATAAAACACTATTTACACGTTTTTGATCTCCTACATTAGGGATATCTGATATGGCCAGATTAACTCTTGTGCCGCTACCTTCATTGCCTCCTGAGCCAGGATTACCGCCCGTATCTCCCATACCGTCATCGCTACTGCTACAGGATGCGAGTAAACACGATCCAGAGCAAGCGATTAATACCCCTTTTCCTACTGAAAAAATAAAGTCTTTTCTATTCATAATACAGAGTTTTTAAAGTTGCTACATAAGCACTTGTTAGTTTTTAAGGGTGAAACGGGGTGAGGAGTTGATATTGAAATCACTAGCCTGTTAAAAACATACGTTATTTTAAGCGATAAGGTTTTCGCAGATGTACTATCTGAAGTTTATAAAAGAAAAACCTCTGCATTTGCAGAGGTTTTTTTTGATTATGAGGTTATTGAATGATATTTAAATATCATTCAGAAGTTTAGTGACTTCATCCAGTTTAGGGGTAAGTATCACTTCAATTCTGCGGTTTTTAGCTTTACCTTCTGGAGTAGTATTAGGTGCTACAGGAGCAAATTCCCCACGACCAGCAGCTGTAAGGTTTTTAGGATCAATCTGACTGTTTTGACTTAGAATTTCAACAATAGCAGTAGCACGCTTAGTAGATAAATCCCAGTTGTCCTTCAATAGTCCGTTGCCACCATAGGGCACGTTATCTGTGTGACCTTCAATAAGAACAGCGATTTCAGGATTCTGAGCCAAAACGCTTCCTAATTGGTTTACAGCCTGACGACCGTTAGTTCCTACTGTCCAGCTTCCGCTATCAAAAAGCAGTTTATTTTCTAAAGAAACATACACTTTACCATCGCGTTGTTCTACGGTAAGACCGTTACCTTCAAAATCAACCAAAGCCTTAGAAATGGCATCTTTAAGCGCACGCATTTTAGCATCTTTTGCTGCGATCATAGATTCTAATTCTTCAACTCTTCGAGAGCGTTCTGTAAGATCGCGCTGCATTTTTTCAAGACGGGTTTGTTCTGCAGCTAGTGCAGCTTGTTTCTCATCCAACTCACCTAATAACTCGCGATTTTTTTTAGAATTTTCGGCAAGTGCTTTAGAGCTGTTTGCTTCTAATGCATCATACGATTCTTGCAGGTTTTTAAGATTTGCTTGTGCAGCAGCATATTTACGTTGTAAATCATCGCGTTCTGCAGTGGTAGTTGCAAGCTCTTTTTCTAATTGAGCAGCTTGTTCTTCAAACTGCTTGCGTAAACGTTCTGAAGTTGTCAAGTCGTGATCCAGGTCTTGGTTTTCGGCTTTTAGATCTGCGAAGCGTGCTTCTAGATCTTTGTAAACTTTTGCCGAAACACAAGAAGTCAATGTGGCTGCGGTAAAAGCGATAAGGCAAACTTTTTTAAGCATACAATCTATTTGTTAGTTTGTTGAGTAACGTTTACAATAGCTATTTATTGGCTTACCAACTCCAAGAAAATAACAATTCTTAAAATTCGTGTTCAAGCTCTAATAATGCCGGACAATGATCGCTGTGTTTCGCTTCAGGTAAAATAACCGCACGTTTTATTTTATTTTGTAAAGGCTCGCTCACCATATTATAATCCAGCCTCCAGCCCTTATTATTAGCACGGGCATTAGCACGATAACTCCACCAGCTGTATTGTTCTACATCAGGGTTTAAATGTCTAAAACTGTCTGTAAAGCCACTATTTATAAAACCGCTTAACCACTCACGCTCAACAGGTAAAAAGCCGCTCACATTTTTAAGCCGCACAGGATCGTGAATATCAATAGGTTCGTGGCAAATATTATAATCCCCACCTACTACTAGGTTGGGTCTGGTCTTGCGAAGTTCATCAGCATAAGCCTGAAAATCTGCCATATATTTTAATTTGTGTTCTAGACGGTCAGAATTTGTTCCGCTGGGTAAATACATGCTCATAATGCTCAGGTCGCCAAAATCTACTCTGATATTTCGGCCTTCAAAATCCATATATTCTATGCCTGTTCCATGAACAACATTATCTGGCTTTTTCTTAGTAAGGACAGCCACCCCGCTGTATCCTTTTTTTTGAGCACTAAACCAGTAATCGTGATAGCCCGTTTCTTCAAAAATATCTATGTCTAATTGCTCTTGATGCGCTTTAGTTTCCTGTAATAACAATACATCAGGATCTGCAGCTTTGAGCCATTCAAAAAGTCCTTTGCGTGCCGCTGCTCTGATACCATTTACGTTGTAGGTGATGATTTTCATGCTTAAATTTTGGGTTTTGGCGAAGGTAGCGATTTAAGCAGAATTCAGAAGCGTGTATCCTGTGTGCAAATGTTTGTGAGTTGAGTAACCTTTATACTTTTTCCCGTAGATTTATAGCCGATGCGAAGTCTTGTATTTATAGTTCTACTGGTATTTTCTGCGACAAGTATTGCGCAGGAACTTCGGTTTAAAGAAAATAAGACCAAGACTCTTGTGGTACAAGACACGATACGTTTAGATTCGGTAAGTATCAATCCGATTGATTTTGAGGTCTATACGACAACAGGTGTTTTGATTGATTCTTCGGCTTATACGATAGATTATGGTAGATCTCTTTTTTCGCTTAAGCGGAAGGAAGCAAGACCCGATTCTCTGACTTTTAAATATCGCGTTTATCCTGAATTTTTAACCAAAGTTTATTTTGAATATGATCCTGCACGGGTTGTAAACAGCGAAGGAAACTTAAGCAGAGTTTATGCATTAACCGAAGAAGACGAGAAACCGGCTTTTAAGCCTTTTGATGGTTTGACAACTTCGGGAAGTTTAGTGCGCGGGATAACCAGCGGAAACAACCAGAACAGCACACTCAACAGCGAACTCGATTTGCAAATAACCGGTAAATTGAGTGAAAAGGTATCCTTGCGCGCCTCTTTACAAGATGCTAATATCCCACAGCAAAACGGTGGGTATTCGCAACGTTTGGATGAATTTGATCAGATATTTATAGAACTCTACAGCGATGACTGGAGTATACGAGCAGGAGATATAAATCTTGAAAATTCAACTTCCTATTTTGGTCGCTTTACAAAAAAAGTACAGGGACTTTCGCTGGGCGGAAGACTAGATAATACAAACTCAGAGACTGATCTTTTTGCGACTGGCGCACTGGTGCGCGGCGTGTTTACACAAAGCAGATTTACAGGGCAGGAAGGTAATCAAGGACCGTATAAGTTAACCGGGCCTAACGGTGAGTTGTACGTTCTTATTGTAAGCGGTAGCGAGCGGGTTTTTGTAAATGGCGTTTTGTTAGAGCGTGGCGAAACCGCAGATTATGTAATAGATTACAATGCCGGTGAATTGCGATTTAACCCCACGTTTCCCATCACGAGTGAGATGCGCATTTCGGTAGAATATCAATATAGTGAGCAGAATTATACCCGTGTTATTGCGTATGCGGGAGGCGGTCATAAAACTGAAAATGGTAAGCTAGAGTTACGTGCTCATGTATATTCTGAAAGTGATGCTAAAAATCAGCCGCTTTTGCAAAATTTGAATCAGGAACAGGTGGCTGTTTTGCAGCAGGCCGGTGATGATGCTACTCAAATGATCGCACCCAGTGCCAATCCTGACGCTTATAATGAAAACAAGATATTATATCAAAAAGTGAATATTCAAGGTCGGGAGGCTTTTGTGTTTTCTAACGATCCTGAAGCCGAACTTTTTAATGTGCGTTTTACACAAGTAGGGGTCAATCAGGGTGATTATATATTGGCAAATCAGAACGCTATTAGTCGAATTTATGAGTATGTAGCTCCGGTAAACGGAGTGCCTCAAGGAAACTATGCACCCGTAATTCGACTTTTTGCGCCCACTAAATTGCAAATGGCAGTCATACAAGGGGCTTATAATCCTTCGGAGAAAACAGCGATTTCTTTTGAAGGGACAGGAAGCAAGCAGGATCTCAATTTATTTTCTGACCTGAACGATGCCGATAACGATGGCTTTGCTGGAAGACTTCGGGTAAAGCAGCGACTTTTAGGAAATTCGCAAAAGCAAACGCTTGATGCCTATGGAGATCTGGATTACATTCAGGATGATTTTAGAAATATAGAACGTACCTATGCTATTGAATTCAATAGAGATTGGAATTTGCCGCTTGTTCCTGAAGGAAATCAGACGTTGGTAACTTCGGGACTGCAGTATCAAGATACTGCTTTAGGATTTATTGATTATAAGTTTGAGCATTTAGGCTTCGCTGAGAATTATACCGGATCACGCAATAGTGTTTCCGGAGCATTTCGGCATAAAAACTTGCGAACCCTGTTTAATGGAAGTTATCTAAAAACTAAAGCAGACACGGCAAATACTTCTTTCTTTAGACTGAATACCGCCGCCATATATGGATTAAAAAAGAACTGGATTGGCGCAAAAGTACGCGCAGAAAGCAATGAAAGTAAAAACCCCTTAACCAAAATTTATGATCCGTTAAGTCAACGGTTTCAGGCATATGAAGCATTTGTAGGAAGAGGAGATAGTACAGGTGTTTTTGTTGAGGTAGGATACCGTTATCGAATAAATGATAGTTTGCGGGGTAATAGTTTAGAGCGTGTAAATCAAAGCAACACGTATTATGTTAAGTCACAACTTGTAAAAAACAAAAACACCTCGTTAGGAATTTTTGCCAATTACCGTAAACTGAATTATGAGAA
The DNA here is from genome assembly GCF_004104055.1 of Leeuwenhoekiella aestuarii. Classification (GTDB taxonomy): domain Bacteria; phylum Bacteroidota; class Bacteroidia; order Flavobacteriales; family Flavobacteriaceae; genus Leeuwenhoekiella; species Leeuwenhoekiella aestuarii. The sequence continues at coordinate 583,464 of NZ_QOVJ01000001.1, read as the reverse complement.
TCAGACAATACAGGCAGAGCAATCTTTAAACTCGAGGCTGTTATATGATCAGAAATTGTTTAAAAACCTCGTGAGACTCAATACGGTTTTTGAAACCAGTAGCGGGACGCTTCCGCAACAGGAATTCACTTATGTAAAAGTTGATGAAGGTCAGGGTATATTTACATGGAACGATTACAACGCTGATGGCGTGCAGCAGCTTGAAGAATTTGAGGTGGCTCAATTTAGCGATGAGGCCGATTTTATTCGGGTCTTGTTGCCCAATCAGATTTTTGTAAAAACACACCAGAACAAATTAAGCCAAATCATAACACTCAATTTACAGCAGTGGAGCGGTAAAACAGGCTTTAAAAAAATAGCTTCCCATTTTTACAACCAGACGAGTTATTTAATCGACCGTAAAGTTTTTAGATCTGGAGATAGTTTTGATTTGAACCCGTTTAATGATAGCAAAAGCACGCTGGGTTTAAACCTTAATTTTAGAAATTCTCTTTTCTTCAATCGTGGAAAACAAAAATATACGACGAGTTACACCTACTTAGCAAATTCAACAAAAAATCTAATATCGTTAGGATTGCAAACTAATGAATTGCGCAGCCATCAACTGGTTTTTTTACATAAAGTAAAGTCTAGCTACCTGATCAATTTAAAAGCAGATCTAGGCTCTAATACCAGTATTTCAGAAAATTTTGAACAGCGTAATTATGACTTGGCGCTTACAGAAATAAGTCCAAAACTTTCATATTTATTTAGTGATAACTGCCGTATTGAAGCATTTTATGCCTTCAATACAAAAACAAATACGATAGGGGATGAAGAAGCACTTACCCGTCACGATCTGGGGATGGGATTTTCGTTTAGCGAAGCTTCTAAACTGTCTTTAAATGCCCAAATAAAATACATCAAAAATGACTTTGCCGGTAGTGCTTTTTCGCCTGTGGCATATCAAATATTAGAAGGTTTACAACCCGGAAGCAATTTTACGTGGAATCTTTTGGCACAAAAAAGACTTACTCAGTTCTTAGATTTGAATCTATCGTATTTTGGTCGTAAAAGTGAAACTACGCACACCATTCATACCGGTACTGTACAGTTGCGTGCATTTTTCTAGAATAAAATACGTTAGATTATTTGACTATTATTTTTTTGGATAGTCCGCCATCGCCGTTCCCTAATCTTACGATATAAACACCGTTTGAAGCGTACGACATATCCAGATCATAGACATAGCTTCCATATTCATTTTCGACCCAGTTTTCAGCTAATTTTTGACCTAGAATAGAATAAACAGTTACAGCCATTTTTTCGGTAGTTGTATTGGTGCTTAACGAGATTTGAAATTGATTTTTTTCAGGTTCAAGAACTACAAGTTCACTATCTGGGAAAATATTTTCTTCTACCGAAAGGCTGTTAAAAATACGTACGCTATAATCATTAGTACGGCCATAGGCTAACGTGCCACAGGAATCATTAAGGTCACCATCTTCGTTATTATCTTTGCCGCGTATGCGCATTCTGTAAGTGCCTAGTTCAACATTGTCTGGTAAATCGACTGTGAACACAGCATCTGTATCTGCTGTTTGTACTGTTCCGCTAGAAACGATTTCAGAAGCTTCAAAGCCACCATTGTTATTAAAGTCAATAAAGATCACATAGCCAGAATTTTGATAGCCCATTTGCAAAGTACCCATATAAGAGTCTTTTTGTACATTTAAGTTAAATGTAGTGTCAAGATCTGCACTATATCCTGTACTTGAACAGGCTGGTGTTACCAGAGTTCCCTCAAGGGTAAGTAAGGTAACTCCATCTCCAAAATCTTCGCAATTAGAAACCGGCTGGCAGTAATTGTTGGTTACAGTTTTGCTGACTTCATTATTAGTAGGATCACTATCTCCATTTAGATTGGTGCCTGCAACTATTTCATAAGAACCTATTTCAGAAAAATCTTCTGTGATACTAAAAGTAAAATTCTCTGAAGTTTGAGCTTCAATAGTGCGGTTATAGATTTCGATAACTTGTTCACCGCCATTTATACTGTAATAAACCGGGAAGTTATTCTGTGCATCCTGACCATAATTGGTTACGGTTACAGAAATTGAAATAGCAGAACCCAAACCAGAATCAGATTGTGGAGTGTCTATAGATGAAACACCAATATCATTTTGCCATAGATTTTGAACAATCACAGTCATCGCATCGTTAGAGGTATCCTCATCCCCATTGAGATGGGTACTTGCTGTGATCTCATATTCTTGCCCTATGGTTGATAAGTCTGCCGTTTGCGTAAACGTATAGGTGCCTGTCTCATTAAATGCAAGATTTCCGGTAAATGTTTCATTGACGGTGACTCCATTTAGGGTATAACTAACCGGAATCGCAGTTTGTGTTGAATTACCAGCATTTCTAATCGTAATTGTTATTGCTTCAGAATCGGTTAACGCGCCATCTTGAGGATTATCTATAGCGATCACCTGAACGTCATTAGCTTCATCTACTGCAAGTCTAAAAACACTTACAAGATCTTTACGACGGGTGTTGAAATACTCTGTGATAAACCAGAACGTCTCCTTATCTGAAGGATCAACGGTAAGGTGTGTGTAATCTGCATAGCGCTCTGAAGAACTTACACCGGTACTGGTGGCAATTAGTGCTTCGGGAATTGACATCTCTCCAGCTGTGTCATTATCATATCTTCCGGTAAAGTTGATGGTGACCGGCTGATTTTCACTTACGGTTGTGTATCCCATACCTATATTTCCAGACCCGTCCATAACCATACTTGCTGCAAACGCATTATTACCGGTAGGAGATACGTAGGTTCCTTCTTGAAAGATAGACCAGGGTTGGCCATCTGCTGTTTGACGTAATTCATACCAACGAATACCCGCTTGTTCTTCACCAACAGGAGCTACATTGACAACAAAGTTGAAAACTGCCGAGTTGTGATCATCAAATTTCCTAAACTGAGCCTGATTCATTACTGTCCCTTGCATGGCATCAATATCTGGTCCGGAAGGTTGTGGGAGATTCGAGAAGCTTCCTCCATCAAAAACACCATTAAAATCTGTTACCGTTAAAACTTCAGGTTGAGAAATTGAAGAATTGGTAGGTGTGTTCCAATCTACATCAACGGTCCATAATTTTAAGTGATCTTCGGCTACACCAGACCACGAGTCGTCTTGATAATACACAACAGTTGCTCCGCCAGTTGTAGGAGCATCGGGACTGCTAATGTTGAAAAATTGTGGACTGTAAAAGCCGTTAGTTTGCAGTGTAGGTAACGGAAAACCAATAAAGCCAACGTCAGTTAAACCCTGAAGCATTTTTTCACGCTCCATCACAAAGATCGCATTACCTGTTGCTTCACCACCGCTTAACCGGATGTTTGAGGTTATATAATAACCGTCTCTCCATACCGAATACTTAGGATAATCCGGGAAGGCACCGGTTTCAAAACCTGCAGTATAGATGTACCAGCCGTCATTTACAGGATCAGAACCTTGACAAATAGCAATGTTCAATCCATTTACAAACTCATTTTCATCAGTGCTTTCATCTTCATTTTCAAATTGGGTGATAATGAAGCGATCAGCAGGGGCATCATATAGAACGATAGGGTCTCCTGCGTTATTGTCGGCAAAAAGAGAGCCTAGACTTGCTTCTGGAGCAAGCTCGTTACCTGCTTTGTCAAAAATCTTAAATCCTGCGTTCCAGGCAGCAACATAATGATTGGGACCAACGGCTCCTGTAGGATCTGAAGGTGTAAAATTTGAGGTATTTGCCTCAAATACATTTATAGGCTCCAGATCAAATGATTTGCTTTCTGTTTTATCTTCTTGTTCCTTAATAAGTGGATCTCCGTTTTTGGGTAAACCTTTTCCCGGAACCACCTGATTTGCCTGACGTCTTTTAGGATTGATTTCTTGTGGCTCAATAGATTTGTCTGGTGATGTAAATGTTCCGTTTTGTATTTGAGAAGCTATACTGGGAACTTCACGAACAAATTTTATAGATCTTACAAAGGAAGGTTTTTCTTTTGTTTGGCCGATAGCCGTTTCTGGAATCAGAAAAAAACCAGCTATAAAAAAGAAAGTGGTTAGAACGATCGTATTCAGTTTCTTGCGGCTATAAAAATTTATCATTTGAACAGGTTGTAGTCTTTAAATGTACGAAAGAAACAAATAAAGAGCTTAAAAAAAGCTCCCATTGGGAGCTTTTTAATTATATAATAAATGGGATTATTCAGTACTTTTAATTTTGATGCCCAGATATTTGTGATGCATGAACCTAGTGTTTCATCCAGTGTTTAAAATCTATTTTTTGATGTAGAATGGTGCTGAGTTCAGAAATCTTAACACGTTTTTGTTCCATCGTGTCACGATCTCTGATTGTTACACACTCATCTTCTAAGGTATCGTGGTCTACTGTAATACAAAATGGAGTACCTGCAGCATCTTGACGTCTATATCGGCGACCTACAGCATCTTTCTCGTCATAAGCCACATTAAAGTCATACTTCAGATCATCAATGATTTTTTGAGCAACTTCTGGTAAACCGTCTTTTTTAACCAAGGGTAAAATCGCTGCTTTTACCGGAGCTAAAATAGCAGGTAGTTTTAAAACAGTACGTGTAGAACCATTCTCTAATTCTTCTTCTTCAAGAGATTGCGAGAATACGGCTAAGAACATGCGGTCAAGCCCTATTGAAGTCTCTACTACATAAGGCACATAACTTTCATTCAACTCATGATCGAAGAATTGTAATTTTTTACCAGAATGCGCTTCGTGCGCTTTAAGGTCAAAATCAGTACGGCTGTGAATTCCTTCTAATTCTTTAAAACCAAATGGAAAATTGAACTCAATATCAGCGGCAGCATTCGCGTAGTGTGCCAGTTTCTCGTGATCGTGAAAACGGTAATTTTCTTTACCTAGGCCTAACGATAGATGCCAGTTGAGGCGGGTTTCTTTCCAGTGCTCGTACCATTTTAATTCTTCTCCGGGACGTACAAAAAATTGCATTTCCATTTGTTCAAACTCACGCATTCTAAAGATAAACTGGCGTGCAACGATCTCGTTTCTAAACGCTTTACCGGTTTGCGCAATACCAAAAGGAATTTTCATCCTTCCTGTTTTTTGAACGTTTAGGAAGTTTACAAAAATACCTTGTGCCGTTTCAGGTCTCAAATATAAATCTGTTGCAGTCTCTGCAGAAGCTCCCAGTTTTGTCCCAAACATCAGGTTAAATTGACGCACATCTGTCCAATTTTTAGAACCGGTATCCGGGTCTGCGATGCCCAGTTCTTCGATCAATGCTTTTACATCTGCAAGATCTTCAGCCTCCAGAGAGCGGGCCATGCGTTTGAGCACAGTTTCCTGCTCTTCACGATAGCGAAGAACCCGTGGGTTTGTAGTTACAAACTCTTCTTCATTGAATGCATCACCAAAACGTTTTTTTGCCTTTGCAATTTCTTTCTCTGCTTTTTGATTCAGCTTTTCTGCATAATCTTCAATAAGCACGTCTGCGCGGTAACGTTTTTTTGAATCTTTATTGTCAATAAGCGGGTCGTTAAAAGCATCTACGTGTCCAGAAGCCTTCCACGTAGTGGGATGCATAAAAATAGAAGCGTCTAGCCCTACGATATTTTCGTGCATTTGCACCATACTTTTCCACCAGTAATCACGTATGTTTTTCTTAAGTTCTGCCCCGTTTTGACCGTAGTCATAAACAGCGCTCAAGCCGTCATAAATCTCGCTACTCCCAAAGATGTAACCGTATTCTTTTGCGTGTGATATTACCTTTTTAAAATGATCTTCCTGTTGTGCCATTTGGTATGTTGCTTTTGTGTTTGGTATAGGTTGTTTCTCTACGAAGAAACAAGGCGGTAAAAATAAAAAAACCGCAGCAATGCAGCGGTTTTTTTATAGGTTGATTTTTAAGAAGATAATCAGACGTTATTTTGTGATTGTTGCTTATTCTAATTCTATAACGCTATTGCTCAGCAGACGGTCATTTTCAAAAAGATTGATGCGGTAAATTCCCGGTTTAAATTCTTCTGCCATGGGGTTGATCCACACGCACGAATTAATTTCTTCGTTTTGATAATTGATTTGCTGATACGCGCTATAAATCAAAATATTCTCGCCGAAGGCTAAAGAAACATGCTCACCCATCACGTTATTCTTAGGATTTATAACCTGAATGTAAAAATCGTGAACTCCGGGTTTTGCAAGTGTATTCTTATTTACGGTATAACAAATTTCAATTTTATCAATACGACTTGCGCGGTCGTTAGGCACTGTCTTGCCACTACGGCGTAAGATCACACCGCTGGTTTTAAATTTGCTTACATTGAGTTGTGCACCTTTTGCCAGATTGTCTTGAAGCGCTTCATTTTGTTGCTTAAGTGAATCTCGTTGTACAACGGTTTCATCAAAAGCTGCTTCTGCAGTGGTTTTTTGAGAAACGAGTAAAGCGTTTTCCAGCAACAAACTGTCTGCTTTTTTACGAAGCGCATCCCGCTCATCTCGTAAAACAGCCAGTTCTCTGCGATAATTTTGCAAAGTGGTTTGCGTAGAATTTGAATTCTCTAGACGAACGAGTAGGTTTTGAATGCGAGACCGGGCTTGTTTGAGCTCTGTAGTAAGCAGTTTATTACTTTCTATTTCTGAATTGTAATTGGTCAAAAGTGCGCTCAATTCCTCTTTAAGCAATTCTTTTTCTTCAGATAAGGCGACCTTACTTGCACTGAGTTCATGATAAAATTTATAGGTGTAGCCACCCAGACCGAGCAGTAGTAGAAATAATATACCGATAAGAATCTTTAAAGCATTGTTATTGCGAGTTGCGCTCATGCAGCCTATTTTGATATCTTAGTGCGAAAGTTATAATTTTTAATCAAATTGAGGTGAAGTCTTTACTTAAACTCTTCTATCCTGATCAATGTAGCGCCTGTTCTCAGCTTTTAAGTTTGGGTGAAAACCTCATTTGCACCTCGTGTAGACACGCACTACCAGTTACTCATTTGAATACTACAACGTACAACCCTATCAAAAAATTATTGAGAGGGCGTACTACTTTAGAATTAGCGACAGCACTCTTTTATTTTGACAAGAAAACACGCGTGCAACAACTTATACATAATTTAAAATACCGCGGTCAGGAACGCTTGAGTGCTTTTTTTGGAAACTGGCTGGGTACAGAGTTAATAGAAATAGAAGCTTACCAACACATAGATTGCATAGTGCCTGTGCCGTTACATAACAGAAGATTGAAAGAACGCGGGTATAATCAAGTTGCAGGTTTTGGGAAAGCGATCGCAAAGGCATTAGAAAAGCCATATTGTGACACCGTTTTATACCGAAAAAAAGCAACACGTACTCAGGTTTTTCTCAATAGAGGTCTACGTTCTACTGAAGTTATCGACTCGTTTGATGTACTTGAAACAGAAAGTCTGGCAGGAAAACACATTTTGCTTGTTGATGATCTGATAACAACCGGCGGAACTGTTGAAGGCTGTGCCATTGCACTTCAAAAAATACCGGGAATCAAACTAAGTGTTGCTGTTATGGCAATAGCAGATTGATTGTAACGTTTAAAAACCGCAGCTTTCTCGCTTCTTAGAAACTAGTATCTGCAGCTAATCTTTAAAAATAATTGTTACTTTGCGCTGTTATGCTAAAAAAGGAATTACAACTAGTTTTGGTGGCAGTTTTACTGCTCTTTGTGGTACAATGTGCTAAAAGAGGTACACCTACGGGCGGACCTAAAGATGAGACGGCTCCGGTTTTGGTACGTGCAGATCCACCTAATAATACAACCAACTTTAACGGTAAGGAGATTCGTATTTATTTTGATGAATACATCAAACTCAAAGACCTTAGTAAGAATTTGATCATTTCTCCACCTATGGATCCTAAAGCGCAGATCTCACCTCAGGGTGGTGCCTCACGGTATATAGATATTCAGATCACAGATACACTAGAGCCTAATACGACCTATGTTTTTAATTTTGGTGAAAGCGTTACCGATAACAACGAGGGCAATCCGTTTTCTTTTTTTAAATATGTGTTTTCTACAGGTGATTATATAGATTCGTTGACGGTGACCGGTGTGATTAGAGATGCAATTCTGAGAGAACCTGATAATTATGTAACGGTAATGCTGTATGAAGCAGATTCTACCTATCGCGATTCTGTAGTTTATAAAGAGGTGCCCCGTTATGTGACCAATACCTTAGACAGTTCTGTGGTTTTTGAACTCACTAATGTAAAAGCAGGTCGGTATAAGCTGGTGGCGATGAAAGATGATGCGAGTAACTACACCTTTCAACCCGATAAAGATAAAATCGCTTTTTACGACACCTTTATTGATGTGCCCACAGATTCTGTGTATGTGTTGCGTCTTTTTAATGAAGAGTTAGCACCTAAACCCGGCAGGCCCAAACAAGGTGCTGCTCAACGAATCGCTATTCCTTATGTAGGAAACCCAGATAGTATTGCTGTTGAATTGATAAGCGCAAAACCCGAGGGCTTTGAAAAATTGATTACGCGTAAAATGGGTCAGGATTCTTTGCAATATTGGTACAAACCCCAAACTGAAACAGACTCCCTTGTTTTTAGAACGGTAGCCAATCAAACGATCGATACAGCTTTTGTGCGTAAACGAAAGCTAAAAGCAGATTCTTTGCAAATACAGCCGGTTTCTAGTGCATTGATTTTAGAAGAGCCTTTTGTACTCAATACTACGATTCCGATTATGGCTGTTGACACTTCAAAAATTATGATCAGTAGAAAAGATTCAACTTTAGTGGAAGATTTTAAGGTTAATCTATACCCCAAAAGACTTCAGCTTGATTTGCGTTTTGAAACGGCAGAGAATGAGTCCTACAAAATACAAATGCTCCCGGAAGCTTTAACTGATTTTTACGGGACTAAAAACGATACGATAAACGTTACAGCTTCTACAAAAGCATATGGAGATTATGGGGAATATGACCTCACCTTACAAGGTGCTGCAGATGTGCAACACATCGTACAATTAGTTACTGAAAAAGGAGATGTAAAGCGAGAACTTATTGGTGAGCCTGGTGTAACATTTTTTCAGTTTAACCGAATTGAGCCGGGTAAATATTATGCACGTGTAATTGTAGATCTTAACCAAAATGGTAAATACGACAGCGGTAACTTTTTAAAACAAATACAACCTGAGGAAGTCCTGTATTATCCTGATTTGCTAGACTTAAGATCGGGTTGGTACCCTAAAAACACCTTTATTCTAAATCAAGAGTAAAATCATCCCGATCTGCCAGAAAGTTAAGTTGGTTGCGCGTTTCATCTAAATGTGCTTTGTCTAAAGTAGCGTAGATCGTGGTTTCTTTTTCTTTTGCGAAAGCTAAAGTAGCGCCTAAGCTATCGTAGATGCCGCTATAACCATTATATTCATAGTTGTTGCCATCTAATCCCATTCGGTTGACACCGATGCAGTAGCACATATTTTCAATAGCACGGGCTTTTAGCAGTGTATCCCAGGCAAAAACACGCTTTTTAGGCCAGTTTGCCACATAAATTACCGCATCATAGTCGTTTGTGTTGCGCGCAAAAACTGGAAATCGTAGATCGTAGCAGACTTGTAATAAGATTTTCCAACCTTTGTAGTTTGCAAATACTTGCTGAGTACCATTCTTATAGATTTTGTTTTCTCCTGCAAGGGTAAACGTATGTCGTTTGTCATAAGCGGTTACAGAACCCTCAGGAGTGACAAAATAAAAGCGGTTGTAGTGTAAATCATTTTCTTTGACCATTAAGCTCCCTGCAATAGCGCTCTTGAGCTCAGCGGCTTTGGTTCTCATCCAATTAAGCGTTTCGCCTGCGTCTGCTATACCGTCTGGGTTCATACTGAACCCGGTCGCAAACATCTCAGGAAGTATGATAAGCTCAACTTCTTTTTTGATTGCTGCTAGCTTTTCATCAAAGTAAGCCCGATTGGCAGCCGGATCTTCCCAGAATAAATTGGCTTGTATAGCGGCTATTTCTAATGTTTGTGACATATCAATACGATCTTAGAGCAAGTTTAAATGATATTTACACTCAGTTATCGCGTAAAATTACAAAATAGAATTGCAGCTGTATCATTGCGTTAGAAATTGCATATAGTGAAAACTCTGAACGGTATAATAAATCGTATGAGATATTGTAACGGAAAGCCCTGCATAGCCGTGTCAACGTGCAGGGATAATGCCCTGATATTTAAAATCAGGACACAAAAAACCCTGCTTAACTCGTTAAACAGGGTTGGAATCTTAAATATACTTATATATATCTTAGGGTTATAGTACGCGTACCTGCGCAGCTACCATACCTTTTCTTCCTTCTTCTTCGATGTACTCTACTTGGTCACCTTCTTCTAATACTTCACCGTTAAGACCGGTTGCGTGAACGAAGATGTCCTTTCCTGTGTCATCGTTAGTAATGAATCCGTAACCTTTTGATTCATTGAAAAATTTAACTGTACCTTTCATTATAAAATTGTAAAAAAATTAATATTGATACAAAACTACGTGTTTAAACAACATGAAGGTTACCTTAACGTAAATAATTTTATAAAAGTTATTGATTTTCAGAATTTTTACGGGATTCTTTACTGTTGTTGAACGCTCTCATTTTCCTGATGTTATCCTCGTCAAGCATGTAATCTTTTACTTTTCGGTCCTTCCAGCGGTGGTATAAAAACATAGGCATAAGGATGAACGCAACCGCAAGAATAGTGAGTCCTAAAAAACGATCTCCGGTGAGTGTATCTTCAGTAAAATAGCGTAAATAAAAGCCGTAGCCCAGTGTAAGGCAAAGTATGCAAAAGAGTATGAGTATCGCGTTACGCATAGATGAGATTCTAGATTGAAAATTTATTATTAAAATTAAGGTTTTTTACAGAAACAATATTCAATGCTAAGTCCTAAGCCAATGGTGCTGTTCATTTCTGAAGGACTGCGCACACTGGTGTTTTCAAATGATAACTGATCAAAACCAGACTTGATGTCCATCAAAGTGTAAACAAGATATACCGAAGCGAGAAAGCGCTGGTTGCTGTCCATATAAAGTTCAATTCCTGCAGCCAGATCTAAATAAGAATAAAATTCACTAAGAGATGTACGTTCTTGTAACTGCAACGCTGCAGGGTTGTTTTCGGTTTTAAAATACGAACTTTTAAAAGTTACATTCCCCAGACTGTATTCCGGCCAAATAAACAACCAAACTTCTTCTGGTTTGGTGAGGCGTATTTTTGCGCCTAAAGTCAAAAAGTTGCCGTTGTAGTTAGTGCGTACAAGTTCTTGCCCATCATTTTCTAAAAAGCTGACATTGTCGCTGGGGCTACCGGTAGCAAATTTAAACCCGATCTTTGGAGAAATCCAGTAGTTAGAAAGCAAACTAAAGCCTAAACCAAAATCTGCAAAGCCATTATCTTCAAAACCAGTATGCCTAAAGCCGTTTACTTTGCCATAGACTGCAGGTTCAAGCTTTTGACCAAAACCATAAATACCTGAGAATAGAAAAATGAGTAAAAGAGATAGTTTTTTCATTATTTCCTGGAAAAACTAACCAACATACGTCTGTAAGCGGTAAGTAATTTAGATTTTGAAATAAAGCCGTGGTATTTTCCGTCTTTAATAACGGGAAGATTCCACGCGCCACTTTCCTGAAATTTACGCATGACTACTTTGGCAGGGTCTGACTCCAGATAAATATACTCAGGAGCCGCATGCATTAAACTGTCTACAGTAATCGTATCGTAAAGTGAAGAGTCAAACATAATTTCTCTGATGTCATCTAGCGTGATGACCCCTACGAGTTCATCTTCTTTATTGACTACGGGGAAAAGGTTTCGGGTAGACTTTGCCACAGCTTTCTGAACCATTTCGCCTAAAGTCATATCAGGTCTCACTCTGATGAAGTTAGATTCTATGATGTGATTTACATTCAGCAGCGTAAGTACCGCTTGATCTTTATCATGGGTGATGAGTTCGCCCTTAACAGCAAGCTCCATCCCGTATACAGAATGCGGTAGAAAATATTTATTAATACCATAAGCAATTGCAGCTGTAATCATCAACGGAATAAACAATCCGTACCCACCTGTAATTTCCGCAATAAGAAATATCGCAGTAAGCGGAGCATGTAAAACCCCGGCAAGTAAACCGGTCATACCTACCAGTGTAAAATTGGTTTCAGAAATATGAACCCCGTTTATACCCAGGTTGTTGATGACTTTAGCAATACAGTTACCCATCACGCTACCCATAAACAATACCGGTGCAAAAATACCTCCGATACCACCACCCGCAAAAGTGATCGCTGAAGCAATGACTTTAAACAAAACGAGACCGGCCAATAAGGCGATTACAACCCAGATATTGTCTAAATATTCACTGAAAAAAGTAGCGCCTAATGCATTTACAGCATGCCCGTCTAAAAGTTTGTTAATCGTATCAAAACCTTCACCATACAGCGGCGGTATTAAAAATAAGAGTAATCCTAAAGAGCCACCGGCAACTAGCAAACGGATAGTGGCAGAATCCCAACGGGTATAAATTTTTTGAGTAGCAAAATAGGCTTTACTGAAATAAACCGAAGTGAAACCAGCAACCAGTCCCAGGATCATGTAGTAAGGGAAGTCTGCAATCGTAAAGGCATCTTTGAGCTCAAAAGGTAAAATAGTGTCTGAACCAAAGAAAAAGTAAGACGTAAGGATCGCAGAAAGTGATGCCAAGAGTAGGGGCATTAAAGAAAGCAAGGTAAGATCAAGGCTAAACACCTCAACTGCAAAAATAATGGCAGCGATGGGAGCCTTAAAAATACAAGACATTGCACCTGCAGCAGCACAACCTAGCAGTAAGGTACGGTGTGCCTGATCCATATGAAAGATGCGGGACAGATAAGAACTAATACCGGCTCCGGTAACCACTGTAGGACTCTCCAATCCCACCGAACCTCCAAAACCTACTGTTAAGGGTGCCGTGATGAGTGAGGCATAGACCTGATAGTTGCGTAAAATACCTTTGCGTTTTGCAATGGCACGTAAGGTCATAGGAACCCCGTGACTCAGCGGATTACGAATGATAAACTTTACGATAAGAACTGTTAATGCCAGACCTACAATGGGAAACAAAAAGTAAAAACCATACCGGTAATTCTCAACGAGTTTCCCCTCTAACAAATTCTGAATGATGTGGGTGATGTTTTTGATCAATACAGCTCCTAACCCCGCAAGGAGACCTGTGATCACACTTAAAAAATAAACAAAGGTGGTCTTTGAGATATGCTTATAGCGCCAGGCGTGAAAGCGATGTAAAAGGGGTTTTTTACCAGGCATTTTAATCGTGTTTTGAGGCGCAAAAGTAAGAGGTATAAATCAAAATATCATATAATTAGCAGTATTTATGAAAACAAAAAAATCCCTGCGTAAAAGGCAGGGATATAATCGTTTACTCAAGTATAGAGTCTAAAATAATATCAGATTTAAAGCGGAGTCTTGTAGACTCGCCATAAATCATTTAATGATTAGCAATACTCGTTAAAAGCATCAATAAGATTGTCTGAGATAAGCTCTGCAGGACGTCCTTCAATATGATGGCGTTCTAACATATGTACGAGTTCCCCATCTTTAAATAAAGCCATAGAAGGCGAAGAGGGAGGAAACGGTACCATAAAATTACGAGCAAGATCTGTAGCCTCACGGTCTACTCCTGCAAATACGGTAAATAAATTATCTGGAGTTTTTGCATTTTGTAAAGCCATACGCGCTCCCGGTCTGGCATTTGCAGCTGCACAACCACAAACAGAATTTACAACAACAAGGGTTGTTCCTTCTTTTTTCATAGCTGCCTGCACATCATCTGTAGTATGTAATTCTGTGAAACCTACAGAAGTAAGGTCTTCACGCATAGGTTTTACTAATTCTGCTGGATACATAAGTTTTCTTTTTTAGCCATTTTATGGCGTTTAACAATTCGAGATTGGCTCTGAAACTAAAATTTAAGTTCAATCAAGCCTTCTGTTAAGTTCGTAAGGCTTTGGTTTACAAACTTACAAAATAATAGTCGGGTACTTTTTATAAACCCTACAGTCTCTCGCTAAAAAAGTATAGGTTTAAAGCGCATCCCAATGAGTCAGGCTTTCAGCTAAGGCTTTTTACCTTTATGCAATTTGCTAAAAGGGTAAATTATTCAGAAAACAGAAGTAAACTGACGCACAAGGCTTAAATCCTTTGCGTATACGCAAAACAGTAACATTTTGTCAGATTTACAGACTCACATCTTGTAAAGGCTTTATTTTTGCTGCGCAATTAAAAGCATGTATAACGGTTTTGACCGAAAACACGATAAAAAAGATTAAATGGTAAGATGGATAGGAGCCATTATTGGCCTGGTTTTTCGCGGCTGGATGGGCGGAATTGCAGGTTATGTAATTGGGATGCTCATAGATAATTTATTTTTCAATAAGAATACCGGCACAACTTCAGGCAGAAGCAGCGCTCCTTTTGGTAGCCAGGAACAAACCGTAACTCCCGGGGATTTTGAACTCAATTTGCTTTCGCTGTGCTCTATTGTTATAAAAGCAGATGGACAGGTAAGTCAGCGTGAAATGGACTATGTGCGTCAATATTTTGTGCAGGCTTATGGTAAAGAACGGGCTAATGCAACGTTTAGAACATTTAACGAGGTGGTCAAAAAGCGCGAAATTAATGCCCAGCGTATTTGTTCTTATTTAACCCAGCGTACACGCAGAGAAGTACGTTTACAAATTGTGCATTTCTTGTTTGGGATTGCTCAGGCAGATGGTACGGTTTCTACATCAGAGGTTAATCAAATCTCTCAAATTGCCGGATATCTGGGATTGAGCAGAGGGGAGTTTGAAAGCCTTAAAGCGATGTTCTTTAAAAATGCAGACAGCGCCTATAAAATCCTGGAAGTTGAAAAAACCGCAACCGATGCTGAGGTTAAGAAAGCGTATAGAGCGATGGCAAAAAAATACCACCCTGATAAACTACAACATATGGATGAAGCCTATCGTGCCGGTGCAGAAGAAAAGTTTAGAAATGTGCAGGACGCATATGAGACGATTCAGAAAGAACGGGGTATTTAACGCTACTACTTCAATAGTCAGGCTGATCTCAATCTCAAGTCAAACTTGAGGGTTTTTAGGTATTTAAAGTAATAAAACGGCTCAGGTCTTACCCTATTTGCTTTTTTGGACTCAACGAGCATTTCTTTCGTTTGGAGCTATGCCCCGATAGATGCATCTACAGAATCTTCTAACCTCTTAGGATTTATTTTTCAGTGTAAGCATCGGTTCCCCCTCAAATTAAAGGTATGTGGAAAGCCAACTAAAGTTTTTTAAACAAGCATGTTTGGGGTTGCGCTGCGAACGACAACTATACGCCATACCTCTTGACAAGGCCTTACAAATGCCTTATATTAGCAGAGTTAAGCCAAGGCATTTATCTTAACCGCACAGCCCAGGATAGGGGAAGGCTCTTTTTTTATAAGTTAGCTCTCTAAAGAGCAGCTTGCTATACGACCTGCATCGAGTACTCCGTGCTGCCATTATACCATTTTAAACATTTCCAAAACTCCATTCACCCAAGGTTCACCCGTAGTTCACCCGAGGTTCACCCGCGTTTCACCCGGGGATAGCGCATAGCAAAGGCAGGGTAACGGTATGCTAACGCTATGGGAAGTATAAGGCTGAGGTCCTATTCTAATAGCCACGGATGCAAGGCTACCTTTTCAAGAAACGCAATCCCTAAAAGTCCCAATACGATAAGCTGTTTTAAATGGCATGTACTTGCAGGCAATTGCACGGTCTCGCATACTGCAGCATCCTTTTACATACTATAGCCTACTCCCGCATAGCAATTCGATTTTTAGAGGGGTTTGCTTCGAGTCTCGTTCGGGTATCCTTCGAGAGAGCTTCGGAAAAAGGGGGTGTTTCTCGAACAAGACCCAGACAACACCCGAACAACACCCGAAGAAAACTGGAAATACAGTCGAACCAAAAGGTACTTTACGGGGATTTATCACCTTTTTTATTTTAAATCAGGAGATTAAAGGATTCTGTAAATAACTTCTAAGACAAAGGTCTATTTTTATAAATGCAACTTTAAAGTGTTGATGTCCCGACGAAAACTTTGATAATCAACTATATTTGTGTGAATATAACAAAGTTGGCAAGCATTAGATGAAAACGTGCGTAAAAATAATATTTACGATTTTAATTGTTTTTTGTTCTTGTCAAAGAGCGAAAAAAAAAGGAAAGGAATTGATTGAAAAATCAAAAACCGAAATTGCTGATGTTTCAAAAAGAGCTTGGAAAAAATCAGTGAATTTTGCCTTCAACTCATTTTCATCGACTGAAAGAGTAAATTTAAGCGATATATATTCTGACGATAATATTCCAGAAACGGACGAAATTAAAAGTGTTCAAATAAATTTTCCACCTAATTTCTATTCCTGTTATTTTAAATACAAATCGGACAAAACAGAAATTTTAGAGTTTCTATCGAATTTAAAAACTAAACATTCTGATATATCTGACGCAGAAACCGAAAAGACTGACGGAAGTGAAATGAAAAAGAATTTGGAATTTATTGAGCGTGAAATGCCTGAATTTAAAAAAGAAATTTTATTTTTTTACGAAATTAAAAATATAGAGAATATTGAATTCTATCGTTGCAATAAATATCCAAATGCAAATTATCTCGCTCTTGATATTGACAAAGGAATTATATATCATTTAATAGAAAAATATTGGGATTAAAAATAACGATTTGCCAATACCGGTAGTAGTTGAAAAACCCCTTAACTAGTTAAAAAACGTATTCATTTAAAGCTCCCGACGCCTAAGGATTAAGCGGTTTTCTTGTTTTGTACATTCTTAATTAGCTAGATAAAGTCCCTTTAAAATGGACTTACATTCCTGATTTAAGGTCTTTGTAATCTTTAAATATAAACCGAGCATTCCCGCTCCGCTTTTTACCCGTTTTGGTGTGAACTTGAGGTACTTTTTGAGGTTATAAGCAATGGCGGAGCGCTACATTTGTTAGCCTGTTTTAATCTCAGGCTATTTACCTTCTAAAGCTTTATAAAACCATTTGCGTATGCGGTATGGAAAGCTAATTGATATCCAATACTCGCTTTTTATTGGCTATCGAACACGCTTCAGCTACTTTTAAAGAATAAATAGTTGATTTTGAGACAGATTTCCATTGTGTGTAATTTGACGCAACCACATCGAAATTTGAACATCTATTAGAAAAATAAAATTATGAAAAATTTGATTTACGTATTCATTTTGGCTTTAGGAATGATTTCTTGCAGTTCAGATGACCAAACAAGAATTGATAACTCAGATTTAATTGGAGATTGGAATTGGACAAATACTGATGGAGGAATTGGATTTCATATCCACGAAACTCCAGAAACAACAGGAAAAATAATCCACCTGAATTTAAAAGGTAACTATGAATTTTCAGTAACCGAAAATGGAACTGAAATATCAAATGGAACTTATGAGTTAATTATGAAAGAGTCTATTTACTCTGGAAAAATGGAAAGACTTATTCAATTTCCTGAAAACGAACAATATTTAGGGTTTGTGAAAACTGGAATAATAAATAGTTACAAAAACGAAAAACTCAACATTTCTGACAACAATGCTGATGGAATTGGAAGTGAATTTGTAAGAATTGAATAAAACTGCACTAAATAGCTTGCCTTCGTGAGGCCCGTACAGCCTGTCCCGTTGCAGAACGGGAGCCTTGCATGAACGCCGTGTTGACTGAACCGGTTGGTTGTCTGTTTGTCCGCTATAAGCCAACAGAGGCATCCAGGTAGCATCAGCACACTTAGGACTGATGCTTTTGGCTTACAACCTGAAAAGGCTGTTTAATGTTTGGGGTATTCAATGCTCTTGATTGCGTTATAGCGTACGTTTTAATGCTCATTAAGGCCTTTAGAAAACGTATGAGGTAAACTACAGTCTTAAAATAAAGACATTCCAATATTCGCTTTTTGTTTTGGATATCGCAGTCACTTCAACTACTTTTATAAACAGGTGGTTTTGAGACAAACTGCCGTTAGCACCAATATTCACGAATCTGAAAAATAAGTAAAACTTAAATAATGATAAAGTTATCTAATACTGTAAAAATCACGGGATTAATTTCTATCTGTTTATGGATAATTGGGAGTATTATCTTATTCAATGAAAAAAATGGTAGAGCCACTATGGTCCTTACTGCTGTAATTATAATAGCTGGATTGTATGCCCAAATAATTAAAGAAAGAAAAGTAAATTCGGAACATTAAGGCAAATTTTATTTTAATAAAAAACGCAACTTGTTGTTCTCTCTGAGTATTATAGTAGGACAAAATAATATTCATTGGGAACCGCGAAAATAAAGTACGTTGTATAATAACTAAGCATTCGTGCAGCCGGTACAGCCTGTCCCGTTGCAGAACGGGAACCCAGCATGAACCGTGTTGACTGAACCGGTTCTCTGTCTGTTTGCACGCTATAAGCCAACAGAGTTATGCAGGCAACATCGGCAGACTTAGGACTGATGCTGATGGCTTACAACCTGAAAAGGTTGTTCATGCTTTAAATATCCCTCAAGACAGCTATAAAACACAGCTTCTTGCGCATTTTAAAGCTATTAGAGGGCTTGAAAAGGCTTATGGGCCAATTATACCACGTGAAAATTCAAAACAACTCATATGCAATTTTGTTGGATATCGCAGCCACTTCAACTCCTTTTAAGCAATAAACAGGTGGTTTTGAGACAGACTGACGTTGGCAACAATATGAAAAAAAATTAACCAATGAAATTTAGATTTGGAAATTGGAGAATAGATTCTAAAAGTCTTGTTAGAATTCATTGGAAAAAATACTATCCAAAACTTGTCGTCCACGAAAAATTTGAAAAGCACGTCAAATGGATAATGCGGATTTTAACCGCAATAGGAATTATAACAAGTTTTCTTATACTTCCTTATTGGGCGGGAATTGTAATAACACTGTTGCTTTTTGGAATTGAACAACTTTTTGAACATACAATTTTCGAGTATTCTATAATGGCATTACAACCATTTCCTGATTTTGACATTGAATACGACCAATGGTTGACTAACGGATACTTTCTACTCAATCCAGAAATTGATGACCACGAAGGCTATCTAAATTATTTTGGACCAGCATACGCTGACAAAGGATACGCAATAAAGTTTTTTAATTATATCCGTTCTTGGAATCAAAATAAAGATGTTGACGAAGAAAATAACATTTGCATTTCTTTTATAATAGAAAGTGACGTTAGTTATTCAACTTATTTATATGCAAATACCGAAAGGAAATGGCTCGACCCTATGTTTGCGAATTATAAAGAGTCAATGAAATTAGAAAAGTATGGTAAGCAACAACAAGAATTAATTCTTCAAATGGTATTTTGGAAAAACTTAAAAATGAAAGAAGGAATGTTCTTTCACAAATTTAGGAATCAACAAAAATCTAACGAACCATTTTATTTCGCACCTTTTGTAGCAGAAACATCACAACCAATTGAGGAATTAAAAGTATGGAAAACACATTTTAAAATAAAAGGACGTTCCGAACTGACACCAAGTGAAATTGAATATCACCATAAGTAAAATACTGTTGCCAACACAGTATATAAGCTATGGCTTGTTAAGTCCTCACTTGGAAAATCCTGCAGATTTTCCCAAGCCAGTTTTTATCAGGAAAGGTCTGTGCCGAGACACGCCACAGCTCATATACAAACAAGTTGGCTGTAATTAAAAACAACACAATATAATGAAACCAAGAATATTTTTAAGCTCAACATATTTTGATTTAAAGCACGTAAGGGAAAGACTTGAAAGGTTTATTGAAAATTACTATTTCGAACCAGTCTTGTTTGAAAGCGACAATGTTGTTTTTGAACACAATAAACCCCTTGATATCTCTTGTTATAACGAAGTTAAATTATGCCATATGATGGTATTAATAATTGGAGGAAGATATGGTTCTATAATATCAGGAGAAAACATTGAAGAGAAAAAACAATCTTACAATAGTGAATACATCTCAATAACAAGAAAAGAATTTGAAACTGCTCAAAAACTTAATATTCCGATATTCATATTTGTTGAGAAAAATGTCTATGCTGAATTCCATACCTACAATAAAAATAAAGGCTTTTTTGACAAAGAAAACAATTTCAAATTCGCTCACGTAGATGATGTTAATGTTTTTAAGTTTATTAATTTAATTAAAGGAATAGCAATAAAGACATTTGAAAAAGTAGAAGATATTGAAGGATATTTAGGTAATCAAATTGCTGGTATGCTTTACTTGTACTTACAACAACTTCAGGATAATAAAGAAGATGAAAAGATTTTAGATTCAGTTTCTGAATTAAAAAGTATATCAAAAAGAATGAATGAAATGCTTGTAGCGGTTGGTAAAAATGTGATACAAGATAACGGCTTTGACGATGTATTATTTAAACAAAATGAAATATTGGTTGAATTTTTTGTTGACCAATTTATAGACAACATTAGGTTTAAAAATGATTATGATATTACGGAACCTGAATTAAAAAAAGTGATTCAGCTTTGTATGAATACAATTCTAAATCCAGATTTCGTTTTATCATTGGAGAATAAAGATTTTGACTTTATCTGGCCAAAAGTCGACGATAAAGAATTAGAATTCAAAAATCAAATTTTAGAAATAAACAAAGCTTTACAGATTGAAAACTTCAATTATTATAAAACCTATTCAAACTATAAAAAGATAGCTATGATAATTAAAGAGGATAAAAGATTAGAAAAATTACTTAGGGAAAAACTATCTAGAGATTTGAGTCTTGAAATTACAGGTCTTCCCTTCTAAAATAACTACAGCCAACACCGGTAGCCGTTGCACAACCCCATAATTCTAAAAAAACGTATTCATTTAAACCTAAGGTAGCTATCGGGATGAGCGGTTTTTTTAGTTGTAGACAGATTGTAAATCAACAAACCAGATTTGTTAAATAAGACCTTCCCGCTTCCCGTTGATTCTAAGCCCAAGTAAACCATTGTTCTTATACTAAGGGTTTGATTTTCAAAAAAATAAAAAATAAGTCTCGGTTTTTGTTTAAATTTAGGTATTAGGTATAGAAATAATTTATCCACTATAAAAGCGTTATCTCTTTGCAATTAAATGAATTAGCCCCGTATCATTATGAGCAAACGTCTCCTTCTTCTTGTTGTATGGGTATGTTTTACAGCACATACGTTCGCGCAACAGGTTAGTGTTAGCAGTCCTCAACCTGCTGATAACCTGGTTAATCAACTCTTTAACGATGCCTGTGCTGAGGTTTCTAATATCTCCATTTCTGCTACACAAGCCGGTGGAATTTTCAACAATAACGGTGGTGCTTTTCCATTAGCAAATGGTGTTGTCTTACGCACCGGTAATGCACAATTTACGGCGGGCCCCTACACAGACACTAATTTGAGTACCCAACTCAACACCAATAATGATGCATACCTCCAAAGCTTGAATGAGGCTACCGGAAACGGGGCTCAAATTGAAGAAACTACATTTCTTGAATTTGACTTTATACCGCTTTCCAGTAATTTTAGTTTCGATTTTATTTTCGCATCTAATGAGTATGGCGAATGGCAATGTGCTTCACAAGATATTGTAGCTTTTGTATTAACAGATTTGAGCACCGGTCAGTCTCAAAACCTTGCTGTTACTCCTTCTGGTGAATCCATTTCGGTCCGTAATATTAGAGATAACCAGAACAATCCGGCTTGCAGTTCGGTAAATCCGGAGCTTTTTGACTCGTATGAAGTCTCTAATGCCCAATCGGCTATTAATATGCGGGGGTACAGTGAGGTTCTTAATGCTTCTTCAACCCTTACTCCGGGAACCTCGTACACGATACGGATCGTTATCGGGGATTCTAACGATACCAATTTTGATTCAGCGATTTTTCTTGCCGGTGGAAGTTTTAATACGCGTGTAGATCTTGGACCAGACCTCACCTTATGTAGTGGTGATGTGGCTGTTTTAGACACGGGTCTTGACGCTTCAATTTATGCACACAGGTGGCTACGTAATGGTACGATTATTCCAGGGCAAACGGGAAATAGTATTACCGTAAACCAAAGCGGAACATATACGGTACGGGTAACAAATAAGGGTTGTGTCATTACAGACGAAGTGATTGTTAGTGAACTTTCGGTAACCGAACCTTCAGATATAGAAGCATGCGCAAATGGCGGTCAGCCTTCGGCATTTGATCTCCGTGTAAATGATACAGAAGCACTGGGATTGAACGCTGATCAATTTGATGTTGTGTATTATGCGTCACTTGCCGATTTAAATGCAGATCAACCTATAGCAGAAAATGAGACAACTGCATACCCAAGCACAGGAAGCCAGACTATTTATTTAAGATTGCGCAATACCAATACCGGTAGTTTTTGTGATGCTACTTATGATTTTGAACTGGATGTATTACCCGAAATAGCGGTTTCAGAACCGAATCCTTTACGCGTGTGCACTCCTGAAGGAAATGATGTTTCTGTAGATTTAACACCGATTAATAATCGTATTCTAGGCAGTCAGAATCCGGCTCTTTTTCAAATAACCTATTATGCATCTGAGGCAGATGCGAATAGCGAGACTGACCCTGTAGAATCACCCTATTTAGTTTCTGGAGGAACCGCCACAACGACACTCTGGGCACGTGTTTCTTATGTTGATCAGGATACCTGTTATGAGGCAGTAGCCTTTGATATCATGATCAATGATTTGCCGCCAGTAGATCAATTAGGAAATGTGATAACCTGTAACGCCTATGAGTTAGAAGCACTCACAAATGGAGACTATTATTCAGGATCTAACGGTTCAGGTATTCAATACAATGCCGGTGATATCATTACTGAAGATACGGTTCTGTTTATTTACAACGGCCCCGATGCCAATGGCTGTAGCAGTCAGTCTTCGTTTAGTATCACATTTGTTTCAGAATATGACTTGGGTGAAGTAGAGGCTTGTGGCGCATTTGTAATTCCACCTACTCCTGCTGGTGCTTTTTATACCGAATCAGGAGGTCCTGATGGAACAGGTGTGCGTTTGAACACAGGTGACGAACTCACTAGCAGTCAGACAATTTATTTTTATTTTAGAGAAAACGGGTCTGTGTGTAGAGATGAAGCATTTAACATCATTGTGTATCCGCTTCCACCTGTTGATATGCCTTCAGATGTAGTGGCTTGTAACAGTTTTATGCTTCCGGCATTAACTGAAGGAGCTTACTTTACAGAGCCTGATGGTGGAGGGCTATCTTTAAATGAAGGTGACGAGATAACCACGACCCAATCAGTATATATTTATAACTATGATAGTACAACTCAATGTAGCAATACCTATGAGTGGCGTATTTTTATAGTTCCGGAGTTTAGCGATCTGCAAGTATGCGGTTCTTATACGATCCCTGCTGTAGAAGAAGGTGCTTTTTACACTGCGGCAATGGGAGGAGGCTCTTCAATACCAGAGGGTACTCAAATTACAAGTTCACAGCGCATCTATTACTATGTGAATACCACGGCAGGTTCTAATTGTACTGATAATTCATTTTTTGAGCTGGATGTTATCGCCATCCCCGAGGTTGATACCTTATCAGATCAATTATTGTGTGAGGGAGAGACTTACACACTTCCTGCATTAACCGATGGAGAGTATTTTGAAGAATCTGCAAGGGGAGGAACACAGTACGTTCCGGGCGATGTTATTGACGCAACGCAAACAATATACATCAATAATGAAGTAAGTATTTGTCAAAGTGAAACTCAATTTACGGTTGAAATACGCCCCTTATTACCCGTTGATAATTTAACCTTTGTGTATTCGTGTGAGGCGTATGTTTTACCGGAATTAAATGACGGCAGGTATTTTACAGAACCTCAGGGGCAGGGAATGGAACTTGCTTCAGGAACCGAAATTACCCAAACCCAAACGATCTACGTTTATAACGCGTACGAGGACTTTCCTTCGTGTTATAGTGAGAATACCTTTACCATAAATATCTTAGGAGTAGAAGTTGAAGAGTTTGAAGATGTGGCGAGTTGTGATTCCTATACGTTGCCTGCTTTAATTGAAGGTGATTATTTTACGGAATCTGGAGGTCAGGGAACTAGGCTCGCTCCGGGAGATGTTCTTACCAGTACACAAGAAGTATTTATTTATGCCAGAAATGGAACGCGTTTTTTCTGTGAAGCTGAAAGCAGCTTTACGGTTACTATTTCAGAAACACCAGTCCTGGTTCCTGAACCTGATGTGGAGCAATGTGGAAGGTATACCTTACCAACATTGCCTCAGGATGTATTTACTCAGGGATATTATTTGGGTCCTGATAAACAGGCGCCCATTGATCCTGCTGAATACGAATTGGTACCGGGTACGTATACCATTTACAAATATGCCGAGGCTGCTGATAATCCGGATTGTTTTGCTGAAGATGTCTTTGAGGTGATCGTTTATCCCCTGTTAGATTTTACAGTTGAAGGTGGAACCGTCTGCCGAAATGCAGAGACCGGAGCGGTTGAAAGTCCGGTGGTATTAGATTCTGGTTTAAATCCGTCAGAATTTTTAGTGAGCTGGTTTTTAAACGAACAGTTGGTTGGTCAGGGGCAAACCTTCACTGCTGAAGAAGCAGGTATTTATACCGTTTCAACCGAAAAAATAATTCCTGAGGTGGGAGCTGCCTGTAACTACAACCCCACAACAGTAGAAGTGTTTGAGTCTGCAGAGCCTATTTTTGAAGCAGAAGTCACACAGCCCTTTGCAGAAGTGTCAGCTATTGAGATTACTGTTGTTTCTGGTTTTGGAGAATATGAGTACCGTTTAGACGATCAGTCTTTTCAAAACACCCCGGAATTTATAAATGTTGCTCCCGGAGTTCATACCGTTACGGTTAGAGGGGTGAAGGGTACGTGTGGAGAAGCTGTGTTAGAAGTTCAGGTGATTAATTACCCGAAGTATTTTACCCCCAACAACGACGGGTATCATGACACGTGGAATATAACTTCATTAGAGGATCACCCCGAAGCACAGATCTTCATATTTGATCGCTTTGGCAAGTTGATAAAAAATATCGCACCCACAGGACCCGGATGGGATGGGACTTATCGCGGCAGAAATATGCCTTCTGATGATTACTGGTTTAGAGTAGCATATACTTTTGAAGACGAACCGGCAGAATTTAAAGCGCATTTTACATTGAAGCGATAATGTATGGATTGAGTAAAGCTTTAATTTATATTTTTAGTAAACGGAACATTTATTGAGGTGGTATTTCTAAATTCAATTTATGAAACACCTGTATTCCGTTCTTGTCTTCTTGCTTTTGACCAGTTGTATTCCCTATAAATTCGCTCCTAAAATAAAAGGAGACCACGTTCAGCTTGCAAAGAAGTTCCATAGAAAATTACCCAGACAGCACGCATTTATTTTTGAGGATACTAAAAAAGCCGGGGAGTTTTACGATTATCTGTTTTATAAATTAAGACCGGATCCCGATTTGCATCCGGATGATTTCGCCTATAATTTACCTGCTGATATTCATGGGATAAAAGGCTATCTCACCTTTTATGAAGTAGAGCGCTCCTCAAACACACTCAATTTAATTCCGTTAGTAATCGACGCTGCGCTCGAGGTAAACGATTATGATGCTCTTTTAGAAGACACCTATGCGAGTAGAACCGGTCACTGGTATATTGTGATGATCTTGAGAGATGAAGCGGTAAAGGATATGTTGAATCCTGAACACGAGCACTATAAATTGGCAAAGCAATACCTGAGTGACCTTAAAAAAGAATACCTCAATACCGCTAATTATGAAAGCTTATTGCTGACCGGGCACTAACTACTTATATTAATTATAAATACCAATGGCCAAGTAAATTGTTTTCAATTCTTAAGTAACTTTGCGACGATGTCAAAATTAGTTACCTCAATATTGTCGATAATGCTATTGACCCAGAGCTTCAATTTGAGCTTTGGTGATTTTTTGCATTTAGAAGATTTGGTAAATCATTATGAGTACCATCAAGAGACGTTTGGGGATGATGTTTTTTCATTTTTAAATAAGCATTATGGCGAGCTCAAAGCAGCCCATAATTTAGAACATCAGGAAGAACGGGAAGATCACGAGAAACTTCCGTTTGAGCATCAGCATTGCTGTATTCATAGCGTTGTTGCTTTTTTAACTGATTTTGAATTGTTACCAGAGCCCAAAACGATTCCTTTAGACCAGACAACTTCTAATTTTGCTTACCGGGATTCCTATTCTTTTTCGTTAGTAAACAGCATTTTTCAGCCTCCTAAAAACGTATAGATCTCTTACCAGATTTAATTCTTAGAGTGCATTTGCGTGTTGTAAACGCCACCGCTCTAATTCACGTTTTTATATTATTATCATGCTTAATGCTATTATAAATTTTAGCATCAGGAATAAGTTAATTATCCTGTTGCTGACTGCTGCGATCATTGCCTTTGGGCTATACTCACTTTCTCAAATTTCTTTGGGTGCTGTTCCTGATGTTACTAACAATCAGGTGCAGGTTATTACCACTTCAGACAATCTCTCTACGGTAGATATGGAGCAATTCATCACCTATCCGGTTGAATTGGAAATGGCCAATTTACCAGGGGTGAAAGAAATTCGTTCGGTATCTAAGTTTGGTCTTTCAGTAGTCACTGTCGTTTTTGAAGACGATATGGGGACCTACTTACCGCGCCAACTTTTAGCCGAAAAAATCAAGTCTGCTTCAGAAAAAATCCCTTCCAGTTTTGGAACCCCGCAAATGGGTCCTATCACAACCGGTCTTGGTGAAATTTATCAATACGTCCTTGACGTAAAACCGGGTTATAAGGATAAATACTCGGCAACAGATTTGCGTACGATACAAGACTGGGTGGTTAAACGCCAGCTTTCGGGTATTCCCGGAGTGGTAGAGATCAATTCCTGGGGAGGTTATTTGAAGCAATATGAGGTAGCCATCAATACCCAAAAACTCAATGCGATGGGTATTCTGGCAGCTGAGGTTTTTGCTGCATTAGAGAAAAACAACAGTATTGCCGGTGGCGGTTATATTGAGAAAGCCAATCAATCCTATTTTATACGCGGTGAAGGCCTTGCTGGCTCGCTAGAAGATATAGAAGATATTGTGGTGACTAATCACGAGGGCATACCCGTGTATGTCAAAGACGTTGCGACTGTAGGGTTTGGTCACGCGACACGGTTTGGCGCAATTACCGGTAACGGTGAAGGGGAGAAGGTTTTGGGGCAAATAATGATGCTTAAAGACGCTAGTTCTAACGAAGTTATTAAAGCGGTAAAACAACGGGTTAGTGAGATAGAATCTTCCCTCCCCGAGGGTGTTTACATCAATGCTTTTTTAGATCGAAGTGAACTCATCGCTAAAACTACATTTACCATTGGCGAGAACTTAATTTTAGGGTTTCTCATTGTGATTTTTGTTGTGATTTTGCTTCTTGGAAACTGGCGCAGCGGACTCGTAGTGGCTTCGGTCATTCCCTTATGTTTGCTTTTTGCACTGGGAATGATGCATATTTTTGAGGTAGACGCCAACCTGCTCAGTCTGGGTGCTATTGACTTTGGGATCATCATAGACGGTGCCGTGATCATTGTAGAATATGTGGCTTATAAAATGGCACAAAGCCAACAAACGCTTCAAAAACGGTCTTCAAAAGAAAAACAGGATATCAAGAATGAAATCACGCGCGAGGCTGCTTCTACGATGATGAATTCAGCGGTTTTTGGGCAATTGATCATTCTTATCGTGTTCATCCCTATTCTTTCTTTAAGTGGGGTAGAAGGTAAAATGTTTATACCGATGGCATTGGTGTTCAGCTTTGCTGTAATGGGCGCGATGTTGTTGTGTTTTACCTATGTTCCGGTAGCAGCATCCCTGTTTTTAAAAGCCGAAACGCCTTCAGATCGAAACACTTCTGTACGCCTGGTGAATTACTTAAAGCGTCACTATGAGCGCGTTATTCACTGGGCTTTAGACTCCAGAAAATTAGTTATAGGTCTTTCCGTAGGGCTTATGGTGATTGCGGCCTATATTTTTACGACTATGGGAGGCGAGTTTGTACCGCAACTGGATGAAGGGGATTTTGTGATACAGCCTATATTAAAAACCGGCACTTCCCTTAGCGGAACTATTGAACGCACTACCCAAATTGAAAAAATACTGCTCGATAGTTTTCCCGAAGTTAAGCAAGTGGTTAGTCGTATTGGTGCGGCAGAGGTCCCTACAGACCCGATGTCTATGGAAGACAGTGACGTGATCATCACGCTTAAAGATAAAAGCGAATGGGTGTCTGCGGATTCTAAAGACGAACTTGCAGCGCGTTTTAAAGAAGCCTTGAGTATAATTCCCGGAATGGAAATTGAGTTTACTCAGCCGATCGAAATGCGTTTTAACGAACTCATCACCGGCGTGCGGGCAGATATCGCGATTAAGATTTTTGGTGAAGACCTGGAGGTGCTCAATCAAAAAGCAAATCAAATACGGGATCTCATCGCTGATGTTGAGGGAGCGGCAGACATTTCGGTAGAAAAAGTTACCGGCCTGCCGCAGATGAGTGTCAACTACAACCGCGCTAAAATCGCCCGCTACGGATTGAATATTTCGGATATCAATGATCTTATTAAGATGGGTTTTTCCGGGGAAACGGTTGGGAATATTTTTGAAGGGGAGAAGCGTTTTGATCTGGTGGTGCGTCTTGAAGAATCACAACGAAAGGACATAGATAATCTGCAAAACCTGTATGTAGATACCCCAATGGCTGGTAAAGTGCGCTTGAGCGAACTCGCTGAGATCAGGTATACTAAAGGCGCAGCAAAAATATCAAGAGATGATACGCGGCGGCGTATTGTAGTCGGTGTCAATGTGCGTAACCGAGATTTACAGTCTGTAGTAGATGAAATTCAGAAACGCGTAAAAGCCAATATTAAGTTACCTGCCGGTTATACGATTGACTATGGCGGACAGTTTGAGAATTTGCAGAGTGCAACTTCCAGGCTTCAAATTGCAGTGCCCGTGGCACTCTTACTCATTTTTATCATGCTGTATTTCGCATTCAATTCGGTTAAAGAAGCGTTGTTGATTTTTACGGCGATCCCACTTGCTGCTGTAGGCGGAATATTTTTATTGTGGTTGCGCGATATGCCTTTTAGTATCTCTGCAGGAGTTGGTTTTATTGCCCTTTTTGGTATTGCGGTGCTCAACGGTATTGTAATGCTCGAGCATTTTAAAGAATTGAAAAAACAAGGGATAACCGATATGCACGAACTCATAACACGCGGTGCAACAGATCGCCTAAGAGCAGTACTATTAACAGCTACTGCAGCAGCATTAGGCTTTTTACCAATGGCAGTTTCTACAAATGCGGGTGCCGAAGTGCAACGTCCGTTGGCTACAGTGGTAATAGGTGGACTGATCTCGGCAACGTTGCTTACGCTGGTAGTCTTGCCGGTTCTGGTGTCTTGGTTTGATAAAGAATTGAAAAATGAAGGCAGTATGCGTTTAAAAAATAAAACAACGTCAAGCTTACTTATTCTTATTTTAATGGGTGGTTTTGCACAAGCTCAGGAGGTAAGTGGTTTTGAGCAAGTCAAAGAGTTGGCTTATAAAAATAATGCCGGTATCAAAGCTGCCGGGTTGCGAACGGACGCAGCAAGCGCAGCGATTGGCAGTGCGTTCTCTTTTGATAAAACCGAAATCTATTATCATTATGACGAAAACAATCTGGCTACAAACAACAGACCTATTGATGTTTTTGGGGTTAGTCAGTCGTTTGCGTTTCCTACAGTTTATTTTGCACAGGCAAAAGCAAATAAGGCCAGTTATACCGTTGCTGCAACCCGTGCAGAACTCGTAAAATTAGAACTGGAGCGTAGTTTGGCTAATGCGTATTACACCTTGCAATATGTAAACGAAAAGCTTCAGCTGTATGATGGATTAGACAGTATTTATCAAAATTTTGCCTATGCGGCAAAGCGCCGGTTTGAGCTGGGCGAAAGCAATTATCTGGAGAAAATTTCGGCGCAAGCCAAACAAAAAGAAATAGAAACGCAACGTAAACAAATTGGCGAAGAGTTTCAGGCTGCTCAAATACATTTGAAGCAGTTGGTACAGGTAGATACGCTTTGGGTCAGACCCGGGCCTATTCAACGCCTTTTACCCACTAGCACGCAAGAAAACAGTGCAGTAGCTAAGGCGTTTTACGATTCTAAAATAGATCTGGCCGAAGCACAGCAAAAGCTCAGTAGCCAACAACTCTTGCCAGATCTGACCGTGAATTATTTTCAGGGATCTAATGACGGATTAGATAAAAACCTGATTGGGTATCAGTTTGGAGTGAAGATTCCTTTATTCTTTTCTGGTGCTTCCAGCCGTATAAAAACGGCAAAAATAGAAGCCCGGGCGGTAAGTCAGGAGGCAGCAAATTATAAAATTCAGCTTCAGGCTCGAATTACAGGTCTTCAAAGCGATCTTAATAAATATGCCGAAAGCCTTAGGTATTATGATACTGAAGGTAAAGCGCTGGCCGACGAACTCGAGAAAACAGCGGTTTCAAGTTATAAAAACGGGGAGGTGAATTTCTTTGAATACATCCAGATTTTGCAGCAGGCGTATAATATCAAACTCGCTTACCTGGAGAGTCTGCATCAGTATAACCAGACCGTTATTCAACTCAACTATATGCTACTTTAAAGACATAATGATGAAAAATTCAATACAAATACTCGCGCAAATTAGTCTGATGATTTTGATGATAAGTTGCGGAACTAAAGAAAAACAAGGGGATACTACTGAAGCATCTCTTGAGAATCAGGCAGATGTTACGGTAACTCAGGCACAATTTAAAAATGCAGGGATGACCCTTAGCACTATTGAAGAAACTACATTTCCAGACTGGGTTGAGGCCAGTGGAATGATCGATGTTCCGCCAGAAAACAGGGCGGTAATAACTGCATTTATGGGCGGTTATATTAAAGATAACCCGCTGTTGATAGGTGATGCGGTCAAAAAAGGACAGGTTTTGATAACGCTTGAGAATCCTGAGTTTGTAGCCATTCAGCAGCAGTTTCAGGAATTAGCAGAGCAGCTTAATTACCTGAGATCTGAATATGAGCGTCAACAAGCTTTAGTTGAAGAGAACATCACTTCTCAAAAGAGTTTTTTAAAGGCAGAAAGCGACTATAAACGCAGCGTAGCTACCTATACCGGCTTACGTAAAAAGTTACAAATGCTACACATAAGTCCGGAACGTGTATTACAAGGTGATTACACATCTCAGGCCCGTATCTATGCACCGATTACGGGTACCATCGCAGAGACTTTTGTGAGTAAGGGAAGCTATGTTTCGGCTGCAGATCCTATTATGGAAATCGTAGATATAGATCATATTCACCTGGAGCTTAAAGTGTTTGAGAGCGATATGCTTAAAGTAAAAAAAGGACAAAAAATTAAATTTAAAATCCCTGAATCTTCCAATACTTTTTACGAAGGCGAAGTGCATTTAATCGGGAATTCGTTGAATCAGGAAGGTCGAACGGTTACCGTTCATGGGCATTTAGAAAACGAGTCAACTACACCTAATTTTGCAGTAGGCATGTTTATTGAGGCACAAATCGAAACCGGAGAAAGTACTGCGATGGCACTTCCGGAAGAAGCTGTTGCGAATCTGGGGGATGCCTATTATACTTTACAATTGCAAGAGCACGAGCAGG
Organism: Leeuwenhoekiella aestuarii; assembly: GCF_004104055.1. Classification (GTDB taxonomy): domain Bacteria; phylum Bacteroidota; class Bacteroidia; order Flavobacteriales; family Flavobacteriaceae; genus Leeuwenhoekiella; species Leeuwenhoekiella aestuarii. The sequence goes on along the minus strand of NZ_QOVJ01000001.1, from coordinate 551,585 downwards.
GAGCTTATTTTTTTAATAGAGTTGCGGTTGAAACAGGTAAAACACGCAAGGGCTTTGTTGAAATTAAAAATGCAGCCGATTTTCCTAAGGGGGCTCAATTCTTAGTTAATGGTGCTTTTGAACTCATTAAAGAGGGTTCTGAGGGACACTCACATTGATGGATCTAAATTAAAATCAGTAAGTTTCAGGGTATTTTGATACCGTTTTTGATATGAAAAAAAGTTTAGTATTGGTTTTAGCGCTTTTTATGATTGCAACAGTTTTTGGGCAGCGATTTAAAGCAAAAAAGAATATTCCCTTAGATGCTATTCGGTTGAGCGACCCTTATATTTTAGCGGATGAAGCTTCACAAACCTACTATATGACCGGTACAGGAGGAAAGCTCTGGAAGAGTAAAGACCTTAAGTATTGGGAAGGACCTTTTAAAATAACAGATACAGACCCTGATTCGTGGATGGGACCCAACCCGATGATCTGGGCAGCAGAACTGCATCAATACAAGGGGAAATATTATGACTTTGCGACGTTTACGAATCGGGAATTAATGATTGATACCGTAGATGGAAACCCAATAGAACGTCGCGCCAGTCATATTTTAGTAAGCGATACTCCAGACGGTCCCTACAAACCCATGGAAGATGAGAGTTATTTGCCGGCACACAAACCAACACTTGATGGGACATTTTGGGTTGACACAGACGGAAAACCCTATATGATCTATTGTTGGGAATGGTTGCAGAACGGCAACGGTACGATGGAAAAAATAGAACTGAAACCCGACTTAAGCGGTTCGGTGGGAGCAGGAGTCTTGCTTTTTAAAGCCAGTGATTCACCATGGAGCCGCGAAAAAGACCAGAATGGAAAGGATAAGAAAAGTAAAGTAACAGACGGTCCTTTTGTATTCAATACGGAAACCGGAAAACTGGGGATGATCTGGACCAGCTGGATTTATGATGAATACGTTCAGGGGGTCGCCTATTCAAAAAGCGGTACGTTAGATGGCCCGTGGATTCAGGAAGAAGAACCCATTACACCGCGTAATTTTGGCCACGGGATGTTATTTACCTCTTTTGATGGCAAGGATTTGATGGCGGTTCACAGTCACGAAGTGGTAAATGGAAATTATCATAGGGTTCCGCATTTGTTTGAAGTAGACCTGTCTGGTGATACCTTAGAGGTTGTGGGGCCCTACAAGCCTTAATAAAAAGGAGGTGTTGATTTGATCAACACCTCCTTTTTTATTTTTAAATGGTTTAAAGCATCATTCCTCCTGAAACTTCAATACGCTGACCGTTAATCCAGCGGGCTTCCGGTGAACATAAAAAGGCAACGACACCTCCTATGTCTTCCGGTAAACCGGCACGCCCTAAAGCGGTCATACTTGCAACCATTTCGTTAGTCTTTGCATCATCGCGCACGTGACCATTACCAAAATCGGTTTCTATTGCTCCCGGTGCGACCACATTTGCTGTGATTTTACGATCTCCCAACTCTTTTGCCAGATAACGTGTAAGGACTTCCACAGCACCTTTCATAGAGGCATAAGTTGAAGATCCCGGTAGGCTAAAACGCGCTAAACCAGAAGATATATTGATAATGCTACCACCATCATTCATAAATGGAAGCGCTTTTTGAGTCAGAAAAAATACGCCTTTGTGATGAATGTTTACCATCTCGTCATACTGCTCTTCTGTCGTTTGCATAAAAGGGGCATATAAAGCAGTCCCTGCATTATTTATTAAAAAATCAAAATTTGAGTTGCCTGTTTCTTCTTTTAAGTGCGTTGTAGCCTCAGCAATAAAATTAGCAAAGCTTGCTACTTTAGCGGTGTCTAACTGTAGCGCTAATGCTTTTTGACCTAGAGTATTGATCTCTTTTATCACTCCATCTGCAGCTGCTTTGTTGCTGTGGTACGTAAATAGAATATCGGTTCCTTTTTTGGCAAGGCTTAAGGCCATATTTCTTCCCAAACCGCGACTTGCACCGGTTATTAGTGCTATTTTGTTTCTAGTTTCCATCTGTATTTTTTTAGATTAAAAGACAGTACAAAGGTCTTAGAAATGCAGTTGCTTTAGTTGCAAACATCAAAGGGTTGTTTGCAAAATTCAAATCATAAGCCTTCAATTTCTGAAATGGAGCGGAGAAAGATTGGTTTGTTTTTTAAAGAAGTTGGAGAAATGCGCCACTTCTTCAAAACCTAAACTAAAAGCAATTTCCGAAACGGTCCAGTCGGTTTGTTTAAGCAGGATTTTTGCTTCCTGAAGCATACGCTTGGTAATGATCTCTGTGGTCGTGTTTCCCAGGTTTTCTTTTAAAACTTTGTTGAGGTGATTTACGTGAATAGCAAGGCGTTCGGCATATTGTTTTGCAGAGCGTAAGCTAAGTCTTTGGTTGGGTGATTCTATCGGAAATTGACGTTCTAATAACTCTATAAATAGAGAAACAATGCGTTTAGCAGCATGTTGCCCTTCCTGGATTTGATGCCCAGGTTTAAGTTTTTGACCGTAGTGAATGAGTTCAATCAAATAAGTGCGTAGCAAATCGTATTTAAACTCGTAATCTGAGTTTATTTCTGCTGTCATTTTATCAAAGATCCCTGCGATTTCTTGGGCCTGTTCATCAGTAATTTCAAATACCGGAAGACTTCCAGGCTTAAAGATAGGCAGTTGATCCAGCTTGATACCGCTTTTACTTTGCATCAAAAAAGCATCGGTAAAGACACAAAAGTTGCCTTGCTGATTTTCATCAAGCGGTACCCAGTGATAGGGTACTTTTGGAGTGGCAAAAAGCAACGCGTTAGCATTGATCTCGATGACCTTATCTGCATATTCGGCCCTGTTTTTCCCACGAATAAGACTTATTTTGTAATACGCACGCCGGTTGTAAGGCATCTGATTGTTCTTCTTGACTTCGCTGATGGTTTCTGCGATATCAAAAATGTTGAAGTGTCCTATTTCTTTATGAATCTCAGGCGGCAAAATGCTATTGAGATCTTTACCGGTAAAGGCTGCGGCTTCTTTGTAGAAATCCTCAAGACTGGTATTCTTAATATCCATCACTTCGATTAGTTGTAAAAATCAAAGATAAACAAATGCGTAATGCTTATTTGAGGTGAAAAAAAGACTTGATGAATTCTTGCTTCGGCAGACTCCAGATGATTTCCAGATCTTCTTTTAAACTACTCGTGCCGTCCAGAAATCGAAAGATTTTAGCAATATCATTTTTTTTGAACATCTGCGTAAATAAGGCAGCACCCTGCTCATTTTTGCGGTACAGGACGTCCAGAAAAAGTTTGTCGTACCAGCGGTAGCGGTCGTTGATGTTGAATTTACTAAGATTGGTTTCCTGTTTCAGAAAGGCTACAAGTTCGGCGGTACGCTTCAGGGTATAGCTAAAAGTAAATCCGGTACTGCCCCGCGTCCAGCCCCCTGCCGTGCCTATATGCATCAGGTTTTTGGTGTTGTGCTGCTCAAAGGGGTAGGCGGTCATCGGGATGCAGCCGTTCTCGGTGGCCGTGATTTCATATTCAGATGCGCCCAAAGCTTCCATATAATCTTCAATAGCGGCTTCATATTCCGCATCGGGCAAGAGGTGTTCTGAGAACAACGTGTATTCTACCAGCGCTTTATTAGAAGCGGTGGGCAACACATACATAAAACGGGTATTTCCGCGTTGCGCAATGCTAAAATCCATAAAAGTCGCGACTTCCGGTTCAAATACGTGCTCTTGCGTGCGCACTTCCCAACCGATAAAATGCTGCTGTAAAACCGGGAATTGCGTTTGATTTTTTAGCCGTTCCGGTGGAAGGATACTGCTAAAAACCTTGGTCGCTTTATAGGTACTTTGTGAGGTAGTGACTTCAACTCCGTTCTCTGTTTCCGTCAGGTTCTGGAATGCTTCCGTTTTAAAGGTAACTTGCTTAGAAGCCGAAAGTGTTTTAAAAACGGACTCGTAAAAATCGATTCCCTCTATTTTGTTATAGCTGTAATTTTTAAGCGGAATTTCAGCCTTAAAAATTTCGCCTTTAAACAAAATCGATTCCCATTTTTTAGAAATAATCGCATCCCAATCCTGCGTGTTTTCGCTCCAAAAGCACCAGGTGCGGTCGTTGGTGTTTTTGTCGCTTTTATCGAGAATTAAAATAGACTTATCCTTAAAGTATAGATCACTAACTACTGCTTTGGCCAGCATCAATCCGGAGAGGCCGGCGCCCAAAATAATGTAATCGTAGTCTAAAGACGTGTTTTGCATAGCGGTTTAAAGCTAGAACTTATTCAACAATACCGCAAAATCAAAGGTGTTTATTGTTCCAAAATTTTTAAGAGCTCCGAAGAAGTATAGTACTCAAAAACGCGCTGTTTTAGTGCAAATTGCTCATCAAAAAATAAGGTTACCGGTAAGGAAAAGGATTTCTCAGGACGGGAGCCCAAAAGCAAAGCCAGGTCGTGCACGCCGTTGCGTTTGGTCAATGCCTGCCGGTTTGTAAAGGTTTGCCCGTCAAACCGAATGGTATCTGTCGTTTCGGCGTCCATACGAACGGTGTAATATTCGGCATTAATTTTTTTGATCACCTCGGGTTTTGTAAACACGACGCGGTCTATTTTTTTACAGTAAGCACACCAGTCTGCGTGAAAAAAGACAAAGGTCTTTTTCGGTTCTTCATTTAAAGCGTCTTCCAGTTGCTCCCAGCTCAGCCAGTTGATTTGCTCCCGGTCCTGAGCTGCAAGGTTTCCGCAGGTAAGAAAGAGAAATAGGAGTATTTTTTTCATAGTAATCCAGTTTAGCTCGTGCGGCCCGCACTTTTAGCCGGTGCAGCTCGCACTTTTAGCCGGTGTGGCTCGCACTTTTTGCCCGTGCGGCTCGCACTTTTTGCCCGTGTGGCTCGCACTTTTTGCCCGTGCGGCCCGCACTTAGAAGTCGCCGAAGCGAATTCCAAAGAAAACAGAACGCGGTCGGTTGGGTCCGTAGATATAGTCAGAATCCCGTAAAGCCCCCAGATCAAAATCTTGCTGATAACTGTCAAAAATATTCTGAACCCCACCGCTAAACTCCACGTGTAGGTGTTCATCAAGATCCATATGATAGGTAAGTTTTGCGGCCACATCCATAAAATCAGGAGTTTCTTCAAGTTTAATAAACCCCGTATCGCTAATTACGTGTGGGGCCAGCATCGTCCCTGTATAGCTTCCGGTAAGGTCAACATTAAAAGACTCGCTTACGGTCCAGTTGGTATTGAAAAAGCCGTAGACATTCGGAGACCGTACAAACTGGTCGGTTACCACATCGGTTTCCGTAGGACTGGTTCCGTCAGCTTCAAAAAGAACCTGATCTTCATCGTAAATGGAGCGTTGCCAGGTAATTCCAGCCTGAAATAACAATGCTTTACTGGGCGACAGGTTAAACTCGATAGTGGTCCCGGCAACGTAAGCGCCGCTGCCGTTTCGGGATTCTTCTAAGATAGAACCATTAGGTAAAGAAGTGCCCGTGCTTACCAGCATAAACGGATTTTCTAAGGTGGTATAAAAACCTTCTACAAGCAAACTCGTTTGAACTTTCTTAAACTCCTTGCTGTAATTTAGGGAGGCGGTATAGGCGTTAGAAAACTCGCTTTCTAACGCATCAGAGAGAATCACAAAGCGTTGTTCGCCGCCCACAGAACTGATGTGCAAATCTTCATTAAAAGCCTGCGGCGCTCTAAATCCGCGAGCGTAACCACCCCGGAACTGCAAGTCTTCTGTGAAATTATACAATACCGTTAACCGCGGACTCAAAACTGTTTGTGTTACGTCTGAAGTTCTGTTGATATCTTGTATCTGGTAAAAGCCATCTACGTCGATGTGATCAAGACGAGCTCCTATCAGTGCTGTAAAACGTTCTAAAGGTTTCCACTCGTATTGGCTATATAGCCCAAAGCTATTCACGTTTTGATCTACGATGCGGTTGTAACCGGGTATGGCATCTTCGGTATCGTTGAGTTGGTATTCAAAACCCGAAGTAAGCACATCGTTATTCTTGAAATTCCGTGTGAATTTCACTCCGGAAACAAAAGCCAGATCTGTTGTTTTTCCAAAGGCATTATTGGCTGCAGTTGAGTCGGCACGGGTGCGGCCACCGCCTAAACCTCCATAATAACTATCGCGATCGGTATGCTGCACCGAAGCATACGCCGTCAAATGAGTGGTACGGTCGTCAGTAAATAACTCATAATCCACACCCGTAAACAGGGTGTTGTGATCCAGTTCTTCAGTGATGTCTGTAAACTGGGGGGCGAGTTCAATGCGATCCCCGCCGCGACGGTATTCTTTAATCGCAGTAAAGTCAAAGCCTAACTTACTGTTGTCGTTAGGACGATAAAATGCTTTAGCACCTAGTGAATTGTTAGTCAGTTTTGTGATCTCACTAAAACCATCATCATTAGCATCATAAGCATCGCGGTTGCGGTACATGCCGTAAAGCGTTACACCTGTGCTGAGGTCTTCACTCACAATAGACGCGTTGAGATTAAGGCTTCGGTCGGGGGTTGTCCCGTCAATAAGTCCCAGATTGCTGTTTACTTCCCAGCTGTTATTAACCGGTTCTTTGGTGATGATGTTGATGGTTCCTGCAATGGCGCTGGAGCCAAAAAGCGCCGAGCCCCCACTGCGCACCACTTCAACACGGTCTATGATGCTTACCGGTATTTGTTCCAACCCATAAACGCCATTTAAGGCACTAAAAACCGGGCGACTATTGAGTAAGACCTGAGTGTATTGACCGCCCAACCCATTAAGGCGAACTTGTGTAAAACCGCAGTTTTGACAATTGGTTTCTACCCGAACTCCGGGCTGGTAGTTGAGTCCGTCTGCAAGCGAGATGGATTGCGTTGCTTTAAACAGTTTCGGACTCAACACATTGACGATTACCGGAGCTTTCTTTTTGCTAAGCCGATTTCGGGTGGCGCTTACTACCACTTCTTCAAGACCCAGAAGATCAGGTTTTAGTGTGAAATTTAAAGGAGTATTCTGGTATTCAGAAGGAATTAGTGTTTCCCGAAGTGTTTTAAATCCTATTGCCTGAACGATCAACGTTACAGATTCATCAGGCAATTCCAATTCAAAGTTTCCATCTCCATCTGCTGAAAATCCCATGCTTGTGTTGCTGATGAGAATGTTTGCAAAGGGTATGGGATTGGCTCCATCAGAAACCTGACCCTTTACGCGATAAGTATTATTTATAGATGCTGAAGCTTGACCTGATGCCAAAGGTTGCTCCTTGCTGTTGACATGTTGATTTGCCTCAGGGTGATTAATTATGATCTTTTCCTGAGCGAATATGCTGGTAAATAATCCAAAAGAAAGAAGTATAAAGGTAGGTTTAATAAGCATTTGTGGATTTTCAAAAATAAAGTTTAGGCAAACCTAAAAAATATATTTGATATATTTGGTGTATTATTGTGGAATAATTAAATAATAGCATGACGTTATCTGAAGAGAACTACCTAAAATCTATTTATTCGCTACAGCGAGAGCACCGAAAGGGGGTAAGTACTAACGTGTTATCTAAATATTTAGATGCCAAGCCAGCTTCGGCAACAGAAATGATAAAAAAGTTGGACGAGAAGGGTTTAGTGCGTTATCAACCCTATCAAGGAGTTTTGTTAAACGAATCTGGCGAGATTTCAGCATTAAAAATTGTTAGGAAACACCGCTTGTGGGAAACATTTTTGGCTCAAAAACTAGATTTTAGCTGGGATGAGATCCACGATGTGGCTGAGCAACTAGAACATATAAAGTCTGATAAATTAATACAGCAGTTGGATAAATTTTTAGGCTACCCCAAGTATGATCCACACGGTGACCCTATTCCTGATGAAAATGGTCACGTCATTAAAATGGAGAAAAAACGGGTTTCTCAATTGCAACCCGGTGATACGGGATCCTGCATTGGGGTGAATGATACCTCGTCTTCGTTTCTTCAGTTTTTAGATCAGCAAAACATCAGATTGGGTAGCGTGATTCAAATTGTGAACTTTCAGGATTTTGATAAAAGTATGACCGTGCGTATTGAAGACCGGGAGTTGATATTATCCCAGATTGCTACAGAGAATATTTATGTGCGTATCTAGTACTAACGGTATAGCCTGATGAAAAACGATGCTGTAAATAAATCACTCGAGGAAGTTCACGGATCTGTTGCTACGACAACCGGTAAAAAGGGTTGGAAGCGTATCCTGGCTTTTTTGGGACCCGCATATCTGGTGAGTGTGGGGTATATGGATCCCGGTAACTGGGCGACAGATATTGCCGGCGGTAGCCAATTTGGGTACTCGTTACTTTGGGTTTTATTGATGTCCAATCTTATGGCATTGTTGCTTCAGAGTTTGTGCTCCAGATTAGGTATTGTACGCGGTGTAGATCTGGCTCAGGCCTCGCGGGAAAACTATCCGCAATTTGTAAATTTTGTGCTTTGGCTTTTGGCCGAAATAGCTATCGCTGCTTGCGATCTCGCCGAAGTAATTGGGATGGCCATAGGACTCAATTTGCTTTTTGGTTTGCCTATTTTTTGGGGCGTATGCATCACGGTTTTAGACAGTTTTATCTTGCTTTTTCTCATCAATAAGGGAATTAGAAAGATGGAAGCCTTTATTGTTTCGTTGATATTCATCATTGGCTTATCATTTTTTCTAGAGATGTTTTTTGCTAAACCTGATCTGGCTGAAGTTGCAGCAGGTCTGGTGCCCAGTATGCCTAATAATGCTGCGTTGTATATCGCGATAGGGATTATCGGGGCGACGGTGATGCCCCATAATTTATATTTACATTCTTCATTAGTACAAACCCGAAAGATCACCCATACTAAAAAGGGAATACGGCGGGCTTTAAAATTCAACTTCATAGATTCTGCCATAGCGCTCAATCTTGCCTTTTTTGTGAATGCGGCGATTTTGATTCTGGCGGCTTCGGTCTTTTTTAAAAACGGTTTATATGAGGTTGCAGACATCAATGACGCACATGAATTACTCCACGGACTTTTAGGAACACAGTGGGCACCTATTTTATTTGCTGTGGCACTTATAGCGGCCGGTCAAAGCAGCACCTTAACCGGAACGCTTGCGGGGCAAATTGTGATGGAAGGGTATCTCAATCTACGCATACAGCCGTGGGTAAGACGCCTTGCTACCCGCCTTATAGCAATTGTGCCGGCATTAATTACCGTCTCATATTATGGCGAACGCGGCCTGGGGGAATTGCTGGTATTGAGTCAGGTGGTGCTCAGTTTACAGTTGGGTTTTGCGATGATTCCGCTTATTCATTTTGTGAGCGATAAGAAGAAGATGAAAGGATACGCCATAAAATGGCCTATGCGTATCGCGTCATGGTTGATAACGATTGTGATTGTAAGTCTCAACGCAAAACTGGTAATTGATGAAGTTTTAAAATTTATGGCTGAAGTTTCAAATCCGCTTTATATCTGGATCAGCGTGGTGCCCTTGATTGTAGGTGCGGGTATTTTATTGATTTATATTTCGGTTCACCCTATTCTGCTGAAGCGCAAAGAATTCAATAAATCGCATACACCTCACATTCAGACTGATTTATCTGAACTAGCCACCCTAAAAGTATATAGGAATATTGCAGTTGCTCTGGATTTTTCTTCTGCAGACCGAAAGAGTATGGCTTCTGCCGTGCAATTGGGTAAAACCGAAGCGCAGTATACACTCATTCATAGTGTAGAATCTCCGGGAGCACTTGTTTATGGGAATGCTATAAACGATCTTGAGACTGAAAGCGATCAGGCACTCCTTGAAGTTTATGCAGCTCAAATGCGTAAACAAGGATATAAAGTAACGACCCAATTGGGTTATGGCTCGCCCAAGAAAAGCCTTCCTAAAATAATAAGTAAAGGGGACTATGACCTGCTAATATTAGGAGCTCATGGACATACATTTTTTAAAGATCTAATTTTTGGAACTACGGTAGACAGTGTTCGACATAAAGTAAACATACCTGTATTTATAGCTTAAACAACTAATTTATGAATGATATTATTGACTATTTTGAAACGTTAGACCCAGTGATGGGAGCATTTCTGGCAACATTATTCACTTGGGGAGTAACCGCTTTAGGAGCTGCTCTGGTATTCTTTTTTAAAGGAATGAACCGTAAAGTTTTTGATGCCATGCTGGGTTTTGCCGGGGGTGTTATGGTAGCTGCAAGTTTTTGGAGTTTACTGGCTCCGGGTATTGAAATGAGCCCGGGAGAAGGTTTTATAAAGGTGATCCCCGCGGCGATAGGTTTTGGTTTAGGAGCCGCATTTTTATTTGGTTTAGATAAGATCCTTCCCCATTTACATGTCAATTTTAAAGAAGAGGATAAAGAAGGAATGCGCAGTCCCTGGCATAAATCGGTATTGTTGACCTTAGCAATCACGTTACATAACATCCCTGAAGGCTTAGCGGTAGGTGTTTTATTTGGTGGGGTTGCCGCCGGTTTTGATGGTGCGACTATAGGAGGTGCCGTGGCACTGGCGATAGGTATTGGTTTACAAAATTTTCCTGAGGGTTTTGCGGTAGCCATGCCGTTGCGCAGACAAGGCTTTAGCCGTTGGAAAAGTTTCAACTACGGGCAGCTTTCTGCCATTGTTGAGCCTGTGGCTGCTGTAGTAGGAGCATATGCTGTCATGACTTTTAAACCCATTTTACCCTATGCTTTGGCGTTTGCTGCCGGTGCGATGATCTTTGTGGTGGTAGAAGAAGTAGTGCCCGAATCGCAACAAGGTAAAAACACAGATATCGCCACACTGGGTTTTATAGGAGGTTTTATCTTAATGATGACGCTTGATGTGGGATTGGGTTAGCCTGCAACAATGTTGCTTCTAAGGCGTCTTTAGAGAAACTAGCTGGAATGTCAGGTCGAGCGCAGTTGAGACCCGTTTTAAAGTAAAAGATTCATTGGCCTCTCGACTGCGCTCGAGGAGGCAATAGGGCGTTCAAAAAAAATAATAGTATGAAAAAGCTACTTTTTGTTTTGGGATTATTGGTTTTGATGCCTGGTTTTGCTCAGGAAGAATCAGTTAAAGATACCTTGCAGGTCGATCAGCCGGTACATCTACCTCAAATACTTATTAAAGTACCTTTTGGAAAGCGCGTTGCTTTTGGTGACGTTGAACTTGAAATAAATGAAATCATTGATTCTCGCTGCCCTAAAAATGTGACTTGTGTTTGGGCAGGTGAAGTTATCGTTAAAGCTTCCATTTATAGAGACGGAAAATTTATTGAAGAGCGCACACTTAATATGGATGCGAACAACAGCGCTTTTTTAAGTTCTGAAAAAAAAGAAATGTTTGAATATTCGGTTTTGCCCTACCCAGATATATCAAAAGGTAAAATCAAGCAGGAAGATTATGTGTTGAATGTGGTTTGGAATCAGCTTTAAATTAATGACATCCACAATTATCGCTTCCGCAGGATTTATCGTTAGACTTTCCGGTTAAAAAAGCTGGTTTCCAAATGTATTTGGTTACCAAATATCCTACAGCGATTAAAAAAATAAGCAGTACTAGTATATTCTGTATCATAATCGTATTCTTTTAAAGTTTTGCTTCCGCGGAAGCGAGACAAACAGCCTTTTAAATGAGCAATTGATAGGCTACCAAAGCAACAACATAGGCAAAACCACTCATAATTACAAGTTGCAATACCGGCCATTTCCAGGTGTTGGTTTCTCGTTTTACAATGGCTAGCGTACTCATACACTGCATCGCAAAGGCATAAAACAGCAAAAGTGAAATACCACTTGCCAGGTTAAAAAGCGGCCCTCCTAAAATAGGATTGATCTCACCGGCCATTCTGTTTTTTATGGTTTCTTCTTCGTCACTACCTACACTATAAATTGTTGCGAGCGTACCCACAAATACCTCGCGAGCCGCAAATGAACTCACAATAGCGATACCTATTTTCCAGTCGTAGCCTAGGGGTCTCACAACCGGTTCTATCGCTTTCCCCATATAGCCAATGTAGCTGTATTCTAACTTTTCTGATGCGATGTGTTTATCTAATTCTTGCTGTGGAAACGCGCCGGCTTCCATACGGGCAATTGCGTTTTCTTCGGCATTTCTAAATTGATCTCCCGGTCCATTTGAAGCTAAAACCCAAAGCACGATAGAAATTGCAAGGATGATTTTACCAGCTCCTAAAACAAAAGATTTTGTTTTTTCGATCACGTTATAAGCCACATTTTTAAATAACGGAAGCTTATAATTGGGCATCTCAATTACAAAAAAGGTACGGCTTTTTATTTTCAATATTTTGTCTAATAGCCAGGCAGATAAGATCGCTGTACCAAATCCTATAAGGTATAACAGCATCAATACCAGACTCTGCAGGTTGAAAATGTACAATACACGTTCATCAGGAATAACCAGAGAAATGATAATAAGGTAAACCGGTAAGCGTGCGCTACAGGTTGTAAAGGGTGTTACTAGGATAGTGATGAGGCGTTCTTTCCAGTTTTCAATATTTCTAGTAGCCATAATTGCAGGAATGGCACACGCAGTACCCGAAACGAGCGGAACTACACTTTTACCACTCAGCCCAAAACGACGCATAATACGATCCATCAAAAAGACCACACGACTCATATAGCCGCTTTCTTCAAGCAGCGATATAAATAAAAATAAAAAGGCGATTTGCGGAATAAAAATCACAATCCCGCCCAGACCGGGAATAATTCCTTCAGCAATAAGGTTTGTTAGAGCTCCCGGTGGCATGGTCGTTCGCACCCATTCTCCTATTGCGGCAAATGCTTCGTCAATAAGGTCCATAGGGTAAGAAGACCAGTCGTAGATCGCTTGAAATATGAGCAATAAAATGGCAAAGAAAATAAGATAACCCCAGACTTTATGTGTGAGTACGCGGTCTAAACGACTGCGTAAATCTTTAGCTGCGAGATGATCTATACGTAAGGTTTCTTTTAAAATCCCATTTATGAACTGATACCTGACAATGGTTTCTTTTTGCTGTAAGCGCTTCAGATTAGACTTGCTCTCGGTTTGAAAACTAGTGATGCTCTGCATCTCGTTTCGGTCTAATTTACCAAAATTTACATCCTGAGTGATCACTAACCAGAGTTTGTATAAATCCTGCTTCGGAAAAGCTTTTCGCAGTCTGTCAAAATATTCCGGAGCAATTACAGAAGCATTTACACAAGGTTCAACAGAAAGCGTTTTATAATTGCTTATAAGTTCTTTTAACGTATCAAAACCGGTGTTCTTACGCGAACTTACCAGAGCGATTTTGGTCTCCAGACGTTCTTCAAGTTTTGCGATATCAAGACTGATGGCTTTGCGCTCCATCCGGTCTGCCATATTGATTACCAGAATCGTGGGAATGTGTAAATCTTTGATTTGCGTAAAAAGGAGCAGGTTTCGCTTTAAGTTCTCCACATCAGAAACCACGACGGCAACATCAGGATAATCTTTATCATTTTTATTGAGAAGCAGTTCTATAACCACATTCTCATCTAATGAACTCGCATTAAGGCTATAGGTTCCCGGAAGATCCAGAATGTGCGCTTTAACACCTCTGGGTAATTTACAGATACCTTCTTTTTTCTCAACAGTGATTCCCGGGTAATTACCTACCTGTTGTTTCAAACCGGTCAACTGATTGAAAACCGAGGTTTTACCAGTGTTGGGATTTCCTATAAGGGCGACATTGAGCTGTTTACTCATGGGACAGCTTTTCTACAGTGATGTGACTGGCGGTCTCTTTGCGTATAGCAAGGTGACTGCCATTTATATTGAGGTACATGGGGTCTTTAAAAGGTGCGATCTGTACCAGTTCTACTTCGTTTCCGGGCAAACAGCCCATTTCTAAAAGCTTAAGAGGAACCATGTCTAAGGTAAACTCTACGATTATGGCTTTTTCGCCACGCTTTAAAAGATCTAATGAAGTAGTCAATTTATTTAGATTGAATTTAAACAAGGCAAAAGTAATGGAAATGCAACAGATGTAAAAAGATTTTACTCGATAATCGATATTTAAATGCGCTAAGGCCGGTCTCGAAGTTAAAAGCTGTTCAATTCTTAAGGTATTGTGGGCGTATCCGTTTATTAAAAGTATGTTTAATGCAGACTTAAGTATCAGAACGCTTTTCAATCCTTTTTAAGATCGCGATATCTTCTAGGAGTTGCTCGATAGCTTCAGGGTCTGTACCGTCATAAAAACCTCTGATGCGTTTCTTAGAATCGATGAGCATAAAGTTTTCGGTATGAATCATATCATATTTATCGCCGTTCCCTTGAGTTTTGACTGCGAGGTAGCTTTTTCGCGCCAGCTCATAAATCTCTTTTTTAGGGCCGGTGACTAAATTCCATTTAGAATCGTCAACTCCTTTTGCTAACGCATAGCGTTTGAGTTGCGCAACCGTATCAGTCGCCGGGATCACGGTATGCGATAACAATTTAACCGAAGCATCGTCTTTAAGCTGTTCCTGAATGTGTAGCATATGATCGGTCATAATAGGGCAAATCGTCTGACAGGTGGTAAAAAAGAAATCAGCTACATAAATGCCGGGATAGTCGTCCTGAGTAATCGTATCGCCATTTTGATTCACCAGTTTAAAGTCGGCTATCTTATGGTATTTCTTTACAAACTGAACCGTACTGTCTACTAGTGATCGGTCAACCATATCAGGTTGGTAGATAGGCAAACTGGGTGCAGGCTTCATCAACGAGTAAAAGGTATAAAGAATGACTGCGGAAAGAACAGCCATTACAATGGCAAACTTTTTGTATCGAGCAAAAAACTGAAGCATAATCTGCGTTTTAGGCTACAAAATTACGATGCAGCAAGCGCTTTTAAAAAGTATTAGGGCACTAAGTTTTTAAAAGCCTATAGCAGCTTGATGCAAATACTTTTGTATGCGAATGTAAAAGGTTACTTTTGTGCACTTTTTAAGGCATAATGCCTTTTAATTATTTTCTTAATTTCTGTTTTTATAAGGGGGTTAACCTTTATAACAAGTGATGGCATTGGCCACTAGTTAGTAAAATTTATGGATCCATTTTTTGTAAAAGGAGCTCAGTTATTTTTGAGCCTTTCAATATTGATAGTACTTCACGAGTTTGGGCATTTTATACCAGCCAGACTTTTTAAAATACGGGTAGAAAAATTCTTTTTATTCTTTGATGTCAAGTTTTCGCTCTTTAAGAAGAAGATAGGCGAGACCGTGTACGGTATCGGTTGGTTGCCTTTGGGGGGCTATGTAAAGATCGCCGGGATGATCGATGAGAGTATGGATAAAGAAGCGATGGCTCAGGAACCTAAAGAGTGGGAGTTTCGTTCTAAACCAGCCTGGCAGCGACTTATTGTAATGATAGGTGGGGTGACGGTCAATATTGTACTGGGCTTTTTTATCTACATTATGATCATTGCTAGTTATGGAGAAGAGTATTCTACTGCAGATGATCTCAAATACGGTTTTGGTTTTGCGCCTACTATGGAGCAATATGGTTTTGAACAGGGGGATAAAATTCGTTCTGTAAATGGGGTCCCTTTAGAAGATCAAATGGATTTCCCGCAGATGTTGATGATGCGCGATGTCGCTAAGGTGACTGTAGTGCATGAGAATGGTGGTGAAGAAGAATTAACCCTTCCTGACGACATCGGGATGGAGTTGTTTAAATCTGGTGAGATGTTTGGCGTGAATGTACCCCGTACACCGGTCAAACTTGATTCTGTTTTCGGCGGAGCCAAAAAAGCAGGAGTTTTAGGTACAGATAAGCTGTTGAGTATCAACGGTTATCCCATTAAATACAAAAGCGATGCTACCTATGCACTGCAAAAAGAGAAAGATACGGTTGCGACAATTACGGTGCTTCGTGACGGTGTAGAACGTAAGTTTGATGTTGATCTTGGCGGTGCAGAAATGGTGGGAGTAGGGTTTAAATTTTTAGATGAAGATTATATAATGCCTGAGCGTCACAAGCGAGAATATGGTTTTGGCGAAAGCATAACCGAAGGGATTAGTTATGGATATTGGGTGCTGCACGATTATGCAACACAATTTAAATACGTCTTTACAAAAAAAGGAGCCTCTCAGGTTGGAGGTTTTGGAGCTATTGCCGGCTTGTTTCCGGATACGTGGAACTGGTTATCATTCTGGGAAACCACGGCCTTTATCTCTATTATTTTAGCGTTTATGAACATTCTGCCGATCCCGGCATTAGACGGAGGTCACGTTATGTTCTTACTATACGAGATGGTTACCGGAAGAAAACCGAGCGATAAGTTTTTAGAATATGCTCAGATGATAGGCTTCTTCTTGCTAATTGCCTTAGTGTTATATGCTAACGGAAATGATATTTACCGCTGGATTACCGGTGGCTAAGGGCAAAAAATAAAACAGCTAAAAAGCGCTAAATATTTTTTTGAAATTTATTTTGTGGGTTTAAATAGTTGTGTATATTTGCATCCGCTTTCAGCAAATAAGCGAAACGTTCTTTAAAGCACAACAACCGGTAGTATTGCGATACGCCAAAGTGGCTTTAAAAATTTTAAGATTAAATTCCTCCTTAGCTCAGTTGGTTAGAGCATTTGACTGTTAATCAAAGGGTCCTTGGTTCGAGCCCAAGAGGGGGAGCAAAATTAAGCCTTAACTATCTATAGTTGAGGCTTTTTTGTTTTTAGGCGTTTTGGTTTATCCAACCGTTTATCAAGAGATAAAATAACATAAGAAAATATTGTTCTTTTAAGACCAGTTCACTTGCTAGCTAAAGAAAAAGTAATATTGTAGTTGATCACGTACTGTTTTTGCCAATGTAAAAAGCCTAGCTTGTCAAACCGAAAGAGCTTGCCCTTTTCGACCGTACCTAAACAGAATATTTACATTTTATACACAGTTTTTAGAGATATTTAAATAAACTGATTATTTTGGGACTCAATAAACAACGTCTGAAATGAACCGGATTAATGAAGTAATGGAACAAAAAGCTTTAAAGCAAATTTGGTTGGCTAATAAATCAGGAGAAAGTCACTAGATGTTCAGTGCTTATCTGCAAAACCGACAGTAATTTCCGTCAGAAGTTTTTACCAAAACTGTATAGGTTTTGAATTTGGGTGTTAAAGACTTAAGTGTCTCAATAAAAAGGTAATAATGAAAAATAACATAGATATAAAATTTATTGATCTATTTGCAGGGTTAGGAGGTATTAGGCTTGGATTGGAGCAGGCTGCTTATGATTTAGGTCTTACAACGAAATGTATGTTTACATCAGAAGTAAAAAAGAGTGCAATTAAGGCGTTGAACTTAAACTTCCCTAACGAGCAAATAGAGCCTACGGATATAACGAAAATAGAGGCAAAAGAAATAGAACCGTTTAACATACTACTTGGGGGATTTCCATGCCAAGCTTTTAGTGCCGCAGGCAAACAAAGAGGTTTTTCAGAAACGAGAGGAACTCTATTTTTTGAAATTGAACGAATATTAGAGTTTCACCTTAAGAATATTGATGGTTTTATCCTTGAAAATGTTGAAGGTTTAATTGGTCACGATAAGAAGAAACCTTCTGATGAAATTGGTAGAACCTTAGCAGTTATTCTTAATATACTTAGGAATAAGCTAGGTTTTAATGTTGAATATGAAATGTTAGATGCATCGAATTTTGGTGTTGCTCAAGTTCGTAAACGGGTATTCATAGTCGGGTGTAAAAAAAAATATGGTAAAGTTGATTTGAAATTTGACCCCAAACCAAAATCAATTATAAAAGACTCTTTACTTTATAATCAACCTTGCCTCAACAATGAGTTTACTAAAAAGCTTTTGCGCCATTATAAACCTGAAGAATTAGATGGTAAATTCCTAAAAGATAAAAGAGGAGGAAAGCGAAATATTCATAGTTGGGATTTTGAATATAAGGGATCAGTATCCTCACAACAAAAGGTACTGTTAAATTTACTATTCAAACAACGAAGGCGTAGGTCTTGGGCGTTGGAAATCGGAATTGATTGGATGGACGGAATGCCACTCACATACAAACAAATCCAAACGTTTTATCCAAATAAAAACCTGCAGAATATTCTAGATGACCTTGTTGAAAAAAAATATTTAGTGTTAGAACATCCAAAAAAGAAAGTGGTTAATATGATAAGCGGAAGATCATATACGGAAAGAATACCGGACGAAACACTACCTAAAGGGTACAACATTGTTACTGGGAAATTATCTTTTCCAATTAGTCACATATTAGATAGCCAAAACCTAGCTCCAACAATGGTCGCAATGGATATGAATGCTTGTGGAGTAGTGGATGGAGATGGAATTAGGCGTCTCTCCCTTAAAGAAGGTTTACGATTATTTGGGTATCCTGAATCTTATAGTCTTGACGAATTTGAGAAAAATGAGCAATCTATTAAATTGGGATATGATTTATTAGGCAATTCAGTATGTGTTCCTGTTGTAAGGGATGTAGCAAAAAGATTACTAACAAATATTTTTAAATAATATATGAGTAAGATAGTTTATAAGGAGGCCCTAAAAACAACGACAATGTTTTTATGTGATAGCAAGATAGAAGCTTATTATGAAAATTATCTTAACTCAGAAGTTAAACAATTAAAAGAAAAATTATCAGGTATAGAGACCTCAAATGGCCTCAAATCTTTTATTCACAAGGACCGCGATTCTATTGAGAAAATTATAACACTACTAGGTATAAGTGGAGAGAAGTTTAAAAGAGTTGTTTCCTGGATAAGACTAAATAAGGGCTATACTTTTGAATCAGAATGGTCGACTAAGAAACTCCGTTCCGAACTGATATCCAACCCGAGTTTGATGGAAGAGTATTGCGAGCTTTTTGCATCAGGATATGTTAGCTCGAAGTTTTCTGCCATAGTCCCAAAATTTATTCTACACGATTTCCGAATTGATAATAACACAATAGAACGATTAAAAAATGATGACTATATCCGAAACTTAATTAAAGATAAAATAACAACAAGTTATAACATCAAATACCGTGATTTATACTTGAGCAAACTTGACAATAAAATCAGACAAATTGTAGACTTATACGGCCTTGAATTTGGCAAGAAAGACTTACCTCATTTTTCCAATAAACAATTGACTACAATTTCATTAGGTGACAAACATATAATAATAAATTCAAGCTTTTACCTTACAACAAGTTCTAAACAAACAACATATTACAAAGTTACAATACAACCCATAGTTCAAGATTCCCAGGCGGACTCAAATACTCTAGTAATAAATATTCTTGATGGGGCAGGATGGATTGCACGCAACTCTGATTTTAAAAAAGTTTTTAGAGATTGTGATTATTATCTAAACTTAAAAACAATCGATAACCTAAATATTATAATAAAAGAATTTTTTAAAATTGACTAACATGAACTCCAGTGCAAGAAAAATTAAAATACGAGAAATAATTAAAGGTAAACCGGTAGCTACTGGAACAAAACTTTTATACCAAGGTGAGATTCGAGAATTTGATGTTTATAAAATTCCAATTGATTTTCTTGCTTATAATGTTGAAAATGGTCGCATTAGCAGCTTGGTTAAATCTTATAAAAGAGAATATGGGACGTTAGATGTTGATGATGAAAACGATTCCAACAAGATTGCTCAATTTTTGTATTACTCAAATGAAAAGAGGAATAAAAAGACGATCGAAAATTTAGCGAAAAATGGTCAATTAGAACCTGGAATCATTACGATGGATGGTGTTATTGTTGATGGCAACCGAAGAGCTTCTTTACTTAGGAAAATTTCTAATGATAATAACTATGATCAAAACACTAAAGATAAATGCTCTTATTTTACAGCTAGAATTCTTCCTGAAGATGCAGATGAGAGAGAAATTTTAAGATTAGAAACTTCCTTTCAAATGGGAGCTGATAGCAAAGTCGACTATAATCCGATCGAAAAATATTTGCATGCTCGTGATATGAAAGAGAAGAGGTTCACTTTAAAGCAAATTGCTGAATATATGGGGTTCGACTCCGTTAAAGATGTGAGTCTGAATTTAGAGGTTATGGAGTTGATAGACCAATACTTAGAAACATATGGATATACAGGTTTATATACACGCTTACCTAGAGGTTGTGAAGATGATTTGTTAAAACTTAATTCAGCAATTAAAAAAGTGCAGAGTGGTAGAATAAAATGGCTTCCTGAAAATAAACTCGATGAAGTGGAAGTTGATTTAAGGAACATCAGTTTTGATTTTATACGCCTAGAGGAAAAGGGCGATTTTGACTTTAGGGCAATTTCATCAACTGCAAATAATAACTTTCTAAATGATGAAAAAACGTGGACAAATTTTTCAAATAGTTACAATGAATTGATTAAGGACTACGAAGAAGAGGATATTGACAGTGTAATTAAAAAAGCCGGCAATGAAGATGACATTACCAGATTACTTAATCAGCGCGATAATAAATGGAAAGAAGAAATGCGTGAAGGTTTAATGGAAACTTTTAACGACAGCAAAAACACTATAGATAACAAAAAAGCCAAAGATAAACCCGAAGCCCTACTTAAGAAGGCTTTAAATGCTCTCACTGAAATAGATTTAGATACTCTGCGAAAAACACCTAATAAATTAGCATTAGTAGAACAGGCGAATTTGTTGAAGAAGCTTACTGAAAATATAACTGAAGTGTTAAACTAGTTATCATGCAACTAAATATATCTATAAATAATGAATCTAAATATTCCGTAACAGGAGCTATTAAGGAGCTCCTTAATAATAGACGTTCAAAAATGCTTTTGCGCACGAAACTTTCTTACGAGATTGAAGATAAAACGTTAATTATAAATTCTGATGACCCAATAGAACGGGTTGCAGAGTTATTAAGTCTTGCAGCAAAATATATAAATGCAGAAGTAAATTATGATACTCAAATTAACTCTGACATTAAACTCTTTCGAGAAAAAGAACTGCAATTTGAGGAGTTTACCAGCAAAGCGAAAGATATAAAAGCAAACAATTGCATCACAGAGGATTTTGATAACTTTACAAATGTCTTGATTCAAAACATGACTGAACGGAGGTTATACCCACTTCAATTATTGTCAGCATATCATTTAGCTTTTTCTCAAAGTGGATGTAATTTTTCTGTGCCAGGAGCAGGAAAAACGAGTATTGTGTATGGGGCCTATACTTATTTAAAAAACCTGCCTACAGACAATCCAAAAAAAATTGATAAAATTATTATTATAGGACCTTTAAGCTCTTTTGGTCCTTGGGAGCTCGAGTTTGAAGAATGTTTTGGTAGAAAGGTAAATTGTAAACGTATAAACGGATCTATTTCAGCTGAAAATAAAAAACAATATTTCTATGGGCAAACCGCTGAACTTATATTGATTAGTTATGCCTCTGTAGTATCAATAAAAGAGTCGATTCAATATTTCTTATCAAACCATAAAGTAATGGTTGTGCTTGATGAAGCTCATAAAATCAAGAATACAAGTGGTGGTATTATTTCCTCATCGATTTTGGAGCTTGCTAATCTGTGTACGTCTAGAGTTGTCCTTACCGGAACTCCAGTTCCTAATGGATATGAAGATTTATATAACCTCTTTAATTTTATTTGGCCTAAAAGAAATGTAACCGAATACAATGTAGGGCAACTTCGTGATATGAGTACTTCAATAAATGATGATCGAGTCAACCCTTTGATGAGTAATATAGATCCTTATTATATTAGAATTAAAAAAGGAGACTTAAACATCCCAAAACCTGTAGAAAATGCACCGATATTAGTGCAAATGGGTGAATCTCAGCAAAGAGTGTATGACTTTATTGAAAAACGCTTTGTAGATGAGATAAATAACTCCAACACGAGCTTGCACTCCTCCTTAGTAAAAGCAAAACTCATTAGGTTACAACAAGTAGCATCAAACCCTGCTTTACTTAAGGAGTCCTTGAATAGGTTTGCTGAAGAAAATTACGACAACTTTAACACTATCGAAAAAGAAGATTCATTGATAATGCAGGATGTTATGAGGTACTATTCCGATGAAATTCCTGCCAAATTCATTAAATGTGCTGAATTAGTTAATCAAATAATTGAAGAAAACGGTAAGGTGGTTATTTGGGCAATATTTATAAAAACAATTGAATCACTACAAAATTACCTTAGTTCAGTTGGTGTTGAAAGCCGCACTTTATATGGCGCAACCCCAGTTGCTACAGATGGAATGACTCCAGAAGATATAAATTACGAATTAACTCGTGAAGCAATCATAAGTGAATTTCATAATGCAGATTGTAGTTATAATGTCATAATTGCAAATCCTTTTGCGGTAGCTGAATCAATATCTCTTCATAAGGTATGTCATAATGCTATTTACATTGAGCGCTCTTTTAATTGTGCTCATTTTATTCAATCAAAAGATAGAATTCACAGGTATGGTTTACCTGAAGATACCATTACAAACTATTATTATCTACTTTCTAGAAACACAGTTGATGAGGTGATTGATAATCGTTTAAAAATAAAGGAGGAAAGAATGCTAGCGCTTATTGAATCATCACCAATTCCCTTGTTTGATAATATAGGTGATGAAGGTAATGAAGATATTAAAGCTATAATACTAGATTATGTTAAACGAAAGAATAGAATCTTGTAGTGAAATAGCCGATTTGGAAGGACTTTATTTTGTTTGGACTACTTTATTACAGGGTGTTGTTTCTATTCAATCTTTAACCGACTTAAGACTTCATTACAAAGGAAAATTAAACTTAAATATTGACTATACAATTTTACTATTTGAACAATTAGAATTAGTGAAATTTGATGGCAATGAGATTTCAATATCTATTAATAGGGAAAATACTTTTATAGACATTTATAATTATCAAGATTGGTTTTCAAAAATATTACTGAACTTTTTAATTAAACAGGATATAATTTTATTAGATGACATTAAATACGATGATCAAAATGGTAAATATGTTCTTCCTAGGCATAATATAAAATATAAGTATGCCTGCTATAGGAATCTATTGATAACACTTCGGATATTAGAAAAGTGTGAAGCAGGTAACTATTACATTAACGAATTGCTATCTGATTTATTAGAAAAGGTAAATTCACGTAAACTTAAACTTACAGAAGAGGCACTGTTAAAAAAGCTTGAACTACAGAGATTACAAGGTGAAAAAGGTGAATTGTTTGTTGTCAATTATGAAAAAATAAGGCTAAAAACGAGGCAGGATACATCGGAAATAAAACGGATTTCAATTTTAGATGTAACAGCAGGTTATGATATTGTATCATTTAATGATATGGCATCAATTACATTAGATCGTTTTATTGAAGTGAAAGCATATAAAGGGAAACCTCATTTTTATTGGTCAGCTAATGAAATCCAGACTGCTAAAATTAAATCTGAAAATTATTTTCTTTATTTAGTAGATGTATTCAAAGTTTCTGATTCTAATTATAATCCTATAATAATATGTGATCCTGTCTCATACTTTGCTAATAATCAAGAATGGTTTTCTAAACCACAGTCATACTTATTTGAAAAAATAATTTAATTTAAATATGTTAACTCTTATCATGCATTCGTATTGACTTATCTTTGTCAAGGAGAATGACTCTCATAAAACATTGTAAAAATGCCAGCATCCATTGGTTAAATCAAGGAATTGCTATTATTTAACGAAAGTACCTATTAGAAAATTAAGCCTTAACTATCTGTAGTTAAGGCTTTTTTGTTTTTTGGAGGTTTTAAAATTATAAATAGGTTATTGAGTTACTCCAAAACGGTTTTTAAACCCTAATTTCTACCCCTAAAACAATCCCTATGATAAATTTTCTTTTACTTGTTTGCGCGGTAATTTCCGCAGGTGTATTTGCCCAGGAAACCACCTATACCATCAAATCCTACAATGAAGAAGGGGTTAGCGCCCAACACGCATTATCTGGGAGAAGCCTTGGCTGAGTCACGTACTGGAAGCCGACGACACGCTGGATTATAACATTACTAAAGCCACTTTTAAGGCCAATGCTACACTTGACTGGCACAAGCCGCTACGCCACAGGTGCTTATTGTAGTGGATGGCGAGGGCTATTATCAGGAGCGGGGTAAAGATCCGGTACGTATCAAAGAAGTTGATGTCTTACGCTGTGAACCAAATGTTGAGCATTGGCATGCTTCCTCAAAAGAACACGATGTTACCTATCTCGCAATCTATGGGGGAAAGGAACCTACAACCTGGACTGAAGTTCTGACTAGGGAATACTACGACAGTATAGCTGAAAAACTAAGGGATTAACCCTACAGCGCATGATATACACTATAGGCAGCAAGCAGCAAACAAATGCCAATTACGCCTTGCAATAAAGTTCCTGCAGTGTGTTTTCTATAAGCCTCTTTTACGCTCATTTCTCCCATTTGACTTACAATCCAGAAATAGGAGTCATTAGCGTGGGACACCGTTAAGGAGCCGGCACCAATGGCAAGAATTACCCATACTTTTCCCATTTCAGTATTTAGTCCAAGAGCAGGCAACAAGGGAAGCATAATAGAACTAATAGTAATGATAGCTACGGTAGAAGAACCCTGAGCTGATTTTAGCAAAGCAGCGAGTAAAAATGGAATGGTAAGTCCCAGGCTGTTAGTAAAAGAATCCAGACGCAATCCTTCAGTGAGATTTGCAGACTGAATTACAGCGCCCAGAGCACCGCCCATTGCAGTTATTAAAAGAATGGGTGCCGCCTGCTGAATTCCTTTTTTAAGAATTGTGCTCATATCTTTTTTACGCTTTTTGCAACTGTAAAATGCTGCGAGCATTCCTAATAATAGGGCAATAACAGGATCTCCCACAAATAAAATAAGGTCTGTGAAAAATTGATATTCAGTTAGAAATAAGGGGATTATAGAAGCGGTTGCCATCAGTAGAATGGGTAAGGTCAAAGGCCAGATAGCTTCTGAAAAAGAAGGCAGGTTTTTTTCCTGATTAAAGTGTTCAATCAAATTATCGCTGTCAAAGCTGTCGTTCAGATTGCTCTTTCTGAAAAAATAATAGGCATAAAATGCGCCGATGAGCATAAGTACAATACCAAAAATTCCACCTGCAAGTAAGAGCAGGGATAAGTTCGCTAACTGAAGATTTCCGGCAGCAGCCAGCGGACCCGGAGTTGGCGGCACCAAAACATGAGCAGAAAACAAGCCGGTAGAAAGTGCTACCGTGAGCGCATTACGCCTGGCGGTATTGTTTGCTGAAAGTTTTTTTGTTAGCGGAGCCAAAATAACAAAAGCAGCATCACAAAAAACCGGAATAGAAACCAGATAGCCCAAAGCACTGATGACAAACGGAAGCGGGAGCAGGGTTAACTTCTTGATAATTCCTTTTGCGATCGCGGTTGTCGCATTTGTTGCTTCAAGAGCAACACCTATCCAAGCGCCAAAAAGAATCAAAAGACCTATGTTTTTAAACATATTCCCAAAGCCTGTACTGAGGGTCTCAGGGATTTGTGCAATGGGTATTTGCAATAAA
This sequence comes from Leeuwenhoekiella aestuarii, assembly GCF_004104055.1. Lineage (GTDB taxonomy): Bacteria > Bacteroidota > Bacteroidia > Flavobacteriales > Flavobacteriaceae > Leeuwenhoekiella > Leeuwenhoekiella aestuarii. The sequence continues at coordinate 526,073 of NZ_QOVJ01000001.1, read as the reverse complement.
AAGGCGAGCCCCAGGGCACCTATAAGCAATACAAAAAAAGGATGCCAGCGCAGGTAACTCGTGCCAACAATTATCCAGATAACTACGACTGCAATAAAAAGTAAATCAATACCCATAGGTTAAATGTGGTTTTTGAGATTTTTTAGTACAGCATCTTTCAGCAATGAATAGGCGTGGTTTTTTGCATAGTCTAGTGTCATCGTTTCGGTTTTAATAGCGTATGCAGCAGTGATTCCGGCACGCGTTAAAATTTCAGGCGTAGCCGAAACACTCCCGGCAAAAAGCAGTAACGGTTTATGATATTTTTTAGCCAGTTCGGCTAATTTGAAAGGCACTTTCCCATACTGACTTTGGTTATCTGTTTTGCCTTCTCCTGTGATCAAAAGGTCTGCTTCTCTAACCCTTTCTTCAAGAGCAGTCAGGTCGCTTAACAGATCAAAGCCTGGTTTGAGAGCACTATCAAATAATCCAAACATTCCTGCTGCAGTGCCTCCTGCAGCGCCACCGCCTTTAATTTGTGTTAGGTCTTTATTTCTTTTCTGCTGAACCAATTTTGCAAAGTGTGTTGCGCCTTCTTCAAGTTGCGCTACAACTGCTGGGGATGCACCTTTTTGCGGGGCATAGGTGTAAGCTGCTCCTGTTTTACCCAATAGCGTATTGGTAACATCACACGCAACGATAGTAGTTGTGTTTAGGAGTTTGGTGTTTAAATTTTTAAAATCGAGTTCAGTACACCGTGCGAGATGCTCACCTTTAGCATGTAAGCTGTTTTTAGTGTGATCTAATAATTTTCCGCCTAAAGCTTCAAAAATACCAGTACCCAGATCATGGGTTGCACTGCCACCAATGCCTAAGATGATAGTTGTAAAACCATTTTCAAGCGCATGATTGATTTGTAAACCGGTGCCGTAAGTGGAAGTAAGCAACGGATTTTTTTCAGAATCGTTAAGCAAAGCAAGTCCTGAGGCCTGTGAAAGTTCGATCCATGCGGTTTTACCATCTTTAAATCCGTAATAAGAAGCTTTTAAAGATCGCCGTAAGGGATCAAACGTATCACATTCGATTTTCGCTCCTAATTTTAGAGCATCAAACAACTCAAAAGCACCTTCGCCACCATCAGAAAACGGAAGAAGATCAATAGCTGAATACGGGTTTACTGACTTTATTCCTTCAGCAATGGCTTCACAAACTTGTGTTGCTGTAAGGCTTTCTTTAAATGAATCTGGTGCAATTAGAATTTTCAGAATACTTGATTTTGGTGGTTAATTCAAGTGGCAAGCATTCAGGTTCTGATGCCTGACACGAGTTGATTTTCAGTTTACAGGAAGTTATTCAAAGGTAATTTACTCTTTTTCGGGTAATTGTATGTTGAATCTTAGTATTGAAAAAATTATTTTGTAAAGTTTGCTTTACATTTAGAAATAGTCATATATTTGTCAAGTGAACTTTACATTAATCAAAATTCAAATAGTATGAAATCAAAATTAATTGAATCTAGAAATCGTTTGGCAAAATGGTCTGTCGCTTGGGTGTTAACTACAGCTTTGGTGACGTTTGGTTCTTAGTTTTTATGGGAATCCCAAATCATTACAGTTTTGACTATTATCTTGAGCCTTGCAGTTGGAGTAGGGATGGTGATGGCAAACCGAAATTTTGTGAACGAGGGAGATGAGCTGCAACGCAAAATACAATTAGAGTCTATGGGGTTGACTTTAGGGCTTAGTGTCGTTGTGGGTATCGCATACGCTCAATTAGACACCACAGATCTAATCGCTCAGGATGCAGAAATTAGTTTTCTGGTCTTATTTATGGGACTCACCTATATTTTGTGTGTCTTTTTTAATGCGCGTAAGTACTCATGAAAAATAACATCAAAGAGTTGCGCAATGCAATTAAATTAACGCAGGGAGATCTGGCGGAACGTATAGAAGTCTCCAGGCAAACAATAAATGCGATTGAAAAAGGTAAATTTGATCCCAGTTTGCCTACCGCATTTAGGTTAGCAGCTGTTTTTAACTGTACAATTGAAGAACTTTTTATTTACGAATCTTAATACTTTTTATGCAAAAAATCCTGATAAAACATCTTCCTAAAATAGTTTCAATAGTAATTCTGGTAGGTGTTGTACTGGGTTATTTCTTAATTCCTGAGATGAAAGACTTTATGAACGAGGCCTGGTCTGTTCTCAGTAGTGGTGATGAGCAAAAGATTGAGAATTGGGTTTCTTCATTTGGTTGGGCTGGTCCGGTGGTTTTGATCTTGGCAATGATCGCTCAGATGTTTCTGATTGTGATTCCTTCGGTAGCACTTATGGTGGTTTGTATTTTGGCTTATGGTCCTGTTTGGGGCAGTTTATTAGTACTGGTTGCCGTAAGCAGCGCATCAAGCGTTGGTTATATTCTAGGGAAAAAACTGGGTTCTGGCTTAATAAATAATCTTATAGGCTCTAGTACCGAAACGAAACTGGAAGATTTTATAGAGGATTACGGGTTTTGGGCTATTGCCATCACGAGGCTCAATCCATTTTTATCTAATGATGCTATCAGTTTTGTAGGTGGAATTTTAAAAATGAATTATTTTAAATTTCTCGCGGCAACCTTGGCGGGTATTACGCCACTGACGCTCTTTATAGCTATTATGGGTCAAAGTACTTCAGGAATGAAAAGCGGTTTGTTATGGGGTTCTGTGATAAGTCTGGTTATATTTTGCCTCTACGTATACTGGAATAAAAAACGTAAAAAGAAAAAATCTTGATTACCAGAATTTAAAGAAAAGGATAAGCGCCAGTATCAAAAGGTTGTAAAATATAAATTCTGGACGTTCAAAACCGGTAAAAAACCCTCTAAATCTTCCGGTATATTCATCTGTACCTGTAGAAGTATTGATATAAAATGCTTCAAAAGGCCAGAAACCATCTGGATTTTGCACGAATTCCCCAACTTGTTGCAACGAGGGATTTAAACCTGTTTCTAAATCTGTAAATAAATATATTTCAAAAGACTCGTTTTCTGCTATCGCTTGTATTTTTGGAGCAAAACCATAATAATTCACGCTAAATGCCAGGATATTTAAACCCAGCAGCAATATAGATAGCCTGATTTTAAGTGATTTTCTCATTATTTCTCATTCAGCACAAATGTAGCTGGGTAAACACTACTGAATAAGGGGGTTTTCCCCCAAAATCATTGATAGTGCCATAAATCATCAGATAAATTAAATTTGCAAGCTCATGGCATTGTCTTTTCTTTGCTGAGTAAGTTTTATACTAATGAGAAAGTTTTTTGCTTATCCGCTAAGTGTTATTTTTTATCTGGCTTTTGGTCTAACCATTGTTATATTTCATCCGGTACAATGGGTATGTTACAATTGGTTTGGTTATCAGGCACATAAGAAAAGTGTAGATTATTTAAATTTTACCATTATGCGGTGTCTAAATCTTTTAGGCACACGCTTTACATTTAATAACCCCTACAAGATAGCGAGGGATCAGCCTATTATTATTGTGGCAAACCACCAGGGGCAGTGGGATATCCCTTCTATAATCTGGCATATGCGCAGGTTGCACCCTAAATTTATTAGTAAAATCGAATTAGGAAAAGGTATTCCCAGCATCTCTTATAACCTGAGAAAAGGCGGTGCTGCTTTAATAGACCGAAAAGACAAAAGGCAGTCTATAATGGCGATTCGGGATTTGACTAAATCCTTAAATAAAACAAATCGATCGGTAGTGATTTTTCCGGAAGGAACACGGAGTAAAGACGGAGTTCCTAAAGATTTTGCAACGGGAGGATTGATCACATTGTTTAAGTTTATGCCAGATGCAATTGTCGTCCCTGTGACTATACATAATTCCTGGAAATTAATGCGTTGGGGTGGTTTTCCGCAGGATATAGGTGTGCATGTAAGTCACACGGTTCACGAGCCTATTAAAGTTGCGGGTAAAAACCCTGAGGAATTGGTTAAGCAGGTTCAGGATAGTGTACTTGCAGATTTTCCGGAGGTGCGCACACATAAATCAAGATCTAATTCTTTGTAAGTATGACAGCATCTTTAAAACTTCATTCAGAAGATATTAGGATTATAGAGAAAACGAGTGATTTTGTAAAAAATACCTTATCTGATGCAGAAGGTGGTCACGACTGGTTTCATACGCTTAGAGTTTACAAAAATGCACTCCATATTGCTAAAGGTGAAGATGCAGATGTAGTTAGTGTCGCTCTGGGAGCGCTTTTGCACGATATAGCAGATTCTAAATTTCATGAGGGTGATGAGACCGTAGGACCCAAAATGGCTCGCGAGTTTTTAAAAGAGCAGAATGTATCTTTTGCTCGAATAGAGGCTGTGGTTAAGATTATTGAAAATGTTTCATATCGGGGTGGGAATAAAAAGTCTGACTATAATTCAATTGAATTACAAATTGTACAGGATGCTGATCGTCTTGATGCGATTGGTGCAATAGGTATTGCTCGTACTTTCAATTACGGAGGCTTTAAGAACCGTAAACTTTACGACCCCAGTATTGAGCCAAAACTGGATATGACTGCAGAAGAATATAAAAAATCTGATGCGCCAACCATCAACCACTTCTACGAGAAATTACTGTTGCTAAAGGATAAAATGCACACTAAAACTGCACTAGAGATAGCTGAGAAGCGGCATCTTTTTATGCAAGAATTTTTAGATCAGTTTTATGCAGAATGGGAAGGTAGCCGGTAAGGTTGCCAGGCCTTAATTTTTTAATATGCTGATTAGCTTGAGTTTTACCTCCTGAAAAAAAGTTATTTACTATATTCATCAAGGTATTAAACAAGCGCCATGAAATTAAATCTATTATGTATTCTTCTCTTCTTTTCAGTACTGATAAGTTGTTCTGACGAAACCCTAACGGGTATCGAAGAAAGTGAGCAGGAAGAGAATCCCGATGTTGAAGAAGAAAACCCCGCGACGTCTGAAGAAACCTACGAACTTGCAGGTGAAATCGAACTTTATAATCAAGAACTTATTGAAGACAGCTACGTTTTAGTGAATGATGCGGGTTTTAACCGGGTCTATTTAATGAATAAGAATAATGCTGAAATACTTCACGAATGGGAGCTTGAGAGCGGTATAGGTAACGATGCAGAACTCCTGGCTAATGGGCAGTTGCTGGTAAGTCTCATTGATGAAAACAAGCAGATAGGCTTTGGTGGATATGCCGGAAAAATACAATTGATAAATCCCGATAATGCTATCTCATGGGATTATACTATCTCTTCAGATACTGAAATTTCGCACCATGATGTGGAGTTATTACCTAACGGAAATATACTGGTTTTGGTTTGGGAAGGTAAAACTATAGAAGATGCAGCTCAGAACTATGGCTATGCTTACGATTTGGATGAACGTATTTTTGCTGAAAAATTAGTAGAGATCAATCCAGAGACCAATGAGATCGTCTGGCAATGGAGTGCCTGGGATCACCTCGTGCAGGATAATGATGATTCATTACCTAACTATGGACTTGTTTCTGAAAATCCTAACCGAATCAATCTCAATTACCGCGATGCCCTACAGGAAGCTCATAACGGCGATATTATGCACGCTAATGGATTAGAATATGATGCTGAAAATGATCTTATTTTGATGAGCGTAAATTTTTATAGTGAAGTTTGGGTTTTAGATCACAGTACTACCACAGAAGAAGCAACAACCAGTGAAGGCGGTTCTCATGGTTTGGGAGGGGATTTGATTTATAGATTTGGCAACCCTGAAGCTTATGGGAATACTCAGGGTACGCGTAGTTTTTACCACAACCACGGGATAAATATTATTCCAGATACAAACAGCGCGTTAATCTATGTAAATGGTGGTTTGAGTAACAATAATGATCAATCAGTAGTATATGAACTGCAGTTACCGGAAAACTATAATTTATTAGCGGAAACCGATAACGAACTGGAGCAGTTATGGAGCTTTACCGATATCAATTTGTTTGCACCAAAAGTATCAGGAGCTTTTAGGTTGCCTAATGGAAATACATTAATCACAGAAGGTGATTACGGTTGTTGGGAAGTAACAAATGACAAACAAGTCGCCTGGAAGTTTAAAGGAGAAGGGTTTTTCTGGAGGGCTTACCCGTATCAGAAAGATAGTGCTATTTTAACCAATTTTGAACTTTAAATAAACCTTCAGGGAAGTATAAAAACCAAAGGGCTGAATTGAATATTCAGCCCTTTGGTTTTTGAAATTACATATGCTTTTTGTGCTCTATATAATAATGTTCTAAAAGATTCATCGTTGCTTTTATAAGGTCTTCAGTTTCTTGAAGAATGCTAAAGTAAAGCATCGTATTTTTAGGACTAGAGTCTGCAGTGCGCGTACGCTCGACTTGTTTTTCTATTTTCTGAGATACACTGTCAAGCAGATTTTGCTTTTCTTCTAGAATAGATAACAAATCGTCAAAATTCTTAGCCTTAAACGTATCTTCAATTTTAGAGAAAAGCTTGTCTAATTTTTCTTCAATCTCTTTAAGATCTTTAAGTTGCGTAAACTTTAAACCCTTGTGATTATTGTTGAGGTGGTTGTAGCTCGATGTGGTTACAAAATCTATAGACTGTGTCACATCTTGTAAATAGCCGAGTACGTCAATGTAAAAACGACTCGCTTGTACGTGCGTCTCATCTAGATTTTTTATGAAGTAATATAAACTGTTACGCAGTTCTTCGACTTCGGCATTAAGTTTTGCAATCCCTTTTTTACTTTTCTTCAGCTTACCTAGATCCACTTTAGCCAGGCCTTCTATAGTACCTACATAAACTTTACTACCGCGTTTAAAAGCAGAAGCGATATTGGTTGTACTCTCATTAATAATTCCTTGTATAGAATTGCTTACTGCGCGCATTAAACGACCTTCTTCGGCTTCGGCTTCAGAACGTTTTTTGTGGTTCATATAATTGCGTACTAAAATGGCAATTGCAGCAGCAAATAATAAAAAGAGTGCAATGCTTCCACCTTTATAAAGTATAAAGGCCATAACTGCAGCAGCTGTAAATGCACTAATTGCAGTCATAAACCAGCCGCCTATTACATTAAGAACCCCAGCAACCCTGTAAACCGCACTTTCGCTACCCCAAGCTCTATCTGCAAGTGATGTACCCATCGCTACCATAAAGGTGACATAGGTGGTAGACAAGGGTAGTTTTAAGGAGGTTGCAGCTGATATAAGTACACTCGCAATCATAAGATTTACTGCGGCACGAACAAGATCAAACGCCGGCATATCTATAGCGGCAACACGAGTTGTAATTTTTGGTTTAGTAAATTTATGTTCAATATAATTTTTGGCTCCCTGGGGTAGTATTGCAGTAAACCCTTTATTTAGGTTCATAGCACCTCTTACTAAAGCTCTTGACAAAGCATTGGCTTTAAAACGCTCTTGCCCTTCATCTTGACGAGAAAGGTCTACAGAAGTCTTGACAACACGACGCGCTTTTTTTGAGAAGAATAAGGTTAATATCATTACAATTCCGGCAGATAGTAATAATAGCGGTTGTGTGGGGACTTTTTCTGCAAGGGATTCCATGGTAAAACTGCTTGCTGCTTCACCACTGGCTTGCCAAATCTCATACGAGTTGTAAGCGGCCATAGGTACACCGATGAAGTTTACCAGATCATTCCCTGCAAAGGCCATTGCAAGTGCAAAGGTTCCGAGCACAATGATCATCACATAAACATTCAATTTAAACGCTTTGATCAATATATAAGAGATAATGAACCAAATTACAAAGCTGATGGCTATAAAAGCCAATACGTTTGCATTAGCCCAATCTAAAAATGCACCTTGAACAAAATCCGCGCTTTTCAATCCTTTAATGATTATAAAATAAGTGATTGCAGCGGTAGAAATACCACTAAAAACGGCAGAATTCCAGGTAGGACGTTTGGCGAAATTGAACGTCAGTAATAGTCTGGTAAAAAATTGAACGAGTGCCCCAACTGTAAACGCGATGACGACCGAGAGGAGAATTCCGGTAATAATTTCAATAGCCTTATCTGAATTGATGTATTCTCCTAAATGAAGTAACGTGTCAGAATTACCAGATAATTTTATGAAAGTCATACAAAAGGCTGCGCCCAGAAGCTCAAATACGATTGAAACCGTAGTTGAGGTGGGCAATCCTAGTGTATTGAAAAAATCAAGGAGCAAAATATCGGTAAGCATAACGGCCATGAAAATGATCATGATCTCGTCAAAATAAAACTTTTCAGGTACAAATATACCTTTACGGGCGACCTCCATCATTCCGCTAGAGGATAATGCTCCAAAAGCAATCCCTACACTGGCAACAATCATAATGGTTTTAAAACTCACAGCTTTAGAACCTATAGCAGAGTTTAAAAAGTTTACGGCATCGTTACTTACTCCAACAACTAAATCTGCTATGGCTAAAATAGCCAGAGCGATAAGCATAATCAGGTATATATTATCCATAAAAAGATATGTCTTTTAAAGCTGCAAATTTGATATTTATTTTAATGCTGAATGTTATGCGAAGGTTATAAGTGTGCCTAAAATCTTCATATAAAGGCCTCATGGTGCTGTTTATCTCTTCATTTGTTAAGTGAAATCAATGTCTAATAATATTTTAAAAATCTCAATAACAGGCGTTTATATATTTAATGTAAATTTAATGTTACCAAAATGTAACATTATGATTAAGGTTTTTATATATTTGTAAAGTTAAGTTTAACCCAAATACTATTATTATGAAAAAGTTACTAGTTGCCGCAGCCCTGATAGGAGTTGTTAGCTTTGCTACAGCTCAGGAAAAAAAGAACATTTATGTTAAAGAGGGCAATCTTATTAAAGCAACTTTGTTTCACGATAATGGGCAAATTAGTCAAAAGGGTTACTACACAGAAGATGGAAAACTTCAGGGTGAGTGGATTAGTTATGATAAAGATGGAGTGAAAACTGCAGCTGCTAATTATGAAAATGGAGAAAAGACCGGTAAATGGTTTTTCTGGAATGATGACACTTTAAGAGAAGTAGATTACAATAATTCTCAAATCACAAGCGTAAATACTTGGAAAATTGAGGGTGAGCGTGTGGTGAGCAATGAGTAAACGTCCCTTTAAGGAACAAAGAATTTAAAAATTATAAAACCCGCTGAGCAATCAGCGGGTTTTTTTGTGGTAGGTAACCCGAACGTCTTAAAATTTCTGAGCTCTAAATCATGTGCAAAAAGAAAGGGAATGCCTTTTAAAGAACATTCCCTTGACCAAAACAAAACTACTTTTTGACTATTTATTAGTTATCGGGTGCGGAGCATCCCACCATAACTTGGTGTTAAGGTTGTCAGCGCCTTGAGCACTAACAGCTGCTTCGTAATTAGCTGTATTAGACTGAGACCAGTCAAGATCGTATCCTTGACGCACAGGGACATCATCACCATTAAGAGGTTCTGCAGGAGGGGTAAGTTCTGGGTATCCTAATCTTCTGTATTCTGCCCAGGCTTCATAGCCTTGTAAGAATAGCGCTTTCCATTTTTCTTCAGCGATTTGTTGCATTGCTGTTGTAGGATTAGTGCTTAATGCAACTGTTGTGGCATATTCGGCACCACCTGTTGCTCCCCATTGATCGAAAGAAGCAATAATTGCTTGCTCATAATAATCACTTGCACTCCCACTAATCCAGCCTAACTGAACGGCTTCTGCATAAGAAAATAAAACCTGAGCATAATTATAGATTACACCTGGTGCACTCTGATTGTAGATAATATCACTTGTTATAAACGAAACATCACTTGCAGCATAACTAGAAGTCGTTAAACCATATGGCATGCCTATATATTGAGGATTTCCCGCAGTTACCGAAGATCTGCTGTATGCTGCATAAGCTTCAATACGATTATCATTATCTGCAAGTAAGCGATCTACCAATGGCTTGCTAACAGCATAATCTTCACGGGTTTCAAAACGGTCTTCCCAAGGGTTGTCATACGATTGATCAGCAATAAATGGATAGAGAAGATTTTCTTCGACAGAAGTGATCGAGCCACTCATCGCTTCTTTAAATTGAGTAGCAGCAACACCGTTTGCTTCTGGATAAACATTAGATAATCGCAGAGCCATTGTAAGCTTTAAGGTGTTAGCAAATTGTCTCCAACGAGCCATATCTCCATCAAAAATCAGATCCCCTGTAGGACCTGCTTCGCTCTCATTAATTAAAGCCAAAGCATCATCAATCTCATCAAAAAGAGATAAATAGATTTCCTCTTGAGAATCAAAAACAGGGGTTGTATTTTCTAAACCTTGTAAAGCTTCAGAATACGGTAGCATTCCCCATCTGTCTGTGGCAAACTGAAAAAAGTATGCTTTTAATAGTTTTGCAACTGCAATTTGATTGTCATTAAAACCATAGGCAGATTGACTTAAAGCTGTTTCTTCACTAGAATTTACTTCAATGATCTTTTCAAGATTAATCAAGGGATTATAATATAGATAATCTATGTCAAAGTTTCGCGTACCATATCTAGAAGCTTCTGTGTAGGTAATTGCAGAAACATATTGTACATAAAAATTTCCTATGTCTGAAGTAACTGCATTTCCCATTTGAGATTCTGCGTAGGTTAGAAGTCCGCTGCTAATTACTTGAGTTGTTGCATCAGGATCAACATTCGTGTCTCCAAAATCAACCGTTTCACAAGAAGTGATTTCGAGCAATATTAGTGCTAAAAATGTTATTTTGAGTATGTTATTTTTCATAATTCTAATTTTTTAGAAGCTTAATTTAAGATCTACACCTAGAGTTCGTTGACTAGGACTTTGGCCGGCCTCTACCCATCTTGCGTTTCCACTTGAATAGTAGTCTTCAATTTCAGAAGGATCGATGCCATTTACCTTAGAGTAGATTAACCATAGGTTATTAGCATAAACACTTAATTTCATACTATCAAATGGAAGTTTCTCCATTAAGGGTTTAGGAAATGAGTAACCTAAAGAGACTTGTCTCAACTTGATATAAGAAGCATCGTAAACCCATTCTTCAGCAACCCCATAAAGATTGTTAAAGTACGTACGGGGTTTTACATAATAAGAAACTTCTTGACCTGTGGTCATGTCAGCACCATCTACGCGAATACCACCAGAAGAAGGTTGTACATTGTTTACATTAGCAGAAGTAACTTCGTTTCCTGCATTATCAATTACTAAATCTCGTATGGGGTTGCCTAGATCATTGGTTCCTACGGTTTGAGCACCGTTACCAGAACTCGCGTTAAACATTTTGGTTACAGAATAAAAATTACCTCCCTTTTGAAAGTCCATTGAGAAGTTTAAATTGAAGTTTTTATAAGTAAGCATATTGTTAAGTCCGCCTGTAAAGTCGGGCTGGATGTTGGCAACTTTCTCTATGGTATTGGTGTATTGTGGTGTACCAGATTCATCAAGAAGAATAGTGCCATTAGCATCTCTTTGCCATTTTGTACCGTAAATATTTCCCCAATCATCTCCTTCATCAGCGCGTAAAGATGCATTCCATACACCTGCAAGTGTAGTTTGATCGGTCAGGTCATTTATTTTGATAACTTTTTTGCGGTATCTGGCAATGTTAAAAGTTACATCCCATCTAAAATCATCATTAGAAAATGGTGTCGCAGCGAGACCTAGTTCCCAACCGTTTGTTTCATTAATAGACTCATTCCCGGTAGTTGCAGTGTATCCTGTAGCTCCGTTAATAGTTAATGAAGATGGAAGTTCACTATCTGTTCTGTTGAAATATGTGAAGTCTAAGCCAAGTTTATTCCCGAAAAACTTAAGCTCTGTACCCAATTCTTTTTCCTCTCTAATTCCTCCTTTTAGCTGAAGGTTAGCAAGTGTATTTGGAGTAGAGATACTCAACTTATCTTGATAAGAGTTTTGAATTGAATAGGTATTGTTCAAGGTATAGTTGTCAGGAAATGAAGGTGCTTGAGCGATACCGGCTCGTAGTTTACCAAAGCTTAAGATGTCATTATTTTCAATGAATTTTGAGAAAATCAAACTTGCAGAAAGTCCATAAACATCTACGCTGTTGTCATCTAAATCAGCTGTAGAGCTCCACTCTTTTCTGTATGACCCATCTAAATAGATGAAATTGTCATAACCTACAGATGCTGTTGCAAACATAGAGTAGTTCTTAAAACGTACATGATCTCTGTCGTAGTTGATGTTACCTACTGAAGTTCTGATGCTGTAATAGTCAGGTATTTGAAGACCTCCTGTTGTAGCAGCATTTATGTATGAATAATTTCTTTGATTCCATTGCGCTCCAACATTAGCAACTACATCAAATGCTCCAAATTTATTATCGTAATTTAATTGAGTATATAGCTCATTAAATTCGTTAGTGATAGTTTGTTCAGAATAACCTGGTTGAGTAAGACCATACCAAGCTGTTTTGCTACTATACTCAAAGCTATTGAAGGTACGTCTGATATCTACTAACCCGCTTAAATGATCATTATATTCATACTCTAATCCAATACTTCCATAAACAGCATTTTTAAGTTGTTCATTAGTGTTTTCAGTGGCTTCAAAGTAAGGAGAATTCCAGTAAAGTGGGGAGGGGTCTGATGCAGATTTCATATTCCAGGAATAGATCTGACCATTTTGTCTGTAATTTTTTAAACGATTCATGTCTAGTTGACGCTGCCACCACTGGTTGAAGTTAGAACCTAAGCCGCCGTAACCTTGACCTGGGAAATTTTCAGTCAATCGATACTGATAGTTGAAATTACCGTTGAACTTCAATTTTTCAGAAACATTATAAGAACCTTTAAAAGAGACAGTAGTTTGCTCTCTGTTAGTATTAGGAACAATAAGGGATGTCTTGATATTATTGATGGTCGTTTTGATATTATAATCGTCTCCACCTTTTAATAAAGAAAACGTTAAGTTGTTTGTTGTTGCAGTTTCGTAAAAGTCTCTAATGTTATCTGGGTTAGCAGACCATGGTCTTAATTCTCCAAAAGTATCTGAATTGGGAATAAAGCTATCCCAATGTCTTACCAGTGTTCCGTCTAATCGGGGCCCCCAGGATTCATCTGCAGAAAAATTAGGGTGCAGCTGACCTTCGTAGGTTAGAAAGTTTTGATCATATCCACCTCCATATTCGTTTTGATATTCCGGAAGCAAATATAAAGTAGACATAGAGAGAGCTTCGTCAATCGTTATACGCGCTTCACCATTTTTAGCTGTTTTAGTGGTAATGATTACTGCGCCATTTCGTGCTTCTGTACCATATAATGCAGTACCTGCAACACCTTTTAATACAGAAATATCTGCTACGTCTTCCATATTTATATCTGAAGAAGAGTAGATTTTAACACCATCTACCACATATAGAACCCCGGTTTCACCTCTTAAGCGTATTAATGCATTGTCAAAACTAGAACTGGGAGATCCTATGAGTTGTACACCAGCTATTTTACCCGCTAATGCACTGTTGATGTCTGTGTCTTTTGCTTGTACAACAGATTCACCTTTAACAGATTGTTGAGCAAAACCAAGACTTTTCTTTTCCCGCTTAATACCCAGCGCAGTAACGACAACCTCGTCTAGACTTTCGCCAGATTTTAAGCTTATGTTATAACTGGTTTCTTGAGTTACAGCTACTTCCTGATCTACAAAACCCATAAAGCTTACAACCAGAATGTCTCCGGTAGCAGCATCAATGCTAAAGTTTCCGTCAAAGTCTGTTGAGGTACCTGTGCTGGTTCCTTTAATTATAACAGAAGCTCCTGGTAATGGTAGGCCAGTGTCGTCTACAACTGTACCGGTAAGTGTTTGCGTTTGAGCAAGGGCTAACTGTACAACTAATGCAAAGAACAGCATTAGAAATCCTTTTGTTTTGATTTTCATGTTAGTGATTTAGTTAATGTGAATATTCGATAGAAAAACGATTTATCATTTTTCTACGTTAACGAGCCTGGTGTTAACGTTTTTCGAAAGTACCCTTAGTAAATCACCTCCATTATGTAAATATTATCCTTTTGTTATATTATCCTTGCCTGTTGTTGTGTTATTTTTAACATATTTTGGTACGATATCGTTATCATTATGTTCAATTATATGGGAATACAGTATTAAAAATTGAAAAATCCATCAATTATTGATGGATTTTTCAATTTTTAATACTGGTAAGATAATTAGTAACGCTTACTTATTTTATTATGTGTTATTTGCTTTTGCCTTGAGCTCTTAAATGTGCCTTTTTCAAAGGTTCTCTTAGCAGCGTGTTTGGTGGCTCTACCCTGTACACGAGCACGCCACATTCTAAAGCTAGAAGGTTTCAGTTCTCTGCGCATAAGCGCTATAACTTCTTGCTCTTTAAGGTCAAATTGAAAGTGTATAGCGTCAAAGGTAGTGCGGTCTTCCCAGGCCATTTCAATAATACGATCGATCTCGCGCTCAGTAAATGCTGAATTAGTGTTAGAGGTTTCCATAAACAGTTTTTGTGAAAGATACCTTCACATATCAAAATTTGAAAGCTATTGTGTGTTGAATTTCAGTTTTTTAGAGATAATTAACATTTTTCAGAAATAGCTTAACACCATTGAGAATATTCGTTAATTCTCAGTAAAAAGTTTAAGTATTTTTTAGCGAGCGTATTTAAAAAGCAATTCTTCTGTCTACTACATTTACACTTTAACTATTAAATCAGATATTATGAAATATATTCAAATTGCAGCAGCCGGTCTTTTACTGGCAACTTCATTTACTTCGTGTAAAAATGCTGGTGAAAAAGAAGCTCAGGTAGAAGAAGATACTAAAGAGGTGCAAACCGTAAAAGATAGCACCGCGGCAGAAAAAGCGCGTTACGCTGAAGCGAAGCTTGAAACGGAAAGACCAATTATGCCAGAAAATTATGAGATCAATTGGGATGATGTTGATGCAGACCCTACAATGAAAACAGATTTTGAGGCTTGGGATGACTACCGTACCTTCTCAGGGTCTTTAAGTGATTTAGAATTGAAAAAAGTGCCCGAAGCTGAGATCACAGATTATATCTCACGACTAGAACAAGAGGCAATGAATCTTGAAAATACAATTCCACAATCTATAATGACTGAAGAAATTCAGGAAGACATTAAAGATATTAAAGAAGAAATTGCAGATCTAAAAGCTATTACAGCTCAAGCTGGTGTTAATGAATCTAAAATCGCAAGCCAGGTAGAAGAATTAAAAGAAGCTTATGATGATCTTAATGAAGAGATTAAAGAAACAGTATCTAATTCAGAAAAGAGTCTTCTTGACGATAATCAGTAATTAGATATATTTTAATTTAAAAGTATAAGGCTCTCATATAGAGAGCCTTTTTTTATGGTTTAAGTTAAAGAATGCCTAACGTTTAAGCAAGTTCCCAAAAAGTTTTAGCAATACTTTATAAACCCTAATGGGTTAAGAGCTTCCTGAATCTCATAACTTTGTAAAGTTAAAACCCCAGTAAAATGAAATGGCACCTGCTTCAAATATTTATATTAACATTCTTGTTGCTAAGTTGTAAAAACAAGTTAGACACGCCTTCTTCTAAAATGGCTCTGCAGGCTCACGTAGAGCAATTAAAGCCTGATGTAGAAGCGCTCGTTAAAAATTGGGATGGTTACTGGGCTTTAGAGCGAAATATCGCAATGATTGAAAATACAAATCCTTTAAACGCTATAGAGTTTATGGATAAGTTAGCAAACAATTGTAATGCGATGATTATGCAAATGCCTCAGGAATTAAAAAGACCGGAAATCAAAGAGCAAATTAAACGGGTAGATACAAGAATTAATGAATTTTACAGCGAAGTAAATCGGAGTGAAATTAGAGAACGTGTGGTAGAGAATCATATAGAAACCATAATCAATGCTTTTGACACACTCAATAAAAAACTCAATCGAGTTTTATAAAAGAAGTAAAATATTTAGTTGAAGCCTCTTAATATAGAGGCTTTTTTTATGCGTAGCTTTGTGTACATTTGATCTTATGAAAATTACCTTTTACCTTTTACTCATACTTCTTTTAAGTCTGAGTTCTTGTAAAGAAAAACAAGATGTTGTTGCAGACCCCAGAGAGGTGACAGATACATTGCAGATCGCCTATCAGCCAAATAAGAAGCAAGAGATTATATTAACGCCTTCGGCAAAAAATGCTACAGAAAGTTGGGAGAATTATCGGGAACTTGCAGCTCAGATAGATGCTTTAGACACGGTGCGCGTGGGGTATTTGAGAGTAAATGGTAAAGAGTGGATTAGCAATGCTTCTCTGGCACAAACTAAAGTAAAAGACAGTTTTGCAAACACGGCTATAGAAGCTAGATTGACGGTCTTATTTACCAAGACCAATACACTTATTCAGGAAGCTTCAAAACTCGAAGTAGATACTGCGGCAGTTAACAAAGAAGCCACAGAATTATACAACACATTTCAGAACTTAAAGCTTCAGATAAATCTAAAGCACCAGAAATCTATAGAAGAATTACTAGAGCAATACGAGGTGGAAGCAGATTCGCTTTCCGCAGTTAAAGATTCATCAGAGACACGTCGTGACAGCTTGCTAAGAGCCAATCACGTCCCTGTTCAAAACTAAAAACAATGAAAAAATTACTCGTTTTTTTAATTACCATGGCTAGTGTATCCTTATTGGCACAGCAGCGTGATAAAACAGAAATGGCAATAAACAGCCAACTCGAAAAGTGGCACAAAGCTGCAGCAGATGCAGATTTTGATGCTTATTATGATCTGATGACTGAAGATGCTGTCTTTATAGGTACAGATGCTGATGAAAACTGGCAACTAGACCAGTTTAAAGCGTATGCAAAGCCTTATTTTGATAAGGGTAAAGCTTGGAGTTTTACAACACTTGAACGAACTATCTACCATCCTAAAAAGTCTAAAATAGCCTGGTTTGATGAGTTGCTAGATACACAGATGGGTATTTGTCGTGGGTCTGGTGTGATGCGCCTGGATGGTAAGGATTGGAAGGTGCAACACTATGTGTTATCTATTGCTGTTCCTAATGAAAATGTTTCAGAATTAACCCAGATCAAAAAAGAACACGATAGTTTGCTAATGGCAAAAATGCGTGACAATTAATTTAAAATAATCCCTTATTATAGTTTATGAATTCAATGTTTAAAATGATAATTCCGGTTTCTATCGGGATTTTAAGTTTAACCGCTTGCAAAGAAGAGGCAAAAAAAGATGATGCTGTTGCAACGGTTAAAATTCCGGCGTTAGACCTAACTAATATGGATACGCTGGTTAAGCCACAAGATGACTTTTACAAATTTGTAAATGGAAATTGGATGCAAAATACAGAGATCCCTGAAGAAGAATCAGTTTGGGGAGGTTTTAGTGTTTTGCGTAAAAAAACGCGTGAAGATGTTTTAACCATTATTGAAGATGCGCGTAAAGAAAACACCTACGCTGCAGGTTCTGATCAGGCTAAAGCATTAGCACTCTTTGAAAGCGAACTGGACACAGTTGCGCGTAATGAAGCTGGTCTGACTCCGCTTAATCCCGCTTTAGATAGTATTGCGGCAATCGCCTCAGCAAGTGATATTGCACGGGTGGGACAAATGCGTAACGGAACAGGAACCCCGTTTTTTAACTTCAGAGTATTTTCAGATTTCTCAGACAGTAAGATGAATGCTGGTTATATTACTCCGGGAAGATTGGGGTTGCCAGATCGTGATTATTACATAGAGCAAGATGCAAAATCAAAAGAAATTCGGGAGCAATATAAAGCCTATATCAGTTGGGTTCTTGAGTACGCAGGTGATGAGAAAGCTAATGCTGATGATGAAGCGGCACGTATTCTTGCTATAGAAACTAAACTAGCAGAGCCAAAGCTTGACAAAGTAGAGCAGCGCGATGCCCGTAACCTAAATAACCCAATGAGTGTAGCACAACTGCAAAAGTTGACTCCGGCGATTGACTGGACCGCTTATTTTGAGAATCAGGGTTTAAAAAAAGAGGTTGATACCGTTATCGTACTTCAGCCTAAATACATGAAAGCCTTGCAGAATGTATTGACTACAACTCCAGTTGAAGATTTAAAACTATTGATGAGGTGGGCAACACTCAACTCGTGGTCAGATGCACTTACTACAGACTTAGAATATGCAAACTGGGAGTTTTACAGCAAAACGTTAAACGGTACACCAAAACAAAAACCAGCTGACGAGCGCGCTCTTGCAACTGTAGATAACACTTTAGGGGAAGCTTTAGGTAAATTGTATGTTGATAAAGTATTTCCGCCAGAGGCGAAAGCTAAAGCCGAAACCATGATCGCAAATATCAAAGAAGCTTTTAGAGACCGCATCAACAATCTGGAGTGGATGACCGATTCTACTAAAATGCAAGCTATTGATAAACTGAATAAATTCACGGTAAAAATTGGTTATCCTGACAAATGGGAAGATTATTCTAAGTTAGAAATCAGTGCTGATAAAGGTTATTTTGAGAATCTATTAGCGGCAGGAGCTTGGTCTATTGACGAGAATAATGCAGAATATAAAGAACCGGTTGATAAAACGAAGTGGGGAATGTCTCCACAAACGGTGAATGCATATTTCAATCCTTCTTTCAATGAGATTGTATTCCCTGCGGCTATTTTACAACCTCCGTTTTATAACTATCAAGCTGATGAAGCTGTAAATTATGGAGGAATAGGAGCGGTGATTGGCCACGAAATTTCACATGCATTTGATGATAGCGGTGCGCGTTATGACGGTGACGGTAACTTAAAAAATTGGTGGAGTGATGCAGATCTAGAAGCATTTACAGAGCGCAGTGGTGCTCTTGCTGAACAATATAGCAATATTGAAGTTGCAGACAGTTTATACATCAATGGTAAATTTACTTTAGGTGAAAACATAGGTGATTTAGGCGGTCTTCTGGCTGCTTACACAGGATTGCAAAAATTCTATGAGAAAAACGGAAGACCGGAAGAAATAGATGGTTACACACCAGAGCAACGTTTCTTCATCAGCTGGGCGACGATCTGGCGTACAAAAATGCGTGACGATGCGTTGCGTACTCGTATTAAAACAGACCCGCATTCTCCGGGAATGTACCGAGCGTATGTACCGCTTCAAAATATAGATGCTTTTTATGAGGCATTTGATATCAAAGAAGGCGACCCTATGTTTGTACCTGCTGAAAAGCGCGTGCGCATCTGGTAAGAAGATTTTAAATAAAAATCAAAAGCCCGAAAGCAAATTGCTTTCGGGCTTTTTTAGTTTTTAATTTCGTTTACCAAAGCAAAAGCTTGATTCACATATTCTTTTTCGAGAAAAAGAGTAAAATAATTTGAAGTGGAAATCGCTTCAAAGATGGGTATACCTTCGTAAGCAAGCAGTTTAAAGATGTAAAAGTAAAGCCCCACTGTTTTTGAGTTATTTACCGGAAGTGCAATAGATAAAGATGATAAATCGTGCTTCACCATAACGCAAGTTTCTTTCTCAAAACAACGTTCTACAAGTTCGGTCAGATCGTTTGAAACCAGAATATTGCTTTCGTGAAAGGTACTCGAATAGGTTAAATAAGCTTTGGGAATACTTTTAGTCTGTTCAAGCAATTGTGACTGACTTTCTAAAATGGTGTTTGAATTGAGAAAGGTAAAATCTGTAATACCGCTGCGTACTACAATGTCTCCTAAATCACGCATCATCTTTTCATCAACACGTTTCTGTGGATAATAGCGTCGCAATGCCATTACAATAGAGCCCACATTGACCGGCTTGCCTAATTCTTTTTCAATTCTGGGTTTAAAATCTTCGGCTAGTGCACTGTAATTAATGATCTTACGCATCAGCGCATCTTCGGTATACGGCTGGTGTTTAATAAGTTGTTCGACAACAGATGTAATAGTTTTCAATGTTATATAATTAACAATTTGTACAAATTTATATAAAAATGTTGAATTTTTTTCTTGCTTCTTTTTTTCAGCTTAACTATGCAGCATTAATTTGATGAAGATGAATGTTTTAAAATTTGGAGGAACTTCAGTAGGAAGTGCTCAAAATATCAGAAAAGTAGTAGAAATTCTTTCTGTTACCGAAAAGCCAAAGATTGTGGTACTGTCTGCAATGTCTGGTGTTACAAACTTACTAGTAAGCCTTAATCAGGCAAGTATTGATAAAGATTCTGCACAAATCACCAATGTGCTGGAGCAGCTTCAGGCTAAACATTTTGAAGCAATAGAGGATCTGTTCACCGCAGAAAATCAACCAGAAACAAAAGCTCAAATTGAGACGTTTGTAGCTGCTTTAAAAGACATTGCAACTGGTGGACGTACACTGACCACGTATGCTGAGTTGGTGACTTATGGTGAAACCATGCTTACCTGGATGTTCTCAAAATTCTTAGATCAGGAGCAGGTAGCAAATGTACTTTTAAACGCAAGTACATTTATGAATGTAGGCACTGTTGAAAACCCAAATATAGATTCAGTTTCTGAATCTTTATTACCACAATTGGAGCAAAATCCTTCTCAATTATACATTACACAAGGTTTTGTGTGTCGTGATGAGCGAGGTTCTTTAGCAACACTTAAGCGTGGCGGAAGCGACTTTAGCGCAACAATTATCGCAGCAGCGGTGTCTGCTGCGGGTGTTCAGATCTGGACAGATATTGACGGGTTGCACAACAACGATCCTCGTTATGTAGAAGGTACAAACCCTATTGAACATTTGACCTATAACGAAGCAGCAGAGCTTGCTTATTTTGGAGCAAAAATATTACATCCGCAAACGGTGGCTCCGGTAATAGATCGTGATATTCCGGTTTGGTTAAAAAATACGTTTGAGCCTTCTGCTCCGGGAACTAAAATTTCTAATGAGTACCATAACCGGGGTTTAAAAGCGATTTCTGCAAAAGATGGTATTACCGCTATAAAAATTAAATCGAATCGTATGCTAGGTGCTCACGGTTTCCTAAGAACGATTTTTGAAGTGTTTGACCGTCACGAGACCTCAATTGATATGATTACTACTTCTGAGGTTGCTATCTCATTAACCATTGATGACACCGCTCACTTGAAAGCTATAATGACCGAACTTTCAGTAATTGCTGAAGTTACTGTCGAAGAAGATCACAGTATTATTTGTATTGTAGGAGAGAACCTTATTGCAGACCACGAGTCGTATAAAGCATTTGGTATTCTCAATTCTATCCCGGTGCGTATGATTGCATATGGGGGTAGTAATAACAACATTTCTCT
This sequence comes from Leeuwenhoekiella aestuarii, assembly GCF_004104055.1. Lineage (GTDB taxonomy): Bacteria > Bacteroidota > Bacteroidia > Flavobacteriales > Flavobacteriaceae > Leeuwenhoekiella > Leeuwenhoekiella aestuarii. The sequence goes on along the minus strand of NZ_QOVJ01000001.1, from coordinate 504,842 downwards.
TTTGGTTCCAACGCGAGAAAAGATAAGTGCTTTACAATACTTAAACGCGCAATTGTTCCAACTAGAAGGAGCAATAGCTTAGACTTTTGTTAGTTAGTGTTAGCCTTTCTTCTGACCAACCAGAAGATTAACATGAGAAACCCGGTATGTGCTTGCCGGGTTTTTTTTATGTCTTTTTTTAAGAGAAATAATTTTTAGTTTATAAGCTCTTTTGAAAAGTATAACCTAATAAAGGTTTTAAATTAACGGAGTCTACCTGTTTAAAAGTCTGATCTCTATCAGATTCATAAAGAGGAGGTTCCAGACCTAAAGCTTCTGCTTGTTTTTTATAATAAACCGCTTTTGCAGGATGATCAGGGTGTACTGCATTTAGGATATGACCAAAAGCATTTTTATAGATCACGCCCAAAATAACACCCATACAATCTTCACGGTGTATAAGATTCACTGGCGCGTTACCATTGCTTAAACCCGTACGGCCGGCAAGGTATTTTACCGGATTTCGACTGCCGCCAAACAGACCTCCAAAACGTATAACGGTAGTTTTAACCGCAGTAGATTTAAAGAAAATCTGTTCAACTTCTACTAATTGTTTGCCTTTGCTGTCCTGAGGTTTGGGTACATCAGCTTCGGTAACTTTTCCTTGAGAATCGTCATAAACGCCTGTGCTGCTTATTAAAATCACTTTTGGTATAGAAGATTTTTCAACAGCATCCAGCAATTGGGCCATCCGCAAAGCGTGGTTGTGGCCCGTATTTCGGCGTAAGCCGGGCGGAATTAGAATGATCAGAATTTCAGAATCTGCTAAAAACGAATTGATCTCCCCGCGAATTTCGTCTTCTGCAATTTCAACCTGATAGACATCAACGCCGTAGGTTTTCAATTCTGCTTGTTTGGTCTTAGAAGTAACCGAACCTTTTACGGTATGTCCCAATTCTTGTAATTGCGCGGCCAGTGGTAGTCCCAGCCATCCTAATCCTGCAATAGCAATCCTGCTCATAATAATTCAATTTTAAGCAATGCTCTTAAAATTCGATGTGTTGTTTGGTGATCAGTGCATCGGTATTTACAAAAGGCATTGGCATAGCATTTAAAGGGCGCGAAGGTAGGTCAAAGCTGGTGTTTTCTAAAAGATCATAGCTATAATCAAAAAGTGTAAATTGTAAGGGCGCACCTTCTTGTATTGTTAGATGCACTTCAAGCGGCTCTCTATCAACAAGCCTGTAGCTTAATAAATAGTCTGTAGAGCGATTTGCTAACGGAAATGCTTCGCCTTCTCGGGGTAAAACCTCCTGACCATTAAAGCTTAACCGGTTAAAAGGAGTGTCTTTTGGACACAATAAAATCATATCTCCCACATTGCGTTGTGGAAATACAGTGAAATCAAGCCTGCGCTCACCATCAATTATAGTATCCTTAGAAGTGTAAATTTGCGAAGGTGCAACAAAAGTTACTGGTGCTTTTGAAATGTAAGAATACCGGCTCCCGTATTTACCAGACTCTGGGTTTTTACCGGCTTCTTCTGCGGTTTGTATATGTTCCCCGAGAATATTTTTCAGCCAATTGTCTAGCTGGTTGTTGTAAGTAGCAAAAAATGCTTCTTCGGTATTTGCATCATAAACATAGTTTAAACTGGTAGGAAAACGTCTTTCTTCGGTGAAGTCAGATTTAGCATACGCTGAAATAAAAGCACCAACACTCACGAGTAGAAATAAGATTGCCAGCTTGCCTTTCATCTTATAATAGCCCATTACCGGAAGCAACAAGCCAAAAAGTAATACGGTAAGCGCAGTTGCTGCTACCAGCATTTTGAGACCCAGCCCCACAGGAAATTCTTTGATGTAATGGGTTATGATAAAAAGGGCCGGAGCAGAAAGAAGGGTGAGTAGAAACAAATTAGGTTTAGTGTTTCTTAAAATTATAAAGACACTGAGTAACCCAAAATAAATAGGGATTACAAAAAAGGAAGCACCTTCTAAATACAGGCCAACTCCGGTTGCAATGAGTAGCCAAAAGAATAACGGTGCCAAACTGAGTGAAGCTGTTGTATTGGGTTTGTAGAATAGTTTATAAATGAAAAAGGTAAGTGCTAAAATAAGCGCGACAAAACCGGCTAAAAGTTCATAACCATTATAAGGAAATCCTTGTAAAATATCAGCTTGTGCAGGGTCTAGCGCTAAAATTACCTTCCAGCCCAGGCTAACTAAATAGGCTAAAACAAGCGAAATGAGCAACGGAAGAAACCCGCGTAAAACTCCTAAAATGGTGAGTTGTTTTTTGCGCATTCCATATAGGAGTACCATAAAAAATAAGATCCATGCACCTATTAGCATCGGTAAAATCCAACTGAATGGATAATAAGCCATTTTAAGTATAGGAAGATTAAAATAGACATAGTCTTCGTCTGCTTTTAAGTTAAGGTTTGCATCTTTAAAATAGTCTAAAAGAGCCGATAGATATCTGCCTTGATGTTCTAAAGACTCGGGGTCTAAACGACTGGGGATATCATTTGCTGTGTGGTAATCAAAGTGATCGCCAATAAACGCAAAGAAAAACCCATCAATATCGCCATCTTCACGCAAAACAGTAGAGTCTGTATCATTAGGCAATAATTTATAAACGCTATACATCAGCGAATTTGCATAAGGATGTGAAGGGTTGGCTTTAGCAAAAGCCTTGATTAATTTGCCGTTGCCGCCGTTGGTCTCTACGATCATATTAGAAGGGCCGCCGCTTCCGCGGGCTTCAAAGTTTAAAGCCAGGTCTACATCTTTTGCCCATGGATGCTTGTTCACAAATACCGAAGCACCATTAAGACCTAATTCTTCAGCATCTGTAAACAAAATAATTATATCATTTTTGGCTTTTTCGCCTTGGGCTAAATAAGCTCTTATGGTCTCTAAAATCGCAGCAACTCCGCTTCCGGCGTCACTTGCTCCGTGCGAAGCTGTATGTGGCGCACTGTCGTAATGCGACATCAGCAAAAGCGTTTGACCAGAACCTGTACCGGGAATGCGTGTGATTATATTTTCAGCTCTGCTTAAAGCACCCCAGCCCGGTTTATATGCAAAATCTGTTTGTATTTGTGTCTCGAGACCCAAACCCTCCAGCGTTTTTACAATGTAGTTTTGCGTGGTTTGATGTGCCGGCATACCCACTCCGTGTGCTTCATGAGCTATAGAATCTATAAAAGCCTGTGCACGCGCAGTAGAAAATGCTGTTAGCGGAGTGTTTGCGTCAGATATACTTTGCGGTTTATGTGTGTAAAAACTAAAATAAATAAGCCCCAGAATGAGCAAAAAAGAAAGTACGGCAGCGTAATGCGTTTTCATAGGTAGACGAATATTCGGTTAAAGGTAGTAGGAAAGGCTGGTATGTACAAGGCTTGAAGTAATTTGAAAATTTGATAAAGAAATCGTTTTCGATATCTCGGATATTTTGTCTAATTTAAAGAGTCTAAAAATATAAGCGTATGGGAATCAAGAGTTTTATGGGTAAACGATCTAAAGTTGTTGCCGAAGAAGTAAATATTAAAGTTTCAGATTATATGACAACTAAGCTCATTACATTTACCACAGATGAGTCGATTATGGATGTCATGCAAAAACTGATCAAGTACCGTATTTCAGGAGCGCCGGTTGTGAATGAAAACAATGAGTTGTTAGGTGTTATTTCTGAAGGGGATTGTATCAAGCATATATCAGATAGTCGATATCATAATTTACCAATGCTCAATGCAACAGTGGGGCAAAATATGGCAATTGATGTGGAAACGATAGACGGAAATATGAATGTGCTCGATGCAGCTCGCTTTTTTATCGAGCGTAAACACCGCCGTTTTCCTATTGTTGAAGACGGAAAACTAGTAGGGCAAATCAGTCAGATGGATGTGATTAAAGCTGCTCTAAAGCTAAAAGGAGCAACTTGGAAATAGGTTTTTATGGAGTGCTGTAAATACTACTTGCGTCTTACCAGAGCATAAAAGTCATTGTCTAGCGGAAGATACCCCTGATCATAAACAAAGTAATAAACGGTGCCGGCCTTTGTGGTATAAATGCTGGTAAACAAATTAAAATCAAAACCTGCTAAAACTAATTTACTCTTTGTAGTCTTGGTCTTGTCGTCAGGATTTAAAGACTCGAGGATGCGGTAATTTTTACGCAGTTTGTTATTGGTATTTCGTATCAGGTTCTTTCGGTCGCTGTTGAGTTTATTGTTTGCAGCATTTCTGCACGAGTCGCTGCAGTATTTTTTATCTGCGCGACCTATAATTTTATCTCCACACTCCGGGCAAGTCTTTTGCATAATCTAAAATAATGATTTTCTAGGAGTTGAGCGCACTTTTAATATGTGCTAAATGATGCCTGCAGTGCCAGTCATACATCCCGATGGTTTCTGCTAAGGTAAACTGCTTGCCGTGTTCCGGGTGAATGTAAGTTCGTTCCAGATCTTCAGGTTCTAATGCTTTTAGTAGAATCGCCCAGCGCAAGTGTAAGCCTTCAATAAGTTTAAGTGAAGCTTCTATAGGTGTTGATACAGTATCAGGCAGTTCAGCCCACTTGTGTTCAAAATAGGGTTTGATTTGAGGAGTGTTTTCAGTTAATGTGAGTTTAAACCGTATAAATGCATTCATATGACTATCTGCGCAATGATGTACAAGCTGCTTAATATTCCAGCCATCGAGGCGGTAGGTTTTTGCTAAGCTATCTTCGGAAAGATTTTCGGTTAATTGGGTAATTGAGCTCGGAAAATCTTGAATAGTGTGTATCCATTTTTCGATTTGAGAAGCTGTGAGAGTTTCGGGTTTTTCAAAAGTCCCTATGGGATATTTTAAATCTTGAAGATCCATAGTAATAATTTGTTTAGTGAGCTAAAGTTACTGGATAATTTAAATTGAAAATAAGTTCTTGATAAAAGAAAGAGCCGGTATTTCTACCGGCTCTTGCAACACTTACTTAAATAAAAAATTCTATTGATTAAGCCTCACAACTTACGCAGGCTTTTTTCTGCTTGAATTTTTGAGCAGCATTCATACTGTGCTGGTAATACAAAGATTTTAATCCTAGTTTCCAGGCAGTAATATGAATTTTATTGATGTCCTTAACGGGCATATCCGGGTGAACAATGATGTTCACAGATTGACCTTGGTCAATATGGTTTTGTCTGTTAGCAGCTTGATAAACGATGTCTAACTGATCGATTTCAGAATAGGTTTTAAATACATCTTTTTCTAAGTCTGATAAGAAATCTAGATGTTGAACAGAGCCATCAAAGTCTCTGATGCTTCTCCAAACTTCAGTAGTATTTTTGCCTTTTTCTTCTAGTAAATCAACTAAAAACGGATTTCTAATTGTGGTTTTTACTTTAGCGATATCTTTTACATAGGTGTTAGACCAGATAGGCTCTATACCCTGTGAAACCTGACCTAATATAAACGCAGATGAGGTTGTAGGAGCAATTGCATTTAAAGTTGCATTGCGCCTTCCGTAGCCTTTTAAAGCTTCAGGTTCACCAAAACGATCTGCTAAATCTGCTGACGCCTGGTAGGATTTTTCTTTGATAGTTCTAAAGATCTCACTGTTTAGATCATAAGCCTCCTGACTGTTGAACGGCAACATTTTAGATTGTAATAATGAGTGCCATCCTAAAACACCTAATCCTAATGCACGGTTTTCTTTAGCAAAATTATAGGCTCTTTCCATAAACAAGAAGGTCTGGCGATCTTCACGGCTTTCAGAATCACGATAAACCTCTAGTTTTTCGCAGAATTCTGTAATCACAGCATCTAAGAAATGAACCATAGTTTCTACAGCATCAGTATTTTTCCATTTATCATAGTGTAGAACATTAACTGAAGATAGTACACAAACAAATGACCAATTCTCATTAGAGGGTAACATGATCTCTGTACACAAGTTACTAGCGTAGATCGTGTGATTGTTATCTCTAAACACATCTGCAGCACCGTTGTTTGCATTGTCTTTAAAGAAAATATAAGGATATCCCATTTCCCCGCGACGTTGCAATACTTTAGCCCATATAGCACGTTTTTTCTCGTCACCGGCTACCATATCTTCCATCCATTGGTTGGTCACCGATACGCCGTGTGTTAATTCTTGAATTGGGTTACCTTCGGTACCAATTTCTAAGAACTCTTCAATATCCGGATGTTCAACCGGTAAGTAGGGAGAAAAGCGACCACGACGTACAGAGCCTTGACTTACAACATCAACCATAGATTCAAAAAGCTGCATAATGTGTACAGCTCCAGAAGCCTGACCGTTATTTTTCACATCAGCACCGCGATGTCTAATTTTACCGAAATATCCAGAAGTACCACCACCTAGTTTAGACATCATACCTACTTCAGACTGGGTGTATAAAATGTTACCCATATCATCGTCTATATGAGAACCGAAGCAGCTGATAGGCAGACCACGCTCTTTACCAAAGTTTGACCAAACCGGAGAAGCCAGTGAGTAAAAACCTTCGCTCATATACCCGTAGAACTTATCTGAAAAACCAGCTATACCCAGGATAGTTTCGGCACGATCTGCAATTTCACGGATACGCCCTTCTGGAGTAACACCCTTAGTCAGGTACCCTGATGCTAAAAAGTTTCTACTGAAATCATTTAACCATTCAAACTTATGTTCTTGCTTTTCTGATGAATTTTTAAGCGCTTCTTTTCTTGCTTGTGCAAGGGTATCAGTTGCGCTTGTAGTTTTTTGTTGTAACTCTTCTCCTGGGTGTAATTTTGATTCGTTCATTGTTTTAAAATAAGTCGTCGCTGGTTATACTTTGTGTTCTTTTACTATAGTTGATGGAGCGTTTTACAAAAAAGTCTCCGTGTTTGGTACCTATGATCTCATCGTCAAACCATTCGGTTTCTGCGAGAAGGGTTTCATCTACCTCAAATATCTTTTCGATTCCTATGCTTTCAAGGGAATCATTAAATCTCTTTTTGATGAATTCTTTAACCAAAACTTTTGGTAAAAATTCTATTTCGCCTGCTTCAAAAATCCAGTCTATGATGTCGCTCTCTGCTACAAATGCATCTTTACACATATTTTGAATCATACTATGGTATTCTGCATCAAACCACTCCGGATTTTCGTCTTTAATGATATTGATGATGTCTATGCCAAAGTCTCCGTGTATTTGCTCTTCTTTAGAAGTCGCTTCTACCACGTTAGAGATACCTTTTAAGACATTTCTGTGCTTGTTGAAGGCCATAATGATCAAGAACTGCGAGAACAGGGATACGTGCTCTATAAATAAAGAGAACAATAAAACAGACTCGGCATATTCTTTATTATCATCACTTTTCGCGTTTTTTAAAGCGGTTTCCAGATAATGAACACGCTTCATGATCACCGGCTTTTTCTTCAGGTTTTTAAATTCCTGATTAAGACCTAAAATTTCAAGGAGGTGTGAGTAGGCATCGTGGTGCCTTACTTCACTTTCGGCAAAGGTTGCGCCAACAGAACCAATTTCTGGCTTAGGCATTTTGTGATAAATATCACCCCAGAAGCTTTTTACAGCCACTTCTATCTGAGAGATGGCTAGCATCGTATTTTTTATAGCGCTACGCTCAGTATCAGAAAGGCGGGTTTTAAAATCTTGTATATCACTGGTAAAGTTGAATTCTGTATGAATCCAATACGAGTGTCTAATTGCGGGCACGTATTCATAAAGTGCAGGATACTCGTATGGTTTTAAGTTGATGCGTTTTTCAAAAATATTAGACCTTCTTTTTTGAGCCTGCTCGTTTCTGTAAAGGATATAGGCTTTTGCAACATCAAAAAAACCACCTTCCATCAGTTTGTTCTCCACAAAATCCTGAACCTCTTCTACAGTGGGCTTGTAAGCAGCATCTGCATTTTTACGCTCCAGAAGCGCAGCATAAACATTTTGAGAGATTTCTTCTGCATCGTTAGGACCACCGTGTTCAACCGCGGTCATGGCTTTTAAAATAGCATTTGTGATTTTGTGTAAATGAAAGGTTTTGGTCGTAAAATCCCTTTTTATTACCTCGGTAATTTCCATACAAGTAGACGTTAAAAAATGATAGCTTTTGAGAAGTATAAAGTTGAAATTTTAATGCCTTGCATTGTGAGTAGTACTACTAACTTTTTCAACATTGTTATCAACATTGTATTTTAATACATGCTAAAAGTTGTCAAAAAAATAAGGTTAATACATTGATTTTCAGTAATTAATGTTTTTATAAAATCTAAAAAGTTTACAGAAAATTAATTTTAAATTAATAATTGTGTTTTAAAGGAAAAGCTTGCAAATGCTAGTAGAGAAGCATTTAACCTAAATGGAAAGTTTTATGTTATCAACGTTCATAACTTATAAAATTGTGGATAAAATAGGTGAAGATCTTAGGCTGTTTCTAATTGTTATTTATTCGTAAAATATCATTAAAAATTTGGGAAAATATAAGTCTGTTAGTTTAAGCTATCTACGAAATTTAAAAATTGATCCAAATCAGATTTTGTTGTTGCCAGACCTACAGAGATACGTGTTGCGCCTCGCATTTTTTGCAAGGCATTAATAATTTCTCGATATCCACCTTGATGGTTACTGGTAAAAAAATCGTGTAATTCGTCAGAATTAAGATCATTGTTGATCTCATCAATACCAGGATTACAAAAACAGCCGGTGCGTAATGAAATGTTATGAGCATTAGCTCTGCGCTCTATCTCTTCAAATGGAATTTGTTTCCCCTCAGAATCATAAAAACACATAATCAAAGTTCCTCCGGTTTGAATACGATCTTGTGGGCCAAAGATTCTAACTTTTTTCGTTTTATTATGATGATTGAGGTCATTGAGTTTATTAAAAAGATATTTAGAAAGTGAATTTATCCGTTTGTTTATGCGTTGCATGCCAATAGCTTTTATATGCTCTAAACCGATTTTTAGAGCAGGAATGTTTAGATAATTTAAGGTTCCGTTTTCAAAACGCTCATGGTTTTTGGCTAAATAATGGTGTGGAGATTTTACACTTGCTAAGGTTACTGTACCCCCTGCAAACCAAGGTTTGCATAATTCATTGAATTTTGATTTGTGAACCAGCAGAGCACCCAAGCCTGTGGGGTAACCAAAGATCTTATAGAATGATAGGGAGATAAAGTCAGGTTCTATCCTAGATAAATTCAATTCTGATGTGGGGGCAAAGGCCGCAGCATCCAATAAAACATCCCAACCAAGATCTTTAGCTTTTTTTATCCAATTGAGATCATGTCGTACTCCTGAAACATTAGATTGTGCCGGATAAGCAAAAAGTCTTTTAGCATGTTTTTCTTGGTTTAGTGCAATATGTAATTCTTCTTCGTTAATTCTGAGATCTTCAACTTGAACAGGAACATAATTATAGCATCCGCCTTTCGCAACACAATATTCGCGAATTCCATTTACGGAGTTGTGATTGTCAGAAAGTAAAAGATATTCACTGCCTGTTGTAAATGGGTAGCATTCTCCTACGATCTTTAAAGCGCCTGAAGCATTTTGTGTAAAAATGCAGTAGTAGTTTTCTGCTTTAAAAAAATCCAAAACAGCCGCTCGTGCATCTTCAACAAGTTTTGTGGCGTGTAAAGAGGTGGGATTAGTAGAATGTGGATTCCCAAACGTATGGTCTTTTAAAATTTTATGATGCTTCTCCAATTGGGATAAGCTGTACAAACCTCCACCTGTGTAATCCAGATAGATATGATTTTGTGTATCGAGTCTGCCGTATTCGGTTTTTCTTAAATTATTGAAATAGAGATCATCGTGAAGTAGGTTTTTTTCATTTTTTTTAGATCTGCAGCTTAAGAATGTGTTGAGCATAAAGTTGGGCTTTTGTTAGTTCACTGGCAAATTGTTTATAATTATGCTGAAAGTCAATAGGTTATTTTCCCTTTTAACACAGGGACTTTTTGATTAGTAATGGTAATTATCCGTAGTACAAACGTTTACAAACGATTATAAGCGAAAGTAACTACTTACCAACCGACTGTTTTTTGAGGCCTTTCTAATCTTTGCCCTGTCAATGAGTTACAGTAAAAGATCTGTAATGAGGGCAAATGAGATTTCCACCTTCGTGGAAATAAATATTAACTGTTTAACGTAAAAACAAAAATCATGAGCACATTAAGAAACAAAGTACAGTTGATCGGAAACTTAGGTAATGATCCTGAAATCGTAAATCTGGAATCGGGTAAGAAGCTGGCAAAATTCAGTATCGCGACTAATGAAACTTACAAAAACAATAAAGGCGAACGCGTCACAGATACACAATGGCACAATGTAGTGGCCTGGGGTAAAACGGCGGAAATAATTGAAAACTATCTTTCAAAAGGCAAAGAAATTGCTATTGAAGGGAAATTAACCTCTCGTTCATATGAAACCAAACAAGGTGAGAAACGCTATCTTACTGAGATTGTCTGCGACGAGCTGTTGATGCTGAGTAAGTAGCTTCGGTACAATTTTTAGAGTTTTTCAAACTCAAAAAATCACTCAGCTACCGATTGTGGTAGTTGAGTGATTTTTATTTTAAACTAAATGTATGTGTTCATTGCGGTTGCTGAGTGATTGCCCGCAGGAGCAATTGTACCGAAGCAAGAGCAATACTTATTTAATCACATTATCCATCACCTCTTGTACAATTTCAGGATTTAGTAATGTACTGGTGTCTCCCAGATTTGAGGTGTCATTAGAAGCTATTTTACGCAGAATACGACGCATGATTTTACCACTACGGGTTTTTGGAAGTCCATTTGTAAACTGAATTTTATCCAACTTGGCGATAGGCCCAATTCGATCTGAAATCAATTGATTGATCTCTTTACGCAGGTTGTCCTGATTACGACTTTCCCCGGTTTCTTTAAGGATCACATAGCCATAAAGCGCATTACCTTTCACTTCGTGTGGATAACCCACAATGGCACTTTCGGCCACTGCCGGGTGCTCGTTAATCGCATCTTCTATAGGTGCTGTGCCCAGATTGTGACCGCTAACGATCACTACGTCGTCTACCCGACCGGTAATACGGTAATAGCCTACGCTATCGCGTAAAGCCCCATCTCCCGTAAAATACATGTTTTTAAAGGCTGAGAAATAAGTGTCTTTATAGCGTTGATGATTGCCCCAAATGGTACGGGCCATCGATGGCCAGGGAAATTTGATACACAACCTGCCATCAACCTGATTGCCTTTGATTTCGTTTCCTTCTTCATCCATAAGCGCTGGCTGAATACCAGGTAGCGGCAAAGTGGCAAAAGTTGGAATCGCGGGGGTGGAGTAGGGAATAGGCGAGATCATAATTCCCCCGGTTTCGGTTTGCCACCAGGTATCTACAATAGGGCATTTTTTCTTTCCGATATTTTCGTCATACCAGTGCCATGCTTCTTCATTGATGGGTTCGCCTACGGTACCCAGTACTTTTAAGGAAGTCAGGTCGTATTTTTCTACGTGTTCCAGATTTTCTTTGGCTAAAGCTCTAATTGCTGTTGGCGCGGTATAAAACTGGGTGACTTTATGTTTTTCTACAATCTCCCAGAAGCGGCCATAATCGGGATAGCTGGGCACGCCTTCAAACATAACTGTTGTGGCGCCATTGGCCAGCGGACCGTAAACAATATAACTGTGACCGGTGATCCAGCCGATGTCTGCCGTACACCAGTACACATCATCTTCCCGGTATTGAAATACATTTTTAAAGGTAAACGCAGAATAGACCATATACCCGGCGGTGGTATGTACCATTCCTTTGGGCGTTCCGGTTGATCCCGACGTGTATAAAATAAACAGCGGATCTTCAGCATCCATAATTTCGGGAGCACAGGTAGTTTCAGCTTTTTCCAGAAGTGGCTGTAACCATTGGTCACGGCCTTCTTTCATTTCAATTTCTGCATTGATGCGATTTACAACCAAAACGGTTTCGACGCTGTCGCATTTTTTCAATCCCTCATCAACAATTCCTTTTAAATCGATGGTTTTGCTACCGCGAAAAGATCCGTCGCTGGTGATAACCAGTTTACAGTCAGAGTCATTAATACGGGTTGCAAGCGCACTGGACGAAAACCCGGCAAATACAACGGAATGGATCGCGCCTATTCGGGCACATGCAAGGACTGAAACAGCCAGTTCGGGAATCATAGGTAAGTAGATACAGACACGATCTCCTTTTTTGACTCCTTGTGATTTGAACACATTGGCCATTTTAGCGACACGTTCGTGCAACTCGTTATAGCTGATGTGCTGTGCTTCCTCATCCGGATTGTTGGGCTCAAAAAGAATGGCTGTCTTATCACCTCGTGTACGCAGATGGCGGTCGATGCAATTTTCGGTAATGTTGAGTTTTGCTCCTTCAAACCATTTAAATTCCGGCTTCTCAAAGTCATAGCTTAATACATTATCCCAGCGTTTGTGCCACATAAAGTGTTCTTCGGCAATTTCTTCCCAATAACTTTCAGGATTGCGTACCGATTTGCGATAGACTTGAAAATATTCTTCTAAATGTTTGATATGATAATTACTCATGCGATTTAATACTTGTAGTTATGACGCTTAAAATTACTAAAACGATATCGATTCTGTCTGAACTTTTCTATCGGGAATGTATCGATTTCATTAAATTTTTGCTAAAAAATGAAAATGGAATACAATCCAATCAGAATGCTTCATTGACTTCAATCCAGTAGGCATCGGGATCCTGAAAATAAACCTGCCTAATTCCATCATCCCTGACGTAGTTTTTTAAAGGTGTGTCTTTCCAATCTGAATACGCAATACCAAGAGTTTCTATATGGGTGATAAATGCAGTTAGATCTGAAGTAGCCATAGCAAAATGAACGGCTTTGTTGGTTTTAATCACCGCATCAGGCCTGGGAATCAGGTGCAATTCTCTGCCTTCACCCAGCGATAACCAACGCGTCTTTGAGTTGGAAGCGGTATTTTCCAGTTCTTCAAACTGAAATACGTTTTGATAAAAATCAACCGAGGCATTCACATCTTTTACCGAAAGTGCAATGTGATTGAATTTGAAAGACGGCATTATTAAAATCTATTTTTCAAAAATTAATGATCATGAGCTTCTCCTGCACCGCTGGGAATACGAATGTTTTCTACAATATCCTGTACATCTTCAGGTGGTGCAGGTGTAAGTCTGGAAACGATTACCGAAATAACCACATTTACCGTCATCGCTACGGTTCCAAAACCTTCAGGTGAGGTGCCAAACCACCATTCGGATGGCGGTAGCGGATCTAGAACACCAATGAGGCCGGTCTTAAACCGTATCATATAAAACAGCATCAGGATGATCCCTACGATCATTCCGCTAATGGCGCCCTGCCGGTTCATGCGTTTGTCAAAAATCCCTAGAACAATTGCCGGAAAGAACGAAGCAGCCGCAAGCCCGAAAGCCAGTGCAACGACGGCGGCTACAAATCCCGGCGGATAAATGCCAAAAATACCTGCTACAACCACAGCAACAAAAATACTAATACGTGCCGCCAGCAATTCGCCTTTGTCTGAAATATCAGGTTTTAATTGTTTTTTAATCAGGTCGTGAGATACCGAAGTTGAAATGACCAGTAACAAACCGGCAGCCGTAGACAGCGCTGCGGCGAGTCCACCGGCGGCAACTAGGGCAATCACCCATGCGGGTAGTTGAGCAATTTCAGGATTTGCCAGTACCATAATATCCCGATCTACATAGAGTTCGTTAGTTTCCGAAGAAGCATTGGAAATGATGCGTTCTCCGTTGGCGCCACGAGCATCGGTAAACTCCGGTTTTCCAGTGGTGGCTTCTCCATTTACATATTGAATTTTTCCATCTTCATTTTTATCAGACCAGGCAATAAGCCCCATATTTTCCCAGTTTTTAAACCATTCCGGCAACGAAGAATACTCCTGATTGCTTACGGTTTCAATTAAGTTGGTACGCGCAAAAACTGAAACTGCCGGTGCCGTGGTATACAGAATAGCAATAAGCAGTAATGCCCACCCGGCTGATTTACGGGCATCTTTTACATTGGGGACCGTAAAAAAGCGCACGATTACATGAGGCAGTCCGGCAGTACCTGCCATAAGGGCCAGGGTAATTGCAAAAACATCCCAGGTAGATTTGGTGCCTTCGGTATATTCTTTAAAGCCCAGCTGCGTATGCAGGTTGTCCAGTTTCTGAAGAAGGTAGGTGCCATCTTCTACACGACCGCCCATCCCAATCTGCGGAATAATATTACCCGTCATTTGTATCGAAATAAAAATCGCGGGTACCATAAAGGCAAAAATGAGCACGCAGTATTGCGCAACCTGAGTATAGGTGATGCCTTTCATTCCGCCTAAAAAAGCGAATACCAGAACCACAGCCATCCCAATGACCACCCCGGTGGTAATCTCAACCTGAAGAAACTGTGAAAAAACGATACCTACACCACGCATTTGTCCGGCCACGTAGGTAAACGATACGATAAGGGCGCAGATCACGGCAACGGTACGGGCGGTGTTGGAGTAATAACGATCGCCGATAAAATCGGGTACGGTAAACTTGCCAAACTTACGCAGATAAGGCGCCAACAAAAGCGCAAGAAGCACATAACCGCCGGTCCAACCCATTAAATATACCGAACCATCATAACCTGCAAAGGAAATAATACCGGCCATCGAGATAAACGAAGCCGCACTCATCCAGTCTGCCGCGGTTGCCATCCCATTGGCTAAAGGGGAGACGCCGCCGCCGGCAACATAAAATTCTTTAGTAGAACCCGCACGGGCCCAGATTGCAATTCCAAAATAAAGCGCAAATGATACGCCTACTAATAGCCAGGTCCAGATTTGAACATCCATAATAAGTTGATTGGTGTGGGTTATTTTTCGTTGTAGCCGTATTTCTTATCCAGTTTGTTCATGAGCCGGATGTAGACAAAAATGAGAATCACAAACACATAGATACTGCCCTGCTGGGCAAACCAAAAGCCCAATTTAAAACCGCCCAAACTATATCGATTGAGGAAGTCTTTAAAAAGTATGCCGCAACCAAAGGAAACAGCGAACCAAATGATCAATAAGACGGTGAGATATTTGATGTTTTCGCGCCAGTATTTCCGGGCATTTTCAGGTATAGGCATAAAATAATTGTTAATTTTTTACGAATATAACTCATTATTAACAAGTGTGCTACCTGCACTTACTGGTTTTCAGGAAAAACAGGGCATAAAAAAACCCAATGCGATGGCATCGGGTTTTTTATAAATTGAGTATCTATTAGATCGCATCAACAGTTACTTTAACGTCAGCGGTAATACGTACAGTAAAGCTTACAGGAGCATCAGATACAGTTCCTGAAGCTGATAATGTTGCTGTGGCACCACTTCTCAAGTCTGCTTCAAACGCATCTACTAAAGTCTGGTTTACTTCAATTTCGTAGACAGTTCCATCAGCAGCGGCAGTCGTTAAATTAACAGAAGCACTATCCCCGGCAGAAAACCAAGGATACGTACTGCTCGCAGCAGTGAAACTACCCGATGCGATAACATCTTCAGTACCGCTTACACTAAGAATTTGGTAGGTAAGTTTTGTGATTTGTAAATCTTCTATTTTATCAAGATTGTCTTGTACTTGCTCATCATCAATACTGATAGAAGCACTTTCTGAAAAAGTGGTTTCTCCTTCGGCAACGCTAATCACTAAATCCTTTGTGATAGTGGTATCAACATCAATTTCAGTCAATTCATCAACTGCATCACAAGAATTGAATGCGAAAGCAAAAATGGTAAGGGCAAAAAAGGTAGTAAATTTCTTCATTTTCAAAATTGTTAAAAGTTTTAACAAAAATAGGTATAAAAGGTTATAAACCAATTTTTTATATTAAAAAAGGGTGAAAATCACCCGATACAACTTTAAAGTGTTGAAATTCAAATTTTAAAAATAAATTTCCTGAGCTAATCTGTATGTATTGGCGTGTGCTTCAATAATTATTTTAATATCAGGAGAATACCCACCGCCCATACTAACCTGAACGGGGATTTTGCTTTCGCGAAAACAACTCAGGGCAAAACGATCCCGTTCTTTACAGCCTCCAACGCTGCACGATAACCTTCCAAGTTTATCGGTTTCTAGAATATCAACGCCGCTAAGGTAAAAAATGAAGTTGGGTTTTACCTGATCAATCAAACGAGGCAGGGTTTCTTTCAACTTTCCTAAATAATAAGCATCGCCACTGTTGTCAGGAATTGCTATATCGAGATCGGAAACTTCCTTCTTAAACGGATAATTACCTGCCCCGTGGATACTAAAGGTAAACACCGAATCATCTCCCTGAAAAATTTCAGCCGTACCGTTACCCTGATGTACATCAAGATCTACAATGAGAACTTGTTGCGCTAATCCCTTTGATTGAAGGTAGCGTGCGCCAATCGCCTGGTCGTTAAACAGGCAAAAAGCTTCACCGTGATCAGAATACGCGTGATGTGTACCACCGGCGATATTAAAACTGATGCCGTTCTCTAAGGCGTAATGACAACCCAAAATAGTGCCCTGCGCAATAATTTGTTCGCGATCAACCAATTCTTGCGAAAGCGGAAAGCCAATTTTGCGTGCCGCTCTGCGCTCACTATTAAGGGTCTTAAGGTTGGTGACGTATTCGGGTGTATGAACAGCCGTGATGTATTTCTCATCAGGAAAACCGGGTTCGTAGAAATTCGCTTCGGTACAGGTACCCTCGTGAAGCAGCTGCTTGGGGAGCAGCTCGTATTTTTCCATCGGGAAACGGTGTCCTTCAGGAAGTGGATGCTTATAGATGGGATGGTATGCGATTCTAAGCATTCAGTTTATGCAATTTGAGCTGAATACGCTTGCGCTTGATATCTACTTCCAGCACTTTAACGACTACGTGTTCCTGCAAACTCACGTGTGCATTAACATCACTTACAAAGCCGTCGGCCAGGTTGGAGATGTGAATCAAGCCACTTTCTTTTATCCCGATATCTACGAAAGCGCCAAAGTTGGTAATGTTATTTACAATCCCCGGAAGCAGTTGACCAACTTCGAGATCCTCTATTTTGCGAATGTTTTGATTGAAGGTAAACGCTTTTGCCGGCTCACGTGGATCCAGTCCGGGTTTTTCGAGTTCGTCAACGATATCTTTCAGCGTGAGTTCGCCCACTTCATCCGTCACATAATCTTCAAGACTCAATTCTTTCAAAACGGTTTTGTTGCCCACCAATTCTTCCACGGAAACCTTTAGGCTTTTGGCCATTTTTTCAACCAAATCGTAGCGTTCGGGATGCACCGCAGAATCGTCCAGCGGATTTTCGGCATTTTTAACGCGCAGGAAACCGGCCGCCTGTTCGTAGGCTTTGGCACCCAAACGGGGAACATTCAGTATTTCTTTCCGCGAAGCGAAAGCACCGTTTTCGTCGCGATAGGCAACAATATTTTCTGCCAGTTTAGGCCCAATTCCGGAAACATAGCTCAACAGCGGTACACTGGCGGTGTTGATGTTTACCCCAACCGTATTCACACAACTTTCAACCACGCGGTCGAGTTCATTTTTCAATTTGGTTTGATCTACATCGTGCTGGTATTGGCCTACACCAATGGATTTTGCATCAATCTTTACGAGTTCGGCTAGCGGATCTGCAAGTCGGCGCCCAATGGAAACCGCACCACGAACGGTCACGTCATAATTGGGAAATTCGTCCCGTGCGATTTTTGAAGCCGAATAAATACTCGCGCCGGCTTCGCTCACCACAAAAACTTCCAGATTTCTATTGAATTGCATGCGTTTTATAAACTGTTCGGTTTCCCGACTAGCGGTTCCGTTACCAATAGCAATAGCTTCGATCTTGTGTGCGTCAACCAGAAAGCTGATTTTCCGCATCGCGCCTTTGGTATCGTTTTTTGGTGGATGCGGATAGATAGTTTCGTTATGTTGAAGTCCGCCATTTTCATCCAGGCAAACCACTTTACAACCGGTTCTAAAGCCGGGATCAATCGCCAGTATGCGTTTCTCACCCAGCGGAGAACCTAACAGAAGCTGGCGTAAATTTTTAGCAAAAACCGAAATCGCTTCGGCATCTGCATTTTCTTTTGCAGCACTTAGCGCTTCGTTACTCAAAGCCGGGAACAGCAACCGCTTATACGCATCTGCGGCGGCAGTTTTGATTTGATCTGCGCAATCGCCCTGAGATTTAAGGAGTCGGTTTTCCATGTGCTCCAAAGCGCGATCGTTATCAATAGCTACTTTAAGTCGAATAAATCCTTCTTCTGCAGCACGGGAAAGCGCAAGAAAACGATGCGAGGGAATGCGCGAAAGCGATTCTTCCCATTCAAAATAATCTTTGTATTTCAGGGCTTTCTCGTCGTCTTTTTTTGATTTAACCACTTTGGTCGTGATCTGGGCGTGACGCTCCAGCTGATTTCTGAGGTAATTGCGCAGGTCTGTACGCTCGTTGATCCATTCTGCAATGATGTGGCGAGCGCCCTCCAGGGCTTCTTCCGTTGAAGTGACATCCTTGTTTGTGAACCTTCCGGCTGCGTGTTCTAAATCCCGGGTATTTTGAGCCATAATGATTTTGGCCAGGGGTTCGAGTCCGTTTTCACGAGCCGTATCGGCTTTGGTTTTTCGCGTTTTTTTATAAGGAAGGTACAAGTCTTCTAAAGCCGTCGTATCGCTTGTATTTTCAATCTCTTTCTGAAGTTCCGGTGTTAATACTTCCTGTTCTTCTAACGCTTTTAGAATGGTGGCTTTGCGTTTTTCTAAGGTTTCAAACTGCTCTTTAAATTTTACAATATCCCCGATTTGCACTTCGTCCAGATTACCGGTGCGTTCTTTACGATAGCGCGCAATAAAGGGAATCGTCGCATCTTCTTCCAGCAGTTGCAGCGTGTTTTTAATGCTGCTTTCCGGGAGGTTGGTTTGCGATTTTACGAAGGAGAGGATGGTGGACATGCTGTTTAATATTATTTAATGAGTGGCATCTCGTCCCGATTACTTTCGGGAGCGCTCGGTGCGGCCTGTAGAACCACCCTTGTTTCAGCAAAGCTGAAATTTTCCCTCCTCATTAAGGAGGGAAGCTTTTAGACTAACTAATCACCCCACCATTTTTAACGCCAGCGGTATCGGGATTCATAAACACGAGTTTGCCTTGTGTATCTTCGGTCATTAAAATCATGCCTTCGCTTTCTACGCCGCGTAGTGCACGAGGGGCAAGATTTACCAAAACGGTCACCTGTTTACCTATAATATCTTCGGGCTTAAAACTTTCGGCTATGCCTGAAACGATGGTGCGTACGTCAATACCGGTATCTACTTTTAAAACTAAAAGCTTTTTGGTTTTCGGCATTTTTTCAGCTTCAATAATGGTTCCAACGCGCATGTCAAGTTTGGTGAAATCATCAAACTGAATGGTCTCTTTTTGTGGGGTTACTGTGGTATTTTCGACTTGATTACTCATTTTAGTCGCTTCAAGTTTATCGAGTTGTTTTTGTATTTGTTCGTCTTCAATCTTACTGAATAACAGCGCAGCCTGATTGATCACGTGTCCTACGGGAAGTAAATCTATTTTCGCTCCCAGCATTTCCCAGCTCAAGGGTTCTGGTAAACGCATTAACGGATCTTCACTCTCAATATTAAGCATCTGTTTGAGCGTATTTGCGGTATGGGGTAAAAAAGGTTCACTCAAAACAGCAAGTGTTCCTGCGATTTGTAAGGCCACATACATCACGGTTTGGGTGCGTTCCGTATCAGTTTTTACAGTTTTCCAGGGCTCTGCATCGGCCAGGTATTTGTTTCCGAGTCGGGCTACATTCATCAATTCATTTTGCGCTTCGCGGAAACGATAGCGTTCAATAGAACTTGCAATAACTGCCGGGTAGGCTTTCATTTCGGCAAGCACACGCTCGTCTTCTTCATTAAAGTCATAAGCCTGCGGAATTGCACCTTCGTAATATTTATTGGTCAGGACGACCACGCGGTTGATGAAATTTCCAAAGATTGCAACCAGCTCGTTATTGTTACGCGCCTGAAAATCATTCCAGGTAAAGTCGTTGTCTTTAGTTTCGGGAGCGTTTGCGGTTAGGGTGTAACGCAACACGTCCTGTTGACCGGGAAAATCCTGAAGGTATTCGTGTAACCACACCGCCCAGTTTTTGGAGGTCGAAAGCTTATTGCCTTCGAGGTTTAAAAACTCATTTGCAGGAACATTATCGGGTAAAATATAGCTGCCTTCCGCCTTAAGCATACTTGGGAAAATGATGCAGTGAAAAACAATATTGTCTTTCCCAATAAAGTGCACCAATTTGGTGTCGTCTTGTTTCCAGTAGTCTTCCCAGTTTTTGCCCTCGCGTGCTGCCCATTCTTTAGTAGACGAAATATAGCCGATAGGCGCATCAAACCATACGTATAGTACTTTACCTTCGGCTCCTTCAACCGGTACGGGAATTCCCCAGTCGAGATCGCGGGTTACCGCACGGGGTCGCAAGCCGTCGTCAATCCATGATTTGCACTGACCGTAAACATTAGATTTCCAATCCTTCTTATGATCCTCCAGAATCCATTGCTTTAGGAAGTCCTCGTAACGTTCAAGAGGTAAAAACCAGTGTTTGGTTTCTTTCAGGATGGGTTTTGCACCTGATATCGTAGATTTTGGATTGATCAAATCGGTCGCATTTAGCGACGATCCGCAATTTTCACACTGATCTCCGTAAGCTTCCTCATGACCACATTTGGGGCAGGTTCCTATAACAAAACGATCTGCCAGATATTGGTTGGCTTCCGGGTCATACAATTGCTCGGTTACTTCTTCGATAAAATCTCCTTTTTCATAAAGATTTTTAAAGAATTCTGAAGCGGTATCGTGATGCACCGGTTCAGAAGTACGTGAATAATTGTCAAAAGAAATCCCAAATTCCTGAAAAGAATCTTTAATGATTTTATGGTATTTATCTACTACTTCTTGTGGAGTAATACCTTCTTTTTTAGCCTTTATGCTAATAGCAACACCATGCTCATCGCTACCGCAGATGTAAGCAACATCCTTGCCCATTCCTCTTAAATAACGGGCATAAATGTCAGCAGGTACATATACTCCTGCCAGGTGACCTATGTGAATAGGACCGTTAGTATAGGGTAGTGCAGCGGTAATTGTATATCTTTTTGGACTCATATCAGGATTAAAATTTCAGCGGCAAAGATACCATTTATGACCTTAAACAAAACCAGAGATACACTACATTTAATAAGTCGTATATTAGTGTTTTAAATAGTTTATAATATTGCATAATTTATTTGTAGTTTTCTTTTAACATGCCTTCTGTATTTAGCCTAACATATTCAAAACAGCGCTAAGTTTGATGTGCTGTTTATAATGAAAGATGTGTTTACTTTTGCACAGCTTGGTATAATTTCTGAGAAATAAAGAAGCTGAAGCACCACGAATAAATTTTAAAGTAATCGGGCTTTTGTACCGCCCATAATAGATACAATATGGTAACCCCACCTTATTTAGTTGAAGGAGATAAAGTAGGAATTGTGTGTACTGCACGTAAGGTTGATAAAACTGATCTCGATGACGGGATAGCTCTTTTAAAATCTTGTGGATTAGTGCCGGTCTTAGGTAAAACTATTGGAGCAGCAGATAATCAATATGGTGGTACAGATAAATTGCGTGTTGCAGATTTGCAAGAGATGTTAGATGATGACGAAATCAAAGCAGTTTGGTGTGCGAAAGGTGGTTACGGTACGGTGCGGATTATAGACGAGATCAATTTTTACAAATTTGTAAAATATCCTAAGTGGGTTGTAGGATATAGCGATGTAACGGTGTTGCATTCACAAATTCATAAACTGGGTTTTGAGACCATTCACGCTGTTATGCCGGTTGGGATTTCTCGAAATACTGCCGTTGCAAAACAAACATTAGAAAACGCTTGGTCGGGTAAACCTTTACACTATCACATAGAGAGTCATCCACTCAATCGTCAAGGTACTGGAAAAGGCGAACTGGTAGGTGGTAATATTTCTATTTTATATTCTTTATGCGGAAGCCATTCTGCTATAAATACAGATAATACGATTCTGTTTATAGAAGATCTTGATGAGTATTTATACCACGTAGATCGTATGATGGTCAACCTCAAACGTAATGGAATGTTACGCAATCTTCGCGGCCTTGTAGTGGGTGGTTTGACCAGCATGCATGACAATTCAGTTGCTTTTGGAAAAACGGCTCAGGAGATTGTTTTAGATGCTGTAAGTGAATACGATTATCCTGTTTGCTTTGACTTTCCGGCAGGACATTTAAAAGATAACCGAGCACTTATTATGGGGCGAAGCACTTCGCTGGAAGTTAATGAACGCGGCGCAAAAATTTATTTTGATCAGATTGAATAATTAATGTTTTTGAGAGATGAACCATAACGAACTGGGGAAATGGGGCGAACAGTATGCAGCCGATTATCTGGAGCGTGAGGGGTACGAGATACTGGAACGCAACTGGTTTTTCAATAAAGCCGAAATAGACATTATCGCTCAAAAAGATAACCAACTCGTCATCGTAGAGGTCAAAACCCGAAATTCTGATTTTTTTGGCGATCCTCAGGAATTTATAAAACCATCCAAAATAAAATTGCTTGTTAAAGCAGCAAATGAATACATCATCTCAAACGATTTGGATATTGAAACCCGTTTTGATGTGATTGCTGTTTTAAAAAATAAAACTCAGGAAAAGCTAGAGCATTTTAAGGATGCGTTTTATCACTTCTAAGTTTTCAGGTCTTATTCTGTCGTTGGTACTCGTGTAGAATGCATCAGCTCCAGCTGCCAAACACTATCTTTTTTAACTGCGACGATACTTTCAAGCCACTGACCTTTGCCTAAAACTTGATCATCTTTAGTGAAGGTGGCATAATTGTGATAGGCCATCCAAACGCGAGCTCCTTCTTTTTTCTGTTCAAAGAAGTCAAACGTATTTACGCGTTTAATACCCTGATCACGAATAGCCGCCCGTTTGCACCAGTCATTTATGCTGTCATTAGTCCAGACGGCTCCGTGTTCTAGAAGCAAGAAATCTTCTGTTTGATATTTTGAAATCGCAGTAGCTTTTTTTGCAGACCAAATACTATCGAAAACCTGCTGCACAAGGTTTTCAACCTGTTTAAAATCAACTTGACTGCTTGTGGCATATGTTTGATTTGTTTCTTTACTCTGGCAGCTAATGAAAAGCAAAAACAAAACACTTCCTACTAACGCACTTCGCATATCTTAAAATCTAATAGTGAATAATTGAAATATCTAAATTAGGTATTATTGGGTATTTCTGCTTTAAGTACTTGAATTGCCCTCAAAATAATCGCAACATAAAGCCCCTGAGCTAGAATACTTGCCGGACCTGCAACGACGGACATAATCACCGTCAAAAACATAGCCCCCAAAACCAAATTGATAATTCCCGTTGCTTTAGGCAATTGACCCAAATTATTGGTTTTTAAAAGTCCGATGCCCATACAGATAAACAGCACCCCAAAGAGCACACTGTAAATTACCGCAAAAGCTTCCAGAGGAATGTATTCAGAATGAAGATCAAACACAGAATACAGCGCGATAAGGGTATTGATGGCTATAGCAATGATTGCACTGGTCTTTAAAAACTGCGCTTTAAACAGTCCGCCTATAAGTACGAAAGACCGCATATGCAGCGCAAAAGCAAGTGCACCCAAGGCTGTTATGACGACATAAAATACCTCCCCAAAATAATACCGGTCTGTGGATAGATAAGACGTTTCTTCAATGAGTTGAAAAACCAGTAGAATCATACTGATTATCCCGGCAATCCAGCCCAGATTAAGCTGTGTAAACAGGAAGGAAACATTTTTAGTTTCATCAATTTCTAAGAGAAATGCTTTTTTGACTTTTTTCTCAAATGCTGTTTCCTGTAGGTCGTCAAAATCGCGATCCAGAGCTGCAAGAATCGTTTTTACAGTATAAACGCGTGGCATTACTTCGCCGGCTTCAATACGTTGAATGGTACGCACCGAAATATTGCACTGTTCTACAAGTTCTTCCTGAGTAAATCCTTTTTGTTGGCGTAATTCTAAAATTTTAAGCCCAAGTTGTGGCTGTTTCATAAGTGACATAGATTGCTCTTGTAGTTGATGCGCATCTAAAAATACAAGAATGTTAGACACTGCAATACTAAAAACAGAAAGCACTTTCAGCCAATTTTTTGCGCCTGCACTTACCCGTCATTTACCTGACATTACAGTGATAACAAGGTTTAAGGAATGATTACCAGGATCTGAATAATTGAGTTATTACTCGTTTTCAGCCAGCTCAACTTTCTTAGGCATCAAAGGTTTCAGCAATTCGATGGCTTTATTTACAGAAGAAATTCCCGGAGCGGTGAGGAGTAAACGCAGGCCTTTTGAAGTTTTCTTTTCTTTAAGCGTGACCCGGTTTGAATGGGTTTGTACATACTGAAGGACTCTGGAGAAGGCCGCGCTTTGGTAGAATTTAGAATTCTGGTCAGCGATAAAAAACCCGATGAGCTTTTTGTTTTTCATCACCACTTTTTCGAGTCCGTAATGTGTGGCAACCCATTTAATTCTTACCGAATTCAGCAAATCTTCAGCCTGTGGTGGCAGTTCGCCAAAACGGTCAATCAGTCGGGTTTCAAAAGCTGCGAGTTCTTCTTCGGTCTTTAGATTGTTGAGTTCGGTATAGAGATTTAAACGCTCGGTGATGTTGTTGATGTAGTCATCCGGGAAGAGCAATGAGAAATCAGAATCGATTACCGTATCCTTGACGTACTCTTTGTTTTCATCATCTGTGTTTTGGTCGGCATATAAATCGGCGAACTCATTCTCTTTCAATTCTTCAATGGCTTCGTTCAGGATTTTTTGATAGGTATCAAAACCTATTTCGTTGATAAAGCCACTTTGCTCACCACCTAATAAATCACCGGCACCACGAATTTCTAAATCTTTCATTGCGATATTAAAGCCGCTGCCCAAACTGGAGAACTGCTCCAGTGCAGTCATACGCTTCCGGGCATCTTCGGTCATCGCTGAAAGTGGTGGCGTAATAAAATAACAGAATGCTTTTTTATTGCTTCTGCCCACACGACCGCGCATCTGGTGCAGGTCTGAAAGCCCGAAATTATTGGCATTATTGATGAAAATCGTATTGGCATTGGGTACGTCGAGACCGCTTTCTACAATCGTGGTAGAGACCAAAACGTCAAACTCACCCGCCATAAACTTGAGCATCAACTCTTCGAGTTTCTTACCGTCCATCTGACCATGACCAATAGCAATTTTAGCATCTGGTACAAGACGCTGAATCATTCCGGCTACTTCCTTGATATTTTGTAAACGATTATGAATAAAGAAAACTTGTCCGCCACGTTGTATCTCATAAGACACGGCATCGCGTATAGTTTCTTCCTGTAATCTGACAATATGAGTTTCTATAGGATAGCGATTGGGTGGGGCTGTGGTAATCGTACTCAGATCTCGAGCAGCCATCAAACTAAACTGTAACGTACGCGGAATAGGCGTTGCTGTTAGTGTGAGTGTGTCTACGTTTTCTTTTATAGTCTTGAGTTTGTCTTTAACCGCAACACCAAATTTTTGCTCCTCATCTACAATGAGTAAACCCAGATCTTTAAACTTTACATTCTTACTGGTCAATTGATGCGTACCTATAATGATATCCACCCGTCCATTTTCTAAGCGTTCTAACGTTTCTCTTTTTTCTTTCGCAGTGCGGAAACGATTCAGATAATCTACCGTAACCGGTAAATCTTTAAGCCGTTCACTAAAGGTCTTATGATGCTGAAACGCCAAAATTGTTGTGGGTACTAAAACCGCAACCTGCTTCCCGTTATCTACCGCTTTAAAGGCTGCGCGAATGGCGACTTCGGTTTTACCAAAACCAACATCTCCACAAACAAGGCGGTCCATCGGGCGAGCACTTTCCATATCTGCTTTTACCGCCTCGGTAGCGCTGCTTTGATCGGGTGTATCTTCATAGATAAAACTCGCTTCAAGTTCGTTTTGTAAATACGTATCCGGACCAAAAGCAAAGCCTTTTTCCAGGCGGCGTTTTGCATATAATTTAATGAGGTTAAAGGCGATTTCTTTAACCTTAGTTTTTGTCTTTTGCTTGAGTTTTTTCCAGGCAGCACTTCCTAGTTTATAAATCTGAGGGGGTTTGCCGTCCTTCCCGTTGTACTTAGTGACTTTGTGTAATGAGTGGATACTCAAGTATAGTACATCGCGCTCTCCGTAGATCAACTTAATAGCCTCCTGACGTTTACCTTCAACTTCAATTTTTTGAAGTCCACCAAATTTACCAATCCCGTGATCAATATGCGTGATGTAATCACCCACTTGCAGGCTGGTCAATTCTTTTAAAGTAATGGCCTGTTTTTTTGCGTAGCCGTCTTTCAGTTTAAATTTATGATAGCGCTCAAAAATCTGATGATCTGTGTAACAAACCATTTTCAAATCATCATCTATAAAGCCGCGATATAGCGAGAGAATAATTGTCTCGTATTGCTTAACGTTAAGATCTGCATCGTTAAAAATATCCTGAAAACGCTTTGCCTGTTGCTCACTAGAACAACAGATGTAATTGGTATAACCAGCCTCATAATTTTCGTTTAAATTTTCAATCAATAAATTGAATTGCTTATTAAACGCGGGCTGTGGTTGCTGGTTAAATTGAATTTGTAAATCTGTTTTTTTTGAATTTGCAGTAGAAATAGCTTCATTAAAAGATACTAAAGTAAAATCTAACAACTGTCTTTTGATCATGGAAGAGTCACAAAATAACTCTGCAGGAGTATTCCGTTTGATCTCACTCTCTAGCTTATTAAAAGCTTCTTCTGCCTTGCTAAAATTTGTATCTATACGTGACGCAAGCTGCTCAATATCTTGTGTAAAGATCACAGTGTTTTCTGCGATGTATTTTAAGAAACTCTCCCGAGTTTCTTGCAGTGCCTTATTTTCTACGTTAGGCATGAGACTGATCTTACTGATCTTGTCAACAGAAAGTTGGGTTTCCACATCAAATGTACGGATGCTGTCTACCTCATCCCCAAAGAATTCTATACGATACGGCTGATCGTGAGAGAATGAAAACACATCGATAATCCCCCCACGCACCGAAAATTCACCGGGTTCAGTAACAAAATCCACCCGTTTGAACTTGTATTCAAAAAGCATTTCGTTTACAAAATCGAGTGAGATCTTGTCATTGAGCTTTACTTTAAGCGTGCTTTTATCGAGCTCTTTTCGGGTTACAACTTTTTCAAAAAGTGCATCGGCGTAAGTGACAACCAGCGCGGGTTTTTTACGGCTGTTGATGCGGTTAAGAACTTCGGCACGCAATAACACATTGGCGTTATCAGTCTCTTCAATCTGGTAGGGTCTTCGGTAACTACCGGGATAAAAAAGCACATCATTTTCTTTGACCAGCTGTTCAAGATCGTTTAAAATATAAGCCGCTTCTTCCTTATCATTTAAAATGAGTAAAAAAGGTTTATCTGCAGTTTTAAAACTTTCAGCCAGAGTGATAGACATTGAAGACCCTATGAGTCCGTCTAATTTGATTCTATTTTGAGATGCGGCAAGAGCATCCCCGAGTTTCTGCAGTTGCAAAGACTCTAAAAAAGGTTTGGTGATGGTGGTTTTACCCATAGACGAGCAAAGATAATGCGTAAATATTGGTTTTAAAACTGGATTTGAGATTTAGTATTTTTAGTAACATATCTTACTTCTTTCAGAAAAAAATTCTCAAATCTGTGATTTATTTAAAAATGCTGCGAATAATAAGGTATATCAACACAACTAGAAAGTTTGAGTAAGCAAACCACATTTATTAACATCATTCAGAAGTACAAGGGCATTTTATATAAAGTGATCACGATGTATTGTAAGGATGAAGATGATAAAAAAGATCTGGAGCAGGAAATTCTAATACAAATCTGGAAATCTCTCGATACGTATGACGATACCTATGCGATGACGACCTGGTTGTACCGGATCTCAATGAATGTTGCGATTTCTCACTATCGTAAAACATTTAAACACAAAGGTAAACTGGTAAGTCTGGACGCAGGTCTGCTAGATTATACAACGGCTTCTGAGGCTAGCGAAAGAAGCTATGAGCAAGATGTTTTACAAAAACTGCTTAATGAGTTGAATGAATTTGATAGAGCCCTCATGTTCTTATATCTCGAGGACAAAGATTATGAGGTGATCGCTCAGATTTTGGGTATCACAAAAACAAATGTGTCCACTAAAATAAGTCGCATTAAACAAAAATGGAAACAAGAACTTAATACATAAGATTATGAATGTAGATGAACTGAAAAATATATGGAAAAATGATATGAACAGCCTTGAAAAGCGTGTTCAGATCAACGAAGAAAAATTGAAGAATGTAGAGTTTAATAAAGCGCAGAGCAGTTTTGATAAATTCTTGAAGATCTCCATTGCCGGGAAAAATATGGCTTTGGTTTATGCAGCTCTTTCAGTAGTAATGATGGTCGTTTTGAGAGAATCACCGCTGTATCTCGGTTTGCTATTTGTAGCATCAGCGTTAATGGTGTTTTCATATTTTCAGCACAGTACGTTGAAGAAAATAGACTATGGTAAGCTTAGTATTTTAGACTTGCAAAAGGCAATTTCTAAGTTTAGAATCCATACGGCAAAAACAGCAATTTATGATATAAGTATTGTTGCGATCTGGGTCGTTTTTACAGGACTTAGTTTTGTGAAATGGAAGAAAGGATGGGATGTTTTTGAAAATTCCGACCAATTGTTAGAAAACGGAATTTTATTTGGAGTTCTACTGCTATTACTTGTCTTGGGAAGCAAATATATTTATGCTGATTATGATAAAAAACTGAAAGAAAACGAAAATGACCTGGAGCGGTTAAATGCGTACGGGAACGACTAAAAATTGAATAATATGTTTTCAAAAGAGCCTGATTGATCATTGGGCTCTTTTTTTGTTTATAATAAGGGGATTTTACAATTTCACTAACACAAAGAAGCGTGACACTCCGCTATCTTTATAAAAATTGAGTTTTATGGGAATTGAACATTATGATCTGTTTATCATTGGCACTGGTAATGCGGGTAAACATGTGGCTTACGATGCTGTTGATGCAGGTATGTCTGTGGCTATTGCAGACAATAGAGAATACGGCGGAACCTGCGCCAATCGCGGCTGTGATCCCAAAAAAGTTTTGGTAGGTATTACCGAAGTTTTAGAGCGTAGTATTGATATGCAGGGCAAAGGGGTTTGTGATTTACCCAGAATAGACTGGTCAGATCTAATGGCATTTAAAAAAACATTTACCGAAGCGGTTCCTTTTACCACAGAGCGAAAACTGGAAGATCTGGGAATTAAGCTCTACCATCAATCTCCAAAATTTTTAGACGAAAAAACACTTTCCGTAGAAGGAAAGACGGTGACTGCAGATAAAATTGTGATTGCAACCGGAAACATTCCACTAGAGCTGAAAATCCCCGGACGGGAACACGTACTCATTAGTGATGACTTTCTGGAACTTGAAGCCTTACCTGAAAGTATGATCTTTGTAGGTTCGGGCTACATTGGGATGGAGTTTGCCCATATCGCAGCCCGATGTGGCGTAGACGTAACCCTAGTGGATGTAAACGACCGAATCCTTTCAAATTTTGACGAAGGTTTAGCTCACTATCTTCAGGAAAATTCAGAACAACTGGGGATCAAATTTATTTTTAATGCCCGCGCCACGGCAGTCGAAAAATTACGCAAGAATTACCGGGTTACCCTTGATGTTGACGGCGAGGAAAAAGAGATTAAAGCCGAAATGGTTTTTAATACTGCGGGTCGGGTCCCGGCTATTGCTGATCTGGATTTAGAAAAAGGAAATGTCGCTTTCTCAAACCGCGGAATCACCATTAATGAATATACCCAAAGTACGACAAACCCAAATGTGTATGCCTGCGGGGACGTTGCTGCCAGTGGAGAATTACCGCTTACCCCCGTTGCGCATCAGGAAGCGCGTATTACCGCAAAGAATATCATTAAGGGCGAAAACTATATGAAACTCGATGTACCGCCTACGCCTTCGGTGGTATTTACTCAACCGCAGTTGGCGATGGTCGGGATGAACGAAAAGCAGGCGCGTGATGCCGGTTATGATTTTGTGGTCAAAGAGCAAAACGTACCCGACTGGTACAATTCCAAACGCATGAACCAAAACTGCTATGCGTTTAAAACTATTGTAGATAAAGAGACCGGTTATGTATTAGGCGCACACCTCCTTAGCTGGGATGCCGCCGAAACCATCAACATGTTTGTTATGGCGATGTGCGGTAAGCTTGATGTTAACACCCTAAAGGGAATTGTATTTACCTACCCGAGCTGGGCGAGTGACATTAAGTCTATGATTTAGATTTTTTTGATTAATACATGAAACTGTATTGGACCTTTAAGTTTTGATTTTCAATAAAATAGAATTGATCATTTGTACTTAATTGTATTTAAATATTTTTTATATTGCAAATGCAATTAAGTATTAGTGTTATGAAGTCCTATAAAGCTATTGAAGAATCATTAAAAACTGCAACAGTAAATGAGGCGGCTGTGGCGTATTGGCGGCAAGAGACCTTACCGTATCAAAAAGCCAAACGAGTGTTAGATTTTTTAGAGTTTAATCAGGAAGAAAGCGCTCATTTTTTAGACGTAAATCCATCTACAATTTCCCGTTGGAAATCGGGTAATGGCACCTTAAGCAAGTTGAGTTCAAAAATGGTGTATGATGTGAATGAGGTCATTAAAAAGGGCATCGCCGTTTTTGGGGATGAGCAAAACTTTTTAAATTGGTTAGAAGCTCCTAACTACGCTTTAGGTAATGTTACTCCTAAAGAAATGATACAGGATCCTAATGGTCTTAATTATGTAGATGAGGCGCTTGATGCGTTAGCTTGGGGAGCAGTTGTATAATGCGGGTTTATAGAATCTATATAGATCGGGAAGGCTATTCTGCCTTGGGATATGGCCCTGCCGGTGCAAGATGGAATAAAGCCTATACCCCGGTGATTTACGCTGCCAGTGCTGTTTCCTTGGCTATGCTTGAACACCTTTCCATTCGTGGGGCCGCGGTTTCTGATTTTAAGTGGAAAATTGCAGTATTGGAAGTTGATGCAGAACCGCAACAGATAGATTTGAAAAGACTGCCTAGAGACTGGGATCGAAGACCATATCCAGGAAGTACTCAGGAATTGGGAACCCGGTGGGCATTACAGAAACAATCTCTAGCTTTTGCAGTACCTTCAGCCCGAATTCCTTTAAATTATTTTGAACAAGAATATAATGTGCTTATCAACCCATTTCACACGGACTTTATCCAACGAATCAAAGTACTTTTCGAAGAAGAAATTCCTTTTACTATCAATTATTAAAACGCTGTTTTAATTTTTCCATAGGATTGGTAGCTCGATTGCGATAACCGTGTAAACCTGCAGCGACGGTCAAAACCACGGCTCCGGCAAGCGCATAATAAGCAATGGCAGCAATTTCACCATTGTGTCTGATAAAAATTGCAAAGAGCGCCCAGGCACCTACCAGTGCAAATTCGCGCATATTGCGCAGGTTGATCATCAGATTGTTGAGGTACACCGCGATTGTAATCATCACCATTGTAATCACGATTTGTGTAAGCTGTGAAAATTCAACCCCAACACTGACTAAAAAAGCTGAAATATTAGCGATCGTCGCCACAGCGATCCAACCACTATAAAAACAAATAGGCCACCAGACAAAAGCGATGATTTCAATGGGCGCATCCCAACGTTCCATATTGGTTTTGATGACAATTTTTAATAGCGAAACCAGTATTCCCAGCATGATCAGGACCGAAAGCCAAATATAATCGTAGGTAAATGCGACAACCCAGGCAGCATTGAGCACATTTGCAATAGCAAACCAATATCCGGTTTGCTCGATATGCGGAGTCTCTTTTTTACTGAAAAATGCCCGTCTGATGCCGAAAAGCGCGTAGCCCACCAAACCCAGAAAGATGAGTCCCCAAATTGAAAACGCATACCCCGCAGGTGTAAACAGATTGTCGTAGCGGGCACTCATTTCACCAATTGTAGTATCATTCCAGCGTTGCACTTGTGAAAGTCCGTTAACGGCTAAAACCAGAATAACAGAAAGCAAATTGAGTACTGCGAGTTTCTTTTTCATAATGCGTTTTTTAAAGTCCTCCCTTTGGGGGGATTCAGAAGGGGCTCAACACACCTGTATCACCTCATTTTTAGTCACGGCAAAAACCTGATCGCCCGATTTGGGTTCCAGATAATAGTTTCCCGTAAAGGTACCAAAAGCGGGTAATATCAACTGATTTTCAGTCTTAAAGAAACACGAAAGTTTCAATACCTGACGCCCCAGTCCGCCCAAGCGTATTCCGGGATGAATGTGCCCGCAAAAGTTGAATACCCCTTCGCGCTCCTCAGGATGGTGGGTGAGCAAAAATCCTTCAGTTATGATTTCTGAATAAATGGCAATGCCCAGCTTCTCATATTTCAACGGATTGATAATGTCGTGATTTCCGGCTACTAAAATGATTTTTTCCGTGCGGGAGTTGACCCAATCTTCAAAAAGTTTCCATTCGGTATTGAGACTGCTGTGGAATAAATCACCTAAAAAGCAAATGCTGCTTGCTTCAAAAGAATTTGCAATGCGGGTAAGTTGGTTGAAATTTTCAGCGATCGCTTTAAATGGAACTGCGCTACCGTGTTTCCTAAAGTGTGAAACCTTCCCCAGATGCACATCAGCAATAAGTAAAGTCGATTTTTCGACCCAAAAAATCCCACCCGAAGGGTATAGGACAAAATTTTGATCTAAAATAGAGAGCGACTGATTCATAGCCCTGCAAATTTCAGTCATTTCGCCGGGTTCGTCAACCCTACAACAAAAAAAGTACCGAAGCATTTACTTCGGTACTTTTTTATTCTTTTTCAATAGCAATGGGTGTTTGCTAGTTCAGGTCAGCATTTAGCATCCAGTTTACACCATACTTATCGCGTACACGGGCATAAAATGCATTCCAGCTGGTCTCTTGCGGGTCTGCCAGACTTTGGCCTTCGGCAGATAGTTTATTAAATAAGTCGGTAACTTCTTCTTTACTATCCAGATCCACTCCCAATTGCACGGTATTTCCCTGTTGTACCGGTGTGTCAGGTGACGCATCATACGCCATCAAATGAATTCCCTTTCCTTTCAATTCTGCGTGTTGCAGTTTATTGCGATAGCTTCCGGGAATATCAATTTCTTTCCCTTCGTAAGTTTCTTTATTAATGATATCACCACCAAAGCAGTCCTGATAAAAATTCAATGCTTCCTGGCATTCTCCTCTAAATGTTAAATATGGTTTTACAGTTGTCATAACTTTTGATTTTTTAGTTATTCTAAAGATACGACCTGAAGCCGCTATTTATGGGCTATTGGCTGTTATATTGTTCTTAAGCAAAGGCTAAATTGTGTTAATTGGAAGGGTTATATCTTATCCAGATAGCGCAGCATATTTTTGATGCGGTCTTCCAGTTTTTCACTACTTAATTTTTCCCGAAGTCGATCGGTAATGATGGGGAAGGAGAAGGGCGTAGCTTTCTCGCAATTTTTGACGATAATTTCCTGTTTTTCGATGCGTTCCAGAGCGATGCGCAAACGACCTTCTTCGAGTTGGTGTTCAAAAGTCTCCCGATAAGCCTGTTGAAAAAGTAAGTTTTCCGGCTCGTAATCTCGAAAAACTTCAAACAGCAATTGCGAGTTGCTTTGCAGGTGTTTGTTTTTGACGATTTTTCCGGGGAAACCGGTGAAAACCATACCACTGATTACGGCGATATCCCGGAATTTCCGTCGGGCCATTTCAGTACTGTTGAGACTTCGTTGCAGGTCTTCAAACAAATAGGCCGAAGTGAATAAGTCGTTATCCAGCACCTGCTGCATATCAATTTTTTGGTCGGAAAGAATTTCGAATCCGTAATCGTTAAAAGCAATGCTGAAGGTTATGGGCGAAAGTAAACTGATGCGATAAGCGAGCAAACTGCCCAGCGCTTCGTGAACAAAACGTCCTTCAAATGGGTAAAAAATATGATGATAACCTTCCCGGCTTTTAAAGGTTTCAATCAAAAACTGATCGTTGTTGGGAACGATAGATTCCAGGCGCTGCCGGTCAAAAATATCTTTTAAAGCCTGAAGCTCGCGGGTCTGTTGATCCAAAGGCAAGTTCGCCGAATACAATTCTTCACGCAGCAACTCACTCATTTGTGCCGAAAGCGTCAGTCTGCCGCCCATCCAACTCACAACGCGGGCCTGCTTTTTGGTTTTTGCCTTTTTGACTAAAACCTGCATACCTTTGATGCGGTAGAGCTCCAGATTTTTTCCGGCAAAGGTAAACACATCACCGGGCGAAAGCTTGGAGATAAACCATTCTTCAACCGTACCG
This sequence comes from Leeuwenhoekiella aestuarii, assembly GCF_004104055.1. Lineage (GTDB taxonomy): Bacteria > Bacteroidota > Bacteroidia > Flavobacteriales > Flavobacteriaceae > Leeuwenhoekiella > Leeuwenhoekiella aestuarii. Next base: position 470,332 of record NZ_QOVJ01000001.1, on the reverse strand, counting down.
ATGTAGCCACCTTTTAAATATTTAACCTGAAGCGCCGCGTCGCCAACAATGGTACCGATCTGAAGCCTATGCCGCATCGCGACCGCTTTGCTGTGAACCTTAAACTTCCCGTCTTCTTCAATCTCTATTTTTTTATACTCGTCGTAGGCTTGTAATGACTGACTTCCTTTGGTTATAAAATTGAGAATCCACCGCCATTGGTCTTCGGTCATTGCCTGAAAACAAAAAGTTTGCTTTACCTCTTTCCAGATTTCAGCCGGATAAAAACCGTCTGCTACGGCCAGCGTTGTCAAGTACTGGATCAACACATCAAAACTCAGTAAATAGGGAATTCGATCTTCAACCACCTGATTAATGGCTGCTTTTCCCAGCGCTGAAGCTTCAATGAGTTCGATGGCGTGCGTGGGTAAAAAGTAAATGACACTTTCTTTACCGGGCTGGTGACCGCTACGCCCGGCTCGTTGTAAAAAGCGGGCAACACCTTTGGGGCCACCAATTTGAATGATGCTTTCCACCGGAGCAAAATCAACCCCAAGATCAAGACTTGAGGTGCAAATCACCGCTTTCAGGCTTTCATTATGGATCGCTTGCTCTACCCAAAGTCGGGTTTCTTTGTTGATGCTGCCATGGTGCATCGCCATCTCTCCGGCGAATTCCGGATGCTTGTACATCATCTTTTGAAACCAGAGTTCGCACTGTGCGCGAGTATTGGTAAACAGCAGGGTGGTTTTGCTGTTATTGATGATAGGCACGACTTCTTCCAGTAAGTGCAAGCCCATATGACCCCGCCACGGGAATTTTTCCATTGTTTCGGGGATAATGCTTTCTACCTTGTAGGTTTTTCCCAGATTGGCCTTGACTAAAATCGAATTTTTAAAAGCTTGAGAATCGGGTCCCAATAACACCTCCCGCGCCTGATCCAGATTGCCAATAGTCGCCGAAATTCCCCAGATGCGTAATTTTGGAGCAATGGCTTTAAGCCTTGAAAGTCCGAGTTCGGTTTGCACACCTCGTTTACTGCCCAGCAATTCGTGCCATTCGTCAATGACAATAGCGGTACAGTCTTTAAAAACCTTCTCATAGCCTTTGGAGGTTAACAGCAACTGTAAACTTTCGGGCGTTGTGATGAGCAGATCGGGCATTTTACGTTTTTGCTTAGCGCGTTCCGCCTGAGGCGTGTCTCCTGTGCGTATGCCAACCGTTAGTTGGGTTTCCAAACCATCTGCAAAGCGCTGTGCTGCCTGCGCGATTTCCACCGAAAGTGCGCGTAAAGGTGTGATCCAGATTGCTTTGAGTCCGGCTTTATGTTTGGTTTTGTAACCGGGATTATTTTTGATGTAATCAAGTACGAATGCCACCCAAAGGGCATAGGTTTTTCCACTGCCAGTAGGTGCGTTTAGTAAGCCGTTTTTACCATCCAAAAATGCCTCCCAGGTCTCTTCCTGAAATGCAAAAGGTTTCCATCCCTGATCTTTAAACCAGGATTTGGCGAGGGTATGGAGTTGTTTTTGGGTCATAAGCGAGATAAACCCTTCCGTCTTTGCCTGCGGCAAATCCACCTTCCCTTAAAAAAGGAAGGAGCCCAAAGCTCCCCTCCTGTTGAGGAGGGGTGTCCCGATTTTATCGGGAAGGGGTGGTTCATTATTTTTTAAAATTATCCTCAATTTCTTTTAATACACTTGGTAAAAAGTCAAACACCATCTTATTTTCAAAGCGGATGACTGTAAACCCGAGTTCTTCCAGCTTTTCAGTTCTGTATGCATCGTATTCTGCAACATCAGGATTCAGGTGGTATTGACCATCCAATTCGATAATCAATTTTTCCCGAGGACAATAGAAGTCAACGATGAAATACATAATGCTGTGTTGTCTTCTAAATTTCCGACCAGCCAGTTGCGAGCGCTGCAGATGTTTCCAAAGAAAAGCTTCTGCCGGGGTTAAATGAGATCGCAAATACTTTCTTCTGGACTCCAGAGCCTTGATGTTGTGTATTTGTTTTTTCATAATCACTCGCGTATTAAAACCACCCCGATTTTAGCATAGCTAAAATTTCCCCCTCCTTTTTTAAGGAGGGGAGCCTTCTGGTATTTTGAATTCAGTTCAATTTACAAATAGTACTATTATTTTAATTTGCCTTCTTTTCTTGAGAGTCCTTCGTACTGCTTTTTGCAGCGCTCGGAATCAATTGCTTCAAATCCTCCAGGGTATTTGCCTCCTCAATTTTTTTGTCTTTTCGCCAGCGTAGCATTCTTGGGAATCGGGTTGCAACACCGCTTTTGTGGCGTTTGGAAAGGGCGATGCCTTCAAAAGCAATTTCAAACACATGATGCGGAGTGACACTACGTACAGGGCCAAAACGCTCCAGGGTGTTCTTTTTAATCCACGCATCCAGGCTGCGAAATTCTTTATCAGTCAATCCCGAGTAGGCTTTGGCAAAAGTGACGAGTTCTTCCTTTTCTTCATCCCAAAGCCCAAAAGTATAATCGGTAAACAGATTGCTGCGGCGGCCGTGACCGCGCATCGCATAGGTGAGTACGGCGTCTATGGTGAGCGGATCTACTTTCCATTTCCACCAGTCGCCTTTTTTTCGACCTACGAGATAAGGCGAATCCTTGCGTTTGAGCATTAATCCTTCAGACATGACTTCGCGGCTGCGTTCGCGCTCTTTAGCCGCTTCCTCCCAGTTTGAAAATTCAATAGTTTCTGAGAGGTGTAACGGCAATTCTTCAGATTGAACTTTAGCATATAGGGTTTCTAAAATTTTCCGCCGTTCAGCGAAAGCCAAATCGCGAATGTCTTTGCCTTCCCACTCTAAAATGTCGTAGGCTTTGAGGATTACGGGTGTTTTTTTGAGTTGGGCTTTGGTGATATTTTTTCTGCCAATACGGGTTTGCAAATCATTAAACGTGCCGATGGCTCCATTCTTAAACGGAAGTATTTCCCCGTCTAAAACGGTTCCGTCAGGCAAGGCTTCTACGAATGCCTCAAATTCCGGGTATTTATCGGTTACCAGTTCTTCACCACGACTCCAGACAAAGAGTTCGTCTTCGCGAATAATCACCTGCGAGCGGATGCCATCCCACTTATGCTCGGCAAACCATTCGTTGACATCGCCCAGATCTTCAGGTGTATCTTCAATGGCATAGGCGAGATAAAACGGATAGGGTTTGCTGAGGTAGTCTGCGGCGTTTTCTTCTAAAATTAATTCCTGAAACGTAATGGTTTTAGGATCCCAGTTTCCCATCAATTTATAGGCCAGCACATCGATATCAATATCGGTTGCTTTGGCCAGGGCCCGGGTCATCAGTTTCTGACTCACGCCAATGCGGAAACTTCCCGTAATGAGTTTGCTAAACACAAAGCGCTCGTAATAATTGAGTGCGGTCCAGTTTTCGTGTAAATAATCCCGTTTTTCCTCATCGGTTTTCTTTTTGAGCGCAATAATTTCTTCCAAAAACTGCGTCAGACTTTTTTCGGAAGATTCTTCGGAAGCCGGAATGATCAGGGCAATCGTCTCTGCCAGATCGCCTACAATATGATAGCTTTCTTCAAACAACCACAACGGAATCTGAGCGAGTTCAGTCGCCCATGTACGTAGCAAGGTGGTATTGACAGGTCGTGGTGGACGGCGGTGCGAGAGAATAGCGATCGTCCAGACCTTGTCTTTGGGTGGCGCTTCGCGAAAATACTGCGTAAGCGCATCAACCTTGACATTGGTCTTATTGGTGCTGTCTATTTTCCGGATTAGTTCTGCAAATGCTTTCATGTCCCCTCGCTGTCCTTCAGACCTCTCTCCCAGAGGGAGAGAATCCCTGTGTTTTTTAATTGTCTTCTGCTTCGTCTTTTTTGTTTTCTTCCCCGAGTTCTCCTTCGTATTGGGTAGCCTCGGTGCGGGCGTCGTAACCCTGCTCGAGTAAAAAGCGGGTAAAAATATCGGTGTAGCCGTGGGTGCTGATGATTTTTTCGGCACCGGTTGCTTTGATGCTTTCTAAAAGTCCCTGCCAATCGCAGTGATCGCTCAGTACAAATCCTTTATCAATAGCCCTTCTGCGGCGTGCTCCACGAAAGGTCATCCATCCGCTGGCTGAAGCAGTCACATATGGAACCATTTTACGGATCCAGGTGCTGCCGTGTGCACTGGGTGGGGCGACTACAATATTTCCTTTGAGTTCTTCTTTTTTGGTTTCGCGGGTTACCCGGGTTGTTTCAGGCATTGCGGTAAGTGGCCTGATGACTTCGGTCATGTTTTCAATGGCGCCGTGGGTGTAAATTTTGCCGATATCAGTATCCAGATAGCGCAACAAGCGCTGGGCTTTACCTAGTGAATAGCCAAAAATAACCGAGGTTTTCCCTTCGGCTTTATTTTCTGCCCACCAGTTGTTGATGTCTGTAAAGACTTCGCTTTGCGGCCGCCAGGTAAATGCCGGAAGACCAAAAGTGCATTCGGTGATAAAGGTGTGGCATTTTACGGGTTCGTAAGGGACCGCGATGCCGTCGTCTTCGGTTTTATAATCTCCGGTAAATACCCAGACTTCGCCTTTGTGTTCTGCGCGAATCTGCGAACTGCCAATAATATGCCCCGCAGGATGCAAACTGAATTTGACGTTATTGATGACAAAAGTTTCGCCCCAGTCTTTACCCGTTACGTTAATTTCGCCCAGACGGTGCTGAATGATAGGAACATTCGTGTGATGCGTGATATACGACTTGTGTCCCCATCGGCTGTGATCTGCGTGACCGTGTGAAATGATTGCTTTGTCCACCGGTTTCCAGGGGTCGAGATAAACGCCTGCGGCAGCACAATAAATGCCTTTGTCGTTAAATTGTAAGAGTGGTTCTGCGATGATTATAGCCTTTTTGTTTAAAGTTACAAAGGGTGCTAGAATGAAGTTGAATGATTAAGAAAACATTAGCTTCGGTACGATTTATTGTCTTGGTCAAAAAATCACTCAGATGCCGTTAGGACAATGGGAGAGTAGGCAGTCTCAGTAAGCAGTAAAAAGTAAAAAAATTATATTAAAACGATTTCACGATTCCCCTGCAAACTGCGACTGAAGACTTAAGGCTGTCCACTGCCTGCTGAAAACCTGGGATAGGGATAGGAGCAAGCTACCGTGTAGCGCGGATAGCCCGATGCTATTGAGGCTTTTTTAAGCCGAAATTGCAATCCCCCAAATAATTACTTTTATTTGTTTTAAAGCGAGCATAATAATTATCTTTGACGACTTAAAAATTAAACCATGTCTTTTACAGATTTATTTGATAGCGGCGAGCACAGACGTAACCTTGGTCACTTTGCGGCAATTGCTAATATGGCAACCGTAGACGGAGAATTAAATGCCGAAGAAACAAAGCTGCTTAAGCGATTTGCAATTAAACTTGATATTGACGAGTCTGAGTATGTTGATATCGTTGAGAATGCTAAAAAATATCCTATTAATCCGCCTAACACTTCAGAAAAACGTCTGGAGCGTTTGCACGACCTGTTTAAAATGATTTTTGTAGATCATACTATAGATGATCATGAGCGTTTTTTAATAGAGAAATATGCAATAGGCCTCGGTTTTAGTGCAGAACGCGCTAAGCATCTAATAGAGCGTTCTATAGATATTTTTCAAGGAGGTGTAGATTTTGAAGATTACTTATATCTTTTAGATAAAAAATAAAAACAGACACTTGTTTTTAAAAGCCCATCACTGCTAAGTGATGGGCTTTTTGTTTTAGACTATGAATATTTACAGTCTTAAAGCTGTATATTTAACAGAGATATTTTTTTGATATGGATGCAACAATTCGCAAGGCTGAGGCAAATGACATGGCTCAGGTTTTACGTTTAATTAAAGAACTGGCTATTTATGAGAAAGAGCCAGATGCTGTTGAGGTTACTGTAGATGATCTTATAGCTTACGGCACGGGTAACAATTCTGATTTCACCTGTTTTGTGGCAGAGCAAGACGGTGATATTTTAGGAATTGCACTGGTTTATTATAGGTTTTCTACGTGGAAAGGGCGCACAGTACATCTTGAGGATCTTATTGTGCGTGAGCAATATCGCGGAAAAGGTATAGGGATGGCGTTGTACACAGAAGTTATAAAATACACCTATGAATTAGGCTTAAAGCGGATAGAATGGGTTGTATTGGACTGGAATACTTCTGCGGTTGATTTCTATAAAGCTTCTGGTGCCAATGTGATGCAAGAATGGGATACGGTGCAAATGGATGTAGCAGCGATGAAGCAATTTCTATCTGAAAAAGGTCTGGCGTAAAAAGAACTCATGGGTTTTGAAGTTTATAAATTTGGTGGAGCTTCTGTGCAAAACGCAACAGGTGTAAAAAATCTTGTTGAAGTCTTACGGAAAACTGAAATTGGGGATCTGGTCATTGTGATTTCGGCGATGGGTAAAATGACTAACGCATTAGAGGATGTTGTCGCTGGTTATTTTGAAGCGACACTAAAATCTGATACGTTAGAGCTTGTTGAAGCTTTTCACCACAATATCGCACTAGAACTTTTTGAAAACCCTTCAGCTCCAGTATTTAAAGAGATACAAACTTTACTCAATGAACTCAAAGGGTTTTTACAACGCAATAAATCTCCAGATTATGATTTTGTATATGATCAGGTTGTTTGTTATGGGGAGTTGTTGAGTACGACCATTGTAAACGCCTACTTAGAGCAGGAAGGTTACAGGAGTACGTGGCATGACATACGCGAATACTTAAAAACCGATACCAGTTATCGCGAAGGAAAAGTGAACTGGGAAGTGACGATGCGTAACCTAAGTCGGAAATTGCCACGAAAAGGAATACAGCTTACTCAAGGTTTTATCGCTTCTGACGCTAACGGATTTTCAACCACTTTAGGTAGAGAAGGCAGTGACTATACAGCAGCGATTATTGCATATTGTTTAAATGCAGAACGCGTAACAATCTGGAAAGATGTTCCGGGAGTATTGAGTGCAGATCCACGGTATTTTGAAGATGCTGTTTTGCTGAATTTTATATCGTATCAGGAAGCTATTGAGTTGGCTTTTTATGGAGCATCGGTTATTCATCCTAAGACATTACAACCCTTACAGCGCAAGGAGATTCCGTTATTTGTAAAGTCATTTTTAAATCCTGAAAACTCCGGAACACAAGTGAGTATTGGGCAGTTGATAGAGCCACACGTGCCATGTTATATTAGAAAAACCAATCAGGTGTTAATAGCTTTATCTTCACTTGATTTTTCTTTTATGGCAGAAGAAAACATTGGAGAGATTTTTAAGCTTCTTGGTCAGTATAAAATGAAAGTAGATCTTATTCAGAATTCTGCGATTAGTTTTTCGGTATGTGTAGATAATAAATATAAGAATCTTGAGGCGTTGGTGGTTAAGCTGCGTGCAGATTTTAAAGTAACCGTGCATCAGGATGTTTCCTTATATACACTAAGGCATGCAACAGATAAAGCGCTCGTTCAACTTGAAAAAAATAAAGAAGTGCTGTTAAAGCAAGTCATGCAAAATACCGTTCAACTGGTAACACTATAAGTTGCTTGGTGTGTTTTTTCTATATTTGCCTCCTACTTATCGGGTAGGTATAGGATAAACCCACCTTCAGAATTTAATCGTAAAAATTATATCATCTTTGTATTGAACAAAGATTTTGAACACTAATAATTCATGGGATTAGTTACCGCAAAAGAAGTTGCAAAAGCAATTAACGTAGACAAATTTGGTTTTGCAGGCACCTTTATGGGGTGGACCCTTATGAAAGTACTCAAGATCTCAAAAGCTAATGAGATCTACGATCGCAATAAACACCTGAGTGATCTGGAGTTTTTAAATGCGATTTTAGCTGAATTTGAGATTGATTTTGACATCCCAGAAGAAGACCTGAAACGATTGCCTAAAAAGGGCAGTTATATCACGATAAGCAATCATCCGCTAGGCGGGATAGATGGTATTTTGCTCCTTAAATTAATGATTGAGCAGCGTCCCGATTTTAAAATAATTGCTAATTTTTTACTGCATCGTATCAAGCCGCTTATGCCCTATGTGATGCCGGTTAATCCGTTTGAAGAACATAAAGATGCCAAATCTAGCGTTGCAGGTTTTAAACAGGCAATAACACATATTAGAAACGGTCATCCTTTAGGGATTTTTCCTGCGGGTGAAGTTTCGACTTATAAAGACGATAAATTAATTATTGATAAACCATGGGAGGAGGCTGCTATGAAATTGGTGAAGCGCGCTGAAGTACCTGTGGTTCCTATTTATTTTCACGCAAAAAACAGCCGTTTATTTTACCAGCTTTCACGTATTAGCGATACACTTCGTACAGCAAAATTACCTTCAGAATTACTCACTCAGAAAAAACGTACCATTCATGTGCGTATAGGAAATCCTATAAGTGTAAATTCACAGAAAGAGCATGAAAGTCTGAATGATTTTACAGATTTCTTACGTCGTAAGACGTATATGCTGGCTAAGCCTTTTGAGAAAAAATCGTCAATTCTCAGTACGATTCCACAATCGTTAAAAGTGCCAAAAGAGCCTAAAAAGATCGTAAAAGAGGTTAAAGCAGAACTTATAGAAACAGAAGTAGATTATCTGCGGGACAATGAGCGTCGCTTGTTGCAAAGCAAAAATTATGAGGTCTTTCTAGCCTCTGCCGAAATTATACCGAATATCCTAAATGAGATAGGACGTCTACGTGAGATCACCTTTAGAGAAGTAGGTGAGGGTACCAATGAACCTACAGATTTAGATTCTTATGATCATCATTATCACCATCTGTTTCTATGGGATGAGGATAATAAGAAAATTGCCGGAGCTTACCGTATGGGATTGGGTTCTCAGATCATGCCTGAGCATGGCATCAATGGTTTTTACCTGCAAAGCTTGTTTCGATTTGAGCCCGAACTGCACAAAATGATGGGGGAGAGTATTGAGATGGGACGTGCCTTTGTTATTAAAGAATATCAGCAAAAACCGATGCCGTTATTTTTATTATGGCGCGGTATTGTACACACCACCTTGCGCTTCCCGGAGCATAAGTATTTAATAGGTGGAGTGAGTATTAGTAACCAATTCTCTAACTTCTCCAAGTCGCTGATGATTGAGTTTATGCGCTCGCATTACTACGATCCTTATGTGGCGCAATACATCAGACCGAAAAAAGAATTTAAAGTAAAGCTGAAAGATGCTGACAAAGAGTTTGTTTTTGATGAGACTGAAGCAGACCTGAATAAATTTGATCGCATCATCGAAGAGATGGAAACCGGAAACTTGCGGTTACCCGTTTTGATTAAAAAATACATCAAGCAGAATGCAAAAGTGGTTGCTTTTAATGTAGATCCGTTATTTAATGACGCGATTGACGGCTTGATGTACATTAGAATAGAAGATTTGCCAGAAAGTACGGTAAAGCCGGTTATGGAAGAATTTCAAGCAGAGCTTGAGCAAAGGCTGGAGCAGTCTAGAAAAGATGAAGAGCAATTAGATTAACCAATTGCTCTTTTTGCTATTTCTTAAAACCAAGGTCTTTTTTCTTGTTGGTATGTGCGATAGAATTCCTCATCAGATTTAGTAAGGTAAATGATACCTTCAATAAAACCAATTATACCTGATATTCCGCAGGTTAAAAAGAAAGCGACTAACTGTATAATCCCTTCTTTGGTATATCCCAATACAAATTTGTGAATACCCAGATAACCCAATAAGATACCAAGGACACCACAAGTAACTTTTAAGTTGTTTTTTGGATGGATTGTGTTTTGATTTTCTGCACTAAAATTTTTGTTTTCTTCCATTTAAATTTGTTATTTGGAACAAAACTAAAACAATTTAGTAGAAAGGATAATCTCGATTCAATTTGTTTTTTTGATGAAATAATACTGATCATCCTCTGAAATTTATCTATTAAATTGATGTCCAGCATAGTTGACAAAAGACAAAGAATAAAAAGCTAAAAAATCTTAGTACTGCGGCGTTCCAGAAGTATGTTGTCTTCCCATTTGTTATCTCTTTTAGCAATTTTCTCGTGAACACCTAAAACCTTAAAATCATATTTTAGATGTAAATGAATACTGCTCTTATTTTGCGGAAAAATATGAGCAGTTAGGGTCCAGAAACCTTCTTCCTCACTTTTTGCTATAAGCTTTTTCATGAGTAGAGATCCTATTTTTTGTCCTTGATGCTTTTGTGATACATAAATGGTTACTTCGGCAACCCCGCTATAAACGTTTCTTTTTGAAACCAGACTGAGAGCTGCCCAACCTACAACTTCACTATCTAAAATTGCCACTAATCTGCACGATTGGTAAAACCTGAGATTCCAGTTTTTAAAGTCTGGGACTTCAGTTTCAAATGTAGCGATGCCGGTGTCTATACCATCCTTATATATTTTGGAAACCTCAGGATAGTCTGCTTCTTGAAAATCACGAATGCTTAATAACATTCTATAAATCTTTATCTTCTAAAAACACGGAACCTACAGGCTCCCATAATTCTATTTTATTGCCTTCCGGATCCAGAATCCAACCAAATTTACCATAATCATATTCTTCTATCTCACCTATTATTGTAACACCTTCCTCCTTTAATACCTTCAAAAGCTCTTTCAGGTTTTCCACTCTAAAGTTCATCATAAACTGTTTTTCGCTAGGCGAAAAATAAGTAGTATCTTCTTTAAACGGACTCCATTGTGTAGAACATTTATTGCCATTTTCATCTTTCCACCAAAATGTCCAACCGTATTGATCTGTAGGAATACCTAAGTGGTTTTTATACCATTCTTTGATTTGATCGGGATTTCTAGTCTTGAAGAAAAATCCACCTAAACCGGTGACTCTATTTTTCATAATATATTAATTAGATTGATACTTTGGGCAGTCTATTCTGCGATCTTTATCACGCAATTGAATGCGTAACTGCATGCAAAACGCATGGTTGATCCCATCTGAGCGATAGGCATTACAATCGCTACAAGATCGTTTAAGATTCAGCTGTTTGCTTTTGTTCATTTTAGATAGTATGGAAAACATACTACTGTATAATTTTTCTAAATCTTCACTTTTTTCAGATTGAAGTACTTGAATTAAGGGATTGGCAAAAGGCTTGATTTCTGAAACGGTCTGAGTGCCTTTTTCAGTCAATTCAATATGGAATCTACGGTTGTCCCGGTGATTCAAAACCTTGGTCAGTAGTTTTTGTTTTTCTAAGGCTTTGATGCAGTCACTTATTGTTGCTTTTGTGACTTGAAATTCTTCAACGAGCTGACTGACTGTGTTGTATTTTGACTCGTGATAGGCAATAAACAGCAAAAGCTTAAGCTGAAGCGGGGAGAAACCACTTTCTTTTTGCCCGGTCCAAAGCAGGGCTTTCAGGGTATCTGAAATTTTGTCTAATGCCGCAGCAGAACGTACAGCTAGATCTTGATTTTGATAATTGGGATTGTAAAGGTGTTGCATAGAAATGAGGTTTTCATTTCTAAATTACTAAAAAACCCTGAAAATCAAAACGTTTAATCCGGTAGTAAGGAATCCTGAATAGAATATTATAGTTGCAATATCTTATCTACAATGGTTTGCGCGAGTTTGATTTTACTTTCAACCGTCCACCCGGCGATGTGTGGAGTAAGCACAACATTGTCTGCGGTGATGAGGTATTGCAATGGTTTTGGCATTTCTTCTTTTGCTGTGAACAGGTTTTCAAAAGAAAGTTTTTCATATTCCAGAACATCCAGACCAGCACCTAAAATTTTCCCGGCTTTTAATGCTTCAACAAGGTCTGCAGTAACTACACTTTTACCCCGAGCCGTATTTATAAGCCAGAACGGCTTCTTAAATTCATCAATAAAATCAGTATTTACCATTTTATCGGTAAGCGGTGTCCAGGGAGTGTGCAAACTCAATACATCTGCTTGTTCCTGCAATTCTTTAAGAGAGACCTGTCTGGCGTTTTCGTTGCCTAAATTGGGCTTCAGGTCATAACAAATTACCTCACAGTCAAAACCCTTTAATTTTTTAGAAAAAGCATTCCCCATGTTTCCATAACCGATGAGTCCAACTGTTTTTCCTTCGAGTTCTAATCCACGGTTTTTCTCACGATTCCATTGACCGGAACGTACTTCGGCATCAGCCAGTTTCAGTTTATTAAAAAGCATGAGTAACATGCCTAAGGAATGTTCCCCTACCGCATTGCGATTGCCTTCAGGAGCAGCGATAAGAGCAACCCCTTTAGATTCTGCATATGGGATATCAATACTTTCGAGACCTGCGCCTACGCGAGCGATGAATTTGAGATTAGTTGCAGCATCCAGAAATTGTTTATCAATTTTAAACCTACTTCTGATAACAACCCCTTCATATTGATCAATTTTAGCTTCGATCTCCTCTTTAGAAGAAGTGTAATCTTCGTGATTGGTATGACCGGCTGCTTTTAATTGCTCAATCATTAGATCGTGGTTGTTGTCTATATGTAGAATTTTCATGGGCTAAAAAATGGGTGGAGATTAGTTATTGACTTCTTCGTAATATGACGAAAAATTTTTAGGAATGCGTAATGGTTTTCGGGTTCGCATATCCAGAAGACACCAATTTGTTACGGAGCTGGCGAGCTTTTTACCATCTGAAACTCTGTAGATTTGAACTTCTCTTATAGATCGTACTCCCTCAAATTTTTGAACCCAGGTTTCTGCAACGATCTTCTCTCCTTCAAAAGCAGGAGCAAAATATTTCATATGGTTTTCTAAAGCTACCCAAGCATATTTCTCAAGCATTTCTTCGGTAGAGTTATGCTGCCAATGAGCTTCGGCGACATCCTGAACCCACTGAACATAAACCACATTATTTACGTGACCCAAGCCATCAATTGCCTCAGGAGGAACAGTAAATTCTAGTTTGAAAGTTTTCGCATTCATCCTTCAAAAATACTAAACTTAACGCAGCTTATATATGTCTAAGTTTGTTTTGAGATTTACTGGTACCGCCAAAAGGGTTTAATGTCCCCAGATTTGCTTCAAAAAATTAAAAAATTGCTTCTAACGAATGCGCCCTTTGGGTATGCCTGAGGCAATTTACTTAACAATGCTTAAAAGCCCAGAATCAGCTTGGCGATTAAGAAATAGGTGAGGATTCCAAAAACATCATTGCTTGTTGTAATAAACGGTCCGGTTGCAACAGCAGGATCAATGCCTTTTTTGTCAAGAATAATAGGAATAAATGTGCCGATTAAGGCTGCGAGAATGATAACAGCAATAATAGCTATCCCAATACTTATAGATTCTAAATAGGTGGTGCCAAAAAAGAAATGACTGATAATTAAAACCACGGTAGCGATCGAAACACCGTTTATAAGAGCCAGAGCACATTCTTTTAAAAGTCTGCTTACGATATTTCCTTTTAGGGAATCATTGGCAAGACCTTGTACTACGATCGCGCTAGATTGCACACCTACATTTCCGGCAGTTGCCTGAATCAAGGGAACAAAAACTAAGAGCTTAGGGAAGGTTTCAAATATACTGTTGAAACCGGTGATGATACTCGCTGCACTCAGGCCGCCAAACATACCAATCATCAACCAAGGCAAACGTGCACGGGTAAGTTTAAGCAGACTATCATCTGCTTCTACTACTTGTGAGATACCTGCTGCCATTCGGTAATCTTCATCTGCCTCGTCTCGTATAAAATCAAGAATATCATCAACGGTAACCCGACCTAAAAGTACACCTGAGTCGTTTACAACTGGTACGGCCTCCAGGTCATACTTTTGCATAATTCGGGCTACATCTTCTGCAGTATCATGCACATTGACCGAATCAACATTTGGGATATAAATGTCTGAAATTTTTGATTTTGCATCCGCAGTAAGCAGATCTTTTAGTGATAATCTGCCTATTAAATGATCGTTTTTATCAACCACATAAACCGAATGTACCCGAGTCACATTTTGTGCCTGCGCCCGCATTTTACGCACGCAGCCGGCAACCGTCCAGGTTTCGCGAACGCGTACCAATTCTTTTGCCATAAGACCACCGGCAGAATCCTCATCGTAACGCAACATCTCAATGATGTCCTGAGCATGCTGCGCATCGTCAATAGCATCTATTACCTGGCGTTGTATGTCTTCGTCAAGTTCAGATAAAAAGTCTACTGCATCATCAGTGTCCAGCTCATTAAGCTCGTCTGCAATTTCCTGAGGAGAGAGGTTATCAAGAATTTCTTCCCGGTAATCCTCGTCCAGTTCCATTAAAGCTTCAGAAGTGGTCTCACTATCCAGAAGTTTTACAAGATAGGTAGCTTCTTCTGTAGTGATCTCATCCAGGATCTCTGCGATATCGGCGTGGTGTACTTCGTCTAGGAGCTCAAGAATCGAAGCGTTATCCCCAACTTCGATAAAGTTTTCAATCTGCTCTATAAGGTCTTCGGTAAGTTCAAAAGCCATAGTCGCTACTTTATCGAGGGTTCATATTTTTTTAAGTCAGGCAAATATAAAGAAACTCAACAGAGCGTAAAGCGCCTTTAAGACAGATTAACTCGATAATTGAGATTAAAATTCACTTCTATTAAAGCTGAAGTTGAATGGCTCTAGTTTTAATGTATTTAAATCAAAAGTGATTAAGAATTGTAGTTAACCCTTGTTGTTCAGATCATTTGCAATGTCTTGTGTAAGCTTTATAAAAGTTGCTACACTCAACTGTTCTGGTCGCATGTTGAAGATTTCACTTTCGCGGAATGAATCACTCAGATCTAATTGTTTAAGGCTATTTCTCAGTGTTTTACGACGCTGCTGAAACGCCATTTTAACAACTTTATAAAGTTGGTCTGGCTCACAGGCGAGGTCTTTATAATTGGATTTTCTGGTCAATTTCAAAACCCCACTATCTACTTTAGGTGGCGGATTAAAAACCGTTGGCGGAACGGTAAATAAATATTCGGCATTGTAAAAAGCCTGCGCTAATACCGAAAGAATTCCGTAGGCTTTGCTACCTTCCTTTTCGCAAATACGCTGGGCAACTTCTTTTTGAAACATACCACTAAACTCAGGCACTTGATCACGCCACTCGAGCATTTTAAAGACGATTTGTGTTGATATGTTATACGGGAAGTTACCTGTGATTGCAAATGGCTTTTCACCATAAAGCGTGCTTAGATCAAACTTTAGAAAATCTGCTTCAAGCACACTCAGGCTACAACCTTTCATCTGTTCTGCATAATCTAACGGAAAGCTGTGGTTGAGGTATACAATAGACTCGCTATCAAGATCCATCGCCGTAACATTACTGTCTTTGTGTAATAAGTATTTAGTAAGTACACCGGTGCCGGGGCCTATTTCTAAAACTTCAGAATATCCTTCATAAGTAAGGGTATCAGCAATTTTTTTTGCGATGCTTTCATCCTTTAGAAAATGTTGACCCAAATGCTTTTTTGCCTTTACAGGATCATCTGAAGCGGCTTTTTTATGCGTACGGGTAAACTTTTTTTTCATCTGGATCTTTTAGAATTCCGAAGGGTGTAGAAAGATTATTGCGGCTTAAACTCAGTTTGCTCTGTTATGATCTCTAATTCTGTTCTAAACGAAAGAATTTTATCACCAAAACGACCCGCCTCTTCTCGTAAGCGAGGGGCATCTTCTTTCTTATAGCGCTCCAAAGAATCTTTACTTTTTGCGGTATATTGAATAGAATAGCTTTGACCGCCCATCTCTTCTTCTACTAAAACTTTAGTCATCAGGGCTTTTACAAATTTACCGGTCGCAAGCATATCTGGGATGTGCTCATTACGAATCCAGTACAGCCAATCTGCATGTACACTATCGTCTACATTAACAGTAACATTGTATATTATCATAAGGCAATTTTAATGGCACCGCCAGAGGGTATAATACCCCCGAGGTTCACCTCTTATTTTAAACTAATTTTTTTATAATTTCCTCGAGTATAGGCCCAGAGGTAATTTACTTTTTTTTGGTCGGCAAAGATACGTTAGTTAATCGCGTCACCTCTTAATTTCCGGTATTTTTGCTGGGCATCCACATAAAAGATACTATCTGCAAATTTGAAGATGATTTCTTCAAACTGTTCTTTTGCTTTTTCGGGTTGTTGCAGTTCTTCTGCATATAAATTACCCAGTCTGTAATGGGCATCATCGGCGAGAATATCTTCGCCGTGTACTTCTATAATTTTGAGGTAATTGGCTGCGGCAGCTTCAAAATTCTTAGCTTTTTCATATAAAATAGCCTGAGCCAATAAAGCTTCATCTTCTATTGCTTTGCCCTCGTGTTTTTGCAAAATATCTGTATAAATAGCAAGTGCTTCTTGATCTTTATTCTGAAAAAGCAACAGATCTGCACGGGCATATTCTTGTAAGGCTGTCTGAGTCGAATCGTGAACCGTATTATCTGTAATGAGCAGGTATAGATCTTGTGCATCATTTGCTATGAGTTGCTCTGCAGAAGATTTTAGAACTTTCAATTGAGTTTTTGCCCACTCAAAATCACCTTTATAATAACTGGTTTTAGCTACTTTAAAACGCGCTTCTTGTGCCAGAATATTGTCTTTTAAGTTTTTCTGAATTTGAGAATAGTAGATCAAGGCCGCGTTAAAGCGTTCTTCAAGTACTAAAATATCAGCAAGTTCCATTTTGATTCTGGCTTCTTGAAAGCGGTTGATTTTTAATTTTAAGGCTTTTTCCAGAAAGTCTGAAGCTTCTTTTTTCTCATTCATTTTAAACGCTAAAAAGTGCGCGTAAGCTGTTTGTAAGGCTAAGGTTTCAGGCGTTTGTCCATAAGTTTGAATCAGCTTTTGAAATTCAGTTTTAATAGATTTTAATTGATCTGCTGAAGCATTTTGAATACGTAGTTCTAATAATTTCTGATTGGCAAATAAATTGAGATCTGCAGAAGAAGTCTGGTTGATTAAATACTCGTACATCGAAGTAGCAAGCTCAAACTCGTTATTGTTTTCGGCTACTTCGGCAAGCACGATAATTCCGTTAAGATCATTATTACTACGTTTTGCGATTGCTTTTTCCTGTAAAAAAGCTTTGTTGTATTCTTTTTGTTGAATAAATAACCAACTTAACAATCTGTTGTAAAGGAGGTTGGGTTCTTCTTGCATACGCGTGAGTAACAGCTTTCTAAAGATCTTGTTGGCCTCGTTCTCTGGATCTTCAGTTATAAACTCATTAAAATAGCGCTGGGCGATGCTTTGATATTTCTCATTGCGTTCAATGAGGTTAATATAGGTATTCAGCATCTTTTCAATATCGCCTTGTTCGCCATAAATGAGCGCCAGTTGCGGATCAAAATTATATCTTGGGTCTGCTTCAGCAGCCGTATTATAAGCTAGTGCCGCTTCATCTAGCAGGCTGTATTTTTGAAAGGTACGCCCTACCAAATACGCAAAACGAGCTTCCTGAGCAACGGCTTTAAGGGCTTTATTGTAATGTAAGGTTGCTGCTTCAGTATTGCCTTGTAACTGGTAATTGTAACCCAAATCTACTTCTAGGTGAATCAAGTTATTAGATGTCTGAAGTGATTTTAGAAGGGCGGTTTCGGCTTTATCATACGCTTCAAGCTGTTGATAGGCTTCAACGAGACTCGATATCATATTGGTATTCGCCGGATTTTTTTCAACCAAATCCTCATAAATCATGGCAGCTTTTTGATAAGCGCCTTGCTCCATATAATTGCGTGCAAGTATTTCTTCCTGAGCTTGTGCTGCAAGATTTATAAAGCAAAAAAGACCTAAAATTAGCGCGCGTAACACAGGGTATGATTTTAGTTAAAGATACTAAAGTTGAAGCACTTTACTTACGTAAGTGCTTCAATTAGATCTGTTTTATACTATGTATGAAACGCAATGAATTCTATAAACGTGTATGGGTTTTTTAAATTTTGTCAAAACCGCAATAAGGCACCAAAACTTCTGGGATATTGATACCATCTTCGGTTTGATAATTCTCTAAAATACCTGCTAAAACACGCGGTAATGCAAGGGCACTTCCGTTAAGTGTGTGTGTTAGTTGTTTGTTCCCGTCTTTATCTTTGTAACGCAGTTTTAGGCGATTGGCCTGAAAAGTCTTGAAATTAGAAACACTACTTATTTCTAACCAGCGATCCTGGGCTGTAGAAAAGACTTCAAAATCATAAGTTAGCGTAGAGGTGAAACCTAGATCTCCTCCGCAAAGTCTCAATATTCTATACGGAAGTTTCAACTCGTCAAGAATTGTTTTTACGTGCTCAACCATTCCGTCAAGAGCGGCGTCGCTGTCTTCTGCTTTTTCAAGACGAACAATCTCTACCTTATCAAACTGATGCAATCTATTTAGTCCGCGTACGTGAGCACCGTAAGAACCGGCCTCGCGTCTAAAACACGGCGTATAACCTGTGCATGTTATAGGCAAGTCTTTTTCATCTAAAAGGCTGTCGCGAAACATATTTGTTACCGGCACTTCTGCAGTTGGAATTAAATACAAGTCATCTACACCTACGTGGTACATTTGACCTTCTTTATCAGGAAGCTGCCCGGTGCCAAAACCAGAAGCTTCATTCACTAAATGCGGAACCTGATATTCAGTATAACCCGCTGCAGTATTTTTATCTAAAAAGTAGTTGATGAGCGCGCGTTGCAAGCGAGAACCTTTCCCTTTATAAACCGGGAAACCGGCACCGGTAATCTTGTTGCCCAGCTCAAAATCTATGATGTCGTATTTCTTAGCCAGTTCCCAATGCGGTAAACTGCCTGCTGCTAAAACAGGAATAGCTCCTTTACGGAAAACCTCCTCGTTATCATCTTCACTTTTTCCGGCAGGAACAGTGTCTTGCGGAATATTTGGTATGGTGTACAGCAACTGCTCCAGCTCTTCAACGGTAGTTGTAAGTACTTCCTGTAAATTCTTAGATTCTTCTTTTAATTTACCGGTACGCTCTTTTAAAATGTTGGCTTTTTGAGTTTCTCCATTTTTATAAAGCATCCCAATCTCTTTTGAAAGCTTGTTGCTCTCGGCTAGAGTATTATCTAAAGAAGCTTGCGTGCTACGGCGTTTTTCGTCTAGCGAAAGAACGTTTTCAAATACTTCAGAGGCATCAAAATTACGCTTGGTAAGCGCTTTTATGTATTCTTCTTTATGGTCACGAATGTCTGTAACGTGTAGCATTGGCTTAGATTTTAGACGGCAAAAGTACGTAAATGCCTTTTAAAATTAACAGGTAAGTTCTGCTGATTTATTCGGCGAGAAATACGTATTGTTTATTCAAAAGAAACCCGTGAATAGGGCGGTTTTTTAATTTCTTTATCTAAAGGGGAGGGCAGGAGCCACTCGTTGTGCCAGAAGTAATCCCATTTTGCAGTTGTCATATCAACTTTAGGATCTATTAAGGTGTTCAGGTCACCCCCGTTGATACGTATTTTACAATCTACATAGATAGCAACATCCTTGCCTTTTTTAGCAAAATCATTCTTCACACGTTGACAAAATTGCCAGATCACATCTGGTTTAGCACCTATAGCGCGTTGTTGCTTGCGAGAGAGCATTTTACGATAATTAAATGGTAATTCTAAACCTGTTGCTTTATCAACAACTTTAAAACTGATTCTTCCGCCTTTTGATCGCAGCATCATGCGCCAACTGAGACGATGTCCTTCTTCCGTCCAGAGCACGTCATCTTGTATGACCCAATGTCTTAAAGGGAGCCCAATTTGAATTAAGAAATATATTATAAAGCATACAAGAGCGGGTTTGTAGTGCTTAGGTCTGATGATTTCATTTTTTGTATATAATCTTTTCCCTTGTAGAAAAATACGCTGTATGGTTTCTGGCGGAAAAAAGAATAGTGTGAACGCTAATGACATATACGGGAATATGCCAATATGAAAAATGAACGAATTGAACAGGTGGAAAAAGATCGAAATTATAAAGGCCATTTTCCGGGTAGGTTTATATAGTAAAGCCGGAATGATGAGTCCGTCAAACAGAATCCCAAAATAAGCGATACACCAGTGTACCCATTTTTGCTGAAGAAAATCACCCACCAGCCAGTAGTTTTTGCGAGCTTCCATAAGTTCACCGGCCATACTTGCGTCTAGCCAGTCTGGGTATAATTTTGCTATGGAAGCGTAGGTGTAAACAATCCATAGTTGAGCAATAATGATTACATATACCCAGCGTGGCATACTCAGTTTTTTGAGCTTAGGATTGTATTTTACATCTAAAGAAAGATAGCGGTGTGCTGGTAAACATGCCATAATGCCTAATAAAAGCATCAAGAGATAATAGTGGTTGTTGTATGAAGATTTTTGCATCAAATAAACCGCTGACCACATCACGGCATAGGCTAAAACACTAAATCGATATTTAAGCCCGAGCATCACAAAGACACCAAATAAACCCATTATAGCATAATAATAATACATGCCATCCCCGGGAAGTGGTTGTAAAAAATCTAAGCCTATAAAATTAAAAGTAAAATCACCCTCAAGCAGGGTTTCCTTGACCCACCCTGTAGCGATAGCTCCCCAGGCTTCTACGGTTATTAAAAAACCAAACAGTACTCTAAATACGATGAGAGCACTGTTGTCTACCTGTTTAAAAAGCCATTTATTAAGCATCTAGTTTTTGAATGAATGCTTTAGAAAATTGTTCATCAGCCTGCATGGCTGCAATAAGTTCATCTACAGAATTGAATTTTTTCTCATCGCGTATTCGGGTGAGTAACTCAATTTGTAAATGCTGGTCATATAAATCCTGATCAAAATCAAAAAAGAAAGTTTCAATGGTAAGCGCATTGCCGCCAACGGTTGGATTTGTACCTATGCTCATCATTCCGTAGACGGTTTTTCCGGCAAGATTAGATTGCACAACATAAACGCCTTTTGCCGGAATAAGCTTGTAGGGCTCTTCAATTTTTAAATTAGCGGTAGGGTAATTGAATTTTCGTCCCAGTCCTTTTCCTTTGGAAACTATTCCGTTGAGCATAAAAGAGTATCCAAGATATTCATTCGCCAGATCCAGATTCCCTTCATTAAGTGCTTTTCTTACTTTGGTAGAGCTAACAGCCACATCATCTACATCTTGTTTTGAGATCTCTTCTACCTCAAAATTATAACGTTCGCCAAAGGCTTTCAGGTCTTCAATATTCGCATTGCGATTGCGACCAAAACGATGGTCGTAGCCAATTATGACTTTACGGGCTTTTAGCTGATCTACTAAAATATCTTTTACAAACTCTTCTGCGGTAAGTCTTGAAAACTCTTGCGTAAACGGGTGAATCACTAAATGATCTAGATCACAAGCTTCTAATAAGGCAACACGTTCTTTAATAGAATTGATTAGCTTGATGCCTGTATCCTTCTGAAGTACCATACGCGGATGTGGGAAAAAGGTAAGTACTACAGATTCTAAATCGTTACTCTGAGCGCTATCTAGCAGACGGTTAATGATTTTGCGGTGACCCAGATGCACACCGTCAAAGGTGCCAATGGTAACCACAGTGCCTTTTTGCCCGTCAAATTTTTCTGCTGAAGTGTGTTGTTTCAATTTATTTGCCGTTGTAAGCGTTCATGGTATTAGATACTCCCGAAGCTATAAAACTTTCGATTACCTTGCACGAGATATCTATTCTTTCTGGCATATCAAGATCTTCATTTTTGTCCCATTCACCCAGCACATAATCTATTTGCTTGCCTTTGCTAAAACGGTCGCCAATACCAAATCTAAAACGCGGGTAGCTGCTGGTCATCAATTGATTCTGAATGTCTTTGAGTCCGTTGTGGCCGCCGTCGCTTCCTTTGGTTTTTACACGTATGGTGCCAAAATCGAGATTGAGATCATCTGTGATGATCAGAATGTTTTCAATACTTATTTTTTCTTTTTGCATCCAGTACTTTACCGCTTTCCCACTCAAATTCATGTACGTATTGGGCTTGAGCAGTACTACTGTTCTGCCACGTACTTTAGTGTAAGCAACATCTCCTAGTTTTTCAGTAGACCAGGATACAGCTTGTTCTTCCGCGTAAGCGTCGACTATTTTAAAACCTATGTTGTGACGGGTATTGTGATATTTGGGGCCAATGTTTCCCAGGCCTACAATAAGGTATTTTTTCATGGGATCTTCACGTTCATTTGATGCTTTAAAAAGTTTGCTGAAAAAACCTGCCATATTTATGCTGTTGAATGAATGAGGTTTTTGGTTGCTTTTTAAAACTAAAACACTTTTTAAAGTGATTGAAGGGCAAATTTAAGATTTTGTTGCGTTTTGCTTGAATATAAGGGTTAAGCTTATCTCAAAATTAGGTGTTTTGAGATTTGGGTATAAAAAAACACCCGCTAATGCGGGTGTTTTATGATTGAATTGGTTTCCCAATTTATTCTGCAGCGTCAGCAGCTTGTTCAGTAGCTTCTGTACCTTCAGTTTCTCCTTCTTCATCTTCGTCATCAATATCTTCAACGACGTTACGAGAAGTTCTAACTTGACAAACAACAGTGTTGTCTGGGTGAAGGAACTTCCATTCTCCTTGTTCTACATCTGTGATGTACAATTTATCACCAATTTTAAGTTTAGTGATGTCTGCAACAACATAATCAGGAAGGTTTTTAGGCAATGCCTTAACACGTAGTGTACGGTATGTTTTACGTAAAACACCACCATTACGTACACCTCTAGAGTTACCTTCAAAGTGAACAGGGATGGTCATAGTAACTTCTTTACCTTCAAAGATTTGATAGAAATCCACGTGAAGTATGCGATCTGTTACCGGGTGAAATTGGATGTCTTGAAGGATAGCCATATAGGTGTTTCCGTCAAGTTCCAAAGTCGCGGTATGCGCATCTGGAGTGTAAACCAAATCTTTAAACGCAATTTCTGGTGCGTTAAAGTGTACTGGCTCATCCCCTCCGTATAGTACGCAAGGAACCTCTCCAGCATTACGTAGGGCTTGAGTTGCCTTTTTGCCCACGCTTTCTCTTTTAGATCCTGTGATCGTGATTGACTTCATTTAATTATATATTAAGTATTAATAAATTACATTAAAAATTTTGATGCAATAGACGTGTTGCTGTGCACGCGGTGCATTACATCGGCAAATAAATCTGCACAACTCAATATGCGTACTTTATCGCTTTGTTGTTTTGGCGGAATACTATCTGTTACAATAAGTTCTTCAAGCTTACTGTTTTGAAGGCGCTCATAAGCGTTGCCACTTAAAAGTGCATGCGTACAAATCGCTCTAACACTTAGTGCACCGCGTTCCATCATAAGGTCTGCAGCTTTAGTTAATGTTCCTGCGGTATCCACCATATCATCTGCCAGAATAACGTTGCGGCCTTTTACATCACCTATCAACTCCATATGACTGATAACGTTAGCTTTTTCACGCTGTTTGTAACAGATTACCACATCACAATCTAAAGCTTTAGAATAGGCATAAGCTCTTTTGGAACCTCCCATATCTGGAGAGGCGATTGTCATATTAGGCAGATTAAGTGACTCTAAATAAGGCAAAAATACAGTTGAAGCAAAAAGATGATCAACCGGGCGCTCAAAGAATCCCTGAATCTGATCTGCATGCAAGTCCATCGTTATAATACGGGTTGCTCCGGCAGTTTCTAATAAATTAGCGACTAGTTTCGCTGCAATAGGTACTCGTGGCTTGTCTTTACGATCCTGACGTGCCCACCCAAAATAAGGTAAAACAGCAGTGATATGACGCGCAGAAGCACGTTTTGCAGCATCAAGCATTAATAACATTTCCATTAGGTTTTCACTGCTTGGCATTGTTGAGCCAATGATAAAAACCCGCGATCCTCGTATAGACTCTTCAAAAGAAGGCTGAAATTCGCCATCGCTATAGGTAGACGTGATTATCTTGCCCAGCGGTTGCCCGTAAGCTTTCGCTATTTTTTCGGCTAAATCCCGGCTTTGTGTGCACGGGAAAATTTTTGCATCAGGGGCTGATAATGACATGGTTATCTTATGTTTAGATTCGCTAAATTTATAAGAGGGTGCAAAAGTATAAATTAAATTGGCTTGACGGACTTTATTTCAGCAGAATTTTGATTAAATAATGAGAAATTTTATTAATTTTGCCCTCCATTAATGCCTCGGTGGCGGAATTGGTAGACGCGCTGGATTCAAAACCCAGTTCTTACGAGTGCGGGTTCGATTCCCGCCCGGGGTACATCAAAAGCCTGGTAGTTATTTAACTATCAGGCTTTTACGATTATAAGAGTAACAGAATAGTAACAATTATAAAGCGTTTTTATAGATTTCTTGCTTATTATTTCTTCTTCTTTACAAAACTCAAAATAAGTACCTTTAAAGCGTGTTAATCTGCATTTGAGTGTATGGAATCTCTTTTTAAACTCATAGCTAACTCCTTTTTAAGACTTGAACAGCTTCTTAAGAAATGTTCAAAATTTATCATTCAAGGTATAAGATTACAGCAGGCTCAACTATTCGTAACCATAATCTTAGTCTGCCTTATAATTCTGTTTCTCTTTTCTTGGCAAAATGCATCAATTTGGGTTCGTTTTCTATTTGCATTTATTTATTTGCTTGTTTTTCTCTTTTGCATAACTGTGATCTATTTTTCTATATCTCAAAAGAATGAATCAATTGAAAAGAATAAAGAAGAGGCCTCTTTTGATCTGAAGCTTTATAAGGAACTAAATAGTATTGTGGTGGGGGTCGATCAGATACAGAGGGTGTTTGTGCTTTTTTCAGAGTCTTATTTTGAAGGAGATTATAAAAGTTTTGAGTCTCTATTGCTTTTAAAATATTTAAAAGAGAAACCTCCTATTGTCTGGATTGACCAGAACCCAAACAATCCGACTAAAATAAATAGACAAACGCTTTTAGAATTTTTAAGTCAAGTATTTTTTGGTTTTGAAAACTTGACTAATCTTAAAATAGTTGAGTTTACCAATTACTACTTTATAATAAAAGACCATAAGGGTAAATTGCTAAGAATTTCCACAAAGAATGTGTCTGATTGGCGCAATAACCGTTCTCCTTATCTTCAGCGTATTTCTGTTCTACTAAGTCAGACCATTAATAGGTAATAATACCTATCGTTACCCATTACGTATTGGAAGTTTAAACGATTCTCTTGTCATTTGTTTTGAATTCAAATCATTGACAGTTGGCCAATTTTCCATCATTAACTTAAAAATCTAAAAAGATGGACTTATTAAGAATTTTAGAAAAATTAGACCGTATAGAGCAATTATTAATTGCAGACAAGCGCGTATTAAATTTTGATGAAGCCTGTGACTTCACAGGCATATCTAAAAGCTTTATGTATAAACTTACCTCTTCAAGACAAATTCCGCATTGTAAGCCCAATGGAAAACTTATCTATTTTGAAAGAGAAAAATTGGAGAAGTGGTTGCTACAAAACTACAAGCAATCTAATGCAGAATTGGAAGAAGAGGCATTAAAGCTTTCTTTTAGAAAGCGAAGATTTTTATAGACCTATAAAACTATAGCTATGAAAAATTCAAAGCTTTATCAAGTAGCAGATCCTAAGAAAAAGACGGTTTACGATTACACCATTGAGTACCTGTTTGAGAAGTACGACATCCTTTACAATGAAATCTCGCACGATTTTCAAATCTCTCTGAAACAGAAAAAGCAATGGAGCTATCTAAATCTAAATTCACTAATCATTGAACTAACCAAAGCCGGGATAGATATCAGTACTTCTAAATTGGAGATTCTGATCAAATCGGAACTGATTGATTCCTATAATCCAATCAGAGAATATTTTGAATCTCTGGGGGCTTGGGATGGTAACGATCATATCGAGAAGCTCGCCTCTTATGTGCCGCTTTATGAACACGAAGTATTTGTATATCATTTCAAAAAATGGCTGGTAAGAGCTATCAAATGCGCTCTGGAGCCTGCGTATTTCAACAAGCAGGCTCTAATTATCAGTCATAGCGGTCAAAGCTCAGGTAAATCAACCTGGTGCCGATATCTCTGCCCACCGGAATTAGCCGAATATATGGCCGAAGACATCAATAGCGATAAAGATGCCCGTATTCAATTGTGCCGAAACTTTCTCTATAATCTCGATGAGCTGGCTGTACTTTCAAAGAATGATGTGAATGCGCTTAAAGCTTTTTTCTCGAAGACCTTTATCAACGAGCGTTTGCCCTATGATCGTAAAAATACCATACTACCCAGAATTTGTTCGTTTATGGGGTCGACCAATATGTCTTCCTTTTTAAATGATGAAACAGGTTCGGTGCGTTGGTTATGTTTTGAACTGATGGGACCAATCGATTTTAATTATAAGAAAGAAGTAGCTATTCGAGACCTCTGGAGCCAGGCTTATCATTTGGCTTATAAAGATCCTGATTTCAATCCGGAACTTACAGTTAAGGATGTTAATGAAAATGAGGAACGCAACCAGCGGTATACCAAAATGACCACCGAGCAGGAACTCATAGCCAAGTACTATGAAAAGTCTACCCACGAAAAAGATTTTGTAACTGCCACAGACATTATGGTTAGCCTAAATTGTCTGAACATACGAATTAGTCAGATCAATCTGGGGCGTGCCCTTTCAGGCTTTGGTTTTCAGAAGATCAAACACCCGAAACGCAGGATATACGGGTACTTAGCAAAGAGGAAGTTTATAGAATCTCCTTACGAACTAGGCTGATGAAAGAAAAAAGAATAAATCCTCTTACCATTCTACCACAAATCTTCTAAGACCCTATAAACATTAGGTTCATTTGTGGTAGGATCTTAAGAAGTCATCTTACCACAATCCTACCCATCTTACCCCAAATGTGTGGTAGGATGGGTAGGATGAAAAAAGGACTTACCCAGGTCATTAAGCCCCGTGTTTACTGGGATGGGTAAGATGGTAGGATGTTTTGGGATTTTTAAACTATTTACAGATGAAAAAAGAAAAACTATCGTGTGAAAATGCCCGAAAAATTCCCATCGAAAAGGCGCTGGAATTTTTAGGACACCTTCCCACTCGCAATTCGGAAAAGGAAGCTTGGTTTCTAAGTCCCCTGCGGTCAGAAACCCAAGCATCCTTTAAAGTTTCTAAAAAATTAAACTGCTGGTACGATCACGGATTGGGGATTGGCGGGAACATCATAGATCTCATTTGTGAGCTTTCAAAAGTATCGGTGAGTAAATCTCTAGAGATTTTAGCTCAACTTAAAACAGTGAATTACGATCTTCCAAAACCGCAACGTTCTAATTTAAAGGAATCTGGAATTGAAATCAAAGATGTAAAGTTCATTCAACATTCAGCTTTATTACAGTATTTGACTAAACGAAAAATCAGCCTTACTATAGCTAATACCTTTTGCAGGGAGGTTCACTATACTATTGGTAATAAATATTGTTTTTCCATTGGACTCAAAAAAAATTCTGAAGGATGGGAACTTAGAAACAAATATTTCAAATGTTCAAGCTCACCAAAAGATCTGACTTGGATCAAAAATGAATCCCAGAATTTGATGGTTCTGGAAGGAATGTTTGATCTATTATCACTGATAACAATCTATCCAAATTTAAAACGAGAAGCTGACTTTTTGATTTTAAACTCCATTGTTTTTGCAGATAAAGCACTTCCCATTTTAGATAATTATAAAACGATAGAGCTCTATTTGGATCGGGATGAGGCCGGAAGAAAAACCACAGCTTTCTTCTTGAATTCAACTTCAAAATGCATTGATAAATCTGAGTTCTATTCTGCTGAAAAAGACCTGAATGTCTGGCTGATGAAAAAGATTTAAAATGATTTCTGGAGAGCAGGGCAAGATGTGTGGCTGTGGCCACAATCTTGCTTTGCTCCCGATGGTTGCAAAGAAAAAACTATAGACGATGAAACGAGCACTTATCAAATTCAGATGCAGCGTATATGAGAAAAAACTGCTGCAGGTAAAAGCAAAAGCTGCAGGCTCAAGCCTGAGTGCTTTTTGCCGAAATAGCCTACTGGAACAACAGATCATAGAGCGGATGAATGAAGAGCATATCAATACCTATAAAATGTTGGTCAAGTACCACAACAACTTTAAACGCATTGGAAATATGTATAAAAAAGGAAATCCAAAGCTCAGTGAAGAAGTGATTTTAGTGGCTGAAGAAATCAAGAAACACCTTAAAAGCATCATCCCATGATTGGAAAAGGAAGTTCCATATCAAGTACACTCGCAGCTTTGAGATACGGTAATAATCCGGAGAAAGAAGCTGAGCAGGTATACAGTTACCTAATTGTTGGAAATACTGCAGAAGAAATCACCGAGGAATTTAGAGCGGTTCAAACGCTCAATCAAAACTGTGAGCGCAATACTTTAAGTTTTGTTCTAAGTCCAACGGTAACCGATGGAGCTCAAATGAACACAGAGGATTTAGGGAAACTCACTAAAGCTTTTATTCAACATATGAAATTACAAGAGCGGCAGGCAGTAGCGTATGTACATCGGGATAAAGAGCATACCCATATACATCTCTATATAAATCGCATTGATCTAAATGGAAAAGCGTACAAGGATAGTTTTATAGGCAAACAAAGTCAGTTGGCAGCAGAGCATACCGCAAAGGAAATGGGAATTCAAACGATAAAGGATGTGCAATATCAAAGGCATCTAGAACTAAGTAGTATCCGAAGTGAACTACAGAAGGCACACAAACAAACTATTGGCCAAGAACGAGCTAAAGAATTACAAACCTACATCAACCGAATGCAGGAAAAGCAGATTACAGTAATCCCGGTCATTAACAAATCAAAAGAACTTCAGGGATTCCGTTTTGAATATAAGGGGCAAAGTTTGAAAGGAAGCGAAGTACACCGATCAATGTCAGCCAGTAACTTATTGAAATCAATATCCCGTCAGAAGAGTGTTGCAATTGGTGGAAGAACTATTCCTATAGCACCAAGTCTGGTTAAAGCAATTGCTAAAAAAGCACTGAAACTAGTAATCAATAAAGGAATTGGAATATGACAAAATTAGAAATCCTATCAGAATTGCTCGTTGAAGAATTACACAGCTTTAAGGAAGAAGTCAACCGTCTAGAAAAGATTGAAAAATGCATAAAGGATACGTCTATAAAAGCAGATAGCACCCAGATAGAAAAGTTGATTGAGGAGCATCTTAGAAAACTGGAAGTTAATCAAACTGCTCAACAAAGAAACCGAGAAGAAATATTGAGAATGATTAAGCATTCCCGGACGATTCCCAATTGGCTTATTGCACTAGTTCTACTTCTTTTTCTTTCACAAGCATCTGCTGTTGTTTTTCTTTTGCTGCGCTGATTAAAAAACAGGAATAATTTTTTCTTTCAAAAAAACCTGTCTTCTGTGAAGGCCTTTTCGAAAGAAAAAATAATGGGGAAGTGGTCTAAAAATATAATAAATAAATTTTCTGAATTGATATAATTTCAAGAAGGAATTCATATTCAGAGCTCTTTAAAACTGTTTTTAAATAGATTGGGATTAATAACCAGCATTGCCCAGCCCCAGTTGTTAGTATTGTCTGAAGCAGTTCCTCCTTTGATAAGACTCATACTTTCTGAAGCAAACATATGGGAGTATCCCAATTGCAGTTTTACGTTTTTTACAAGTGGTTGAGTGTACACCAAATCAATTTCGGTACCCAAATACGACTCGGCATTATCAACAAGATTGCCATTGGCCGCAAAATAATGGGCTGCAGCCAGCAGGGAAGACTTTTCACCTGTTTTGAAAACAGCTTTAGCGTATACATCGTTGAGCCCTACATTATTGGCGTGATTACCCACGTAGAAATAATCCATTAATCCATTAAATTTATGGTTAGTGCCGTAAAGCGGAAAAAATGACTTGCGATCTGTACTACCCTGATCAGAACCGCTCAGCAATTCGGCACCTATCCCATAAAGCGTTGTTCCGGGCTTATACGTCGCTTCTAAAGCAACCTGATAGGCACTTAGACTCTGGTCTACAGGATAGGCATCACCAAATTGATAATAGGCACTCCCACTAAAATTTACAGGACCCGCCGGAAACGTAAAATAAGAACCCAATGTTTGCGTATAGTAAACGCCATCTGCTATCGTGTTTACAGGAGCGTCTTCAAAGCGTTGAAAGCCGGTATTTAAAGCAAGTACACTTAAGGAAGAAGACTCCCAGGATTTTTTAAAGTAGGCATATTGCATCGTCTTATAGGTAAAAAAACCGGGAACCTGATAAAGAGTACCAAAATTGGACTCACCCTGCTGACTAAAGGCAAAACCAAGATCTAACTGAATTTTATCTTTTTTATACTTCAATAACGCAGCATCGTGAAAACGGCCTTGCATTGCCCAATCGAGTCCGCCAAAAATGCGCTGATCATCATAAGCAATTACCTGTCTTCCTAATTTTGTAGACCAATTTTCACCCAGAGAAAGTTCTGCCCAGGCCTGAAACAACATAAACGAATCATTCCCGTCTGAAGGGAAAATCTGGCGGGTATCACCCCAGGTACTTACATCCTGAAGCGCAATAAAGACATTTAATTTTTCGGCTTTATAACCAAAATTTAGCCGGGCGCGTTGACGCACAAAAGCTGCAGCGTCTGTATTGTTGGGAAAAAGCGTGTTGTAACCGTGACGGTATTCAAAACGCTGTCTTAAATCTACATCTGCAGTAAACTCTTGAGCAAAAACGCTGCTAAAAAAAAGGAGACTCAAACCTGCAAGGCATAATTTTTTCATAATTCTGATAATTTCTGTTTGTGAGACAAATATATTCAGAAAATAAAATAATAAGTATAAATACTTAATTATTATCTAGATTAAGAACGATTTTTATGAGATTGTAGAAAATAAACAGAAAAAATACGTAATTTAACGTAGTAATACGTAGAAATCATTATTTTTATCAGGTCATTAAATACAAATGCTATGCAGACTCTTACTCCCAGACTGATTTTGATAGGTGCAGGTCCCGGCGACCCAGATCTTATAACACTCAAAGCGGTAAAATATCTTAAGAATGCCGATGTGGTTCTTTATGATGCACTGGTCAATACAGCGCTGCTGGACTATGCCCATCCCGATGCCGAATTGATTTTTGTTGGAAAGCGTAAAGGTTGTTATGCCTATCATCAGGATCAAATTAATGATCTTATTGTAGATCGTGCACACGCAAGAGGCACTGTGGTACGACTAAAAGGTGGAGATCCTTTTATATTTGGGAGGGGAGCTGAAGAATTAGTGTTTGCCGCACAAAACGGAATCACAACAGAACTGGTACCCGGTATTTCTTCAGGTATGGCAGTCCCGGCGCTTCAAAGTATACCACTTACCTTACGCGGGGTTTCTGAAAGTTTTTGGGTAATTACCGGTACCACAAAAGAGCACCGCCTTTCTGAAGATGTTCAGCTGGCAGCAACGAGTAATGCAACGGTCGTCATTCTTATGGGAACCGCAAAACTTACTGAAATTATAAACGTTTTTAAGGCTCAGCATAAAGGCGAACTCCCCGTTGCCATCATTCAAAACGGTACGCGTACAGACGAAAAGATTGGGATAGGCACCGTTAATACCATCGAGAAGGTATATGCTGAAAAAAATCTGGGTAATCCGGCGATTATTGTTTTGGGAGCCGTAGTGAACCATCGCGAAAACATGCAAAAAATAATTGCTTCTTCTCAAGTACAATCAGCGCGTGATTCAATAAGTTTAAAACCAAATGTAGCTTAGGTAACTGCTTTATAGTGGCTAACCGCTGTGTAATTTTCTTTATTTCCTTCGCATAGCGAACAGCTATAGTCTTCTGGAAGGTCTGTAAATAAAGTTCCTGGTGCGATACCCTGAGTAGCATCCCCATAATTTGAGTCGTAAATAGTCTGACACAGGCTGCATTGATGCACCGTAATTTTTGTGGTAGCAACCTCTGGTTTTTCTGCTGTTACGGGATTTTTAAGTATTCCGAGATTTTCAAAATACATTCTGCTGAGTTCCATTAACAGTTCTGGTAACTTTACCCGATCTATATCTAACGCATACACTATATAATCCCGGGTATTAGGATCAAAATCCCGGGCGTAAACAATATTAAAAGTAGGCGGGATATTTATGCCTTCAAGAGACGCCGTTGCATTACGCTCAATGACAATTGAGGTAAAGTATGCCACGCGTCTGGTAAAATCAGTTATACCAAATGTTAGCCCATACGTGCTTATATCGCTGGCGTTGAATGCATCTACCAGATAATTTTTAAGTTTTAGTGCGTTTGTGTTTGCTACCGGTACATGCCAGTTTAATTCAAGCATACTGTGCCGCACATTAATCCCACTCATACCCAGAAATTTTTCCCATTTCAGTTTTGCTTCCGCAGGAATTCCTTTTACAATAAACGATTTGAATGGAGTAAGCGATATTTTTCCAATTTTTGAATCGGCACACAGATCGCACAATTCTTTTAAGAACCTGATGTCATATTTGTTATTACGCCAATACAATCCCAACCAGTATCGGTCGCCAGCCATGCGGTTCATCCCCTCGTAATATGGGAAGGGTCTAAAGTCTACTTGTAAGGGCTTATCAACCGTACGGCTGTTTAAGTCAACCGCATCAATAACCAGATCAAAAACCATGCTCACCGTTTCGGGCTCTTCCTGCAAAAGGTTTTCTATAACCTGAGCTACTCTTGCGAGATCCCAACTGTAAATAAGTACCGGGTATTCCTGCATACTTTCCCAATGCGGAAGGCGTAGGTAGAGATACCAGTAGTCGTCAAACTCTGAAGCGATAAAATTTAGGTGTGCGGTAAAAAGAGGCACAAGACGCTGGCGCGGGTCTACTATATTTATTTTTAAACGCGGCGTATTTTCAAACTGCTCCAAAATATACAAATAGCGGTCTGCAGTTAGCCAGGGTGTATTTGGGAATAAATCGCTTGATACATAAGATGATACAATATTTTCTACCCTATTCATCGCAGAAGTAACTGTTTTAAATTTTTGAGATTCCAGTTCTTCCTCCGGTATTTCGCCCTCAAAAAGAATATCCTGTCGGGAGCCGAAAGCAACGGTTTTAAGACCAAAACCTTCAGCAGCCTCAAGAATGGTTTTCAACTCCCCGGGAGACAATACGCCACCTTTTACGATTACTCTTGATAATTGATCGTTCATACGGCTTCTTGAGTTTGAAGTAGTAAGTCTCGTACTTCGGTTTTACAGCTTCCGCAACCCAGACCGGCTCCGGTTTGGTTACAAAGGTTTGTGAAATCGGTACAGCCCCCGGCAATCGCCTCTTCAATATTCCCTGCGCCCACCTGACTGCAGGAGCATATTAGCTTTCCATTTATGGGTGCCTGTTTTGAAGCCCCTCGTAGTAGCAAATCTCTTTTTTCGGCGAGTTCAATTTTGCTTTCGATGAGATTCTTAAATTCTGCAAATTCTTGTTTATCGCCTAAGAGCACAGCTCCAATCAAGAGATCATCTTTGATGATGCACTTTTTATAATACCGTTTTGTGATATCCATAAAGATGACCTCTTCGTAGGATGTATCGTTATGCGGCACCTGGATGGTTCCTATACTACACAAATCAAGGTCGTCAAACTTTAGAATATTCATCAATACCGAACCCTCGTAGGAGGTGCTGATGTCACCCGCTAAATAGTTAGCTAAAATTGTTGCTTGCTCTTCTGCAGCTGCGGTAATACCGTAGGTTTGATTTCTGAATTCTGCGATTTCGCCCAAAGCAAAAATACGCGGGTCTGAAGTTTGTAAAAACTCATCTACCTTAACGGCACGTCCCATACTTAAACCTGTAGCTCGTGCAAGCTCGATATTGGGGCGTGTTCCTATCGCATAAACAATAGCGTTGGCTTCAAGCACCTTACCACTTTTTAGGGTGACTTCAAGCACGCCGGCTTCGTCAGTGTCAAAAACCGTACTCACCTCATTGTCAAAATACACCTGTATACCGCGCTCCTGTACATCTTTAGCAAGCATTCGGCTTGAGATCCTATCCAGTTGACGCTCCATCAAATACGAAGAACGTTGAATGATGGTGATCTTGACCCCTGTATGGCGTAGCGCAGCAGCGAGTTCCAAACCTAAAAGTCCGCCACCCACAATAATCACACGTCTTTCAGATACCGGAATTTTTGTTTTATCTAAATACGCTTTAAACCGGTCTGCATCTTCTTTATCACGCATCGTGAATCTACCTTTAAGATCTAGATGTGCATCTGGAGGAACAAAAGCGCGGCTTCCCGTGGCGATTATTAGCTTATCATATGCGTGAAAAATACCTTTGCTATCTTTTAAGGTCTGGGATTTACGCTCTATTTCGACAATAGGATTTGATGCGTGTAATTTTATATTCAGCGTTTTGAGACGCGATCCTTTCATTTTAAGAAGCTGTTCCCAGGTAAGTTCTTCGGTTATGTATTCTGGTAGTAATACCCGATTGTAAAATGGATGTTCTTCTTTAGAAAAAACAGTTATTGTATCGGTTTTGTTGAGTTCGCGGTAATTTTCTACAAACCGGAAAGCCGCTGCTCCCGATCCGATTACGGCAATTTTTTCTTTTTTCTTTTTATAGTTTTCAACACGCACTGCGGTGAATTTGAAATCGGGTTCCTTACTCTGAGGATCCACCATGTTCTGTGTAAGATTATTGGCCCGGTTGAGGTTTTGCCCCAATTTTTTACCCCAGTGCATTGGTAAAAAAACAACCCCTTTGCGCACATTGTCGGTGAGCGTTGCCTTAACGCGCACGCTTCCGTTTTCACTGCTTACTTCAACGATATAACCTTCCCGTATATTTAATACAAAAGCATCACTGGGATTGATCTCAAGTACCGGTTTAGGATAGTGCGTTTTTAGGCGGGATACCTTACCGGTTTTGGTCATCGTGTGCCATTGATCGCGCACCCTTCCGGTAGTTAAAATAAGCGGAAATGACTCTGAAGGCATAATAGAGCGGTTGGTAATCGTATAAGGTATATTGAAAATCGCTTTTTGAGATGGCGTATAAAACTTTTTATCTTCAAACAATCGTGCAGTGCCGGGATGCCGGTATTCATTAACCGGCCATTGAAAGGTGCCTTCCGTTTTGAGGCGATCATAATTGAGAAACGAAATATCAATATGCGTCCCTTTAGTCATCGCGCAGTATTCCTGATAAATTTCTTCGGTATTGTAATAATTAAAAGCTTTGAAACCCATCCGCTTTGCGAAATCACAGAGAATTTCTACATCGGGGCGTGCTTCTCCGGGAGCTTCTACCAGTTTGGGTAAATAGGAGATGCGGCGCTCAGAATTAGTCATAGTACCTTCCTTTTCAAGCCATCCTGCTGCCGGAAGCACAAGGTCTGCATACTCCAGGGTATCAGCTTTATTTGAAATGTCCTGAACCACAACAAAGCGTGCGTTTTTTAGTGCTTTTTCCACGCGCAACAGGTCTGGCAGACTTACCGCAGGATTTGTACAAATAATCCAGATCGCTTTTAACTTGCCGGTTTCAAGAGCCTCGAACATTTCTGTAGCCGTATATCCTGGTTTTGGCGAAATTTCATCAACTCCCCAGAACTGGGCAACTTCCCGGCGGTGTTCGGGGTTCATTAGATCTTTATGTACTGCCAGTAAATTTGCCATTCCGCCTACCTCACGACCGCCCATAGCATTGGGCTGCCCGGTAAGGGAGAAGGGGCCACTGCCCGGTTTACCTACCTGTCCCGTAATTAAGGAAAGGTTGAGCAGGGCAAAGTTTTTATTGGTACCTACCACGCTTTGGTTAAGGCCCATTGCCCACATACTTATAAAAGCTTTAGAAAGACCTATTAAATCTGCTGCTTTTTTAATGTCGTTAAGCGGGACCCCGCATAGACGGGCAGCTTCTTTAAGCGAGGTTTTAGTAACCTGCTCTTTATAAGAAGCAAAACCTTCGGTGTGATTGTTTATAAACTCCTTGTCAATAAGGCCGCGTTCGAGCAGTCTTCGGCCAATTGCATTATATAAAATAATATCAGTTCCCGGTATAAGCTGCAAATGCAAATCGGCATACATAGCCGAGTCGGTACGGCGGGGATCGATGACAATAATTTTGACATCCGGCTTTTTTTCTTTGTGTTGCTCAATCCTTCTGAATAAAATAGGATGGCACCAGGCAGGGTTTGCTCCGGTAATTAAAAAACAATCTGCCAGTTCAATATCTGCATAAGCGATCGGGACAGAGTCTTCTCCAAAGGTTTTTTTATAGCCCACTACTGCGCTGCTCATACACAGGCGCGAGTTGGTATCAATATTATTGGTACCCAAAAACCCCTTTACCAATTTATTTGCGATGTAATACTCTTCTGTAAGGCATTGCCCGGAAACATAAAAACCCACACTATCAGGCCCGTGCTGCTTTATAACACTCTTAAAAACCTGTGCTGCACGGTCTAATGCAGTATCCCAGCTTACTTGTTCAAGCGGGTGTGATCTGCTCCAGCGCATTTGTGGATGCAAAAGCCGGTCTGAAGTATCGTTGACCACATAATGCAGGTTGCGGCCTTTTGAGCACAGCATTCCCCGATTAACCGGGTGATCGGGATCACCCTCAACCATCACCTTATCATTGGCATCCTTTTTTACAAGAATCCCGCAGCCAACTCCACAATACGAACACGTTGATTTCTGGGAATTCTGAGTCATAATAGTAAGATTTTCTACTAAGGTTAAGGTTTTTTGAGTACAATCAAAGCAGATCAATCCGATTTGAGAATCCCTCAAAAAACCCTATTGTAATCTGTGAAATGTATTTTTAAATGCCCTTTTATTAAGCATTTGCAGGATTCAGATTATTAGTGTCTGTGAGCGTATAGTCCGCTGCTGCGTCTTTTTCATCTGCCGTAGAGAAGCGTATGGCCAAGGCGGTAATACCCGCTACAAAAACGAGAATACCAATTATAAAATAGCCACTAGAGACGGCTGCCGCAGCAGCTTCAGATTGAGCCAGTTTTGCGACTTCTTCTCCGGCACCAGAGTTTGCGGCTAGCGCAGCCTGTTCTGCAACAGCAGATTTTGACTTAAGCAACATTGCTGCAAGAAAAGCACCCACGTTACCCCCGGCACCTACAATACCTGAAATGGAACCTATGGCCTTTTTATTTATAAACGGAACTACAGAAAAGGTTGCGCCTTCTGCCATTTGTACCGAAAGACTGAACGCAATAAGAAAAGCAATACCCAATACGAGACTAGTAATCGTTGAGAAGGTCATAAGCATTACACCTTCTACTAAAAGGATAGCTACCAAAAATAGCACCCGGCCGCGGAGTCCTTTAAGTTTACCAAATTTATCACCAAAATAACCGCCCAGTGTACGGGCAAAAAGATTCATCAAAGCAAATGAGAGTACAATGTTACCTGCTGTAATACGGCTAAGACTGAATGTATTCTGTAAATAATCATCCATTGTACCGTAAACCGTCAATTCTATACCAAAACAGGCTGCATAGACTACAAAAAGTATCCATACGCGGTAATCTTTAAGCGCTTCCAGAAACCCTACTTCATCTTTCTTTTTTCCTTTTATTTCTTTACCCTGTGCTTTAAGTTCACTAAAGTTGCCTTCTGGCGTATCTTTTGTAAAATAGAAGTATACAATGCCCATTAAGAAACAGACAATGCCGGCAATTATTAAAGAATAGCGCCATGCGTCCAATTCTGATACGCCAAAACTTACCACAGCTGCAGCAATCAACGGCATACCCAGACGATTTGCACCACCGCCCAGATTTCCCCATCCCGCCGAGGTTGCGTTTGCAGTACCCACAATATTAGAAGCAAACATCAGAGAAGTGTGTACCTGCGTGATTACAAAACTAGCGCCGATAAAACCAATAAACAGTCTGCAGATGAGAAATTGCAATGGAGTTTGAACGAGCCCGCACAGAATTACCGGTATAGAACCCAGCAATAAAAGCCAGGTGTAGCAAAGCCTGGGACCGTATTTATCACAAAGCTTACCAATAATTAATCTGGCGAAAACGGTACCGGAAACTGCAAGAATTACCGAATTCCATTTTTGAGTTGGAGTAAGGCCTAAATCCCGAACAACGTCAGGCATAAACGGTACAATACCAAACCAGGCAAAGAAGCATAAAAAAAATGCAACCGAAGTGATCCAAAACGTTCGCATAGGAACGCTGCTAAAGTCTTTTAAATTAAGGCGCGTGGCCTTTGCGGAAAGTGTTGTTTTCATAATTAAGTGTTTATACTTACAAATATAAGTATAAGTACTTAATTTTAATACGTAGTTGTAAAAATTGCCAAAATTAAAATTTGGTCTTAAAATATTATGGATATTTAATTTTAAAGCTTGCTTATCAGTGATTTTTAGATAAGACCATACTTAGTAGCTTTATTTGCGAGCTCCATAAGATTTTTTACATCCAGTTTTTTCATAAGATTAAAGCGATGTACTTCTGCAGTACGTTTACTTATATTGAGCTGGTCACCTATTTCTTTATTGCTAAGCCCCTGTAAAACCAGACCTAAAATTTGACGTTCTCGTTTAGTAAGACTGTAATCTTCCGCTATTGATTCCTTAGATTCTTCTGCCTGTACCGGTCTTTTTCCCGTTACAAAGTTATTAATGATGATTGAAGACAGTTCTCCTGCAAAGTATTTTTCGCCCGCGGCGATAGTATGTAGTGCTTTTAAAAACTCTTCTTTACTTGACCCTTTTAGTAAGTAGCCGTCTGCACCTGCCTGAATAGATTGAATCACATACTCTTCACTGTCGTGCATAGAAAGTACAAGAGTTTTGACTCTGGGATAGGTTGCTTTTAATTTGCGAACCACTTCAATGCCGCTCATTTCTGGCATGCGTATGTCAACAACCAGAACATCAGGCTGATGTTTTGCGATAACCTGAAGCGCTTCTTTACCATTTGAAGCCTCATCGAGAACCACAATATCCTGCTCATCTTCGAGTAAAGCTTTGATACCGTCTCTTACAAGTACGTGATCGTCAGCTAGTATAACTTCAAGTGTTTCTGCCGCCATAATGTGTTTTAACTAGAGATTAATTGATGGGAATATTGAGCGTAATGCGAGTACCTTTTCCCAGTTCCGAATTTACAAAAAGTCTACCATTAATATAGTGGGTGCGTTCCCGCATAAAGGTCATCCCCATCCCGCCATCTCCGCGGCGCTCTGCCTGTAATTCTTCAATAGAAAAGCCTTTACCGTCGTCGTCTATACTAATACTCAGCACATCTTTACTGTGCGCTACGCTAATAACGATATAGCTTGATTGCGCATATTTTATGGCATTATTAATGGCTTCCTGGGTTATGCGATAGGCATTAATCTCAACTAAAATGTCTAGTCTGGAGTTAAAGTCTGTTTTATTAAGCAGTTGTATGGCACTACCGGTAAGATTACTCAGTTCTTTAGCCAGTTTAGCGAGTGCTGGCACCAGACCGTGGTCTGTAAGTTCTGGAGGGGTAAGGTTGAAAGTCGCAGTACGTATGCCTTTAATAATATCAAGTGAGAGACTTTTTAAATTGTCAATTTTTTTTTTTGACTTTTCCAGATCATCTAAATCAATACTTTCAAGATTAAATTTGAGTCCGGTAAGCATCTGGCCTATCCCGTCGTGTAAATCCTGAGCAATGCGATTTTGTTCCTGCTCCTGATTTTCTATAATCTGGCGGGAAACCATCTTCTGATGGCTGATGCGCTCTTCAAAATTCGCTTTATTAAGCCGTTCAATTTCATCGTGCGCTTCCTTACGCTTGGTTATATCAAGAAAAATAATAAGCAGTTCGGTTTGTTCATCGCCTCGTTTAAAGGGTAACAAAGACATCTCAAGCCAGAGGTTTCTGCCTTTGGGAGTAGTTGCCTTGATTTCTCCCTGCCATCCGGTTTTACGATATTCCTGCAAGATTTGATCTATAAATTGTTGTTCAACAGCATTTGTTGATAGGACTTCACTCAGTTTTGTATTTCCGCTTATAAAACTTTGATTGAATAAATTTTTAAATTTTTCGCCGGCGTGCAGCAAACTCCCGGTTTGGTCGAGCCGTACAAAAAGTAAAGCCTTATCCATCGCCTGATTGATTGCGTTTGACTCCCACAGCAATTTTTCTTTGCTTTGGGACAACTCATCAGCATTAATTGCCATTTTCTTTGATTTCTGCTCCGTAATGATGAGGTCTGCCATCACTTTTTTAACAGCTTTTGCTGTTGGCCAAAAAATGAATATAAACTCGAGAAAGAGTAAAAATAGCGTGATGAAAACGAGTAAAAGTTCAAAAGATCTCAGGCGTTCTATTTTTGCCTCGGCTTCCTGATTGTATTGATTTACAATTTCATCCATCAGGTTTAAGAACGAACCTTCATGAGTCTGAATCGTTTGCATCGCATTCTCAAATGAGGTTTGGGAAATTGAATCTTTAGCTTTAGTGGTATTGATAACAACCGCTGAAGCGTTATAGATGGAATCAAAAATGGGGTTTAGCCTTTTAAAGAGGGCTTTCACCTGTTCTGAATTGGCGTTTGGAATATTTAGGGAATCGCTTCCGCTTTGCAGGGCGAGATGACTAGAATGCCATAACTCACGAGTTGTACGCAGCCCTGATTGTAACGGCTGTATAATTTCAGGCTGTTTTGCTTGTGAAAGTTGAAAGGCTTCTTTGGTCAATTTTTGACTTAGCATACGCTGGCGCCCGGCAATATTCACCACCGTAGAATCTGTAGCCTGAGAGTCCAGAAATTTACGCACCAGCATCTGGCTCACAATTACAGAGAGTGCGATCAGACTTAAAGCGATTATATACAAACGCCTTAATTTTTTAAACGTTTTTTGATCAATTCCCGGCATAAAATTTTTAAACTAAAGCTTTCCCAACAAGATCTTTTGATCTATCGCTAAGCGGAAGATTTAAGGCTGCGCGATGACCTTTTGGAGACATTTTAATCCAGGTTTTTTGTACAATATCAATAACCTTATCATCTTGATGACGTGCGGCGAAATCTTCAAAATAGTGTTCTAAAAAAACCAAACAAATCACGTCTTCTAAGGTCTGCGATTCATAATCTTTTTTAATGTGTTTTTTTAAAATTAAAAATTTAACGCGGTCAGTAAATTCTTTTGAGTAGCCTAGCTCCTCTAAAATTCTTCCGGTAAGTTTGGCGTGCATTTTTTTTAAATCTTCACGCCATCTCAGATATCCTACGCGATCCTGTGGATAGGCATCTCTGGGACTC
Source organism: Leeuwenhoekiella aestuarii (assembly GCF_004104055.1). GTDB lineage: Bacteria > Bacteroidota > Bacteroidia > Flavobacteriales > Flavobacteriaceae > Leeuwenhoekiella > Leeuwenhoekiella aestuarii. The sequence continues at coordinate 429,137 of NZ_QOVJ01000001.1, read as the reverse complement.
TTCCACCTGCAGATGTGTTGTGCGCGGGCGGCAATTTGCAATGCTTCACTGGCATCTGGCTCAAAGCTTAAAAGTTGTGCCGTCATACGCTGAGAGTACAACAACTCTTTAGGTATTTGTTGGCCATCTATCGTTTCAAAATTAGGATCTTTTGCGTTGTGGCTGTCGATTGCTTCTAGTGCTTCCTGTACTGGCATAATTGGTTTGTTTTCTCAGTAGTCAAGATTTAAAGCTTCAGGGTTTCCCTCAAAGCTTTAAGTAATTTACTTAATCTGAAAAACCAATATACACCATATTATCTTCAATTTTTACGGGATAAACTGCGATTTTATAATCTTCCCCATTTAGGTTGCTGCCGTCTTGCAGAGAAAAGGTCTTCTTGTGTAAGGGGCAAGCTACTTTAGGAATACCTTGAGAATCTCCTATCATTCCACGGGACAGTACCATTTCCAGCTTATGCGGACATAAATTTTGACAGGCATACCAGCTTGATGTTAGGGTAAAATTATAGACTGCAATTTGCCTATTGTTGTGCTTGATACAGGCTCCGCCATTTTCAGGAAAATCCTGCGTAGTGCCTACTTTTACCCAGTTTGTTGTGTTTTCTGGGGTTACGGTTTTATAGTGATTGAGTAATTCTTCCATCAGGCTTATTTAAAGGTGTGCGTTTGTTTTTGATTTGATTTTTTAAAAACTGATCTGTTTACCAGGGTTTTGGCATTTTTTGATCCCTTAAGGATACAAACTCGATAGTCTCATCGGTTTCATCAGAATTGACAAAATGCTTGAAGCGACCCATCATTTCCGGATCTTCAATAGCCTGTTTCCACTCGCATTCGTATTTATTAACCAGACCCTGCATCTCAAGTTCCAGTTCTTCGGCGATGCCAAGGCTGTCTTCAACAACCACTTTTTTCAGGTATTCAATACCACCTTCTAATTTGTCTAACCATGGTGCGGTGCGCATTAGTGGTGCAGCAGTACGTATGTAGAACATCAGAAACCGATCTAAGTATTTTACGCAAGTCTCGTCGTCTAATTGTTCTGCCAGTAAAATAGCATGTTTGGGAGTTGCACCACCATTACCGCACACATAAAGATTCCACCCGCCATCTACAGCAATTAAGCCAAAATCTTTACCCCGCGCTTCTGCACACTCGCGTATACAGCCTGAAACACCACCTTTTAATTTATGTGGTGAGCGCAGACCGCGATACCTGTTTTCGATCTCAATAGCAAATGTTACAGATTCGTGCATCCCATAGCGGCACCAGGTAGAACCTACGCAACTTTTAACAGTACGCAATGATTTGCCATAGGCGTGACCACTCTCAAACCCGGCATCTATGAGTTCTTTCCAGATAAGCGGAAGCTCGTGCAATTGTGCGCCAAATAAATCGATGCGCTGACCTCCGGTAATTTTTGTATACAGGTCGTACTTTTTGGCAACCTCGCCAAGAACAATCAGTTTTTGGGGTGAAATCTCACCACCGGCAACTCTGGGTACTACCGAATAGGTCCCGTTACGCTGAATGTTGGCCAAAAACCGGTCGTTAGAATCCTGTATAACCGGTTGCTTATTTGCGGTTTCCATATAGATACTCGAGAAAATGGAAGCCATTACGGGTTTACAAACCTCGCAGCCGCAGCCTTTACCCAGACGGGCAAGTGCTTCTTCAAAAGTTGTAATCTGTTTTACCTTGACCAGATCGTAAAGTTCCTGACGGCTGTATTCAAAATGTTCGCAAATCGTATCTTTTACTTCCTTTCCAAGTGATTTTAAAGTTTCATTGACCAGATCAACCACCATAGGTTTGCATCCACCGCAGCCGGTTGTTGCTTTGGTACATTTTACGATATCTTTCAAATTAGCCGCAGTACCGTCTTGAATGGCTTCGCATATTTCACCCTTGGAAACACTTTCGCAGGAGCAAATCTGAGCCGTATCAGGAAGATCCAGCACGCTACCCAGAATGCTTTCGCCACCGCGCGAACCTAAAATAAGATCCTCCGGGTTTTCAGGCAGTTTCATTGCGTTATAGTAAATCTGAAAGAGGGTGTTGTAATCTGAAGAATCACCTACCAAAATACCGCCAAACAAGCGTGAGCCATCTTTGGCAACATTGATGCGTTTGTAAATTCCGCGTTGTTTGTTTTCGTAAGTGATTGCAACCACATCGTGATTTTCAACAAAAGGATCACCAAAGCTTGCCACTTCGGTGCCTATAAGTTTTAATTGCGTCGACATATCTATGGAAGCCGCCATAGCTTTCTCGCCCCCGGTAATTTGTTCTACGGCAACATCTGCCATTTCATAACCCGGTGCGACCAGACCGTAAATGCCCTCATTGTATAAAGCAACTTCCCCAATAGCATAAACGCTGGAATCTGAAGTCTGCATTTTTTCGTTTACATAAATTCCGCCACGTGCACCTACCTGGAGTCCGCTGGCACGAGCCAATTCATCACGCGGGCGTATTCCTGCAGAAATAATGAGCATGTCTGCATCGAGATGGGTGTCATCTGCAAAATCCATACGTTCGATAGCGCCATCTCCCATTATTTCCTCAGTAGCTTTACTGAGGTGGATTCCAATACCAAGCTCTTCAATTTTGGATTGCAGCATATCGCTGGCTCCCTGATCAAGTTGTCTTGGCATTAAGCGTTGTGCAAATTCTACTACGTGCGCATCCATACCCAGTTCTTTAGCGGCATTGGCAGCTTCAAGACCTAAAAGACCGCCACCTAAAACCGCTGCACTTTTTTTGCCTTTTGCTTTGAGCTTAGCAGCATAGCTTTTCATTGCATCCAGATCTTCTATAGTGCGGTATACAAAAACACCTGCTTTTTCTGAGCCCTTAATGGGAGGTACAAAAGGAGCAGAGCCCGTAGCTAAAATGAGATAATCGTATTCAAATACGGTATCTTTATGCGTGGTAATTTTTTTATCTTCCAGATCAATTTGTGTAACCAGTTCTGAGGTACGTAGTTCTATTTGATGATCTGTATACCAGTTGGCAGGCGCTAGAAGTAATTCTTCGGCAGATTTGTCTGCAAAATACTCGCTAAGGTGCACCCGGTCGTAGGCAGGTCTGGGTTCTTCCCCAAAAACGATAACCTCAAAACCTTCAAAATCGGCGTGTGCGGCTAATTTTTCGCAAAATTTATAACCTACCATACCGTTGCCAACTACAATTACTTTTTTCATGATCTACGTATTTATAACCAAATATAAGTAACAATACTTAATTTATAATACGTAATTGTTCGTAAATATTTTAGCGATGCTTATTTTTAACCTATAACGTTTGAGCTTTTAATATGTTCTGCGAGTTTATCAAAGGTTAAAATTATATGTAAAGCCAATCATATGATCACGTTAGCATTAATGTGATTGAGTTCCATATGTTTTGCTAATACTCGGTAGTAAAAAGCAAATTACTGCCTAGGCCTATGGAAGCTCCGGCAATTACGTCTAACATATTTCTTTGAGTCAACACGATTGGCGGCTGTAAAACCAGCTATTGAATGATCCGAGATACTTTACTTAAGCCGTAGCGGTGATGAATAAAACCAGCACATAAAAATACGGTAGAAGTATGCCTTTATGAAAAAGAATTATCATTATTTAGATCTAACCAGGGTTTATTAATTATTGTGTATACCGTAGGTGAGTGTTGTGGTAAGCACAAATCATTTTGTAAACTGCCAGACGACTTTGGTATCGCCTTTTATAAGTGTGGTTCCAAATGTTGCGATGGCAGCGCAATCCAAAATGCATCAACAATATTTCGGGTGGTATTTATTTGAGGTTTGGTCTCACTGATGTCTTGTGGAAAAATAGCGGTCTGGCCTCTATAAATCTTAGCAGAAGACTTTTAAATTTTATTTAAAGTGGAAGCTGAACAATACAGTTGAGCAGAAACTTATAAACTTAATTTAGATATTTGATTTCAGGCAATCGATCAATCGCATCATCTTGTAATTTCTGAACGTAATTTAAATACTTAAGCGTGCTTTTAGTAGAAGTGTGACCCATTGCATCAGCTACAGTCTTAAGATTGGCGCCAGCCATCAAGAGCAAACAAGCGAATGTATGACGACCACAATAAAAAGTTATATGCTTATCGATTTTTGCTCTTTGAACCCAGTATCGAATATCTTTATTCACGGAGGTTTGACTTATATTTCGAAGATTAAAAATGTAACTATTTCTTGAACCACGTTCTCCCAAAAAAGAAAGTGCGGTGGGGGTAAGGCGATTATTTATTTCTTCACCTGTTTTCTTTCTAATCGTTCTTAACCGTCCATTTTGGATATTAGCCCATTTTAGATCGATGATTTCTGCTAAGCCTAACGACGTGTAACATGAAAATAAAAAAGCTCTTTTAACACCATCATTTCCACAGAAGGTATCGGCAAGAACTGCTATTTCTTCAGCAGTTAAAACTTCTTTTTTAACTGTGTCATTTCGGTGAGGTTTTGAGAATATAATATCTTCAGTGGGAAGTTTGTCGAAATACCCTTCGACTTTTGCGGACTTTAAAATTTTCTTGAATCTGGTGAAGTAGTTATGAGGTGTTTCACCAGTAAGTCCGGCATCATAGACAAGATAGTCTTTATACTTAAGCATTAAGCTTGTTGTAATATCTGAAATTTTAAGCTTTTCATTATCTATACATTTTTTGAACTTTGCGATGGAGTGTTCTATCATGCGAACATCTTTACATCTGTAATTATTTATGTAGTTTTCTGCAAAAAGGAAAAAATTAATATCTTTTAAGTGTCTGGGTATATAAGATGTTCCTTTGCTGATAAGCTCAAGTTCTCGTGTTGCTCTAATGTTTTCCGCAATTAATCTCTTCTCTTGCTTATTTTTATCTTTAGGAGTAATTTTAATATTAAGAAATTCGTAATGTCGTACGCCTGAATTGTAGATATCTAGATATAGAGATTCTATTCCTTTACTTAGCTTTTTGCTTCTTATTTTCACACTCATAATCCTATTCTCAAATGGGTAACAAATCAGTAACGAATTTAAGTAATACGAAGGAAAATATTTGCAAGAATTAGAAAATTAACTTTATGTAATATTCTGATAATCATATATTTTAAGGGTGTTTGTAGCTATTTGATACAAGTCAATTTGACCCGCCCGGGGTACCAAAAGGGTTTAAGCGAAAGCTTAAACCCTTTTTTATTTATAATTCAGTGATTCAATGGATGTTGTAGTGGGTAATAAATACCCAATTTGATTCCATATTACCCGATGGGAAATGTCTTATTTAGAGTTATTTAGGTTCAATATATTGATATTCAGATGGTTATTTTTTGACGTTTGATTTGTGGTGAGTATTTTGCTTTTAGTAATAAAACCTGTTATAAAGCAAATTACTATGATTTCAAACTTACCTTTATCAAAACGCATCAACAAGATATTAGCACTTTCGGTGGTGTTTTTATTGGTTCTGGCAACCAATAGAATTGATCAACATCATTTTGAAACCGCTCAGAAATCGGTAAATGAAGTATTTGAAGACCGGGTTTTGGTACAGGATTATATCTTTTCTATCTCTAAGATGTTAGCTGCAAAAAGGCTGGCTTTAAAAGACAGTGCTATTTCTAAAAAGTTGCTTGAGAATAATGAAGAGATAGCAAAACTTCTTTCTGATTTCCAGAATACAAAATTAACCGAGAAGGAGTCAAACCAATTGACAGTCCTGCAAGAGGGATTTGAAAAAATACAAGTACTAGAATCTCAAATAGTTCAACAATCCGGAAATTTTGAACGTTTAAAGACGGAAAATTTGAATGGTCTTGATACGATGCAAGATGCTCTAGTTGCTTTGTCAAAAATACAGGTTCACGAAAGTAAAAATCTCATGCATAGTGCTCAAAAATCTTTGAATACGAGTAAACTTATTTCAACCTTAGAAATTGGTTTTCTTATCGTTATTGGGATCGTGATCCAAATTACTCTTTTCTATAGAGTAAAAAAGAGCTCTTAATAGTAATACTAGAGCTCAACAACTATCTACTGCCTGTAAATCTAACATCATAATCTCTATTCTCAACTATGGATAAAAACCTATTCAGCAAAACTCTTTTCCAAAAATTTGTAAAAATTGAAGGCTTCGGCGGAATACTCCTGCTGTTAGCAACACTCCTAGCTTTGTTATGGGCTAACTCTTCGTTAGGAGATAGTTATTCTGATTTATGGAATTATAAAATAGGTTTTAAAACGGAAGGCTTTGAATTGTACAAACCCTTAATTCTCTGGGTTAATGATGGGTTTATGACCATTTTCTTTTTTTTGATAGGCTTAGAAATAAAACGTGAAGTTAGTATAGGTGAATTAAATTCTTTAAAAAAAATGGCCTTTCCGCTTTTTGGAGCATTGGGTGGTATGGTTGTACCGGTTGCATTTTTTTTGATTTTAAATCAAAACCCTGAAACCCTGAAAGGTTGGGGTATACCTATGGCTACAGACATTGCCTTTTCTTTAGCTATTCTAAATGTATTAGGTAAAAAAGTACCCTTAAGTCTCAAAATTTTTTTAACGGCCTTTGCTATCGTAGACGATTTAGGAGCCGTAGTGGTGATTGCCTTTTTTTATAGTGGAACGGTTAATTTGACAATGCTAATAATCGCACTGATTCTTTTGGTCTTCATCTATATATTGTCTTATAAACAGTACTATTCAAAATTTATACTTATAAGCTTTGGATTGGTGATTTGGATTTTATTCCTCAAATCAGGCATTCATCCTACACTTGCAGGAGTTCTACTGGCATTTTCGGTTCCTATAAGGCAAAAAATCAATACGCCTGAATTCATAGAGAATTTAGTCGCAATCACTTCAACTATTAAAATGTCAGCAATCTCTAAAAAACCTATTTTAAGTAAAGAACAAATACAGGAAATTGATGATCTTCAAGATTGGACAAGTCGTTATCAATCCCCCTTACAACATATGGAGCACAGTTTGCATGGCTGGGTTGCTTATTTAATCATTCCTATATTTGCACTGGCTAATGCAGGTGTAAACCTTACCAGTGAAGTAGCATTAGATACACAACTGGTTATAAATATAATTTTAGGGTTGGTGTTAGGAAAAAGTATAGGAATAACAGCTATAATTCTTTTTGTTAAAAAGATTAAACTTATCAATATACCTAAAGATATTACGCTACGGCATATTATAGGAACATCATTTCTTGCCGGAATAGGCTTTACGATGGCTATTTTTGTTTCTAATTTAGCTTTTGAAAGTGATCCCCTCTACAATTTATCAGCAAAGATGGGAATACTCATAGGTTCAGTAATAGCTGCAATTATAGGGTATCTTATTTTAAGAATTAAACCCAATAGTGCTGGTTAAGCTTACACTTTGAATTAATAGTATAAAATATGAATGATACTGAAGAGGCTTTAAAAGAGCGTATTAAAGAGTTGACCTGTCTTTATGAGGTTTCTTCGATTTTGGTGAATGCTGATCCTGAATATCAGGAAGAAACATTTCAGGCTATTGCTTTTAGTTTAAAAAAAGCATTTCAATTTCCAGAATATACAGGAATATTAATAAGGAAAGGTAAAACCCAGGTTAAGACTGGATTTTCTGATAACAAAGCGAGCATTTCATCTCCAATATATTTATTCAATAAAGAAGAAGGGGCTATAGTGGTTTCTCTCAAAAAGGAGGAGATGTCTTTTTTAAGAGAAGAGCAGCAATTAATTGATAATATAGCACTTAAAATAGGAGATTTCCTAGAACGTGTTGCTATTAAAAAAAATGAAAGTCTACTAAAAAGACAAATGGAGCACGCAGACAGACTTTCGATACTGGGAGAATTAACAGCCGGAATAGCTCATGAGCTTAATACTCCATTAGCAAATATCCTAGGATTTGCAGAATTACTTAAAGAGAGTATGGCATCTGATAAAACAGCTGCTTCAGATCTTGATAAGATAATTAAGAACACGATTTTTTCAAGAGAAGTAGTAAAGAAGCTGATGTTTTTTGCATGTGCGATGCCAAAAGAAAAAAAACATATCAATATCGTTCCGCATATTTATGATTCACTCGATTTATTAGAAGCGACGTTTAGAAAAGAACAGGTAAGCTATCAGGTGAAGATTGAAGAAGAAGCGCTTGTCATTCAGGCAGATACTGTACAGATTACTCAAATTATCTTTAACCTTATAATCAACGCTATTTATTTTTCTCCTAAAAATGGTGTTGTAACTATCGAGGCCTTTCAAGACACGGAGCACATTATTCTGAAAATACTTGATGAAGGTCCAGGACTTAGTGAAGAGGCTTTAGAAAAAGTTTTTCAGCCCTTTTTTACCACAAAACCTACAGGCGAAGGTTCAGGATTAGGACTTAGTGTAGTGCACGGTATTGTGGCTAGTCATAAGGGCAGTATTGTAGCTCAAAACAATACCGATAAAGGCGCTATATTTAGTGTTCGTTTACCTAAATAGGAAAGCATGAGATTACGAAAAGAGAATATACTTATTGTAGATGATGATTTGCACATTTTAGAGCTTTTACAGCGGCATTTACATTCTTGGAGCTATCATACCTATCGTGCGGTCTCTGTAAAAGAGGCGGTGCATATTTTACGGGATAGTCATATAGATCTTATGATTACAGATCTTAAAATGCCGCAGATAGATGGTTTTGAGCTCTTAAAATTTGTATCAGAGCACTATCCCAATCTACCTAAGCTAGTAGTTACGGGATATCCTTCTGTACAGGATTCACTAACGGTGATGAAATCTGGGGTGCTAGAATACCTCACGAAACCTTTTACAAAAGATGAATTGAAAGCGGCTATTGCGCGTACAATTCCTAAAACTTCAGATAGTGGTTCTCAAAAATCTTCTACCGCTACAGGGGCAAAAAATACGCATGAAGAAATCATAGGTTCTTCTGAAAAGATAAATGATGTCATTCAAATTATTGAACGCGTAAAAAATAATAAAGCAACTATTTTTATAACGGGTGAAAGTGGAACAGGTAAAGAACTCGTAGCCCGTGCTATTCACTACTCCGGTAAGTTTGCTACAGCTCCATTTATAGCAGTAAACTGTGGGGGTATTCCTGAAAATTTACTGGAAGCCGAACTTTTTGGCTATACCAAAGGCGCTTTTACAGGTGCAGATACCAATAGAAAAGGAGCCTTTTTGGCTGCGCAAGGAGGTACTATTTTTTTAGATGAAATTGGCAATGCCTCCCTTGCAGTGCAAGCCCGATTGCTCCGGGTTTTACAAGAAAAGGAAGTCATGCGTGTCGGGTCTCAAAATGCTGAGAAGATAGACGTCAGAGTTATCGCTGCAACGAATAGTGATTTGCTTGAAATGATTAAAAGCCAAAGCTTTAGGGAAGATTTGTATTACAGGCTCAGTGTCGTTGAGATAGCAGTAGCACCATTGCGTAAAAGGGTGTCCGATATTTCCTTACTCGTTGATAAGTTTCTTTTCAAATATGGTATAGAATACAAAGACCGTTTCGTTAAAATAGATCCGGACGTGTTAGAAGTTTTAAAGCGCTATCAATGGCCTGGAAATATTCGGGAACTTGAAAATGTTATACAGCGGGCCGTGATTTTGTGTGATACCCACATCACTATAGATCATTTGCCCGAACACCTTAAATACAAGTTAGATTTTCCTGATGAAGCATTACTAACATTGGGTGAAATGGAAAAAAAGTACATTCAAAAGGTCCTTAGAACAACCGGGAATAATAAAACCAAAGCGGCCGAAATACTTAAAATTACCCGTAAAACTTTGCGGGAAAAGTTGAAGGATTAGCACGAGTCTTTTTATTCTAAATCTATAAGAGCTTCGGTCTTAATATAAGGTCGGGGCTCTTTGTGTTAATTACGGGTGCTAATTATCCAGTCGGGTAAATAAGGTTTACAGGTTTATTATTATTTTTTTGAGGAAACAAGCATACTATTCTAGTAATTAGTCTTTTATAGGTTAAATGCTTATGGGTTTAGATGGTTTGGCAAGGCTCTTGTTTTAATGGTTGTGTAAACCTACTCGAAGTATTTTAATCTCAATTTTCGGGTGAAAATTATATACTATGAAAACGAATTCATTTTCAATTTGCCTCAGCTGTATTCATTTAAAAACTTGTGTGTTGACCGCGTATAAAGATCAGGTGTGGTCTTGTAGCGAGTATGATTTTCCTCAAACAGAAAATCATCACCTAAACTTTCACAAAACCCTAAACCTTAATTGAAATTACATCATTTTAAAAATTATGATAACGCTAGAAAAAGAAAAACTTCAAAAAACCAGAGCTAAAACACAGGCTACTGGAATGGTAGAAAATGTGCTTGGGCAATTTAATAATGCAGCAGATCAAATAGATTTAAATCCGAATATACGTAGAATACTTAGTGTCACGACAAATGAGATCATCATTCATTTCCCGGTAAAGCTCGATTCTGGAGAAGTGGCGATTTTTAAGGGTTATCGAGTTCAGCATAATAATGCACTTGGTCCTTACAAAGGGGGATTGCGCTATCACGATACTGTAGATGTTGATGCAGCAAAAGCATTAGCGATGTGGATGACTTGGAAAACCTCTTTAGCAGGCTTGCCCTATGGAGGTGCAAAAGGTGGGATTCAGATAAATCCCAAACTGTACTCTCAATCAGAATTAGAGCGTATTACGCGAAGATTCACTTATGCGTTAGGTGATAATATAGGTCCTGAACACGACATACCGGCACCAGATGTAAATACAAATGCCCAGACTATGGCTTGGATTGCAGATACCTACATGTCTACGAAGAGCCCGTCTGAACGTTCAACTTACCAGCATGTTGTAACGGGAAAGCCTGTGGGTTCTGGGGGTTTAGAAGGCCGCGACAGGGCTACAGGGTATGGTGTTTATCTCTGTATTAAGTTATGGGCAGATGCGAATAATATTTCGCTTAAAGCAAAGAAATATAGCGTACAAGGATTTGGTAATGTAGGTAACTGGGCCGCATATTTTATGGAAAAAGATGGAGCCGTACTGGTTGGGGTTCAAGATGCTTTTGCAAGTATATATTCAGAAGAAGGCATTGGTGTAGAAGCACTTTTTAACTATGCGAATACCAGCGGAAGAGGTATTAAAAATTTTCCGAATACCCTAGAAATAAATAAAGATGATTTTTTCAGCATAGACTGTGATATCCTTATACCCGCTGCTTTGGGTAATCAGATAACAGAAGATAATGCAGAACGTATTAAAGCGAGCCTGATCGCAGAAGGAGCAAACGGACCAATAAATGCAGCAGGAGAGCGTATTCTTCTGGATAAAGGAGTCACCATCATACCCGATATATTATGCAATAGCGGTGGGGTTATTACCAGTTATTTTGAATGGTTGCAAAATAGAAATGGAGAGCTATGGAAACTTGATGAAGTTATAGCAAAATTAGAAAATAAGTTACGTACAAGTTTTCAAAATGTAAGTAGGACAGCAGAAGAGCGGGGGATAGACATGAGAACTTCAGCCTATATTTTGGCTATCGAACGCATTGAGAAAGCCTATGTACAACGCGGGATTTTCCCATAAACAAATTAGAAATTATGAAATATGGAAGCTTGATTTTAGAAAAGAAAGAATATGTGCTTTTGAAACGTATTATGAATGTTTCGTATCATTTAGACGATCCCTTGGTACGTAAATCAATTAATAATCTAAATGCAGAATTACAGGCTGCGATAATTTGTGATGATCCCGAAGTACCTGAAGATGTGGTTCGGTTTAACAGTAAAGTTATTGTTGCATGGGAAGATTGGGAACAGGATTTCTACGTCGTATCCCCGGCAAAAAGCAATTTGGCTGAAAAAAGAATTTCGGTGATGGCTCCTATGGGAGCTGCATTGATTGGTTACTCAACAGGTGATGAGGTAATATGGGATTTTCCTAATGGGTCTAAATCACTTTTGATCAAAGGGGTTTTTCAGCAGCAGGTTTCGATTGATGGTAATATCCTGTAATTCAAAATAATGAGCCTTTATTGGACTTAGGCAGTGCTACTCAAAACGAATTTTAATTGATAAGCTTTTATATAATGGATACAAAAATTTATGCACACGACAATGAAGTAGACCTTTATCAAAAAAATAATTACGTAGAACTTCAAACCTGGATGACTCTTCTAAAATTAACCGCTAATGAGTTAGAAAGTTTTGTTTGGTTAGGAGAAAGAAAATCTTTTAAATCAGAAATTTTGATCCACAAATTGACCGATAAAAAGGCTGAAACAAGCGTACTGCTTGATTTGCTTGGTAAGTATTTAAATCAGATTACTGAAATTAGAGAATGCGAAGATATGGATTGTGAGTACTATTATCAGCATCAGCATGAGCAACTTAGAGTCTTGTTTAATTATCATATAGAACAGTGTTCTAAGTTAAAATGTAAGCTCTTAAACAGTATAGAGGCTATATAACTTAAGTCAACTCTAGAAAGAGTTTGAAGTAAATGGATGAATTTTAGCAATGAGCACTACACAAGATTATTTTTTTACAATTCAACTCTTCAACAAGGATATTGAAGAGTTGAACCTGTGGATGACGCATTTAGAAAACTTGACTACCGAGATAAATCAATTAGCAGTTATTGAAAAGCAACTTTTAAAGAATATAGACATAAACTATAATCTCTTAGCCTTCCGGAGAAAAAACACGTTGTTTATGGCATCGATTTTTCGACAAGAACAACGGTTGTTAAAAGAAAAAGAATATGGACATGAAACTTATAATCTGAAATGGAATCGTGAACATGACCTTCATCGAAGTCTTTTTACTCAACATTTGAAAGCGTTTAGAGCGTTGCAAAGTACGGTCTATAAGAAACTTTCTTTGCTAGAACGTAGATAAACTCAAGTACGTGTACATTATCGAAATACTCATTTGGTCTAATTAAAATGAAATGAAACGAAACCAACTTAAATTTTACGTGCAAATGATTCTTTTATTTATGGTCTTATTTGGCTTGTTTTTTTTGATTAATAAGTTAATCCTGTTTTTTTTCTAAAAGACTACGCTTCACCTTATGTATTTAACTGTTTGTGAGCTTTTTTTTAATTAAAAGACTTGTTTGTATTGAAAATGGCTTCATTTGCTTGTGGTATTCTAAGCAAAACCCGTATAGGCGGGTAGTTTGTATCCAACCCGGGCATTCTATACCCAACACAATTTTATTTAAACAGTTTGAATTCAAACTAAAATACTAGTTTTCAGTGTTTTAAAATTTTGAATATTTAGTTTTGATCTACTGGCATATGTCTTGCTTAATAGGTAGTAGAATTATTTTAATAACCTAAATATCAATCTTATGAAGACTATATTATTTGTAGCCGCAATGGCATTAGGAACATTATCTATTCATGCCCAAGATACGTGTACAACTCCAAAACTTAAAGCTGGAGATGTTTTAAAAATTGCTTCACCATCTACAAGTTCATTTGAACATATCAATTTTCCGAAGAGCAATTTTATCATTAAGCGTGGCGGAATAGCTAATTACAGATCACTCATCAACAAAGAGATAGAAGTTACAGAAGTAACCGAAGAAAATGGTTGTGTAGCTCAGGTCGACGTGAAATTAAAGGATGGAAAGAAATTTTTTAACACAGTTGAAACAGTACGCGTGGATCTTAAGAAAGCTCTTGATGCAGGAGAAATCGTATTAGAATAAGTGTTTAGTTAATTAGCCAAAAACTAAAACAATCCAGAGAAAAGTTTCTGTTAGTTAGTGCGCGCTTGCTCGATAATAAAGATTAGAAAGCTTTGTGGTTTTATCCTAAGGTTATTTAATACAAATTAATTTGAGCAGCATTCAAATTGAGCAAGTGCGTGTTCTCTGGTATTTTTTAAATTAAACGTATTCAAAGTCCCAACCCCGATTCACGTGAAGTAGGGATCACACAATCGGGTACGGGCTTTTTTATTGCAGCTATGAAATACAATCATTTTTTACGCGATAATCGAGATTTAAATGCTTCGAGGCTTGCCCCTAAGTAGTTGTTTTGGAGAAAAAAGAATATGTGCATCTTAAAAAGTTAATGAATTTTTCACATCATCTTATTCAGGATTTTTATGGATATGCTTTAAGCGTATTAGATGCTAAACTGCATAGTTCCAGAATTTGGGATGCCCAGTATATTCCAAACGATGTGGTACGACTTTATAGTAATATATTGCTGGTTTTAGATTCAAAAAAGCAGTACATAACTTTGATTTTAAATTCAAAGAGTTCTGATAAATCAAAAAAAAACTTCTGTAGTGACAGCTCTGGGAACTTCAATTTTGGAATGTGCAGCAGGAAATACTATACATTATTTTTAAAGATGGAAAATATTTTGATTTGTACATCAAATCCGTTGAGCAACAAGATACCTTTATAGATAGTTTTATGCTTTAGGTTTTAAATTCATTGACACAATTATAAAAAAAGTTTATAGCCAATGCGCAAAAGGAATGTAAGGAGGACTTATAGGATCTCTAAATACATTATTTACAAAGAAACTTTTGTTGACTATAAAGAGTATTTCTGGTCATTTGTAGGTGCATTTATAGGGATAGGACTCATTGCTTGGGTGCAGTCTCAGTTTTTAACAGAACTAGAAAATATTTTCTTAATCGGTTCTTTTGGTGCTTCTAGTGTTTTGATTTACGGAGCAATAAACAGTCCTATGGCTCAACCTAGAAATTTAATAGGCGGGCATCTTATATCAGCTGCTATTGGTGTTACGATAGGTAGGTTTATGCCAGATGTCATTTGGATTACAGCGCCTTTGGCTGTGGCCACTTCTATAATCGCTATGCAGTTTACAAAAACATTACATCCACCCGGTGGTGCTACAGCATTAATTGCTATTATAGGAAATACAAAAATTAGTGAGTTAGGGTATGGCTATGTGCTATCTCCGGTATTATCAGGAACCTTAATTCTTTTTGTAACAGCTCTGGTTTTCAATAATCTTACTAAGCACAGAAAGTATCCCGCTCATTCAAAAAGGCGTTTTTCTTACTCCTTTGCTAAGAAAAAGATAGAAGATTTTAATAGTTAGTGTTCGGAAACGATTCTACAATACGTTTCCAAACACTACTAGTTAGATTATAAAACGTAATTAAAATGAAGTCCTAAGCGGTATTTAGCTTCTACTTTACCATCATTTAAATCTTGACTTACCGGAAGCATTAAATTTACACCAGCACTTAGTTTTTTTAGAGAAAATTCAGCGCCTAAGCGTCCAAAAAGTACGTTGCCCTCTGTGTCTGCAACAGGTAAACCATAGTTTTCATTTTCTGAGTATACCTCACCTGCCAAACCTACAAACGGAATGATCTTGTTTATTTTAAGTGTATTGTACACTTTAGAAAGATTGATTCCATAAGTGAATTGATCGCCAAAATGATAGTCTTTTTTGTTTTCGGTCTTAAAGGTATAATTGGTCATCAAGCCCAAGCCCCAGTTTTCATACCCTACTGAATAATTAGCAGCTACAATATAGTCAAAACTTCCTGTGCCCACTTGAAAACTTGGGTTAACACTGCCTTCATTATTAGAACGCTTGTACTCACCGGTGGGTAATTTTACTCCACCACCTATTTCAAGACTGTGTTTGTATTTTGTTATTTGATTTTCATACAAACCATCAGGAACCGGAGTGATCAGCGTGTAAAAAGCAAGAATACTGATGTCGCCAAGCCCATTGATGTTTTGAGAACTTCCGTCAATAAAATTTCGGTTATGAAAATGATACGGAGCGATAGCCGTTAAACTCAGTTTTTCGGTAACTGGTATTTTACCCCAAATCTGTAAGGTGTTGAAATTCTCTTCTACCCAGGGTGAATTATTAAAAATTCCGTCTCTGGATTGATAATGCTGGTAAATGTAACGCAGGCCTACGAAATTCTCGTTGCCTACCGTACCATAACCCATACCACCACCAGTGCTTCCGCAGCCGCAAAAATCACAGTCTTCATAATTATATTTATAAAAAGGATTGATCTCCTTATGTAAAGATTGACTGCTGTAATTTTTTGCTGTTGCTGTGAAAAAACTAATCAAAATAATACATAAGCTTGTATAGCGTATTTGTGTCATTGTTATTCAATTTAGGTGTTTTCAAAAATACCGTTCTAGAGGTATTTAGAATCTGTTAATGTGTTTAAGAAGGCAAGAAGAGCTTCTTGATCATCTGCATTAAGCTCAATGCCTATTTTATTGTTTTGAATTAATAGAGGATCTAAAGTTTCAGATTCCTGTACGCCCGAATTATAAAAATCAAGCACTTCCTTTAAGCTGTTAAAACGCCCATCATGCATATATGGGGCTGTGATAGCTACATTGCGTAATGTTGGAGTTTTATATTTGCCTATATCATCAGGATTTCTAGTGACTCGATATCTACCTAAAAACATCTCATCGTTAGAGAAATTTAAAAAGGTAGCATCTAAACCGTTGTTGTGATAATTATCATCTGTAAAAAGATCAGATTGATGGCATTGCGCGCAGTTATCAAGGTACACAGAGTAACCTCTAAGTTCTTGTTGATTCAGCTCAACGTCATTTTCATTTCTTATGTATTTATCGTATTTACTGTCAGCGAAAATCAGACTTCTTTGATATTGAGCTAAAGCTTTCATAACTAGATTTATCTTTATTTCACTATTGAAAGCATTCTCAAAAAGCTCTATATATTCAAGTTCAGCTTTAAGTTCTTCTTCTAATTCTTGTAAATCCTGAAACATTTCATCTTCATGAGCCAGAGGCGCAAATGCTTGGGATTCTAAATTCTTGGAGCCACCATCCCAGAAAAAACCATTTTGAGACCAGGCTAAATTTATTAGAGTAGGTACATGCCTCAACAGTGGTTTGCCAGAGATGCCTTTAGTACTTAAGGCAGAACCTTCTGAAAATGCGAGTTCAGGTTTATGACAAGTCGCACAAGAGATGTTATTATCTCCTGACAATTTTGAGTCAAAAAATAATTTTTCGCCCAGTGCTACACCAGCTGTTGTTAAAGGATTATCTGGAAACTCTGGAGGCTCAGAAAAATTAGCAGGAACCCGCAAATCAAATTGCGGGTTTTCTATATATTCTGCGTCATCTTTAGAACATCCTAAGCTTAAAGCGGCCAGAATCAAAAAAGAAAGTCTATAAATTTTCATCAGTTGCTTTCTCTAATGAGAACGTTGCATTTTGAAAATTATCTGCCATCAAATTCATAGCCTCTGGAGTAGAAGCTCCTATTACCGGTGTTTCTGTAAAGTCTACACCTTGTAGCATACCTGTTATATCTGCTTTTATTAGCAGGTCGCTAGTGTCAGATGCGTTTACAACTAATGCTTGGTCAAAATTAAGGGTTAGTTCGCGATAGCTGTCGTTTAAACCAGTTTCTAGCTTTAAGACACTTTCGCTGTTAACGATTTTACCTTTGATTGCAGTAAAAATATAACTCGTGTGCCACATCCAGGAGATGTTTGTCATTCCATTGAGTTGCGATAACTCTCCAGCTTGCAGACTTAGATTGTCATTGTATTTTGAATCAATACCTATTGCGTATGAAATTCCGGTATAATTTCCTGCAGGAACACCACTTAATGTAATAGTCTCCCGTTTTGTTGCAGGATATTCATAAGCTCCATCTTGAATACTAATAGCATCTGTTTCTTCAATCAGAAAGTATGAATCATCAATAACTATAACTTCACCTTGATCATTAATTAGTGATACATTGCTAACCCAGTATCTCAATTGATTAAGAGTTACAGTTTGACTATTTATAGTGAACTCCTGATTCAATACAAAATCTGTATCGCCCACTTGATTGTCAAAAGTGATTGCCAATTCTCCCGGGCTTGCTGCTGTTAGATCTGTTGAGATAGCATCGTCATCACTACTACAAGAAGATAAAGAGATTATTAAAAGGACTAAAATTGATATATAATTTATTTTCATTGTTTTGATATTTTTTAATTAGTATTCTGCAAAACGCTCATCGTTGAGGAATTCAGAATCTGTAAGGGTTTGTAAAAAGGCGATCAGGGCTTCTTGCTCCTTAGTACTGAGTGCTATTCCTAATCTGCCATTTTGTTTTAATATGGGATCTAAGGTTTCAGAATCTTGCACCCCAGAATTGTAAAAATTGAGTACAGAGGCCAAGCTTCCAAAACGCCCGTCATGCATATAAGGGGCTGTGACAGTGACATTGCGCAAACTGGGTACTTTAAACTTATAGTTGTCTGCGGTGCTGCCGCTAACTTCTGCCCGGCCCAGATCGTTAATTCCGGGATAGGGAGGGAGGCCGTTATTTCTAAAAGCACTATCTGTGAATAAATCGGTTTTGTGACAAGAAGCACACTTGGCTTCAAAAACACGCAGTCCTTCTTCTTCTAGTTCTGAAAATTCACCGCCAGGCTCATTACGTACATATTTATCGTATTTAGAGTTAGACGAGATCATCATGACCATGAATTGAGAAAGTGCTTTAAAGAAGTTTTCGTTATTAACCGAACCGTCTTCAAAAGCCGAAGCAAACAACCGCTGATATTCGCTATCTGCTTGTAGTTTCTTGAGCACATTACTTATGGTTTCTCCCATTTCAACCTCATTAGTAATAGGGATAATGGGAAATAAATCAAGATGAGAGGTGCCGCCATCCCAAGAGAATTGACTTTGAAAAGCCATGTTTTGAACAGCCGGAGCATTTCGGATTCCTTCTAAGTCGTCAATACCGTGGCTAAATTGATGTCCATGATGCGTAAAGGCAAAGCGTTGTTCGTGACAAAAGCCACAAGAAATAAATCCGTTGGATGATAATTTACCATCGTAAAACAGTTTTTTGCCCAGTTCAAATCCGTTTTTTGTAGGTGGATTTCTACTGATATCGTATTGCATCTCCGGAAAATTAGCCGGTATAATAACCTCTAGGTTTTCGTCTAAAGCAAAGTAATCTGTGTCGTCACTTTTGCTACACGCAAAAATCATATTGAGCACTACTATGCTTAAAGCAATTTTAATACTGTATTTCATATGTAAAAAGTTAGCTGCAGCATTTATAATGCTGCAGCTTAGTATTAATTAATGCTCAATATTCTCACCATTGTGCACGTGATCTACACGAAACATAGCTGCAGCATTGGTGGCAATTTGCGGGCTTTTAACTTCATCAACCATCACAACTGCTTTCTCAGACAGTAAAATTTTAGTGTTACCGTCAAGTATTTGATTGGCATCAACTGCTAGGTGTACGATAGGGCTCAAGTTTGAACTTACTAAAGCATTGGTAGGCAATTCTAAAGTAAACTCTTTGTAGTTGTCTAAACTACTGCCATGGCTTCCCATGTGTATTTTAAAGTCTGTTGCTTCTGATACTGTAGGAGACGTAAAGGAGCCTTCAAAGTTTAAAAATTTATAGCCGGCAAGCCAAGACCACATCATGTCTGTTTCTTCAGCCAACTGAAGTAAATCTCCCTGACCTTCTGCACCTTGCAGGTATTTTTCTTGATCAACACCTAAACCAAAACGTACCGCAACATAATCTCCGGCAGGAATATTAGTTAACGTTACTTCGCTTAAATCTGCTTCTTCACTAATAATAAAGTAACTGTCGTCTTTAGGATAAGTAAACTCGTTTCCTTCAGTATCGATTAAAACAAAATTGCTCACAATATAATTGAATCGGTTTATGGTGAGTACCTCGCTATTGCTGTTTGTGTAGGTTGAACTATCTAAAAGTAAATCATCACCATTTACACTGTTGTCAAATTCTATCCTAAGGTTGTTATCTCCTGTTAGGTTTTGAGTAGCATCATCGTCTGATGAACACGAAGTAAGCGTTAGCCCGGCGGCTAAAATCAAATATTGAAATCTTTTTAATGTTGTCATTTCAGTAATTATTAGAATTTAATTTTTTCCCATACGGGATGTGTCAGGCGTTTGCCTGAACTATTTGCACAGCGGTTTTTGACATTCAATTTTGAAAATCAAATGCTGTGGCTTTTCTGTATAATTAGCTGAAAATGGGCGGTCTTAAGATCTGATTCGTATGACCTGAAGTCACCGTACGATTGTAGCGGTCTTCTACTTTATTTTTGGGTCTGGGTTTTAGAAATTTAAAATCCCAGGCAGTAGTATACTCTAAAAAGTAGGTAATTGTTAGCTGAAGATTGTTTTTTGCTCCCCGCTCCTGGGCATCTTTTTTCTTTGAAGCTTCATCGGCAAGTGCCTGCATAAGATAGCAGCGACCCTTGCAATTAAGCTCTGGGCGGTCCCGGTTTACGCACAACTCGTCTACTATGTAATCGTAATTGAATACATAGTTGAGTATGGGTAAAGCAGGCTGCAGCAAGATAAAGGCAGCAAAAAGAGGCCAGAAAAACTTCAACAGATTGATTTATTTAAGGTTTTTTTGAGCTGATGCTATGCTTTCATTTGTAAAATCGCGCAGTTCTTTAACTTCTTCAAGTTCGGTTTTTAAACCTTTAATGTTTTCCTGAAGTTCTGCAGCAGTCATTTTAGCAACCGGCGTGCGGTCTTTTACATAGGTGTCTGTAAAATCGTGCATCCATGACATCATTCTGTTATCTGATTCCTTAAGCTTATCTAAGGCCTCTTGCTGAGCAGAAGTTATCGAATCTTGGGCTTGAAGTTGTTCCTGTAGTTCGGTGAGTTTTCCCATTTCTGGCATAAGCTCATCGTGAATAGCTATTACTTCAGTAAATAAAGAGTTGTATTGGTCACGTAGTTCTGCATTGTCATCGCAAGAAATCATACTTGCGGATAGTGTGATACATGCAAACACCACGAGACATTTTTTAAAAATGTTCATTGCTTAAAAGTTTAGTTTATAAAAAGATATGTCTAAACTAAGCGATGGGTGGACGTAAGAGGCTTTGTGAGGTTTCTCTGTTTATGAATTTTGAAGCAAATGAGAACGGAACAAATGTAGTTTCTACAAATTTTACAGGAACCGTAAAATCACTTGTAGTAAGTATAAAAGGAAGGAGCTCTACGTTTGCTGTGTTGCTTTTCTTTTTTTGAGTAGACTCTTTTTCTGAAGCTTCAGCAAGAGCTTTCATAAGGTAACATTTCCCATTGCAATTGAGCTTAGGGACATCTTTGTTTTCACAAAGAACAGTACTTATGTATTCGTAATCAAAAGCATATTCTAAAAATGGAAATGCAGGGCGCAGGACCATAAGAAATGCAAAAATGATTACTAGGTTTTTCACTGGAGAATTAAATGCTTCGGGTTTAACACCGAAATTTAAACTTGTTTTGAACTATTATCCTGTTGATTTATCACTAGATAATTTACGCCGCAAAAATAGGGTTCTGTTTAAAATTTCTTAGTTAAAATTTAAGGTTTGTTTGAAAACAATACCTTATTCTATTTTGATAAGGGTCTTTTAAATAATTTAAATATTTTTTAGGGACTTCTTAGAAGTAATGCATTACATTATTTTTCTATATAACAAGCTATGAGTAGAGGATTTGTAAAAGAAGATGATCAGGAAGAAACACCTATCATACCCCCACGTGCTGCATTGCCTGCAGGAGTGGTAAATTATGTTACCCCTGATGGATTTAAAGAGCTTAAAGCTGAAAAGGAAAGTTTAGAGCAGAGGATTGCTAGTCTTGATGAACCTGATGAGCGGGAACACAGAAGAACATTAGCCGTTTTAAATGGGAGATTAAATCTTTTAGTAGATCGAATAAATTCTGCGCGTATTTTAAGTAACGTGCATGCCGAAGAAGTGCGTTTTGGCGCAAAGGTTACTTATACTATTGATGGAGATCCTAATCTTAAAAAGATAACCATTGTGGGAGTGGATGAAGCAGATGTCAAAAAGCAAAAAATTGCATTTACAGCTCCCATAGCTAAAGTCTTAATGGGAAAAGAAACGGGAGAAACTGCAGAAATAAATCTTGGTGAAAATTTAAAACATCTAAAAATTCATTCTGTAGAATATACTACTTGATATTTTTTAACGGATTTAAATCAATATAGCGATAATTAAGTGTTCCCAGATGTTCAACTTCTATAGACTGTTTCTCTAATGGCGCCCAGTCGCAATATTTTTTGAACGCCTCTTCAGGAAAATGCTCAAAGAGTTGTTCTGAGATTAGAATATACTCATCGATTTTAATGTTATTTTTTAAAAGCCGGTGTGCAGTTATAACATCTTCACCCATGAGTTTGATTCGATTGCCTATGGGTACCATTGCGATCTCTTCACCATAATGCAAAATGATCTTAAGGCCTAAAATTTCTGGTATTGTAATAGCGTCTTCTTCAGATTGATGTTTTTTGTGCAGTTTTAAAATACGTTTGTAAAAATCTGTATAAAATATTTTGCATTGCTCTATAAGTGAAGCGAGATCAGGCAATTCTCCTTTTCTAAAAAATAAAACAGCATCACCTTCTATTTCTGAGACTTTAAGGTCTAGGGTGTTGGCATAAATTATTTCATTTAATAAAGCAGGAATGACCTGAGAAGTCAATTCAAAGTTTGCTTCGCGCATAAATTGAGTAAACCCACTAATGTCTGGAATACAAATTAAAGTTGGTGTTGCTTTCATGATGAATTTTGAGTACGTTATCAAGAATAAGCTTTTGCTTACTCTTTATCAGATTTAGACGCATTGATAATCGCTTTGAGTTTTGCAACTCTTGCTTCTTTTTCTTTACGTAATTTTTCTTTTTTTTGCTTGAGAAGCTTGGTGTGCTTTGCCTTATTTTTTCCGTTTTTTGGAGTTCCTTTTTTTGCCATTAGTCTTCTGGATTTAATGGTTGTGCTTTACTTGTAAAATGCTCAACTATACGCGCAATACCATAAGAAAGAATTGTGGGAACAAACCAGGTGATGCCATATTCTGCCAGAGGGATCAGTTGTTTTGTGTTTTCAAGACTCAAAATATTCAGGCTTTTTAAAAAATCTGGAATGCTAAAAATTATAGTAATTAAGACAACGATTCTAAATATCTTTTGGGAAGTATATTTTTCTGGTAAGGCATTCAGCACTATTAAAACAATAACTAATGGATAGATGAAATTTAGTGCCGGCACTGCGATCTCTATAATATAAGCGACACCGGTTTGCCCTATTACAACACCAATTAAACAGCCTAAAATAACCGTAATGACATAAGCTTTTTGAGAATTTTTAAAAAGACCCTTTACAAAATCTGCTGTTCCGGTAACGATTCCTACCGCCGTAGTAAAGCAGGCGATACTTACTAAAAAAGCCAAAATTAAGCGGCCGCCACTTCCCAAAGTCTCATAGCTTAAAAAAGAAAGCAGGTCAGTGCGAGATGGATTTTCTATGCTATTTCGGTACAAGGAACCTATATAAATAAGGCCTGTGTAAATGCTAAATAGACCCATTCCTGCTAAAATAGCAGCTCGTTTTAAAATTTTTTTTTTGGTATTAAAATCTTCTTTATTACTGATTTTCAGGGAAATAACGATTACAGCGCCTATGACTATTGCGCCTATCGCATCAAAAGTTTGATAGCCTTCTAAGATTCCAGACCTTATCGGATTTGTTATCGAACTGGTAGTAGCCTGTGGTAATTCAGCAAAACAAGCAATACCAATTATAGTTATAAGAATAATGAGTAAAAGCGGAGTCAAATATTTGCCTAGGAGATCTAAGATTTTTGAGCGGTTGAGTGTAAATAATAAAACCAGACCAAAATAAATTGAGCTCAATGTAAGGGAGCTTAACGTAAAATATGGTTGAAGTGCCATCTCATAAGTTAATGATGCGGTACGAGGCCCCGGTAATGTTATAGCGACCAGATAGATCAATATGCAAAATACAAGGCTGAATTTAGGATGCACTTTAGATGCGAAGTCTAGCATCGTGCCCTGTAAACGTGCGTGGGCAAAAATTCCTAAAATTGGAATAAATACTGCGGAAATAACAAAACCTAATGCGACCAAAGACCACTGATCACCAGAATTGTAGCCCAGTAATGGAGGCAGGATTAAATTACCTGCTCCAAAAAAAAGTGAAAATATAGCGAAACCAGTAATTAGTGTTTCTTTTTTAAACCCCATACACGATGTAACTTTCCACCCGAAAGATAAAATAAAATGAAGCCAACTAAAGTGCAAAGCAGTCTATTTTATGAGGAATTTGGGAGTGGAGATGCCCTTTGTCTCCTGCATGGATTTTTAGAGAATCGTAAAATGTGGTTGCCGTTTGTTGAAAAATTGTCAATTAAAAATCACATTATACTTGTTGATCTCCCAGGTCACGGTAATAGCAATGTCTTACCCGGTGATAACACAATGAGCAAGATGGCTGTGTCGCTTAATCAACTCTTTGATGATCTTGGTGTAAATCAAGTGAAATTTGTAGGACATTCTATGGGGGGCTACGTAGCACTTGCATATGCAGCTTTGTTTCCTGAGAAAACAGCGGGTATATGCCTTTTAAATTCTACTCCCGAAGCTGATACTGAAGCTCGCAAGGAATTGAGACAACACGGAATAGCTGTTGCTCAAAAGAATTATAAGGCGATGATCTCTATGTCTGTGGCAAATCTTTTTTCAGAGGAGTTGAGAGGAAAATTGAAAGAGGAAATTTCGTACACTAAAAAAGAGGCGTTGAAAACTCCTCTAGCAGGATATGTAGCTTGTCAAAACGGAATGGCTTTACGCTCAGATAATACCTTGCTTTGGAAACAAGCCCGCTTTAAAAAGTGGATGCTTTTAGGAGCTCAGGATACTTTGATATCTGCTGAACAAATGCTGGAAAAATTTGATCGTTCTGATGTCGAAATAAACGTTTTATCTGGTGGACACATGCTTAACATCGAGAATTTTGACGCTGTTTCAGCTTTTTTGTTGAATTTTTAAAGTAGAACTAATAAAGTAGAACTAATGCTGTATTGATTGTAAATTTCTGATTATAAGCTTTTATACCTGAAAGATTCTCAATATATACAACCTAAATTGAAAACATGTGTGATTTTGGGTTCGCGCAGGTATTTAAACGTTTAAAAATGTCTTTTTAACGTTTTGTTTTGTTAAATTTGGGATGCTAACTTCATAAAATGCCCTACCCCATGAGTATCGAAGCCCAAACGAGAAACCCTTTTAAAAGATTACACTGCAAATTATTTGGACACAAATACACTGTTCTACGTTCTTATCAGACAAATAAAAAAGAATACGAATGTTCACATTGCAAAAAGCAGTTTACAGAAAACGACTATGGTGAACTAGAAACCTTAACTCCAAAATTGAGACGTATCAATGAAGTGATGGAGAAATTCTATATTTTTAAGAATACTAGACGTCAATCGGCTTAATTATCTTTTTTATTCCTCATCTTGTAAAGCATTCCATCCTCTGGCTACAATAGGTATCGAGGTATTTGCTCTTGTAATCAAATTCATGCCATCACTTTCTGGTGTGATATGACCAATCACAGTCAAATGTGGATTTCCTTTTACTTTCTCATAATCATCCTGATTGATTGTGAATAATAATTCATAATCTTCACCGCCACTCAAAGCGACTGTTGTGCTATCAATTTCAAATTCCTCACAGACATTTATAAGTTGGGGATCTAATGGAATTTTATCTTCATATAAACGAACCCCTGTTTTAGAGCTTTTGCAAAGGTGTATGATTTCTGATGATAAACCATCGCTGATGTCAATCATTGAAGTAGGTTTGACCTCCATCTTTTTAAGCAATTCTACAATGTCTTTTCGGGCTTCAGGCTTTAGTTGACGTTCTATGATATAAGAATATGGCTCTAAGTCCGGCTGCGCATTGGGATTTACTTTGTAAACTTGTTTCTCACGTTCTAAGACTTGAAGTCCCATATAAGATGCACCAAGGTCTCCAGATACTACCAGAAGATCTCCATCTTTTGCGCCATCACGTTTTACAAGAGCTTCCGGCTCTGCAGTGCCTAAAGCAGTAACGCTAATTAATAAACCTTTTGTGCTTGAAGTGGTATCGCCACCTATTAAGTCAACATTATAGATAGAGCAAGCCAATTCAATCCCTGCATATAACTCCTCAAGCGCTTCAAGAGGGAAGCGGTTAGAGACAGCAATAGAAACGGTAATTTGTGTTGCTTCAGCATTCATCGCATACACATCAGAAAGATTTACCATTACCGCTTTGTACCCCAGATGTTTTAAAGGCATAAAGCTGAGGTCAAAATGTACACCTTCAACTAAGAGATCTGTTGTAACTACCAGTTGTTTACCTTCGGTGTTTACAATTGCAGCGTCGTCGCCAATACCTTTTACGGTACTGTTTTGGCGTATGGTAAAATTCTGAGTCAGATGATTTATAAGTCCAAATTCACCCAAGTCGCTTAATGAAGTTCGGGATTGATCTTTATTGTCAAACATAATAGCCTTGCTTTTGGCTGCAAAGTTAAATGGAATAAACGAAACCCGATATTCAAGACTGTTTTTAAAACAAAAATCTTTGTAAAACAGAGCTCGTATCAGCAGTCGCCTGAACTTTGAATTCTCGACTGAAACAATTATAGTTAAAAGAAATAGTAAATAGAGTTTATGATATAATTCCTTTATTATTTTATAAGATAGTTTAATGTAAGGTTGTATGGTAAAACCCTACTTAA
The DNA here is from genome assembly GCF_004104055.1 of Leeuwenhoekiella aestuarii. Classification (GTDB taxonomy): domain Bacteria; phylum Bacteroidota; class Bacteroidia; order Flavobacteriales; family Flavobacteriaceae; genus Leeuwenhoekiella; species Leeuwenhoekiella aestuarii. Next base: position 402,479 of record NZ_QOVJ01000001.1, on the reverse strand, counting down.
ATGGTATATTTGCACCAATTAAGAAGTGATATGATTAAAGTAAGCGAAGACGCAAAAAAGAAAATAGCCGGCCTGATGAGCGAGGAGGGTTATGATGCTGCCGTAGACTACGTTAGAGTGGGAGTAAAGAGTGGCGGTTGCAGTGGTTTGTCTTATGAGCTAAAGTTTGATAAAAGTCTTCAGGAAGAAGATAAATTGTTTGAAGATAATGATATCAAACTGATTGTTGATAAGCGTAGTTTTCTCTATCTGATAGGCACTGTTCTAGAATACAGTGGGGGGTTAAATGGTAAAGGTTTTGTCTTTAACAACCCCAATGCACAACGCACCTGCGGTTGTGGAGAAAGTTTTTCACTATAATAATGATAATTACTGTTTGTAACAAACAGCTTAGATAAAGTATATGGCGTATACAGAAGACGATTTAGAAAAAGAGTTAGCGACCAAAGAATATAAATACGGATTCTACACAGATATTGAATCTGAAACGTTTCCTAATGGGTTGAACGAAGATGTTGTGCGAGCAATATCTTTAAAGAAAGGAGAACCGGAATGGATGACCGACTGGCGTATTGAAGCGTTCAGACATTGGCAAACGATGGAAGAACCAGAGTGGGCTAATGTGCATTATGCAAAACCAGACTTTCAGAATATTTCGTATTATTCTGCTCCTTCAAAGAAACCTAAATACGATAGTCTTGATGAAGTAGATCCTGAATTATTAGACACATTCAAACGTTTGGGTATTTCTCTTGATGAGCAAAAAAAGCTTGCAGGTGTTGCGGTTGATGTGGTTATGGATTCTGTTTCGGTAACAACCACTTTTAAGAAGACACTTGCTGAAAAAGGAATCATTTTTTGTTCTATTTCTGAAGCGATAAAAGAACATCCTGAACTGGTAAAAAAATATATTGGTTCGGTGGTTCCTCAGAAAGATAACTTTTATGCTGCCTTGAATAGTGCAGTTTTTAGCGATGGTTCTTTCTGTTACATTCCTAAAGGCGTACGCTGCCCGATGGAGCTTTCTACTTATTTTAGAATCAATCAGGCCGGTACCGGTCAGTTTGAAAGAACTCTTGTAGTTGCTGATGCAGGTAGTTACGTGAGTTATTTAGAGGGGTGTACAGCTCCTTCACGTGATGAAAATCAGTTACATGCAGCAGTTGTTGAGTTGATTGCTTTAGATGATGCAGAGATTAAATATTCAACAGTACAGAACTGGTATCCTGGTAATGATCAAGGTAAAGGAGGGGTATACAACTTTGTGACTAAACGCGGATTGTGCGAGAAAAACGCAAAAATCTCCTGGACACAAGTTGAAACCGGTAGTGCTGTAACTTGGAAATATCCTAGTTGTATATTGAAAGGTGATAACTCAATCGGTGAATTTTACTCGATTGCTGTTACTAACAACTTTCAGCAGGCAGATACGGGTACAAAGATGATTCATATAGGTAAGAACACTAAGAGTACGATTATCTCTAAAGGGATCTCTGCAGGTCAATCTCAAAACAGCTACCGTGGTCTGGTGCAGATAAACAGCAGAGCTGAAAACGCACGGAATTTTTCACAGTGTGACTCGTTATTAATGGGTAATAAATGTGGAGCGCATACTTTTCCATATATCGAAGCTAAAAACAAAACAGCACGGGTAGAACACGAGGCTACTACGAGTAAGATTGGTGAAGATCAAATCTTCTATTGTAACCAGCGTGGTATAGATACTGAAAAAGCAATCGCATTGATTGTGAATGGTTTTAGTAAAGAAGTGCTAAACAAACTACCGATGGAGTTTGCTGTTGAAGCTCAGAAATTATTAGAAATTTCATTAGAAGGTTCAGTAGGATAATTAATTAAGAATATCAGAAAAAGGCATTATAAATCAGCCTAAAGAATTTAGAATATGTTAGAGATAAAAAATCTGAATGCAGGTATAGAAGACAAAGACATCTTAAAAGGGATTGATCTTAAAGTAAACGCAGGAGAAGTTCACGCTATTATGGGGCCTAACGGTTCTGGTAAAAGTACGTTATCTTCTGTTGTTGCGGGAAAAGAAGAGTATGAAGTGACTGGGGGGGACATCTTGTTTGAGAACGAATCTATTTTAGAATTAGACGCTGAAGAGCGTGCGCACAAAGGTGTTTTTCTTTCGTTTCAATATCCTGTTGAGATTCCTGGAGTTTCGGTGACTAATTTCATCAAAACTGCGATCAATGAGACGCGTAAGGCTAAAGGTTTAGAAGATATGCCTGCTAGTGATATGCTGAAGATGATTCGTGAGAAATCTGAGCTTTTAGAAATCGATCGTAAATTCTTATCTCGTTCCTTGAATGAAGGGTTTTCAGGTGGTGAGAAAAAACGTAATGAGATTTTTCAAATGGCGATGTTAGAGCCTAAGCTTGCAATACTTGATGAGACTGATTCCGGTTTAGATATTGATGCTTTGCGTATCGTCTCTAATGGGGTGAACAAATTGCGCAGTAAAGACAATGCGGTTATCGTTATTACACACTACCAGCGCTTGCTAGAATATATTGTTCCAGATTTTGTACACGTTCTTGTAGACGGTAAAATAGTAAAATCTGGAGGTAAAGAATTAGCACTTGAGCTAGAAGAAAAAGGTTACGACTGGGTAAAAGCTGAATTAACAGCGTAAGCTTATTCAAGTTTGAAACTTCAAAATTCAAGATTATGGCATCTATAAAGCGATTTGAAGATTTACAAATTTGGCTTGATGCAAGGATTTTGGAGCAGGATATAATTAGAATTGTTAAGAGTAAAGAACTCAAAAATAATTTCAAATTAAGAGCTCAAATTACTAGTTCGGCCGGAAGCATTATAGATAATATTGCTGAAGATTTTGAACGTAATGGTAATTTAGAGTTTCGGCAATTTTTATCAATTGCAAAAGGATCTGCAGGAGAAACGAGATCGCAATTATACAGAGTTTATGATTGGGGTTATATCGAGCAGAACCTGTTAGATGATCTCACATTGAAATGTGAGCAATTAAGTAAACAAATAGCTGGTTTTATAAACTATTTGAACAAAACAGAACTCAAAGGAAGTAAGTTTCAAGGTAAATCTTGAATTCTTAAACTTTGAATATTGAATTTAACTATGAGTTTAAAAGATAAATTATTATCATCATACCTGACTTTTCAGGAGAACACAGATCTTGATAATAGTATTCACGATATCAAAGATGAAGCTATTAAAATATTTGAAGAACACGGTTTTCCTACCCGAAAGGATGAGAACTGGAAATACACTTCTTTAAACAGCTTGACAAAACCAGATTACAGTTTGGTTTCTCATGCAGATGATGCTATTGAATTTAAAGACGTTAAGAAATATTTCTTAAATGATATAGACACCTATAAAATTGTGTTTATAGACGGGGTTTACAGTTCGTATCTTTCTGAAACGACACACGATGGTGTAGATGTTTGTTTATTGAGTTCGGCACTTACTAAGCCAAAGTTCAAGCAGGTAATTGATGTGTATTTCAATAAAATTGCTAAAAAAGAAAGTCTTACAGCTTTAAATACTGCTTTTGCAAAAGAAGGTGCATACATCTATGTTCCTAAAAGCAGAGCGGTAAATAAACCTATTCAGATTGTTCATTTTTCTACTGGTAATGAAGCTAATTTAATGCTTCAACCGCGTAACTTGATCGTTGCTGAAGAAAATGCAGAAGTACAGGTTATTGAGCGTCATCAGAGCCTCAACTCTAATGCAGTGTTTACAAATTCGGTTACAGAGATCTATGCGGGAAAACACGCAAGAGTTGATTACTATAAAATTCAGAACGATAAAGAAAATGCTTCTTTAATAGATAACACCCATATAGATCAGCAAGAATCTAGTGAAGTTTCGGTGCATACTTTTTCTTTTGGAGGAAAATTAACGCGTAACAATCTTAACTTCTATCAGAATGGGGAACATAACAACTCTATTTTAAAAGGTGTTACTATCATCGAAGACAAGCAGCACGTAGATCACAATACCTTGGTTCATCACAAGCAGCCTAACTGCGAGAGTCATCAGGATTATAAAGGTATTTTTGATGATAAATCTACCGGTGTTTTCAATGGTAAAGTTGTGGTAGATGCGATTGCACAAAAGATCAATGCGTATCAATCTAACAACAATATCCTGATCAGTGATAAAGCCTCTATCAATTCAAAACCTCAATTAGAGATCTTTGCTGATGATGTGCGTTGTTCTCACGGTTGTACTATTGGTCAGCTTGATGAAGATGCTTTGTTTTATATGCGATCTCGTGGTATAGGTATTAAAGAAGGTCGAGCTTTATTGATGTATGCGTTTGCTAATAACGTTCTGGAGAGTGTAAAAATTCCACAGCTAAAAGCACGTATTACTAATCTTATTGCAGATAAGTTGGGCGTTAATATTGGTTTTGACCTATAGCATACGTTTTCTTATTCTATAAATTTTCTAAAATTCACTTATGGCTAGCGTCAGCACACCTTTAACCTTTGATGTCAAGAGTATAAGGAAGGATTTCCCTATTCTAAACCGAAAGGTCAATGAGAAACCCTTGGTGTACTTTGACAATGCTGCGACTTCGCAAACGCCACAACAGGTAATAGATGTTATTGTAGAGTATTATTCTAACTATAATGCAAATATTCACCGTGGTGTTCACGCACTTTCTCAAGAAGCTACAGATGCTTACGAGCAGGCTCGTATTAAATTGCAAAAGCATTTCAATATCCCTAATGCCTATCAAACCCTTTTTACCTCAGGTACAACGCACGGGATTAATATTGTCGCTTCGGGCTACGCCGAAATTTTAAAGGAAGGAGATGAGGTTGTTGTTTCAGCATTAGAGCATCATTCTAATATTGTGCCTTGGCAAATGCTTTGTGAAAAGACCGGTGCAGTGCTTAAGGTTATCCCGATGACAGATAACGGGACACTTGATATGGATGCTTTTGAACAATTGCTTTCAGATAAAACAAAATTAGTTTTTGTAAATCACGTGAGTAATGCGCTAGGAACTGTAAATCCCATTGAATTTATTATTGAAAAAACACATGCAGTGGGTGGTGCGGTTTTAGTAGATGGTGCTCAAGCTGCTCCGCATATCAATGCAGACGTTCAGGCTCTTGATGTTGATTTTTATGTGGTTTCTGCTCATAAAATGTGTGGTCCTACCGGAGTAGGAATGCTGTATGGAAAAGAGAAATGGCTGGAGCAATTGCCTCCGTATCAAGGTGGGGGTGAGATGATCGATCAGGTCACTTTTGAAAAAACAACCTACGCAGGCTTGCCGCATAAATTTGAAGCAGGTACCCCAAATATTTGTGGCGGTATTGCTTTTGGCGCTGCTCTAGATTATATGAATGCGATAGGCTTTGAAAACATTGCGGCATATGAGCATGAACTTTTAGAATACGCTACAGAGAAATTAAAAGCAATAGACGGACTTAGAATTTACGGGGAGTCTAAAGAAAAAACAGCTGTAATTTCATTTAATATAGAAGGAATTCATCCGTACGATATAGGTACGATCCTCGATAAGCTGGGTGTTGCCGTTCGTACCGGTCACCATTGCGCACAACCTATTATGGATTTTTATAAGATTCCCGGTACAGTGCGTGCTTCGTTTGCGTTTTACAATACTAAAGAAGAGATTGATGTATTAGTAGCTGGTGTTGAGCGAGCTAAAAATATGTTGAGTTAATTTTAACCTTTCGATTTGCAGGTATTTCAAGGAATACTAGTAATTTCATATTCAAAATAATAGCGATATGAGAATAGTAATAGCACTGGTTATATTCGGTTTAGTAGGTTTTAGTTCGTGTAAATCAACTAACAAAAAGATGCAAGGGCCCAAGGGTAAATACATTGTACAATCTGTAAAAACAGATTCTATCGCAGATAAAGAGATGACCATTATTTTTAATGAAGATACCGGTCAAATCAACGGTAGAGGGGTTTGTAATAGCTACAGTTCTACGTATGTAGTTAGTGGGGAAAGCATTAAATTTTCGCCTGCGATCTCAACAAAAATGATGTGTCCTGAAGGAACATCTTTAGAATATAATTTTTTTCAAGCACTGTTGAAGGCTAATACCTTTTCAATTAAAAAAGGAAAACTGAGTCTTTATAATGCCGAAAATAAGCTGATTTTGACAGCTAAAGACGATTAATGATTATGAGTAGTATTCAAGAAATACAACAGGAGATAGTTGAAGAGTTTGAGATGTTTGACGACTGGATGCAGCGTTATGAATACATGATTGAGTTAGGTAAATCGTTGCCTCTTATTGATGAGAAGTATAAGACAGACGAGTACATCATTAAAGGCTGTCAAAGCAAGGTGTGGGTTCATGCTGACCTTAAAGACGATAAAATCGAGTTCACTGCAGACAGTGATGCGATTATTACTAAGGGGATCATTGCAATTTTAATACGTTCTTTTTCTGGGCAACCGCCTCAGGAAATTCTGGATGCAGATACTTCTTTTATAGACGAAATAGGTCTTAAAGAACATCTTTCGCCAACCCGGGCAAATGGTTTGGTGAGTATGATTAAACAGATTAAATTATATGCAATAGCCTATCAGGCTAAAGCCGGAAACTAATGATGAATTTAGAAAATAGCTTCACTTTAACAATAGGGTTAAGTGGTGTTGTATTTCTAATTGTTGCAGCTTTCATGTATAAGTTTCCTCCAAAAAGGATCAACCATCTTTATGGTTACCGTACAGCAAAGTCTATGAAAAATCAAGATAACTTGAGACTTTGCCCAAAAATATTCTTCCTTACGCATGATAGAAGTTGGTGCTGTTTTTACAATTCTGACGGCTATTTCAGCATTCGTAATTTCAAAAGGTGATGAGTCAAGAAGTCTTATATTCTTAAGCTTTATGATCATGGCAGGCGGAATTATATATATGTTTGTAAGGACACAGCGAGCAAGCGACAAAAACACTAAAGATTAGAACGATGAGCGATACAAAAGAGATAGATACACAAGAGTTAGGCGAAAAAGTAGTTCGCGTACTAAAAACCATTTACGATCCGGAAATTCCGGTAGACATATATGAGCTTGGGCTTATTTATGATGTTTTTGTAAATGAAGATTATGAGACTAAAATCTTAATGACACTTACCACTCCTAATTGCCCGGTAGCAGAAACGCTGCCTGTAGAAGTAGAGGAGAAGGTTAAGACCATAGATATGGTAAAAGACTGTGAAGTTGAGATTACTTTTGATCCGCCCTGGACGCAGGATCTTATGAGTGAAGAAGCAAAATTAGAATTAGGTCTGCTTTAAACCTTTAATCTATTTTTATGGAAGAAATCATAAACAGAGTAGCAAACAGTAAGCTTAAAACTTTTAATCTTGAGGATTTATATCCTGCCGGAAAGAGAGAGACTATAGATATTGCTCAATGGCTCGCCGAAGGTTTTATTTTGCGTGAAAAAGACTTTCGCGAAAGCTTAAAAAACTTTGACTGGTCTGTTTATGAGGATTCTTATGTTGCGCTTCAATGCAGCACAGATGCTATTGTGCCTGCCTGGGCTTATATGCTTGTAACTACTTATTTACAATCTGTTGCAAAAAAAATAATTGTAGGTTCACTCACTGATTTAGAGACTGTTTTATATACTGAAGTTATTCAACAATTGGAGGTGTCAGGTTATGTAAATGAGTATGTGATTGTTAAAGGTTGTTCTAATAAACCAGTACCTCAAAACGCCTATATTTTATTGACTCAAAAATTACAACCCGTAGTAAAAAGCCTGATGTTTGGAGAGGCTTGTTCTTCTGTTCCGCTTTTTAAAGCGAACTAATAATTTATAAATCATATTTTTCTTAGTGTTTATGCCTGTTTAAAAAATAACGGTTAATTATCTTTGCCGAAAACCAACGAACAGAACTATGAAAAAAATATTATTTATTTTCTTGATGGCATGCACACTAACTTCTGTATATGCTCAAGATAAAACTGAAGAAGAATTAAAAGAAGAGATGGCTCCTAAAAAAGCCGAAATCTCAAAACTTCAAAAAGAAGTAAAATCATTACAATCTCAAATAGATAATCTTCCAGGTTGGAAATTTGGTGCTTTTGGTACCGTAGGCGCAAACTTTAGCTGGTTCAATAGCTGGTATTCTCAAGGGAATCCTAATGTTTCTTCTGCAACAGTTGGAGCCACTGTAAATGCATTCGCAAATAAGAAAGCAGACAACTATTTCTGGAGAAATGCATTAAATCTGAATCTGGGTTGGGTTAAGTTTGACGATCGTGACGATCCTACAGACGACGACAGTTTCCGCAACGCGACAGATGTTTTTAATATAACCTCTTTATACGGTTACAAGTTATCTGAAAAGCTTGCCGTTTCTACCTTAGGTGAATACCGTACTACGATTCTTGATAACTTTAATGATCCGGGATATCTTGATGTGGGTGTGGGTATGACGTGGACTCCTGTAAATAACCTTACGGTTGTGGTGCACCCTTTAAACTATAACTTTGTTTTTAGCAGCGAAGATTCAGTTTTTGAATCTTCTTTAGGTGCTAAGATCGTTGCAGATTATACCCGTCAGATCGGTAAAATAGCTTTTAAATCTAACCTCTCAGCTTTCCAAAGTTATAAGAGTAGTGACTACTCAAACTTTACCTGGATCAATTCATTCAACTATAAACTCTTCAATAATATTGGGGTTGGTTTTGAGTTTGGTTTAAGAGGAAACAAGCAAGAAAATCTGGATTTCCAATTAGCTGAGTTTGTAGATAACGGTAGCGTGGGTACAGAACCTAACTTTGATAATCTAGACAGCCAATTACAATCGTATTATTTATTAGGATTGACGTATTCATTCTAATTAAGAGATTTCCAATTGCAATCATAAAAAAGTCCGATACTGTACAGTATCGGACTTTTTTTATGGAGTAAGTTTTGTTATTCTTCCTCACCGGTATACAAGTCATATTCCGGATATAAAAAGTTGTTATACGGGAAACGGGTAATGTGAATCTCACGCACACGTTCATAAACCTTTTTGCGGAAAGCTTCCATATTGTCTTTGTTTAATGCCGAAATAAAGATTGCATCACCATCCATACGAGACATCCATGTGCGCTCCCATTCTTCGAGAGTAAAATGCTCTTCAGTACGTTCGGTTACTAAATCATCATCATCAATGGTTTTATGGGTATAGGCATCAATTTTATTGAATACCATCAGCATCGGCTTGTCAGAACCTCCTATTTCATCCATAATCTGGTTTACAGAAGCAATATGGTCTTCAAACTGTGGATGCGAAATATCTACCACATGCAAAAGTAGATCGGCCTCGCGTACCTCGTCTAAAGTACTTTTAAACGATTCTACCAGCTGTGTAGGCAATTTTCTAATAAATCCTACTGTATCACTTAAAAGAAAAGGGAGATTACGTATAACCACTTTTCTAACTGTAGTATCCAGAGTTGCGAAGAGTTTGTTTTCGGCAAAAACTTCACTTTTACTTATGGTATTCATCAAGGTAGATTTGCCCACATTGGTATACCCTACAAGTGCAACACGCACTAATGCTCCACGATTTCCGCGTTGTACAGCCTGTTGCTTATCTATTTTCTCAAGTTTCTTTTTAAGTAAGGTTATGCGGTCGCGTACAATACGTCTATCGGTCTCGATCTCTGTTTCACCAGGTCCACGCATTCCGATCCCCCCACGTTGCCGCTCTAAGTGTGTCCACATACCGGCAAGTCTGGGCAATAAATATTCATACTGCGCCAGTTCTACTTGCGTACGTGCATAACTGGTCTGTGCACGTTGCGCAAAGATATCAAGGATCAAGTTGGTACGGTCTATAACCTTACATTTCAGTATTTTTTCAATGTTTTTTTGTTGTGCCGGGCTCAATTCATCATCAAAAATAGCAGTACCTACCTCGTATTGGTCAACATAAGCGCGTACCTCCTCCATCTTCCCGGTACCTATAAAAGTTTTCGGGTTAGGCGTATCCATTTTTTGAGTGTAGCGTTTCAAAACTTCACCTCCTGCGGTATAGGCCAGAAACTCCAGTTCATCCAGATATTCTGTAGCTTTTTCTTCGTCCTGAAACTGCGTAATCAAACCGATTAATACGGTTTTTTCATATTCTATTTTATTCTCTTCAATCATAAATAAAAGTAAGCTGCAAAGATAAGGATTTAGAAGCTAAGGGTTTCTTAAAAGAAGTGGGGTTTATCGAGTTAGTAATTCTTATTTAAGGGAAGCACCTTACTAAAAGTAAGCTGTTTGATTCTGTAAAAGATGAGTGATTTAATACCTTGAGAATATAGTTGCTAATACATGTTTAATCTAAAAGAGCTGATAGCTTGATGAAGTATGAAGTTGAAATGTTCTGTGATCTCAAAAAACTTGGAAATGATTAGATTTTTTCAATCATTTGATAATTCCAATTGTGTTTTTAATTTTTATCCTTTTGACCTTGATTCAGCCTATAATAACATTATTCAATATCCCCCATCAATCCTTATAGTAGATTTTGATCATCCTGTGTTAAAAAAATCCGGGTTAAAACCATTTGAAGAAATTATTTCTTACCTATCACACTTTCCAATTTTAATAGGAATCTCCTCTACCAAGAGTTACGCTTATGAAGCATTAAAAGCAGGATTCAATGACTACCTGATTACACCTCTAAAAGAACTGGAAATTCGAAAAAGTTTATTGAAGTTTCAAAATAAAATACAACTAGAAAGAAAAGATTGTGAGATGATTTGTTTAAAATCTTATTCAGATTATCGTTTTTTAAAGGTTGATGAGATATTATTTCTTAAGGCAGATAATAATACAACCGATATTTTTCTTAAAAAAGAAAAGGAGGTAACTGCGTTTAAGTCTTTGGGGTATTTTGAAAGGAAATTACCAAAATGTTTTTTTCGAATTCATAACAGTTATATTATTAATGCAACTGCTGTACGTCGTATTAACTATAATAAAGCCTTATTATTTTTTGAGGATGGTGTGAATTCATTCTCAGTACCCTTTTCAAGAACTTATAAAAAAAATGTAGATAATTTAAAAGATATCTTAGGTAAAAGTGATATCTCTTTATCTAGTTAGTTACCCTTAAAACTAGGTATCTTACCACCCATTAAATGAGAGGTACAATCTAATTTCGTTATGATTAGAACACTCTATAAAATTCAAGTAATATTACAGAGTTAACAACAATGAAGCCCCGATAACCGGGAGATTGGATCCAATTGAAGTTTCAGATTATTATTTAAAAACTTCAATTATGAAATTAAGAAATTTACCCCTTTTATTTTTTTTATTAGCTACAATCGTAGTAAATATAAGTTGTGAGCCAGACAAAATGCTGAATGATATCAATGTTGTGAGTGATTCAGGAAATGAAAAAAATGAAGAGAAACCGAGAGAACCTGAAGATTGATTTTAATCTCCCATAATTTTAACCCTGAAATTCCATTTCAGGGTTTTTATTTATATATTACTTTAAAAGGTGCTTTTTAAAATTTAAGTTCTCTACAGCCTTATATTCAATCGAGTATTTTCTATGATAAATATATTCTCTTCTCGTAATCTGGGGAAGCTTGCATTTTTTTACGTCGTATTGTGTTTTCTAGGTTGTTCTAAACACGCTGATACTAATTTTGCAACAGAAAACGATTATCTAGATTCTTTTAAAGAAAGTATTGAAGAGGTTGAGCATCTTGATAAAAATATAGCTAATGATAGTTTAAGACTTTCTATTTTATCGAAACTTTCCCTCAAGTTCCTGTATTCAGATTCAACTCTTTTTAGGCATACAAATCGTAAGACCATTGCACTTTCAAGCCAATTGAACACCAAAAAGATAAAGGCAAATGCATATTGGGATCTGGCATATTTTTATAGTAAAAATGCTTATTTAGATAGTGCTTATGCATCATACTATAAGGCTTATCAAAATTTTATTTCTATTGATGATACGTATCATTCAGGAAAAATGATGCTCAATATGGCTATTTCTCAAGAGAGAGCCAGAGATTATGTTGGGAGTGAGAATTCGTCTTTTAGAGCTCTTAAACTTTTGCCAGATTCTAAAAAAGAAGATGTATATGCTGTGTATAATAACCTTGCCATAATTTATAATGGTCTTGATGATTTTAATTCTGCTATAGTTAATCATAAAAAAGCGATTGATATAGCTACACAAATTGGTGATCAGTCTTTAATAGTAACTAGTTTGAATAATATAGCCGTTGTTTATATAGAAAACGGATTTTACGCTAAGGCATTAGAATATATTGTAAAAGCCTTAAAAATAGAAGACCTTAAGAATAGTGATATTCGCCTTTATGCTATGCTTTTAGATAATTTTTCTTACGCTCAATTTAAGCAAGGCAATACTAAAGACTTTTTACAATACTCTCTTGAGGCTCTTAGAATACGGGACAGTATAGATCATAAGGCTGGTATTATGGCAAATAAAATTAGGCTCGCAGAGTATTATTTGTTTGAGGGAGATTCAACAAACGCACAATTAAACTTAAAATCAGCATTGTCATTGGCTGAAGTTGAAAAGAATTCAAAATATGAATTAGAAGCCTTGTTAAAACTTCAAAAGATTACCAAAAATTTAGATTATCTAGACAGATACATTACATTAAACGATAAGCTAATTCGCGATGAGCGAAAGATTAGAAGCAAGTTTGCACGGATTAGGTATGAAACAGATACTTATATTCAAGAAAATAAAAATTTAAGTGAACGTAATATTTGGTTAACAATTGCTTCCATTACAATGCTAGCATTGGTAAGTGTAATCTTCTTTTTTCAACGACAACGAATAAAGCTAAAAGAAGCTCAAATGCAAAATAAGCTCAAAGATTCTAATGAAGAGGTGCTTAACTTACTTCTAGATCAGCAAAAGAAGGTTGAACTTGCTGAGATAAAAGAACGTCAACGAATTTCAAGAGATTTACATGATGGGATATTAAGTCGTCTCTTTGGTACTCGTATGGCTTTGGGTTTTTTAATAAGGCAGGACTCAAATAGTAATGCTAAAAACCATGTTGAAGAACTGCAGGCAATTGAAAAAGATATACGAAATTTAAGTCACAATCTTATATCAACAAATTTTGATTCTAATGATGGAATTGAAAAGTTGATCAAAAAGTTGATTCAAGATTTTAATGACCATTCAGATATAAATTTTGATTTAGAAATTTCGAAAGAAGTTAAGTTTAACAATTTAGAAAGCAGTATAAAAATTTCTATCTATTATATTTTACAAGAATCATTACAAAACGTGCGTAAACATTCTCTTGCTTCTTCTTGCTTTATAAAGTTCACTAAAGAGCTACAATGTTTAAAACTAATAGTAGAAGATGATGGTATTGGTTTTAATGCTAAAACTCCAAAGCAAGGAATTGGACTCAAGAATTTACAATTTCGAATAAATAATTTTAAGGGTAGTATGTATATTGAATCTGATGAATCTGGAACCAAAATAACATATACGATACCGATATGACTTCCGTCAATGTATTAATTGTTGAAGATCACCCTCTGATTGTAGAGTCTTATAAGCAGGGATTTGAAATTATTTCTAAGAAGCAATCAATAATTTTTAATATAGAAATCGCTCATAATCTTGATGATGCAATAGCTGTCCTAGATGACTATTCTTATATGAATACGTGTGGTTTAATTTTTCTAGATATACAGTTGCCAATAGGCTTAAACCAAAAGATATTGTCTGGTGAAGATTTAGGACTTCTTATAAGAAAGAAATATCCTTTAATTAAAATAGGTATAATTACATCCTTAAATGATAATTACCGTTTGAGGACTTTAATTAAGAATATTGATCCTGAGGCGGTACTTATAAAAAATGATCTAACACCAGAAGAATTAATAAGCGCGATACAATCAATTATTACAAGCCCCCCATATTATACTTCAACCGTTTTAAATTTATTGAGAAAGGAGATATCTAAAGATGTAGACATAGATGAAATAGATCGAAAACTATTATATGAACTTTCAATAGGAACTAAAATGGTAGAGCTGCCAGCTATTCTACTTTTATCTAAAGCCGGGGTAGAGAAAAGAAAGCGTAATCTTAAAGCGCTATTAGCAGTTGAAGATCAATCTGATCGTGAGCTCATTTTGAATGCTAAGAATCGTGGTTTTTTGTAAAAACAAAGTCCATACTATAAGTAAGGATTTTAAACATCTTAAACATATTTTGATAGTTACTTTTATAATGTTTCGAAACAAAATTTACTGTTTAATTTAATTATTATTAATTATGAAAAAAGCGTATTCAATTTTATTATTAGGAAGTGTATTTATTACTTTTTCAAGTTTCATCTCTTTTAATAATGATGAAGATCTTTTTAGAGAAGAGCATTGCGAAGAAACTGCCGCTGAACTCTATGAATCATATAGCCAATATTACAGCCAGGCTGATGCTTACAGAATGTCTAACGATTATTATCAGGATTGTTTAGATTGGGAAAATGAGGAGTTGACACCTGTGATATTGGATTAATTCCTATGAGGAAGCTTTGTTTAATACTTTTAATTTGTACAATTAGCAGCTTTGCCCAGAGTATCAACTCTGGCATTGTTGTTTATGAAGTGAAGCCTAGCTCTAAAATCGTCAAGGGATTATCTAAAAAAAATAGAATTTATGCTGAAATAAAAGATGCTGTCAATCACTTGGATCAATTACAATACAACTTGTATTTTAACTCTGAAATTGCCTACTATAATATTGAAGAACAGTTGGCGAACGAACGAAATCCTGCAGTTCAAAATGCAGCCAAATTAGCCAGGAATACTCCATTCTACACCCTTCAACCTTCTGGAGAAACTTTCAATAAAATAGAATTTATGGGTGATGATTATCTCATTGCACATAAATGCTCAGACTATAATTGGGAGATTCAGGAGGAAACCAAAATTATTCAGGGTTACACGTGTCTTAGAGCAACCAGTGAAATAGAAGGCCACAATGAAGAGACTATTGAAGTCGTGGCTTACTTCTGTCCACAAATTCCTTTCAATTACGGTCCAAAAGGGTATTGCGGATTACCGGGAATGATTCTCTGTCTGGAAGATGATCTCGTTGTTTATGAAATGACCGAGATACAATTTGAAGCCATTGATGCTATTGAATTTGATAGAAAGGGAATAGTTAAAACAAAAGAAGGTTTTAGCACGTATGTAGATTCACTTGCAACAGCAACCTTTGGGTGGGGAAGGAATTAAATTAAAGCACTTCATACCTTATTGATAAAAAGAAGAGCAGTAATACTGAAAGTTGGAATATATTACTAGGTATAGTCACTCTTGGAGAATGTGAATTTAAGACACATCTATCGCTAAGCTACGATATTAAAAATTAGCCATGCTCATCAACACAGTATTCAAGTTCTTGTTTTTGATGAATCGCTAACACAAAATCAGTTTAATAATTTATTTTAATTTCTTCCAAATGAAATGAAGAAGATGTTGCGTCAAGATTTTGTCATGCATTGGCAGAAGGCATTGCGAGGGACAGTGGTCTAACTGGCGATGAGTATACGAGAGAATATGCTGAGGCATATCACGATTGTGAGAACACTGACTGGGAGCCACCTCAATAATTAAAGTTATTTTCTAAAATGGAGTAATTAATAAAAACAGATCCTGCTAATCAGGATCTGTTAAATTTAATCTATGAGACTATTTATATTAATTCTTTTTATTTCGAGTTCTGTAATTGCTCAAACCAAGCCATATGTTAAAGTAACATATAGAGCAAAGCGTCTTGTGCCTATCGATTATAAAAAGATAACAAATTCACAAATCCGTACTGTTTTACAGGGTAAAGAGGCTATTTTAAATGATCTTGATTTTAAACTTACCGCTTGTAAAGACACCTATTTTTTTAAATATGTTGAAGGCTTAGATCTAAATGGAGAATCCAGAAGTGCAGCATCACTGGCAGGTGGTACAGATGTTTTTTATAGAAGAGATACCATCCATTTCAGGCAAAATTGTTCCTACGGAGAATGTTTAAATATAACATTAGAGAAAAATAGGTTTAGTGAGTGGAAGATAACTGATGAGCAGAAAATTATTTTAGGTTATACGTGTTTTAAAGCAATAGCATATCAAAGTAAAATTGTAAATAATTTAAGTACAAAACAACAACGCATAGTTGCCTGGTTTACTCCTGAACTCAATTTTCATGCCGGACCACAGGGATTAGATGAACTTCCTGGACTGGTTTTAGAAGGCTCTGTGAATGATTTGTATACTTTTTATGCTAAAGAGATTGTATTAGAAGATAACTGTAAAGAAATAGAAGTCCCTGAAAAGGGAAAAACGCTCACTAAAGAAGAATATGATCAGGTCACAATTGATATGCTTAAGCTTATAAAGTCGAGAGGCTAAATTTTGAAGTTGTAATGATTAGATATAAATATTATTGACTAAATTGAACTAAATGTTTAGTTTTATAAGGTGTTTTTATGAAAAATAAGTTTTCCATTTACTTTATACTTATGCTTCCGCTTTTGAGTGTTGCTCAAATCAATACTGGCGAAATTCATTATCAAGTTTCTATTGATATTGAAAAGAATATTAAGGAAATTGATAAAAAGGAAGTTAGTCCAATGGTTAAGATGATGATGCGAGATA
Source organism: Leeuwenhoekiella aestuarii (assembly GCF_004104055.1). Classification (GTDB taxonomy): domain Bacteria; phylum Bacteroidota; class Bacteroidia; order Flavobacteriales; family Flavobacteriaceae; genus Leeuwenhoekiella; species Leeuwenhoekiella aestuarii. The sequence goes on along the minus strand of NZ_QOVJ01000001.1, from coordinate 385,783 downwards.
CATATAAAAACACTAAACCAGTTGAACTTATTCTATATTTTGATAAAAAGTATTCACTTTCACGAGCCGTACTAGATTTAGATAAACCTGATGAAGGAGTTAAAATATTAGAAATCGTTTCGGGTGTTAAATATGAAGTTTATACTTCACAAAGCCCTCATCAGATTTTAAAAAGTGGTGGTAGTTTAGGAAATGTACTTGTTGAAGAAACATTACCGCAATGGACTTTGCTTGATGAAACCAAAAATATAGGCATCTACACTGCGTATCAAGCTCAAGGTTACAAAATGGTTGAAGGTAGTAAGGGAATTGTAAAGCGGGATTTTATCGCTTGGTACACCCCAGAGATCCCTGTGCAATACGGCCCGTATTTATACAGCGGTCTTCCCGGACTTATTCTAGAAGTTCAAGTAGGAGAGGATTTGGTTTTTAAGGCTACAGCTATTACAATAAATGGGGACGAGCCAGTTGAGATCAACCTTCCTAAATATAAAATAATTACACGGGAAGAGGCTAACGCGAAGTATAAAAGCTACTTGAATAATTAGATGGAGCAAATAGCCTAATATAAGCAAGGATTTTTACTCATTTTATTATTTAAAATATGGAGAGATTTTTTTATTACTAATTTTTGTGGTTTCCTATGGATGTCTCGCGCAGGTCAAAAGTGGCAGGATAGATTATAAAATACTAATGCCGGAAAGTGCCTTTGAATTGAAGTCAGTCAATATTTCTATGCGAGATTATATGAAAAATGAATTGATGAAGTTGAAACAGGCCTATTCGTCTACACAATTTAGGTTAAAGTTTAATCATAGTAATTCTATGTTTAAGGTTTTACAGACTATGTCAATTGACGGTCAAAATACCTCTAATGATGTGGCTATGTCAGCTGATGCGAATGGAATATTTTATACAGATGCACCATCAAAAAGTGTAATACGACAGGTTCACTTTGAAAATACAGAATATCTTGTCAAAGAAGAATATCCAGCTTTTGAATGGAAAATTCTTGACAAAACAAAGCAAATAGGGCAATATACTTGTTATAAAGCCGTAGCAATAAAGAAATTGGGAAATGGAAAATCAATTCCTGTTGAAGCTTGGGTAGCAACATCTCTTCCTTTTAATTACGGCCCGACGAATTATTCCGGGGCAGGAGGATTAATCTTAGAGCTAAAAACTCCACTATTTATTTTTAAGGTTTCAGAGATACGTTTATTTGATGAGGAGCGGGAAATAAATTTTATTGATACTGACGAAGAGTTAATCTCGTTATCTAAGTGGAATGCATTGTTTCGCAGAGGTTGGAACTAAAAAGGGTAGAGCTACCAGCTATTCTACTTTTATATAAAGCCGGGGTAGAGAAAAGAAAGCGTAATCTTAAAGCGCTATTAGCAGTTGAAGATCAATTTGATCGTGAGCTTATAATCTTGGTTTTTTATAAAAACAAAAGCCATACTACAAGTAAGGACTTTAATTCTTTTAAAAAAGTTTTGATAGTTACTTTTATAATGTTTCGAGACAAACTTATTGTTTAATTATTTATTGAAAAACTTATTATTATGAAAAAAATTATTTCAACACTAGCTCTACTTATGTTTTTTGTTTTTAATGCAAGCGCACAGGAAATAGAATTTGTAGATGCAGAAGAAGGTAGTTGTTTTGACGATGCTTGGGAGTACGGTGATACTCACGGTACAACTGATTATGGTCGTTGGTATTACATGGACTGGTATTATAGAACAAATTGCGAATAAGTCTGTTTACTTTTAAAGTTACAATAAGCCTAATGAAAAGTTTTCATTAGGCTTTCTCTTAATAATTAATTGATATAATGAAATATATAGTTTTTATACTAGTACTAATCTTATCTGCAAAAGTACTAGCTCAGTCAGGATCGGTAAATTATCAGAAAGAAATCGATACACCTTTCTATTTGACAAAAAAGGGAATGAGTCTAAAGTCTAAAAATCCTGATGCTTATGCTAGATTTGAAAAGATTGAAAAACAAAAAGATCTGTCGATGGCACAGCTTCGTTATACATTATTATTTAGTAAGGAGAAATCTTTGTTTTCAAATGACGATTTTATGAAAAAGGATGGTGATAATTATTTGGAACTAGCTTTAGGCCCATATACTGGTAAATATTACAAGGATCATATAGAGAAAAAGGGATTATGGCAAATGTCAGCCTTTAATGAAGAGTTTTTGATTGCCTTGAGTCCTGTCGAATGGACAATAACTGATGAGCACAAAGAAATTATGGGATATACTTGTTATAAGGCTTATTCCAACCAATCAAATTTAGCAGAAGATGATTTTGGTGATTTTTTGGTAGAGGCCTGGTTTACCCCAGAACTACCTATAAGCTCAGGGCCTTTAGGGTATGGTAATTTGCCTGGTATAATTTTAGATTTGAAATTGAGAAATGAACATTATTTTGCAATTAAAATTGAATATAATCCAGTAGAACTAATACAAATTCAAAGGCCAAAAACAGGAAAGAAGATAAAGTTTAGTGAACTAAATGCTTATGCAAACAAATTGATTCCTGATAAATAAGTGACTCTTTTTAATTAAAATTAAAATTTTTATATTTTTTGACATTTATTCGGTTGAATGATTTGAAGTTTACCGTTTTAACACTATTTATAATAGGTTTGTCCTTTTGTCAAGCCCAAAACACACAGCTGTCTGGGAGTGTAAAGGACACTCTAGATCAGCCGCTGCCTAACGCCAATATTTTAGCGTTTCCACAGACAGATGGAGCGCAAACCAGTTTTGCGATTTCGAGTCCGCAAGGGCTTTATAAAATGCGTTTAGAAAAAGGGATTCCCTATCGGGTAGAAGTGAGTTATATGGGTTTTACAAAAATCACTGATACCCTTAGTCTAACACAGGATGCGGAGCGCGACTTTATCATGAGACCCCTCAGCGATCAGTTGGGTGAAATCGTCATCAAGCAACGTTTGGCGGTAAAAGTACGTGAAGATACCATCACCTACCGTACCGATAATTTTGTGACAGGAGAAGAGCGTAAACTGCGGGATATCCTTAAAAAATTACCAGGGGTTGAGATTGACCGGGATGGGAATGCCACCGTAAATGGTAAAGAAGTGACCAAGTTGATGGTTGAGGGGAAAGACTTTTTTACCGGCGACGAGAAATTGGGCGTTAATAATATTCCGGCAGATGCGGTTGATGAGGTCGAGGCTATAGATAATTATAACGAAGTTGCCTTTTTAAAAGGCTTAAGCGATAGCGATAAGATGGTCTTAAACATCAAACTCAAAGAAGGTAAGAAGAAGTTTGCTTTTGGAGATATTGAAGTTGGTGGCGGACTTGAAGATCGGTATTTGATACACCCCAACCTGTTTTATTATTCTGCAAAAACGGCGGTAAATGCTATTGGTGATTTTAACAACATTGGCCAAAAGTCATTTACCTTGAGTGATTACATCAATTTTGAAGGCGGTTTTAGTTTGTTAAGTAAAGATCCTTCTGCTTATTTCAACTTGCGCAATGATGATTTTGCACAGTTTCTAAACAACGATGATTTTGTCTACAATAAAAATGAATTTGGAGCTTTTAGCATTTCGCAAGAACTCAGTAAGGCTACAGACATTGACGCCTATTCTATTGTCTCTAACGGAAAACTAGAAGCCCAGAACGAGAGTGATTTCACCTACTTAACCGGAGATCTTCAGGAAGAAAATCGAACGACTACAACCAATAACAACCTGTTGTTTACGCTTAATAAGCTGCGTTTGCGCTATATCCCAGATAGTGGTACCGATCTTTATGCAGCAAGCTACTTGAAAACTAGTAAAGGCGACGGACTGAACCGCGTGCTGTCTCAAACGCCCGATCAAAATACTTTTGTAGATACCCAGACGCGGCCACAGTCTTTAGACTTTAAAACAGAGTTGAGTTTTAATCGCCAATTCTCGTACAAACACACCAGTACGGTTGAAGCAGCAGTGCAGTATAGTCAAAATAATAATGATCGTGACTGGCTTTTTAACCGTCCTGTGTTTTCAGGAGTCATCCCCTTTAATGGGGAAGATGACACCTTTAATTTGGTGCAGACCACCCGTTCCAGAAATTATGACTTTAATATCAATGCTAAGCATTACTGGGTTCTGCACCGCTTTCATCATATTTATCCCGAAGTCGGGATCAATGTGACGCATCAAAAATATACTACATTAGACACCCAACAACTGAATGACGGGAGTCGTGTAGATTTTACGAGTAGCGGCTTTAATAATGATTTGTCTTTTAAACTGAGCGATAGCTATTTTGGGTTTCAGTATAAGGCCAAAGCGGAAGATGTTATCTTCAAACCGGGCTTATTTTATCATTATTATTCGTGGTCGGTAGACCAATTTGAGAATCGTCAAATAGGAGAAGGCAAAGCAGTTTTACTACCAGAATTACTGGTAGAGTGGGAAATGAATAGCGGAGAGAAATTAAGATTGAAATACAACAGACTTTCCCAGTTTGGTAATGCTTCGCAATTGGCAAATCGCTTGCGTTTGAGCAGTTTCAATGGTTTGTTTAGTGGTAATGAAAACCTCGAAAATCAACTGTCTCATAGTGCATCTTTATTTTACTCGAAGTTCAGTCTCTATCGCGGAATTTTTATGAATGCAGGATTGAGTTATCGGCATACAGAAAACGCGATACGCAACACCACCCAAATTGAAGGAATAGACCAGATCAGCACCTTGATCTATACGGAGCTACCTGAAAATAGCTACAGTGCCAATGCTACATTTTCAAAAAAAATTAGTGACTACCGGTTTACAATAGGCGGAAACTTAAACCTTTCAGATTACTCAAGAATCGTGAATAATGAGACACTTGCTTATAATTCGTTGAATTATAGTTACAATTTTAAAACTGAAACTTCTTTTGATAAGTGGCCTAACTTAGAAGCCGGATTGCGACATAGTTTTAGTGATTTCAGTTCAGATACTTTTGATAGCAATTTTCAGCGGATAACACCTTTTGCCTACCTCGATTATGACTTTCTGGAAGACTTTATTTTAAAAGCGAGTTATGAGTTTACATATTACGAGAATCAAACTCAAAGTCAGATCAATCGCTTTCAGGAAGCGGGAGCGAGTTTGTTTTACCAAAAGGAGGGAAGCGCCTGGGGCTTTGAGATCGAGGCACAGAATATTTTTGACATTCATTTTCGTGCGAGCAATTCCTTCAGTCAGTTTCTAATTACAGATCAGCGTACGTTTATTCAGCCCAGAACCCTTATTTTTAAGGTTTCTTACAAGCTCTAGAATTGAGTTTTTAAACCTGAATAATGCCTCAAAACAAACTCAGCATCGCCTTTTACAATCTCGAAAATCTCTTTGATACCATTAATGATCCTAATATTCTGGATCACGATTTTACACCACAAGGAGCTCTTAACTGGGATGCTTTACGCTACGCGGAAAAATTAAAAGGGCTTGGAGGCGTTATTGCTGAAATTGGAAAAGACGAGACGGGTAAATGTCCCGTACTTGTAGGGGTTGCTGAAGTAGAGAACAAAAAAGTACTTAATGAGCTGCTACAAACCGAAGCTTTACAAGATTTAAATTATGATTTTGTGCACCACAATTCTCCTGATGAACGCGGTATAGATACTGCTTTGCTCTATGACACGCAGCTTTTTGAAGTTTTAGAAACCCGAAGCTACTCGTTACACATCAATACGGCTCAGGGCGTGCGCGATTATACCCGAGATATTTTGTATGTATCCGGATTGCTTAAAGGGGAGCAGATTTATGTTTTAGTAAATCACTGGCCCTCTCGTGGAGAAGGAGTTGCCATTTCAGAGCCTAAGCGAATTACCGCAGCAAAACGCAACCGGGAAATTATTACAGAAATTCAGGCTAAAGAGCCGGAAGCTAAAATCATCATTATGGGTGATTTTAATGATGATCCGCAGAGTATTTCCGTGCGGGATCATTTGGTTTCTATTGATTTTTACAATCCTATGGTATTTTTATTAACGCGTTATGCAGGGTCGTTAATCCATCGAGGTGATTGGTATTTGTTTGATCAGATCATTCTTTCGCCCAACTGGATGAAGGCTTATGACAATCCCATTGAATATGAGAAATCAGCGATTTACAATCCGGATTATTTAAAGGAGCAGGAAGGTAGATATCGAGGAAATCCGCTACGTACATACGCCGGAGATAAGTATCTGGGCGGTTTGAGTGATCACTTTCCGGTATATACGATTTTTAAAGTGGAGGATTAATCTGCTTTATTAGAAGAGTCTTTCTTCTTACTATTTTTCTTTTTATCCCCGTCTTTTTTAAGGGCCGGTTTACCGGCTTTTTTTTCAGGCATAGGACCGCGCATATGAATGACGAGTCCGTTAAGAAAATTCCGAAGAAATTGATCGCCGCATTCTACATATTTTGGGTGGTCTTCTTTTCTGAATATGGCACCCAGTTCACTTTTAGTCACTGCAAAATCTACTAAAGCACAAATTTTTACGATATCGTCATCCCGCAGTTTAAGTGCTACACGCAATTTTTTAAAGATGTCGTTGTTAGATAAAGCCATATACAAAAGATTAGACGGTAAAGGTAGAAATAAAAAACGCTCCAGTATATCTGAAGCGTTTTCTAAATGAATGGCTAATTCAAATAAATAGGATCTTATTGATAAATAGGGATTTTTAAGCCAAAATAGACGTCTGCAGCTTTAGAGTTTGAGGATATCAAATTGGTAATTGCTGAAGCTGAACCTACAGTCAGCGGGCCTGCTCTAAGACCAAAACCCCAGGCAAAACCATCATATTGTTGTACACTTATGGGACTATAGACACTAAACCACTTGGTTTCTAATCGTGGAGCTAGTGTAAGCGTATTTGTGATGCGGTTTGCACGTTCTTTATCTTTTGAAACCAGAGATAGCGAACTCTGTAAATTGATATAAAATTTGTTTTTTAAATGATAATCTGCCATTAGATGTAAAGCAGTAGGAAGGTTGAGTTTTACAGTTTCTAAGGTCTCAACGCTTGGGTAATTTTCGTCTAATACCGTTTCTACATCTTCATCTTCAAAGTCTTGAGCATCTACTGTGCCGGTTACATTATATGTGTTAATTGTGCTGTTGTCATAACTTAAAGACCCTAGATCTGTGAGAGAAGCACCCAGCTTAAGTTTGTACTTGTTTTTGCTCCGTAAAGCTATTCCTGTAGTGTCTGGTCTAAATTCATAGATAAAACCCAGGTCGGCCCCAAAACCAGAGGCCATGCTCTCAAAACTGATAGCTTCATTATCAAAATCTACTGTTGTTCCATAATTAAAAGTTCCTGTAGCGGTAAGAGTTTCCTGAGTCGCATTGTAGCTTCCGTTAAGATTGGGGCTGTGTACAAAAAGGCTACCAGCTCCATTGAGGTATTTTAGCGTAACCCCGGCTTTTAAAAAATGCTGATCTTTATAGAGGAGTTGTCTTCCGTAAGCGACTCCTATTTCTGCGAAAACATGTGCGGTCCCACTTAGGTTTTCAATATTGAAATCAAAATTTTCATCGGTATCAAAGTCATTAGTAATATTCTGATACAACTCACCATTAATGTTATTGATGTTAAAAAGACCTCGTACACGGGTGATTAAACCGATGCTGCTTTTAGCATTTAAATTGAACATAAACGAAGGTCCCATCACATCTGTATTGATATAAAAGTTATTAGCTTCTGAGGGGCTTTGCTCAGCCTGACTTTCAAAGTCAAAACCTTCTTCGCCAGAACCTAGTTCGGTAAGATTGAGACCGGCATAATCGTTTCCCGCCGAAATCCCAAACGAAATGAGGTTGACATCTGTTCGCATTCTCGAGTCAAATACTGAAGCTGGGTTGTACATAACACCGTGAATTCCCGAGTAGTTATCAATGCGGTGCCCTATATAATTCTGACCTTGTACTGTTGCCAGAGTGAGACTGATAATACCTAATGTAAAGCGTAGTTTGTTTTTCAAGAGACTAGTTTTAATGTTTAACGCATTCAAAACTAGTTGAATAGAGGTCTATTAAAAATACCTGATATCTGGTATTTATTGAAATTCAAAGGATTATTATACTGTTATTAATACGAAGAATCTGGATTTTTAAAAATCATATTTTTTATCGAGTGCATACCTTAGCAATTCTCCTTTCCCTTTTAATTCTAGAATTCGCATCATGTTTTTGCGATGTGTATCTACCGTATGAACCCCTATAAAAAGAGCGTCTGCGATTTCCCGAGAGGTTTTGCCCTGAGCAATCAGATTCAAGATCTCGAGTTGACGTTTAGTAAGTAAACCACTTTTTGAAGTGCTGCTGTTGGCTGTATTCATAAAATTGAGATCTATCTGCGAATCAAAAAAGCGTTCTCCTGCAGCAACTGTTTCTATCGCTTTTTTAAGCGTTTGTAAACTTGAATTCTTCAAAATATATCCAGATGCACCGGCATCAAGCATTTGTTGCACAGCGTCATTCTGGTCAAACATGGTAAAGGCTATAACCGCTATATCAGGAAATTCACTTTTGATAATTTTCGTTGCCTGTATGCCATCCATTTTAGGCATGCGTATGTCTGTGATGATCACATCGGGCTGTTTTTTGCGTACGGTTTCAACCAGTTCTTCACCATCAATAGCCGTGCAAACCAATTCTATATGCGATTCTTCCTGTATGAGTAATTGAATACCATCTATTAATGACTGATGATCTTCACCTATTCCTAATCGTATCATAACGGTATATCTATTATAACTGTGGTTCCTTTTCCGGGTTCAGATTCTAGGGTTAAGCTTCCATTTAAATGCTCTACGCGGCGGTCTATATTGCTTATTCCCATACCCGAAGAGCGTGTAAGCACGTGCCGGGTTTCAAAGCCAACACCATTATCTTCAATCATTATATTTAAGCTATCACCGTGATTGATAAGATGAATTGTTGCGCTGGTCGCCTGAGCGTGCTTGATGATATTTGTAATCAATTCTTGTATGATTCTAAAAATGCTAAGTTCGAGGCTGTTCTCCAATCTGTTGGTCATCTCATGGTGTACCACTTCGATCTCCAGACCGTTTAGTTGGGAGACTTTTTGAGCCAGTTCTTTTACAGCTCTAAGTAAACCTTGATTGGCGATAACCCCAGAATTTTTAGCGTGAGCAATGCTTCGTACTTTTTGGTAGGCTTCGTTCAGGAGTTCATCGGTCTTGTCAAAAAGCTGCGGAGCTCTCGAAGACTTTAAGGATTCAAAATGCAAACGCAAATTGGTCATTAAAGCCCCAAGGTCATCGTGTAATTCGCCGGCAATACGGGTGCGCTCTTTTTCCTGGCCGGCAATCATCGCATCAATACTCGTAAGCTCTTGTTCTTTTAAAAGATTCTTTACGCGTTCTTTCTCCAATTCATTTTGTTGCTCTGCCAGTTTGCGACGTTTTTTGCTATTTGTTAATACGAGATAGCCAATAAGAATTAAGATAACAAGCAGCGCCAAAAGCCCTAAAGTAATTAGGAGAAAGCGCTTTTTGGCTTGTCTTTCAAGCAATAAATCGTTGGCTTTTTTTTCGGTTTCTAATTCAACCTGAAGTCTTGATATTTCTAAAGAATTGTCTCTAAAGTTGATTTGGTGACCTGCTTCAACGTGCGACTTATAATGCGCTAATGCTAAAGAATCATTGCTCAAACCCTCGTGAAATTTGGAGAGATAATATTCTACAAAAAAGGTATTTTTTAAGGAATCTTGCGGGTTGTAGCAACATGAGACTTCTTTTAGTTTTTCTAGTGCAGATTCAGACCTTCCTTGTAAATGCTCCAGATACGCCAGTTTTGTTATTGCTGAAAACCGGTTGTCGTTGTAATACGGAATGTCTTTTCCCTCATCAAAAACCTTTTGGTAATAAACTGCAGATTTGTTGAGGTTTTCGGTTAATTCATAAAACAACGCAATTTCTAAGTAAAGCTTAGGCAAGAGCTTACAATTAGGCTTTAGTTGCGGAATTAAAAGTTCTAGTTGCGCAGCTTTTTTGTGATAGGCCGATTGCACGTGCAAAACAGAAGAATCAAAAATAACTTCATAAACCTGAACGTAAACCTGATCGTGAATATCACTAATAAGACTTTTATAGTGATCTAAAAAAACCTGAAAATTGTTGTTATTTCTGGCAATTTCATGATGAAAATACTGTAAAATAGCACGCAGTGAACGCCTTTGAAGCGGTTTATATTTGGTGCGATTCGCACTTTTTAAAGCAGCATAAAAATAGGGGTAGGCTGCTGTGCGGTCTTGCGAAAAGTAAAATGCATAATAGCCCGTATTGAGCAGGTATACGGTATTTAAAAAAGCATTTTTGCTTTCACGCTCTTGACAAAGAGCTGTATAGGTTGACGCCTTACCTATAAAACCTTGGTAGGTAAGGTTTGCAAAAGTCTTAAGCGGTATGGCATAAGTAGTGTCTTCAATGGTTTGTAATTGCTCAACTGCTTGCTGATTTTCGAGTTCTTTTAAAAACTGAAAATAGGTGTCAAATTTTGAAAAGTCTGTTTGCTGCCCAAAAGATAGACTGAAAACTAAAAAGAAAAAAAGTTTAGACAGCAAACGAATCATTAAATCAAAACTTTAAGTTCTGAGAGCATACAGCGTGCGCCGGGAGCAATAGGATGGCTTTCATAATCAGGGCGTTCTTGAGTAAATGTCCCATCGCGATAATATTTTTCAATCTCAAAAACGCCACTGTTGTTTCTATTAGGGAGGTATTCTATCTGTCTTCTAAATACTAATATATCCTCTTTTTCTTTTCTAAGTTTATTAAGATTCTTACATTTTATTTCTTTAGAAGTATTACCTAAAGCTTTTACAAATAGATCAATTTCTTTTGTAGAAATATTATACTCGGCTTTTTCAAGACCTATATCAATAATACCTTTATAGTTTACGACTCTAAATGTAATCTCATCAATCTGCCGACCAGTTTTATCGCTTTCTGTTCTAGAGCTAGAAATTTTAGCATATACAGCAAAAAAGGTCCCATACAATTGAGAAGCATATATTAACTGATTAAAATTTGCAGAATCTTCACCAATGTAAAGTAAACCTGTTGGTGTAATTGTAAAGTTTTTGTTCTCCATAATTAGTTATTTTCTTTTGGATTAGTTGCTAGTGATATTAAGGTTTTATTTATCACCTTAAAATACCCGTTAACCGGTATTTTTAATTCGAAAGACTGTCTAAAGTCATCAAGCCTTCTGCGTGTTTAACCTCCTGTTTTAAATGGTCGAGGTATAGAATACCGTTTAAATGATCGATTTCATGCTGAAACACCACAGCTGTAAAATCTTCAACCATTTCGATTTCATGAGTAGCATCGGGCTTGTCATATGCTACCATAATGGCATAAGCTCTTGAGGATAAGGTATCTCGCCTCCCGGGAATAGACAGGCAGCCCTCCGGGCAGTCTTGTTTCTTTTTAGAATACTGCTTGATCACAGGATTGATGATGACTTCAAAAGGAAAACCTTCTTTGTCAAAACGCTGTACCCAGGCGATGTTTTTTAAGACCCCTACTTGTGGAGCAGCAATGCCCGCACCCAAAGAAAGGCTGTCGCGTACTGTAGCATACATTCGTGCAATGAGGGTTTTAAGAATGGTGTCGTTAGGATCTACGATCACTTTTTCGCTGGGAGTACGCAGCAACAGCGAATCACTTTTTTTAGTGATTTTAAAGACACGCATGGGAGTGACCGAGTCTGCAGCCATAATGAGCTGCGCTTGTTCTGCTGTAAACCGAGGAGTTTTTTGAGTTGTATCTTGTTTAGAATTACAGGCAATACAACAACTAAGAAGTAAACTGAGTAGGGTAGTTTTAATCAAAATATGCAGGTTTTAGTTTTCTAAAAATAGCATTTTTATTGCTTAGTCTGCCGTAATACTTATGTTATCAAGCTGATAGGTTCCATCAAAGTCATCATGTGTACTGCCGGTATATTTAAAAGCTACATAACCGGTTTCACCGGTAGCACAAGATAAATTCACGATGCCAGAACTGTACCAATCTCCAAAGAAATCCTGATCACGAATTACAAATGCGTCACCCAGAATAGACCAGTTGGCCTGAGTGATTGTTGCTGCATCGCCATCCCAATCTGAACTGAACAACACTTCAAGATCACTACCGTCTGCAAAACTACTACTGGTTTCAAACCTGATTCTCACATGGGTGTTAGAAGCTAAATCAATTGCCGGTGTGACCAACCAACAAACACTCAGAGCATCACCAGATTGATACGAATCAATACGTGCAGAAACTCCCTGTGAAGCATTATTACCGGTTGCGGTATACGCTTCCCAGGCTTGAATCCCATACTCTATAAAATTGGTCCAGCCGTTGCCTTCTATGGGATTATTACGGGTTTGTTCGCTAAAGTCATCTTCAAAAAGAAGTGCTGTTCCTAAAACTTCTGCAAGACCACATTTGAGTTCGACAGGATCACACCGCTCAGCATTGGTAAAATCAATAGCTGCTGTGGTGTTGATGCGAATGATGTAAAAGTCATCGTAAAAATCCCGACTCAATACTCCTTGAATGGTTCCGCTTCCTGTGGGGAGTGCAACAGATTTAAACTTGGCAAACGTACTGGTGCTAACCAGGGTTCTGCCTCGTGCATCGCAGGTCTCTAAAAGCCTAATACCATCAAATTCATCGGTCACCTCCCCGGCGAAGGTTTTTATAGACTCCCTCAAGACTTCATCCCGATTAAATTGGGCATGTTCAAGACTGATGAATAAATTCTCATAGCCTTCAGAAAAGTCGGCGATGGAAAGGGGTAGTGGTACTAGCGTTGCAACCTCGGTGGTTCTTAAAATATGTTTAGCGATTAAGGAATTCGGAATATCAGTGATCCCATTACCGTCTCGTATGCCCAGCTGTACAATGCCATTTTCAGTTGTGACTGCGAGTCCGTCAAGATAAACATAGACTTTACGACCGGGTTCAAAAAGGGTATAGATGGCGTTTTGATTCAGCTGAATGGTGATTCCCCCCTGTGGATTCTCAGGAGCATCTTGTATGACCAGTTCGTGATAAAAATTACCCGCCACATCACTGCTGATTACATAACCGGTAAGGTAGGTGTCTGAGTCTTCATATTCGATAATGGGTTCTGTGCTTTGGGTAAGATTGTTAATTACAGAAGTAATAGGTACCTCGGTACCTTCCGGTACCACCTCTGGTAGTGAAGTATCTGGAACTTCAAATTCATTGGTGACGCAGCTTAGTGTGCTTAAAACGAGTAGAATATTTAAATAAGTAAGAGCTTTCATAATACTGTTATTTTATGCTTCCGCGAAAGCGATCATTAAAACCGAATGTAAAAATTGGCGTATACGGTTGTTCCATAGCCTAAAAAGTAGCGGTTGCCAAACAAGGGTGTTTGCCTGTTTTGTTCTTCCTGAAGACTTCGATAATCACCAATGCGAGAATCTTCAAAACCACCGGTTTTATATCGGGTATTCAACAGATTATTGACCAAAGCAAAAAAGCCAAGGGTATAGTCTTTGATGCGCCATGATTTTCCTCCCACGAGATTGATCAAATAATACGAGTCGAGTTGTTCTTGCTGCAGGAATCCTGCAGCAATTTCAGGATTGTAGTCGTTAACAGGGAGTCCGTCATAGTCTGAGCTAAATGCAGCAGACCGGCGCAAATAACTCACGTCTACATACGCATTCGCAAACCGGTTTAAACTGCCACCCAACCACCAGAAATCCGGGTCCCGATAATCAAAACCTAGCTGCAGTGCTTGCTCGGGTCCCCCGGAAACGTGGTAATTTTTAAGCTTTACCCGGCCGTCTCCAAAAACAAGGGGGTCATTAACTAAAGTAGTGGTGTAATAAACCTTGGGATTACCCGTGTACGTATGTTGACTTAGGGCAGCTGCGACTTTAAATGAAAGGGTGGGCAATACTTTGAATTCGGCACCCAATTCTATCCCTAGGTTTTGACGAGAGATATCGGTCGTGATTTCTTGTACCAGGGCATTGCCGTTTTCAATCACGGGGTTTTGCAAAGACTGCGTGTAGAAATACGAGACTTCGCTTCCATTCGTAAAATCGAGATAGTAGCCTGTTAATCGTGCTTTAAACAATGCACTTCGATAGATGTAACTGGCATCCATATTCAAAATGTTTTCTGCTAAAGGGTTTTCGATAACAGCGTTGTTTTGCCGGGCATTGGTAAATACGGTGTTTGTAGTAGGGGGTTGAGCCAGCACCCCGGCATTGAATTGTGCAAAATGTTTCCCGTTGAATTTATACGTAAACCCACCTTTGGCATCGAGAGTCGTAAAATGGACTGCTTCACTTTTGCCTAAAGATTGTGTGCCGGGATAATATCCGTTTTCATACAAACCTTCTCGCTGATAGTTGGTTTGTGTAAGTTGCAAACCCGTATAAAAGTCAAAGTGGTTGTAACTACCTTGAAGTTGTGTAAATGCTGAAGCTTTAAAAGCAAGAATCGAATAATTGTATTTGTAGCGATCTCCTTCGGTAACCAGTCTGTTGCGATGCTGGAGGTCGCTTTGAGCAAGATCTCCACCGGTAGTATTATCATCCTCGGCAAAACTGTCTATATCAAGCCAGACACTTCCCCCTAAAAGATCATCGATTTCTGCATAATTCGCACTATTCAACTGAGCAATTGAAAGGCGGGCATCCAGATCAAGATGTTCAGAAAACCTACTGTTTAATATACTTGAGGCTTGAATTAAGTGATCACTATTTACATCGTTTTGTAGGGCGTAAATGGTGTTGAGTCCGGTTGTTGCTGCAGTTTGATTGGCTTTATATAAAGCTTCCCAATCCAACTGGCCATCTGTAGTAAATTCTTCCTGAGCTAAATACGCTTGTTGGTATTGTGCGGCTGTAGGATTATCAAACCGGAGAAAATAACTGGGTAAATTTTGATAGTAATTGGGTGCGGGATTGCGAGCACCTCCTAAAAAGCTTTCCTGACCATTCGTATTGATCACAAGCGTGCTTCCGGTGTAATCGATGCGTGAGTTTTTGGTTTTCCCCCATTGATACGCCACACTGGTTGTTAAGGTGTTTTTCGTATGAAGCTTCCAGTTGTGCGTCAAAATAGCAAGAGGTTCTTGAATCTCTCTGAGTCTGGCATTGCGCAGTGCACCCTTTTGAAAACCCCAGTTGGGGTTGTATTTATTTCCTTTCAGATCAATTACTTCCTGAGTTAATGCAGTACTTCTTCCGCGACGATTGGGTGTATACAACAAGGACAGGTTGATGCTGTGTTGCTCAGTAAGTATTTTTTCGATCCCTATAAACAAAGCGTTGGCGTCGTAAAGCGTCCCATCAACATAACCTTGTTTCCCAAATCTACTGGATGCCAAAACGGAATAGGCCCAATTTGATTGAGTAACTCCACTAGTATAACTCGCCATCGCTCTGCCGGTATAGGTACGATTGGCATAAGCATAGGAGATTCGCCCGCCACGGCGATAGGATGAAGCTTGCATATTAAAATGAAGTGTTCCTGCCGCTGCGCCAAACGTATAATCGTTAGCAGTAATTCCCGGACTGAACTCCCGATTGCGCATGACATCATTGAGTCCACCCCAATTGCTCCATTGCGGTCTCCCGGTATTGAATTTGTTGAGTTCAACACCATTGATGAGCACCCTGCTGTACTTGCTGTCTAAACCACGGGGCCGAAAAAAGGTAGCGCTAAAGTCAAAAGCTGCCGCATTGCTAAATACGTCATTCGTAGCACCTAAAAGTCCGGAAACCACATTATCACGCGCAGCTTCATCTTCGTTGAGCTGCATATCAGAAAGACTGATTAAGGTTAGGCTTTGATTCGCCTCAGCAAGATCTACCTCTAAAGGGATATACTCTAAATACAACTTCTGATTTTCATGAAGGCTTACGGGTAACCGAAGCCCGAGATAGCCTTGCTTTGAAAACACCAAGGTTTGATTTCCATCGGGGAGTTTGCCTTTCAATTCAAAGCTTCCGTCTGGGGTGGTTAACGTTTGTATGTCCGTTTTTAGAATACGGACCACGACGTCTGGAATAGCTGCAGCAGTTGTCGCGTCTTTAAGGTTTCCGCTGATGCGAATCTCTTGCGATAGACCCGTTTTTATGCTGAGTACTAGCGTTATAAAAAATAGTATTTTGTACACAATGAAAAAGAATTAATCAGTTTTTCAGCGGGGGCGTACACATCTAAATTAAAAATTAGTTTAACTTAACAGTTTGATTTTAGGTGTGTTATGTTAAAAAATCGATTAAGTGTTCTTATTGTGTTCATTCTTAACCCAAATCTGTGGGTTTTTAGTCAGGAGCCTGAAGATTATCAGCTGGTTACGGTGGGATTTTACAATTTGGAAAACCTTTTTGATGCCGAAAATGATCCCATAACCTTTGATGACGATCGTACTCCCGAAGGCAAAGACCGGTGGACGGAAGCTATTTATGAAGATAAACTTTCAAAAATGGCTGAGGTGATTGCACAAATAGGACCTCCCGAAGCTGAAAACGGACCAGCGGTTCTGGGGGTTGCAGAGATTGAAAACCGTAAGGTTCTTGAAGATCTGGTCAGTCAACCGGTATTGCAAAAAACAGACTACGGAATCGTACACTACGATTCTCCCGATCGACGGGGTATAGATGTGGGTTTCTTGTATGATAAAACTGTTTTTCAGCCTATTATCAGTAAAGCTTATGAGCTAAAACTCGTGGATCCAGAACGAGAAAACAAACGCATTTATACCCGAGATCAATTACTGGTGAGTGGTAATCTCGTCGGAGAGCGGGTACATATTATTGTAAATCACTGGCCTTCCCGAAGCGGAGGAGAAGCCCGTACCCAGGCCAGACGTGTTGCAGCGGCTGTTTTAAACCGAAAGATCATTGATTCGATCTTGAGTCAGGAACCCTATGCTAAAATCATAACCATGGGGGATCTTAATGATGATCCTAAAGATAAAAGTGTAAAGAAGGGTTTAAAAGCAAAAGCAAAGCGGAAACACGTGGGACTTAAAGATGTTTATAATCCGATGGAAGCTTTAGCAAAGCAGGGTTTGGGCACGCTTGCGTATCGGGACAGCTGGAATCTTTTTGATCAGATCTTACTGTCTTCGGCCTGGCTGAAAAAAGACTACGACAGCTTTCAATATTATAAAGCGGGTATTTTTAACAAGCAGTTTTTACAGACCCCAGGTGGCGCCTATAAAGATTATCCGTTTAGAAGTTTTGCAAACGGAATGTACACTGGTGGCTACAGCGACCACTTTCCGGTTTATGTGTGTTTGATTCGCAAGGTTAAGAATTAGGATCCTTAGGTTCTTCAGGATTGGTTGCTAATTCGATCGCTTTTTTTTTATCGGCATCAAGCTGTTTTTGTTTCTCGCGCAGGGCTTTGGTTTCTTCAGTATGCGCAAATTCTGCGTGCTTACTCGGTACGATCTTATGCTTTTTAACCAATGCATATTGTACGGTGATTTCAGCCCCAAAAAACAAGATCAGGCAGGTGTAGTTTACCCAGAGCAGCATAAGTACAATAGACGCCGCGCCACCATATACCGAAGCAGGATTACTACTGGAAAAATAATAGCCCAACAGGCTTTCTCCTATTAGAAAAAGAATCGCCGTAATACTTGCTCCTAAAACGGTGGTCTTGTAACCCATTTTGACATCAGGCAAAATCTTAAAGATTGCTGCAAAAAGTGATGCGATGAATATAAACGAAATCAAAAAGCGTAGTGCATCGGCAAAAATGACTGTAATTACGGGGGCGAACTGCGCCAGATAATCGGTGAGTAAGTTGAGTAATATGGTTACTACAAAGGCTACCAAAAGCATAAAACCTAAAACCAAAACCATCCCAAAAGCAATAGCCCGGTTGATGAGCATGCGTTTGAAATTTTGGTTTTTTTCAGTGACATTCCAGATGGTATTCATCGTCTTCTTCATCTGAAAAAAGACTCCGGTTGCACCATAAATCAATGCAGCTATACTGATGATCAGCGTGATCCAGTTATCATCTTGTAAGGTGACATTGCCTATCATTTCTTCAATAGAAACGGCTACTTGCGGACTGATAAAACGGGCGATTTCATCGTGAATACGCCCCTGTACCGCTTTTGTACCTACAAACGCGCTTGCGATTGAGGTGACAATCATGAGGAGTGAAGGTAGCGAGAACAAGGTGTAATAGGCAATGATGGCACTCTTGGCAAAGGGATCGTTACGATCCCAGGCCAGATAGGTATTTTTCATAAAGATGAAAAACTCAAACCCTTTTTTGAGTATGGGGTTTTTGGGTTTATTCATCTTTTAAAAAGGGTTTTATGATATAATCCAGTTCGTCTACCGCTTTGATGCTGAGGTCGATTTGCTCCGTTTCTTCAGCGGTTTTTCGGGTTAATGTGGGAATCACATAACCGGTATAATTCGCAGGAAGTTCTTTCTGAGGAGTGGTTAACTGTTGTTCACAAGCGGCAGCCATTTTTGCATAATCATTAAGCGCTATATTCAACTCCAGATGCCTGCCTTCATCATCCAAACCGTCTATCGTATTGTCTTCAGAAACCGGATCGTAAATGAGCTTTTTGGTACTGATGGAATACACATTGCCTTTCGTATCTATATACGTATAGTCTGGTGCATTGGGTAATGTGGTATCCTGACTGGAGGTAAACCCGGGTGTTGCACCGCAACTTACGAGTAGGAGTGTGAGAAATACGGGCGCTATAAGTTTGGAGAAGCGATGCATAGGTTTGGTTTTAAAAAATGAAATTACGAAAGCCTTAATTTTTTAGATTTCTGTTTAGACATAGTTTAACGTTTAACACAGCAACTTTGGGAAATAATTGTAGTTTTGGTGAAATTGCAAGTTTTATTTATGTCAGATTTTTGGTTTTATTTTAAAATAGGTCTAGAGCATGTTTTAGACTACAAGGCGTACGACCATGTTTTATTTCTAATTGTATTGACGGTGCCTTATGTCTTTAAAGATTGGAGGCGTGTGCTCTTAATGGTTACGTTGTTTACAGTAGGTCATATGACCGCAATGATTCTGGCTGTTTATGGCGTTGTTAGTGTAGATCGGGGGATTATAGAGTTTTTGATCCCGGTTACCATTTTTGTCTCGGCGTTATACAATGTATTTACCGCCGGCAGAGGAGCTCATAAAGATAAACTGGGCGTATTGTTTATTACAGCACTTTTCTTTGGGCTCATACATGGGTTAGGCTTCTCGTCCTTTTTTAAATCGTTGACCGCGCATTTATCAAGTAAAATCTTACCGCTGTTAGAATTCGGATTGGGTATCGAAGCTGCTCAGATCATCATTGTATTGGTTGTTTTGATCTTAGGTTTTATCTGTCAGACGATCTTTAGATTTTCAAGGAGAGACTGGTGTTTGTTTATTTCGGCAGTGGTCATCGGTATGGTAATCCCAATGTTAATGGCTAATTATCCGTGGTAAAGCATTTTTTAGAGGATGTTATGCACCTTAAGTTTTTTATCTTCGCAAGCTTAACAGCTTGTACTTCAAGTACGGTTTTATAAATATATGTCTTTAATTACTTCAGATAAACAACGCACGTACGATATCGCTTATTTACGTATGGCACGCGAATGGGCAAAACTTTCTTACTGTAAAAGAAAACAAGTGGGCGCGCTTATCGTTAAGGATAAGATGATCATCTCTGACGGCTATAACGGTACCCCTACGGGTTTTGAAAATGTATGTGAAGATGAAGAGGGCTATACCAAGTGGTATGTGCTTCATGCGGAAGCCAATGCAATACTCAAAGTAGCTTCTTCTACACAGGCTTGTGTGGGGGCTACCCTTTACATTACCTTGTCTCCTTGCACCGAATGCAGTAAACTGGTGCACCAGGCGGGTATCAAACGGGTGGTTTTTAATAAAGCCTATAAAGATCCCAGCGGAATTGATTTCTTAAAACGCGCGGGAGTACAGGTAGCTTGTATTGAAAATATTGACGAATAATGGCAGGTTACCAAAAAAAATACCTACCCATATTCTTCTGCGTCGCTGTCGCTTTGGGCATCTACATTGGCAGTCAGTTTAATTACAGCAACAATCCCACCAACATTCTAGGGGGGAACTCCAAGAAAGAAAAACTCAACCGGCTCATTGATTACATCGACTATGAGTATGTAGATCCTATAAATACCGATTCTATTGTTGAAGTTACTGTAAATGGAATTCTGGAGAATCTCGATCCGCATTCCGTGTATATTCCCCCGAGCGAATTGCAGCAGGTGAACGAGAGTATGAAAGGAGACTTCGTAGGCATCGGGATCAGCTTTTACAATTTTAAAGACAGTATAGCTGTCATACAAGCCATTCCCGGCGGGCCTAGTGAAAAAGTAGGTATTCGAGGTGGCGATCGTATTGTAGCGGCAGATGGACAACCCTTAACGGGTGCTATTGTTGCTGATGATTCGATTACCAACCAGTTAAAAGGCAAGGCGAACACTAAGGTGGCTCTTAAAGTAAAGCGCCCCGGAGTTAAGGGTTTATTAGATTTTACGGTGACCCGTGCCGTTGTGCCTTTAAAAAGCGTTGATGCTTCGTATATGGCAACCGACACGCTGGGCTATATCAAAATCAATCGATTTGCCGAAAGTACACCTCAGGAGTTTGAAAAAGCCATTCTTTCGCTGAAGCGGAAAGGAGCTAAAGAGTTGATCTTAGATTTGCGCGGTAATCCGGGAGGGTATATTTCGGCGGCAGAACAAATAGCCGATCAGTTTTTAAAGGAAGATAAACTCATTCTGTTTACTAAAAACAAAACGGGAAAAATAGAAAATGCGTATGCTACTGATGCAGGGGAGTTTGAGCAAGGTAAGGTATATGTCCTGATCAATGAGAACTCTGCTTCGGCCAGTGAGATTGTTGCAGGTGCCTTGCAAGATAACGACAGGGGTGTCATTGTAGGAAGACGCTCGTTTGGTAAAGGACTGGTGCAACGCGAGATGGAGTTGGGTGATGGTAGTGCTGTGCGCCTGACTATTGCACGGTACTATACCCCTACAGGCAGAAGCATTCAACGCCCGTATGCAGATGGTAATAAAGCCTACTATGAAGATTACTTATCGCGCTATAAAAACGGGGAGATGCAAAGTGTAGACAGCATCACCGTAGCAGACAGTCTGCGGTATGTAACTCCGGGAGGAAAAGTGGTTTACGGAGGTGGCGGTATCATCCCGGATGTGTTTATCCCGAAGGATACTAATTATGAGAAAGAAGCGATTACCTATGCGTTGCGCGCGGGATATATGTCGCGCTTTATTTTTGAATTGATTGAAAAGCGCCGCCCGTATTACAACAGTCTGTCGTTAGAGGCTTTTAATGAGGAGGTTACTATATCTGATGCCAGTATTCAGGATTTTGTAACGTATATGAACCGTAGAAATCTTAAAATTCGGGTAAAAGATTACAAAAATGATTTAAAGCGGTATCTTAAGGCCGTAATGGCGCAGCAACTTTTTGGTAATACGGTTTTTGAAAAACTTATTAATGAAGAAGATGCAGCTATTCAGAAAATAATAGCCTTAAGTAGAAACGAGTAATGGTTATCATAGCTTCCATATTTGTCTTTTGCATTGCAGCGATTTTTAGATTGCTAGATAACAGTGCAAACATATTGATTTCCAGTGGTATTTCTGTGAGTCCATTTTATCTTTCCGAAGAAGAGATCAAAGAGCAGATGCTTAAGATAGAAAACCGGAAGATGCGCAAAAAGCTCAAGCGGACTTTGGTTTTTCAAAAACTACACAAGATCTTTTTGGTATTGGCGATATTTACTTTTTTAGCCGGTATCGTATATGAGTTTATAAATCCTACTTTGGTCACGCTACTTTAAAGAGAACAACCCTGCGTTTATTGGTTCTTGGGCTTTCTTTTTAATTCTTTGTTTTTAACAGCAATCTTTCTGGAGATCATCAGGATTACAACCAGCAAAATAGCACACAGACACGCGATAACTGAAATAACGCCTACCATACTATTTCCTTCAAACGGAGCACTATAATCAATTTTAGTAAGATTAAAAATAAGCAATGCGCTTGCCAGGCCAAGTATGATATAAAGTGCGATTTTCATGGGGTGTATTTAAAAAAGTCCTTGAATATTTGTTGTAAACAGCTTTACAGCCATCGCCAGCAAAATTACACCAAAGATTTTGCGTATGATATTAATTCCCTGTTTTCCTAGGATTTTTCCGATTCTTCCCGATGCTTTCAAGACGGCATACACAAAAAGAATGTTGATGATGATCGCCACAATGATGTTTTCTACGGCATACTCTGCACGCATCGAAAGTAAGGAGGTCATGGTGCCGGCACCGGCTACGAGTGGGAAGGCAAGGGGGACCACACTGGCAGTCTCCGGAGCATCGTCTTTATAAAGTGAAATACCCAAGATCATCTCTAAAGCAATGAAGAAAATAATAAACGAACCTGCTACTGCAAACGAGTTTACGTCAATACCTATTAAAGTAAGGATCTCTTTACCCACAAATAAAAACAATACCATAAGAACGGCAGCTACAATAGAAGCCTTCTCACTCTGAATGTGTCCTACTTTTTCACGTAAACCAATGATGATGGGGATGCTACCGATGATATCAATAATTGCAAACAAGATCATCGTTGCCGTTACGATTTCTTTAATATCAAATGCCATATCGTTCCTTTTTTTAAAGAGGGCGCAAAATTACATCTATTTATTTGATATATAATAAGTTTAACGGCTAGATTTAACATAGAGATAACCTGAAGGTTTTTCGCTTAAAACCCCCTTAAAATGCGATTGTTATATGATTTAAAATCGGGCAGTATCTTAAGCGCTCATGCGCAGACGCACTTCTGTAGAAAATGTATCTTTGCGCTATGTTTCAAATAGATCAAACCATAGTTTCAGAAGAGGTCATTCAAAAGGATTTTGTGTGTAATCTTTCCGCGTGTAAAGGGGAGTGTTGTGTTGCCGGTGAGGCGGGGGCTCCTTTAGAACCTAACGAAGTAGCTATTCTTAAAGCTATTTATCCTAAAGTCAAACCCTTTTTACGGGAAGAAGGCATTGCGGCTATCGAGGCACAAGGCACGCATATTGAAACCGATTTAGAGGAGTTGGAAACTCCTTTAGTTAACGGGGCTGAGTGTGCATACGTAACCTTTACCAAGGAAGGGGTTGCATCTTGCGGTATTGAAGATGCGTTTAATGCCGGTGAAGTTGACTTTAGAAAGCCTATTTCGTGTCATTTGTATCCTGTGCGTTTGCAGGAGTATTCAAAGTTTACGGCAGTAAATTACCACAAATGGCCTATTTGTGATGATGCCTGCAGCCTGGGTAAAGAACTGCAAGTACCGGTTTATAAGTTTACTAAAGATGCATTGATCCGTAAATTTGGTGAGCAATGGTATGAAGAGTTGGAAGCGGTAGCAGACCACTTTAGAAAAGACTAATGCGTAGTAAACTACCCGATAGCAAGCTTTCTATCTTTGCAGTGATGAGTAAACTGGCAGCCGAGTACGGTGCGCTCAACCTCTCTCAGGGATTTCCTGATTTTGATACCGATCCGGCTTTGATCCAACTGGTAACCGAAGCGATGCAAGCGGGTCACAATCAGTATGCCCCGTTAGCGGGTAATTTACGCCTACGCGAAAAGATTGCAGCATTGGTTCAGGAACTAAGGGGTAAGTATTACGATCCGGAATCTGAAATCACCCTGACCGTGGGTGCTTCTGAAGCCTTGTATGTGGCTATTACCGCATTTGTGCATCGTGATGATGAGGTAATTGTATTGAAACCGGCTTATGATACGTACGAACCTACGATTTTAGTACAGGGGGGTGTTCCGGTTCCGGTGCAGTTAGAAGCGCCGTATACTACGATCAATTGGGATGCGGTAGCAGCGGCTATTACCCCAAAAACCCGAATGTTGATCATCAACAATCCGCACAATCCCAGTGGGATGATCTTTCAGAAAGCCGACTTAGAACGTCTGGAAGCATTAGTGCGGGGTACAGATATCCTGATCTTGAGTGATGAGGTGTACGAACATATTGTTTTTGATAACCAGCAGCATCAAAGCGTCGTAAGCGTTCCGGGATTGGCAGAGCGTTCCCTGATCACCGCTTCCTTTGGCAAAACCTTTCACACCACCGGTTGGAAAATCGGTTATTGCCTGGCACCTAAAGCATTGATGCACGAATTCAGGAACGTACATCAGAACACCGTGTTTTGTGTGCATCATCCTACGCAGGTCGCTTTGGCAACCTATTTAGAAGAATCCCGGCATTATTTGGATCTGGCCGCGTTTTACCAACGAAAGCGGGATGTATTTATCGAGGCGATTGCAGACTCGCGATTTCAATTTACCCCTTCAGCGGGAACTTATTTTCAAGTGTTGGATTACAGTGCAATTACAGAAGAACCTGCACCCGAATTTGCAGAACGCCTGACTAAAGAAAACGGACTCGCAAGTATTCCGGTTTCAGTATTTAACGTGGATGGGAAAGACGATCAATTGCTGCGTTTTTGCTTTGCTAAGGAAGAAAAAACCCTGCTTAAAGCCGCTGCGATTCTCAATTCGATCTAAAAACTAGCCTTTTAAATTTTTCAAGTGTTTGTTAAACTGCTCGCTCAGTTTTTTAAGCGATTCTAATTGTTCGCTGAGAATATGGGTTTCAAAAAGTTGCTCGTTCTTTTCTTTAAATGATAAGTTTCCAAAATACGCTTCGGTATCGGTGACCATTTCAGCATTGCTGGTATTGTGCTCCAGCAGGTGTATGGCCGTATCCATATTCTGATAAATAGGTGCGGTATAGTTGTGAAAAGCATCATCCATACGGGTTACATTGTGCCCCCGAAGATAGGTACCTATCGAGGCTAATCCACCTATAAAAGCGTGATTGAGTACGGCCAGTTCATAAAGTTGCCCGGTGAGTTTTTCTGTTCTTTTAGGCTCTTGTAATAAGCGTTGTACGCCCGCATTTAAAGCAGCAGTTGCTAAAAATGCTTTTTTACGAGCCATTTTATAGTGTAGCGCAATCGCTTCTTTAGTCTCGTAATGCACTTCTATCGCTTTTAAGTAATCGCGATTGGCTGTCAGGCTTTCTGCAAGGTTTTGTTTAAGGGTTTTGGCTTCTTTCGTTGGCCATAAAAAAGCATTGGCCAGTGCAGCAAGAACTACGCCCAGAGCGGTGTCGATCACTCGGTATTGAATTACCAAAAGCACATCGGGCTTTAAAAGGGCATAAGCAAAAATGATACTCAAGGTGATAAAAAGTGCAGCCGTACGGTAGTTTTTTTGCAAAGAGGCCTGAGCCAAAATAAAGCTTAAAATAGCCAGAATTCTAAAGAGCATTTTATCATCCTGAAAAACATAAACAATCCCCGTAGCTACCGCGGCGCCAAGGAGCGTGCCGATGATACGGTGTTTAGAACGTTGTTTGGTGAGGCCATAACCGGGGCGCATAATCACCACAATGGTGAGTAAAATCCAATACGGGTTTTGAACGTCAAAAAAGCTGCCTAACCCAAAACCCAGTATTGCAGTGACGGCTATGCGCAAGGCGTGCCGGAAGATGGGGGAGTCCCGGTTGAGGTTCTGCAGGATCAATTGAAAGCTGTAATCTTGCCTGGTTATATAATGTTCAGCCTCTTTAGAAGCATCAGAATTGATGCTTTTGACGCTCTTGTTGCGGTCCAGAAGGTCTGCAATGCTCAGAATGCGCTGTGCTTGTTTTTCCTGTAATTCATACAGGTTCTTAATCACCAGGTAGTTGCTGTCCCACGCGTTGTTTTCCAGGTAGCGCTCCAGAGCTTGCGCCGTGTTTTTTAAGGCAGTGTCCAGCGGACTTAAATTAACATCGTGTTTTTTAAGATTGGTATGGGCGATGCGTTTTAAACTTTCGCTTTGCGCTTTATTCAGCTGAATAAAGGCTTCCAGTTGTTCGGGATAATTTTTTAAAACGTCATGCATTTTGCGCGGCGGAATGGGACTGGTAAGCGAGAGCTCCGATAGATCTACGAGTTCGCCTAAGATGAGAAAGCGCTTTCGGTAATAGCTGGAGGTTCCGGAAGCATGTCGGTTGATGAGTAAGATCTCCCTTAATTTTTCCAGATGCTCATTAAACTCGCTTTGAATGGTAAATAAGCGATTGAGTCCGGTGTCCCGATCGGTAGCTTGCTTTAAGAATTCGCCGCGTGCTTCAATATAACCGGCGCACAAGGCTACTGCTGTTTCTAAAAGCTCTTCTATTTGTTTTTTAGGGGCGATGAAGTCATGGATAAGGGTGAGTATCAAATACCAGATTCCCCCTATTAAAATGAACACAGAACGTTCTACCGGACTTAAACCGGAGGCTGATAAATTCGCAAAGCTCAAGACCACAGCAAAGAGTCCGGCAAAACCGATGAGCGATGCTCGAAACCCGTAAACCGAAAGCAGCGAAAGGGCAAACATACTGATCCCCAGATAGGGTAATTGTACCCAGTATACTTGAGGAATATAACTGCCTATAAGGCTGATGAGTGCGCCCAGCACAGCCGAAATTACAATACCGATGCGTTTGTTTTTCAGACTTCCGGTTACGGTACTTGGCGAACTAAACATGACCCCGGTACCTATGGCGAGTCCCACGCTGAGTGCGTCTAAAAGATAGCCCGTTAAAATAGGAATCACTAAACCAGCGGTTATCAACAGCGCTTTAGTGAAATCGGTGCTGTTGATAAAACGGAGAATCTTTGCGCTATACTCTTTTAAATTCACTAGTCCCGTGCTTCTGGAGTGTACGCCTTCCCGATGATCGGGTAAACCTGTTTTAAGCGGTATTCAACTTCCTGATCCGTCAAAGCGGGTAGAAGCCTAAAGCTTCAGCAAACTCTGTTTGGTAGTTTTATATACGCTTTACAGCCTTATTTTGAGGCGGTTCTTTAGGTATGCAAGTTAGGACATTATGCTACTCCCTGAGTTTTTTTGCAATAATACCCCGTACGATTTCGGTCGTGATCCCAAAGGCTGCATGGGCGATCAACTCGTTGATCTGTATTCTTACCGGAATTTCCGTAGGATTGTCTTTAAGACCCAATAGGGGTAACGAAGTCTCGTGCGTACCTACCCAGGTGGTTGCGCCATAGGCCAAACCGTCTAGAATATTGGTATCGAGCTTATCGCGTTTCGCATAACCATAAGTAGCACCCAGACTGGCCCCAAACGGAATATTCACCAATTGCTCTGCGAGTTCGTGATTGCTTTCGCTGATGCGTTCTCCCGTTAATTGCATCGAGAGATCATCTACCATTTTAACCTGAGCAGAACGCGTATTGGGTTTGCGTACCGGCAGTACTTTTTCAATAGCAGATTTTACCACGGTTCCGGCAATACCTCCCAAAACCCCGGAAATCAACCCGCGGCTTACATTAGAAGTAAACGTATCTTTTTCTAACCAGGCTTCCAGTGCGTTGCTCATAAATCTTAGTGTATTAAAGTATAAAGTTATGAAGGTTGCGCAACAAGCCGTTGGGGTTTAACACGTTTTTGACACCTGCACCGCTGCGGCTTTTTTAGGGGTATTGTTAGGGGTTTACGCATAGATTGTCCATTGATCCTCCATTAATAACCCATAAACACTGGGCTTTAATGGTAAAACAATGGAGAAACTATGGGTGATCAATGGATAAAGGGCGAAGCAAACCCGAGGGGAAATACCCCCAAATTGTAGGGTTTAGCGGCTTATGGATTGCTAATTACAGAATTGTGTAAAGGGGTTTGGGGATTTTGGGGTAGATTTAGGGGGAGTATTTGATTTAAATTTTTATAACGAATATTATTCGTGTGATTATTTAGAATTCGCTCTCTATTTAACAATAAAATTTAATTATATGCCTTTAGATTTTTCTCAAATACTAGTGGTTGGTGTATCATCAAGAGCTTTATTTAATTTGGAAAAGGAAAATGAAATATTTAAAAATGAAAATATAGCTGCCTTTAGAAAATATCAGCTTGAGCATGAGGATGAATTACTTAGTGAGGGCACGGCATTTCCATTGATTAAAAGTCTACTTAAGTTAAATGATATTGCATCTAAGCAAATTGTAGAGGTGGTAGTGATGTCAAGAAATAGTCCTGAAACGGGGGTGAGAGTTTTAAAGTCAATTAAACATTTTAATCTTTCAATTACTAGATGTGCATTTTCAGGAGGTGAACCTCTATCTCCTTTTATAGATGCATTTGATGTTGATTTATTTCTTTCAAAAGATGAGAAGGATGTTCAGAAATTGAGCGATACATCTAATTGCGCTACGGCTTTAATTTATGATCCTCCTAAAAACTATATGCCAGAGGTTGATAGAGTTAAATTTGCTTTTGATGCAGATGCAGTCGTTTTTTCAGAAGAATCAGAGCAAATTTATAAAGAGAAAGGTATTGATGCATTTCATGAGCATGAATCAAAAAATGAGGACGTTCCCTTAAATGATGGCCCTTTTGCAGAGTTATTGAGAAAATTGTCAAAAATTCAAGAATTTTTACCGACAACAATAGAGCTTACCCCTCTCAGAATAGCTATTGTAACTGCGAGAAATGCTCCAAGTCATATGAGAGTAGTAAAAACTTTAAGACATTGGGGCGTATATGTAGATGAAGCATATTTTATGGGAGGGTTATCAAAAGATAAAGTATTGGAAGCTTTTGGGGCTCATATATTTTTTGATGACCAAGAAACGCATTTAAATGGTTCTAGTAAAGTAGTTCCTTCTGGTAAAGTACTTTATAAGACAGATTCACCACTAAAAATTTACGACCAAAGGGATAATTAATAAAACTCTACTGTAGAAAGGATTTTCTTTTCTCAAATAAATGTCACAAACATCTAACCAAAAAATAATTAATAATTTAAAAACTAAATCAATGGGCAGTACAGGGTCAGGTAATTTTACTGATTATCAGGGATTTTCAGGGGGTGATTCTAAGCAAGGTGGAGAATCGTTAGAAAACAAATGCAATAGAGCATTTAGGACGGAGTTAGAAGATGTTGATTCATCTCAATATTTTAGTTCAAAACAGCATCTACCTAACGTTAATACGGAAGCAATTATAGAGTTCAATGGGCACAGAATAGTTGCCTTAATAGATAATGAGGAAATTGGAAATCTACCAACCAAGTATAATTATTTACGTCAATGTTTGACAGAAAATACCTATTCTGGATTAGTCTCAAACACATCAACAACACCAATTAATTCAATTATCATAAATGTTTCGCCAAATGCATAATATTTGCCTAATAGGAGATATTTTAGTTGATGTGACTCTAAAAAATAAAGACGAAAATTTGAAGATGAGACTCGGAGGAGTATCACATTCTGCAAGAGGTCTATGGGCAATCTCGGCAAATTACAGTCTTGGATATATTTCTCCCAAATATCTTGATGAACGTATACATAATTATTTTGATCATTACGATAGCCCAAAACTATTTAAAGTTGCAGACACATTAAATGCTCCTAATTTAATTTTAATTGAGGAAGCTCGAGAAATTGGTGATCAAGGATATGATTTAATCTTAAGAGAAAATAACAGATATAATTACTTGGATTTCGAGTCGCCAAAATGCGACAGTTTTCTAATTACTTCAGGGGAATATGATATTTCAAGAATTCTAGGAAAACTGGGAGTATATCCAATTAGTCTTGAAGTAGCAAATTTAAGTCTAGAAGATTTATGTGCTCTCAATTTTAAATTCAAAAATATATTTATATCAACATCAAGTAAGATTTTTTTAAAATATATAGAGACCAATAATTTTGATTTTAAAACTTTTGCTTCACTATTTGAAAGACTATGCGAAAAACTAGTTTTAAAAGAAAATAGAGGCGGAACAAGGCTTTATGATTTTATTGAAGATAAAGTCCATCAAGTTTCTTCTCAAACCATGCCCATTCAACATTCGGTAGGAGTAGGTGATGTTTTTAATGCAATTTTTGAATCTGCTATTTATAGTAAGGTTGATGAGAATCTAGCCTTAGCTTCTTTTGTTGCTGCGGAATATGCAAGCACAACATTCCCAATGAATTTTAAAAATTCAGTTGAAAAAATTTTAAAAATACCTACTAATGATTTAGTAGGTCTACAAGGCACTATATTGAATTGGGAAAATAGAAAAGATATTAATATTTATATTGCGGCTCCTGATTTTGACTTTGTTGATACTAGTTTGATCGATACCTTAGAAAAAAGTTTACTATATCATAATTTTTCACCAATAAGACCAATAAAAGTAAATGGTCAAATGAAAGAAAGTGATTCTTCACAACAGAAGCAACAGTATTACAACGAAGATATTAGACTTTTGAATAAATGTAAAATTGTCATTTGTGTATTGTTATATAATGACCCTGGAACCCTAGTTGAAATTGGAATTGCATCTGAAAAACAAATACCAGTTTTGCTCTACGATCCATTTAACTTAGCTCAAAATTGTATGTTAACACACTCTTGCAGCCTCGTAACAAACAATATGGATGAAATAATTTGTGAAACATTTATTAAAAGTTCTAAAATATGCAAGACTTTAAAAAGGGAGTGATTTTAGTTTCTGGAGGTTTAGACTCGACTACTCTATGTTACTTATTTATGAAAAAATGTGTTGAATTTGTTCCATTGATAATTAATTATGGTCAGCATTGTTTTAAGACTGAATTAGATCGGTTGAATAAAGTACTTCCTGAGCAATACGTAAGTAAAATTGAAATATTAGATATTTCAGATATTTATAAATATTCAAATTCTAAATTCATAAAGGCTTCTAATCTTTGGGAAGAAAGTATAACTGCTGATGATTTATATATACCATATCGGAATGTTTTAATATTGACCGTTGCAGCCTCATTTGCTAGAACATTAGGCTTGAACAACGTATATTCTGCATTTATCAACAGCAATCACGCAAAAGAAATTGATTGTTCAAACGATTTTTTTAATAATTTGGAAAGTCTTCTTAAAGACTATGGCTCTGTTAAAATCGAGATGCCCTTCAGAGATTATTCTAAATTTGAAGTCGCGAAATTAGGAATTGAATTAGGAGCCCCAATAGGCAAAACCTTTTCTTGTCAGGCATCTCCGGATGTACCTTGTGGTGCTTGTCCAAATTGCGTTGATAGATTAGAAGCTTTGAAAAGACTAAGTGAATGAGTCAAAATATTGAAATAAATAAATTAATTCAATTTATAGAGGGTAAACATGACTTTAGTTTAATTAGAAGCAATATTTGTTTCTATAATAACCATCTAGGAGCTGTCTTGACGGATATTATTTTACAAGCCGGTTTGAATTATAAAACAGTGGTTTTGCCCAGAGTTTTAAGAGTGTACAACAATTTTGAAGAAGCTGATAACCTTGAAAATTTAATTTTTACAATCAATAGTGTTGGTTTAGAAAGTTTTTTGAATTGGAAGAATCATATAAAATTAAAAAGATTTCAATCAGTCATTAATTTTCTAGATGAAAGCTCTATACAAACTACCAGTGAATTACTAGATTATTTAAATGATAGTTCAAATTTAAAATATTTTAAATCTATACCGGGAATTGGTGACAAAACAATTGATTACTTCTTTAAGCTTATGCATGTTGAAACAATTGCGGTTGATAGACATATCATTAATTTTTTGAATAAAGCTGAAATTGATTACAATAGTTACCAAAGCGCTAAACGAATAGTAGAATTTACAGCGGATATGCTAAATGTTTCTAGAAGAGATATAGATTATAGTATCTGGAACTATATGTCAGGTAACTCATTTCAAAATGTATTGGAATTTTAAAATTAAGTAGACCCCCGCTACCGCCAGTCTGTGACTGGTGGCGCTTATAAAGCGCGTTAACAGAGCCACTAAAACCTGATCTTAATAGGATGCGTAGCACTTATAAAGTTCACAACCCTACAGCGCCCTATTGCGTTTCCTTGGCTACCGTCCATTGGATTGATGCCTTAGTCGGACAGACAGGCTTGCCCTGAGGTAGTTAACTTCTGTCTGCACATGATGATCCTTCAGGTTTGATAAGAGATTTTAAAAAATTTACATCAAAAGCAGTGATTGAGGCTATTTTAGAAAAGTCACAGGAACGTAGCAAAGAATGGCTTCTTTGGATGTTTGAAAGGGCTGCCGGAAATAAAGGTAATGTTACTCAAACATCCATTTTGGCAGCATCACAATAAACGCATTGAACTTTGGAGGAGTAAAGTCATCAAACAAAAACTGGAATATATTCATAACAATCTGGTGAAATCTGGTTTTGTTACCAATCCTATAGCTTGGAAGTACTCCAGTGCCAGAAATTTTCAGGATGATCCTACGGTTATCAAAACAGATGCCATGGGATTTATGGGTTAATAGATCAATACGCGTATTGCTAACCACCCGCCACAGACTGGCGGCAGCCTGGGGACCAGTACTCAGCGAGATGAGTCAGTTTTTAGTGTACCGTATCTTACAAAATCTTATCAGATCTCAACGGATAGCACCGTCAAAAAGTGATGCTATCTCGTAAATTTTGAGGGATATGGCTATATTTAATGTGGATAAAACGAGTTGTGGTGCATTTTGACCGAAACACATTAAATTGAAAATCGAACTAAACTGACCTTAAAATTAGATGGATTTAACCAGGCATTGTGAATTGTGCGATAATCAGAAAACTGATTTGAAAATAGGCACAACTTGTGGATTAACTGACCGGAAGCCTCAATTTAATAAAACTTGTGCAACAATTAAACTGACTGACAAGTTTGAAAACAAACTCAAATCAGTAAACATTGAATACGAAAACTTTAAACGAAAAAAAACTTTGACTTACATATATTTTGCTGTTTTCCTTATAATTGGAATTGCAGTAATTATGGGCGGATATTTGTTAGGCAAATATGCTTTGGATAGCGGAGTTATTTCAACAGTACCTATAATAGTTATGGGAGTTGGCCTTGCACCACTTGGAATGGCTTTTGGAACTTTAAACAAACACCGACAGGATATTGGAGCTGCAAAATACAAAAAAGATAGAATTGACCAAGTGTTGAACGAATACAGAATTGAATACGATATAAACATTATGTTCGGAAAAGAAATTCATGGAACTCAAGAAGTTTATGCTGATTTAAAAACAAAAGGATTACGATAAATAAAAAAACGAAACCATAGCAAACACGTTGTGCATAATATGAAAAAAGCGATAATATTGATAATTGGATGTACAATTTTACAAATGAGTTTTTCTTGTAAAGCTCAATATGCTGCGACTGAATTAAAAGACAATTTTTCTACCGAACAAATCTATGACCTAAATGAAATAACTAACTTTTTTAAAAATCAAATCTGTGATAATAAAAACTCAGACTTTAAAAGTTGCTTTTCTAAAATATTACCTGAATTATTAGAATATGGTTGGCAACCGATTTCAAAAAAAATAGATTTTGAAAAACAAAAGAAACTTTATAATTCGATTTCCAAATCTACATTTAATGAAATATGGGAATTTGGAAAAGCGACTTACCCAAAAACTGGATTAGAATTAAAAAGTATAGGTTTAAAATACAATGGAAAATATCAAAAATATTTGACTGAACTCGGAAAAGATAATGCGGAAATAAAAGAATACGCTGAAAGTCTTATTGCTGCGGGCGATTTTGAATCAATGGGTTTACTTCAACAACGGATTTACAAAAACCCAAACGACTTTGATTTGAACAATCCCAATATTCAGTTGTTGATTGCTATTCATTATCTCTCACAAAATGACCAAGAGAAAAGAAGAGATAAATGGACAACGGAATAAAAAATACTACTGCCAATAACTAGCGTTCCTGCGGCCGGTACAGCTTGTCCCGTTGTATAACGGGAGCCTAGCATTAACACTGTGTTGATTGAACCGATGTTTAAAATTATCCCACACTCAAAACGCGATAGCCTATGAAAAAAATGTTTATTTCGGCACTTGTATTACCGTTGCTACTAGCATGCGCATCCTCAAAGCCACGTACTTCTGGTCTGGGCAATTTTATGGCAACGATGCAGGTAGACGAACCCATACCCGGGGTGTGTGACAACTCCAAAATACTGGCGTTGCTGCCTTTTGAAGGTAACGGACAGGTTAAAGCGCAACCGCCACTAACCAAAAAGCAACTCTCGGAAGCGCTAAATGCTGAAGTAACCTTTATAAAAGATAAGCCCAACTATAGCGATACCGGTATGGTGAATCTAATCGTAAACTGTGAGGGAACGATGGTGCGTTGCCAGATCGATAACAAAACCCAAAGCCCTGAACTCGATCAGCAAATTGTAGCGGTATTTTCTAAAATGAAAGACTGGAAACCCGGGACTTACAAAGGTACTCCGGTAGATTCTTCGGTTCTGTATCGCTTCACTATAGAAAACGGAGTTATTAGCTTGTAAAAGGAAAATACAATCAAATGAGCAACTATAAAAAATACTCACCAGCAGTATCCTTATCATCAATCGCACGGAGGCGCTTTTAAAAGATACGGGTTAGATTAAATAAAAAATTAAAACCTATAGTACCCTATGTTGCTCAAAAAGAACGTTCCCATAGTTTTGGGTTTGATTCAAATGCTGATTTCAATGTATTGGATTTTTGAAATGAGCAGGCTGTATTACAGGTATCACTATACCGATGTCCTTTTTGCTTTTAGGTATCCCGACTGGGTCATTTTTGTAAATGTATTACTCAGCCTGCTTAATGGGTTTTTGGGATTTCGAGTATTAAGGGGAAATCTGGCTGTAGCGAGAAGTTATGCACTTATGCTTTGTTTAATTCTCCTGGGAGGCTTGATTAATATTGGGATATTGTAAATTTAAGTGTATGTACAACACAAGATATCAACCATAGCTATAAGAAGATAGGACATATATTTGAACAGGGATCAAGTTTTAGAAGCTGCCTTTATCTTTGAAAGGGTTAATGGTGTTGTGCATGGTGATTTTGAGAACGATACCATTGCAGCATCTGAACTAAAGCACTACCAGCCTGCCGAATTGGAACAACTAATGATCAAGGGCGTAGATTCTGGCTTGTATAGAAATGATGAGGAACGTGTTGGGGTGTATTGGGCATTATCAAAAAGTAATAATAGAGCGCTCCTTCCGCTTTTTAGAGATTGGTTAGGTATCGAAGTAGCAGCGAATAATAATGAAACTACACTTTTTCAACTTTTGGTAGCTCTTGACCAATTGGATGAACCGGTATTTCCTAAAACACGAAGGAGTCGCGCAGCAGATGAGACTGAACTTAATTTGCGAGATGCTAAAAGTTATTTGAGTAACATATAAAAAACTTACTCTCTAGCAGTGCCATTATCATCAATCGCGTAGAGCGTTTAGATTAAGGGTTTGCGTTAATTTTCTAATGTTGAATTGAGTAATTCTAACTTCTATTCATGTTTGTTCATTTTCTTTGCTTCTCCAAAGAAACCCTTCGGCTATCGCTCAGGGCAGGCTCAACAAAAGAAAAGAGCCTCTCGCTTAGGAATTTTTCGCTACCGCGAAAACTGCTTTGTCAGTTCCGCGTCGCTACCGCTCCTGTCCTTTGGAACTTCCTACAGCTATTCTGAACCGAGGGAATTGTGATTTCTTTAACCCCCTTAGGGTATGGGTGATTTCTCTTTCTTCTATTATCTCTTATTTCACTTCTAAAATCTAATGTTTAATCGATTGCCAGTAACGGCCTACTTTTTAGATTTGTAGTAAAACAAGCGGGCACCGCAGCGGTGGGCAGCGGAGGATAGCTTAGCGCAGCGGTTTGCTATCCGCAGGCAAAGGGGTTTGCGTAGTTTTCAAGGATCTAAAAATAAGCCTAGATTTTTTTGGTTCGTTTTTTCATCGATGGAAAAAATGAACAGGAGTTTGAATAAAAGTTTATATTTTCAATTCGTGTTTCTTACTTTTCTTTGCTTGTCCAAAGAAAAGTAACAAAAGAAAAGACCCCCTCGCTTAGGAATTTTTTGCCTTATCAGGCAAAAACCGCTTTGTCAGCTCCGCGTCTTTACTCCAATTTTTCTAAGAGTGAATTTTAATTAAAGTAAAGTATTCCCTTCCAAAGCCCACGCGCCACCTGGCTCATTCGCTAAAAAGGTCTACGAGACCTTTTTTTAACGCTCTGCCCTCGCAGCTATTCTGAACCGAGGGAAGATTAGATTCTTGTAACCCTTCGGGTATGGGTAATTTTTAATAACATAGTACAGCGGCCTACTTTTTAGATCTGTAGTAAAACAAGCGGGCGCCGCAGCGGTGGGCAGCGGAGGATAGCTTAGCGCAGCGGTTTGCTATCCGCAGGCAAAGGCGTTTGCGTAGTTTTCAAGGATCTAAAAATAAGCCTAGACTTTTTTGTTTAGCTCACTCGCTTAGTTGGTTATGGTGTTCGTGAACCTCCTAAAGTCGGTTTCTTTTTTGGGCGATGCAAAAAAGAAAGCTTATTAATTATGATCTTTTCAGTTCAACGTTGCTATCGCTCCTGTCCTTCGGAACTTCCTGCAGCTATTCCTATAACCGAGGGTGTTTTGATTTCGTAGAACCTTTGGGTATTAAAAACTCTTCTAAGAATACGCGATTGGAATCGCGCACCCACAGAGAAATCAGATTTGACAGGATAGTTATAAAAAAAAGCACGAGTTTGAGTTGTTGATATTCTTAAAAAATAGGGTAGCAAAGGCTATCTTTAAACCTAAGAATGCGATAGATTGTTATTTATTAACGTATAGATTAGCACTCTAAAGGGTTTACTAGAAAAAGAAGTTTAGGTCACTGAAAAGCGCTTTATAAAAAGGAATCATAATTGCATGGATAACAATCTGAATACCCTAAAAACGGAAGTTTATGATAAATGTTCGCTGGAGATTTCAGAATTTTTTATGGAGCCTGAAAGTAAGGAATATGATGCGTGCCGTTATAAATTGAACGGAACACGGATCGTAAGCAGAAGCTCAAAAGTTACGCCTAAGAAAGTTGGCCAATTTGTGACGTTCTGGAAACGTACTGGTAACGGACCCATTGAGCCGTTTGATGCAAAGGATCCTGTTGATTTGTATGTGGTCAATGTAAACACAGCAGAGGCTTGGGGTCAATTTGTATTTCCAAAAGAAGTACTGCTTGAAAAAGGGATCATCTCATCAGCAACGCAAGCAGGTAAACGCGCATTTAGAGTATACCCCAGCTGGGACACCGCGCAAAGTAAACAAGCGGTACGCACTCAAAAATGGCAGTTGAAGTATTTCTACGAACTGAACACTTCGATCGATTTCAAAAAAGTGGTAGCCTTGTACAACGGGTGCCCCTTGTCTTAAAGCATATATGGGTAGTGTTGAGGAGTTAAAACATAGTGTTTAGTACGATTAAATTAATCGTTAAGCTGAATTATACGCGTAGAAAGTCCTAAATTTCTATATTCAGAATAGGGGGAGACCCGCATAGGTTTTTTAAAATTTAAGCTTTAGAATATGGAAGATTACTTAAAAATAATGACCAATACTTCGATTATAATTAATCGAATTGCGTTCCTATTGGATCAAGAAAACATTTCAACACGTATAAAGGATCACGTTGAATCAGCTAGATTGGGAGGTTTTGGAATTCCGCAGAATGATATAGAGTTATATGTTTATAAAGCTGACTTTGAAAGAGCTCAGGAGATCATTGATAAAACGGATATAGCCGTAGACCAGTAAGAAAGAATTAAAGTTAAATCATGAAAAACACATGTTACCTTTTAATAGGTTTACTCATTTTTACCAGCTGTAAAGACATGAATTCAGAAGCTAAAGAAGCAGTTACAAAGCAAACCGAAGAGCAGTTGCGCCATGTTGTTTTATTCAGTTTTAAAGAAACCGCGAAACCCGCTGAAGTTGAAAAAGTAGAAGCCGCCTTTGCCAATCTGGCTGTTGAAATCGATGAAATCAAAGCTTTCGAGTGGGGTCTCAACAACAGTCCGGAAAATTTAAATAAAGGCTTTACGCATTGCTTTTTTGTTACCTTTACGAGTGAGCAAGATCGGGATAGTTATTTAGTGCATCCCAAGCATCAAGAATTTGGTGCGATGTTAGGTCCGGTTTTAGAAGATGTTCTGGTCGTGGATTATTGGAAGGAATAATTTATTCGATAATCGAGATTAAATTTTCTAAAGCTGGTCTTCAATTCCAGATTTAGTCTTGTGGGATGAGGTACTTTCTCTTTCTTCTATTATCTTTTGTCTTAATTCTAAAATCTCAAGTCTTTAGATCACTTCACCCCATAAACCAACTCTAAAAACGCCTCAATTTGACCAGGCTCTAACCAGCGTAAAACAATCACTAAGTCGTTCTCTTGATCAATAACAATAAAATTACCGCCAAAACCTGCAGCATAATACAAGTGCTCCGGTAGGTTCTTCCAATGTCGGGGTCCGGGTTGATTCAGCCACCACATATATCCGTAATTGGGATTTGGTGCAGACGGTTGTTGCACCGCGTTGACCCAATTTTCGGATAGCAAGCGTTTGCCGTTCCAAATACCGTTATTGAGAAACAGCAATCCAAAACGCGCCATGTCTTCTGCACTGATAAACATTCCACCACCGGAGTGACCACCACCTGTTACGGACTGCATGTGTAGACCGTCTATGGTCGTCCATGCTTGGTCATAGCCAAACCAACGCCATGTGGTAGAAGCGCCTATGGGATCCATAATCTGTTCTTTTAAAACCTGAGGAAGCGGTTTGCGCCAGGTTTGTGTAAGAGCATAGGCAAGAACGTTGACCCGCACATCGTTGTATTCAAAGAAAGTGCCAGGCTCTTGCAGTTCGCGGTTTTTCCAGGCATCAATATTACCTTCTCGTGGCGGGCGATCTGCCCAGTCCTTACCGCCCCAGAGTTGACCACTCCAGTCAGAATTCTGTTCCAGTAAGTGTTTCCAGGTTATTTTGCTGTTGTGGTCCCCTTCAAAAGTCCCGTCCCAGATCGTATGACTAACAGGATCCTTCACATCAGCGATGATACCGGCATCTATTGCAAGTCCGGCAGTTGTAGAAAGGAAGCTTTTGGTAACGCTAAAGGTCATATCTACCCGTTGGGTATCTCCCCAGCTGGTTACGAGATAGCCGTTTTTAAGAATCATTCCTGCGGGACCACCGCGCTTTTTTGTAGGTCCCAGAATTTCGTGATAAGGTTCGCGTTCAAAGCCTTTTAGAATAGCCTGTCTCAAATCACGGGATCCTGAATATTCATGTGCTAATGCAAAAGCAACAGCTTCCTGCAAAGATTCTTCAGAAAAAACCTTGTCAGTGTTCGTATAAGTTTCCCACCGGGCTCCAAAGGAAGGAAAATAAACTTCCTGAGCAGCAACTTCAAAAGAAAGACAGTTGCAACAAGAAATAGCAGAAAGAAGCAGTAACCGGAAATACTTCATAGTATAGGATTAGTAGTAAAAATAAAAAGCTAAATAGTTTCTGTTGATGTATAAATCTAATCTTTTAATCATTCTCTAACAAAATCAGAAGAATCTATAGCTAACTTTGATATTTAGTGAAGCAATCATCCTAGTAATCGATACTAAATTAGCAGTTGGTGATTTTCTCAAAGAGCTTAAAGAACTCGTTGAACTATTAGTATTTAGGTAAAATAATCGGATAAGCTTCCGGAAGAAAAAGTTATAGCTGAAAATTAATGACGGCGTGGTGAAATATTGTGAATTTACCGCGTATTTTTTTGAAAAAAATATATTATTTTAACGAGATGAAACAAGATTCTTTATTTAATGCGATACGTTCTGAAGATACAACCACTATTAAAGAATTATTGTCTGAAAACCCTCAACTTATAAATGCTAAAGATCAACGCGGGTCAACCCCTTTGCTTTTATCAAGCTATTATGGGTATATTGATGTAAGTGAACTTATTATAGACAGTGGTGCTGAGATAGATGCTAAGGATGCATCTGGAAACACTGCCTTGATGGGAGTTTGCTTCAAGGGATATGTTGAGGTGGCTAGACTGTTGATCAATAAAGGAGCAGATGTGAATGTGCAAAATTTTAATGGTGCGACTGCGCTTATCTATGCAGCTACCTTTAATCAAAAAGAGCTGGTGGAATTATTGCTGAAACAAGGAGCAGATCCTTTACTTAAAGATTCCAGAGATCTTACAGCAGAAGACCATGCGCGGATGCAGGGACTCTCTCAAATAGAAAATATTTTAAAGCATGCTACACCCTGAAGTAGTAGAAGAATTGTACTCGGTGAGATTTAGAAACAGTGGTTTTAAGAGAACTCCTGTACTATATGCTGATGCTGAAAAAAATTTTAGACACTTTCTTATCAATACAATTGGTGAGAATGTGTTTGTGATGACTACGGCATTGGGTCTTGATGTCTATTACAAAAGCACCCGTAACCATACCGACTTTATAAAAAACAACTTGTGGCTTTTTAAAGATAATCTTTCGTCAGAGCACGTTGAACTTCAGGTTGAAGAACAAGAAGGTGTGGCGGTTTTACACTACCTCAATACGGTTATTGATACCTTGATCGAGCATCCGCAGTTGTTTTTATCCTGTTGTAAAAAGTTTTTACAACATTATAGAGATTCAGGCATCAAAACCAGAATGATACAGCTTCTGTATTCTACTTTTGAAACTCATTTACAAAAATTGATCACAGACGAGAAAACTCCGTATGCAACAAAAATCAGAAAATTGTTGCTTGACTCTGAGCTCTCTCATTATACGCTAATAGATAATTTTACAAGTCTTTCTAAACAATCTACAAGCGCTATTCGTTTCAATTAAGAAGAATATTCTTCAATTTTAATTTCTTGTTTCCCTTCAGTCGCGATAGAATTTTTAAAAATGCTAAAGCAGTTATGTAGGCATCTCCCATTGCTTTATGTCGGTCAGTACGCGAAATATTGAGTTCTTCACACAAATCGTCTAGCGTGTATACTTTATCCGGGTTTGTGATGTTTACCAGATGAACCGTGCGTTTGTAGAGTGCGCCGGTATCTGTAAATTTATTCTTTAGTTTAGGTGCTCCTAGCCGCTTGAGGGCATAATTGATGATTCCTACATCAAAACCCACGTGATGACCTACTAAAATATCGGTACCTATAAATTTCAAAAACGCTTTTACAGCTTCTTCTTCGGTTACCTTCTTGTATTTTCTGTTTTCTCTTAAGATCCCGTGTATTGCAGCGGCTTCCTCACTAAACATATCTTGTTTCACATAGAGTTCAAAACTACTGGCAAGATTGATCTGGTTGCCGGTCAATTCTAATGCACCAATGCTCAACATCCGGTCTTCCCGGGCATTGGTCCCTGTGGTTTCGGTATCAAAGATTATAAACCGCGCGGTATCAAAGTCTGCGGTATTTGTCTTCGAAAATTGTGCAGCATAGGCTTTATAGAATTCTGGCGGATCTTGCTTTTTGCTGAAAAAAGGAATGTACATAACTACTTGAGATTATAGCGAAGCGTGAGCAACTCCTGGATGTCATGAATGGATTTGAAACAGCGCTTCAACTTGAGTTTTTCGGCTTTGCTTAAGGTCGCGAGTTCTATAAACCTCCCGGAATCATCATGTAAGATCCCTTGTTTGGTTCTGAATTTCAGTAAGGCTTTAAAGGCATAGGAGCAATTCTCGTAGATCTCTTTATTATTTGCTTCGAGTTCGGCTAGGCGCTCAAACCGACCTGCTGTATTGTTGATGTTGCGTAACTTATGATTGAGGCTCAAGACACGGGCGGCATCAATTAACGGCATTAATGCCCGGGCTTTTACATCAAAAAAGTCTTTGTGATCTCCACTTTCTTCAACTAAGAACTGTCTAAAAAACCCAAGCGGAGACGGACTGCGTATGGCATCTTTTGCCATTACCCGGTAAAACATGGGGTTTTTATCTAAGGTTAGTAATATGTTATCAGAAAGCCTGGTTACCAGTTGGGTATCACCAAATACATAACTGTAATCAAAGAAAATAGCAGATAGCAATTGGGTTTCCGGGGAAGGATCTGTAATCCAGATATCGTATTGTTTTTTCCATTCGGAGAGCGACTGGCACCATCTGGGATTGCTCGCCATCATATCTGCCGGACAATAGGCATAGCCCACTTTATGCATCGCACGTGTGGCAATACGGGCTAACTTGATGAAATAGGCTTGGGTGGCTTCGTATTCTTCTTCCGGCACGTTATCAAAAACGATTGCATTATCTTGATCGGTAAATAATAACTGCTCTTTACGTCCCTGACTTCCCAACGCCAACCAGGCGAATTTACAAGGAGGCGGGGTTTCCATCTTCTTGAGGGATAGCTCTAGAGCACGTACTGCAATCGCATAATTGATCTCGTTAAGAATATTGAGAATCTGTGATAACGGAAGGTTTTGATCTAAATACTTTTTTAGCAATCGGGATACCTTCAAGCGTACATCACGCAATCTTTTGGTACGTTTTGCCAGTTTTACTTCTTTCAAAAGCACGACGGGGTTATTCGCAAAAGAAACCACGATGTCGTGTTCGGTGATCAAACCGAGTAATTTAGAATCTGGTGTTCCGTCTTCGGTGATACACAAATGATTGACTTCATTCTTAAGCATGATCAATTGTGCTTGCGCAACGGTAGGGTCTTTCTGAAAACAACGTACCGGAGTACTCATAATCTTAGTAACCGGATCTGTAATGCTGTGCGCTCCTGTAGCGATACGGTCACGGAGGTCACGGTTTGTGATGATACCTACGGGCTTTTCAGCGTCAATTACTACGATCGAACCCACGTTGCGGTGGCTCATCTTTTTTGCTGCAACCTGTATTGTCGTATCTGGACTGCACGTGAGAATATTTTTAGAATAGCGCGCTTTTTGAAGATCAAAAATCTCACTATTACGCTCTACCGAATATTCCGTAAACAATTTGCCGCTTTCTTCCAGCGAGTAGGGGTCGCTCACATTAGAAGCAAAGGTAGCGATGAGAAAATTACTCACCTCTTTATGCTCTAATGCGATAGGTAAAAACAGGTCTATGGGAATTCCATAGAGAATGGACTCTTCATTTGCAGAAGCAGAAAGTTCGTAGTCTTCTTTTGTGATCAACGGGCGCAGTCCAAAAAGGTCTCCTTCATCACAGATATCTGCAATCTTGGGTTCGTTATCTACGGTTCTAAACAAGCGAACTGCACCATCTTTTACCACATAGAACATCGTGTGATTGGTGTCTTTTTCTTTAAAAATGGGTTTATCTTTCTCAAAATAAAGCACCTGAACCTGTCCGGCTATTTGCAACAAGCTATCCGGTTCTAAAAACTGAAAAGGAGGGTACCGCTTTAAAAAATCGGCAACACGTTCTGCAATAGTATTTTTCATAAAAGATCTAATTCAGGTTACGGCGTTGTATAAAAAAGCGTTTCAGTAAAGCACTGGCATCCGTTTTCAGAATACCGCTTGTGACCTGGGTTTTAGGATGCAGGTGGGTTCCCAGATTTTTGTACCCTCTATTCGGGTCAGCTGCTGCATATACCAGGCGTGAAAGTTGGCTCCAATACAAAGCTCCCCCACACATTTGGCAAGGTTCTAGAGTCACATACAAGGTGCAATCTGTTAAATATTTTCCACCTAAATAATTAGCCGCCGCTGTGATGGCCTGCATTTCTGCATGCGCCGTTACATCATTAAGGCGTTCCGTAAGGTTGTGCGCACGGGCTATTATGGTGTTGTTTACAGTGATAACAGCTCCCACGGGGATTTCTCCCAGATCAAAAGCGGTCTCTGCTTCCAGCAGTGCTTTTTTCATAAAATACTCATCATCAAAGGGTTCTATCAGAGCCATAGTCTTGCTTTTAAAGAATGAAGATAAAAAGTTTTTTGCAGTATCATTTTTAAAAGACCAACTTATTATTTCTGTTAGTTCGGCTACCTTTGTTTTATGAGTTATCCGCTTTTAGAAACGATAGATGATCCTGCTGATTTACGTGAACTTTCTGTTGAACAGTTGCACGTCGTCGCTGTAGAATTGCGTCGTTTTATCATTGATATTGTGGCGACAAAAGAAGGACATCTGGGTGCCAGCCTGGGAGTTGTAGAGCTCACGCTGGCTTTGCATTATGCTTTTAGTACTCCCGATGATAAATTGATCTGGGATGTGGGGCATCAGGCATACGGCCATAAAATTCTTACCGGAAGGCGCGATAATTTTGATACCAACCGGCAGTTTAACGGTTTGAGTGGTTTCCCTAAGATGCAGGAAAATAGTTACGATGCTTTTGGAACAGGCCACTCGAGTACGTCTATTTCTGCAG
This sequence comes from Leeuwenhoekiella aestuarii, assembly GCF_004104055.1. GTDB lineage: Bacteria > Bacteroidota > Bacteroidia > Flavobacteriales > Flavobacteriaceae > Leeuwenhoekiella > Leeuwenhoekiella aestuarii. The sequence goes on along the minus strand of NZ_QOVJ01000001.1, from coordinate 341,396 downwards.
CGCTGGGTATGGCAATTGCTTCCAAAATTCAAGGGAATACAGCACGCAATCACATCGCTGTAATAGGAGACGCTTCTATTGCCAGCGGAATGGCTTTTGAAGCTTTGAATCACGCAGGGGATAGCGATGCGAATTTGCTGGTGATCCTTAATGATAATGCTATCGGGATCGACCCCAGTGTGGGCGCGCTTAAGAATTACCTCACGAATGTTAAAACGGGCAGTCAGCGGCAAGAGAATATTTTTGAAGCTTTAAACTTCAATTATTTTGGTCCTGTAGACGGGCACGATATGGAGAAGTTGCTTGAGATCTTCAAGACACTTAAAAAAATAAAGGGGCCTAAGTTTTTGCACGTAATTACTACAAAAGGGAAGGGTCTCAAGCAAGCCGAAGCTGATCAGGTTGTTTATCATGCCCCTGGAAAGTTTGATGCACTAACGGGGGAGTTGAAGCCTAAGAATACCCATCCGCAGCCCCCTAAATATCAGGATGTTTTTGGACTGACTTTAGTTGAATTGGCAAAAAAGAACAAGCAAATTATAGGGATTACTCCGGCAATGCCAACGGGTAGTTCTTTAAAATATATGATGCAGCAATTTCCGGAGCGTGCTTTTGATGTGGGGATTGCAGAGCAACACGCAGTGACCTTATCAGCCGGGATAGCCGCCTCAGGAGGTGTTGTGTTTTGCGCAATCTATTCTACGTTTTTGCAACGCGCGTACGATCAGTTGATTCACGATGTGGCTTTGCAAAAACTTCCGGTTATTTTCTGTGTGGATCGGGCGGGATTAGTAGGTGCCGATGGTGCAACGCATCACGGCGTTTTTGACTTGGCCTATTTACGCTGTATTCCCAATCTTATAATTTTCGCTCCGCGGAATGAAGCAAGCTTACGGAATATCATGTATACGGCGCAATTGGGTCTCGAATTGCCCATCGCAATTCGGTATCCCAGAGGACGGGGATTGGAATTGGACTGGCAGAATCCTTTTGAGCAACTGGAACTCGGAAAAGCAGAACACTTGATTAAAGGCTCACAACTGGCCATTTTAGCTACCGGTAATTTTACTGAAACAGCCCTGCAACTTGCAGCGGTATTTAAGGGGAAAATCTCTGTGTATTATTTTGGTTTTGTAAAGCCGCTAGATCTCGTGATGCTCAAGCGGGTTTTTAAAAAGTATAACACAATCATAACCTTAGAAGACGGGGTACAATCCGGTGGTTTTGGAAGCGCTATTGCTGAACAAGCTACACGTCAAAGCTATACAGGCAAGTTGGAAATCTTCGGAATACCTGATCAGTTTATAGAACAGGGCACCACGGAAGAACTGCAACAGGCATTAGGTCTGGATTTTGAAAGTTTAAAAGAAAATATTCAGTCGCTTCTGGATTAGTTATTCGACAATCGAGCTTTACATGCTCTGAGGCTTGTCTCGAAGTCAAAAACTATTTTCTTTAATGCTTTGCGGGCGTACCTTTGTCGGTATACAGGCCTGCCCCAAGGTAATTTACTTAATATCCAATCCCTTTATCTTTTTGTAATTGCGTAAGGCCTTACCGTCTGTCATTGTTGAGACTTCGGCACAAATCTGAATGAGGTTTTCGTACAACGTATTTTCAGATTTATCTACCGGAGCCAGAAGCTGCTGAATGAGTTGGTTGTAATGGGTATCTGTATTGTCTAGTGCCTTGCAACGTGCTTCAAGGAGTGTAGAAAGGATTTCATAACCGGCAATTTCCTTTTCGATCACTTCGCGGCTGTTGTAAATGCGATTGATACTGAGGTTGATGATGTCGGTGATTTGTGCCTGATAACTGCTTTTGTCTATTAAAGATTGACTGAACGTACCGGCGAGAATCTCTTCTTCATACTTCATAAAGGTCTCAACACTTTCAGTAATCAATGTGCCTATCGCAAGTGCGCGTAAGTAGCTCACCCGATCTGAAGTTTCCTGCAACGCATTGTATTTGTTACGGTCTATGGTGTTGCCAACGAGTTTAACCATATACTCCAACGCATACTCTTCAGGGATGAGTCCTAAATTTATACCGTCTTCAAAATCAATAATGGTGTAGCAAATATCATCTGCCGCTTCAACGAGATAAGCAAGAGGGTGGCGTGACCAACTTAAATCATCAGTCTCGCTTCTGTTCAACAAGCCGAGTTCTTGAGCGACATCAGCAAAAAGTTCTTTTTCAGACTGAAAGAAGCCGTACTTTTTATCTGCAATGTGATCTGTGGGTTTGTGCGGAAGCGACTCTTTTGGATATTTCATAAAAGCACCCAGAGTCGCATACGAAAGTCTCAAGCCCCCCTGAGCTCCCGGTTTGCTTTGGGAGAGCACCTTAAAGCCATTAGCATTACCCTCAAACTTGATGAGGTCTTGATATTCTTTTTCGGTTAAACTGTCTTTGTACCGTTTACCATAACCCGATTTGAAAAACTCCCCAATCGCCTTCTCTCCCGAATGCCCAAAAGGTGGATTCCCGATATCGTGAGCCAGTGCCGCAGCAGCAACAATAGCCCCAAAATCATTGAAGCGATAGCCGTAAACCTGTTCCAGATGCGGGTATTTCTCAAGGAGTTGTTTGCCCACCATTCTCCCCAGTGAACGTCCCACAACCGAAACTTCCATACTGTGTGTTAAGCGTGTATGAACAAAGTCTGTTTTAGAAAGGGGGATGACTTGCGTCTTATCCTGAAGGCTTCTAAAGGGCGTAGAAAATATAATCCGGTCATAATCTACTTCAAATCCAAGACGGGTATCATCCTGTTCGATACGCAGTCTTTTTGCGGTGTCTCCCTGTCTCTTTAGAGAGAGCAAATGTTCCCAGTTCATCATAATAGGCAATTTTTGGCAAGATACAGTATTGCCAAATTTTAATCTAATGATTTAGCGCTTGCTCAAAAATCACTTAACATTAAGATAACCATGATGTAACTCTGGCATTACGAATTCATAACATTGGATTAACCGGCTACAGCTTCTTAAGAAACATCTTTGCAGCACAAAATACGATTATTGATGAAACAAATTTTAGGTCTTTTAATGTTTATGCTATCAGCAGTGACATTCGGGCAAACCGGTACGATAGAAGGGACGCTCTCAGATAAAGAAATGAATAATGAGCCGCTTCCCTTTGCAAATGTTATAATTAAAGGAACCACTAAAGGGGGGACGACAGACTTTGATGGCAAATACATCATTGAAAATGTGCCAGTAGGTACTTATGAAGTCGAATTCAGCTTCGTAGGGTATGAACCCGTAACAGTACCTAATGTAGTAGTAGAGACAGGTAAATTTACCAATGTGAGCACTGCTCTTGGAGCCAGTGCAGCAGCACTTGATGAAGTTTTAATACAGGTGCAGACCAGTAGAGAACGGGAAACAGCACTCTTGATGGAGCAAAAAAATGCGATAGAAATTAAAGAGAGCATAGGTGCTCAACAATTAGCAAAACAAGGTATTACTGATGCTGCAACAGCTACGACTAAAATCTCTGGTGTGACTAGTAGTGAAGCTTCGGGTGATGTATTCATTAGAGGTTTGGGAGATCGCTACCTATATACAACAATGAACGGATTACCGGTTCCATCTGATGATATTGAGCGAAAGAATATTGATTTAAGTTTATTCAATACACGCGTTATTCAGAGTTTGAGTGTAAGTAAAACGTATGCATCTACAGAATCTGCAGATCAAGCTTCAGGAACTGTGAATATAACTTCAAAAGAATTGAGTGGCACTCAAGAACTGAGTGTAGGAGTGCGTGGAGGAATAAATACAAACGTAGCTAAAAGTGGAGTTTTTGATAACTTTAAAGTTTCCGCTAATCAAGCCGACTTTCAAGCAGGTTATTTACAAGGTCAAGGTTATACAAGTGCCACCCTGCCTTCGCAGTATACCAACTTGGTTACGTATAAAGCTTACCCAAGATTAACTCAGCAAAGCTGGAATCCTAGTTCAGTAAACACACCTTTAAACCATCGTTTTGCCATAAGTCTAGGTAAGAAAATAGGAGAAAAGCTTAAAGTTTTTGTAACAGCATCTCAAAGTACGGATTTTAAATACCGTCAAGGTTTATTCAGACAGTTTAGATCAAACTTTATAGATGATACTATTACTGATGCTACAAACTACAACAGAACCGTTTACACTACCGCTATGGGTAATGTAGATTTTAAACTTAACGATAATAATAGCTTTAAGTATGTATCTCTTTTTGTTAATAAGCTTTCTGATGAGGTTTATGAAGGAGGTAGAAATGGTGAAGGAACCATTTTTGAAGAGACTGCTCCTGAAGAAGGATTATCACAGTTTATAAGAGATCAAAATACGAAGCAAACTTCAATGTGGGTTAATCAATTATTTGGTGAACATGATTTCTCTGAGCGCAACAAGTTAAATTGGGGATTAGGGTTTAATGTGGTTTATGCTAATGAACCTAATCGTATCCGTAATGAGGTTAATTTTAATGACGATATTGTTCAGTTGGGTCGTAACGGCGGTTTTCAACAACGTAAAACGTTTCAATATATAGATGATGTAGAGTATGCTGGTCTTGTAAAAGATGAGATTACTTTATTAGATACAGAATCTCAAAAAGCTAAGCTAACCTTAGGCTTAAATTATAGAAATAAGCAACGTGGTTTCCGTTCGCAATTCTTAGGGATTACTGAAAGAAGTACAAACGCAATTAACCCCACTTCAATTGATGATCTGGGAGCGATCTTTACTACTGCTAACTTTGAAAGCGGGGTATTACAATTCAATGTAATTCCAACAGATTTGTACGATGCAGAATTAGATTCTAAATCGGCTTTTGCAGCATTTAACTTTGAGCGTGAAAAATATAGCGCATATGTTGGTGCCAGATATCAGAGAGATTATATCAATGTTGCTTATGATGTAAATAACATACCGGGTCGTACTGGTAATTCATTACAAGAGTATGATAATCTATATTTAACAGGAAATTTTAAATATAATCTTAATGAGGATCAAAGCTTACGTGTTGCTGCAAGCCGTACAATAACGCTTCCTGAATTTAAAGAGATCGCTCCTTTTGAGTATGTATCTCCAACAGGTCAGATCACCAGAGGTAATCCAGACATAAAAGCATCTACAAACTATAATTTAGACCTTAAATACGAATGGTTCCCGTCAGCAGATCAATTGTTTTCGGTTGCAGGCTTTTATAAATTGATTGAAGATCCCATTAATAAAGTGCAAGATCGCGGTTCTGCCGGAGTATTCTCTTATTTTAATGCAGGTAACCAAGCAGATATTTATGGTATAGAGTTAGAAACTCGTGTTAACCTTTACAAAAGTGATGACGACGATGGTTCTAATTTAAGATTAGGACTTAATGCAACGCGTATGTGGCATAAACAAGATCTTAAAGAAATTTATGATGATAACGGAAATTTCATCAGAACTTTTAGATACAAAGGCCTTACTGAAGAAGGTTTACAGGGTGCATCAGATTATATATTTAATGCAAACTTAAACTTTACTACAAATTCAGAGAATCCATTTGATGCAAGTTTAGTTGCTAATTACGCTTCAAACAGTATCCTCGCTTTAGGAGCTCCAGAGATTCAGACAGAGAGTGATATCAATTACAATGATGCAATAATCGAAGTAGGTTATGTAACGCTGAATGCTATAGTTTCAAAAACATTTGCTAAAAACTGGCAACTTCAGTTAAGAGCACTGAATTTATTAAACCCAGAGATAAAAAGGACTCAGCTTGTAAAGCCTAGTACCACTAACATCGAGACCAATCAGATTGTTAGATCGTATAGTTTAGGAAGCACATTTTCTCTTGGCTTAACATACTCTTTATAACTAATAAACAGATTCTAATTAAACATTTTCAATTATGAAAAAGAATTTTTTAAAAATTAAGCTCCTGAGCCTTGCAGTTCTTGCAGCAGTTACCTTTAGTTGTTCTAATGATGGTGGAGACATTATCATAGAAGGAGGTGGCGATGGAGAAGGCACTACGGAGTCTGACCTTTCGGGAAATATAGCTGAAGACACCACATTAGATACAGATGTAGCTTATGCATTAGTAGGGAGTCTTTATGTGAAATCAGGTTCAACACTTACTATACCTGCAGGCACTAGAATTACTGCTAATAAAGGAACTGATGTATTTATTGTTGTAGAAAAAGGAGCTGAAATAAATATTGCAGGTACAGCTTCTAACCCTGTTGTGATGACTTCTGCCAACGAAACTCCTGGAGACTGGGGTGGACTTATTTTATTAGGAAATGCTGTTACTTCCGAAGGTGTTGACGCAACTGCTGAGGTTGGTGGTTTTAAATATGGTGGTACTAATAACAATGATTCAAGCGGTAGTATTAATTACCTGATCATTAATTATGCAGGTGCACAAATCAATGCAGAATCACAGTATAACGGGCTTACTTTATACTCTGTAGGTAGTGGAACTTCAATTCAAAACGTAGCAATGCTTAACGGTACAGACGATGGTGTTGAATTTTTTGGAGGATCAGTTTCTCCAACTAACATGTATTTTGAAAACAATCAAGATGATTCAGTAGACTGGACAGAGGGTTGGAGCGGTACGTTAACTAACGCTTATATCTTACATACAGAAGCTGGTTTCTCAACTGCTTTTGAAGGAGATGGAACAAACAATAATCCAAAATTTGTCAACGTAACAGCTGTCTCAACTCAGGGGGGTACTGCATTACAGTTTAAAAAAGAGTCTGGAGCAACCATTACAGGACTTTCTCTTACGGGGTATGAGACTTCAATAGATATGAAAGATGATGGAGATCTAGCTAACGTGATTATTGAAGGTGAGGCTGGTAATCCTGATCTAAGTTATATCGCTCAACCAACAGTAGATATTGATTCATTCTTTTGGGTGGCTTCGAATTTAACTGTTGATGAAGTAGTTGCATTATCCGGTGATGTAACTTCTACAGTAACTCTAGATGCTTCAAAATCATATTTACTGGATGGTTCTTATATTGTGCAAGATGGTGGTAAATTGATCATCCCAGCAGGTACCAAAATCACTGCTGCAGATGGTGGTACTTCAGTTTATATCGCTGTTTTAAAAGGTGGTTTGATTGATATTCAAGGTACTGCTGACAACCCAGTTGTAATGTCTTCTCAGAATGCACAACCTAGAGATTGGGGTGGCCTTACTATATGTGGTGAAGCAACTACTTCTGAAGGTGTTGACGCAACCGCTGAAGTTGGTGGGTTTATCTATGGAGGTACTGACGATGAAGATTCTTCAGGTAGTATTAAAAATTTAGTGATTTTAGGTACAGGTGCTCAGATCAATTCAGAGTCTCAATACAATGGAGTTTCTTTTTATGCAGTAGGTTCTAGAACAACTGTAGAAAATGTTGCTGTAATCAACGGTGCAGATGATGGTGTTGAATTCTTTGGAGGAACAGTTTCTGCAACGAACTTATATTTTGAAAATGACCAAGATGACTCTGTAGATTGGACTGAAGGATGGAATGGTACGTTAACTAACGTATATATTAGCCATACAGAAGAAGGTTTTTCAACTGCTTTTGAAGGTGATGGAACAAACAACAATCCGAAATTTGTAAACGTAACTGCGATATCTACCCAAGGAGGTACTGCTTTGCAGTTTAAAAAAGAATCTGGAGCAACGATCACTAATCTTTATCTTGGTGGGTATGATACAAACATAGATATGAAAGATAGTGGTCCATTAAGCAATGTGTTGATCGATGGTGCTGCTGGCGTTTTAAACACGGCTTATGATTCGGGTACACAAGTTGATATTTCTACTTGGACTTGGATTGAAGCAAGATTATAATTTATTTGAATTAGCTATAGATGAAAGGTCCGGACATTGTTCGGACCTTTTTTATTCAGCTATTTCTTAAGTCAAAATAAAAGACTGTTCCATTAGAGCGGTCTTTTTTTTTCAACATTATAACTAAACCAATTAGACTATTCAAGGAACGGGCTATGCGAAGGCTTTATCTAAATGTAAGCGTGATCTTATTGTATTAGTTTAGAGCGTTACTAAAACCTATCCTATAGGACGTAAAATCGCGCGTATCAGAGAACTTCGTGGGACAAAGCAAGAAAGCCTTGCGGAAGAATTAGGTATTAGCCAGCAAAGTGTGTCCCACATCGAACAGAGTGAAACCTTAGAGAATCAAACATTAGAAAAGGTGGCAAAAGTCCTTGATGTTACTTCGGAAACTATTGAAAATATTTCAGAGGAAAATGGCATCAATTATTTTAATAATTTTTATGATAATAGTGTATCTCAGGGTAATAGCTTTTATCAAGGTATGTATGCAACATTCAATCCTTTAGACAAACTTGTTGAAGCTTACGAAGAAAATAAGAAATTATATGAGCGCCTTGTTCAAGCGGAGCGAGATAAGCTTTCTTATTTAGAAGAACTGATTAAAAAGAAATAGCTTTCTTTAAAGTTTGCACGATACTTGAACTGATTAGCTAGCAATCAGGTCTATTGTTAAGAAAATCTTAATTTTATACGTTTTTTAAAGTGGTTTTCATACACTCTTCATACACTATCCTAGGCTTTGCTATGCCTTTGCCTGGGAGTTGCTCTACTCTAGGGCTGAATTTTGATTGCTGCTGATGATTTCAGAGCGAATTCAAACAGATACTACACTGCGTACACTTCTCTACGATTTTTGTAGAACATAGGTCTTTAATGTGTAGTAGTGGAGTTGTGATTTAGCCTGAGTTAGAAACTGCATACTTTAAAATGAAGGCTAATTTCTTCCCAGTAAAAGCATAATGCAACCACACTGGTACCACAGTGCAACCACACTCCAACCACACTTTACCACAAAATCTGTGTGTGAATATGGTTGGAGTATAGACTGACTTTTGGATTACCTATACGTATACCTAAATTATCCGTAATGTTTTTATGGAGCTATTGGGATTGTCTAATAGCTTAGAATAAGGAGGGTTAAAGGAGTGAAAATGCAGCATTCTGATTGGTGCAGATTTACTACCCGTTTATTTAAACACAACAGCTAGGCTAGATTTCTAATGACTTGATGTAAAAAAAGAGGCGGTCTTAATCTTAAGAAAGCCTCTTTTTTATTGGCACCGCCAAAGGGTTTACTATTCCGAGGCTTGCTTCGAAGAAATTGAAAATTCGTTTTCAAGCAATGTTTCATGGGCCTGCCTTTGTCGGCAGACCGGCTTGCTCTGAGGTAGTTTACTTTAAATAGTAGAATCTTATATGTATATAATTCTCTAAGCCTTAAAACACTTTGACGTGCACTTACAAGGTGATTTTTAGATTCAATTCTTTCAATTGCTCCTCGTCAATCTTAGCCGGAGCATCTATCATCACATCGCGACCGGCGTTGTTTTTAGGGAATGCAATAAAGTCACGTATGGTTTCCTGGCCACCTAAAATGGCAACAAGACGGTCAAGGCCAAAGGCCAGACCTCCGTGTGGCGGAGCACCGTATTGAAAAGCATCCATCAGGAAGCCAAACTGCGCCTGAGCCTCTTCTTTGGTAAAGCCTAAATAGTCAAACATTTTAGACTGGGTCTCTTTATCGTGAATACGTATAGAGCCACCGCCTATTTCGTTTCCATTTAAAACCAGGTCGTAAGCGTTTGCTTTTACGTCACCGGGATTGGTGTTCAGCAATTCCATTTGACCGGGCTTGGGAGAGGTGAAGGGATGGTGCATCGCATGATAGCGTTCAGTCTCTTCGTCCCATTCTAAGAGTGGAAAATCTACTACCCAAAGCGGAGCAAATTCGTCTGATTTGCGTAATCCCAATTGGGTTGCCAGTTCCATTCGTAATGCGCTCAATTGCGTACGCGTTTTAAAGGCTTCGCCGGAAAGAACACAGATTAAATCCCCGGGTTGAGCTCCGGTAGCTTCTGCCCATTTTGTCAGATCTTCCTGATCGTAAAATTTGTCAACTGAAGATTTAAAGCTTCCGTCTTCATTACATTTTACATAGACCATTCCTAATGCTCCAACTTGTGGTCGTTTAACCCAGTCAATCAACTTGTCGATCTCTTTTCGGGTATAGCTCGCACCACCGGGAACTGCAATACCTACTACCAATTCGGCATCATTAAATACTTTGAATTCTTTGTGTTGTGCAACGGTATTGAGTTCGCCAAATTCCATCCCAAAACGAATATCCGGCTTGTCGTTACCGTATTTTGCCATCGCCTCGTCGTAGGTCATTCTCGGGAAGTTTTCGATCTCAAAACCTACTACCTCTTTTAAAAGATGTTTGGTTAATCCTTCAAAAATATTCAAGATATCTTCCTGCTCTACAAATGCCATTTCACAGTCAATTTGTGTGAATTCCGGCTGGCGATCTGCACGCAGATCTTCGTCTCTAAAGCATTTTACAATCTGAAAATACTTATCCATACCACCTACCATAAGCAATTGCTTAAAAGTCTGTGGCGATTGTGGAAGGGCGTAAAATTGCCCTTCATTCATACGACTGGGCACCACAAAATCACGGGCACCTTCTGGCGTGGATTTTATTAGGTAAGGCGTTTCAACCTCTATAAAGCCTTGCTCAGATAAGTAATTACGCACGGCGATACTCACTTTGTGTCTAAAGATGAGTTTCTCTTTTACCGGATTACGACGAATGTCGAGATAGCGGTATTTCATGCGTAGATCTTCCCCGCCATCAGTTGTATCTTCAATCGTGAAAGGTGGCGTTTTTGCCTGGTTGAGAACCTCAAGTTTTTCTACTAAAAGCTCCACATCACCAGTAGCCATCTTCGCATTCTTAGACTCGCGCTCGATCACTTTACCGGTTACCTGAATCACAAACTCACGGCCTAAGGTTTTAGCGAGATCCATCACGTCTTTAGGGGTACGCTCTTCATCAAAAATAAGTTGGGTAATGCCGTAGCGATCGCGTAAATCCAGCCAGATCATAAAACCTTTATCACGGGACTTTTGTACCCATCCGGCAAGCGTTACCGTTTCATTTATATGTTCGGCGCGTAAAGCTCCGTTATTGTGCGTTCTGTACATGCTTGATTATTTGAGGTGCAAATTTAAGAAGATATTTAAGTAAGACCTTCTTAATCTAAAAATAAAGATTGCCTAATATTTTAAATTGTAGTTTTAAAAGGATTTAATTAGTGAGATTCTATATTATGTTACTAAGAAACAAACTATCATGTGTATTTTTTTTGATGATGAGTATAATTTTTGCTCAAGAGAAGGAGCTTAGTATTAATGATCTGTTTCATCAATTAGGTTTCTTCGGAAATACACCTGAATCAATACGATTTGTTAATAATAATGAAGCAAATCAAGTATTAAATTTTGAAAGAACTGTATATGATCGTTATCCAGATACAATTTTCAACCCAGAAAAAATAAGGTTTGTTTCGTTAGATTACGGAAGCGACGAGGAGCTTCATTTGAATATGAAAAGCTTGAAAAAGCTTAATAATATTGAGTATCTGGAAATACGATCTAAAAATTTATTTCGAGGAAGTGATTCTTTGCCAATTTTAAAATCTTTTGATTTTTTGGATGAGCTTGAAAACCTTCGGTTTTTAAAGTTTGATGGTACATTCGATATAGATTATGATGCTTTATTTAAAAGTATCAAGCACAATTCAAATATTCAGTATTTAGAACTTGGTTTTATAACTGAAGAAATTGAACTACCTCAAATCCTTTTAGAGTTAAAAGGATTAAGAGGTTTTAGAATTAATGGTTTTAAGAAAATAATTCTGCCCAGTGATCTTTCTGAAATGAAAGATTTGGAAAGCATTGTCTTGGTTATTGAGGGCTATGAAAACCCAATAGAAATACTTTCAAAATTAGCTACAATTCCTAAATTAAAGGACTTACAAATTAGTTTTGGTTCTTTCTCTTTAGAGCAGGTAGGGTTTCTTAAAAATTTTAAAGACTTAGAAAAATTAACTCTTTTTAATTTTTCGTTGGATAGTTTACAATGCTTGTTTGATGCATTCTCAGAAAATAATAATTTACGAAGTCTCAATCTTCAGAATTTGAGGATTAGATCGGGTTCCACTAATTATGATAATCTAAAAAATTTAGAATCACTTGTATTTCATCATCAAGGAGAGCCTATTTGCATTGAGGGCGATCTGTCGGTAATGAAAAAGTTACAAAAGCTTGATTTGGGATATAATGGTTTAAAAATATTGAATAAATCAATTTTCGACCTGAAAGTCTTAAAAGAACTAAGGTTAAGCTACAACCACATTAAGGTCATTCCATCAGAATTGGGGAAGTTAAAATTGTTAGAAAAACTTTATCTCAATAACAATTTGCTTACGGAAATTCCGGCCAGCATAGGTAACTTAAATGGTTTACAAGAACTTGGTTTAGAAAATAATTCAATAAATATATTGCCAAAAACTATTGGCAGACTAAAACAGTTAACTAATCTCAACCTAAGACAAAACATTATCTGCGCTTTGCCGGATTCAATTACAGAACTTAAGAAATTAGAGAGCCTTGATCTTGCCGAAAATGATTTGACTCATTTACCCGAGAATATTGGAAGCCTTTCCAACTTAAAAACTTTTCCGCTTTATAGTAATTTTTTGATCGAGTTGCCTTCATCATTTACAGAACTCGTAAATCTTGAAAAATTAGAGATACAGCAAAATAAATTGAAGCATTTACCTTCTCAGTTAGGAAATCTAAAAAAGCTTAGATCAATTTATCTCGGTGGACGCGATAGCACGAAGATTTCGTCATTTAAATCACTTGATTCGTCTTACGAAAGTGATTCTTTAAGGATAATGAGATCTAATAATGATTTCCAAGAACTTCCTGTCAGTCTTTCAAGTCTGAAAAATCTGAAGATGTTGGATTTTGAGAATCAGAAATCTCTTCAAGTTGAAGATATTTTTAAAATACTGTTCAATTTAAAGTCTTACAGGTACACCATAAAGTTGAGAAATTGTGCAATTAGTAAACTACCTGAAGTAGGGTGGCAGTCTTTTTATGCGGAAAATCTACAGCTGACGAATAATAATCTTGAAAGTATCCCTAAAGGAATCGTAAAATCTCCTTTTTTAAAATCACTCTCATTTAAATTAAGCAGTGAAGATAAGCTAAATTACAGTTTCAGAACTAGAGAACAACTTCTGGCATTTTATGAAGAAAAGGGTTTTTTAAAATGGGAAGAGATTCCTAAAACCCAAAATATGTCTCAGGCTTTTTTAGAAAACGCATATAATAGGAGTTATACAAATGCTAAAAACACGATATACCCTTTATTTAAAAAAGCAATAAAGATTGATAGCTCATACGCTATGAGTAAAATAAGAAAAGATGATTACGCTGAGGCTTTGATGCGCAATAAGGAGTACACTAAAGCGATAGATTTTTTTACACGTTCTATAGTAAACGATACTACAGAGTCAATTAGAGTGTTAAATTTTTTAATCCCACAATTTAGAAATAGGGCAGAAGCTTATCTTAAAACGGGCGACACGATTGCCGCTATAAAAGATTATTTGTTTATAAGTGATCAGGGTTGGGATAATGATTATGGTAAAGCTGCTCTTTTGGCAAAATCCGCATCAAAAGACTCACTAAGCGCAATTTTGTTTAAAAAAGGCATTACTTCTTATAAAAATCAAATAGAATTTAGAAAAAATAATAAGCTGCTTGATTATGGCTATGATCTAAGCTTAGTTGAGCTTTATATTATAGCAAATGAATTTACCGAAGCAAGGAATTATCTCTTAGAACTTCAGCCTCTAAATGATATGGATTATTCAAGTATGGTGTTGATGAAGTATTTCAATCTGGTGTTGAGCATAATTCAAGAAGAAGATTCTGCTAAGGAGATAAATAGCTTTGAAGATACCTTTCAGAAAGAGCAAACTGATTTTCAATCCTGGAGTTTTAAGCTTTTTGAAATGTGGTTAGATAAAGCGGATTTGACACCCAAAAAGAAGCAAACGATAAAGGAATTGACAATGATTATTCAAGGCTGAATTATTCAGAAAACAAAAAAGCAGAAGCCTAGAGCTTCTGCTTTTTCAAATCTAACTAAAACTTAAAATTAATTTTCACTAGTATTATTGTTAGCAGCTTCAAGCTTTGCCTGCTCTTTCTGCTTTTTACGTGTTTTTTTCTTGTCGTTGAATCTAACTTTCGCTCGGTTTGTTAAATAGAACATTACCGGTACGATTACTAAGGTCAGGAAGGTTGCGAAAACCAAACCAAAAATAACCGTCCAAGCGAGTGGTCCCCAGAAAATCACGTTATCTCCACCAATATAGATTCCGGGATCATAATCTGTAAATAGACCAAAGAAATCAATGTTGAGTCCTACCGCGAGCGGAATCAAACCAAGTACGGTTGTGATTGCTGTAAGTAGTACGGGTCTTAAACGGGATTTCCCACCAGCAACCGTAAGTTTAAAGTACTCTTCACGGGTTAATAAGTCATCTTCCTCATAGCCCAACTCTTCTTTTTTACGGTCAATGAGTATTTGTGTGTAATCGATCAACACGATGGCGTTATTCACAACAATACCTGCCAGAGAAATAATACCCATCATCGTCATCAGGATTACAAAGTCCATATTAAAAATGATGAGACCTAAGAACACACCTACTAAACTCAATATAACTGCCATCAAGATGATAATCGGTTTTGAAAGGGAGTTAAACTGAGCTACCAGAATCAGTAAGATAGAGCCCATAGCGATACCTAAAGCCATCAATAAGAAGCTCATGTTATCAGCTTGCTCTTCTTGCTCACCCGTAAAACTGAATGAAGTACCGGTAGGTAAATCATAACCGGATAACTCTTGCTTGAGCTGGTTTACAATTTCGGTAGCATTATAGCCTTGTAATACGTTAGAATATAAGGTGATTACACGTTTAAGATCTTTACGTTTTATTGCACTAAATGCAGAAGTTGCTTTGGTGTCTACTAATGCAGAGATGGGGACTTGTATAATTTCACCTTGATTGTTTCTAAAGGTTACCGGCTGATTGAACAACGCATTCTCATCATAACGGTATTCTTTATTAAAACGCACATTGATTTCATAATCATCATCCCCTTCTTTATAAGTCGAAGCTTCTTCACCGTAAACAGAACGTCTTAACGTTTGACCAATAGCCACTGTGGAAATACCCAATTGCCCTGCTTTTTCACGGTTGACGGTGACGCCCAATTCTGCTTTAGAGCGGTTTATGTCAAGCTTCAATTCTTCGATACCGCCAATGCCCAGATCTTCTATATAGGAGCGCATATTTTCTGCAGCAATTAACATTTGCTCATAATCTTCACCGCTAATCTCAATGTTTACAGGGTATCCTACCGGAGGTCCTGCAGCATCTTTTTCAACCGTTACAGATGCACCCGGGAACCCTTTAACAGCATCGCGTACTTCTGATAAAACAGTACTACTTTTAACACCACGGCGCAATTTAAAATCACGCATAGAGAGCGTTACTTTACCTTTATGTGGCATTTCGTTACTCTGTCCACCATCGGTTTGTGGGTTTCCGGCACCTTGACCTACCTGAGAAATAGCAGATTCAACCATATAGTTGTATCCGTCTTTATCCTCATATTTTTTGATCGCATCAAAAATGCGTTCTTCAACTTTTTTGGTAAGCTCATTTGTTTTTTCTATCGCTGTTCCTTCAGGATATTCTATATACGTAATGATCTGATTGGGTTCATTTTCGGGGAAAAATAACACGTTAGGCTGAACTAACCCGATAAGAATAAAAGATAGGATCAACATTGCAAAAGTTCCGAAGAAAAATACGTAAGCTTTCTTTCCGCGAAGCGCATATTTTAAGAAGCGCTCATAAAGATTCTCAAGATCTCTAAGGGATTTAAACTGAAAGTAACGTACTGCACCGGCAAGGAAGTACTTGTATGCCCAAAGCAAAATAGCAGCTAATAGCATCAAATTTCCTATTCCACGGAAACCACCAGAGTCCATAACAAAACCGGCAATCAATAAAATAACTCCTACTCCGGCTAAAACCAGGCTGTAGCGTACCAGCTTTTTCTTAGTAAGTTCTTCCTCTTCTAATTTCATAAAGCGAGAGGTCAACATCGAGTTGATGATCAAGGCTACAAAAAGCGACGAACTCAAAACAATAGAAAGGGTAATAGGGAAGTAAATCATAAACTTACCTATGGTTCCGGGCCATAATCCTAAGGGGAAAAAGGCTGCAAGGGTGGTCGCTGTAGAAGCGATGATAGGCCATGCAATCTCCCCAACACCTTGTTTTGCAGCTTTGATGCGTGACATACCCTGATCCATCAGCGAATACACGTTTTCTACAACCACAATACCGTTATCTACCAGCATACCGAGTCCCATAACCAACCCAAAAAGCACCATGGTATTTAATGTAAATCCTAGCGCAGATAGGATGGTAAGTGACATGAACATAGAAAGCGGAATCGCAAAACCTACAAATAATGCATTTCTAAATCCTAAGAAAAACATGAGTACTATCACTACGAGGATCACACCAAAAATGATGTTGTTTACCAGATCATCAACCTGATTTTCAGTTTTGATAGACTGGTCGTTCGTAAGACTTATGTGCAAAGACTCCGGGTAATAGTTGTCACTTTCTTCTGCTACGATTTTTTTAATAGACTCTACTGCCTCGATCATATTCTTACCGGCACGCTTTTTAACGTCAAGCATAACAACCGGTTGGCCATATTCACGTGCAAAAGTGGTTGCATCTTTTTCTTTAAAGCGAACCGTAGCAATATCTTTTAAGAAAATGTTTCCACCATCGCGCTTCACCACGATATTGTTGAGTTCTTTTGGGTTTTTAATCTCTCCCAGAACCCGAATGTTTTTACGCAGTCCGTCTGAAATTACGTTACCCGCAGAGATGGTATTGTTTTCTGATCTAATTGCATTTAAAATATTATCAAAACTTACTTTAGAAGCAGTCATTTTATAAATGTCAACAGCTACTTCAACTTCCTGTTCTTCAGCACCCCGTATGGTTGCTTCTTTAATCTGCGGAAGCAATTCGATCTTATCCTGAAGATGCTCTGCATAATCCTTTAATTGCTGCACCTGAAAATCTCCCGTAAGGTTGATGTTTAAAATAGGCTGCTCTTCAGAAATGTTGAGGTCAAAAATATTGGGTTCCACTTTGGCACCGTTATCTAAGGTAGGCCAGGTGGTCTCTGCTTTTACAAGGTCAACCTTATCTTTAACCTTGGTTTTGGCAACGTTTACATCAACATCTTCTTCAAATTCTACGATAATGATACTGTAATCCTGAAGTGTAGTAGAGGTGATCTCTTTTACACCGGCAATATCATTAAACTCTTCTTCAAGAGGTTCTGTAATGAATTTTTCAACATCTTCTGCAGCGTTACCCGGGTTTACAGAACTCACATAAATCTTGGTTTCTATAATCTCAGGGAACGCTTCTCGAGGCATACTGTAGTAGGCAGCAAGACCACTCAATAAGATGATGGCGGTAATAACATATACCGTCATCTTATTGTCTATTGCCCACGATGATATACCAAATTCTTTATAGGTGTTTTTTGCCATTTTACTGGTTGTTTGAAGATTTGTCTTTTAATTCTACAGGCTGGCCATCTCTCAACGAGCGTACACCTTCTATTATAAGCTGATCACCGGCTTGCAGACCAGATGTGATTTCTACAGACTGATCATCGCTATAACCTTCTTCTATCTGAACCTGTTTAGCAACAGCAGTACCATCTGTCTGCTCATCAAATACATAAGTGATGCTGTTACCCATTGCATTTTGCTGAATTACATTTTCTGGGATGACTATGGCACTTTCTACAGCATAGTCATTAACCATAACCGTCGCAATCAGGTTGGGCTTTACCGCATTATCGGGATTTGGTATTGAAATTTTAACATCAAAGGTCCGGTTATCTGGACTAACGAAGTTTCCTACCTGTCTGATCTTTCCGTCGTAGGTTTTACCTATTGAAGCCAGTCTGATTTTTACTTCGGTGCCTTCTTCAACTTTACCTAAAAAAGATTCCGGGATTGAAGCTTCCACATACATATCGCTAAGATTTACCAGACGTAAAACTCCGGTCTGCCCGGCATTTACAACCTGTCCCTGATCTGCTAAGGTATTGTCAACAACTCCAGAAAAAGGTGCAGTAATTACTGTTTTAGAAATTCGTGAACGCAATTGATCTGTTGCGGCTTGCATAGCATCATAATTGGATTTTGCTTCTAAATAGCTGATTTCTGAACCTATTTGTTGATCCCAAAGTCTTTTTTGACGTTCGTAGGTCGTTTTTGCTAAAGCGGTTTGTGCCTCTTGGCGAGCCAGCTCGCTACTCAAGCCACCATCGTCTATACGTGCTAAACGTTGCCCTTTAGAAACCCGTTGCCCTTCTTTTACATATAGTTGTGTAAGTACACCGGTATATTCAGCGTAAAGAATGATATTCTGATCTGTATTTACATTACCCTGCACTTCAAAATAGTGCTTAAATAAAGTGTCTTTAAGCGTAGTTGTGGTGACTAAAGCAGCTTTCTTCTTAACGTCTTGTTTTTCTATTGCAGCATTAAGTGAGTCAATTTCTGCTTTCAACTCATTTTGTTGAGCCAGTAATTCGGTCTTTTTTGCGCGCATCGCACTCAAATCTCCTTTTTCAATAATTGCATCAACAGATTCTTCTTTGCCTCCACAGGAAACAAGCAAAAGAGTTACAAATGCTATAGTGAATATATTTTTCATAGGTATTAGGTGTCTGAGGTTAGTCTTCTTTTGGTTTGTAAATAGTAGTGTCTAAAACTTTTTCTAATGCTGCTTTGTTGGCAATAACATCATACATAGCTTGTAAATAATCTTGCTGCGCCTGATAGAGTTGAGATTGTGCTTCGCTTAGTTCAAAGCTACTGGCAATACCTTCAAAAAATTTAATAGAGTTCTTGTTTTCTATACGTTCTGCAAGTGCAAGATTTTTTTCTTGGGTAGCATAATTATCCAATGCAAACTGGTAGTCATTACGAGCTGTTGCAATCTGAAGTTTGATTTGATTGCGGGCTTGCTCGAGGTCTTCAAGACTTTGTTTGTAAGCCAATTCTTTTTGAGCGGTTTTAGCTGCACGCATCCCGCTGCTAAAAATGGGTACGCTAAGTGATACGCCTAGAACAGATTGCTCAAAATAGCGTTGCTCATCACTTAGAAACGTAAACTCATTACTCGCTCCTGAAGCTCCATAATTTACATAAGCACTCAAGCGGGGAAGCGCTTTACTTTTCTCGAGCTTAACTTCGGTCTCTGCCAAATTGGTTTGATCTTGAGCAATACGAAAATCTATATTTTTTTCGGGTTCTATAGTTTGCGTAAGTAAGTTAAGGTCATAATACTGCATGGTCAAATCTTCAAGTTTATCTGTAACTTCAAGTTTACTATCAATAGGTATCCCTAAAGTAAGCTTGAGCATATCGTATGCGATAGCCAGTTGACGTACCGTATTATTAAGCTGCGTCTCCAGGCCTAAAGCTGTGATTTGTAATTGCTCTACATCCTCTTCTTCACCAAGACCATTTTCAAAAATCTTACGGGTATCGTTTAGATTTTTATTTATGGTTTTTAAGTTCTTCTGAAAAATTGAAATACTTTCCTGAGCAAGTAAGACATTACCATAGGCTTCAATTACACTTTGTTTAACCTCGAGATCTGTTTTTACTTTGGCATTTTCAGAAATCTGTAAAAGTGTTTTTGCAGACTGAACGCCTACGATATAGGAGCCGTCAAATATCAATTGATTCCAGGTGGCTGTAGCAGAAGCACTTTGTTTAGGGCTAAACTGCACCGGAGTAAAGGTTCCGGGCTCTGCGTCTGGATCAAAAAATTGAGCAGGTATAAAAGAGGTTGGCTGTATTAACTGATTTTGATAGGTGATTTCACCAGAGATTTGAGGCAATCCCTGAGCGATGATTTCCCATTTTTGTTTTAAAGCAATCTCCACATCTGTTTGTGCATTTTTTGCAGTATAACTGTTTTCAAGGCCATAAGTAATAGCTTCTTGTAAACTGAGTGCATAAGATTGTACCTCTGTTGAATCTTGAGCTTTTGCCGGGAAATATAGGCCCAGAGCACAAGTAAAAAGGAGGAGTGATTTTCGCATTAGTCTTGATTTGAATGAATTAATTGATTGAGAATTTTTCTGCCTTCAGGAGTTATAATGCCGCGTAAATGGTATTCTAAATACATCTCATGTAAAGCAACGTGTGGAAATTTTTCTGGAGGAAAAATGCTTTCGTCTTTGATATTCGTTATCCCTACCTGATACATTCGAGATACAAATTCTACTTCCAGATTTTTTCTAAAAAGGCCCTGTTCAATCCCCCGAGTGATATTTTTCTTCATACAGCCACGAATAAACTCGGTTTGAGTAGCACGTAATTCTGCGGAGATTTTTGGGTAATACTTTATAAGCTGTTGAATGGATGAATTTTTTTCTCCCTTTAGGTGTTGTATAACATATTTTTTTATTTCATAAAGCTCTTCAATAGGATTCATGTGTTCGGTGAGTAAATTTTGTACACCACATTGAATATTATTCAATATTTCAAAGCCAGCAGCATGTACTAACTCGGTTTTATGAGCATAATTTGCATAAATTGTTTTTTTTGATATCCCCATATGTGTGGCGATATCATCCATAGTAACGCTTTTAAATCCTTGACTTAAAAATAATTGCGTTGCATTTTTTAAAATTTCATTCTTCATAATCGAAGGCAAATATATAACGGAAACTTTAAAAACTTAATAAGTTTCCAAAGTTTTTTATTTATTTAATGATGAGATAACTTTATGGTATTCGTGCAGCTTCATAAGACTTTGAGAGTTGAGTTCAGATTTAGTGTCTTATTTTAGCTGAAAATTTTATGAGTATGCTGCGCATTGATCAATACACAGAAGTGTTTGTTGAGTACTTAAATAGTAAAATTACAGAGCGAGAGCCTAAGAATTTGTACGACCCCATCAATTATATTCTACAGTTAGGAGGGAAGCGCTTGCGACCGGTTTTGACCTTAATGGCAACTGATATATTTGAATCTGATCATAAAAAAGCGTTAGATGCTGCATTAGCCGTAGAGGTTTTTCATAATTTTTCGCTGGTTCACGATGATATTATGGATGATGCTCCCTTGCGACGAGGTAAGGATACTGTGCATGAAAAATGGGATGTAAATACCGGTATTCTTTCTGGAGATGCTATGCTTATTAATGCGTACCAATTATTTGAAAATTATGAAGGAGAAATTTTCAGAGAGTTGGCAAAGCTTTTTAGTAAAACGGCGATAGAGGTTTGTGAGGGACAGCAGTATGATGTAGATTTTGAAACACGTGATGATGTTACGCTTCCTGAATATTTAAAAATGATTGAATATAAGACCGCTGTGCTAGTGGGAGCGGCTTTAAAAATGGGAGCAATTGTTGCAGAAACCACAAAGATCAATTGTGATCGTATTTATGAGTTTGGGCGTGATTTAGGGATTGCATTTCAATTACAGGATGATTATTTAGATGCTTTTGGTGATCCTAAAACCTTTGGTAAGCAAGTGGGAGGAGATATAATCGAAAATAAAAAGACCTTTCTGTATCTTACTGCATTAGAAAAATTAGATCCTGCACAAAGCATTCAATTACAGCATTTATTTACTATAAATCCACAAGATCCATCAGAAAAGGTTGAAACAGTAAAACAGCTTTTTGTTGAATCGGGAGCTTCTGAAGCAATACAGAAAGAGATAGAAAGTTATACCCATCAGGCGCTTAAAGTACTCGATGAGTTAGACGTGAAAGAAGAAAATAAAGAGAACTTACGCGAGTTTGCACAAGCTTTGATGTATAGATCGGTTTAACAATTTGCAAAAGATGGAAGCAGGAATTCAGATTTTACAGAAGGCAGAAGATGCCAAATTGTATAAAGATCTGATCATTCAACTTAACAAAGATTTTTTGCGTGCCGGAATTGCTGACCAGTTTGGTGAAGATGTATCTGCTGAAGCTTTAGTGCGTAATTTAACTGCAAGTCTGTATGCTACAATAGTCTCAGATTTTGAAGTGTACCTCAATTTGCTTTATACCATTGACGTTTCCGAATCAAAAATCAAAAAGTTACCGCAGCAAGAAGTTCATGAATTTGCCCTTGCTGTTTCAGAATTGATCTTAGAACGAGAGTTTATGAAGGTTTTTTTAAAAATAGAAACGAATAAACGGTTGTATGGCGCTGGTGTAGATGAGGTTATCATCTTTAAATAAAACATTGTAGCGAGCGCCTATTGTAACAGGTCCAGAACGATAACCAGCTCCCAGGAAAAGAGCAGAATTCCAGAAATCATCTTTAAAAGTGCCGCCATCAAGATTTGCTTTTTGACTCACATACAGTTCTTCAAACTCTGCAGAAAGCTGCAATATTGGCAACGGATTTGCTAATGCGATAATGCTACCTCCTACAATTGACGATTTGTAGCTTCCATTTTTTATATACGAATAGCTCAAGCCTGGTCCTGCAGCGAAATATGGATTGAAATTATAGACTGCACTTGGAGAAATATTAGCGGCAAAATAATCCTGACCAAAATTTAAACCAAGACCACCTCCAATAGCTACCCGATCCCAAAAATTAGATCGCGCAAACTGAGCTGTTGATTCATTTGAAAATAGCGTTATAAAAAGTATCGTAATTATTAACGTAGCAATCGATTTCATAAAGTAGTCTTTGTAGAATTTGCATATCTGTTATATAGATGTTAAATCCTGATTTTAAAATGTTAATGATAGGCATAAAAATAGATAAGGACACGTCTTGTGGAGGGTAAATATTGTATTTTTGACAAATTATTGCTTAAAAAATCGACAGATTTAACTTATAAAATGGATAGATTTTCATTTCTAAATGCAGCAAATACTGCATACTTCGCAGAACTATACGATAAATATTTACAGCATCCTGATAGTGTAGAACCCAGTTGGAGAGCTTTTTTTCAGGGATTTGACTTTGGAATAGAAGAAAGTGGTTTAGCACCAGATGTTGCTCCTCAACCTACCAGTTCGGGTGTTCCTGAAAACCTTCAAAAAGAATTTCAGGTTGTAAAACTAATTGACGGTTATCGAACTCGTGGGCATTTGTTTACTAAAACAAATCCCGTGCGTGATCGTAGACAATATACTCCTTCATTAGAGTTGGCAAATTTTGGATTGAGTCAGAATGACTTAGATACCACTTTTACTGCTGGTGAAATATTGGGTATTGGGACTACTACGCTTCGAGAAATTATTATACATCTTGAGAAGATTTATTGTGAATCTATTGGTGTAGAATATATGTTTATTAGAAAACCTGAAGAGATTCAGTGGATTCAGGATAAACTCAATATCAATGATAATCATCCTGATTTTTCTGCAGAGACTAAGAAGAAGATTCTAAAAAAATTAAATGAAGCTGTTTCTTTTGAAACCTTTTTGCATACAAAATATGTAGGTCAAAAGCGTTTCTCTTTAGAAGGAGGTGAGAGTTTTATTCCGGCTGTAGATGCGATTATTGAAGCTGCCGCAGATCTTGGTGTAAAAGAGTTTGTGATGGGTATGGCTCACCGGGGTCGTTTAAATACCTTAACAAATATCTTCGGGAAAAATGCTAAAGACATCTTTAGTGAGTTTGATGGTAAAGATTACGATCAGGAAGTTTTTGACGGAGATGTAAAATATCACTTAGGTTGGACTTCAAGTCGCCTTACTGATAGCGGAAAAGAGATCAACATCAATATTGCGCCAAACCCGTCTCACTTAGAGACTGTGGGTGCTGTAGTTGAGGGTATTTCTAGAGCAAAACAAGACCGTCATCACTTTGACAATCCGCAAGAGGTTCTACCTATTGTTGTGCACGGTGATGCTGCAATTGCAGGGCAGGGAATTGTTTATGAAGTGATACAAATGGCACAATTAGATGGGTACACTACAAAAGGTACTATTCATATTGTGATCAATAACCAGATAGGCTTCACCACAAATTATCTGGATGCGCGTTCTTCAACCTATTGTACAGATGTTGCTAAAACCACCTTGTCGCCAGTGCTTCATGTGAATGCAGACGATGCAGAAGCAGTAGTGCACGCAGCGCTTTTTGCACTAGATTTCAGAATGACATTTGGCCGTGATGTATTTATTGACCTTTTGGGATATCGTAAATACGGACATAACGAAGGTGATGAGCCGCGTTTTACACAGCCTAAATTATACAAAGCAATTGCTAAGCACGATAATGCTCGAGATCTATATGCAAATCGTTTAAAGTCTGAAGGCGTGATTGATGACAATTATGTTAAGCAGCTGGAAGAGGAATATAAAGACAAACTCGAAGAGAAGTTAGAAAAATCTCGTGAAGAAGATACTACACGTATAACGGCTATTATGCAGGACGAGTGGGAAGGTTTTGAGCCTGCCACTGAAGATGAAATGATGAAGCCCGTAGATACCACTTTTGATCTTGAGGGTCTTACAGAAGTTGCGAAGTCAATCACAAAGCTTCCGGAAGATAAAAAGTTCTTGCGTAAAATAAATAAGATTATTGAAGGACGTCGCGCGATGTACTTTGATGATAATAAAATAGACTGGGGTCTTGCAGAATTACTGGCTTACGGTTCGTTACTCAAAGAAGGTTTTGATGTGCGTATGACCGGGCAGGATGTAGAGCGTGGTACGTTCTCACACCGTCACGCGGTAACTAAAGTAGAAGATAGCGAAGAAGAAATCGTATTGCTTAATAATCTCGAAGGAGAGCAAGGGCATATGTATATTTTCAACTCGCTACTTTCTGAGTATGGCGTTGTAGGTTTTGATTATGGGTATGCCATGGCGAGTCCAAAAACGCTACCTATCTGGGAGGCGCAGTTTGGTGATTTCAGCAACGGAGCACAGATTATGTTAGATCAATACATTTCTGCTGCAGAAGATAAATGGAAACTTCAAAACGGTCTGGTCATGTTATTGCCTCATGGTTATGAAGGTCAGGGAGCAGAACACTCTTCGGCACGTATGGAGCGTTACTTACAGCTGTGTGCAGTAGATAATATGTACGTTGCAGATTGTACTACACCCGCAAACTTCTACCACTTACTACGTCGTCAATTAAAGACTAACTTTAGAAAGCCGCTTATTGTTTTTACTCCAAAAAGTTTGTTGAGACACCCTAAAGTTATCTCTACAAAAGAAGAGTTGGCTAACGGAAGTTTCCAGATGACTATAGATGATTCAGAAGTAAAAGTAGATAACGTAAAAACACTCGTATTTGTAACCGGTAAATTCTATTATGATCTGCTGGCACAACGCGAAGAGTTAGGTCGTGATGATGTTGCTTTAGTTAGAGTAGAACAGTTGTTTCCACTTCCTAAAAATGAAATTAGAGCGGCTATAGAAAAATATAAAAATGCAGACGATGTTGTGTGGGCTCAAGAAGAGCCACGTAATATGGGAGCTTATGGTCACTTATTGATGCATTTACCTGAAGCGCAAAAATTCAGAATTTGCAGCCGTAAGTTTTACGGGGCACCTGCCGCAGGAAGTTCTGTACGTTTTAAGAGAAGACATCAGCGCGTAATTGATGACGTGTTTGATAAAAATTCAAATAACCAATAAAAGAAAATTTCGCGAAAGCGATAGAATAAAAGTTAATACAAGAGAATTATGGCTTTAGAAATGAAAGTCCCATCACCGGGAGAATCGATCACCGAAGTTGAAATCGCACAATGGCTTGTTGAAGATGGAGATTATGTAGAAAAAGATCAGGCAATTGCTGAAGTTGATAGCGATAAAGCAACCTTAGAATTGCCTGCTGAAGCGAGTGGGATCATCACATTAAAAGCCGAAGAGGGCGATGCTGTTGCTGTAGGTGAGGTGGTTTGCCTTATTGATACCGATGCGCCTAAACCAGGTGGTGGTGATAAGAAAGCTTCTGGAGATGAAGGAAGTGGGGGAGATGCCGAAAAAGAATTGGCTCAAAAAGACGCCAAAAAGGAAGATACTAATGAGAAGGGTGATGCTAAGAAGGAAGAGCCTTCTAAGTCTAGTACACCTAGTCAGTCTCAGGATAAAAAATCATACGCAACAGGAACACCTTCTCCGGCAGCTAAAAAGACTTTAGATGAAAAAGGTATTGATGCAAAAGATGTAAAAGGTACTGGTCGTGACGGTCGTATTACAAAAGACGATGCCGTAAATGCAAAACCTTCTATGGGTACTCCGGGAACCGGAAGCCGTGGTGAGAGTCGTTCTAAAATGTCTATGTTACGTCGCAAAGTTGCAGAGCGCCTGGTTTCGGTAAAGAATGAGACTGCAATGCTTACTACTTTTAACGAAGTGGATATGTCTGCTATTTTTGAACTGCGTAATAAATACAAAGAAGACTTTAAAGCGAAACATGGTGTAGGTCTTGGGTTTATGTCGTTTTTTACATTGGCTTGTGTGCGTGCATTAGAAATGTATCCTGCAGTGAACTCGATGATTGACGGTAAAGAAATGTTGACGTATGACTATAAAGATATTTCTATAGCAGTTTCTGGTCCAAAAGGATTGATGGTTCCTGTTATCAGAAATGCTGAAAATCTAAGTTTTCGTGGTGTGGAGTCTGAAGTTAAGCGTTTGGCTTTAAGAGCCCGTGATGGTCAGATTACAGTTGATGAGATGACCGGTGGTACGTTTACGATTACAAACGGAGGTGTATTTGGAAGTATGCTTTCAACGCCTATTATCAACCCTCCTCAATCTGCTATTTTAGGAATGCACAACATTGTAGAACGCCCTATTGTACGTGATGGTGGTATTGCAATTGCACCTATTATGTATGTAGCACTTTCTTACGATCACCGTATTATTGACGGAAAAGAATCGGTTGGATTTCTGGTTGCTGTTAAAGAAGCATTAGAAAATCCTGAAGAATTATTGATGGATAACAATGTGCTTAAAGCTTTAGAAATGTAGAAATTTTGCATCTGCGAAATACTCTGAAATAAAAAAACCTCACAGCTTTTAAAAGCTGTGAGGTTTTTTTATTTTTTCTCAATTAAAACTTTTTCTACAAGCTGCTTGAGTTCTGTATCTAAAGAAACATTGGGAAACGTTCTGCCCGCCTGGCGATACCAGTATTTCGCATTCCAGTCGTCGCCTTCTATGCGGTGCAGGTGTGCGTGTATAAGACTTCCCATAGGGCTGTTGATGTCCTGAGCGATGTTGTGTGAAGCTTCCCAATCTCCTTTGGCTATAAACCAAAGTGACTTTAGGGTTTCCGGCCAGTTTTCCCTTGGTTTATCAGCACGAAGTGAATCTTCAAATTGCGTATAGTTTTCAGGTTTTGTCATTCCGTTTTAACTTAATTTTTAAAATGCTTAAGATATAAAATCACGTATCAAAAGACTAATTCCTATTTTTGGAATTCAATTCCAGAATCAAACACATTCCCGATATGTCGACTCAAAAACGCTTATTTCTTTTAGACGCTTATGCTTTAATTTTTCGCGGATATTATGCCCTAATTAAAAATCCGAGAGTAAATTCAAAAGGTCAGGACACCTCTGCGGTAATGGGCTTTGTGAATTCGCTTTTTGATGTGATCAAACGTGAAAAACCCGATCATCTTGCCGTGGCTTTTGATAAGGGCGGAAGCTCAGAACGTGTGGAACTATACGAGGAGTATAAAGCCAACCGTGATGAAACCCCAGAGGCAATCCGTATAGCTGTGCCTATTATTCAGCAAATTTTAAAAGCAATGCACGTACCGTGTATTGAGATTGAAGGAGTAGAAGCTGATGATTTGATTGGAACATTGGCAAAACAAGCCGAGAAAGAAGGATTTCAGGTTTTTATGGTGACTCCGGATAAAGATTATGCCCAGCTGGTTTCTGAAAACATTTTTATGTACAAACCGGCCCGAATGGGTAACGGTATCGAGATCTGGGGAATTCCTGAAGTGCAAAAACGTTTTGAGGTGGAACACCCGGAGCAGGTGATTGACTACCTGGGGATGATGGGGGATGCCTCAGATAATATTCCGGGGCTTCCGGGAGTGGGTGATAAAACAGCCAAGAAGTTTATCAAACAATATGGCGGTCTTGAAGGCTTGCTGGCTAATACGGATGATCTTAAGGGTAAGATGAAGGAAAAGGTAATCGAGAATGCCGAACTGGGCAGGCTTTCGCGAAAGCTGGCAACGATTATGATTGATTGTGATGTGGAATTTCATGCAGAGTCTTACGAATTGTCTCAGCCGGACGCCGATAAGGTACAGGAGCTATTTGATGAGCTCGAATTTAGAAGATTAAAAGATCAGTTTATCAAGATATTTTCCGGCGAAGCCGATAGTGATACCGGTGCTGCTGTGAGCAATACCGAAACCGCAAAAAAATTGGTGAATTCATCAGAAAAAGCCGCGGCAGCAGGAGCAGGGCAGTACAATCTTTTTGCAGATGGCAGTGACGGGATGGAAATTGAAGAGCGCAATGCCCGCAAAACCATCAAAGACACCGAGCATTTTTACCAAAGTGTCGCGCCGGGAATGGCTACGAAGCTTTTCCTTAAAAACCTGATGAAGCAAACTTCAGTGTGTTTTGATACAGAAACGACTGATCTGGATCCGTTGAAAGCTGACCTGGTTGGGATCGCATTCAGCTGGGAGAAGACTAAAGGTTTTTACATTCCGTTTCCAACGGAAAAAGAAGAAGCGCAAAAACTGATTGAAGAGTTACGTCCATTTTTTGAGAGCGAAGAAATTGAGAAAATAGGGCAGAACTTAAAGTACGACATCAAAGTTCTGGCTAAGTACGGTATTGAGGTAAAGGGCAAACTCTTTGATACGATGATTGCGCATTACCTGATCAATCCCGATATGCGTCACAATATGGATGTACTGGCCGAAACCTATCTCAATTACACACCGGTTTCCATTGAAGAACTCATCGGTAAAAAAGGGAAGAACCAAAAATCAATGGCAGATGTGCCGCTTGAAGAGCAAACCGAATATGCTGTTGAAGATGCAGATGTGACCCTTCAACTTAAAGAGCATTTTGAAAAAGAAATGGGGGAAGCCAATACGCAAAAATTGTTTGATGAGATTGAAATTCCTCTAGTGCAGGTTTTAGCCGATATGGAACTTGAAGGAATTAATCTGGATGAAGAATTTCTCAATAGCCTGGCGGAAGAACTAAATAATGACATCCTTTCGTTAGAGAAAAAAATTTATGAAGAAGCAGGGGAAGAATTTAATATCGGTTCGCCGAAACAGTTGGGAGAAATCCTGTTTGATAAATTAAAACTGGTAGATAAACCCAAGAAAACGCGTACCGGGCAGTATTCAACCGCAGAAGATGTGTTGTCCTATCTGGCTCCCGATCACGAGATCATTCAGCACGTGCTGGACTATCGCGGACTTTCAAAACTGAAAAGTACTTATGTAGACGCTTTACCTACTCAGGTTGATCCGAATACAGGTCGCGTGCATACCGATTATATGCAAACAGTTGCTGCCACCGGGCGTTTGAGTTCAAACAACCCCAATTTGCAGAATATACCCATTCGTACCGAGCGCGGGCGTCAGGTGCGTAAAGCATTTGTTCCGCGTAATGAAGATTACATATTGCTAGCTGCCGATTATTCGCAGATTGAACTGCGTATTATAGCGGCGTTGAGCCAGGAAGAAACGATGATGCAGGCCTTTAAGGATGGTGAGGATATTCACGCGTCTACAGCGGCGAAAGTCTTTAATGTGCCGCTTGATGAAGTAACTCGTGAGCAGCGTAGTAATGCGAAGACTGTGAATTTTGGAATTATTTACGGGGTTTCGGCTTTTGGCCTCAGCAATCAAACCGATTTGTCCCGAAGCGAGTCAAAAGACCTGATCGATACCTATTATAAAACTTACCCAAAACTGCGTAACTACATGAGTGAGCAGGTAGATTTTGCCCGCGATAACGGGTATGTTTCTACCGTTTTAGGGCGTCGCCGGTATTTAAAAGACATCAACAGTGGCAATGCTGTGGTGCGGGGTGCCGCAGAGCGGAATGCGGTAAACGCCCCCATACAGGGTAGTGCTGCAGATATCATCAAGATCGCGATGATCAACATTCACAAAAAACTGAAGGCTGAAAAACTAAAAACTAAAATGTTGCTTCAGGTGCATGATGAATTGGTCTTTGATGTCTACAAACCTGAACTGGAAGCCGTCAAAAAAATGATCAAATCTGAAATGGAACAAGCCTTTAAAATGGACGTGCCGTTAGATGTAGAATTGGGTATAGGAGAAAACTGGTTAGAAGCACATTAATTAAAAACTTCACTAAAGTAAAAGCCCGTTTAGCATTTGCTAAACGGGTTTTTTGGCTAGTTTAAAAAATCTATAAAATCAAAATCGGGATTTCTACCATCCAGGATTCTGTTGCGCAGCAAGGGTAGGGTTGTTATTTGTTTCTTGTTGAGGGATAGGCCATAAAAATCTAAAATCGTTGTAAGGCACGGCGTCAACTCCCAAAGGACCGTCATATGCGGTTCCTAAAGTGTAAAGCGCTTCTGCAGGAGTTCCGTTGGCAACTTTTGCAGGAATGCCATTTACAGGAGCCAGGTTATCGTTTTGTAAACGGTGGATGTCTGGCCAGCGTCTTCCTTCCATTACAAATTCGATTCTACGTTCTGTTATAATAGCGTTAACCAAAGAGGCAGGTGTGGTGAAATCTGCGGCGACATATGCCTGAGTTGCAGGATTTGCAAGTGAACGATTTCTAACAGCATTAAGTGAACTGAGAGCTGCACTCGTATTTGCAGGACTCAATCTTGCATAAGCCTCAGCCATATTCAAAAGAACTTCAGCATAACGAATAACGGGAGCAGGATCAGTATAATTTGTAGCATCTTTATACTTGTTTGTGTAAATCACTCCTGAAGTTGTGTTTATTAAACCGCCTTCGGTTCTGCGCTCGTCATCTGTAAGCCAAGCTGGGTTTCTCCAGATAATAGGGCTAACTACTACCAGACCTCTTCTGTTGTATTGAGAGGCTAAAGCAGCATTCACGCCTGGATTGTTGTTTTCAGAATGTTCCATCGAGAATACAGATTCTGTGTTGTCATAACCGGAAGAGAACGTAGTATTGGGATCGGCAGGTAGCGTATAAACTGTATTCAGTTTCATTCCTTCTGTAATTACCATCTGCCAGTTTCTCATATGTAAATAAGCTCTTGTTTTAAAGGCTATTGCAGCTTCTTTTGTAGCACGAACAATACCTCCTCGTGTAGAGCCCTCTTCACTTGCCCGGTCTGATTTGCTTAGTAAATCATCTTCAGCATCATCAAAATCCTGAATTATTCTTTGATAACACTCAGCAACGGTATTTCGACCTTGTGCTTGTGCTAAATCCAAAGATTCTGCGGTTTGAATAGCAAAATCTCTATAAGGCACTCCAAGGTGGCTTGCATCAGGAGTATCATTATAGGGTCTTGCAAAATGGAATAATAGTTCTAAATGCGCTGCGGCTCTAAAGAATTTAGCTTGAGCTATATAATCTGTGGCAACTTCACTGGTTATAATACCATTATCTAAAGCTGCCTGTACGCCTTCAATAACAATGTTAGCGCGATTAATGAGACGATATGTGTCGCTCCAATAGTATACGTTATTGGCAGTTGTAGGGTCGTATGTTGCTGTATACGTAAGTTGGTAAAAAGTAGCAACATTTACTACGTCTTCACCACGATTATCCCCTTGTTGTACAAATGCTGCTCCAAATGGATATCCTCTCCCAGCCCCTGTGTATACGCCAATCTCTGCTGCATTATAAAGACCAGTTACAGATAGCTTTACTAGATCTGCTGTAGAAAATGCTGCATTTTCTGAAATAGAGTTGTAAGGTTCTAGATCCAATACATTACCCTCATTACAAGAGTTTAATGTGAAACTGAAGCTTGATACTGATAGTAAAACAAATGCTGCTTTACTTCTAAAATTTGTTTTGATATTTAATTTCATTTGTTTCTAATTAAAATCCTAAGTTAATACCGAATGAGAACACACTAGATCTGGGCGTTAAATTTAAATCTACCCCTGCGGTTTCCATCTCAGGATCTACTCCGCTATAATCTGTGATCGTCCAAAGGTTTTGACCTTGTAAGAAAATGCGTAGCTTGGTTAAACCAAGTTTTTCTGCTTCAGACATAGGTAGGGAGTATCCTAAGGTAATATTGTCAAGCTTAATGAAATCTGCGTCTTCCACAAAACGAGTGGTAGGTGTAGAAGTTAGGTTTGTTGTGGTATTTGTAGAAGCGTATAATCTTGGGGTCCATCCATCACCTGGATTTTCCACACTTTGCCATCTTCCTAAAATCTCTGTGCTGTTGTTCGTAAAGTTTTGATTTAATAAATCTCTGCGGGTTGCATTAAAAATCTGATTTCCGCCGCTAAAACGGAATAGGAAACCTAAATCAAAATTCTTGAACGTCATATTAGAATTAAATCCTCCAAAATACTTAGGCTGTGATCTTCCTATAATGGAGCGGTCATCAGTGGCGCTTAATGCTGCTGCAGTTGATACATCTGCCGGATTTGCCGGGTCAAAAACTGAATAACTGGCTCCGGGCAGATTCCCCTGTACAAGACTTCCGTCTGCTTTATAGTAAACAGGATTCCCGTTTGAAGGGTTGACACCATAATAACGGTATCCGTAAATTGAATTTATGGACTCACCTTCGCGGTTTATCGTGTTATTAGTACTGGAGATACGATCTGCGCCATTAACAAGACTTATGATCTCATTCTCAATAAATGAGATGTTAGCGCCTACATTCCATGTGAAATCTGAATCAATAATACGCGCATCTACGGTAAACTCTAAACCACTGTTTTCAATCTGACCAATGTTAGCTCTATAGCTGTTGTTAGGAACACCAAAAGATTGAGGTGTTTCCACGTCAAGTATTAGGCCATCAATATCGTTAAGAAAGTAATCAAAACTAAAGTTTATTTTGTTTCTCAACAGTGATAGGTCAAAACCGGCATCATATTTAGCGCTAGTTTCCCATTGTAAGGTGTTGTTTCCAAACTGTGAATAACCAATTCCATTATTTGCTGCATAGGGCGCTGGAGCGTAAAGACCTAGATAAGGATAATTTCCAATATCTGTGTTGCCTACTTTTCCATAAGAACCTCTTAATTTTAATTCAGAGATCACATGTTTAATACCTTCCATAAAAGGTTCTTCGCTTATTCTCCAGCCAACCGAAGCTCCCGGGAAATTACCATAGCGGGTATCTGAGCTTAGTCTTGAGAGGCCGTCACGACGTATAGTCCCTTGAAGATAGTAGCGTTCCTTAAAATTATAAGAAAGACGAGCAGCATAGGAGATAAGACCATTTTCGGTAATACCCCCGCCAGAACCTTGAACACCGTAAGAGTCTGTAATAAGGTTGGTGCCGAAGAATTCGTTACTTAAATCGGTTCCGGTACCAAAGAAGCTTTGACTTCTGGTTTTTTGATATTCGTTTACAAGAGTAACGCTTATATTATGAGCATCCGCATAGGTTTCATTATAGCTTAAAACGTTTTGCCAGTTCCAAGTAGTTTCGTCCAAACTGTTATTTTGAACCCGCCCGTTTGAACCTCGACCATCTCCGTGTATTGGGCTCCAGAAAAGATAGCCATTTGATAATGCCTTGTCTACACTGATTTGTGTTCTGAAGTTTAAGGTAGAAACTGGCTTAATGTCAAGATAGGTATTACCGATCAATCGGTTTATTTTTGTGGCATATTTGTTATTTTCTATTACAAAAATAATGTTAGGAATGTTGTCTCCTACGGTCTCCAAGTTGGTGCCGCGTCCCATGCGATCCGGAAAAGTATCATCCAAATTGTAACCAGTAGGGTCATTGGCGTCATAAGGCGATACGTTAGGATGTTGACGGGTAGCGTTAAAAACGTTTCCGGAAAGAGAGTTGGTGCCCACGTTCAATCCAAAATATTCAGATTGTGTAATACCTGCATTAGCGCCTATAGATACCCAGTCTTTGATTTTCTGTTCGGCATTTGCACGGTATGTGAATCGTGTAAATTCATTGGGCTTAGCAACGCTTTCTTGTTCTGTGAATCCTAAAGACAGGTAATATTTTAAATTTTCAGTCCCACCAGAAAAGGAAAGGTTGTGATCTTGTTGAAATGCATTATCATTAAGAACTAAATCCTGCCAGTTTGTATTTACTTCAGTACCGGCTGCCCAATCTGATTGGTTTCGGTTTGATCTTTTTTCATTACTGATGGTTACAAAGTCGGCTGCGCCTAGTAGGTCAAATTGACTTACTGGTCTCGCGAAACCAACAGTTACATTATAATTGGTGCTGATCTTACCAACTTTTCCTTTTTTGGTAGTAATTAATACAACGCCATTAGCAGCACGCGATCCATAAATTGCAGTAGCAGAACCGTCTTTTAAAATATCAATCGATTCGATATCTGCAGGGTTTATGTCACCCAGAGCATTTGAAGAGGCATAACCTCCTTGGCCTCCTGTTGCAATGGGGATACCATCCACAACAACTAATGGGTATGTGCCAGAATCAATAGAAGCAATACCTCGTATTCTAAAACGAGGAGTGTCACCTATGATACCTGTTTGAGTTGTTATTTGTACACCGGCTGCACGTCCTGCAAGTTGCGATTCAAAACTTGGAGTAACAAGGTCTGCAATGGCCTCTCCTTTTACCTGAGATACAGATGCCGTTAAATCTGACTTTCGCTGAACGCCATACCCTACGACCACCACTTCGTCAAGAGATTCGGTGCTTGGGTTTAAAGTAATGTTTATTACAGAGCTTTGTCCTACCACACGTTCAGTCGATTCAAAACCTAAGAATGAGAACACTAAAGTTTCTTCCGGGGACGCTGCAATTGAGAATTTCCCGTCAAAATCAGTTTGAGCTCCACGGTTAGCGGCATTTTTGACTACCACATTCACGCCTGGCAAGGGTATACCGTCAGATCCAATAACGGTGCCGGTGATGGTTTTCTGTTGAGCATAAGAGCTTAAGCCTATAGCGCACAGTAAAAAACTAAATAATAATTTTTTTATCATTTAAACATGTTTTGGTTATAAGGCCGAAATGTAGATTAAATGATAGTGCAGAATTGATAAATAATCAATTTGATTGAATTATTATTAAAAAGTATTAATTGGTTGTGTGTTTTGATCTTAAAACTGAATAAAAATTGTTTTTTTAACTAAAAAATGTTGTTTAAATCAATTTATCGACAATTAATAGTTGTTACAAAAGGATTATTTATACAAGTAAAAAGATGATATCGTGTTTGTTGTATGGTATTTGTGCTGTTCTTATTATGTAATAAATGATAAAATCAATTGTGATAAAAGGTAATTGTCTTACGTGAGTTCTTTCTTTTTTGGTTTGAAAATAGTTAAGTGGCTGTGGCAATTTTAAAACAAGTGTATAAGTTGATTTGTATCTGTAGCTATTGGTCTTAAATTATTTTTAAATATTAATTTAGGTAAGCTCTTATTTGCCTGAAACTTATGTCAAGAAAAAATTCGAAAATCACCGTTTGCTATATTAATATATAGTTGTACATTTGCACCCCTGTTTTCACGCGTGAGTGTCGAGAGCAGGAAATGGAATGTTTAATAATTAAATAAAACAGTGTGGACACATTAAGTTACAAAACAGTATCTGCCAACAAGAACACCGTTAATAAGGAGTGGGTTGTTATTGATGCTGAAGGACAAACGTTGGGTCGCATGTCTACTATCGTTGCAAAATTCTTGCGCGGAAAGTACAAGCCTAACTACACACCACACGTTGATTGCGGAGACAATGTGATTGTTATCAATGCCTCTAAAATCAACTTAACAGGAAAGAAGTGGGATTCTAAATCTTACATCCGTCATACGGGCTATCCTGGTGGTCAAAGAAGCCTAACTGCCAAAGAATTGTACGGTAAAGACCCTGCGCGTCTCGTAGAAAATGCAGTAAAAGGAATGTTACCTAAAAACAAATTAGGTAGTGCGATTTATCGCAATTTAAAGGTTTATGCCGGTGCAGATCACGGGCAGGAAGCGCAAAAACCTAAAGCAATTAACATTAACGAACTTAAGTAAATGGAAGTAATTCACAAAATTGGTCGTAGAAAAACGGCTGTTGCTCGTGTTTATTTAGCTCCTGGTTCTGGTAACATCACGATCAACAAACGTGAGCTTAACAACTACTTTACTACAGGTACTTTACAGTACAAAGTTAATCAGCCATTAGTAATGACTGAAAATGACAAAAACTTTGACATTAAAGTGAATGTATACGGTGGAGGTATCACAGGTCAGGCAGAGGCTGTACGTCTTGCTCTTTCTAGAGCAATGTGCGAGCTAGATGCAGAAAACAGACTTATTCTTAAGCCTGAAGGTCTGTTAACTAGAGATCCAAGAATGGTAGAGCGTAAGAAATTCGGTCAGAAGAAAGCGCGTAAGAAATTCCAATTCTCAAAACGTTAACAACAATCGTGTTTCAATTCTTTTGCAATTTATATTGCATCAGATTTTTGAAAGCGAAAAGAAATTAATTTTAAAATAATGTCCTTGTCCCAATACGTTGGGAAATTAGTTTAGCATCTAAATGTGCTTGGCGATTCATTAGAAGACCACTTGCATATTGCTACTAGAACGGGAACGTAAACTAAATTTAAAAATGGCAAAAACAGAAAATGTAAAGGATTTACTGGATGCAGGTGTACACTTTGGTCACCTTACCAGAAGATGGGATCCAAACATGGCACCATATATCTATATGGAGCGTAATGGTATTCACATCATCAATCTATACAAAACTGCTGCTAAATTAAGCGAAGCTTCAGAAGCTCTAGCTAAAATTGCAGCTTCAGGTAGAAAAATACTTTTTGTAGCTACCAAAAAACAAGCTAAAGAAATAGTTGCAGATCACGCAGGTCGTGCAAAAATGCCTTACATCACAGAAAGATGGCCTGGAGGTATGTTGACTAACTTTGTAACTATACGTAAGGCGGTTAAGAAAATGCAAACTGTAGATCGTATGAAACAAGACGGTCGCTTTGATAGCTTGTCTAAAAAAGAGCAATTACAAATGAACCGTATGCGTGACAAATTAGAGAAGAACTTAGGTTCTATCGAAGATATGACACGTCTACCAGGAGCTTTGTTTGTAGTTGATATTAAGCGTGAACACATTGCGATTAAAGAAGCTCAAAAATTAAACATTCCAATCTTTGCGATGGTTGATACCAACTCTGATCCACGTCAGGTTGATTATGCTATCCCATCTAATGATGATGCTTCTAAATCTATTGAGAAAATCATTTCTAACGTTGCTAATGCTATCGTAGGAGGTCTTTCTGAGCGTAAAGCTGGGAAAGAAAAGTCTGGAGACGCTAAAAAAGCTGACAAAGCTGCTAAGCCTGCAAAGGCAAAAGCTAAAAAAGCTGTAGCTAACGACGAAGAAGAATAGTATTTAACAATTTGATAATTATTAAAGTCGTTTAGTATACTGCAATTTTGCACTAAACTAAACGACTTTTCTTTTAACTCATAAAACGTATTTAAAATGGCAAAAATAACAGCCGCAGAAGTAAATAAACTTAGAAAGGCTACCGGTGCTGGTATGATGGATTGTAAAAATGCACTTGTAGAAGCTGATGGTGATTTTGATGAAGCAATCGCTGTTCTTCGTAAAAAAGGACAAAAAGTTGCTGAAAAAAGAGCAGACCGCGATTCAAGCGAAGGAGTTGTAGTTGCAAAAATTAATGATGCTAACACCAGAGGTGTTGTGTTTTCATTGAACTGTGAGACCGATTTCGTTGCTAAAAACGATTCTTACGTAGAGTTAGCAAATGAACTTGGTGATATCGCGATCAACTTTGATGCTAAAGAAGCGTTCTTAGCAGCAGACTTTAAAGGGATGACTGTAGAAGAAAAATTGATCGAGCAAACTGGTGTTATTGGTGAGAAGTTAGAAATAGGTGGTTTTGAAGTATTAGAAGCTGCATTTGTAGGCGCTTATGTTCACGGTAACAAAATTGGTGCATTAACTGGTTTATCTAAAGCAGAAGATGCTTCAGAAGAAGTTGCTAAAGCTGTTTCTATGCAGGTTGCTTCAATGGGTGCGACTACATTGTCTTACAAAGATTTTGACCCTGAATTCGTAGCTTCAGAAACTGAAGCACGTATTGCAGCTATAGAAAAAGAGAATATTGAGTTAGGTCGTTTAGGTAAAACTCAAAAGAATGTGCCTCAATTTATCTCTATGTCTCAGTTAACTCCAGAAGTTATGACTAAGGCAGAAGCAGCTATCAAAGAAGAATTAAAAGCCGAAGGAAAGCCTGAAAAAATATGGGATCGTATTGTTCCTGGTAAACTAGAGCGTTTTGTTGCAGATAATACCACTCTTGATAATGAGAAAGCATTATTAGATCAAGTATTTATTATGGACGAAAGCACCAACGTTGCAAAATATGTTGCTAGTAAAGGTGATTTTGAAGTTGTAGGATTTAAAAGAGTAAGCCTAGCTTAATCTTATAATTCTATTTTTAGAATAGAAAAAAGGCTGCCAATTGGCAGCCTTTTTTATTGTTGTATTTCTTTCTTTTCCTTAAATGCCATTTAAGCTTATATTTGTCAAAAATTTTTCTACACCATGCAATACAAACGTATTCTACTTAAATTATCAGGAGAGGCATTAATGGGTAAACGCCAGTATGGTATTGATCCCGATAGGCTCGCAGAATATGCAGAAGAAATAAAAGAAGTTTTAGATAAAGGTGTAGAAGTTGCCATAGTAATTGGTGGTGGTAACATTTTTAGAGGTGTTGCGGGAGCCAGCCGTGGTATGGATCGCGTTCAGGGTGATCATATGGGGATGTTGGCAACGGTTATTAACGGTTTGGCATTACAAAGTGCATTAGAGGAGGCGGGAATTCAAACCAGATTACAGAGCGCTGTCAAGATCAACGAAGTTGCAGAGCCCTTTATCCGTAGAAGAGCAATCAGGCACCTTGAAAAAGGACGTGTGGTGATTTTTGGTGGTGGTACTGGTAATCCATATTTCACTACAGATTCTGCTGCGGTATTGCGCGCTATAGAAATTCATGCAGATGTTATTCTAAAAGGAACTCGTGTTGATGGTATTTATACCAGTGATCCAGAAAAAGACAGCAAAGCGGTAAAGTTTGATTTCATCAGTTTTGAAGATGTGCTTCAGAAAGGTTTGAAAGTAATGGATACAACCGCTTTTACACTGAGCCAGGAGAATGAATTGCCTATTATTGTTTTTGATATGAACAAGCAGGGGAATTTACTTAAGGTTGTTGAGGGTGAAAATATTGGTACTACGGTAAATTTATAAATTAACGATTATTGGACTTAATGGCTCAGAGGCTTTTTTAGGAAATTAAAAATTGTTTCAATTTAATTTCTACTGAGCTTTCCCAAAGAGAATTTACTATTTTTGACTGATTTCCAGAAATCTTAGAATTTAATACAGCTATGAACGAAGACATTCAATTTATATTAGACGGGACAGAAGAGGCAATGCAAAATGCACTTACCCATCTTAAAAAACAATTTGCAAACATACGTGCCGGTAAAGCGAGTCCTGCTATGCTAGGAAGTGTGATGGTTGATTATTACGGAAGTTTAACACCATTAGCTCAAGTAGCGAATGTAAATACTCCAGATGGTAGAACCATTTCTATTCAGCCTTGGGAAAAAGCGATGATTCAGGAGATCGAGAAGGCTATTATGAATGCTAATCTTGGTTTTAATCCTATGAATAATGGAGAGAGCGTTATCATTAACGTTCCGCCACTTACAGAAGAACGTCGTAAGGATTTGGTTAAGCAAGCTAAAGCAGAAGCAGAAGATGCAAAAGTAGGTGTGCGTAACGATCGTAAGAATGCAAACAACGAAATTAAGAAGTTAGAAAAAGACGGTCTTGCGGAAGATTTATGTCGGAATGCAGAAGTAGACATTCAAGATTTAACTGATGCACACATCAAGAAAATAGATGATATTCTTGCAGTTAAAGAAAAAGAAATACTTACCGTTTAATTCACGTTAAACTCATGCCAAGAGCGACCCATGGGTCGCTTTTTTTATAGTATTTTTAGATACTTAAGTCCTTTTGTACTAATGACTAAACCATTTGTTTTCTGTTTGTTTTTGCTTTTTTTGATGCAAAATACTGCGATAGCGCAGCAAAAAAGCATCGATGTAGACTCCTTGATGCAACTCGCCATCAATCGTGCAGATCAGAATAACCCGCAAAAGGCGCTAGATCATTTTAGCTACACTACATACGAGAAAACAATCATCACCGATTCGCTAGAGCGGGAAAACAATGCACATTCTTTTTTTACAGAAAAAGTCTCGAAGAATAATTTCAATACGTATCACGGATTTAAAGAAGAAGTGTTAGGTTTTAATATGGCCGGCTTTAAAGAGCCGCGTTATGAGGTTTTAGGCATCACTTTACAATCGCGGTCTTTTTATGATGAAGATTTTGTGATTTTCAATTATCGTTATGCCGGGCCACTTTCTTCACGTGGTTTGAAAAATTATGATTACGAGTTTATTGGAGATACAACGGTGTTAGATCGAAAAGGCTATGCTGTTGCTTTTTACCCTAAGCGTCCTAAAACCATACCCGGTTTAGAAGGTATACTTTATTTAGATGCTCAGAGCTTAGCGATTCAAAAAGTGCATATTGCTATAAATGATGAGCTGGTTGCACGTATTGAGCAACACTATGAATATCTCCCGGACGTTGCAGTTTATATGCCTAGAACCAGTAAGCTTTATATTGAAAAAGGGGAGACTTCCAAGCGCCTTTCACTTTTCAGAGGAAAAGTTTCGGTGGGAACAATACAAAATAATCCAGTTAAAGAAGCTATAGAGGGGCGCTATTTGTTGTTGACTTCCTATAATGCAAACTTTAACCTTTCCGAAGGAGAGAAACTGGAGCATCCCAATCTTGCTATTGAAGTTAGGGAAGGCGCCGATCAAAAGTCTGAAGATTTCTGGACGCGGTACCGTAATCAAGCACTTACCGAACGCGATCTTAACAGTTTTGATTATCTGAATAATATTGTAAAAACCGAAAATATTGAACGTCGATTAGCGGTGATCAATAATTTTGGAATAGGTTATTATACTGTAGACTTCTTCGATTTTGATTTGACGTATCCCTTAAAATATAATAATTATGAAGGTTTACGCCTTGGTCTTGGTGGTGTTACGAATGCTGATTTTTCAAAAGATTTTAGGATTGAAGGTTATACCGCGTATGGTTTTAAAGACAAGGTTTTAAAATATGGTTTTGGTGGTGGTATTTTGCTAAATGAGTCTCACGGAGCCTGGTTGAGCCTGAGTTATAGTGATGATTTACAAGAAACCGGAAGTTTTAATTATTTGACAGACCGTCGCGTCTACTCGCTTTTTGAACCGCGTCTGGTAAATATCACTCAGTTTTTTGATTACAAAACCTTTAGACTGAATCAAGAATACCAGATCACTCCTAAAATTCTTTCAGAATTTCAATTTGCAAAAACGAATGTCTTACAAACGGAAGCTTACCGGTTTGTGCTAGGTGATGAGTCGTATAGTGAATATGATATCACCGAAGCGACTTTTGGAGTTCGATGGAGTCCGTCAAGTAAATTTATGCGTTCGGAAAAAGGAACGGTAGAGATTTACGATGGCTACCCAAAAATTACCGCGCAGATTTCAAAAGGAATTTCAGGACTGTTTAACGGGGATTTTGATTTTACCCGTGTAGGTGCAAAATTTTATTATCAGGTAGAACGTCTCAATAAATCTACTACCGAGTTCCTGATTGAAGGTAAAATGGCTTTTGG
Source organism: Leeuwenhoekiella aestuarii (assembly GCF_004104055.1). Taxonomy (GTDB): domain Bacteria; phylum Bacteroidota; class Bacteroidia; order Flavobacteriales; family Flavobacteriaceae; genus Leeuwenhoekiella; species Leeuwenhoekiella aestuarii. The sequence goes on along the minus strand of NZ_QOVJ01000001.1, from coordinate 299,435 downwards.
CGATGTGCCGATTACACATTTGTTTCACGCGTATCCTAATGCTCCTACTAAAGAAACCATTATGCAGCGGTTTTCGGTGGCAGGTGTAAATAGTTTTGAAACTATGTATTTTGGTGAATTCTTTTCAGATAAGCTTGCTACACTTCAAGTTAAACATCACTTAAGACCGTTTAATTTAGGTGAAAAATTTAAACCTGAAATGGTGTTCATTTCGCGTTATGCCATTGGTGATATTTCAAATATTGACAGGCATCAGGATGTGACTTTTGGAAAAATGAACAAAGGTTTTATGGAGAGTGGTTTTGAGATCAATAAAATTTTATTTGGTTTTGGTACGAGTCTCACCTATCGCTACGGAGCTTATCATTTGCCTAGTTTCGCAGATAATATTGCGTTTAAATTCACTTTTAATCTGCAACTGTAGGGTTTCAGTTAAGGTTATTTTTTCAGAATAAAATTTCTAAAGTGAGTAAAGCTGAAGTGTCAATTTTGTTTTTGATATTAGGCAAAGACTTTTCGCATACAAATGAGTACCTTTGCGCCTCTTAAATTAGGACGATGACCAAGCTATTGGGTTACGGATTTTGGAACGGTGTAGCACGCCTCATTTTACGCAACAGACTCTTTATACTTTTTCTGGTTGCCGGTTTTACGGTATTTCTGGGTACGCAGTGGAAATATATGCGTTTTACCTATACAGAAGCCAATTTACTACCTGACGATCACGAGGTTAATCTGGAATACAACAAGTTTTTAAACCAGTTTGGTGAAGAAGGAAATCTGGTGGTTTTTGGTATTAAAGATTCTACATTTTTTACTCCGGAAATTCTTAACAAATGGAACGCTCTTTCTGATAGCATCAATAGTTATGATGCTGTTGCGCTTTCAGTTTCTTTAAAAGATCTCAAACTCTTAGAAAAGGAAGAAGATCCAAAACGTTTTGACCTCAAGCCTTTTATTTCCGGAAATGTAAATACAAAGATTCAGGCAGATGCACTGAAGAAAAAGTTGTTTACAGATTTGCCGTTTTATGAAGGTCTTATTTATAACAAGGAAACCGGAACCGTACGTAGCGCGGTGTATCTCAAAAAGGATATTGTAAATACCGCAGCTCGGAAAGATTTTATCGTAGATGACTTAATACCATTAATAGAAAATTTTGAGGCAGAAACCGGTATAAAAGTTCATACCAGTGGTATGCCGTATATACGTACTTTAAACAGTGCGACTATAATCAGTGAAATAGGCTGGTTTGTTGGTGGTGCGCTTATCGTAACTTCATTAATTTTCTTTTTCTTTTTCCGTTCTTACAGAGCTACGTTTATCTCTATGATCACGGTGGTGATTGGGGTTATGTGGGCATTCGGCTTTTTAGGATTGTTGGGTTACGAGATTACTGTGTTAACTGCATTAATTCCGCCATTAATTATTGTGATCGGGATTCCTAACTGTATCTTTTTGATTAATAAATACCAACAAGAATATAAAAATCACGGTAATAAAATTAAGGCTTTACAACGGGTAATTACCAAAGTTGGTAACGCAACATTGATGACAAATATTACCACTGCATCTGGTTTTGCAACGTTTATTTTGACGCAAAGTTCATTGCTTAAAGAATTTGGTATTGTCGCTTCTATAAACATACTGGCGATTTTTTTATTGAGCTTATTAATTATCCCGATCATTTACAGTTACATGTCGCCGCCAAAAGAGCGTCACTTGAAGCATTTAGGTAAAACCTGGATTGAAGGTTTTGTAAAATGGATTGAACATATGGTGCGCGATCGCCGTATCACGATTTACATCAGTACAGTGGTGTTGCTTATCGTAAGTATGATAGGTATTTATAAAATCAAGGTTTCTGGTAGTCTAATTGAAGATATGCCAAAGAATACCGGTTTCTACCGGGATATAAAATTCTTTGAAACCGAATTTGACGGTATTATGCCCCTGGAAGTTTTAATAGATACTAAGCGACCAAAAGGTGTCATGAAGCTGCCAACGCTTAAACGCATGGATGAGTTGGCTACTACTATTTCTGAAACTCCAGAGTTGTCAAAACCACTTTCTATTGTGAATTTGGTAAAGTATGGGAAGCAGGCGTTTTATAATGGAGATCCGCAGTATTATCAATTACCTACTTCTAATGAACGTAACTTCATTTTGCCGTATGCGCAAAGTTTTTCTACCGAAGCCGGCTTGCTGGATAGTTATGTAGATTCTACCGGGCAATACGCTCGTATGACTACATTTATGCAAGATATCGGTACAGATCGTATGGAAATCGTAGAGGATAATTTATACAATAAAATAAATATTCTTTTCCCAAAAGAGAAATTTGATGTGACGCTTACTGGTAAAGCTCTAGTCTTTCAGAAAGGAACAAACTATCTTATTAATAACCTGATTATCAGTCTTTCTCTGGCAATTTTATTGATTGCGGTTTTTATGGCTTTTATGTTCCGTTCGGTAAAAATGATCTTGGTCTCTCTGATCCCTAATTTATTACCGTTATTAATCACAGCAGGGTTGATGGGCTTTTTAGGTGTACCTATTAAACCTTCAACCATTTTGGTGTTTAGTATAGCTTTTGGTATTTCAGTAGATGATACGATTCACTTCTTGGCAAAATACCGTCAGGAATTACGCAGTAGTGGCTGGAAGATCAAGCGTTCGGTTTATGCTTCAGTAAAAGAAGCCGGTGTGAGTATGTTTTATACCTCGATCGTGTTGTTCTTTGGGTTTTCGGTATTTATGATCAGTAGCTTCGGTGGTACCGTTGCGCTTGGAGGCTTGGTTTCGGTAACTCTTATTTTTGCGATGCTTTCTAACTTATTATTGTTGCCATCATTGTTACTTTCGTTAGAAAAAAATATCGCTAACAAAGAAGATTTTAAAAAGCCTGCCATTCAGATCCTGGATGAAGCCGATGATGATGAGCTTGAGAAATTAGACAATTAATTAAGTGTTATTCGGGCTTTAAGCTTTGTGAAGAACACTGCTAAAAATTTATCTTTGCCCTTTATCAGAAATTAGAAACTGAAATTTCAATACACGCTTTAAGCGTTTTGATTATATAGATTATGAGAAAAACAATTGTACACATTTTAAAAGAGGAGCCCAAAGGGCACGAACTTACCGTTAAAGGTTGGGTGAGATCGTTTAGAGCCAATCGCTTTATTGCATTAAATGATGGTTCTACGATAAATAATTTACAATGTGTAGTTGATTTTGAAAATACAGATCCAGAGCTTTTAAATCGTATTACAGTTGGCGCTGCAATTGCAGTAATCGGTAATCTTGTAGAAAGTCAGGGTGGTGGTCAGGCTGTTGAAGTAGAAGTTAAAGCTGTTAAAGTTCTGGGTGATGCTGATCCTGAAGAAGTAAAGAAAACCATTTTACAGCCTAAGCGTCATACTTTAGAAAAATTACGCGAGCAAGCACATCTACGTGTGCGCACAAACACGTTTGGAGCAGTAATGCGTTTGCGCTCCCAATTAAGTTTTGCAGTGCATCAGTATTTTCAGAAAGAAGGATTTTATTATGTGAATACGCCTATTGTTACGGGTAGTGATGCAGAAGGAGCAGGAGAGATGTTTAAAGTGACGGCTTTAGACATGAAAAATCCGCCAAAGGATGAAGACGGAAATATAGATTATAAAAAAGATTTCTTCGGAAAGGAAACTAACTTGACGGTTTCTGGTCAGTTAGAAGGGGAGACTTATGCTATGGGACTTGGCCAGATTTATACTTTTGGGCCAACCTTCAGAGCTGAAAATTCAAATACCAGCCGTCATCTAGCAGAGTTCTGGATGATCGAACCGGAAGTTGCTTTCTGCGATCTGGATATGAATATGGATCTGGCTGAAGATTTCATCAAATACGTAATACAATTTGTGATGGATAACGGTCAGGATGATCTGGAGTTTTTAGAAAACAGACTCATTCAAGAAGATAAAAGTAAGCCTGAAGCAGAACGTGCGCTTATGCCGCTACGTGAGAAACTGAAGTTTGTTTTAGAGAACAACTTTAAGCGCGTTAGTTATACAGAGGCGATAGAGATTCTTAAAAATTCTAAGCCTAATAAGAAGAAGAAATTCAAATATCCTATAGAAGAATGGGGTGCAGATCTGCAAAGTGAACATGAGCGTTTCTTGGTAGAAAAGCACTTTAAGTGCCCTGTGATTTTATTTGACTATCCTGCAAACATTAAAGCGTTCTATATGCGCTTAAATGAAGATGGTAAAACCGTACGCGCTATGGATATTCTCTTCCCGGGAATTGGAGAGATTGTAGGTGGCTCTCAACGGGAGGAGCGTCTTGAAGTATTGCAAGAAAAAATGGCTGCGCTAGATATTCCTGAAGAAGAATTGTGGTGGTATTTAGATACCCGCCGTTTTGGAAGCTGTGTACATAGTGGTTTTGGTCTTGGTTTTGAGCGTTTGGTTTTATTTGCTACCGGGATGACAAACATTAGAGACGTGATACCTTACCCACGTTTTCCTCAAAATGCAGAATTTTAAAAAATATATTTTAAAGTACTTAAAGGCTGTTTAGATTGCGATTCTAAGCAGCCTTTTTTAATGAAAAGATTTAGCTGAAATTTTAATTGGAACCGCCAAAGGGTTTAATTCCCCCCGAGGCTTGCTTCGAAATTTAAAATTTGTTTTCAATGAATGCTTTGTGGACTTGCTGCGAGGTAGTTTATTTAGGGGGAAAATCCCCTTTTTTAAAGGTTGTTTTCCCTGCTAGAGAAAAGATGTTTATTTTACACCCAACTAACAAATTTCTAAATTATGAAAAAAATTATGCTCTTAGCAGTTTCCCTAACTGCTACCTTTTTATTCTCTTCTTGTGAAAAACATAAATGCGACTGTGAAGAAACTGAAACTCCGGTTTTAAGTGCTCCCGGAAATATTATACCCGTCGCCGCAGCAGATACCTTGTATAAAAACTATGGCAACAGTAGGGTTTCTCTTATAGAGCTTGCTGAGAATATTACTGAGGAAGGAGACACGATTGTAGAAGGCGATGCTCGATATAAAAAAGCTACGCGCGCAGTAACTGTATCTTATAAGAGATTGAAAGAATATATGGCTTACATCGAGCAAGAGGCGAAAGCTGCTGATGTTGAGATTGCTGAAATGCGTTTTTATTTTGGGAAGTATAATAATAGTTTTCCTCAAAAAAATAAGAAAGGAAGAGCTACTTTGTTTTTAAATCCCGCTGCAGAGTTTACACTTTCCAATGGAAAAAAAGATACTGTGAGTTATGCGATTGTTACTGGTCTAGATGGAAAAAAACGAGCAGAAATGGTAGGTGTCATTCTTAATCCAAAGCAGGGTGAGCTAGGTATTGAAGAAGGAGAAACAATTCAATCCCAATCGGGAGATGATGTTTGGTTGATACCTCCTCCATATCAGGATGGAAACGATTTTTAAAAATCACATTAAGTGCTGTTATTAATAATTTTCTTATCAGATTGGGGAAAAAGGCTAGCTGTTTTTACAGGTAATCCAATAAGTATACTATTACTTATTTGTGAAGTAATTCCATTAATTCTAGGGATAATTTTTTGGGAAAAATACAAGAAGACCGCTTTAATTTGGTTCATCTTTTTTTTAGGTTATAATTTTTTGAATGAAATCTTATCAGGAGCTTACTATGTTATTGGTGTGGGTAAGAATACAAGTATTTTTTTCAATATTCGTGATGTTTTATACGTTTTAATGTATTACCTAATATATTTTAATTTCCTTCGGAAGAAAGGGTTTAGATTGTGTGTAATTATCTTTTTTTTGGTTTGGACTATAAGTCTTGTATATTTTGGATTTACATCAAACTTTATCGAAAAGTATATGTTTGTTCCAAAAATGATTGGAGATTTTTGTCTGTTAGTAATCATACTCTTTAGTTTGATTGAAGTTGTAGAATCCTCAAAGATTTCAAAAATAGCTGATAATTTAATGGTTTACCTAGGTCTTGGTTTATTGATTTCTTTGGTTGTAAAACTTCCAATTTCTATTGTAACTTTTGTAGGTTGGCTAAAAGTGACTGATACTGCAGATCCAAGTGTTGCCTTCTTTCAATTAATACGTAATGTTGGTTTTGGTGTCTCCTGCATTATGTATCTCATTTTTGCATATGGTTTATATAGAGCAAAAAGACCAGAGATAACTGCGATTTAATCTATGGACCAGGGTACGCAATTGTTACTTATCTTAGTGGTTCTGCTGGTATTGTTTCTACTAGCGGTAATTGTATTTGTATTGTTTTCGGTATTTATGAAACGTAAAAACAGTTTGCTACGCGAGCAAATCGAGACCGAAAAGCGCTACGAGCGTGCCATTGCAGAAACCCAAATTGAGATCCGTGAAGAAACATTGCGGAATATTAGTTGGGAATTGCACGATAATATTGGTCAGTTGCTCACCTTAGCTAAAATAAAAGCACAAAATATAGAAGGAGGGGAAGAAATGATAGAAGTTGCAGAAACAATAGGAACGGGCTTAAATGAGCTTCGTGCGCTTTCAAAATCTATCAATCCAGAAGCTATCAATGGGCAATCACTTATTTACTCTTTAGAGCAGGAGGTAAATCGTTTCAATCGGTTGAAATATCTCTCTGCAGATTATGAATTGCTGGGTGATGCTGTTACAATCGATTCAAAAGTAGAGATTGTATTGTTTCGCATTGTTCAGGAATTTATGGCCAATACCATGAAGCATTCAAGAGCTTCTAAGTTAGAAGTGAAAGTTCAATTTAAAGCAGATGCCTTAGAAATCACAGCGCTGGATGATGGTGTAGGGTTTGATTCAGAAAATCTCTTTGAGAAAGGTATCGGCCTGAGCAATATTGATAAACGTGCTGAGTTAATAGGTGCCGATGCTAAGATCAGTTCGATTCCCGGTGCCGGAACTCAATTGAAATTAATTTATCCATTAGAATAAATACTATGTATAAAGTAGCTCTTGTAGACGATCATACCCTTTTGTCAGAAGCCATAGGTGGTTTAGTACGCCAGTTTATCAATTTTGAAGTAGTCAATATTTCGGTCAACGGAAAAGAGTTTATTAACTACCTCGAAACAGCGAACAGCGATAAACCTGATGTTGTTTTGATGGATGTGAAAATGCCCGTTATGGGTGGAGTCGAAACTACAAAGTATCTTTCTAAATACTATCCTGATATTAAAGTTTTGGCACTTTCTGTAGAAGAAGAAGAGGGTGTTGTGATGCAGATGATTCGCTCTGGAGCTAAAGGTTACTTGTTGAAAGATACCCGTAAGTCTATTTTAGAACAAGCCCTTCTTGAGGTTATTAATTATGGTTTTTATTATACCAATACCGTAGAGCGTATCGTCAAGCAAACGGAGAATTTGTACGAAGAGGAAGTAGTTTTAAAGGACCGGGAGATTGAGTTTATTAAACACGCTTGTACTGAAATGACCTATAAGCAGATCGCTGAAAAAATGTTCTTAAGTCCAAAAACTATAGAAGGCTATCGGGAGTCTGTTTTTCAAAAGCTCGGTTTAAAAAATAGAACGGGTCTTGTTATATATGCCATTAAAAACAATATCTTCACTCCATAGTGCATCGTTAATCTGTTTGATGCACTAATTTTAGAAGCGCTTCTTAACAAAACATTCTGATGCGTTACTAGGTGCATTTTTTTATTTTTGTAAGAACAGATTCAACAACTTATATGTTAAAACAACAACTTAATTTTAAACTTTCACAAAAGCTTTCGCCTCAGCAGATACAGCTGATGAAGCTTATACAATTGCCTACGCAGGCTTTTGAACAGCGCGTAAAACAGGAGCTCGAAGAGAATCCTGCTTTAGACAGTGGAAAGGATGAAGTGAAAGATGATTTTGAGGAGTTTGACAACAGTGGGGATGAGGAATATGATTCAGAAAAAATTGAGACAGATATCAATGTCGATGACTATCTATCTGATGATGAAATTCCCAGTTACCGCTTAAATGCTAATAACTACAGTTCTGATGATGAAGAGCGACAGGTTCCTTATGCATCAGGAACTTCATTTACGCAACATTTGATGGGGCAGTTGCATACCTATCGTCTGGATGATGAGCAGATGGAGATTGCAGAGTTTTTAATAGGAAGTGTAGATGAAAGTGGTTATTTAAGAAGAAGTCTTATTGACTTGATGGACGATCTGGCTTTTACCCAGAATATTTATACTACGGAAGATAGTCTAGAGAAGATATTGCAAATCGTTCAAAATCTAGATCCAGCAGGAGTGGGAGCGCGTAGTCTTGAAGAATGTTTATTAATTCAGCTAAAACGTAAAGAAGAAACTGAATCTGTGGCTCTAGCTCAGGATATCCTGACTGATGCTTTTGATCATTTTAGCAAGAAACATTATCAAAAATTACTTTCAAAATTTGACATTACTGAAGATCAGCTTCGAGATGCTATTGAAGAAATAGAACATCTCAATCCAAAACCAGGCGGCTCTTACGCCGGAAATACAAAAGTTGTTGAGCATGTTATTCCAGATTTTACGATAACAATAAATGATGGTGAACTTGAGTTGACTTTAAATGGTCGGAATGCTCCTGAGATGCATGTTTCTAGAGAATATACCAATATGCTAAAGGGATATAAAGACGCCAAGCAAAAGAGTAAATCTCAGAAAGATGCTGTATTATTTATTAAGCAAAAACTAGATGCTGCAAAATGGTTTATAGAAGCTATAAAGCAACGCCAGCAAACACTTTTTGTAACGATGAGTTCTATAATGAATTATCAACAAGAATATTTTTTAACCGGTGATGAGCGTAATTTGCGTCCAATGATCCTGAAGGATATAGCGGATGAGATCGAGATGGATGTGTCTACAGTATCACGGGTTGCTAATAGTAAATATGTAGATACCCCATATGGAACCAAGTTGATAAAAGAATTTTTTAGTGAGAGTATGACGAATGATCAGGGGGAAGAGGTTTCTACGCGAGAGATCAAAAAAATCCTTGAAATCACAATTCAGGAAGAGAACAAGCGCAAGCCACTCACTGATGATAAATTGGCTAAAATTTTAAAAGAAAAAGGTTATCCTATAGCTCGTCGTACTGTTGCGAAATACCGAGAGCAATTAGATGTGCCGGTGGCACGTTTACGTAAAGAAATTTAATGAAATACTTTCTCCGGTTCTTTTCTTATTTAATGCATCCACTTTTGATGCCGATGTTAGGTGTTGGGATTTATTTTTCAGTAACTCCTAAGTTTGTTCCACAGTCCTTTATGTATGCAAAATTATTTGCGATAAGTATTCTAACCGTTGTAGTTCCCATTCTATTTTACTTTTTATTGGAAAGTGTGAAACTAGTTTCTTCCATAGAGTTGAAGCAAGTCAAAGAACGCAGGTTGCCTTTGTTAATACAAATTGGTATTACATTACTTATTATACGTATCATTATCAATGGATATGAATTCCCGGAACTTTATATCTTTTTTTTAGGAATATTGATTACATCTGCTACTGCTTTTTTGCTTGCTTTATTTGGTTTTAAGACTAGTTTGCATATGACCGGTATTGGTGGAGTGTTGTTATTTGTAATGGGGTTGAGTCTAGTGTATAATGCAAACTATTTGATTGTAATAAGTTTGCTGATTTTGGCAATCGGTTTTACAGCAGCTTCCAGAATTCAATTAAAAGCACATACGATGCTAGAGCTATTTGTGGGGATAGTAGTGGGAGGCTTACCACAATTTTTGGTGTTTTATCTTTATAAGATGTAAAACATTAGCCCTAACTTCAAGCTGTTTATTTCAATAGGGCTGCCATTTAGTTGTGCATCACCATTAAAAAATGGATTTAGATTATAATAAAAATAAAAGTTGAAGGTATCGTAGCCAAAAGAGAATGTCAGGCCCATTCGATATTTATTAAATTCAGGGACATCAGTTTGTGTAACTTGATTACCTGTTTCTTCAAAGTGAAATTTATAAGCGTAGACGTATCCTAATTGTAGTCCTGTATATATTCTCCAAAATTTATAATTAGTAGCTGTAGAAGTGCGCCAGCGTAATTGTATGGGTACCTCTACTATATAAGTTGAAAGCCAATTTTTATCATAATCAGTAGAAGAATCTATAATATCAAAAATACTCTCTTCTGAAGTTGTCTCTCCAACGAATAAATTTTGATTGTAGGTGTTCATAGAAAGACCTCCGCCCATGCCTATAGAAAGGTTTCTTTGTTTATTGATCGGCATATCGCGTATGAAACCAAAGTGAATTCCACCACTAAAGCCATTCTGCTCCATTTCTTTAGGCTTATTAGTAAGCAGGTTGAATGTAACTCCAAGGTAGAATTGATCTTCTCTGTATTTCTTATAAACTTCAGCGGTATCAATAACTTGTACAATGCTATCTTGAGCCAATACTGAAAAGCTCATAAGTAAAAAAATAATCAACTTAAATGGTGATTTTAAACGCATAAGTATTTTGGTGTTCTGAGATATTAAAGAAATAAAAAAAACGTCCTGAAGATACAGAACGTTTTAAATATAAATTTTAAGAGATGTGAATCAACTCTTGCAAAAGAGTATCAGTTCATCTTAACTGCATCACCAGATTTGGTAACATAGTTAATCTTAAGTGCATTTGCTTTTCTCAATTCCTGCTTAATATCAGAAATAAGGCCCATTTTACTATCTCCGTCTACTTTAAGAGCTGTAGTAAGAAAGGGTACTAACTCCTCTCTCTTACTAGCACGTTCTTGATAAATAAAATCTTGAATCTCTCCAACATCTGCAAATTTATCATTTAATTGAATTTTTGCAGAAGTCCCATAAGTACCTTGATAGCGATCTACAGGTTCCCCAGCGTAGATATACATAATAAGGTCTTTTTTGTCGAGTTTTTCAACTTGGTTTGCTGTAGGCAAATTATTTTTTACCATCAAGGTTGTTTCACGCATTGTTGTTGCAACCATAAAGAAGAACAGTAACATGAAAACAATATCCGGAAGTGATGCCGTAGAAATAGCTGGCAAATCACCACTTTTTTTCTTATTAAACTTAGACATAAATTTTAATGTTATAGGTTCTTAACTTTTCTTAGGCTCAGCTTCAGAAAGCTTTTCAGGATATAATTCCTGTATTGCTTCAATCTTAGGCTTAAGCTTATCCTTGTTCTCCTGTGTTGTACGAGGATCATTATAACGAGCTTCTAAACTTGTAAAAGACTCGCCATATTGACTAGTAGCTACACGGTCTCTCAATTCATTATAAGCAGCAACAAGTTCATTTTGTACTGCAATATAACGTTTGTAGGAAGTACCGCGATTATTTACTAATGAAATAATAGCTTTTGTAGGATTTACTGAGGAGCTAGGATCTTTAGCTCCCTGACAATACGAGCAATCTTCAGCTCCATTGTCTAAGAATGCTACCGCTGCAGCTCTTAAATCCTTAAGCTCCATTACCTTGTCTTCTACAAGTAATTCATCGTTACTGTTTACGATAACTGTAAATAAATTACGTTCTTTAATAACCGGTGGTGGAGGTTGATTTTCCTCTTGTTCCGGGGGTAATTTACGGCTGATACCGCTATCTGTCTCAATTGTTGTGGTAACCAGAAAGAAAATGAGTAGTAAGAAGGCAATGTCTGCCATCGAACCTGCATTAACTTCTGGTGCTGATCTTTTTGCCATAATTACTTCTTTATAGTTATTTAGCTAATTTCTTCACGCCTGAGAATACCATTGCACCAATGGCAACTATTGCAAGAATGTAGAAAGCATATATACCAGCTTCTACCCATCTTGAAGCGCTTGCAGATAGTACATCTCCATCACGCAATTGCACTTCTTCTCCAGAAGCCAAAACATACGAAATTACTACAACGGCTAGAAACGCACCCAATCCAATAAGTGTACTTTTTAAGGAAGAGCCGCTGCTGAATAAATTTTTCAGAACGAATACCAGTACAAAAACTATTGCTATAGCTATAGTTAGATAAGCAATATAGATAAATGGTGTTACAAGACCGTCTTGTAAATCTGCTGAATCTGTGATTGCTGTATCACCTGCCATGATGATTCTTACAAGCCAGATGGCTCCAAGAACAGACAGAATGAGTGCAACAATTTTTAATATTTTATGTAACATAATATACTATGTATTTAAAGAGGGATTATTACTTCTTGTAACGAACAAGCATATCTATCAAAGTGATAGAAGCATCTTCCATATCATTTACAATGCTATCAATTTTAGCAACAATGTAGTTATAGAAAATTTGAAGTATAATCGCAACGATAAGACCAAATACAGTTGTCAAAAGTGCTACTTTAATACCACCAGCGACAAGAGAAGGTTGCATGTCACCCGCAGCTTCAATTTTATCAAACGCCTGAATCATACCAATTACCGTACCCATGAAACCAAGCATCGGTGCAAGAGCGATAAACAGAGATACCCAAGAAACGTTTTTCTCAAGAAGACCCATCTGAACACCACCGTAAGCTACAACAGCTTTTTCTGCAGCGTCAACACCTTCGTCAACACGGTCAAGCCCCTGATAGTAAATAGATGCTACTGGACCTCTTGTGTTACGACATACTTCTTTGGCAGCTTCTATACCACCACTATTAAGTGCATCTTCTACATCTTGAGCTAATTTTGCTGAGTTTGTAGTTGCAAGGTTTAAGTAAATAATACGCTCAATTGCAATAGCAAGACCTAAAATTAGACATAAAAGAACGATACCCATAAATCCAGGACCACCTTCTATAAAACGCTTTTTTAACTCTTGAGTGAAAGATAAAGACTCATCATCAGTGTCGGCTACTGCCTCGTCTGCTGCTTCATCTTGAACTGCTGCTGCAATAACTGTGTTAGCAGTCATTAAAGGTGCAGTATTTGCTTGAGCCGTAAGATTGCCTAACGCGATTACAGCTGTGATTACTAGAATAGAAAATACTCTTTTCATTGCTTTTGATCTTAAAAATTTAGTTAGTAAAGGGATAAAGATATAAAATTAATTATTCAAATATTAAAAAATAGCAGAGAGGAAGGGATTCGAACCCTCGATACGCTTTTGACGTATACACACTTTCCAGGCGTGCGCCTTCGACCACTCGGCCACCTCTCTTTTTAAGGCCGAATACATTCTTTAGAATGATTGCCAATTAACAAAAAAAATATCGATTTCCAAAAGGTTTGCTGGGTTGATGTGATTCTTCGCATTAACTCATTTCACCTCTTAGCGATGTTTCAAATATAGTCTTAAAGACCTTCGGAGACAAATTTTGACTGTTTAGATACATCATTTTTGTAATTGCTGCTTCAATTGTTAGGTCTTTTCCTGAGATCACACCCAGGTTTTTGAGACCTGTACTTGTCTCATAATTACCCATTTGAACGCTGCCCCAGGTACACTGTGTTATGTTAACAACCGGTACTCCTTTTTGTATATTTTTTTTTAATAATTCAATAAACCAAGGGGATGTTGTGCTGTTTCCTGAACCAAACGTTAATAAAATAACACCGCTAAATTCGTGATTATTTAATATAGAAGTTAGCATCTTCTGGCTGATACCAGGATATAAATGAACCACCATGATGTTTGTTTTTAGATCGCGGTGTACAATTAGTTTTTTTCGTTTATAAGGTAGCAGTTTTTCATCTTCAATAGTTAGGTATACGCCAGAGGTTGCCAGTGGCGGATAATTGGGCGATTTAAAAGCTTCAAAATGTTCTGCGCTAATTTTAGAACTGCGATTGCCGCGATAAAGTTTGTATTCAAAATATAAACCAACCTCAGTTATATAGGGACGATTGCGTTTGCGTAAGGCTGCTATTTGTATTGCTGTGATTAAATTTTCTTTAGCATCTGTACGTAAATCACCTATAGGTAATTGTGAACCTGTGAAAATAACAGGTTTAGATAGGTTTTCTAACATAAAGCTTAATGCAGAAGCGGTGTAGCTCATTGTGTCGCTACCGTGTAAAATAACAAAACCATCACAACGATCATAATTAGACTCTATGATGTTGCATAAGTCCACCCAAAGATCTGGGTTCATATTAGAGCTATCTATAGGATTATCAAAACTTGTCGTTTCAATCTCACATTCAAGTAAGCGAAGCTCAGGTATTTTTTCTAGCAAATCTTTAAAATCGAAAGCCTTTAGGGCCCCGGTTTCAAAATCTTTAATCATACCGATGGTTCCGCCGGTATAAATCAGTAGGATTTTAGGTTGTTTGCTCAAGACTTTTGAGTTTGTTAATTACAGGATTTGCATACATCAATAAAAAATTCTCTTTGGCAATTTCACTTTCAGGATCTACACGACGTTCCAGTCTGCGCTCAAAGCTTCGTTTGTCACGTTCAGTATACGTGTGTGCAAATTGATCTGTTTTATGATATAAGTCGTATGCAACATAATTAGAAGGCCATAATTTATAGATGCGGTAAATTTCGTGATCTATTCGTTTAGCTAATTCCTGTAATTTATCATTATCAGATAGTTCAGATGCGTCGATCTCATCAAATACTGAAGATTCTAATTTACCTGCAGCAATATGAATGCGTTTTTTTGTTCCTAAAGCACCACGTAAAATACTGTTGAAGTCTTCATTGTTGCTTTTTACATATGCTATATCTTCACTTTTTGCAATGAGCTCTGGCATTTTTAAAATATCGGTAGGGTCAAATTCATAGGATATTGCAACAGGTCTTATATTAAGTTCTTTTAAGTAAGTTAAGACTGGTTTATCACCGCGAGCCATTGCAGCCATTTTTAAAACACCTTGCTGTGTTTTGTCGCTTCCATCTTTTGTACGTCCTTCCCGTTGCGCCATCCAAATTGATTGATTTTCGTGGAGGAGAAATTGCAAATATTCTGAAAGGTTTTTAGAGCTCATCAACATCTCGCGTGGAGTCAAGCTTCGCTGAACCATAAAACTTCGGTTTAATCGTGCTAATGCTAATAAAAAAGGTTTTTGCACAAGATTGTCACCTATTGCCGAAGCGGTCATAACCAGGTCATGATCATAAAGAGCAACATTTATAAAAGAAGTGTCTAAGATGATATCCCGGTGATTGGATAAATAAAAATAAGGTTTTCCCTTTTGTAAATCATCAAAACCAGAAGTAGAAAAACCATTGGTGCTTTTCTCCATAACCTTATGTACAGAACGGTAAATTACTTTGCTTTGAAAATCGTAGATTGAGTGACACGAGTCAATGATTTCTTTAATTTCCCGATGTGATTTATCTGGAAAGGTAAATTGTAAAAGCGCCTGAAACATAGGGTGCCTGTAATACGTCTGTAGTGCTTCGTGCACTTCAGAATCGTGATAGGGTCTTATGGAGTCAAATTTTGACACAGATTCTAATTTTGTTGAAGCGTAAAGAACGAAATATTTTAAAGATCAATCAAGTCTAAATATGTTTTTAGCATTTTTAGTGGTGATTTCTTCAATAGTTTCTATCGATACATCGTAAATTTCAGCTAGTTTTTCGGCAACATTAATGAGGTAGCTACTTTCATTACGCTTGCCTCTGTACGGTACGGGGGCCAGGTAAGGGGAATCTGTTTCTAAAACAATGTGATTTAAGTCGATTTCTTTCAAAAACTTATCGATTTTTCCATTTTTAAAAGTAACAACTCCACCAATTCCTAACTTTAAATTATAACTGATAGCTTTATGAGCATCCTCTAATATGCCGGTAAAGCAGTGAAATATACCGCGTAATTTTTCATTTTTTTCAGCTTCGAGTACTTCAAAAACTTCTGCAAATGCATCACGACAATGTATTGCGATTGGCAAATCATATTCTTTAGCCCATCTTATCTGTTGAGCAAAAGCTTCTTTTTGTATTTCTTTAGTTGAAGAGTCCCAATAAAGATCAATTCCTATTTCACCAATGGCGCATAGCGATTTAGAATCTAATTGTTCTTTAACATGTTGAAGCTCGCTATTTACAGTTTCAGAATCTACATGAGTTGGGTGTAAGCCCGCCATGATGTGCATAGAATCCGGGTATTTTTCTTTCAGGTTCCACATAGACTCTGTGTAGGTAGAATCTATTGCAGGCAGAACAAATTGGTTAATAGATTGATTGAAAGCGCGATCTATTGTTTCGTCGCGATCTTCTTTAAATGATTCGCTATATAAATGCGTGTGAGTGTCTATATACATAATGTTGCAAATTTAAAATTTAGCATTTGCTCAGCAGAAGAAACTTTAGAGAATATTTAAAATCGTACAATATAATTTGACTTAAGTTTGAGGAGTGTAAAACAGATTATGACTTCTTTACGACAGCATCTTACTAAAAAAAAGTATAAACGAATAGTTTTAAAGCCAGTAGGTACTGGGCATTTAAAATTTAATGCTAGAATTAATGGCGTTGAAGGTGAATTTATTTTAGATACGGGAGCTTCAAATACGTGCATAGGTTTTGAAGATCTGGAGCGTTTTAAACTTTTTGCTGAAGATAGCGAAGTTAAAGCTGCAGGAGCAGGAGCTATTGACATGTTGACGCAAATTTCTCAAGATAATCTTATCGAAATAGAGAGTTGGTCTACTAAAGAAATCTCAATTGTTCTGTTTGATCTTTCTCATGTGAATCAAGCATTGATCAATCACGAGGCCGAACCAGTTAGTGGAATCATAGGAGCAGATATTCTTAAAATCGGAAAGGCGGTTATTGATTATCAATATAACTGCTTATACCTTAAGTAAAACAAATTAAAGAAACGTATTGTATTGTTTTACTAAAAAATAAAGTATTCAACTCTTGATACAATCCTTTTATTTGCTGATGTCATATTAATAAATAAAGCATGTTGCTAAGGGTTTTTTGTAAAACGTTTCGCTTCGCGTTTGAACAATTGTACTAAGAGAATAATGCTTCAACCCCTCTTAAAACTTCAGTTTATGAAATAAAGAAAGCCAGCTACAAGGATGTTGTTGTGAAACGTTTCGCTTCACGTTTGAATAATTGTACTAAGAGAATAATGCTTCAACCCCTCGCTCAACACCCCTTAAAACTTCAATTTGTAAAATAAAGAAAGCCAGCTACAAGGATATTGTTGTAAAACGTTTCGCTTCGCGTTGAATAAGTGTACTAAGAGAATAATACTTCAACCCCTCGCTCAACACCCCTTAAAACTTCAGTTTGTAAAATAAAGAAAGCCAGCTACAAGAGCTGGCTTTCACCCCAAATCATAATTGATTATTACAAGTCAATTACAACAGCCTTAAATATTTTCTGCCAAATGGCACAAAACAAAACTAAGTTATTTTTTTCGTTTATAAAAAGGGTAAAATATAAAAAGCCTTAAAATAAAATAAAGAGTTCCATTATTTTAGATGACTACCGGCGACTACTGGATTGTTTTCTCCGTTACTGTATTTCATCATTTTGAAGCCTGGATGAATGCAGTAGCATCCCGTCTCACCTTGTTTATTAATAGCGATATAAGCTACTTGAAAATTTGTATGGTTAGGATTTGTAGATACTATACGGTTTACAGCTTCTTCACAAGCTTCTTGTGGAGACATGCCGTTGCGCATTAATTCTACAATGAGAAAACTGCCCACGGTTTTGATAACCTCTTCTCCCATTCCTGTTGCTGCAGCTCCGCCAATAGTATTGTCAATAAAAAGACCACTTCCTATAACGGGACTATCACCTACGCGACCTTTCATCTTATAGGCAAGACCAGAAGTTGTGCAAGCTCCCGAGATATTACCATCCTTATCAAGCCCCAACATACCAATGGTGTCATGGTTTTCAATATTAATTACAGGCTTATAATCAGAAGTTTTTAGCCATTCTTTCCAAAGTTTTTCTGTTTCAGGAGTTAAAAGATTTTCAGCTGTAAAACCGCTTTCGACAGCAAACTCTTCTGCTCCTTTGCCTACAAGAATTACATGCGGTGTATCTTCCATCACTTTACGAGCTAAAGCTGCAACATTTGTAATGCTTTCTACTGCCATTACAGAACCGCAGTTGCCAGTATGGTCCATCACACAGGCATCAAGCGTGACATTTCCTTCACGGTCTGGTGAGCCACCTTTGCCTACAGTGGTATTCTTGATGTTTTCTTCCTCAACAGCAACACCTTTTATAACAGCATCAAGAGCAGGTAGCCCCTGGTCGAGTAACGCGCCTGCAGTCGCATTCGCTTTTGTAAATTCCCAAGTGCATATCGCAACCGGGCCACTCGCAAGTTTTTCTGATGGTTTCAATTTTAGTTGGTTTTGCTTGAAGTTAGCATTAGCCAGACTGTTAATTCCTAATCCTAAAGCAAGAGTGTTTAGGCTGGTTCTAGTTATAAAATTACGGCGTTTCATGTATGTATTAATTAAAAAACGGAAGTTACTAAAGGGGTGAATAATCTATGTGCTTTTATTCTCAAAAAAATAGGATAATATTTAAATTTTCTACACTATGCTTTGCTAATATTACTATTCTTAAAATTGAATTATGCGTTGGTTGTTCTTTATAGTCTTTTATATTCTAGTAGATGTTTATGCTTTTCAGGCTCTTAAAAGCTTTTCAAAGGGCTTGTTGTTTAATTCTACTTATATAATAATTTCTATTGTCGTTTTAGCAGTACTTATCTATACACTTTCTACTATGAATCGTTCTGAAGGAATCACGACTAAAGAGATGTATGTCTTTGGGTGGTTTCTGGTGTTCTTTGTGCCTAAGTTAATTTTAGTCGTATTTATGTTTGGTGAAGATGTGATACGATTTTTAATAGCAATTTTTTCGAGACTTTTTAGTAGTCAATCTTCATTTCATTTTCCATCTAGGCGAAAGTTTGTTAGTGCTTTAGCTCTTGGTGTTGCAGCAATTCCTTTTGTTTCTTTAATCTATGGAATGTATAAGGGAAAATACCGGTATCGCGTGCTTTCTTATGATTTAGAATTTGAGGATTTACCAGAAGCTTTTGATGGGTATACCATTACTCAAATTAGCGATGTACACAGTGGGAGTTTTGATGATGAGGAAAAAATAGCTTATGGGATTGATTTGATAAACCAACAAGAAAGCGACGTTATTTTATTTACGGGAGATCTGGTAAATAATTTTGCTAAAGAAATGCAGGGGTGGACTAACCTATTTTCAACCTTAAGGGCAAAAGATGGTGTTTATTCTGTTTTGGGAAATCACGATTATGGGGATTATGCAGACTGGGAATCGCAACAAGCTAAAGCTCAAAACCTGGAGAAACTAAAAGATTTACAACGTAAAATGGGTTGGAAACTTTTGTTGAATGAACATGTCTGGTTGGAGAAAGGTGACTCGCGCGTAGCCTTAGTAGGTGTAGAAAACTGGGGTGCAGGTTTTAAACAAGCTGGTGATATTGATAAGGCTTCAGAGGGTTTGACTGAGAAGGATTTTAAAGTGTTGATGAGTCACGACCCTTCTTATTGGGCAGAGCGTTTGAAAAAAGATCCTAAAAATTATCAATTAACATTGAGCGGCCACACGCACGGGATGCAATTTGGTATCGAAATTCCCGGGTTTATAAGATGGAGTCCGGTGCAATACAGATATGAGAATTGGGCCGGTATTTACAAAGAAAATAATCGTATTTTAAATGTAAATCGAGGTTTTGGCTATTTAGGCTATCCCGGAAGAGTGGGTATCTGGCCAGAAGTAACAGTTATTAAGTTGAAGTGTAAGCGTTGAGGTTAATTTATAAAAGTAGGCTATTACTTACTTGTATAAAGTAATTTTTTCGTTAAACATCGTTTAAGAGTGTTTATTTAATGTTTAAATGCGTAATTTCAGAATCAAAACTGATTAATTCTGTCGTTATGCTTTTGTAAAAACGACTCTTAATAATATTGCTTTTTACAGGCTTGGTTTTAAATGCTCAGTTAGGTATAGGTACAACTAATCCTGATGCATCTTCCCTTTTTGAAGTAAAATCTACTACTCAAGGTTTATTGACTCCGCGTATGACTACTGTCCAGCGTTTAGCAATAAGCTCTCCTGCTAATGGGCTACTAGTTTATGATACAGATGAATCTGCTTTTTACTTTTATCAAACAAGTTCTTGGTCGAAGTTAAAAGGTGCTGAGAAGCGCAATAATTATGTTTTGGTAAAAAGTCAGGCTGATTTACCTGCACCTTCTGGTGCTACAATCACATTAGATGAAAATACGTACTATGAAATTAACGGAGTAATTGCATTAACTGCTTCAATAGATTTGAACGGAGCTTATGTTTCTGGCCTAGATGCTACTGAAGATGTTTTAAGTTTCTCTGGAGGAGTTGTTTTTAAAGGCGCAACCGGGGGGAGTGTTCGTAATGTGACAATTACTGGTTCTAAGGCTTTTGAGATAGCTGGTGCAGCTTCTGAATCTTTATTAGTGCAAAATACTGTAATCGCCGGTACGACCACCAGTGTGGGTTCTGTTTCTGGTATCGGTTTGTTCTTCGGCAATATCGTACAGTTTGTGAATAATGCAAATGGTATTACTTACTCAAATATTGGTAACTTATTGCTTAATAATCAAGCCTGGTTGAGTACAAATTCAGGTACTTATGAAAAGTTAACCGGTTCTTTTAGTTTAGTTCAGAAAGTAAGTGGCTTTAGCGCAGTGGCTGGTTCAGCTATTGCTTTTGATGTTAGCGCAAACCCTACAGTAAGTAACGGGGTATTGTTGAGTACGGTTTTTTCGGGGACCTCAAGCAATGCTTACATTAATAGGTATACCACAGGTAGTTTTACTGGGTATAATTTCACTAATAATTGGACGGTTAATTGCCCTGGTATTCCGGTAGAGTCTGATAATGTTGCCACGGGTAACCTGTATTACAACGGAACTTTAACTACGGGTTTTGTGCAGACTGTAACAGATCAAGCAGCATTTAATCTACAAGGCAATTTAAATACTAATTCAACTAGTGCTGTAAATTTATTTAGAATGTCTTCTCCTCAAAACAACAGGTTGACCTATTTAGGTAAAAAGAACAGAACATTTCAGGTTAACGCTGCACTCTCGGTAAGAGGAAGTGATAATGTGGGTAGTTTCTATGCTTTTTTTATACGTAAAAATGGTATTACAACCTTAACGGAGACGAATACTGTTATGAGGGTTAATACGACCTCAGACATAGTTAGCAATTCAATATCGGGTACTGTGGAGTTAGCGCCTAATGATTATATTGAAATTTGGGGGCAAAGGCTGCTTACTGCTACAGGGAATAGTAGTACAGACACTACTATTGCTGTCTTTTCTTTAAATGTGAATATTAAATAACGCTAGATTTTAATATCCTTTTTGATTTTATTTCGCTTTAAACCTTATATTTAGGTAACTAAAGAACGTGGGCTATGTCAAAATTTGGAGCACTCATAGATCAGGACATTCCGGTATTGTTGGATTTTTATACTGAATCTGATAAGCGATCTGTCGTTATGAAGCCAATATTGCGCGATGTTGCGGCGGCATTAGGAGATCAGGTAAAAGTCATAAAGATTGATGTTGATAAAAATCCTGACTTGGCTGAAGCGCTTCGAATAAAAGGATTACCCACTTTGGTAATCTACAAGAAGGGTGAGATGAAATGGCGTCAAAGCGGTGAGCAGAATGCTCAGGCACTCATTAACGTTGTTCGAAAATTCATCTAAAGTTTTTCAAAGGTGTAGCCTAGCTTACTAAAGTGATCTAATACTTTAGGCAATGCGTATTTCATATTTTTTTCAGCTTTGAAACTGTCATGAAAAACGATAATACTTCCTGATTCAGCGTTTTTAATGATATTAGCTGCGCAAGACTCTCCACTAATTCCTTGCTCCCAATCGTAAGCAATAACATCATACATAATGATCTCATAACCTCTTTTCTGTATTGCTTTTGCCTGGTTGCGTCTGATTTTTCCGTAAGGAGGTCTAAAGAGCTTTTGCGTTTTTGTGTGAATCTCAATTTCGGCTTCAGCTTTCACCATATTTTCAACATAAATAGTTTTGCCGTACTCCCAGCCTTTTAAGTGATTGTAGGTGTGATTGCCTATACTATGCTCGCTATCTATAAGTTTCTGAAATATATGAGGATGTTTTGTGATGTTTTCGCCAATGCAAAAAAAAGTTGCTTGCGCACGGTATTGTCTTAATGTATCTAGCACCCAAGGTGTGACTTCGGGGATGGGGCCGTCATCAAAAGTCAGGTAAAGTTTCTTTTGGCTTTGGCAGTCTTTAATTTTGTCCCATACGTACCCAGAATAAAGACGCTTAAGTAGCTTAGGCGTCTTTACGGGTAAGTTGATTTTTAATGGCATTACTCTGTGGTGTCTGAGCTGGCAGGTATCGCAATTGAGGAGTCTAAAGTCTGCTCGGTAGGTTCAACAGTTTCTGGCTCGGTCTCATCTTCACCATAAAATTGACTGAATTTGCGCAAGTACGAATTGAATTCTCTGGCTTTTTCAGGTATGATCTCCTGATCTTGATTGATAATGAGTAGATCAACAAGGCTTCGGTAGCGTTCGATATCAGTAATTATGTCTTGAGCGTACTTGTATTGTTTCTCCAGGCTTAACGTACTCCAGTAATTTAATTTTTCTTGGTATTTAGTTGCAACATCGTCCCATAATTTACGGGCTTTTGCTTGTTCGCCCACTTCATAATAGCCACTTATATAGGGTTCTAGAAGCGTATAATATTCAAAAATATCCACTGGCATTTTTTCCATTGCCAGGTCTAAAATGTTTTTAGCTTTATCAAATTTTTGCTCCTGAATTAATTTTTCAGTCAGACGTGCGAGGTTTCCTCTATAGGTGATTCCATTACGGCGCGTTTCGGTATCATGATAAATGTCAGGATCACCGCTGTTGCCCCAATACCAGTTGGTGGCAATATCATAAAATTTATCAGAATCTATTCGGCCCATGTCGTAAGGAGCCTTAGGATCTATAGGGGTTTTAATAGGTACTAGCTTGTAGCAAACTCCATCAAGTTGCAGGTAGTCTTTCATCCACAGATAGTCATCATCACCAAAGCTTCCGCCTGTAAAATAAATAGGACGCTCCCAATTGTTATTTGCAATAACATCTAGCATAAGCAGTCTGTTTTTGTAAATAACACTTTCTTTTAGGTTGATTACAATTTCAGGTACAATTTCGTCAGCATCCTTTTGAGGTACTATTCCATTAGCCAGAACACTTTGCTTATCTACAGGAATACTAATATGCTGTGTAGGGAAGGAGTGTACCATGCTGCCACTTTGTAATTCTTCCATTGTTCTTGGGTCATCACTGGCAATCCAGTTCATCCAGGTTTTGATATCTAGCGTATCATTAGGACGTAACTCATTATAAAAAACCGCATCTCTGTTACCTGCTACATACTTGTCGTGGGTAAGTTGAGAAGGTATAGGAGCGCTTTCATATGCCTTACGTTTCATGTCATCTATATACCAGGCAGTTTGAAATAAGCTGGTATTTACAATGCGTACATCACGGCGGTAGCCTTCAATCTCCTGAACATACCACAAAGCAAAAGTGTCATTGTCACCTATGGTAAAAAGTATCGCATTTTCATCACAACTATCCAGATACATTTTTGCCATCGCAAGTGCAGTCTTTCGGTTAGAACGATCGTGATCATCCCAGTTTTGAGCAGCCAGAATTACCGGTGCAGCTAATAAACAAACTATAGTAACAACAGGTAAAACAACTTTAGAACTGAGTTTTTCTTTAAGCATATCATACAAAGCATATACTCCAAATCCTATCCACATTGCAAATACATAGAATGAACCTACAAGGGCATAATCTCTTTCGCGTGGTTCAAATGCGCGTTCATTTAGGTAGATCTTTAATGCGATACCCGTAAAAAGAAAAAGTACCAGCAATACCCAAAAACTCTTTTTGTCTTTACTGGCTTGAAAAACCAAACCTAACAACCCAAGTATAAGCGGTAGGAAGAAATAGGTGTTTCTGGCCTTGTTATCTAATGCATCGGTAGGAAGATTTTCTTGTGGCCCCAAGCGTGCGTCATCAATAAATGGGATTCCGCTTAACCAATTCCCATGGATGTCGTCATATTTACCCTGAATATCATCTTGACGCCCAGTGAAATTCCACATAAAATAACGCCAGTACATATAGCCGAATTGAAAATCGAACATATATGCTAGGTTGTCTGTAAAAGAAGGTGGATTTACATTTACATACTGTCTGATGCGCATAAGAAAAGACTGAAAACCTTCGTTGTCTATTCTGCCTTGTGCATAATCTGATTTAAATTGTGCTACAGCTTGTTGTAATTCTTGATTGTCTGCATATTCTGGCTTTACCTGAAAATCCAGCGGACCGGTAAATTGCATGTAATTTGCGATGTGATCTGTACTCCACATTCTGGGTAAAAATACTTTGTGGCGATCTTCAGAATTTTGAACGGAGTTTTTCCAGTCGTTTACAATAATGTATTTACCACTTTTCTCATCCTTCTCATAGTTAGGTTTCCCGTCTACGTAGGGATTTTGAGCATCTAATCCTCCAAAGATTTCGGTGAACTGAGGTCCGTAAAACAAGTGTGTTTCTGGGTATTGCTCACGGTTGTAATAGGCTAATAATTCGCGGGCGTTATTCGGATTGTTTTCGTTAATGGTCGTCCCTGCATTAGCTCGAATAGGAAGCATCATCCAACTCGAAAAGCCAATAAATATAAAAAGGATTGATAGGATTAAGGTGTTTAACTGGTAGTATGATTTCTTTCTGGTAAAGCTTAGCAAATAATAGAATACACCTATAAATACAAGGCCTGCGATTATTGTTCCGCTATTGAATGGAAGCCCAAATGTGTTGACAAAGAAAACTTCGGCGTAACCAAAAAAGCTTAGTGTGTAAGGTAAGAGGAATTTGAAAATGAACATCAATACAGCAACAACAATAACATTTGCTATGATGAAATTTTTTATAGTAATCTTTTTGTAGTTTTTAAAGAAATAGAGAAAGCCAATTGCAGGAATAGTAAGCAATGCCATAAAGTGAACCCCAAAAGATAGACCGATAATGAAGCAGATAAGCATCAGCCAGCGGTTTCCGCGAGGTTTAAACATATCGCGTTCCCAAAGCAGAGCAACATAAAATAAAGCCGAAAGCATAAACATTGCCATGGCATACACTTCTGCTTCTACTGCATTAAACCAAAAACTATCTGTGAATGCAAAAGCTGTAGCGCCAATAAATGATGCTGCCAATACTGCCATTTCATCAGAGGAGGTTATTACTTCTTTATTGCGTTTAAGTAATTTGCGTAGTAATAAAGATATAGACCAGCACATAAATAAAATGGTAAATGCTGAAGCTAGACATGACATAAAGTTTACGCAAAGTGCCACATAAGTGCTGTCTGGAGCAAAAATAGAGAAGAAAGCTCCCAGCATTTGGTATAATGGCGCTCCTGGAGGGTGACCAATTTCTAATTTAGATGAGGTAGAAATATATTCTCCTGCATCCCAAAAACTAGCGGTAGGCTCCACGGTTAAACTGTAAGAGATGAGTGCAATGGCAAAAGCACACCATCCTACTATTTTATTATACTTCGGGAAATTGAAGTTTGTCATAAGGCAAATTTAACTCACAAATGAGGTTTTAACGCTTCGAGGGTGGCCTCGATAACTATTGGTTTAATCGCAAAAACCTAAGGTTGAACCTTGGGTTTCTATTCGGGCGAATTTAAGAATTAATACGATAATGGATTCTGTTTTATTGACTAACTAAACCGTTGAAGTGTTGAAGTTTTGATTTTGATTGATTTTAAGCGTGATTCTACGTGCTATTAAACGCTTAGGTTGGATAATTATTTTTCAGATAAATTTTTCCTGAAAAAATATTTGCTGAACAAAAACTTTGTATTAAATTTGCAGCCGCATTCGCAAGTCAGGTGAATGTTTCCATTTGTAAGGAAAGGTCAATGGCCTATGGTGTAACTGGCAACACGTCTGGTTTTGGTCCAGAAGAGTCTAGGTTCGAGCCCTAGTAGGCCAACAAGTTAAAACCCGTATCTTTCTGAGATACGGGTTTTTTATTTAGAAGGTCTTTTTTGGTTTTTTAATGGGATGCCAGATAATAGGCCATGTTTGTATAAAAGCTGGAGCCTTTAGGGTCGTTTTTTATGCAGTTTTGTAAAAAGGAAGCGATCTGTTTTTGAGGTACTTCAAGAGTTACTTCAGCTTCTGGTGCGCTAGATAGTATGGGCTTCATTGTGATATAAAATATGTCTTCTGTTTGAGTAATTGATACTTCAGAAGCTTTAAAGAATTTTTTTAAAATCGCTTTTTGAATAATTCTAGATCTAGTAGAATTGTCTTTGCAATTTTGGTCTATTAATTGAAATAGTCCTGCGATAATGTTTTGGCTTTCGGTTTGCATAGCTTCTTGTTTATTTACTCAATAATCAGATTTAAACAATTAAGATGTTTTTGTTGAGCTCAATTTTTGCTCACAATCACGTTTTTTTTTAGTCTTGAATTAAATTGATGACTTGAAGCTACTTTTATTTTTAATTGGTAAATTCTAAAAGAATGTTATTTAGAGATTTATTAACCTTTTCTTGATGATTGTAATAAGATCAAATTCTAAATGTTAGCACTGGTCTTTTTGCGTGATTCACGAGGTCTTCGCTTAAAGATTCGTTAAAAAAATGAGCAAGACCTTTTCTACCATGAGTGCCAATAGCTATTAGATCTGCATTTATATTTTTTGCATAATTCATGATGCCTCGTTCTACTTTAAGATCGTTGTAGATTTCAAAGTTATTAATCGTTTTGTTGATTTTTGAAGCGAATTTTTTGAAGAGTTCCGTGATTTTCTCAGTAGTTTCAAAACGGTCAGGAGTGTTTATATAAACCACTTTAAGATTTGCGTCTTCGGTCTGTGCAAACTCAATAGCTTTTTTGATAGGTTCTATATTATCATCTTCAAGGTCTGTAGCAAATACTAATGTTTTTACTTTAAAATCAGTGTGTTGCTTTTTGATCACTAAAACAGGGAG
This sequence comes from Leeuwenhoekiella aestuarii, assembly GCF_004104055.1. Classification (GTDB taxonomy): domain Bacteria; phylum Bacteroidota; class Bacteroidia; order Flavobacteriales; family Flavobacteriaceae; genus Leeuwenhoekiella; species Leeuwenhoekiella aestuarii. Next base: position 272,423 of record NZ_QOVJ01000001.1, on the reverse strand, counting down.
AGATGCATTTCTAACAATTTTTTCAGTATTAGAACCTATAAAAAGTTCTTCAAAGCCACTGGTTCCGTGAGAACCCATAATGATTGTATTTATAGATTCCTTTTTAGCGTAGTCTAAGATGCCTTGATGAATAGAGTTAAATTTTACCACATCTATAATTTCAATACCTGTGGCAAAGGCTTGCGATTTTAATTCCTGAAAATTATTCTGTGCCATCTTGAGGAAAAATAAGGCTTCTGGTGGTTCAAAATTTTGAGATCCAGTAACAGATTCTAAAATCGTGTGAGGAAATTCAACTAAATGAAGCAGGTGTAATTGAGCGTTATAGCGTTTAGAGAGCTGTCATGCAACTTCAAAGGCTTGATTGGCCTGCTTGGAAAAATCTGTGGGTGCTAGTAATTTTTTTGTCATAACAAACTGTTTTTAAAAGGGATATGGTTTGAAATGGGCTTATTAAAGTTAAGCATTTAATAGAGAGGTTGTTCTATTTTATATGTTGATAAATATTATTATATTTGCAGTGTTGAATTAAGAAAATTAATTGAGGGGACACATTGAGTCCCCTCTTTTTATAGGAACATGTTGAAGGAACGCGTAAAAGCTCTTTTAGAGGAGGCATTTGAAGAGTATAACTCTTTATTTTTGATAGATATGACCATTAAAGGTAATAACGAGATTGTTGTTATTATTGATGGTGACGAAGGTGTGACCGTGCAAGACTGCATAAATGTAAGTCGTAAGGTAGAGCATAACCTAGATAGAGAGGAAGAAGATTTTTCTCTGGAGGTAATGTCTGCGGGAGCTACAGAGCCTTTGGTAAATCAAAGACAATACAAGAAAAATGAAGGTAGAGATCTTGAGGTAAAACTTCAAGACGGCTCAAAAATAACTGGTCAACTTACTGATGTTGCAGATGATACTGTTACACTTGCTTGGAAAGAGCGCGTTCCTAAAGAGGTAGGTAAGGGTAAGGTTACTGTAGAGCGTGAAGAGGTGGTTGCATACGATGCCATCAAGCAAGCAAAAGTTAAGATAAAATTTTAAGTACACACAATGGAAAATATTGCGTTAATCGAATCATTTTCTGAGTTTAAAGATGATAAACTCATAGATAGAGTAATGCTAATGGCAATACTCGAGGAAGTTTTTAGAAGTACGTTGAAAAAACGTTTTGGAAGTGATGATAATTTTGATATTATTATTAACCCTGATAAGGGGGATTTAGAGATTTGGCGTAATCGTGTTGTTGTTGCAGATGGGGAAGTAGAAGATGAGAATTCAGAAATTAGTCTTGAAGAGGCGCGTAGAATAGAGCCTGACTTTGAAGTTGGGGAAGATGTTTCTGAAGAAGTTAAGTTGATAGACTTAGGGCGTCGCTCTATATTGGCTTTACGTCAGAATTTAATTAGTAAAATTCACGAGCACGATAATACGAATATTTATAAGCAGTTTAAAGATCTTGAAGGAGAGCTTTACAATGCAGAAGTGCATCACATTAGACATCGTGCGATTATTTTGCTAGATGATGAGGGTAATGAGATCATCATGCCTAAAGACAAGCAGATTCCATCAGATTTCTTTAGAAAAGGAGAAAATGTACGTGGTATAATAGAGAGTGTAGAGCTTAAAGGAAATAAGCCTGCAATTATTATGTCTCGTACCTCACCATTATTTTTAGAGAAATTATTTGAATCTGAAATTCCGGAGGTTTTTGATGGTTTAATTACAGTTAAAAAAGTAGTTCGTATACCTGGAGAAAAGGCAAAAGTTGCTGTTGACTCTTATGATGATCGTATTGATCCTGTAGGGGCTTGCGTTGGTATGAAAGGTTCAAGAATTCATGGTATAGTTCGTGAGTTAGGTAATGAGAACATTGATGTAATCAATTTTACTAATAACTTACAGTTGTATATAACTAGAGCTTTGAGTCCTGCAAAAATCACATCTATAAAAATAAATGATGAGAATAAAACTGCAGAGGTAATGTTAAAGCCTGAAGAGGTCTCTAAAGCTATAGGACGTGGTGGTCATAACATCAGATTGGCTGGACAGCTTACAGGTTATGAGATTGATGTGTACAGAGAAGGTGTAGAGGAAGATGTTGAGCTTTCTGAATTCTCTGATGAAATAGAAGATTGGGTAATTGCCGAATTTTCAAAAATAGGTTTAGATACCGCAAAAAGTATTTTAGAACAAGACGTAGAAGATCTGGTTAGAAGAACAGACCTTGAAGAAGAAACCATTGCCGATGTAATGAGAATTCTTCGTGAAGAGTTTGAATAATTCTAGGACTGTACAGGTTTTTTAGGTTAATTTTATAGCGAATTAAAGCATTTTATGGCAGAAGTAAAGAACATGAGGTTAAATAAGGTATTGCGTGAACTTAATATTTCACTAGATCGTGCTGTTGATTTTCTTAAGGAAAAAGGGCATGATATAGAAGCACGTCCTACCACAAAAATCTCTGCCGAAATCTACGGGGTATTGTCTGATCAATTTCAGACTGATGCCAATAAAAAGGTAGCCTCAAAAGAGGTTGCTCAGGAGAAACAGAAGGAGAAAGAAGCTATACGCCAAGCTCGCGAAGAAGAGATTGAAGAAAAACGTCAGGAGCGTGAGCCTCAGCAGGAGGTTATACGTGCTAAGACTAACCTTCAGGGACCGAAGCAGGTTGGAAAAATTGATTTAGATAGATCTGGAAAACCTAAAGCTCCTGAAGTAGAAAAACCAAAAGTAGAGGAAACTCCTGTGAAAAAAGAGGAGCCTGTTGTAGAGGTTAAAAAAGAAAAAGAAGAGGTTAAAGAGGTTAAGGCTGAAAAAACTGCTGAGACAGAGAAGGTGGGAGAAAAGCCCGTTTCTAACGTAAAATCAGTTGAGAAAGCTCCTGCTCAAGAACAAAAGGATAAGCCGGCTGCTAATGTTGAAGCTCCTAAAGCAAAAAAAGAGGAGAAATCTTCTGAGGCTAAATCGGAAGAAGAGCCGAAATTGGGTGATGATGTTCTGAAAACTGATTATAAGAAATTAGACGGGCCGAATTTTACAGGTCAAAAGATTGATCTTTCTCAGTTTAAAAAGCCAGAGAAAAAGAAAAAACCTGTTGCGAATAAAGATGATAAAAAGCGCAAGCGTAAGCGTATAAGCAAATCGCCTGGTGCTAATCCTAGTTCTGGAGGGAATAACAATAATAGAGGGCGGAATCAAAGAGGCGGAAGTCGTAGAAATGCTCCTGTTGTTAAAGAAGAGCCTACAGAAGAAGAAGTGCAAAAACAAGTGCGTGAAACACTTGAGAAACTTCAAGGTAAATCTAATAAGGGTAAAGGTGCAAAATATCGTAGAGATAAAAGAGATCAGCACCGTCAGAAGAATGAGACTGAGCAAGCTCAGCAAGAAGCAGATAATAAAGTATTAAAGGTAACAGAGTTTGTAACGGTAAGCGAAGTTGCAACGATGATGGATGTTTCAGTAACTCAAATTATATCTGCGTGTATGTCACTGGGTATGATGGTGACGATGAATCAACGTCTCGATGCAGAAACACTTTCAATTGTTGCAGACGAATTTGGTTACGAGGTAGACTTTGTGAATGCTGATATAGAGGAATCTGTGGCTGTAGAAGAAGATGCGGAAGAAGATCTTAAAGCAAGAGCTCCTATTGTTACGGTAATGGGTCACGTTGACCACGGTAAAACTTCACTTCTGGATTATATACGTGAAGAAAATGTTATTGCCGGTGAAAGTGGTGGGATAACACAGCACATAGGTGCGTATGGTGTTACTTTAAAAGACGGTCAGAAAATTGCATTTTTAGATACTCCGGGTCACGAGGCCTTCACGGCGATGCGTGCGCGTGGTGCTCAGGTTACAGATATTGCGATTATTGTAATCGCAGCAGATGATGATGTGATGCCGCAAACTAAAGAAGCGATATCTCATGCTCAAGCCGCTGGGGTGCCTATTGTTTTTGCGATAAACAAAGTAGATAAGCCAACGGCAAATCCTGAAAAGATAAAAGAGCAGCTGGCAGGTATGAACTTACTAGTTGAAGATTGGGGTGGTAAAATACAATCTCATGATATTTCAGCAAAAACAGGAATTGGTGTTCCTGAATTATTAGAAAAAGTATTGCTTGAAGCAGAAATATTAGAGCTTAAGGCAAATCCTGATAAACGTGCTAACGGTACTGTAGTTGAAGCTTTCTTGGATAAAGGTCGTGGATATGTATCTACGATATTAGTTGAAGGTGGTACGCTAAGAATCGGAGATTATGTTCTTGCCGGAACAAATAGTGGTAAGGTAAAAGCAATGCACGATGAGCGCGGGAAGGAAATTAAAGAAGCGGGTCCTTCGACTCCAGTTTCAATTTTAGGTCTCGACGGTGCTCCTCAGGCGGGTGATAAGTTTAATGTGATGTTAGATGAGCGTGAGGCTAAAGACATTGCAAATAAACGTACGCAGCTGCAGCGTGAGCAATCTGTTAGAACTCAGAAGCATATTACGCTTGATGAGATTGGTAGACGTATCGCGCTTGGTGACTTTAAGGAACTTAATATTATCTTGAAAGGTGACGTTGATGGTTCTGTAGAGGCCTTGACAGATAGTTTTGGTAAATTGTCTACTGAAGAGATTGTTGTAAATATCATACATAAAGGAGTTGGTGCAATCACAGAAAGTGATGTGCTGCTTGCTTCGGCATCAGATGCGATTATTATCGGGTTTAACGTACGTCCTGCGGGTAACGCAAGGCAGGTTGCTGATAAAGAAGAAATCGACATCCGTACTTATTCTATTATTTACGATGCGATTAATGATCTTAAAGATGCGATGGAGGGTATGCTTTCTCCAGTGATGAAAGAGGAAATTACGGGTAATGCTGAAATTAGAGAAACATTCAAGATCTCTAAAATTGGTACAATCGCTGGTTGTATGGTTACTTCTGGTAAGATATTCCGTAATAATGGAGTTCGTTTAATTAGAGATGGAGTGGTGGTTTATACCGGAGAGCTAGCATCTCTTAAGCGCTTTAAAGATGATGTGCGCGAAGTTGCTAAAGGTTATGATTGTGGTATGCAAATCAAAAATTACAATGATATACGAGAGGGTGATATCGTAGAATCATATCATGAAGTAGCTGTTAAGAAGAAATTGAAATAAGATTCTAATTCCTGATAGTAATAAAAAAAGCCCTTGAGATTTTCAAGGGCTTTTTTTTATTTAAGCTTCACGTTAGTTCTAACGTTCTGGTTTCATTACAAAAGCATTTGGGAAGTTTTTTTGGATCTGTAAAAGCGCTTGGTCTGCTTCAAGTCGGTTTCTGAAGTTTCCTACCCAAACTTTATAGTTAGGGCTCTCATAAACGATTTTGGGCTTCCATTCGGCATACTGAGAATTGTACTTGCTGTGTATTTTATTTGCTTCGGTAATATTGCCGTAAAATAGCTGAATTTTATAGCGGTCTGTCAGTTCATCATTAGCGGTCATTTCAGACTTAAGTCTCAGTAATTCAGGTAGTCTGTCGTCTTGAATAATACGTGAGTTTGCTGACTGACTGTATGTTGAAGATGTTAAAAATCCACCAAAAAGGCAGGATATAGTAAGTTTTATAAGAGTTCTTTTCATAAGAAAAAATGTTTAAGCAAAAGTAAAAGTTATAACTCAAAATGTGTAGTTTTTATTATTTAGAACTTATATAAATTACCTTTTAACGCTTTACTAACACTTCAAAAATCCACTTCTAAGTCTTACTTTTGCCATCAAATTTGTCGGCATTATTTCTAGTTTGTAGATGCTTTTAATCACCCAGATTGGTGCCGCGCTAAGATGACAATTCTATCATACTATGAAACAGGGTAAATACCTTAATTCAGCTTCTCGATTTTCTTTAATCACTTTAGCATTATTGCTTTCTTTTTCATCAATTGTGTTTGCTCAAGATGCAACAACTGATGAGGGTGCTGCTGAGTCAGAAACCACAGCTGCTGCTCAGGGTGGTGATGCCACTGCCGGAAAAGCTTTGTTTAACGCTAACTGTGCTGCGTGTCATAAATTATACAGTCGTGCAACTGGGCCGGCTTTGTATGATGTTACTGAGCGTCGCGACAGAGATTGGTTGTATCGTTGGATCAAAAACAATAAAGAGTTGAGAGATTCAGGAGATCCTGAAGCTATAGCTATTTATGAAGAGTATAGTGGGACTGCGATGAACTTGTTTCCGCAATTGACTAATGCTGATATTGATGATATCTTAGCGTATACTGATACTCCTAAACCAGAGCCTGTTGCTCCTGTTAACGCAGCTGGTGGTGCTGGTCAAGGTGGAGGTGGTGGTGTTTCAAGTACGATCATACTTGCAATTCTTGCTGTTGTATTGGTTATGCTTGTGGCAGTGCTGTTTCTTGTGAACAATACGCTTAGAAAGTTTGCGGTAGCGCAAGGTGTTGAGCTTCCTGTTAAAGAATCTCGCAAGCCAATCTGGAAAGCTTTTGTTGAAAATCAATTCCTTGTTTTGGTTTCGGTAATTGTTCTTTTGTTGGGCGGAGCTTACTTTGCTTACGGATGGATGATGCAGGTGGGTGTTGATCAGGGTTATCAGCCAATTCAGCCGATTCATTATTCACATAGAATTCACGCAGGTGATAATCAGATTGAGTGTAAGTATTGTCACTCTTCTGCCAGAACTAGCAAAACTTCAGGTATACCTTCTCTTAATGTTTGTATGAACTGTCACAAAAGTATTAGTGAGGTTGCAGACCAGACTTCAGAATTTAGTTCTGTTACTGAAGACTACTCAAAAGAATTTTATGATAAAGAAATTCAGAAATTATACAAGGCAACAGGATGGGATCCTGCAACTCAATCTTATTCTGGGGAAACTCAGGCGGTAGAATGGGTTCGAATTCATAAGCTTCCTGACTTTGCATATTTTAATCATTCTCAGCACGTGAGTGTAGCGGGTGTGCAGTGTCAAACTTGTCACGGTCCTGTTGAGGAGATGGAAATTATGTATCAAAATGCTCCATTGACGATGGGGTGGTGTATTAACTGTCACCGTGAGACTAACGTAAAAATGGATGGTAATCCTTATTACGAGAAAATTCATGAAGAGCTTTCTAAGAAGTATGGAGTTGAGCAATTGACTGCTGCTCAAATGGGAGGACTTGAGTGTGGTAAGTGTCACTATTAATAGAGTTTAAGAATACGTGTAGTCTAACTCGCGTTCCAAAATAAATAACAATAGATTTTATGTCATCAAACAAGAAATACTGGAAAAGTGTTGAGGAGCTAAATGAAAATAGCTCTATTGTTGAGGCGCTTAAACAGAATGAGTTTGCGCAAGAGATTCCGATGGATGAATTTCTTGGCGATAAAGATTCGTTAGATGCTTCATCTACTACGCGTCGTGATTTCTTAAAGTATGTAGGTTTTTCTACTGCTGCTGCAACACTTGCTGCGTGTGAAGGGCCTGTGAATAAATCAATTCCTTACGTGGTTGCTCCAGAGCGTATTACTCCTGGTAAAGCAGATTATTATGCTACAACAATGGCGGATGGTTTTGATTTTGCAAGTGTTTTGGTAAAAACACGCGAAGGAAGACCTATTAAAATTGAAAATAACAAACTTGCGGCTTCTTTAGGGGGTAATAATGCAAGAGTTCATGCTTCTGTATTGTCAATGTACGATACTAAGCGTTTACAAGGGCCTAAAATTGATGGTGCCGATGCTTCTTGGGAAGAATTAGATAGTCAGTTGGGTGATAAATTAAATAATTTAGGAGGTAAGAGTATTGTGTTATTAACACAGACTTTTGCTAGTCCTTCAACTTCAAAATTGATTTCTGAATTTAGCGCAGCTTATCCAAATGTTAAACATGTGGTTTATGACGCGATTTCAGAAAACGATGCTTTAGATGCTTTTGAAAGTAAGTATGGAATGCGTGCATTACCAGATTATGATTTTTCTGAAGCTGAAGTAATCATCTCTGTTGGTGCTGATATTCTTGGTGACTGGCAGGGTGGTGGTTTCGGGCCAAGCTATTCAAAAAGCCGTGTTCCAAAGGATGGTAAAATGTCGCGTCACGTTCAGTTTGAGGCAAATATGACCTTGTCTGGCGCGAATGCAGATAAGAGAGTACCGATGACGCCTAGTGAGCAGAAGAAGGCTGTTGCTGCAATACAAAGTATTGTTGCTGGAGGTAGTTCTAATACAGGTCTTTCTCCGGAGCTTGATGAGGCTGTAAAGAGTGCTGCAAAGCAATTAAAAAATGCCGGAAGTAAAGGTGTTTTTGTTACAGGTGTTCAGGATGTAAATGCTCAGGCTGTTGCGCTTTCAATTAATGAGACTCTAGGTAGTTCTGTTATTGATGTGCGAGCTCCAAAAATGACACGTCAGGGTGATGCTCAGGCGGTTCAGCAATTGATTCAGGATATGAATGCTGGTGCTGTGGGTGCTATTCTTGTTGCTGGTGTTAACCCGGCGTATAGTCTGCCTGATGTGGAAGCATTTAAAACCGGTTTAGAGAAGGTTGATGTTAAGGTTTCTTTTAATATGAAAGAAGACGAGACAGGTTTGCTTTGTAATTATCTGGCTCCTGCTCCGCATTATTTAGAATCTTGGGGTGATGTGGAAATAAAAAAAGGTCAGATCTGTTTAACTCAGCCTACAATTAGACCTTTATTTAATACAAGACAATTTCAAGACACTTTGTTGACTTGGGTTGGTCAAGATTTGAAATATTACGATTATCTTAAAAATAATTGGAGTAATACTTCTGTAAGTTGGAATCAAGCTTTACATGATGGTTTTGTTACTGGTACTGTTGAAGCTTCAGTAGAAGAGGAAACTGCAGAGATGTCTAGTTCTTCTGAAAATGGAGCTATTTCTTTATCGAGTGCTTTAGCTGCATTAAATCAAGATGGTGGTGCTTCTGGTTATGAATTGACTCTGTATTCAAGTACAGGTCTTGGTGATGGTCAGCAAGCCAATAATCCTTGGTTGCAGGAATTTCCAGATCCTATAACCAGAACTTCTTGGGATAACTATTTGACTATGTCAAAAGTTGATGCTGATAAGTTAGGTGTTGAGAATGAGATTACATCTAAAGGTGCTCTAAATGGTAGCTATGTGAATGTTACTTTAGATGGTGTTACTTTAGAAAATGTGCCGGTTTACATTCAGCCTGGTCAAGCTCCTGGCTCAGTTGGTTTGGCTTTGGGTTATGGTAAAAAAGCAGCTGTACAAGAAGAAATGCAGGTAGGTGTTAATGCTTACCCATTATATAAAGAGTTTAATGCTACTCAATCTGTTAAGATTGAGAAAGCTAGCGGATGGCATGAGTTTGCTTGTGTGCAGATGCAAAATACAATGGCTGGTCGTGCGGATGATATCGTTCGTGAGACTACTTTAGAGATTTTTAATACTAAAGATATTCACGCTTGGAATCCGGTAGGAGAAGTTGATTACAACCATTCTGAAATTTCTGTTCGTGATAAAAATGCAGACATTTGGGAGTCTTTTGATGACACCATGGGGCCTCATTTTAATCTTTCTATTGACTTGAATGCTTGTACTGGTTGTGGTGCTTGTGTTATTGCTTGTCACGCGGAAAACAATGTTCCTGTAGTAGGTAAGCAAGAGGTTAGAAACTTTAGAGATATGCACTGGTTGCGTATAGATCGTTACTATTCTTCTGCTGATACTTTTGAAGAGGAAACTAAGACTCTTGAGGAGCTTCCAGCTTTCGATAGCTATTCTGTTGTTGAGAAGCAATCTTACGATAATCCAGAGGTTGCATTTCAACCTGTAATGTGTCAGCATTGTAATCACGCTCCTTGTGAAACTGTTTGCCCGGTAGCTGCAATTGGTCATGGTAGACAGGGTCAAAATCAAATGACTTATAACCGTTGTGTAGGTACCCGTTACTGTGCGAATAACTGTCCTTATAAAGTACGTCGATTCAACTGGTTCTTGTATAGCGAGAATGATGAGTTTGATTATAATATGAACAATGACTTAGGTCGTATGGTTCTTAATCCAGACGTGACTGTACGTTCTCGTGGTGTGATGGAGAAATGTTCTTTCTGTATTCAAATGACTCAGAAAACAATTCTTGATGCTAAACGTGAGGGTAGAGCTGTTGAGGATGGTGAGTTTGCAACTGCTTGTAGTAACGCTTGTGATAACGGTGCTATTAAATTTGGAGATGTAAACATGGAAGACTCTGAAATTGTAGCGTTGAAAAACGATAAACGTAAGTATTATTTACTGGAAGATATAGGTGTGAAGCCTAATGTGTTCTATCATGTAAAAGTTAAGAATACTGCTGAAGCTTAAATTTAGTTTAAAATAAATATCAATATATTAATATGTCGTCACACTACGAAGCACCCATAAGAGAGCCTTTGATTCTTGGAGAGAAATCTTACCACGACATCAGCGTGGACGTAGGTGCTCCTATCTTAGGAAAGGCCAATAAATCTTGGTGGATTGTTTTTTCTATAGCGCTAATCGCATTCTTGTGGGGTCTTGGCTGTATTGTTTATACAGTGTCTACAGGTATTGGAGTATGGGGTCTTAACAAAACTATAGGCTGGGCCTGGGATATAACCAACTTCGTTTGGTGGGTAGGTATTGGTCACGCGGGGACGCTTATTTCAGCGGTACTATTGTTATTCCGTCAAAAGTGGCGTATGGCAATTAACCGTTCTGCAGAAGCAATGACCATTTTTGCGGTTGTTCAAGCTGGTTTATTTCCTATTATCCACATGGGACGTCCTTGGTTAGCATATTGGGTCTTACCTATTCCTAACCAATTTGGTTCACTTTGGGTAAACTTCAATTCTCCCCTACTTTGGGATGTGTTTGCAATTTCTACTTATCTTTCTGTGTCGTTGGTTTTCTGGTGGACAGGGTTGTTGCCAGATTTTGCAATGATCAGAGACCGTACTAAGAGTCCTTTTCAACAAAAAATCTACGGAATATTAAGTTTCGGTTGGAGTGGGCGTGCAAAAGATTGGCAACGTTTTGAAGAAGTGTCATTAGTTCTTGCGGGTCTTGCAACACCACTTGTACTTTCGGTGCATACTATTGTATCTTTTGACTTTGCTACTTCGGTAGTACCTGGATGGCATAGTACGATCTTTCCTCCATATTTTGTGGCGGGTGCAATTTTTTCAGGATTTGCAATGGTACAGACCTTGCTTCTTGTTATGCGTAAGGTTGTTAATCTTGAAAATTATATAACAATCGTTCATATTGAATTTATGAACAAAGTAATCTTGCTTACCGGTGGTATTGTGACGGTTGCTTATTTGACTGAATATTTTATCGGATGGTATTCTGGTGTTCCTTATGAGAATTACACATACCTTTCTTTTGGTGCGGCAACTGGTCCTTACTGGTGGGCATTTTGGGCACTTATTATTTGTAACCTTATTGTGCCACTTACACTTTGGGTTAAGAAATGGAGAAGAAATATAGTTTGGACTTTTATCGTTGCCTTGATTATCAATATAGGTATGTGGTTTGAGCGTTTTGATATTATTGTAATCTGTTTGAGTAAAGACCGCCTAGCTTCATCTTGGTCAATGTTTCAGCCTACCTTTGTAGATATAGGTGTATTTGTTGGGACAATAGGATTCTTCTTTGTATTATTCTTATTATATGCAAGAACATTCCCTGTAATTGCACAAGCAGAGGTTAAGAGTATTCTTAAGTCTTCTGGAGCACGTTATAAGAGAATAAGAGAGTCTGGTGAAGATTTGGCAGGTACGGCTGCAGATGCTCGTACTTCTACATATGCTGAAAGAACAAATTTAGCTTCAGCATCAAATGCTGCTAATACGTATCATCAGTCTACTGTTCATGCAGATGCATTAGTTGATACCGAATCTAAAAAATCTGAAATAGATTTAATGCTTGCTAAAATTGGTACTTATGATCCTGCAACACAAACGGCAGATGACTTGAAGAAAATCAGTGGGGTAGGTCCAGTACTGGAGCAAAAATTACATCAGTTAGGTATTTATACCTACGATCAGGTTAGTAAAATGACAAAAACAGAATATGACCTTCTAGATGAGATTATCGATGCGTTTCCTGGTAGAGCAGAGCGCGATGATTGGGCAGGTCAGGCACAAAATCTTAAACAATAATTATGGCATCAGGAAACGTATTACACGTGCTTTATAATGATGATGATATTCTCATGAAAGCGGTTAAAGAGTTGCGTTCTAAGCATTATAGAATTATTGAGGTATATACACCTTTTCCGGTTCACGGATTAGATAAGGCAATGGGACTTCCTCATACACGTCTTGCTATATGCTCGTTTATTTATGGACTTATAGGTCTTAGTGTGGCAACTTTGATGATGAATTTTATAATGATCGAAGACTGGCCAAGAAACATAGGTGGTAAACCTAGTTTCTCTTATTTACAGAATATGCCTGCTTTTGTGCCAATTATGTTTGAATTGACTGTCTTTTTTGCAGCTCACTTGATGGTTATTACGTTCTATATGAGAAGTAGAATATGGCCTTTTAAAAAAGCTGAAAATCCTGATGTTAGAACAACAGATGATCATTTTCTAATTGAAGTAGATGCAGCTGATCACGATCTTGATACACTTTCTAAGTTTTTATACGATACAGGTGCATCTGAGATAAGTCTAATTCATAATGAAGAACACGCTTAACAAATGAGAAATAGTATTCAAATATTAGGTTCATTGGTAATGCTGGTTTTAGTGGCCTCTTGTCAAGATAAAGACTATAGAAATTACCAGTACATGCCTAACATGTATGAAGAAGTAAGTTATGAGACTTATGGTAATTATGATGTATTCCCTAACGGAATGGAAGCGATGCAACCTGCTGAAGGTAGTGTTTCTCGTGGTTGGATGCCTTATGGTTATGAAAATACTCCGGAAGGTTATGAGGCAGCAAAAGCGAATCTTAAAAATCCCGTACCATACACAGAAGATAATCTAAATAAAGGAAAAGCTCTTTATACTATTTACTGTGCAATTTGCCACGGTGATAAAGGTGATGGAAAAGGAACATTAGCTAAGCGAGAAAAAGTTTTAGGTGTTCCTGCATATAATGATCAGGGTCGTGCTATTACAGAAGGTAGTATATATCACGTTACTTATTATGGTCTAAACACAATGGGGTCATATGCATCTCAAACTACGGAAGAAGAATTGTGGTTGATTAATCATTATGTTATTGATTTGAAAGATGCACTTGACGGAAAACCTAAAAGAGCATTTGAAAATGAAGAATCTTCTCAAACAGCTGCTGCTGATGAGCCTGTTGAAGAGCATCAAATGACAGAAGAAGCGCAAACTGAAGAATAATAAAGGCAGGATATTTCAAAATTATGTACATGTTATCAAGTAAATTAAGACTTTTCGCCATAGTTTGTATGGTTCTTGGACTGATAGGTTTGGTATTTGGATTTTTATCTGTACCCAGCACAGTTGAAGAAGCAAGCGAAATCCTGGCTTCTCATGAGGAGCATCACGGTTCTGGTGAAGAAGCGAGTCACGAGGAAGCAAATTTTGTTGACGAAGTTCGTCAGGAGCACGGATATTCTGAACACGCGATGGCTCAAGATAAAGATTTGGGACACGATGCGCACGAAGATGGTGAGCATATGGAGCACGTTTTACATCAAATGCAAACCAAGCCTTGGTCTGCTGCTTTTGTTGCTGCTTTTTTCTTTATGATGATCGCTCTAGGAACTTTAGTTTTTTATGCAATACAAACCGCAGCACAGGCGGGTTGGTCTCCGGTCCTCTTTAGAGTGATGGAAGGTATTACCAATTATTTACTTCCGGGATCTGTTATTGTTTTACTTATAGTAATATTCGCAGGAGAACACTTTTATCCTTGGCAAAATCATGAGTTAGTCGCAGAAGATTCTATTCTTCAGGAAAAATCTGGATATTTAAATTTTCCATTTTGGTTAATTAGAGGTATAATCTATGTTATAGGGTGGAATTTGTATCGTCACTTTGCAAGAAAGAACTCTCTTGCAATGGATGATGCAGAGGATTTAAAGCCTTATAAAAACTTATTCAAGTATTCAGTTTATTTCTTAGCTTTCTTTATAGTAACTGAATCAACAATGGCTTGGGACTGGTTTATGTCTATGACACCACACTGGTACAGTACACTATTTGCATGGTATATTTTCGCAAGTATTATTGTATCTGCAGTAACCGTTATAGCTATTGTAACTGTTTCTTTAAAAGCTATTGGTAAATTAGAATTTGTAAATGATAGCCACTTACATGATCTTGCGAAGTTTATGTTTGGGTTTAGTGTATTCTGGACCTATTTATGGTTTGGTCAATTTATGTTGATTTGGTACGCAAATATACCTGAAGAAGTAACATACTTTATCTTAAGAATACAAGAGTACAACCCTATCTTCTTCGGAATGATTATCATTAACTTTGTATTCCCTATTGTTATTTTGATGAATAGTGATTTCAAACGTGTGTCCTGGTTTGTGGTAATAGCTGGTGTTATTATTCTTGTAGGTCACTACATAGATATATTCCTTTTGGTTATGCCATCAACTGTTGGCCCTTACTGGTCATTCGGAATTACAGAATTCGCTGCGTTACTTTTCTTCTTGGGTCTATTTATCTTGATGGTAGGTATGGGATTAGCTAAAGTATCATTGAGGCCTAAGAATAACCCATTCTTAGTAGAAAGCGAGCATTTTCACTATTAATATCAACGAACAGAAAAAACACAACAATGACCGTTTTTTTAGTACTTATTGTAATCATTCTTTTTGCTGTAGCAATATGGCAAATGAATAAAATATATGCGCTTTCTAAAGGAAACTCTTCAGGAGAATCTGGTGAAGTTGCTAACGGAAAGGATAACCGAATCAACGCCAAATTGATGGTTATGTTTATGGTTTTCCTTTACTTTTTAATGTTTTATTGTTTCTGGCACTACTCTAAGTTCTATTTGCCTGAAGCTTCATCTGCACACGGTAGTAAATATGATAATTTGATGTTCATATCTATTGCTTTGATTATGGTAGTGCAGATCATAACACAATTCTTATTGCATTTCTTTGCATACAAATACAATGGGAAAAAGGGGCAACGTGCTCTTTTTTATGCAGACAATGATAAGCTAGAATTCATATGGACGATTATTCCAGTAATTGTATTGGCTGGTTTAATTATCTACGGACTATTTACTTGGTCTGATATTATGAACTTTGACGAAGATGAGGATGCATTAGTAGTAGAGTTATACGCACAGCGCTTTAACTGGAAAGCACGTTATGCTGGGGAAGATAATATCTTGGGAGATGCAAATGTTCGTTTTATAGAAGGTATTAATCAATTAGGTATAGATCCTAGTGATTTAGATGGTCAAGATGATGTTGTAACTCAAGAATTACACTTGCCTGTAGGGCGTCAGGTAATTTTTAAATTAAGATCACAAGACGTTCTGCATTCTGCTTATATGCCTCACTTTAGAGCTCAAATGAACGTTGTTCCGGGTATGATTACTCAGTTTTCTTTTACACCAACAGTTACAACAGAAGAAATACGTAAAACGGATTATATGCAGGATAAGATGCGTACAATTCAAGAAATACGTAAAGAGAAAAGTAAGAAGTTGGTAGCCGCCGGCGAACCTGCTTTAGATGATTATGATGAGTTTGATTATTACTTATTGTGTAATAAGATTTGTGGAGAAAGTCATTATAACATGCAAATGAAAATTATTGTTGAGTCTCAGGAAGATTATGAGAAGTGGATTAAGACTCAGAAAACCTTTGAGGCTAGTGTAGCTCAATAGAAATTGTTATTTAAACGAAACTAGATATGTCAGCAAACGCAACAGCTTTGGAACATGCTCACGATGATCACGCACATCATGACCATCACCAGACTTTTATAACTAAATATATTTTCAGTACAGATCATAAAATGATCTCCAAGCAGTATTTGATTACTGGCTTAATAATGGGCTTCATTGGTATTGCAATGTCTATACTATTTAGAATGCAATTAGCTTGGCCTGAAAAAAGCTTTACAATTTTTGAGATTTTTTTGGGTAAATGGGCTCCTGACGGAGTAATGGATCCAAGTATTTATCTTTCACTTGTAACCATTCACGGTACTATAATGGTATTCTTTGTACTTACAGCTGGTTTGAGTGGTACGTTTAGTAACTTATTGATTCCATTGCAAATTGGAGCGCGTGATATGGCTTCTGGTTTCTTAAACATGGTTTCTTATTGGTTATTCTTTATTTCTGCAGTAATAATGTGTTCTTCTTTATTTGTTGAAGCAGGACCTGCAGCTGCTGGTTGGACGATTTATCCACCATTAAGTGCGCTTCCTGAATCTATTTCAGCGTCTGGTGCAGGGATGACTCTTTGGCTAGTTTCAATGGCATTTTTTATAGCATCTTCGTTGCTTGGATCATTAAACTATGTGGTTACTGTTATTAATTTACGTACTAAAGGTATGTCTATGACTAGACTTCCATTAACCATATGGGCCTTTTTTGTAACTGCAATTATTGGTATTGTTTCGTTTCCTGTATTATTATCTGCAGCCTTACTTTTAATTATGGATAGAAGTTTTGGTACTTCTTTCTTTCTTTCAGATATATATATAGGTGGTGAAGTATTACATAATAGCGGTGGTTCTCCGGTTTTATTTGAGCACTTATTTTGGTTCTTAGGTCACCCTGAGGTATATATTGTATTATTACCTGCGTTAGGTATTTCATCAGAAGTTATCGCGACAAACTCCCGTAAGCCTATCTTTGGTTATCGTGCGATGATAGCCTCAATACTTGCAATTGCTTTCTTATCTACTATTGTGTGGGGTCATCATATGTTCGTATCAGGTATGAATCCATTCTTAGGTTCTGTATTTACATTTACCACATTGTTGATCGCGATCCCATCTGCAGTAAAAGCGTTTAACTATATAACTACTTTATGGAAGGGTAATCTACAGATGAACCCTGCAATGCTATTCTCAATAGGTTTAGTTTCAACTTTCATTACTGGTGGTTTAACTGGAATTATTTTAGGAGATAGTACACTAGATATAAACGTTCATGACACCTATTTCGTAGTGGCGCATTTCCACTTGGTAATGGGTATATCTGCACTTTATGGTCTATTTGCTGGTGTTTATCACTGGTTCCCTAAAATGTTTGAAGGTAAGATGCTTAATAAGAATTTAGGTTATGTTCACTTCTGGGTGACTGCGATAGGTTCTTACGCGGTGTTTTTTCCGATGCACTTTATAGGTATGGCTGGTCTGCCAAGACGTTATTATTCTAACACTGCTTTCCCATACTTTGATGATTTGGCAGATGTTAATATGATGATTACGGTTGCTGCAATCATAACAGCTGCTGTACAACTTGTATTCTTATATAACTTTATTTCGTCTATTTTCTACGGAAAGAAAGGACCTAAAAACCCTTGGAAATCCAATACATTAGAATGGACTACAGAATTAAAGCATATACATGGTAACTGGGCTGGAGATTTACCTTCAGTTTACCGTTGGCCTTATGACTATAGTAAATTGAATGAAGATGAGACAGATTATGTAATAGCAGGTCAGGACTTTGTTCCGCAGACTGTTCCACTTCAGGAAAATGAAGAAGAAATGAATCACTAGATTCAAATACTACAAATAAAAAAGCTCGCTATTGGCGGGCTTTTTTATTTGTAATTATATTTATTTCTGCTTTTGATAAATTGGCTATATTTTCAAAAAGCCTATTTAGTATCTTTACGTTATGAATGAGAATTTAGATGCAAGTGGGGAGGGGTTTACTCCTGAAGAGTATGATATAGAACGTGCCTTAAGGCCGCTTAGCTTTGGAGATTTTACTGGTCAAGAGCAAGTTATTGAAAATCTAGAGATATTTGTTCAAGCTGCAAATCGAAGGGGCGAGGCATTAGATCACACGCTCTTTCACGGCCCTCCTGGATTAGGTAAAACAACTTTAGCAAACATCTTAGCAAACGAATTAGGTGTTAGTATCAAGGTAACATCTGGTCCTGTTTTAGATAAACCAGGTGATCTTGCAGGGTTACTTACCAACTTAGAAGAACGTGATGTTTTATTTATAGATGAAATTCACAGATTGAGTCCTATAGTTGAAGAGTATTTATACTCGGCTATGGAGGATTACAAGATTGATATAATGATTGAAAGCGGACCGAATGCTCGGACCGTTCAGATCAATTTGAATCCTTTTACACTTATAGGAGCAACTACTCGTTCGGGACTGTTAACTGCTCCTATGCGAGCACGGTTCGGTATTTCTTCGCGTCTTCAGTATTATAATACAGAGTTGCTAACTACTATTGTTCAACGTAGTGCGGATATTTTACAAGTGCCTATAGGTATGCAAGCTGCTATTGAAATTGCAGGTAGAAGCCGCGGTACACCTCGTATTGCAAATGCATTGTTGCGTCGTGTGCGTGACTTTGCAGAGATTAAAGGTAATGGAACTATAGATATTGAAATTGCACGTTTTGGTCTAAAAGCTTTAAATGTAGATGCGCACGGTTTAGATGAAATGGATAACAAGATTCTCGCAACTATTATCGATAAATTTAAGGGTGGTCCGGTTGGGATTACCACTCTCGCAACAGCTGTTTCTGAAAGTGGCGAAACCATCGAGGAAGTTTATGAGCCGTTCCTTATTCAGCAAGGATTTATTATACGTACTCCACGTGGGCGAGAGGTTACTGAAGCAGCGTATAAACATCTTAATAGAGTCAAAGGTCCTGTTCAGGGAGGTTTGTTTTAGACTATGCAAAAGATTCCAGAAGTTTCTATCCTGCAGTTTTTTAGATCGGCACTTAAAATTTTAAAAAACCCGTTACCTTTTCATCATCAAAACTTTAGAGAGAAGGGTGATACTTTTCGTCTGAATCTCAGTTTTTCTAAAAGCGTTATTTTTAGCAGAGATGCATTATTTGCGCAACATGCGCTTCAGAAAAATCAAAAAAATTATCATAAATCTCCAATTCAGACTAAAGATCTGGCAAAGTATGTAGGTCGTGGTTTGTTGACTTCAAACGGAAAGCATTGGACTAAGCAGCGTAAGCTTATTCAGCCTGCTTTTCATAAAAAGCAATTGACGCAGATAATTGCTAAAATAAATCAAGCTATTACTACAGAATTGAATAAGGTGGTGGTCAATGAACCCTTTGATATTTTCCCGGTGTTTAATGATCTAACTTTCCAAACCGTGGTTCAGTCTTTATTCAGTAGTGCGGTTGATCAGAAAAGTATCAATCGCTTACAGTATATAACGGAGTCTGCTCAGAAAATGATGGTGAGAGAATTACGTCAGCCTTATTTACGCTGGTGGTTTAAGATATCTGGTAAGCTGAGAAATAATTTAAAACTTACACAAGAGGCGCGTCAAATTCTTGACAAATTAGTAGATGAGCGAATCGCCAGTGGACAAAAGGAGAATGATGTTTTAGATATGTTACTTGATGCACGTTATAATGACGGCACAGCAATGGAGCGAGAGCAATTAATTGATGAGATTTTGATTTTATTTATTGCTGGTCACGAGACAACTTCTAATGCCTTGACCTTTACTGCAGAATTACTAGCCAGACATCAAGATGTTCAGGAGCGAGTTTTTAAAGAAGTTGAGCAAATAGAAGAGGTTGACTTATTGGAGCAATTGAAAGGAATGAAATTTATAAATAATGTGGTAAATGAGTCGATGCGTTTATACCCACCTGCATACTTTATTGACCGTATTAGTTTAGAAGAGGATTTCATTTCAGGATTTAAGATTGAAGCGGGGGCTAATATCTTGTTTTCGATCTTTGAGATCCACAGACATGAAGATTTTTGGGAAAACCCAGAGCATTTTATTCCGGATCGTTTTGAAGATGAAAGTTTGAAATATTCGCCCTATTATTATCCTTTTGGTGCAGGTCCTAGAATGTGTATCGGTAATAATTTTGCGATGTATGAAATGATTTTGGCGGTAGCTCAACTCATTAAAAAGTTCAAAATAACCTATAAACCTGAGCCCATAGAGATCAATCCGTTGATAACTTTAAAGCCTAAAAACTCTATCTTAAATTTTATTCCGCGCGACATTTGAATACAAAAAAAGCCGAATATACCAGATTAATTAAAGCCGAAGCAAAACGTATTGGCTTTATGTCTTGTGGTATTTCTCAAGCAGGCTTTTTAGAGGAAGAAGCTCCGCGGTTAGAGAACTGGCTGAAGAAAAACATGAACGGTGAAATGCGCTATATGGAAAACCATTTTGATAAGCGTCTTGATCCTAGGTTGCTTGTTCCTGGAGCTAAAAGCGTAGTTTCCTTATTGCTTAATTATTTTCCGGAAGAACAACAACGAGAAGATTCCTTTAAGATCTCTAAATATGCTTATGGAACAGATTATCATTTTGTCATTAAAGATAAGCTGAAAGAGTTTTTAGAATATATCAGAGAGAATATTGGTGAAGTAGATGGAAGAGCTTTTGTTGACTCAGCACCGGTTCTCGATAAAGCCTGGGCGGCAAAAAGCGGATTAGGCTGGGTAGGTAAACACAGCAATTTACTCACTAAACAAGTAGGTTCGTTTTATTTTATCGCAGAATTGATTATTGACTTAGATCTTGAGTATGATACACCAGTGACAGATCATTGTGGTTCGTGTACTGCTTGTATAGACGCGTGTCCCACACAAGCTATTGTTGATCCGTATATTGTAGATGGTAGTAAGTGCATCAGTTATTATACGATAGAACTTAAAAATGAAATCCCAGATTATGCTCAGGATAAGATGGATGATTGGATGTTTGGTTGTGATGTATGTCAAGATGTTTGTCCTTGGAACCGATTCTCTAAGCCGCACTCTGAACCTCTTTTCAACCCTAAACCTCAAATTCTGGAGAATTCTAAAAAAGAATGGCGTGAGTTAACACAAGAGTTGTTTTCTGAAATATTTAGAAAATCTCCTGTAAAGCGCACTAAGTACTCAGGACTGGTGCGGAATATTGAGTTTTTAGATAATAAACAATAGTTAATATTTTCTTAAGTTTTTAAGGAATATATTTCTGTATTCTTGTATATTGAAACCTTAAATTATTGTTTTAATTAATGAAAACGTTTGAAATTAGTAAAAAGGCAAAATTGCTCATCTCAAGCTAAAATGATCTTCTAGTTTATTACACCCACTTATGAATAAATTTTTAAGTGCTTTAAAGAAACCGAATCTTTCCTTTTGGCAGATTTGGAATATGAATGTCGGTTTTTTTGGTATTCAGTTTAGTTTCGGTCTGCAGCAAACAGCTATCAATCCTATATTTTCTTTTCTGGGTGCGGACCACGCAGATTTACCATTGTTAAATCTTGCAGGTCCCGTTACCGGACTTTTGATTCAGCCTATAATTGGTGCGATTTCAGATAAGACCTGGTTGCCTAAATGGGGCGGACGAAGAAAACCTTTCTTTTTAATAGGAGCAATTTTGGGTAGTTTATGTCTCTTTGCTTTTCCATTCAGTCCAGAGTTATGGTTTGCAGTAGGTCTTTTGTGGATTCTTGATGTAGCAAATAATACGGCAATGGAACCGTATCGGGCTTTTGTGGGTGATAAATTGAATGATGATCAGATTACCTTTGGTTATCAAATGCAAAGTCTCTTTGTAGGTGCTGGTATAACCATTGCTAACTTCTCACTGTTTTTGTTTCAGGATTGGTTTGGAGCTCCGGCAGATCAAAGTGCAGCATTGTGCAGCACAGCAACAGAAACTGTTTCCAATATCCCAACCTGGGTTTATTATTCCTTCTTTTTAGGTGCAATCGCTTCAGTAGGAACTATATCCTGGTCAGTATGGAAAACACCAGAAATTCCGCCTTCTGACGAAGCTTTAGCAGAGCTGAAACGCGAAAAACGAGAGTCTAATTTTATTGATCGCATAAAAGAACCTTTTACTGAAATTATTGGAGCGATAGGTAAAATGCCAAAGATGATGCAAAAACTGGCGGCAGTTTATTTCTTTCAATGGTATGCCTTGTTTGTGTATTGGCAGTTTATAACCCCGATGTTGCGAAGCAGTATTTATGGAATAACAGAAGAAGATAATCAGCGTTTTGAAGGTATTATGGAAGCCTGCCGCAGCGGTGGGGTAGTAGGTACAGGTGATACGGCTTTTGCGCAAAACTTTCAGATGGTTTCTGAGCAAGCCCTGGCTCAAACTGGTTTGATGAATGGGACTTATAATTTTGTAACCATGATTGTGGCACTCGCATTAGTTCCTTTTGCTAAAAAATACGGCTCGCGCAACGTTTATGTGATGAGTCTGGTTTTTACAGGTGTTGCTATGTTAAGTATGCCATATATTAAAAACGAATATGCATTACTCATCCCGATGATCTTGTTTGGTATAGGTTGGGCGGCAATGATGGGAATACCCTATGCGATGGTTTCTAAAGTAATTCCCGAAGAAAAGCGAGGCGTTTATATGGGGATTGTAAATATGATGATCGTGATCCCTATGTTGATACAAACGGTAACCTTTGGCCCTATAATTAAAAATCTTTTGGGTAACGATGCAATTAATGCAATTCTTCTTGGAGGGGTGTTCTTTATCATTGCTGCAATACTAGCTTTGCGGTTAAAAAAGAGCTATTCTTCAGATGAAATTAAGATGAACTAAATGACAACAGCATATTCTCAAGCAATAGATTTACTTCATAGAGTTGTTACGGAAAAAGGATTTCTTGCCAGTGCAAATGATATTGCAAATTATCGCAGGGTTTGGGCTAGAGACGGTGTGATATGTGGCCTTGCCGGTTTGGTTGATGGAGATTCAAAACTGGTAGAAGCCTTTAAGCAAACGCTAATTACTCTGGCAGAACATCAGCATAATCTGGGTAGTATACCTTCTAATGTGTATTTTACAGAAGCAAAAGTCGAACTTAGTTTTGGTGGTCTTGCTGGCCGTGTTGATACGGTGTCGTGGTTTATAATAGGTGTGTGTCAATATGTACTCAAAACAGAAGATTCAGCATTTATGAGAATGATGAAGCCGCATCTTTTAAGAGGTTTTGAATTGATGCACAGTTGGGAATATAACGATGGGGATTTGATGTATGTTCCGCGAAGCGGAAACTGGGCAGATGAATATCCTACTCAGGGTTTTATTTTATATGATCAATTACTTCGGGTTTGGGCAATGCGGTCGTATTTGAAGCTTCACGCAGATGCTGCTCTTTCAAAAAAACTGGAGGCTATTACAGCAAAACTCACTAAGAATTATAAACAACGAGGTTCACAAGAGGGAGTATATCACCCTAAAGCGTATGCTGCTTTAAATGAGAAACCATATTGGGTTGCATCATTAGAGCCTGCTGGTTATCAAACACAATTTGATGCTTTTGCAAATAGCCTTGCGCTGATGCTAGACCTAGGCAATGATCAAGATAAAACGCAACTTATAGATTATACTGAGGCTACACGTAAAAGCTTAGCTACGCAATTATTGCCTGCATTTTGGCCGGTAATCAAAGAAGGTGATGAAGACTGGAGATTTTTAATTAACAATTGTAAATACGAATTTAGGAATTACCCGTACGAATTCCATAATGGAGGGACGTGGCAGATGGTGAATGGTTTTTATGCTATGGGACTTGTTAAGCAGGGAAAAAAAGAGCTTGCCGAAGAGGTTTTGAGCCAGATTGACAAGCTGAATGCAAAAGAGAAATGGTCTTTTTATGAAAATTTCAATTCTAAAACCGGTGAGCCTAATGGAGTGCCATATTGTACTTGGAGTGCGGCGGGAGCAGTATTAGTGCATCAGGCGCTACAAGGAAACACACTTTTTTTATGAAAAAGGAAATTGACATTATTTGCGTGGGGGAAATTCTCCTAGATTTTATAGGGATTCAAGAAAATGTATCTCTCTCAGAGACCGAAAGTTTTCAGCGTTTTTTAGGAGGAAGTCCCACAAATGTTGCGGTTAATACAAAACGACTCGGCTTAAATTCCAGATTGGTTTGTGCGATAGGTAAAGATGGATTAGGAGATTTTGTCCAGCAAAAATTAAACGATTTAAATCTGAATACGGAAGGGGTAGCGATACGGAATGATTTTCCTACTAGCGTGATATTCGTTTCAAAAACCACCGGAACTCCAGATTTTATAGCCTATCGTGAAGCAGACAAGGAGTTGGTTTCAGAACAACTGCCAACAGCTTTATTGAAACAGGCTAAAATTTTTCATACCACGTGTTTTGCGCTTAGTAAATATCCGGCACAACAAACAATTTTACGAGCAGCAAAAGAAGCTTCAGAGTTAGGGTTGCAGTTGAGTATCGATGTCAATTATAGCGAGCGGATCTGGCCAGATCGTGAAGAAGGCCTAAGGGTGATCAAAGAGTATTGCAGCTATAACCCTTTGGTCAAAATAAGTGAAGACGATATGTTTAGACTTTTTACAGAACATAAACCGCACCAAGAGATTTTTGATTTTTTTCATGCCAATGGTGTTGATTTGGTGTGTTTAACCCTAGGTGCAGAGGGAGTAAAACTTTCAAGAAAAGGAAATGCTGTGATAACGCTTCCAGCCTTAAAACTAGAATTTGTAGCTGATGCAACTGGTGCAGGCGATGCATTTTGGTCTGGATTTCTATACAGTTACATGCAGAAAGCTTCAGATAAAAAAGCTGCCGAAACAGCTTTAAAAATGGCAGCTTTAAAACTTCAGCATTTAGGAGTTATTCCTTCAGATATTGATGTTTTGACAGAAATTAGCTAAAGGAAACCTTGTAAATTCTTAGTCTGATTGAATAATAGGTTTACTTTTGTAATACGAGTAAACAACTTAAATATGAGTAAAGAAAGTAAGCGCCGAGAGGCTTTAGTCTATCACGCAAAACCTACACCGGGTAAAATTGCAGTAGTTCCTACTAAAAAATATTCTTCACAACGCGACTTGTCGTTAGCCTATTCGCCGGGGGTTGCAGAGCCTTGTCTTGAGATTGAAAAAGATAAAGAGAATGCTTACAAATATACTGCAAAAGGAAATCTTGTTGCTGTAATTTCTAACGGAACAGCAGTATTGGGTCTAGGAGATATAGGTCCCGAAGCTTCAAAACCCGTGATGGAAGGTAAAGGCTTGCTTTTTAAGATTTTTGCGGGTATTGACGTTTTTGATATTGAAGTAGACACTAAAAATGTAGATGAGTTCATTGCAACGGTTAAAAATATTGCGCCTACTTTCGGAGGAATCAATCTTGAAGACATTAAAGCTCCCGAAGCTTTTGAGATAGAACGAAGACTAAAAGAGGAATTAGATATTCCGGTGATGCACGATGATCAGCATGGTACTGCTATTATTTCTGCGGCAGCTTTACTAAATGCAGTAGAGCTTACAAATAAAAAGATGGATGAAATTCGCATTGTTGTGAGTGGAGCCGGAGCTGCAGCTGTTTCCTGTACCAGACTTTACAAAGCTTTTGGTGCAAAAGCAGAGAATATTGTAATGCTAGATAGTAAAGGAGTAATTCGTAGCGATCGCCAAAGTCTTTCTTCTGAGAAAGCAGAGTTTGCTTCAGACCGAAAAATAGATACGCTTGATGAGGCGATGGTAGATGCAGATGTGTTTATAGGTCTTTCTATAGCAGATATCGTTTCGCCAGAAATGCTAAAAGCTATGGCACCCAATGCAATTGTATTTGCAATGGCAAATCCTAACCCTGAGATTGATTACAATCTTGCGATGGATACGCGTGACGATATCATAATGGCGACGGGCCGTTCTGATCATCCTAACCAAGTGAATAATGTGCTTGGTTTCCCGTTTATTTTTAGAGGAGCATTAGATGTGCGTGCTACTAAAATTAATGAAGAAATGAAAATGGCAGCGGTTACAGCCCTTGCCGAGCTCGCAAAAGAATCTGTTCCTGAGCAGGTGAATATTGCTTATGGTGAAACCCGATTGAACTTTAGTAGAGAATATATTATTCCCAAACCTTTTGATCCTAGATTGATTACAAAGGTTCCACCAGCCGTGGCAAAAGCAGCAATGGAAAGTGGTGTGGCGAGAGAGCCTATTACAGATTGGTTAAAATATGAAGACGAACTCTTAGAGCGAATGGGCTCAGATAACAAAATTGTGCGTCTTATACTCAACCGTGCTAAAACAGAGCCTAAACGTATTGTATATGCCGAAGCAGACCAACTTGATGTGCTTAAGGCTGCTCAAATTGTGTATGATGACGGAATTGGAACTCCGGTTTTATTAGGGAATCGCGAGACAATCGTTGAATTAATGGAAGAACTTGATTTTGATGCAGATATTCAGATTATAGATCCTAAAACCCCCGAAGAAAAACCGAAACTTAACGAATATGCTCATCTATATTGGCAAGAACGTAAGCGTAAAGGTGTGACTTTATATGATGCTCAAAAGTTGTTGAGACAGCGTAATTATTATGCGTCAATGATGGTGAAGCAAGGAGATGTAGATGCGATGATCACGGGGTATAGCAGTAGTTATCCTTCTGCAGTTAAACCGGTTTTAGAAGTTATAGGTTCTGCGCCTAATGTTCAGAAAGTTGCTGCAGCAAACTTGATGAATACAAACAGAGGGCCCTTGTTTTTAGCAGATACTTCTATCAATATTGAACCTTCAGCAAAAGAACTTGCAAAGATTGCGTTGATGACCGCTCGTACGGTGCGTTTGTTTGGGATGGAACCTGTAATTGCAATGATCTCATATTCAAACTTTGGTTCTTCAAAGAATCCTCAGGCTGATAAAGTGCGTGAAGCAGTCTCTTACTTACATAAATTTTATCCGGAATTAGCTGTAGACGGCGAGTTGCAAGCAGATTTTGCGTTAAATTCTGATTTGCTAAAAAGCAAATTCCCGTTTTCTAAACTTGCTGGTAGAAAGGTAAATACGCTTGTTTTTTCTAATATAGATTCAGCAAATATTACCTATAAAATGATCAAAGAACTCAATAAAGCAGATAATATTGGGCCTATTATGATGGGGATGAAGAAACCCGTTCACGTGCTTCAGCTAGGTGCAAGTGTAGATGAGATCGTAAATATGTCTGCCGTTGCAGTAATTGATGCTCAACAAAAAGGAAAAAGACTTCAGGAAGAGCTTCTAGGAGATAGCGTTAAAGCATAAGTTTCTTAAATTTTAGGCTTCAGGTGTGCTCAATTATTTTAGTACATTTGAAGCCTTAACGTTTTTTATAGCACATGATTACATTCTTAAGGGGTAAGTTAGTCGAAAAAAATCATACCGATGTCGTTATCGAGTGTAACGGGGTAGGTTATTTTGTAAATATATCTTTACATACTTTTTCGCTTCTTCCTGAAGGAGAAAGTATTATGTTGTATACCTATCTCCATATCAAAGAAGATTCTCATACTCTTTATGGCTTTTCTCATAAATCTGAACGAGAGATTTTTAAACTGCTTATTTCTGTAAGTGGTGTAGGTACAAGTATCGCCCGTACGATGTTGTCTTCATTAGATCCCAGTCAGGTTAAACAGGCTATCGCTAACGGAGATGTGAGAACGATACAGGGTGTCAAAGGGATTGGAGCTAAAACGGCGCAGCGTGTCATTTTAGACCTAAAAGATAAGATTCTTAAAGTGTATGATATTAATGAAGTTTCTCAGCTTGCAAGCAATACCAACAATGATGAAGCGTTATCAGCTTTAGAGACGCTTGGTTTTGCGCGAAAGCAAGCAGAGAAAGTGTGTGATGGTATTGTGCGCGAAGACCCTCAAGCTTCTGTAGAAACAATTATAAAGTTGGCACTTAAAAAACTATAATAGACATTGGTTACAAAACTACGCTGGTTTTCCTTACAATTGCTATTGCTATCAGGAACGCTTCTGTGTTCTATGCCTATGCTTGCTCAGGAAGAAGAGCAAGATAGTACGCAAACCGGTGTTTCTCTTGGGCGGTTGAACCTTAAGAACCCTAATTCTATAGTTTCAAAATATACTTATGATCCTTTAACAGACCGGTATATTTATACGGAAAGTCTAGGGCAATACAACATTAATTATCCGCGTATTTTAACGCCAGACGAATTTAAAGAACTGGTTAAAAAAGAGAGGATGCGTGCTTATTTTCAACAGAAGATAGCCGCTGTAGATGGTCGTACCGAAGAAGGAAAGGAAGATCAAAAAAGTCTTTTGCCTAACTTCTACGTAAACTCAGGATTGTTTGAATCTATATTTGGCGGAAATTCTATTGAATTCATTCCTCAAGGTTCTGTTGAGATGGATATTGGCGGACTGTTTACCAAACAAGATAATCCTAGTTTTTCTCCGCGTAACCGTTCTAATTTCAGTTTTGACTTTGATCAGCGTATCAGCTTAAGTTTACTTGGTAAAGTGGGGACGCGACTTCAGGTAAATGCGGTTTATGACACCGAGTCTACATTCAACTTTCAAAATCAGATCAAGTTAGAATATACTCCTGATGAGGATGATATTGTGCAAAAAATTGAAGTAGGTAATGTGAGCATGCCGCTCAATAGTGCTCTTATTCAAGGTTCACAAAGTTTATTTGGGGTAAAAACCCAACTGCAGTTTGGTAAAACAACCATTACCGGAGTTTTTTCTGAGCAGCAATCACAAACTAATCAGGTAGCGGCTCAAGGTGATGGTACCATTCAGGATTTTGAGATTTATGCTTTAGAATATGATGAAAACAGGCACTATTTCTTAGCTCAGTACTTTAGAGATAATTATGATAAAGCGCTGGCTAATTATCCTTTTATAAATTCTAATATTCAGATTACTCGTATAGAAGTTTGGGTTACAAATAGGACTCAGAATTATTCAAATACGCGTAATATAGTTGCAATACAAGACATTGGAGAGTCAGATCCTTCAAACATAGGTTTACCTAATATCCCCGGCGGTTTTGTGAATTTACCTGCGGGGGCTTACCCCAGAAACACCAGTAACGATTTTAATCCTTTTGGTATAGATGGTAACGGTCAGTCTGTTTTAACTTCTGCTATACGTGATGTTTCAACCATAGGGCAAGGATTTGGAGGTGTTCAGGTGGCAGATGGTTCTGATTACGTTTCCTTAGAAAATGCGCGCCAACTTACTTCCTCAGAATATACTCTAGATACGCAGTTGGGGTATATATCGTTAAACCAGCGTTTGAATAATGATGAGGTTTTGGGTGTGGCCTTTCAATATACGGTAGGTGGTCAAGTGTATCAGGTGGGAGAGTTTGCTAACGATGGTGTTGATGCAACTAGCGGAGCTTATGTTGATACAGATGGTGACGGAGTTCCGGATATTGTTGATGTAGATCCTGATGGTGACGGAGTAAATGACAATGGGCAAGATACCGATGGCGACCAGATCGCAGATGCAGCAGATGCAGATCAGACAAACGGAAGGGATATTAATAATGACGGAATATTAGATAGTTTTATAACGCCAGGTCAGGGTGGTACTTCGCAGGCTTTGGTTGTAAAATTGCTTAAAAGTAACATTACAGACGTCAACGAACCCGTTTGGGATTTGATGATGAAAAATATTTATGGGCTGGGTGTGGGGCAGTTGGATTCAGAAGGTTTTAGAATGAATATTGTTTACAATTCACCTTCTCCTATAAACTACATAACCCCTGCAGATGGTGGCCCCGCTTTGCCAGATGATGTTGCAAACACGCCTTTGCTTAACGTTTTTAATCTAGATAGGCTTACTCAAAATGGAGACCCTCAAACCGGCGGTGATGGTTTCTTTGATTTTGTTAATGGTACCACAGTAAATGTGCGTAACGGAAGCATCATTTTTACATCTGTAGAGCCTTTTGGAGAATACCTTTTTAATAAGTTGAGAGATTCGGGTGGAGAATCTTATAATAACAGTGATACTTATAATGCTAATCAACAAAAGTATGTTTACCGCTCTCTTTATAATTCAACTAAAACAGTAGCTCAGGATAATGCAGATAAAAACCTGTTTTTACTACAGGGTACTTTTACTTCTACAGATGAAGAGGGTATTGCGATAGGAGGCTTTAATTTACCGCAGGGTTCTGTTACGGTGACGGCCGGAGGGCGCGTGCTTCAAGAAGGTTTGGATTATTCGGTAGATTATGCGCGTGGAAGAGTCTTTATTCTTGATCAGGCTCTTAAAGGTTCCGGAGTACCTATACAGGTTTCGACTGAAAATAATTCGCTTTTCGGACAGCAAACCAAGCGTTTTACTGGTTTAAATGTAGAGCATCAATTCAGTGAGGATTTTATGATAGGCGGTACGTTGCTCAACGTTAATGAAAGACCGTTGACCCAAAAGGCAACCTACAGCTTTGAACCCATTAATAATACCATTTTTGGGATGAATGCAAATTTCTCAACAGAAGTTCCGTTCTTGACCAGACTGGTAAATAAGCTTCCTAATATTGATACTGACGTTCCTTCTAATATTTCGGTGAGAGGAGAGGTTGCTTACCTGATTCCGGGGCAACCTAAAGCGACCGATTTTGGCGGGGAAGCAACTTCTTATATAGATGATTTTGAAGGAACACAAACTTCGTTAGATATCAGTTCACCTTTACAGTGGTTTTTATCATCTGCACCTATAGATTTTGGTGGCGAACTGGAAAACGGAGATTTGAGTACGGGTTACAAGCGTGCAAAATTAGCATGGTATAGTATAGACCCTATTTTTTATACTAATCAGCGTCCTGATGGGATTACAGATGCAGATGTGTCAACTTACGCCACTCGTCGTGTTTTTAGAGATGAGATCTTTCCGGAGCAAGATATTATTGCGGGTACCACTCAGGCTTTATTTACGTTAGATCTTGCTTATTATCCTTCTGAGCGCGGGCCTTATAACTTTAGTCTAGATGCTCAAGATGGAATTCTAGAAAATCCTGAACAAAATTTTGGAGGAATCATGCGATCTTTTGCTTCTACAGACTTTGAGCAATCTAATGTAGAGTTTATTGAATTCTGGGTTATGGACCCGTTTATTTATGCTGAAAATGCAACAAATACAGGTGGCCGTTTAACACTGAATCTGGGTAACATTTCTGAAGATGTTCTTAAGGACGGTCGTAAACAATATGAAAACGGATTACCACAAGATGGCTATTCTACAAATACCGTTTCAACCGTGTGGGGTAAAGTTCCTACAAGTCAGGCGTTGATTTATGCTTTTGATACAGAAGGTGAGCAAAGAACGAATCAAGACGTGGGGTATGATGGTCTTAGTGATGAGCAAGAAGCTGAAAAGTTTCCGGGTTTTGCAGGTTTAGAAGATCCTTCAGGAGATAACTACCAATATTTTGTTGCTGCTACGGGTTCGGTATTAAACCGGTATAAAAATTATAATGGTCTTGAAGGAAACTCTCCGGTTGATGTGTCACAAACTGACCGTGGTTCAACAACAGTACCTGATGTAGAGGATTTTAACAGAGATTTTACGATGAATACCGTTGATAGTTACTATGAATATCAACTGGATATAACCCCGCAGAGTTTAGATATAACTAATGAATTTATTGTTGATCAACGTGATATTGAAGTAACGCTACAAAACGGAAACACATTGCCGGTTACCTGGTATCAATTTAAAATTCCGATTAGTGAACCTACAAACAGCCAAGGAGGTATAAATGATTTTAGATCAATTCGTTTTATGCGGATGTTTATGAGTGGCTGGAGTGATCCTACCGTTCTGCGTTTTGGTTCTTTTGACTTGGTGCGAGGAGATTACCGTCGTTATTTATACACGCTAGATCCTGATGAGTCAGACCCTTCAACAGAGAATACACGTTTTGAGGTTACATCGGTAAATATTGAAGAAAACGTAAATCGTAATCCTATTCCTTACGTGTTACCTCCGGGAGTTTACCGGGAAGAATTAATTAATAATAACAATAATATTCGTCAGAATGAGCAGTCTCTTTCTTTACAAGTTTGTGATCTGGAAACTCAGGATGCACGTGCGGTTTATAAGAATTTTAGATTAGACATGCGTCAGTATGAAAACCTGGAGATGTTTATTCACTTAGAATCTTTATTAAATGAAACTCCGGTGCAAGACAATGAGGTGGTTGCAATAATAAGGATGGGTACAGATCTTACGCAAAACTTCTACCAGATAGAATTGCCACTTAGTCCAACGGCTTTTGGTACCAGCAGTCCAGATCTCATTTGGCCTGAAGAGAATCAACTTAAGCTTCCGTTAGATGTGCTTCAGACGGTGAAAGCTACATTCTTTAATGGAGAGTTTAACACCCTTGTTGATGCTATCACTTATTTTGACGAGGAAGGGAATGTGATTGCAGACCCGGCAAGCACGCCATATGAGTCTGGTAAAGTGCGCGTGGGTATACAAGGTAATCCCAGTTTTGGAGATGTGCGGGTTTTAATGTTAGGTCTTAAAAACGGAAATGATGAAGGTCGTGGTACCGTTTGTGCAGAAGCTTGGTTTAATGAATTACGATTATCAGGATTACAGAATCAAGGTGGCTGGGCAGGTATTATAAATATGGATGCAAATCTAGCAGATTTTGCTACGGTTTCTGGAACGGCGCGTCAATCTACAATAGGATTTGGTAGTATTGATGCCGGTCCTAGAGAGCGAAATATGGAGGATACTAAATCTTTTGATGTTGTTACCAATGTGAATCTGGGGCAACTTCTTCCTAAAAAATGGGGGGTTAAGCTTCCTTTTAATTATGCCAGAGGTGGGCAGACCATAACGCCACAATATGATCCTTTATATACAGACTTAGAACTTGATGAGCGACTAGCAAATGCGTCGAGTCAAACAGAACGCGATTTTATAAACGATTATGCAATAGAGCGGACCAATCGGGAGAGTATTAATTTTATTGGAGTGCGTAAAGAGCGTGCAGGTGATAAAAAACCGATGCCTTGGGATGTTGAGAACTTTACTTTTGCTTACAGTCATAATCAAGAAGAACATAAGGATTTTGAGATTGAAGAATCTGTGAGTCAGAATGTGCGCGCAGGAGCAACGTATGCATTTGCATTTAAGCCTAAAACTATTGAGCCGTTTAAGAAAAATGATTCTCTATTTACTGGTAAGTATTGGAAATTATTAAAGGATTTCAATTTCAATTATCTTCCTGCAAGTGTTAATATATCTTCAAACATTACGCGTCAATTCAGTCGCCAGCAGTTTAGAGATTTGCTGGCAAATGAAAACTCAATTCCTATCCCGGAATATCTTCAGCGCAACTATCAATTTGATCGAAATTTTACTGTTAATTTTCCTGTGACAAAATCATTACGAATAAATCTGGATCAATATCAGAACAGAATTGTGCGTAATTATCTCAATCCGGATAGCTCATTAGATGAGAATGCAGGAGCAGTTTACTCGAGCTTTTTTGATGTAGGTAGACCTGATCGTCATAACCAGAATATGCAGCTTAATTATGATCTGCCAGTTAATAAATTACCGTATTTGGAGTTTATTAAATCTACGTATTCTTATAGTGCAGATTTTCAGTGGACACGTGGCTCGTATCAATTTCAAACTTTAGAAGGGATACCAGATTTAGGTAATTCTGTTCAGAATGCAAATACACATGCATTACAGACCACCTTAGATATGAAAACGCTTTATGATGCTTTAGGGGTGTCTAAAAAAACTTCAGGACCTTCATCAAAATCAGATCGCAGTCGTGCGGTACCTACTCTAGGGACACCTACCCAGCCTAAACCTACTCAGGAAGAAAATGGGTTAAGTACTGCAGATAAAGCTAAAAATACATTGATAGGTATTGCTACAGGTATAAAACGCATTCAAATTAATTATGAGCAAAATAATGGTACTTATCTTCCCGGTTATTTGCCCGGAGTAGGATTTTTGGGAACAGTTAGACCGACTACAGGTTTTGTTTTTGGAAGTCAGGCTGAGGTGCGTGATTATGCAGCAAGACAAGGTTGGTTAACGCTCTATCAAGAGTACAATGAGCAATACAGCGAAGTAGAGAATCGAAATTTAGATATACAGGCGCAGACCAGTTTTCTAGAAGATCTTACGATAGATTTAAATATGAATCGAATTTATCAAGAGACTTATAATGAAAATTATCGTGTTGACCCTACTACACGGCAATACACAAGCCTTACGGGGAATACCTTAGGTAATTATAGTATATCGACTCTGATGATAGGAACAGCTTTTAATTCAAGTTCTTTAGAGTCTTCAGCTAATTTCAGTCAGTTTAGATCTAACAGGCTTGTAATTGCAGAGCGACTTGCCGAAGAATTTTATGGGAACGACCAGTATGCTCGCGATGAGTATGGGTATCCTGTAGGTTTTAGTCGTTCAAGTCAGCGTGTATTGCTTCCGGCATTTCTTTCTGCTTATACACCGGGTAATGCTTCAAATGTTTCTCTGGGAGCTTTTAGAAGTTTTCCGTTGCCTAACTGGAATTTAAAGTATACAGGCCTTATGAAGTTAGACTGGTTTAAAAAGCGATTCAAGCGTTTCTCAGTAAACCACGGGTATCAGGCAGGGTATACTATCAATCAATTCCGTACAAATTTAAATTATGATCCTTCTTTAAATACAAGTGTAGAAGATGTTCAGGTTAATCAGGCAGGTGATTTCTTAAGTCCTATGTTGTATTCCAACATAAACCTTACTGAATTGTTTTCACCGTTGATAAGGCTTGATTTTGAAATGCAGAATTCGCTCAAGATCTTAGCAGAATTACGTAAAGATCGTACGTTATCGCTAAGCTTTGATAACAATCTGCTTACAGAAATTCACGGAAATGAATATATAATAGGATTAGGATATCGATTAAAAGATATTAGATTTGCGACACGAATAGGTGGAAGACAAACTATTTTAAAGAGTGATTTAAACTTTAGAGCAGATTTGTCTCTGAGACAGAATGAGACAATTGTACGCTATTTAGATCTAGAAAATAGTCAGATCACAGCTGGTCAAGATATTTATGGGTTGACCTTTAAGGCAGATTATGCACTAAGTAAAAATCTAACGGCGATTTTCTATTACGACCATTCTTTTGCGACGTATGCGATTTCAACTGCATATCCGCAAACAACAATACGCTCAGGAATAACATTGAGATATAATTTCGGAAATTAAATTAAATACAGATTATGAGTTTACCAGCAGATTTAAAATATACTAAAGACCACGAGTGGGTACGTATAGAAGGTGATATTGCCACTGTAGGCATTACAGATTTCGCTCAAGGCGAATTAGGAGATATCGTTTATGTTGAAGTAGAAACCGAAGGTGAAACATTAGATAAAGAGGAGGTTTTTGGTACAGTTGAAGCAGTAAAAACAGTTTCTGACTTGTTTTTGCCATTAACAGGAGAGATTGTTGAGTTTAATGCAGATTTAGAGTCTGAGCCAGAAGCGGTAAATGAAGATCCTTATGGTAAAGGATGGATGATTAAGATTAAATTTAGCGATGAGAGCGAATTAGAATCCTTACTTGACGTAACAGCTTATCAGGAAATAATAGGTGGTTAAGCTGCTTAAAATAGCAGTTTATTTTTACACGGGATTTATAGCATTTATTTGCTTGATGCCTATGCCGCATATAAGTGATGCGCCAGAAAATAGCGATAAAATCGTTCATCTTCTAGTGTATTCTATTTTTACGGGGTTGTGGTTTTGTTATTTTTATGCTTTGAAGCAAAAAAAAGACAATTTTTCAACATCTTTAATAAAATCTTGTAGTCTTGCTTTTGTTTATGGTATAGTTGTTGAGATATTACAAGAGTCGTTAACGACCTCTAGGTCAGGCGATTTTAAAGATTTGATTGCGAATTCAGTTGGGATTTTTGTTGGAATTTTATTCATTTTTCTAGCGAAAACTCAATTTAGAAGGCTGAAATCAAAATTTTAATTTCGAGTTGATACTATTTTTAATTAAATTAGCAATCCTTAATAACTAAAGATTCATGGAACCTAAGAAAAATCCCAAAGCAGATCTGACGAGAAGAAGTGTACTCTTCTTTCAGTTAGGTCTTATTTTGATACTCGGGCTGAGTTATCTGGCTATCGAGTGGAAGACGTATGAAAAAGAGGCCATTGATATCGGACAATTACAGATGGACGATATGATTGAAGAAGATGTGCCAATTACTGAATTGAACACACCTCCACCGCCACCTCCTCCTCCACCGCCACCACCAGCGCCGGAAGTTATTGAGGTTGTAGAAGATGATAAAGAAATTGAAGAAACCGTAATAGAATCTACAGAAACCAGTCAGGAAGACGAGATTGTTGAGGTTGAAGAAGTTTCTTTTGTTGAAGAAGAAGTTATTGATGATGTACCGTTTGCAGTTATCGAGAACGTGCCGGTTTATCCTGGTTGCGAGAACGAAAAAGGAAACGATGCTAAAAAAGCGTGTATGTCTGAGAAAATCAGCCAGTTTGTAAACAGAAAGTTTAATACTGAATTAGGTAGTGAGCTAGGTTTGTCTGGTATAAATCGTATTTATGTACGATTTAAAATTGATCAAAAAGGTAATATAGTAGATATAGGATCTCGTGGGCCACACCCACGTTTAGAGCAAGAAGCAGCTCGTGTAATTAAGTTACTGCCACAAATGACTCCTGGTATGCAGAGAGGTAAAGCGGTAGGTGTATTATATTCACTTCCTATTGTATTCCAAGTTCAGGATTAATTCTGAATCTTTATAAAATTCAAAATCCCGACCGCTAAAGCGAGTCGGGATTTTTTTTGTGGCAAGCTTATTGTTAAAGTTTTAATGAATAGTAACCATTAAAACATGATTCATGAATGATTCACAAAAAAGCGAAGTAAACGCTCGGCAAAGCGTTACTCGGAAAACAAGCAAGCACGACGTAAATCTACAAAAAAACAACGTCGTCTTTTTTCAATTAGGCCTTATAGTGGCGCTTATCCTTGCCATTGCAGTTATTGAGGTCAAATCGCCTGTAACTCCATTAAAACCTCCTGTCCAAGAAGATGTTGCTTCGGTGTCCATAGACAATATATGGAATGAGCCTGTAAGGAGGGAGGAGAAAAAGAAACCTGCAGAGCCTAAAAAAGAAGTTTCTAAAGTTTTACCTCCTAAAATTGCAGATCCAGATGTGCCTGAGATTGATCTTCCTGTGGACGATTTTACTCCAGAGACTGATATTCCAGATTTAGAAAGTCTAGTCGATATCCCTGAGCCGGATATTGAAACATTTTCGGTTTTAGGAGTTGAAGTTGTGCCTATTTTTCCGGGTTGTGAGGGTTTGCAAACGAATGCAGAGCGTAAGGCTTGTCTTCAGGATAAGATGGGTATATTTATTAGTAAAAACTTTAACACTTCATTGGGTGAGGAGTATGGGTTAACCGGAATGAATAAAGTTGATGTTCAGTTTACAATTGATGAGCATGGCAAGGTGACTGAGCTTAAAACCCGTGCACCACACCCTGCTCTTGAGCAAGAGGCTGAGCGCGTTATGCAAAAACTACCACAAATGACCCCAGGGAAACAGCAGAATAGAAATGTGCGGGTTATTTATTATCAACCCATTAGATTTAAAGTGCAAAATTAATGCAGTAAACTACTTTTTTATAGGTTGTAAAACTTAATAGACGTTATCTTTTAGATTTAAATTCATGTAAAGGCCTGTGTATAATGCACGGGCTTTTATTTTGGAACTACTCCTTCAGCTTAAGGATGTTTAAAAAGTGGTATATTTCCGCAACCTAAATCTTTTCAATTTATGAAATTAAAGACTTTGGCAGTTTTTGCTGTTAGTTTGTTTCTTTCAACTCTTGGTTATTCTCAAATTATAAATGGGAATTTTGAAAAATATCCTGTTTTTAAAGAATGTGAAGGCATTGATGCTTCGGCTGCTAAAAGCTGTTTTAATCAAACTTTGATCAGTAAAATAAAAGCAGATTTTAAAGTTCCGCAATATGTTATTGACGAAAAGTATTCAGGAGATATTGTAGTTCTTTTTGAGGTTACAAAAGAAGGAGATTTTGAAGTGCTCAATGTAACAGCGGTCTATGAGGATTTACGTGAGGAAATAGGGAAAATCTTTAATAGCTTGCCTCAGGTTAAGCCTGCCACATATAATGGAAGAGCAACATATATGCAGTTTAGCATGCCGATTCCTATTAGCGCTTTGCTTGATAAGGAAATTCCAGATTTGAAATATGGTTCAACTGAAAATTTAAGTGAAGCAAAACCCGTAGAGCAGTTAGCTTCAGAATACGACTCAATAAAAACATTTCCGTTTCAAAATAGAGAGTATGATTCTCAATTGTTTATTCCGTTTTCACATCAGACTTACAGTAGGTTTGATAAAGAGATGAATGTGGTGGGTACAAATTCTCATACGTCTACTAAACCTTTTATTTATAGCGATGTCAATCGCTATTATAATTTTAAGGAAAAAAGAGAGAATCTTTATAAAGAGAAGACTTCGTGGTTTGGTCGCAAATTATGGAATGAGCATATGGTGACTCTGCAGGGTGATGATTACTGGTTTACGCTAGACCCTGCTGCCGATTTGCAATTGGGTTTTGAAACCGCAGACAATGAGGATAAGAGTTTTACGTATAATAATACCCGGGCAGTTATATTTCAGGGAGGTTTGGGAGAGAAATTAAATTTTTACACGGTTTTCTACGAAAGCCAAGGTAATTTTACGGGTTATTTTAATCGATATGCACGATCTATTGCACCAGATGGGGGTAATCCAGCGATTGTTCCGGGGCGTGGGATTGCAGCAGAAGCTGCTGACGGTAATTTTGATTATCCTGTAGCAGAAGCATATTTATCCTATTCTCCCAGTAAATATTTCAATTTTCAATTTGGGCATGGTAAGAATTTTATTGGTGATGGCTACCGCTCTTTATTGCTGAGTGATAATGCGAGTCCATACCCATTTTTTAAAATGAGTACGACTTTCTGGAAATTTAGATACACCAATACCTGGATGTCTTTGCGTGATGTGCGCTCAGATGTGGTTGAAGATGGATCGTTTAGAACCAAATTTATGGCCAATCACTATTTGAGTTTTAATGCTACAAAACGCTTAAATATAGGGCTATTTGAAAATGTGATCTGGACTAATGATAATGACAGAGGTTTTGATCTTAATTATCTAAATCCCATAATTTTTTACCGTGCTATTGAGTTTTCTACGGGTTCGAGGGGAGGTAATGCATTAATAGGCTTGAGTGCTAAGTATAAATTTAGTGATCACTTTAATGCTTATGCGCAAATTATTATAGATGAATTTTCTACAGGAGCAGTTTTTAGTTCTACTAAAAGTTATCAGAATAAGCAGGGTGTTCAGGTAGGATTTAAATATTATGATGCTTTTAATATTGAAAATTTACAACTTCAGTTTGAGTTTAATCAAGTGAGACCATATGTGTATAGTAATAATGAGATTGTTCTTAACTACGGTCATAATAATCAATCGATGGCCCATTTATGGGGCGCAAATTTTAGAGAGTTTATAGCAATTGCTCGTTATCAAAACGACCGATGGTATGGTACTGCAAAAGTAGTATATGGTAAACGTGGTTTTGAAATAGGAGATATAGATGATGTCTATTATGGGGGTAGTATTTACGGTAATGATGAGAATATCCCGAGTGAATTTGGGATAGAAATTGGTCAGGGAAATGCTGCTAATACTTTTATAGGAAATGTTGAATTGGGTTATATTGTAAATCCTTCTACTAATTTTAAGATATATACCAA
Organism: Leeuwenhoekiella aestuarii; assembly: GCF_004104055.1. Lineage (GTDB taxonomy): Bacteria > Bacteroidota > Bacteroidia > Flavobacteriales > Flavobacteriaceae > Leeuwenhoekiella > Leeuwenhoekiella aestuarii. Next base: position 232,636 of record NZ_QOVJ01000001.1, on the reverse strand, counting down.
TGTCTTATACCGAAATAATACTATCGCAGCGTATGATGCGGTTAATCTTGAAGAAAGTACGGTTTGGGTAAATTTTGGAATTCGCACCGATATTTTTAATTGGTATTTTGACTATTAATTTTTTAAACTAAAGCTTTATGAGATTTTTTTTATCGCTATTAATTTTATGTTTTATGACTGGTTCTTGTGCTAACAAATCTTCAGAACCAAAAGATTTTGATTCCAACTTTGCTCACGTAGTTTATTTTTGGCTTAAAAATCCAGATAGTCAGGAGGATTGCAAAGCTTTTGAAGCTTCATTGAAAAAGTTTTTATCTACAAGTGAATATGCGAAGACCAAGTTTATAGGCAAGCCGGCAAATACTCCACGAGAAGTTGTAGATAATAGTTGGACTTACTCGATTATATTAACTTTTCCTTCAAAAGAAATTCAGAATAAATATCAACAAGAGTCTGTGCATCGTAAATTTATTGAAGAATCTGAGCATTTATGGGAGAAAGTTCAGGTTTATGACGCGGTATGTCTCTAGATCAGAGGCTTATATCTTCTGCTTTATAAAGCAGTTTTTTCTCGATTTTGAGATTAAGAATTCTTCTGTCTGGAATAACTTTTAATTAGGTTGTTTAGAAGTGTTTCGTGCAGTATCTTTGCACGACTTTTTTAAAGCCCTTGAAAACACGCTTTTGAGCTCCAAAGAAACCCATAAACCACACACATCAATCTGGATTGATTTTAAAGAAATCACTAAGATGCGTCTTGCTATTAGTGTTGTTTTTTCAAGCATGGCGGGTTATCTCTTGGGTGCTTATACTTTAGACTGGTTAACTGTTTTATTGCTGGCGGTAGGTGGTTATTTAATGGTGGGAGCTTCTAATGCTTTTAATCAAATCATAGAGAAGGATCTTGATATTTTGATGGATCGTACTAAGAATCGTCCGGTTCCTTCCGGAAGGATGTCTGTAAAAACTGCATTGATTATTGCGACTGTTTTTACAGTTTTGGGTCTTATTACACTTTATATAATTAATCCCATCACTGCAGTTTTTGGAGCGGTTTCTATATTTCTTTATGTCTGTGTCTATACACCTTTAAAGACAAAGACTCCCCTCTCTGTATTTGTTGGTGCATTTCCTGGGGCTATACCTTTTATGATGGGATGGGTTGCGGCAACCGGCGATTTCGGTATAGAAGCAGGAACGCTTTTTATGCTTCAGTTTTTTTGGCAATTTCCACATTTTTGGGCGATAGGTTGGTTTTTGTATGATGATTATAAAAAAGGAGGATTTTTTATGCTTCCTACCGGGAAAAGAGATCGCGGTACGGCTATACAAGTTGTTTTATATACCATATGGACGATTTTAGTTTCCTTAATTCCAGTTTTTGGAGTGACTGGTAGATTGTACTTGACTCCGATTTCTGCTGTTTTAGTAGGTATTTTAGGATTGATCCTGCTTTATTACGCAATTAGACTTTTTAGATTTAAGAATAATGTTACTGCTAAACGTTTAATGTTGTCCAGTGTGAGTTATATCACGTTAATACAAATTATTTACGTTGCTGATAAATTTCTACGATAATGGATTATACTTCGCAAACAGAACAAATTAAGATTGCACGATCAAAGAAGATGATGATGTGGTTTGGTATCGTGAGTCTTTCAATGATGTTTGCGGGCTTAACAAGTGCCTATATTGTAAGTGCAGAACGTCGTGATTGGTTACGGGATTTTGCGCTTCCGCAGGCATTTTACATCAGTACACTTGTTATTGTGTTGAGTAGTTTATGTATGCTTATCGCAAAAAGCGCTGTTAAAAGCGGAAGGAACACCCTTGCAACAGGATCTTTGTTTGTGACTTTGGGGCTGGGTATTGCATTTGTAGTGCTCCAGTTTGTAGGTTTTGATCAAATAATTGCTGAAGGTTATTTTTTTACCGGTAGCGAAAGCACGGTTACAACTTCATTTATTTATGCTTTTGTAATTAGTCATATTGTTCATGTAGCAGCAGGAATTCTGGTGCTTTTGGAAATAGTTGTTCAGCAAATACGTGGTAAATATTCTAAGAATCAGATGCTTGGTCTGGAGTTGGGTGCCACATTTTGGCACTTTGTAGATATACTCTGGGTATACCTATTCTTGTTCTTTATGTTTGCTGATGAATTAATCAAATAGATTAATTAGCTCTAAATGCTAAGAATTCATTAAAAAATCGTTTTTTTGAATGGTTATAAATACTGATTATTGCTTTGAAAAGCATTTTTAAAATACCTATTTTTGCAACGCTTATAAACCTTTATTAAAATATGGACGCTACTGCTGTTAAAACAGGCACAGAAGGCAAGATTTGGGGCGGAGATAACGAGCCTCTAAAAGCAAGTTACGGGAAGATGATGATGTGGTTTTTCATCCTTTCTGACGCACTTACTTTCTCAGGATTTCTTGCTGCTTACGGATTCTCAAGATTTAAATTTGTTAACCAGTGGCCTATAGCCGACGAGGTGTTTACCCACTTCCCGTTTTTACATGGCGTTGATGCACCTATGTATTACGTAGCGCTAATGACCTTTATACTTATTTTCTCTTCTGTTACAATGGTTCTTGCTGTAGATGCTGGTCACCATATGAAGAAGAACAAAGTAATCTGGTACATGTTCTTTACAATCATAGGTGGTGTTATTTTCGTGGGATCTCAAGCTTGGGAATGGTCTAACTTTATCTCAGGTGAGTTTGGTGCTGTAGAAACTAAAGGTGGTAAGATATTGCAATTTGTAAATGCCGAAGGTGAGCAGGTTGCTCTTGAGTCATTTGCGGCTAGCCTACCTAATGATAGAACAAGACTTACTAGAAACGAGGCGTTGTGGTATGAGTCAGAAAGCTCTATGCCAGATTATGATTTAGCTGAAGTGGTAGAAGGCTTTAAAGCGAATCCAGATTTATTAGTACGTACTCAGATACTAACAGAAAGCGGAGAAAAAACAATACTGTCTAGAGAAGCATCTCTTGCAAAATTAGAAAATGATGCTGTTGGCGTTGTGCAGGGTGCAAATCTGGTACATAACGAATATGGCCCACCACTTTTTGCAGATTTCTTTTTCTTCATCACCGGTTTTCATGGTTTTCACGTATTCTCTGGTGTGATCATCAATATCATTATATTTATCAATGTGATTCTTGGTACTTACGAGCGCAGAGGAAGCTACGAGATGGTAGAAAAAGTTGGGTTATACTGGCACTTTGTAGATTTAGTGTGGGTATTTGTATTTACATTCTTCTATTTGGTTTAATAATTATTTCGCAAAGCGGAAATTAAAAATATAAAAATGGCACACGAAACATCAAATCACGGTTCAGCCACAAAAAGAATTTGGACGGTTTTTGCAATCCTTTCTGTTGTAACTATTGTTGAAGTCATTCTAGGTATTGTAAGACCAGAATTTCTTGTAGAAACACATTTGTTTAGAATGCACTTGCTTAACTGGGTATTCATTGTTTTAACCCTTTATAAAGCATATTATATTACATGGGCGTTTATGCACATGGAACACGAGACAAAAGGTCTGCGTAGAGCAGTGGTGTGGACAGGAATCTTTTTGGTTTGTTATTTGATCTTTATCCTGCTAACCGAAGGTGATTATATATTTGATGTGTATCACGATGGTTATATCAGCTGGGATTTTTAATCACAGATAAAAAATAAAAAAAGACAGCATTTGCTGTCTTTTTTTATGCCTCTTTTTTACTGAAAACTTTCTGTAGCTTACCTTTGCAATCGCTATTACAAAATAGCGTAACAAGGCTAGGTTATGAAGAAGTTTTTAGTTTTAGGTGTTTTGTTTATTTTACCCATTGTTGCATACCTTTTCTTTGCTTCCGGAATACATAATTTTGCAAAACTTCCTGTTCTTGAAGAAGATATTCCAGAACTTCAACTTTCCGAAAATGTTCAGCTTGAAGATAAAATAACAGTACTTGGTTTTTTGGGGACTAATATAGAGCGAGAAGGAGGAGACCTCTTTAATCTCAATCAAAAAATATTCAAATCATTTGCTGAATTTAAAGACTTTCAGTTTTTATACCTTGTTCCGAAGGATATTAATTTAGATGAATTGGATCGTGTAAAACACGAATTAAGCTTAGGGGTCAACCTTTCTAACTGGCATTTTGTGCTAACATCTCAAGAGAATATAAACACTGTTTTTAAAAGCTTAAAGACTCCATATGAACTAACCGAAGACGGTGGTTCACCTTATATTTTCATAATTGATAAAAAAAGAAACCTTAGAGGGAGGGACGATGATGAAGATTATGGTGTTTTGTATGGTTATGACAGTTCTGATGTAGCTGAGTTATCTAATAAGATGAAAGATGATGTTAAAATCATTTTGGCAGAATACCGTCTGGCACTTAAGAAGAATAACGCAGATCGTTAAAAATAAAAGTGATGAATAAGAAGAAGACTTATATAGGGATTGCAGTAATTGTTTTGATTTTTGGAGTAATTGTAATTCCTAAGATTATAGATCGCTTGATGAATGATGAAGTTGTTAAGAACGACCGGCTCAATGTTGCAAATTTAGATACTGTTGAAAATGAAGATGCGCTTTCTTACATTAATATCAACGGTAAAGATCGAAAAGTACCTCATTTTGAATTTGTAAATCAAGATGGAGATACCATTGCCGAAGACTTTTACAAAGGGAAGGTGTTTCTTGTAGAATTTTTCTTTACAAGATGTCCTACTATTTGCATCCCGATGAATAAAAATCTCGTACTTATTCAAAATAAGTTTAAAGATAATCCAGATTTTGGCATTGCAAGTTTTAGTATAGATCCGGAGCACGATACTCCTAAAGTTTTAAAAGAATATACAGAAAGCTATGGCATCACAGATCCAGATTGGAATTTAATGACTGGTGACCGCGAAAAGATTTATGAGTTAGCTAACGTAGGTTTTAATCTTTTAGCTCAGGAGAATCCTAATATTGAAGGCAACTTTCAGCATTCAGGACTATTTGCCTTAGTTGACCAAAATGGTTTTATCAGATCTAGAAAAGACGAGTTTGGTAATCCGTTGATTTATTATCGGGGTTTTATTCCGCAAGGTGCACCAGAAGTTGAAGGAGAAGAGACTTCTCAAATAGATATTTTGATTGAAGACATCAACAAATTGCTTAATAAGAATAACTAACTAGTAAATGGAAAATATTGCACAAAAAGAGAAACTATACAACAGGTGGATTGTAGCTTTGTCTATTGCGATACCGGTAGCGGTAGCGGTTTTATTTACGATTCGTATTCCCGGTGTTGAGCGTTTAGGTTTTTTGCCACCTATTTATGCTACTATTAATGCTTTAACAGCTGTATTGCTTTTTACTGCTGTAATTCAGATTAAAAAAGGTAATCGGGATCTTCATGAAAAACTGATGAAAGTTTGTATTGGACTTTCTTTGATATTTTTAGTATTGTATGTCGTTTATCACGCAACTTCAGACTCTACAAAATTTGGCGATGCCAATCTGGATGGAGTAGTTTCTGATGCTGAAAATGCTGCTGTAGGAGTGTTTAAGTATATTTATTACTTTATTCTTATTACACACATTCTGCTTTCAATTGGTGTTATTCCTTTCGTATTGATTACTTATGTACGAGCGATGCTAGGTAAGTTTCCACTACACAGAAAAATCGCCAGAATTACATTTCCTATCTGGCTGTATGTGGCTGTAACTGGTGTGGTGGTTTATTTTATGATTTTCCCATATTATCCAGCTTAAAAAATATTATGAAGCGTTTTATCTCTTTTCTGCTTTTATTTTTCATCACTTTTGCGAGTCAGTCTCAATGTGCAATGTGTCGCGCTGTGTTAGAAAGTGAAACTGATAATAGCATGGCAGAAGGAGTGAATAATGGTATTGTCTATCTCGCAGCGATACCTTATATCTTGATGGGAGGCGTAATTTGGTTTATTTACAGAAGCCGAAAAAAAGCCAGAGAGGAATCTTAGAATTCTTTTTCTATAAATTTATTAGCTTAATCTTGTAACAACTTTGACGTTTTTGGGTCTATTAAACAGAAGAGAGTTAAAAAATTAACTTTTTTCTAGACACAAAACCATCTCTGTTTATGATTACCATCAAAGATTTGCATAAATCTTATACCATGGGAACAAACTCACTTCATGTTCTCAAGGGTATAAATTTTTCTGTTCAGGAAGGTGAACTCGTCTCTATAATGGGTTCTTCAGGATCCGGAAAGTCAACATTGCTTAATATTTTAGGGATGCTTGATGAGGCTGATGAAGGTTCTTATACATTAGATGGTGTCCCTATCAAAAATCTAAACGAAAAAATTGCAGCTCAATATCGTAATAAGTTTTTAGGATTTATTTTTCAGTCTTTTAATCTTATTAATTATAAAAGTGCGCTTGATAACGTGGGTATGCCTTTATATTATCAGGGTATGAAGCGTAAAGAACGCACCGAAAAAGCGATGGCTTATCTCGAGAAGGTGGGTCTGGCAAACTGGGCGCATCATATGCCTAACGAACTTTCAGGAGGGCAAAAGCAGCGTGTTGCTATAGCACGAGCATTGGCTAGTGATCCTAAAGTCCTTCTTGCAGATGAACCAACTGGTGCATTGGATACTAAAACTAGTTATGAGGTTATGGATCTCATTCAGGGAATTAATGATGAAGGGAAAACTATTTTGATTGTTACACACGAAGATGATATCGCTCATATGACTAAGCGTATTGTTAATCTTAAAGATGGTTTAATTATAGATGATACAGCAGTTGATCAAGTAAGAGCCTTAAGCCATGTTTGATCTCGAGCGCTGGCAAGAAATATTAGAGACTATTTCAAAAAACAAACTACGTACTTTTTTGACGGGGCTTTCTGTTGCTTCAGGAATTTTTATTCTAGTGATTCTTTTGGGTTTTGGTCAGGGAATGCAAAACGGTATCAGTGCTCAGTTTCAACGTGATGCTTCAAGTAGAATTTCGGTTTATACCGGGGTTACTTCTAAAGGTTATAAAGGTTTAAATCCGGGGAGGTATATTGAGATGACTAATGAAGATTACAACTATCTAATCAAAAAATATGAAGATGATCTTGAGTTTAAATCTTCAGTTTATAGAATATGGAGTGGTACGTTAAATTTTGGAAATGAGTCTGGAAGTTATCGTGTAGAAGGTGTTTATCCCGACTATCAATTTTTGGAGAATGAGGACATGGTCGCTGGCCGTTATATTAATTATGATGATCAGGAGAAGAAGTCTAAGGTCCTGGTGATTGGTAATAAAGTAAAGCTAGACTTATTTAACAATCAAGATCCAATAGGGCAGCAGGTTCAAATTAATGGGATCAATTTTAAGGTTGTGGGCGTGTATACTGATCCCGGCGGTGAGCGTGAAGAAACTCGTGTATTTGTACCTTTATCTACATCACAGCGCGTTTTTGGTGGAGCTGATAAAGTAGGTAACTTAGGGTTTACACTTAAGCCAAAAGAAACTTTTCAAAAAACACTAGAGCAGTCTGTTCGATTTTCTTCAGAAATTGAATCCTTTTTAAAAGAGCGTCACCTAATAGCTCCAAATGATACCAGTGCGATAGGTATTAATAATACGTTAGAAGGAACAAAGCGTTTTTATGATTTAATAGGGATGATAAAGACGTTTTTTTGGGTAGTAGGTATTTGTACTATTATCGCCGGAGTAGTAGGTGTGAGCAATATAATGCTGATCATCGTAAAAGAACGAACCAAAGAAATAGGTATACGTAAAGCTTTGGGAGCGCAACCACTTTCTATAATTACGATGATTTTGCACGAGTCTATTTTTGTGACTGCAATAGCAGGGTTTACTGGTCTTATATTGAGTATGGCTTTGTTAGAAGTTGTAGGTCCTAATCTTGATATGGACTTTATAAAAAATCCATCTGTGAATTTTAAAGTAGCAATAACAACTGTTTTTATCTTGATACTTGCTGGAGCTTTGGCTGGTTTTGTGCCGGCATGGAGAGCTGCTCGAATTAAACCTATAACCGCTTTACGCGAAGAATAAATCAAAGGAATGTTTAATAGAGATCGTTGGGATGAAATTATAGAAGCGCTAAGCCGAAACTGGTTTAGAACGGCGCTTACAGCCTTTGGTGTGCTTTGGGGAATATTTATTTTGGTTGTTTTGCTTGCTGCAGGTAAAGGGCTTGAAAATGGTGTAAAAAAAGGTTTTGGAGGGATAGCAACCAACAGTATGTTTATGTGGACGCAAACTGTCTCTAAATCCTATAAAGGTTTGCCTAAAGGAAGAAGATTCAATTATGATCTGGATGATGTTGCGGCAATTAAAGAAAATATGCCGCAGTTACGCTTTGTTTCTCCAAGGAACCAATTAGGAGGTTTTGGAGGTGCAAATAATGTAGTGCGTGGTTTGAATTCCGGAGCTTTTAATGTTTATGGAGATTACCCTGAGTATATTGAACAGCAACCTATGAATATTACTTCGGGACGTTTTATCAATTACGGGGATATTGAAGGTAAACGTAAAATAGCTGTAATAGGTGAAGGTGTTCGCAAAGCGTTATACGATAATGGTGAAGAGCATATAGGTACGTACGTTAAAATAAACGGGGTTAATTTTATGGTGGTAGGTACTTATTCAATGGTATCGAGTAATGGTAATGCAGAAGAAGATGAGAAACAGATTTACGTTCCCTTCACGGCTTTTTCTCAGGCCTTTAATATGGGTAATCGGGTAGGATGGATGGCGGTAACCGCAAAAGATGGTTATTCTATAACTCAGCTTAAATCTGAAGTTTTTGATATTGTAAAAAACAGGCATTCTATACATCCGGAAGATGATCGTGCAATAGGTAATTTTGACCTCTACGAAGAGTTTCAAAAGGTAGATGGTCTGTTTATAGCGCTTAAGATTGTTGCCTATTTTGTGGGCATTCTAGTATTGCTTTCTGGTATCATAGGTATCAGTAATATTATGCTGATTGTCGTAAAAGAGCGAACAAAGGAAATAGGAATCCGTCGTGCTTTAGGTGCGAGCCCTTGGTCAATTCGAGGTCAGATTTTAATGGAATCTGTATTTCTTACTATCATTTCAGGGATGATGGGCATTTCATTGGGAGCTGCGCTTATCTATATCTTAAACAAAATTCTAGATGCAAACGGCCCTGTAGAAATGTTTGCTAATCCGAGTGTAGATTTAGGTACTGTGATTACGGCACTTTTTATCTTGATCTTTTCAGGGTTATTAGCTGGTTTTATTCCGGCTCAAAATGCAATTAAAGTAAAACCAATAGACGCCTTGCGCAACGAATAAAACTTCATCTAAAAAAAACGAATATCAATCATATGAAAAAATCAGTTACCATTGTAATCCTTGCTGTGATCGCAGTTATATTTATAGGATCACTCTATTATTTGTATCAAAAAAACCTTGAAGATCCTGTTGTTTATACGACTGAAACTCCGTCAAAACAAACTATTGTTAAAAAAACGGTAGCTACAGGAAGTATTGTTCCGCGCGAAGAGGTCCTTATAAAACCTAACATATCGGGTATTATAAAAGAGATATTAGTTGAAGCCGGTGAGTTTGTAGAGGCTGGTCAATTATTGGCGCAGATAGAAGTGGTGCCTAACGCCTCTTCTCTAGTAAGTGCTCGTAATAACATACAAAGTGCACGAACTAATCTGGAGACGGCAAAACTTACTTTAGAAAATCAAGAAAGTATTTATGAGAGACAAAAGGCCTTGTTTGAAAAGGGTGTTGTTAGTGCTAATGATTTTGATAACAGTCAAAGAGAATACAACCAGGCGGTTCAGAATTACAAGCAGCAACAGGTGAGTTTGTCAAGTTCTCAACAGAATTATGACATTGTAAGAACGGGAACTACAACCGGTTTAGGCAGTAATGCAACTACATCTGTACGCGCAACAATAACGGGGATGGTTTTAGAAGTTCCTGTTAAAGAAGGTAATCAGGTTATAGAGTCTAATAACTTTAATGATGGTACAACTATCGCTTCGCTGGCTAATGTTAATGATATGATTTTTGAAGGAAAAGTAGATGAAAGCGAAGTGGGTAAAATTACCGAAGATCTTCCACTTGAGATTACAGTAGGTGCCATTGAAAATAAGAAGTTTGACGCTACGCTAGATTATATTGCTCCTAAAGGAGTTGCTGAAAACGGAGCGATTCAGTTTGAGATAAAAGGAACATTAGCAAAAAAAGATTCCACATTCATTAGGGCGGGATTGAGTGCAAATGCTTCAATTATCTTAGAACGAGCAGATGATGTGTTGGCTATAAAAGAAGCTTTGGTGCAATATGATCCTAAAACACAAGATCCATTTGTAGAGGTTGAAACCAGTGAACAAAATTTTGAACGTCGTGATGTAAAGCTCGGTGTTAGCGATGGTATTTATGTTGAAATTTTAGATGGAATTACTGAAGATTCTAAGATCAAAGTGTGGAATGCTATTAAGCCTGCGCAAAGTTTTTAAAGAAATATAAAACCTTTGGTGTAACACTTTACATTGAAGTACTACTTATTATACAGAATTTTAATTATGAAGAATTCAATACTCTTTTTTATTTTGGTTTTCTCCGTGGCTTCTGGCTTTGCTCAGCAAAAATGGACACTGCAGGAATGTATTCAGCGGGCTCTTGATGAGAACATTCAGGTACGTCAGGCACAATTAGATATTGATGTTGCTGAGCTTGATAAATCTGATGCTGATGGTAATTTTTTACCTACGCTTAATGCAAATGCGAGTGTTTCTAAAAACACAGGTCTAAACTTTGACCCAACAAGTAACTTAGCAACTACAACACAGTTCTTGTCTGCCAGCGGAGGTGTTAATACAAGCTACAATCTCTTTGATGGTCTACGTAATTTTAAACAAGTACAGCGCGCAAAATTAACTGCTCTTTCTGCTCAATATAGTTTTGAAAAACTGGAAGACGACATAGCTTTAACTGTAGCGAATGGCTATTTGCAGGTTATATTAAATAAAGAAAATTTAAAAGTTTTAAGATCTCAAAACGAAGTTACCAAGCAACAGTTGCAGCAGACAAAGGATCTTGTAGATGGTGGTGTTTCTCCAAGAGGAGATTTGCTCGAAGTTCAAGCTCAAAATGCCAGTGAAATTCAAAGTATTGTGGCAGCAGAAAATGCTGTTCAGATTTCGTTGATCAGTCTGGCTCAAACTTTATTGATCAGAGATTATAAGAATTTTGATATCGCAGATGGTGATTATCAGATATATGGTGAAGAAGTATTGCTAAAAACGCCACAAGAAATTACAGAGTCAGCCAAAGAAGAGCGATACGAGGTTAGGATTGCCGAAAATAATTTGGATATAGCCGAAAAAGATGTTGAGATTGCAAAAGGAGCTAGATGGCCTACAATATCTGCTTTCTTTGGATACAGCACCCGCTATTCTGAGCAAGATCTGGTTAACAGTTTTCAAGAGCAATTGTATCTAAATGATGGTATTTCTTATGGTTTGAGATTGAATGTGCCTATTTTGAATGGATTTCAGACGCGTAATAATGTACGAAGAAGTAAAATTGCTGCAGACCGTGCTGCAATTAACCTGGAGCAAGCACAATTAGATTTAGAGTCTAATGTGTATCAAGCATATTTAGATGCTCAGGGTGCGCTTAAAGCTTATGAAGCTGCAGAAACTGCTGTAGAATCTCAGGAGTTGGCATACTCTTATTCTCAAGATCGTTACGAGGTAGGCTTAATCAACGCTTTTGATTTTAGTCAATCTAAGCAACGTTATGATAATGCAATGATCGATTTGAATCGCGCGAAATACGATTATATATTTAAACTTAAAGTACTCGAGTTGTATTTTGGTGTTCCCGTAAGCGAGCTTAAATTCTAGGGAATATACCGATCTCTATTCGTGTAGCTGTAATTTTTTTGATGATGAAAAAAAAGACCTTAATAATCATTCTTAGTGTTGCTGTAGTACTCATTCTATTATTGATAGGTGGTAAGAAGGCCGGCTGGTTTGGTAAAACCGGAGAGTTTAAGCCTGTCGAGACAAAGATTGCAGAACGTTCTACGGTTATTGAGACCGTTGCTGCAACCGGAAAGATTCAGCCGGAAACTGAGGTTAAAATTTCATCAGAAGTTTCAGGGGAAATCATAGAGCTTCCTGTGGTTGAAGGTCAGCAGGTAGAAAAAGGTGATCTTTTAGCACGTATCAATCCAGATTTAATTCAGTCTGCATTAACACAAGCGCAAGCGTCTTTACAAAATGTACAAGCAAACCTTGCACAGGCAGAAGCTACATTAAAAAATGCAAAAGCAAATTACGAGCGTAACAAAGCCTTGTTTGATAAAGGTGTTATTTCTAAATCAGCTTGGGATCAGTCTGTATCAGATTATGAGGTAGCTCAGGCCACTGTGAAATCTGCTTATTATAGCGTTCAGAGCTCTGCAGCTAACGTAAATCAATCTCGGGATAACTTATCTCGTACAACTATTTATGCGCCGCTTAGCGGAACAATATCAAGTCTCGATGTGGAGTTAGGAGAGCGTGTGGTAGGAACACAGCAAATGGCAGGGACCGAAATGATGCGAGTTGCAGACTTGGGTAATATGGAAGTTGAGGTTGATGTTAATGAAAATGATATTGTGAAAATCAATATCGGAGATTCAACCCGAGTTGAAGTTGATGCTTATCTTAAAAAGCCTTTTAGAGGTCAGGTTACTGAAATCGCAAATTCAGCAGAAAGCAACCTGACTGCAGATCAGGTTACTAACTTTAAAGTGAAAGTGCGTATTCTTGAAGAGTCTTATCGGGATTTAATAGAAGGTAAGTCTGAAGCGTATTCACCTTTTAGACCTGGAATGACGGCAACTGTAGATATCATTACAAATAGTGTAAAAGATGCTATTGCTGTGCCTATTAGTGCTATTGTGATCAAAAATGACACGATTTCCGGTAACTCTGCCTTTGAGAATAATCAATATGAAGCGGTGTTTGTAAAAGATGGTGATAAAGCTGTTTTACGCAGAATTAAAACCGGTATACAAGATGACGCTAATATTGTGATTACTGAAGGTTTAGAAACCGGAGATGAGGTAATTACTGGGCCGTACAATACCGTAACAAAATTACTTAAGGAAGGAGATCTGGTAGAGGTTAAAAAAGATGCTAAATTTGGGGCTTCAGAAGAAGACTAAATTATGGCTTTAATACTCTGCATTGAGACTACTACTACAAATTGTTCTGTTGCCCTAGCTAAAGATGGTGATGTCCTTGGGTTAAAGGAAGACATGGGATTAAACTACTCCCATGCAGAACGTTTACATGCTTATATCGAAGAGGTTTTACTTCAGGCAGGAATAAAACAAACTGATTTAGATGCTGTTGCTGTTAGCAAAGGGCCTGGTTCTTATACCGGGTTGCGCATAGGTGTAAGTAGTGCAAAGGGCTTGTGTTTTGCACTAAACATTCCTTTGATTTCAACAAATACGCTTGAGGCTTTGGCACTTCAGGTAAAGGGAGAAGCTATTCAAAGTATAATTCCGGTTCTTGATGCGCGTAGAATGGAAGTCTATAGTGCTATCTATTCTTCAGGCCTGAAAGAGTTGCGAGAAATACAAGCACAGATTGTTGATGAAAACTCTTTTGCTTCCGCTTTAGCGAAAGGAAAGACTATTTTTATAGGAAATGGTGCCGAAAAGTTGAAGCCGGTAATAACCCATGAAAATGCATTTTTTCAAACTGAAGCTTTGCCTTCTGCAAGAGAAATGGCTGTGCTGGCAGAGACAAAATATAAAATAGGCGACACCGAAGATGTCGCCTATTTTGAACCTTTTTATCTAAAAGACTTCTTAGTAAATAAGCCTAAAAAGTAGATTCAAACCTTTAAGCAAAAGATTTATTGTTTTGCGCTAAAACTAGCTCCGCTTTCATTGAAAACGTGTACATCGCGTTGTGGAAACGGTATAACAATGCCTTGTTCTTCAAGACGGCGCTTACCTTCCTCTAGTATATACCAGTGTAGCGCCCAGTAGTCATCATTTGTAGCCCAGAAACGTAGCGACATATTTACAGAGCTATCTGCAAGTTCAGTAACTACTATCATTGGTTCAGGATGCGGATCGTGTAAAACAGTATCTTGCTCATTGACCAGTTTTAATAAAATTTCTTTAGCAAGTTTTATATCGCAATCGTAAGAAATTCCCCAGGTCTGTGCATTTCTACGTATTCCTTGAGAAGTGTAATTGATGATGTTGTCATTAGAAAGTTTTCCGTTAGGTATAACGGCTTCTTGGTTTCCGAATGTTATTAATCTTGTATTGAATATTGAAATTTCTTTTACAGAACCATCTACCCCTTGAGCAGAAATCCAGTCACCAACTTTAAATGGTCTTAAAAGCAGAATAAGTACTCCACCCGCAAAGTTTGCTAATGATCCTTGTAAAGCTAAACCAACAGCCAAACCAGCGGCACCAATTACTGCAACTAATGAAGCAGATTCTACACCAAGCTGTGTGATAACCAGAACAAAAAGTAGAATTTTAAGTGTCCAGTTAATTAAATCAGCAATAAATTTTTCAAGAGTTAAGTCATAATCTTTTTTATCAAAAAATTTTTTGACCAGACGATTAATCACCTTGATGATCCAAAAACCGATTACTAGTGTTAAAATCGCAGCAATAAGACTAGGAAGGAAATCAATAATTTTTTCACCAAATTGTTTGGCGTAGTCCTCGTATTGAGTAATGTCAAAATTCATAGTATAATTTTAATTTGTGCAAAGGTCATGTTTAAGCATCATAAATAAAAAATACTTATGTTTAAATATCGTTAATTCTTTATGTACCTTGGTTTTAGTAAGTATTTATAGGTCTAAATAATCTTATATTTTCACCAATAAAAAATCCCGTAATTAAAGATTTAATTACGGGATTTTTCTGAGAATAGAATCTCTTATTTTACTTCAAAAGTGATTTTGACATTAACTCTAAATTCTGAAACCGTATCTCCAGTAACAACTGCACTTTGCTCATTTACATAAACAGAGCGAATATTCTTTATTGATTTTGAAGCTTCTTTTACTGCGTTAGCTGTAGCTTGCTCCCAACTTTTGTTAGAACTTGCTAATACTTCTATTACTTTTAAAACTGCCATAATTATTAGTTTGATTTATTTTATTGTTTATTGTTGAAGATACAATAATAAAGGCGGTTTTAAAAACTACAAATTTATTAATGTGTTAATCTGGTTATCCGTTTATAGCTTCTACACTATTAATTTTTCCTTGTAGCATTTCTTTAAGCATCGTCTCAATACCATTCTTTAAAGTGAATGTAGAAGATGGGCATCCGCTGCAAGCACCCTGTAAAATTACTTTTACATTTTTAGTTTCAGGATCATAATGCTTAAACAAAATGTTTCCGCCATCACTTGCTACTGCAGGCTTTACATATTCTTCAATGATGTTAGCAATCTCTTTTGAAGTGTCATCGAGAGCTTCAAATTGATTTTCTTTTTCTTGTTCAACAACATCTGGAGTTTTCTTGAAATTTTTAGCTAGAATTTCTTTTCCGTCTTCGATATAGTTCTTGATAAACTCACGTACTTCTTGAAAAACATCATCCCATTCTGCAACCTCAAATTTCTGAATACTCACGTAA
Source organism: Leeuwenhoekiella aestuarii (assembly GCF_004104055.1). Taxonomy (GTDB): domain Bacteria; phylum Bacteroidota; class Bacteroidia; order Flavobacteriales; family Flavobacteriaceae; genus Leeuwenhoekiella; species Leeuwenhoekiella aestuarii. The sequence continues at coordinate 216,960 of NZ_QOVJ01000001.1, read as the reverse complement.
TTTGAGTCCATAAAAACTTCCTTTACAAATGGAAAATGGAAAAGAGCTAAGGCAAGAGGTGCATTTTTAGCTTCGTCGATATTTTTAAACTCTAATGTTTCGGTAACGATCTTCTTATTAGTTACAAATTTAAGAGTTGCCGGGTTTGGTGTGCTTTCTGCATAAACTGTTACCGGTACTTTTTTAGCTGTGCTTGCATCTTCAATAATAACAACCCCATTATCATTTAAGAAGTTCTCTATTTGTTGTGATAATTCATCCTGAATATCGATCCAATCAACAATATTGAATTTTTCAACAGCGATAAAATTCTGTGAAATGTAAACTGTTTTGACGAAGGGTAAATAGAATAATTGTTGCGCTAGTGGCGAATTTTTAGCTTCGTCAATGTTTTTAAACTCATAACTGTTATGATTTACAAGAAATGAATTTGCCTGAAATTTTTTAATAGCAGGGTTAGACGTAGGCTCTATAGTGATACTGAATGTACTCATGATTTTATTTTGTGCAAATTTAGCTAATTTACGTCTGATTTGAGATTTTTAAGCGGTGTAAACCTGTTTCTCTTTTATAATTTAATTAGATTTACTGCGTTTGCCTTTAATAACTCAGAGGTATAATTTGAGCGCTACATTTTGAAGAGATTTTTACTTTTAATTTTATTGTTATCTGGTCTGGTTGCCAGAGCACAAGAAGGCATTCCGGTTTACTGGGATTATCTTACCGAAAATCTGTATTTGTTGCATCCGTCAATGGCTGGGGCGGCAAATTCTAACCAAATAAGACTTACCGGAAGACAACAGTGGTTTGATGTAGAAGATGCGCCTAATTTATATACCGCAGCAGTAAATGGTAGAGTGGGAGATAACGTAGGACTTGGAGCTATTTTATTTTCTGATGAAAATGGTAACTTTTCCCAACGTGGTGTTTTTGGGACTTTTGCATATCACCTTTTGCTTTCTAGAAATTATGTGGACCTCAATCAGCTTTCTTTTGGGTTAAGTGTGGGATTAATGCAAAATACGCTTGATGAAAGTGCTTTTGATCTTACCGATTTTGATCCTGTTATTTCCGGTGGTAGTCAGACTGATAATTACTTCAACGTAGATATTGGGATGTCTTATTATTTTTTAGATTTCTATGCGCACGCTACGGTTAAAAATGTTTTACCGCGCAACCGAGCTATTTTCACTCCGCAATTAGAATCAACTAATCAGCGTCGCTACTTAGCATCAGCAGGCTATGTTTTCGGGAAGTTAAATAATCCGTGGAGTTACGAGCCATCTATTATGTTTCAGGCGACTGATGAGACCCAAGAAGTTACACTAGATGTAAACGGAAAAGTTTATCGTAAATTTGATTGGGGTAAATTATGGGGAGGTTTGTCCTATCGTCGTAATCTTGACGGTGCACAATATCTCAATTCAGATGGAAGCATCACCAGTCAAAAATCTCAGTACATTACTCCATTTTTAGGTATAACCTACAACAGATTCTTAGTTGGGTATACTTATACCTATCAGCGCAATGATATTGTGCTTGCCAATGGGTTTCATCAAATCACTTTAGGATATGACTTTGGTGAGCGCAGAGAGCCTTATGAGTGTAATTGCCCTGCTGTAAATTAAAAATCTAAATAGCTTATTTCTTTATTTTGAAAAGCTTCAGATGTTAGTTGCTTTAGAACGGTTGTAGTGGCATTGCTGTATAATTTGTGAGTGCCTGTTTTTTGGTTTTGATTGAGTAAATTGTTTTTTCCGAGAATGCGTTTAGTTTGCAAAGCAACCGCTTGACCACTGTCTATTATGGTTACATTTTCTGGAAGTATTTGTTTTAATATTGGGATGAGATAAGGATAATGGCTGCAACCTAACACAAGGTAATCTATATTTTGAGCGATCATTGGATTGAGGTAGCTTGTTAAAAGCTGAAGCAACTCTTTAGACTGTAATTTCCCACCTTCAATAAGTTCTACCAGCCCTTTACCTATTACTTCAATTACATTTAAGTCATTTGTGTATAAGCTTGAAGTGCGAGCAAATAGAGCGCTGCTAAGAGTTCCTTTTGTTGCTAAAATCCCAATTGATTTTGTTTTTGATGCTAAAGCTGCAGGTTTAATCGCAGGTTCAATTCCAATAAAAGGAATGTTATACGTATTCCGTAGTGCGTCGATTGCATTTGTGGTGGCGGTGTTACATGCTACTACAATTAGCTTACAGCCACGATCAATTAGGTATTCTGTGTTTTTTATGGAGAGTTTGAGGATCTCGTTTGGTGTACGCTCACCATATGGAGCGTTTTTTATATCCGCCAGATAGATAGTATCTTCAAACGGGAGCTCATGAATGATTTCTTTTAGAATAGAAGTGCCGCCAACACCGCTATCAAAAACACCTATTGGATTTGTAATTTGCATAATCCAAATATAAAAAAACTGCCCTCCTGAATCATTCAGGAGGGCAGTTTTAAATTAGTTATTTCGTTTAATTTAAATACCTAATTCTTTTTTAACGTCTGGCATTAGGTCATAACCATCAGCTAAAATAAGACCAGTACCTGTAGTGCTGTCTAATACATATTTAAAACCTTTTGCACGAGCTACTTTCTGGATAGCTACACGTGCTTTCTCAACGATAGGTTGCAAAGCTTCAGATTCTTTTTTCTGTAAGTCTCTCAACGCATTTTGACGATATTCCATGATTTTATTACGCGTTTGCTCTACTTCAGCCTGACGCTGTAAATTAGTTTCGTCAGTTTGACTTGCAGCTTCATTACCGTAACGCTCCATAGTTTTTTTTAGCTCATTTGCCATGGTGTTCATCTCAGCGTCATAAGAGCTTTGAAGTTTTTCTAAGTCAGCTTGAGCTTGTTTGTACTGTGGCATAGAAGTTAATAACTCTTGAGTTGCGATATGAGCTACTTTAAGATCTTGAGCCTGCATAAATCCTGTCGTTCCTAAGATTAAGGCTAAGGCTACAACTAGGGTTTTAACGTGTTTCATTTTAGTAATATTAAGTGTTATAATTATTTAAGTTTTAATTCGCCAATTATAACCTATTGGCAAGGTTTAGGTTTAATTTATTGAGTCTTTTATTTTTTGTCTCGCTTCTAGTATTGAATCTCTTCTGCGCTGTCTCTCATCTAAAAGTTTCTGTCTGCGCGCCTCAAATTCTGCTTTTTTAGCAGCTTGTATGGAGTCTCTTGTTGCTTTGCGTTCGGCTATTAAGCGTTCTCTTTCAGTTTGTTTAGCATTAGCTTCAGCTTCTCGCTCTTCGCGTTCTTCAACCTGATCTAATGTTAAAGCTTCAGTCTCTTCTAATTCCTGTTTATCAGTTCGCGAATTTATTTGATTGCGTTTTGATGAACGTTTAATACTTAATAATATTTGATCACTGATGTCGTGTTTTTTATCTGCATACAGCATCACTAGTTCTGAAGACCTATCTAAAACAAAGTCATATTGGCGTGCTTTAGCAATCTCTTGAACTGCATTAAAAACCTGATCTTGAATTGGCTGAACTAATATGCTGCGCTGCTTCATTAAATCTCCTTCAGGACCAAAACGCTTTTGCTGATATTCTAAAATTTCATTTTGCATAAAACGAATTTCATCTTCCCGCTCCTTGATCAACTCTTGAGTGAGCAAAACCCGCTCATTGTCAAGAGTCTTCTTCATTTGATCAATTTCTTTATTCCGTTTTTCAATCTCGTTTTTCCAGCCTGCTACTCGCTGATCTAACTGAGCTTGCGCTTCTTTATATTCTGGTACATTTTCTAAAATATAGTTCATATCAACATACCCTAAACGAATACTACGTTGCGCTTGTGATGCCCCAAAACAGAATAGGGAAATACAAAGAGTTATAACGTAGTTTCTCATAGTTTATGATGATATTAGAAAATATCGTGCCAAATTAAAATTGCTGACCAATTATAAAGTGAGTTTCCCATCCATTAGGACCACCAACGGTACCCGGGATTGGATCAAATCCATAGCCAAAATCAATACCTAATAGACCAAATGCGGGCATATAAATACGTACACCTGCACCCGCTGATCGGTTCATTAAAAACGGATTGTAATTTCTAAAATTGTCAAAAGATGCCCCAGCTTCTGCAAACATTAACGCATAAATAGACGCTGATGGTTTTAGAGTTATAGGATATCTTAATTCAAATTCAAATTTATTAAAAATTGTGGCACCATCATTACGATCTAAGCTAGTTGTAGTTTGGCTACGGTCTTGTGGTAGTACAGATTGATTGGGATATCCTCTCAACCTAATAACTTCACGGCCATCTAGTGCATACCCACCTAAACCATCACCTCCTAAGTAGAACCGGTCAAAAGGAGGGATACCCCGGTCGTTATTATAAGCACCTAGAAAACCAAAATCAACTTTAGAGCTTAATACAAATTTACCAACCAAAGATGTGAACCATTGCCCTTCAAATTTAACTTTATAATATTCAAGCCAGTTGAAACGCTCCTGGTCTATTTCTGCAACACGTTCTCTACCAGCTTGAGTAGCTTCAATAGATGCTGCAGCACGCTCATCAGCGAGTGCCTTATAATCGGTGCCGTTCCAAAGGGAGTAGGGAGGGGTGAGTTTAGCCGTAAGGCTAAATTTAGATCCTGTTCTTGGGAAAATAGGGTTGATATCGGTCTCGTTACGAGAAATACCTACTGTATACGCTAAATTTTCTGATGAACCGTTACCAAAAGTAAACAGTCCAACATTGTAATTCTTAAGGTCAAAATGCTGAAAACTGATAGCATGTGAAATGGTAAAATAGTTGTCAGGCACTTCTAGTCTTTTTGCAAGGCCGATAGATCCTCCAGTTATTAAAAACCTACTATCTTTATCTGGTCTTCCTCTGCTGCGATTATTGAAGTCAAATCTATACTGTATACTGTGGGAGAAACTTAATTGAAGTTGTACTGGTTTTTTACCACCCAACCACGGTTCAGTTAAAGAAGCACTATACGTTTGATAAAAAGTACTGGCTTGCGCTCTTAAGCTAAATTTCTGACCATCACCCATAGGTAAAGGTTGGTAAGCGTCTTTGTTGAATAAATTCTGAATAGAGAAGTTGTTGAAAGAAAGCCCGAGGGTTCCTACAAAACCACCACCACCGTAACCACCTTGTAGTTCTATTTGGCTTGCACCTTGTTCAACTAATGCGTAGTTGATGTCAATAGTGCCGTCATAAGGATTTGCATTTAAGAACTGAGGATTTAGCTGTTCTGGATCAAAGAAACCAGTCTGACCTAATTCACGTGTTGTTTGAAGTACTGCAGCCTGGCTGTAACGCTGCCCAGGTCTGGTACGTAAATTACGGTATATTACGCGATCTTTTGTCTTATCGTTACCGGTTATGGTAATACGGTCAAAGTATGCTAGTTTACCTTCTGTAATTCTAATTTCAAAGTCAATGGTGTCATTCTCAACTTTAGTTTCTACCGGGTTGATCGTAGAGAATAAGTAACCACTGTTTTTATAAAGGTTGGAAAGATCATCAGCATTAGGGTCACCATCTTTAGAAATACGCTCTTTTAAAAGGACACCATTGTAAACGTCTCCTTTTTCAAGACCAAGTTGACGTGCTAACTCTTTATCTGAATAAACGGTGTTACCTAAGAAATCAATATCACCTATATGATATTTGTTCCCTTCTTCTACGTATAGCTTGAGTGTGATTAAATCTTCGCCACTGTGTATGAGTGTGTCAGAAATTATTCTGGCATCTCTAAAACCATTTTCTTTGTATTTGTCAACAACAGATACTTTATCTTCTGCAAAATTCTCTGCGATGTATTTAGAGCGTTTCCAAAAGCGAATGATATTTTTCTGTTTTGTGTTTTTCATCTGCTTGCGAAGCTTCGCGTCAGAAAGTTGCTCATTGCCTATAAATTCAATATCTTCAATCTTAACCCGGTCACTAAGCTCAACATTCACGAGCATATCAACCTTTTGAGTTTCTACGGTGTCAGTTGCAGGGCGGGTTATGATTGTTACTTTAGAATTTAAATAACCTTCTTTTTTATATTTATTTTCAATATAAAATTTAGTCTTAGTGATCAAGTTCTCGGTTACCTTCGTTCCTTTATTAAGGTCGTTGTCTTTAATGATATCCTTTGCTTTCTTCTCTTTGATGCCGTTAATAGTAACCTTGTTCAGCTCGGGTACTTCTTCAATCTCAAATTTAAGATCAACTTTGTCGCCATTTATAGTAGCATACAGATTGATGTCGCTAAATAAATCTAGGTCCCACAATTTTTTAATTACATTACTAATGCGATCACCTGGTAAATAAACCAGGTCCCCACTCCTTAGACGTGTAAAAGCAATTACCGTTTGCTCGTTATATTGTTTTGCACCTACAACAGATATTTCGCCAATTTCATACTGTTTTCCGTTAGAAACCGGTAAATCTTGTTGGGCTGTTGCAATGGTGTGGGTAAGGCAGCTTAGTAAAAAGGCCAGTATCAGGCCTGCTTGTTTAGGCATCTGCTTAATTAATTTGCTCACTCGTCTTTCCAAATCGTCGTTCTCTTTTCTGATAATTATAAATTGCTTCGTACAGATGTTTTCTTGTAAAATCGGGCCATAACACAGGTGTGAAATACAGTTCTGCGTATGCTATTTGCCATAATAAAAAATTACTTATACGCTGTTCTCCGCTTGTGCGAATAAGTAAATCAACATCAGGCATATCATGGGTGTATAAATGCTCCTTAATGACTGCCTCATTTATTAAATGTGGCGAAATTAAGTTTTTTTTAACTTTATCACTGATTTCCTGAACAGTTTTTACCAGCTCCTCTCGTGAGCCGTAACTGAGCGCTAAAGTAAGTTTTAAGCGCGTATTATCTTTAGTTTTTGTAATTACTTCTTGCAGTTCTCGCTGTGCTTTACTGGGTAGACTGGTTAAGCTTCCAATTGCAGCAAGTGAAATGTTATTGTCTTGTAGGGTTTTAATTTCTTTTTTAAGGGATGATACCAGAAGATTCATTAAGGTGTCTACTTCAAGCTTTGGACGATTCCAGTTTTCGGTAGAGAATGCATATAAAGTAACAAATGGCACTCCTAATTCTGCGCAAGCTTCAATGGTTTCGCGTACGGCTTTGGTTCCTTTTTTGTGCCCATTGATACGAAGAAGTCCCTGATTTTTAGCCCAGCGTCCGTTGCCATCCATAATGACGGCAATATGCTGAGGAAGCTTATCTTGATCTATTTCGTTTAAAAAATCCATTTCTAAAAATTAAAAACCGCAATAACACGGTTGCCTGCCAAAGGTATAGGTTAAGGTTAAACCTGTAAACATATACCAGTCATTATTATTTATATTACCAAAATTGGCATAATTATTATCTGCAGTGCCGGGATAGCTTCCATCTAAATTATCTGTAAATGTATAGCGTGCACCCAGTTCTAATGCTAAAACAAAATTGGTATTCACCATTGCTTTAAGCCCTATAACCATAGGTATTGCTAGGTCCCATTCTGAATCTGCACTTACGAGCGCATCTTGTACTGGATCAAGCGCAAAAGAATCGTGGTAAAAGTAAGTAAAACCTGTATATAAATAAGGAGTTGCAGGTTTATCAAAGCCTTGATGCATATCAAAATCCCAAAAGTTGTATTCTATTCCTAGCGAACCTTCAATTAGCGTGCTGCTAAATTCATAACCACGTTGCTGCCTTCTGCTATCGTGGTTGTCTGTGTCTGAGGCATCAAGATTAGCAAAAAGTACTGAAGCTCTAAAAGCGTGTCTTGCGCTGCGATTCCATTTTGCGATACCGCCAAAGACAATAGAATTAGGAGCTATATAATTAGATTTACCTACATCACCTATAAAATTACTACCGCCTGCATATACTCCAACCTCATAAGTTTGACTTATTCCAGTAACGGTAGCGAGCAAGGCAAATGTGAAGATTAGGAATATTCTCATAGGCTTTTAAAAGTTTGCAAATATAACAATATTGTTTAGCTGCTCATTATTAATAATGAAGCGTGTTTTTGGTAAACAAAATAACTGTGGATTTATTGTCTAGTTGCGCTTGTCTTCGCCCCAAAGTAATTTCTTTCGTAAGGTGGTTAAAAAAGTATCTTCTTCTAGCAAAACCAGCTTGATGTTGAAGGGGGCTTTTGTCAAGGTGATCTCGGTTTCTACTGGTAGTGTGGCAATGCGAGAGTCTAAAGAGACTAAATGATCTTCTTCTCTTCCGCTTACTTTGAGCTTTATTTCTGTAGAATCTGGCACTACGATAGGTCTCGCATTTAAGTTATGTGGAGCGATAGGTGTTAAAATAAAGCTGGAGGTTTTAGGCATAATTACCGGTCCGCCACAGCTTAGAGAGTAACCGGTTGAACCAGTAGGTGTAGAAATTATAAGTCCATCTGCCCAGTAATTGGTCAGGCGTTCTCCGTTCAGGGAAGTTTCTACAGAGATCATCGAAGTAGAGTTTTTTCTACTCACTGTAATTTCATTGAGCGCAAAATTGAGGTCGTCAAAATTTTCATTAGGAGCCGAAGTCTTAATACTTATAAGGGACCGCTCGGTAATGCTGTAATTATTTTTAAGTATTTCTTCAACAGAACTTACGAGTTTCTCCTTATTTACTGTCGCCAGAAATCCTAAGCGTCCAGTATTTATACCAACTATAGGTATGTCGAGATCTCTGACGTAAGTAACGGTTTGAAGTATAGTACCGTCACCACCAATGCTAAAAAATAGATCGTAGCTTTTATCAAGTTCTTCAAAAGTGCTGAAATGCGAATACGTTTTACTGATGTCTTCGTTCTCGTGAATGAGTTTTAAGAAGTTTTCTTCAATAATAACTTCGACTCCTTTTTGATGAAGCAAGTCGAGTAATTGCTGAACATATTTTCCAGAATTTTCGTGATAAAATTGACCGTAGATCCCTACTTTCATACGTGTTGACTTTGCTATCTTAAATGTTGAGGTATTTGTCTAAATATTGCGAACGTTCTTGTAAATCTTTTATAAACGCATCCTCCTGATGTTCTGAAGCTATAACATAGCTATACCTTCTAAATGCTTGAAGAATAGTGTTGAAGCTTGTGTCTGCTCCTATCTTTACTGAAATCTGCGCAACTTCGTTTTTTATTTGAGAGATGAATGCACCTAAAATTTTTCCATCATTAGACTCCACAATCTGGCAAACTTCGCTAAAGCTATAATCGTGTATACCATGCTCTATGACAATGATGCTTCCGTTTTCATTTAAAAAGGGAGTGTTGTTAAAATAGGTCATCACGTCTGCCAGCTCATAGTAGCCTAGGTAATTAGCAGTTTCTTCATCAAGAACCGGCATGATATTGGCATTGTTTTGAGCAAAAGCTTCAATGACATTAAGCCAATTCGTATCGGTACGCACAAAGAAAACTTCATACATATGGCTATTGTCTGCAATGATTTCTTCAGAAGCGTGACAATGCACATCGCTCTCGTTTAAACAACCTACATAGGTATTGTCTCTTAAAATAGGAACGTGAGAATATGTGGTTTGAGAAAAAAGGTCTTGAGCATCGCCCATCAGCAATTGCTCGTCAAGCGGATCAATGTCTTTTATGATGTAGTCAGTGATTTTCATAGCTTGTTTGATGCAATTTAATTAAAAAAGTAGGGGTAGAGCCTGTGTTACTTCGTATTTTTGCAAGCAAAGTTACAATTATTGAGATGACAAAATTAAGTGTAAATGTTAATAAGATCGCAACATTACGTAACGCCAGAGGTGGTAATGTTCCTGACTTGGTAAAAACAGTAAAAGATATAGAATCTTTTGGAGCGCAGGGAATTACCATTCATCCCAGACCAGATGAGCGTCACATACGTTATCAGGATGCACGGGATTTAAAAACTATCGTAAAAACAGAATTAAACATAGAAGGGAATCCGGTAGAGAAGTTTATAAATCTGATTTTAGAAGTACAACCTGCTCAGGTTACTTTGGTTCCAGATTCTGTAGATGCAATTACTTCAAATGCGGGTTGGGACACGATTAAAAACCGAGCTTTTTTAAAAGAAGTTATAGCAGAATTTAAATCGAAAGGGATTCGTACTTCAATATTTGTAGATCCGGTAGCAGAAATGATCAAAGGTGCAAAAGAAACAGGTACAGACCGTATAGAATTGTATACCGAAGCTTTTGCTGTAGGTTTTAAAGAGGGGCATCCTAATGCTGTGAAACCTTATGTTGAGGCAGCTCTTTTGGCTCAGGATCTTGATCTAGGTCTAAATGCTGGGCACGATTTGTCATTAGAGAATGTAAAGTTTTTTGCGGATAGTTTACCGGGGCTTTTAGAAGTTTCTATAGGTCACGCACTTATTGCAGAAGCGTTGTATGATGGTCTGGAGAAAACAATACAGTCTTACTTAGAAGCTTTATCTTAATATGATTTTACACAGCAGCATAACAGGTTCTGGGAAGCCATTTGTAATTTTACATGGATTCTTAGGAATGGGAGATAATTGGAAAACTTTAGCTAATCAAGTCGCTGAATCTGGCTATGAGATGCATCTTGTGGATCAGCGCAATCACGGCCGCAGTTTTCATAGTGACACGTTTAATTATGAGGTTTTAGCTGATGACTTAAAGGCTTATTGTGATGAGCACGAGTTAACAGATATTATTTTGTTAGGCCACTCCATGGGGGGTAAAACTGCAATGCTTTTTGCAATGCGCTACCCGGAGTTGCTAGGAAAACTCATCATAGCTGATATTGCGCCTAAATATTATGCACCACATCATCAGACTATTTTAGAAGGCTTAAATGCTTTATCAGAAAATGAAGAAGCCAGAAAATCACGCGGAGATGCTGATGCTTTTTTGGAAAAGTATATTTCAGATTGGGGTACGCGACAATTTTTACTGAAGAACCTGTATTGGCAAAAAGATAAAACCTTGGCGCTACGTGTAAATCTCCCGGTGCTTACGAGTAAAGTTGAAGCTATTGGGGAAGGGCTGCCAACCCAAACTGTTTACGAAGGTGAAACTCTATTTTTAAACGGGCTTAAGTCTGATTACATAACTAAAGAAGACACAGCGCTAATTCAGGCACATTTTCCTAATTCAGAGGTGATCGGTATTCCAGATTCAGGGCACTGGTTACACGCGGAGAATCCTAAGGATTTTTACGCGGAAGTGATGAAATTTCTAGGTTAATCTGCGGTTATATCCGTTGAAAAGTTATATTCGCTTCTTAAATAATATATAATTAAGAATTAAAAAAATAGCTCAACCAGCATAGTGGCTTAATCGAATTAGTTGATTTGTAATCATAAAATCGATATAAATCTCACGGAGACTCAATAAATTTTTATAACATTGTTAGTGAAATTTATTATGCATGCACAATAAATAAGCTCTATTTTTGATGTATTCTTAAAAAATTCAACCTCAATTATTAAATTATAATTTTATCCCCTTTTAGAGTATGAAGAGAGTTTTAGTTACGTCTTTATTCTTATTAGCTTCTGCGATAACGTTTGCGGGAGGTTATAGAGTTGGACTTCAGGGACAAAGAGCCCTGGCAATGGGACATACCGGTGTGGCTTATGTTAATAGTGCCGAACTGGCATTTTTTAACCCGGCTGGTTTAGTGTTTTTAGAAAATAAGATCAATGCTTCGGCAGGTGGTTTTGGCGTTTTTTCAAGTGTAGCTTGGCAAAATGAAGGAACAGGGCAGTATGCTCAGACAGATAGTCCAATGAGTACACCCTTTTACTTGTATGGTTCTTACGCATTAAATGAAAATATAAGTCTAGGCTTGGCGGTTTATACACCTTACGGAAGTACAGTGGAATGGCCAACAGATTGGGCAGGTTCACATTTAGTAAATAATATAGAACTTGCTGCGATCTTTATTCAACCCTTAGTTTCTTTTAAAATCAGCGATAAGTTTAGTGTAGGTGGTGGGCCAATCTTCGTTACGGGTAATGTGAACTTCAATAGAAATGCTAATCGGTTTTTGACAGATCTTGAAGGCAATCGTTCTAATGTAACAATAGATGATAGTGGTGTTACAAACTGGGGGTATTCAGTAGGGGCAATGTTTAAAGTGACAGAAGATTTTACCTTGGGCGCTAATTACCGTTCAGAAATTATTTTAGAATCTAAAGACGGTACTGCAACTTTTGCAAACTTCCCTAATGATAGTGGAGCGCCAATAACAGTGGGTACGACAACCATTCCTTCTAATGGAACAACTGGCTTTACAGCATCACTACCTCTGCCTGCAGAACTTACTGTTGGTGGATCTTATAGTAAAGATAAATGGGTGGTTAACTTTGATTATACGCGTACATTCTGGGATGTTTATGAAGATTTAGATATCGTTTTTAGTAATGGTCAGGAATCTATAAATCCTCGTAATTATAAGAACTCTTCAATTTATAAAGTTGGGTTTGGATATTCTGCAAGTGAGCGAATCATGTTGCGTGCAGGTTATTATTTTGACGAATCACCAGTACAGTCCGGTTATTTTGCTCCGGAAACCCCACGTAACGATAGTAACGGTTTTACGGCAGGTTTGTCTTATGTGATTTCAGATAGTTTTGCAATAGATGCTTCTTTTCTATATGTAAGATTTAAAGAAATTAATGAGTCTTATGACTATGTAGATGATGGGTCATCTTTTGGAGGGACCTATAAATCAAGTGCATTTGTTCCTGGAATTGGGTTGACTTATAAACTTTAAAAAAGAGCTAGACGATGAAAAATTATATTAAATATATGGCTTTGTCAGCCGTGCTTTTAACTGCTTGTGAAGCTGAATTAGACAATCCTATTGAAGATGGTGGTGTGTATAGTAGTGGTTCTGCAGACTTTTCGACTTTTGTTGCTGTCGGTAACTCGCTGACTTCCGGTTATGCTGATGGGGCATTGTACATTACCGGTCAACAAAATAGTTTTCCTAAAATTTTAGCCGGACAGTTTGCTTTAGCTGGTGGTGGTGAATTTACGCAGCCTTTAGTAGATGATAACACAGGTGGTCTATTGGCTGGAGGTACTCAAATTCAACCGAATCGGTTTGTGTTAGCATTAGATGCTGATGGAAATCCGGGGCCAGTCCGTTTAGAAGGTACAGCTACTACCGATATTACCAATGTGCTTTCTGGTCCTTTTAATAATATGGGGGTGCCGGGAGCTAAAAGTTTTCATTTGGTAGCACCGGGTTATGGAAATATTGCAGGGGTAGCAACGGGTGCTTCGAACCCTTATTTTGTGCGTTTTGCTTCGGCCACAGATGCAACAGTTATAAGCGATGCAGCGGCTCAAAATCCTACGTTCTTCTCGTTATGGATTGGTAATAATGATATTTTAAGTTTTGCGACAAGTGGAGGAACGGGTGTTGATCAGACCGGAAATTTGGATCCTTCGACGTATGGAGCTAATGATATCACAGACCCTAATGTCTTTGCAAGTGTTTACAATTCGGAAATTCAAGCATTAATGGCTTCTGCTACAGGTGGAGTTGTTTTTAATATACCCGATGTGACATCGATTCCGTTTTTTACAACAGTGCCATTTAATGCAATTCCTTTAGATGCAACTACTGCAGCTGGTGTTAATCAGGCTTATGCGCAATACAATGGAGGGTTAGCACAATACGCTGCGTTAGGACTTATTACTGCTGAAGAGCGTGATGCACGTACTATTAATTTTCAAGAAGGTCAAAATGCTGTAGTGATTGAAGACGAAACCCTAACTACATTGCCAAATCCTGCTGGTGGAACATTGCCAAATATAAGACAGGCAACAGCAGCAGATTTACTATTGCTTACAACTTCAAGTAAGTTAGGGACGCTAGCAGATCCGGGCAATCCAAGTTCTGTAATTGGAGTAGGAGTAGCTTTAGGGGATGCAGATGTTTTGATTCCTGAAGAGCAGGCGCTAATAGCAACTGCACAGGCATCTTATAATGCAACAATTCAAGGCCTGACACAAGCAAATGGTTTAGCTTTTGTTGATTCTCGAGCTATATTAAATCAGTTGGCAGATACAGGGATCTCCTTTGATGCAGGAACATTGACTTCAACTTTTGCGACTGGCGGTGCATTTTCTTTAGACGGTGTACATCCTACACCTCGTGGATATGCATATTTGGCAAATCAAGCAATCGGCGCTATTAATACAACATACGGTTCTACAATTCCTAAGGTTAATATTGGTAGTTATGGAACGGTAAATATCAGTAATTAAAAATCTTAAGTTTTCTTTATACAAATCGCTACCACTTGCTGGTAGCGATTTTTTTATTTTTACTCGATAATCAGGACCTAAATACTCTGAGGCTTTTCTCGTTATAAAATGTATTGTTCATTAATGCTTCTCGGTTCTGTCTTTGTCGGCAGACAGGTTTGCCCCGAAGTAGTTTACTAAGCTTTCAAAATTGTGTAAACTAGTTTAAAACCAATTTTTTAATAATCTGGACTTATGAAAACCTTAATCAAACTCTTGCTTACTGCCCTTGCAGTAATTTTATTGTGCTATTTACTTCCCGGTGCGGCAGTAACTTCATTTTTTACAGCCTTTATTGTAGCTATTGTTTTGGCGCTTTTACGATTGATCATAAAGCCTATTCTGGTGATTCTTACATTGCCTATAACTATAGTGACCTTTGGTATTTTTCTACTGTTTATCAATGCGATAATTATATTGATGGCAGATTATTTTGTAGGTGGTTTTGCTGTAGATGGTATCTGGTGGGCCTTGATTTTTAGTTTATTACTTTCGCTATTTCAGTCTGTGCTATTTGCGCTTATAAAAGAAGAATAGAAGCTTGCTGAATTTCAAAGCATTATAAACTTTGCAGGGATTTAAAAAAGATGTACTTTTGCACTCCAAATTTTATAGGAAAATTCCACTAGAAGATGAATATTACACGAGAGAATATTGATGATTTAAATGCAGTACTTAAAGTAGATATTGCAAAAGAGGACTATAGCGAAAAAGTGCAAAAAGTACTTAAAGATTATAGAAAGTCTGCAAACATTCCTGGTTTTAGAAAAGGTCACGTACCTATGGGGCTTGTTCAAAAGCAGTATGGGAAAGCGGTTTTGGTAGATGAGGTGAATAAGCTTTT
Organism: Leeuwenhoekiella aestuarii; assembly: GCF_004104055.1. Classification (GTDB taxonomy): domain Bacteria; phylum Bacteroidota; class Bacteroidia; order Flavobacteriales; family Flavobacteriaceae; genus Leeuwenhoekiella; species Leeuwenhoekiella aestuarii. The sequence continues at coordinate 201,841 of NZ_QOVJ01000001.1, read as the reverse complement.
ACAAGACAGCTTGCAGAAATATCTTACTGAAGAAAAACTTGATGTTTTAGGGAATCCCCTACCTAAAGATCAGGAAGACTTAAATTGGGATGCTGCTGATTATTCTTTCGAATTTGAATTAGGTTTGGCACCTAAATTTGATGTTGATTTAAAGCCTAAAGATGCTGTTACAAGCTACACCATTGTAGTTGACGATAAAATGGTAGATAACCAGATTACTACTATTCAAAAACAATACGGTAAAATTACCAACAAGCAGGAAGTAGAAAAAGACGATGAGGTTTCTGGTAGCTTTGTAAATGAAGAGGCAGGGTTTGATAAGAAAACTACTTTTGAAGTAGCAAAACTTAAAGGTAAAGCAAACAATGCTGCATTTGTAGGAGCTAAAGTTGGCGATACCGTTACGGTTTCAACTAAAGGTCTTTTTAAGGAGGCTGGAGATTACAGATCGTTCTTAGGTCTTTCTGAAGAGGAAGCTCAAGAGAAAAACCTTGAAGTATCTTTTACAATAGAAGAAGTTAATCATAGAGAACCTGCAGATTTAGATCAGGATCTTTTTGATAAATTATACGGTCCGGGAGTGATCAGCTCTGTGACTGAACTTAAAGATAAGATTAAAGAAGAAGGTGAAGGTCAATTCAAGCAACAGAGCGATCAGCAATTGCTTAATGATGTAACTGAAAAACTTATTGAGAATACAAAATTTGATCTTCCTGCAGAATTTTTAAAGAAATGGATTCAGCGCAGTGGAGAAAAAGAATTGACTGCTGAAGAAGCTGCTGAAGAATACGAGCGTTCTGAAAAAGGATTGCGTTACCAGTTGATTGAGGGTAAAATCATCGCTGATAATGAATTGCAAATCACTTTTGAAGAGATTAAAGCGTACGCTAAAGAAATGATCAAAGGACAAATGGCTCAGTTTGGTCAAAACGATCCTAAAGATGAAGAGTTAGAAGGTATCGCAGCACGTATCTTGAGTAATCAAGATGAAGTTAAAAGATTGTCTGAGCAATTGATGAATACAAAATTGCTTGATTTCTTTAAAGAAAATGTAAAATTAAAAGAGAAAGAAGTGACTTTTGACGAGTTTGTCAAAGAAGTTTACAACTAGTAATTCTCTAAATTATATAGTATCTTTAAGGCGTTTTAACTCTCGGTTAAAACGCCTTTTTACTTAAAAATCATCAAGGTGTTTTTTACACCTTTTTTATTGAAATTTTATTTTAGAGTAAGGACAACTCTAAAGAATTTGAAAAAAATACTATGAATTACGCAGACGAATTTAAAAAATACGCGATTAAAGATCAGGGTGTTAATAGCATGTACTATGATAAAATTATGAGTAGCATGTATCCTGTAGGTTTAACGCCAAATATTATTGAAGAACGCCAGATGAACGCCGTTGCAATGGACGTGTTTTCACGTTTGATGATGGATCGTATTATCTTTCTTGGGACGGGTATCAACGATCAGGTGGCAAACATCGTACAGGCACAATTGCTGTTTTTAGAAAGTACAGATGCTTCAAAAGATATTCAGATTTACATCAACTCTCCGGGAGGTAGCGTGTATGCCGGTTTAGGTATTTACGATACCATGCAGTTCATCAAGCCAGATGTAGCAACTATTTGTACGGGTATGGCTGCATCTATGGGTGCCGTACTGCTATGTGCAGGTGCAAAAGGTAAACGTAGTGGTTTAACACACTCTCGCGTGATGATTCACCAGCCTTTAGGAGGTGCTCAAGGACAAGCAAGTGATATAGAGATCACAGCACGTGAGATTCTTACTTTAAAAGAAGAGCTTTACAATATTATAGCAAAACATTCTGGGCAGACTTACGATAAAGTTTATGAAGATAGTGATCGTGACTACTGGATGAAAGCTGACAAAGCTTTAGAATATGGAATGATTGACGAAATTCTTGCAAGAGAATAGTCTAGACAGCTTCAAGGTTGTTGAATAAAGAGATTTTGAATACGCAAGTGTTCAAAATGAAATTAGAATGAATTATGGCGAAAGAAGAATTAGAATGTTCCTTTTGCGGCAGGAAAAAGCCGGAGACTAGTTTGCTTATTGCAGGTCTGGATGCACATATTTGTGATCGTTGTATTGAGCAGGCTCATGGTATTGTGCTTGAAGAAGCAAAAGACCTTAATAAAAATGGGTTAGACAGTGATCTTACTCTGAAGAAGCCTAAAGAAATAAAAGATTTCTTAGATGAGTATATCATTGGGCAAGATTTTACCAAGAAAGTAATGGCTGTAGCGGTTTATAATCACTACAAGCGTTTACTTCAGCCAGAATCTGATGACGATATTGAGATTCAAAAAAGTAATATCGTTATGGTAGGGCAGACCGGTACGGGTAAAACTTTAATGGCAAAGACTATTGCACGTATGCTTAATGTTCCTTTAGCAATTGTAGATGCTACTGTTCTTACCGAAGCCGGTTATGTGGGTGAAGATGTAGAGAGTATTCTTACACGTTTATTACAAGCTGCAGATTACAATCTGGAGAAAGCTGAGCGTGGAATTGTATTTATTGATGAGATCGATAAAATTGCTCGTAAAGGCGATAATCCATCAATCACTCGTGATGTGAGTGGAGAAGGTGTTCAGCAGGCTTTATTAAAGCTTCTTGAAGGAACTACTGTAAACGTTCCGCCAAAGGGTGGTCGTAAGCATCCTGATCAAAAGTTTATAGAAGTGAATACTGAGCATATTTTATTTATCGCCGGTGGAGCTTTTGATGGTATAGAGCGCGTGATCAGTAAGCGATTAAATATGCAGGCTGTAGGTTTTAGCGCTAGTATGAGCGATGAGCATATAGAGCGTGATAATTTGCTTAAATACATCATTCCAAAAGACTTAAAAGATTTTGGGTTGATTCCTGAAATCATAGGTCGCTTACCGGTTCTTACACATATGGATCCTCTTGATAAAGAGACGTTGCGAGCTATCTTAACGCAGCCTAAAAATGCGATTATAAAACAATATGAGAAGTTGTTTGAGATGGATGATATCGAATTTGAGATCACTTCACCCGCACTAGATTATATTGTAGAAAAAGCGATAGAATATAAATTAGGAGCTCGTGGATTGCGCTCGCTATGTGAAGCGATTTTTACAGATGCGATGTTTGATCTGCCAAGTTCAGATTTAAGTTCATTCAAAGTGGATAAAGAATATGCACAGTTTAAGTTGGAAAAATCAACTATTAAAAAGCTAAAAGCAGTTTCTTAATATCAATTCGTTAGATAAAATTAAGATCGTCTTACCTCTTGGTAAGGCGATTTTTTGTTACAGGTTGTTATTTATTACTGAGAAAATCCGTAGGTATTGAATTTTGTCTCAAAGAATTTTTAGTGCTACTGAAATATCCTGTTTTTCCATCTTGACTTGAAAATGCTACTTTGTCATATTTTAAATTTCATCTAGCACAAAACCCTGATACAAATCAAAACCGCAGGAACCACCTTTGATATTTGAAGCAAAGAATAATTGGCTTTTGTTGCTGTTAGTGTAGGAAGATTGTCATCTGAAGCCGTTTTTATTTCAGGGCTAAGATTAACGATGTTACTCAGGTAGTCATTTTTTAAGAGGGGTGCTTTGATTCTGGCAACAACCCTGTATTTAGAGTTGTTGCCAGAATCAAAGCTATTAACTTCGAGTGAAAGTATTGTGAGTTGTGATTTGTTATTATCAATTTAGTAAAGGAGGAGTATTTAGGCTAATTTTTTAGCTAAAGAGAGTTTAAAAACCCGTTGAAAAGAAAACCTTAAATTTAACTTTCTTTATAACAGCTGTTTAGAGTTAGTAATTCTTCAACAAGTTCTCTGCTGTTGCTAAGGCGAGGTACTTTATGTTGTCCGCCCAGCTTATTTTTTGATTTTAACCAGTCGTAAAATAGATTGGTACGCGCATAGTGAATCGTTGGTGGGTTTAGAGTCATATTATTTTTTCGCTTAGCTTCATAATCACTGTTGATCTCTTGAAGTGCTTTGTCAAACAATCTGTCAAATTCTTCTTTATCTGCAGGAAGCTCTTTAAATTCTATAAACCACTCATGTGCCCCTTTTTCTTTACCATGCATAAAAATAGGGGCTGCGGTATAGTCTACAATCTCAGAATTTGTAAGTGCAGTAGCTTTTTTAAGTGCTTGTTCTGCATTCTCTATAATCAACTCTTCACCAAATGCATTGATGTGATGCTTCGTTCTGCCACTTACACGAATACGATATGGATTTATAGATGTAAACCGAACAGTGTCGCCTACACGGTAACGCCACAAACCAGAATTTGTAGTGATAACAATCGCATAGTTTTTTCCTTTTTCAACTTCACAAAGCGGGATGATTTTTTGATCGGGTTGTCCGTAAGAATTCATAGGGATGAACTCGTAAAAAATACCATAATCCAGCATCAATAAAAGGTCACTCGATCCGTTTTTGTCTTGAATCGCAAAGAAGCCTTCTGAGGCATTATAGATCTCGTAATACTTAAAGTTGTGTCTGGGTAAAATTTTTCGGTACTGATCCCGATACGGTTCAAAGCTCACACCGCCATGAAAGTATACTTCCAGATTGGGCCAGATTTCAAATAAATGATCTTTACCGGTGGTCTCAAGCGTGTTGTTTAATAAAACCAACATCCAGGAGGGAACGCCGGCAAGACTCGTAACTTTTTCTTGTATGGTTTCTTGAACAATCGCTTGCATTTTGACTTCCCAATCACTCATTAAAGAGACTTCATTACCCGGAGTACTGCTAAATTCTGCCCAAAAAGGCATATTGTCTATCAGGATCGCAGATAGATCTCCATAAGAAGTACCGTTGCTTTCATATAAGCGTTTGCTGCCGCCCAGGCGTAAACTTTTGCCTGTGAATAATTGAGAATCAGGATTGTTGTTTAAATAGGTGCAGAGTAAATCTTTACTGGCTGCATAATGACAGTCTTCTAAAGATTCCGGACTAACCGGAATGTATTTACTCTTTGCATTTGTAGTACCGCTACTTTGTGCAAAGAGTTTTACGGGTGAAGGCCAGAAGATGTTGTTCTCACCGCGTCTAGCGCGTTCTATAAGATCGTGAGAAGCTTCATAATTACTAACCGGTACTTGCTCTGCAAAATCTTTATAACTGCGAATGTCTTTAAAGCCGTTTTTTTTACCGATCTCGGTATTTTTAGCTTTTTGAACCAATTTTAGAAGCAGTTCATTTTGAACATCGTGAGGATATTTTAGAAACAATTCCATCTGATGAATTCTCTTTTTAAGAAACCAGCTGGCAATAGAATTGACTAAAGGTATCGGCATTTTGTTAGTATATTTGAGTGCTAATTTAGGTGGATTATTTCAAAATCAATCTATTTTCTCAGGCAGTTTGATCTCAATGATTTTGCGTTTTTGAGAAAAACCTAAGACTAAAAAATTTCATTTTCAACAAAAAAGCAGGTCTAAAAATACCGTTTTTTTAACTGAAACAATTCAATAGCTTTCAATTTTATGCAATACCAAGGCGTACTTACAAAAATGCAAACCGAACTTGATAACCCTATTCAATATTATATGGTTTTTGAGAACGATTTTATTCACGTAAATCAGTTACTCGATAAAGAAATACGTATTGAATTTTTAAAATATCAGTGTCTGGCTTGCGGAAAAAATAAGAAGATTTACCGTCAGGGTTTTTGTTATGACGATTTTTATAAAGTGCCACAGGCAGCAGATTGGATTATGCGTCCAGAACTTAGTAAAGCACATCTAGACGAAGAAGATCGCGATCTGGAATATGAGAAAAAAGTACAGTTGCAACCCCATATTGTATACCTCGCTAACTCTAGTAATGTAAAAGTAGGAGTGACGCGTAAAACGCAAGTACCTACACGATGGATAGATCAGGGGGCGCATGAGGCGATAGAAATTGTTGAAGTGCCTAACCGCTACCTTGCAGGAATTACTGAAGTCGCGCTTAAAGAGCATATAGCCGATAAAACGAATTGGCGTAAAATGCTAAAAAATGAGATTGAAGATGAAGATCTGGTTGCGCAACGCGATGCGCTGAAGCAATACATCCCAGAAGAAGCACTAGAGTATTATATAGCGAGTAATTCGGAAACCAATATCGAGTTCCCGGTATTGCAGTATCCTACAAAATTAAAAAGCCTCAATCTGGAAAAAACACCAGAATACCAAGGAAAGCTTAAAGGTATAAAAGGTCAATATTTGCTATTTGAAGATGGTACGGTTTTTAACGTACGCAATTCTGAAGGATATGTAGTAAGTATTACTGTAGGCGCTTAGACTTACCGTAATTTACTTAAATTGAACGAGTTGTCGATAATAAAACTGACACCTCAAATAAATTATTTTAAAATTTCCATAACTAATTTGTTAGTTTAACTAATAAATTAGTTATATTTGAATGAATCAAAAACAATTACTAATCCCTAACTAGTTTAAAATTATGAAACAATTAACCAAAGCAGAAGAAGAGGTAATGCAGATTCTATGGGATCTGGGAGAAGCTAATGTAGCAGCTGTTCTTGACGAAATGCCAGAGCCTAAGCCGGCCTACAATACGGTATCTACGATCGTCCGAATTTTGGAGACTAAATCTTTTGTAGGATTTAGAAAAGAGGGTAGAGGGCATATCTACTTTCCGTTGGTGAAAAAATCAGATTACAGCAGTGCTTCGATGTCTAAGATGGTCAATGATTATTTTAATGGAAGTTTTAAGAGTATGGTTTCTTTTTTCGTCAAGAAAAAAGAAATGAGTGCCAGCGAACTGGAGTCTATTTTAAAAGAAATTAATAAAGACGATTAATCATGGTAAAGTATATACTCGAAGTCATTGTTTTTCAGGCCTTGTTTCTGGCAGTGTACCAGATTTGGTTACGTAAAGAGACATTTTTTAATGTCAATCGCGTCTATCTGATCAGTACTGCATTACTTGCTTTTGCGTTACCTTTTATGCAGTTTGAAATTTTTCAGAACCAACTTCCAATAGCTCAAAATATTTATTTTCTGCCGGAGGTCGTAGTATCTGCAGAAAATCAAAATGTTGCTGTAGACCCTATTCAACAAGAAACAGACTGGAGTATTTATTTGTTGTTATATGCAGCGGGTGTGTTCTTTAGCACGGGAATGTTATTTAGAAAATATCAGGAAGTTCAACGCTACTTTCGGTTCAGGCAAAAGTCAGACCATCGTATAATCAAGATCCCTAACAGTGATGCTGCATTTACCTTTTTGAATACCATTTTCTTAGGAGATAAAATTTCTGCGGAAGCTAAAGCACACATTTTGGCGCATGAAGAAGTGCATTTAAAGCATAAACACGGGGTTGACCTATTCATTTTTGAAATGCTGCGTGTGGTATTCTGGTTTAATCCACTGGTGTATATCTATCAGAATAAAGTAGCCGAGTTGCATGAGTTTATTGCCGATGCTCAGGCTACTAAAAAGACCGAAAAGAAATCGTATTACAATCAGTTGCTCAATACCGCTTTTGGTACGCAGGAGATTTCTTTTATCAATACATTTTTCAATCATTCATTAATCAAAAAACGAATAGTTATGTTACAAAAACAAAGTAAACACAGAGCCGGACTCAAATATTTAATCCTTATTCCCATGATAGCCGGAATTCTGACTTATGTGGGCTGTACTGATGACAATGAAGTCGCTCAGAATAATACAGCTCTTACATTAGAAGAACAAGTTGCAGAACTTGAGGCTATTATTGATTCAAAAGAAGAAATAAGTGAGGAAGAACGCCTTCTAGTAGGAGGTCTTTTTGATAAAGCAATTAAAAAAACAGAAGGTGCATTGCCACCACCACCTCCGCCACCAATAGTACGTGAAGAGATAATAGAAGTGTCAGAATTTAATATAAATGATCAAGAACTTGAAAATGTTCCTTTCGCAGTTATTGAGGAGGTTCCTGTTTTCCCTGGGTGTGAAAGTTTGAATACCAATGAGGAACGTAAAAAATGTATGTCTGAACACGTTTCTCAATATGTAAATAGAAATTTTAATACCAAATTAGGGAAAGAGTTAGGGTTGAAAGGGATACAAAGAATCTATACAAGATTTCGAATAAACGAAAATGGTAAGATCGTAGATATAGAATCAAGAGCCAAAGCGCCTGAATTGGCAAGAGAGGCAGAACGTGTGATAAGTCAATTACCACAGTTAAGCCCAGGGAAACATAATGGAAAACAAGTAGGCGTACTGTATTCGCTTCCGATTGTATTTCAAACAAACTAAAATTCGAGAAGATGAGATTAGTTAGTAAAATAGTTGGTTTAAGCTTTATTTGTGCTATCCTTTCTTGCGCTTCAGAATCTGAGAAGAAAGATATTGCTCAGCTTTCTTTTGAAGAAAAAGTAGCCGATCTTGAAGCAACATTAGCAGCAAAATCAGAATTAACTCAGAAAGAGCAAGCTCATTTGAAGAGTTTAAATGAACTGGTCACAAATAAAGCTTTTAAACCTTTCATCAAAGCGGGTGATCCCAATAATTCTTTTGACTTTGATGATTTGGGTAGAGATCGGGTTGAGTTTAATTCCATAACAGAACCGCCCTACTATAATTCGTGCGATGATGCGGATATGGAACTAAGACGCGCTTGCACAGAAGAGGCAGTCGCAGCTTATGTAAACACTTATTTTAATCCGGAAGTATATAAGAATTCTAAGGTACGCGGTCGTTATGAAATGACAGCCAGCTTTTTAATTGACACCCAAGGAAACATTCAAGATGTGAAAATCAGAAATGATTCTAATAAGGCCTTAAGTGCTGAAGCTAAACATTTGTTAGAAAGTTTACCACAAATGAAACCCGGTAAACACAAGGGTAAGCCCATGGCAGCGCTGTATACACAACCTATAATTTATGATGTAAAACCTTAAAAAGAATACATGCGAAGTTTTTATCTAGTTGTATTTTTAGTACTAGCCAGCCGGGCCGAAGCTCAAAACGTTTCGGCTTTGGCCGTTGGTGACAGTTTGTATGCTGTGGGAAACTATAGCAAGGCAATAGCTAACTATGAGCAGATTAAGAATAAAAAGGAATCAGTCTATCTGAAGTTGGCACGTGCGCATCAGGCCAAAGGCACACTTGATGATGCTTTGGCTAATTACAAATTAGCCGCAACCAGCACTGATGAAGCAATTGCTATGAACGAGTATGGAAAGTTACTCATCACTAAACGTAAATTTGCAGCGGCAGACAGTGTTTTTTCAGAATTGATTTCAGTTTACGATACCAACCCGGATTTTTATTACCAGCGGGGTAGGGCCAATGAAAATCGACCGCAAAATATAAATATAAAGTCAGCAGATAGCGTTCTTGAAAAACAACTAGATAAATATCATCCATATATTGAAGATTATAAACAAGCTGTTGCTTTAGACAGTACCCATCAAAAAGCGCTTGGAGAACTTACGGTGCATTATTTAAAGCAAAAAGAATACGGAATGGTCGAAAAATTGGCATTCAAAGCTTTGGAAAGTTACCCTACAAATGTTGAAATTATAAGTACGCTGGCTCAAAGTTATTATTATAAAGGATGGAATGAAGAAGGAATCGAATGGTTTGAAAAGCTTTTAGAACTGGGGCAAGACACCCAATTTATCAGAGAAAAGCTAGGGAATTTGTATTATAAAAAGCGCTGTTATGAGGATGCAATAGAACAGTATTTAGGCGCTTTAGAGTTTTCAGCAGAAGATGATTATGTGCATGCAACGCTTGCCAAATTATATAATTTTACAGAAGATCTAAAGGCTGCTGAAACCCACGGTTTATTGGCAATTCTATATAAAGACCACCCTTTGGGTGACGCGTATTATACGCTTTCTCGTACGTACGAGATGAAAAAGGATTGGAAAAATGCGATGAAGTATGTAAACCGGTCTTTAGAAGAAGATCCTGATAACAAAAAAGCTGAATACACTAAAGTTGTTGTCGCAGATAATTATTATGAAGACCGCCGTACTGTTTTAAAACTTTACGAAGAATTCATAAAAAAATACGAGGACGGAAAATATGCGAAGTACGATCCTACTTTAAGGCTGGCCCGGGAACGCCGCGATAAACTCAATCGGGAGATCTTTATGGCAGATGGCGAGGAAGAAGAATAAATAGCCGAGATACTTTTGATAATTTCTCAGTGTTGAATTTTGCAACTTTCGAAAGAGAAAATTGTCTTTAAAAAAAATCACACTTAAATACAGTTCTTTTTTAGATAAAATCAAAACACAACTGAATCCAATGAAGAAATTAAGTTGCTTGGCAGCCCTCATACTTACCTTAAGTGGTTACTGTCAAAAATCTGATCGTCAAATTTTAATGACAACTATAGACGAATTAAACAAAATTGAAACAGTTCATTATCAAACCAAGAATGAGTCTATTGAAAGTGGTGTTACATTTCAAGAATTCGATGCTTCGGTATTTTTTGATTTTAGAAATACAACAACGACTCCAAGATATTATCTTGAACAAGATGAAATGGAATTAATTTTTGATGGTCAGAGGCATATTATGTCGCTATCAGATGAAAAAATAATAGTTACAAATAATAAGCCCAATGTCAACAACCCTTTGCTTTTAAGTTTGTATTCTATTAAGGTATTATTACCTCAAATGCTACAAAATAAAAATGTTACGATTTCTAGAAAAAAGGACACTCTAATAAATAATTCGAAAAATTATGTGTTTGAACTCAGCTTCAAAAATGGTTATCTGGATTTTAATAAATTAACGTTAACGTATTTTCCTGAGGCAAATTTTCAGTCCAATTACTTATTAATGGTAGATAAGTTAAGTTATTTACCCACAAAAATGATTATGCCAAATGGCGATACTGGTAGCATAAGTAGTACTTATGATAATTTAGATTTCAATTATGTAGTTGATGGAGACATATGGTCTGGAAATCAGTTTTCGTCTGATTATGAAAAAATCACGTTTGAAGAATATTATAATCGTATGCAAGCAAAAATGACTTCAAACTTAAAAGGAAATAAAAATGAAATCGGCAAAAGAAAAATCACAGATTGGAAAATACCAAATTTAAAAACCGACGAATTAATTGACTTTTCTACATTCGAAGGAAAAGTAGTTTTACTGGAGTTTTGGTTTAAGTTCTGTGGGCCTTGTGTTAAAGCTATACCGCAATTGAATTCAATGAATGAAAAATATAAAAATGAAGATTTTTTAATGTACGGTGTTGAATTTCACGAAAATGATCCGAGAAAAAACTTACTGGAGTATATTTCTAAAATAGGGATTAACTATTCCACACTTTACAAAGGCAAAGAGATTGCTGCTAATTTTTCTATAGGTTCAGCACCAACATTTATGATTCTCGATAAAAAAGGAAATATTGTTTTTCTAGAGTCCGGATTTGACCAGAGCAAAATAGAAAAAATACTAAAAGACTATTTGTAAAAAGAATAATTTTTGGGATGATTGCTTACTTTTAGCATTCCTAATATTGCGCTGTGAAAAACTACTTACTTCTATCGTTTAGCTTTATCTTATTGCTTTCGTGTAATTCAGAAAGAGGGCTCAACTGTTTTCAGGCAGAAGGCGATCGCATCGAGCACGAATTTCCCGTAGAAGATTTTACTGCGATTGTAGTTGAAGAGCGTTTGCAACTCATCGTAAAACAAGGAGCAGAACAAAAAGTGGTTATTGCAACAGGAGAAAATCTCATCAATGATATTGAAGTAAGCGTCACTGATGGTGTACTTACTGTTCTTAATGAGAACGGCTGCAACCTGGTGCGTGATTACAACATCAGCACGGTCTATGTGACATCGCCTAATCTAACTGAAATACGCAATGCTTCTGGATATGAGGTTCAAAGTGATGGCGTTCTTGCCTATGATTCCTTAACTCTTACCAGCGAAGATCTTGAAGAAGAAGATGTGTATCATAAAGACGGAGATTTCCGGTTAGCGTTGGATGTAAACGAACTCAACATAACCGCAAACGGACTTAGTAATTTCTATATTTCCGGCGCGGCCGAAACTGTAAACATGGAGTTTTTAGAAGGTGATATTCGGTTTAAAGGAGCAGATTTGTTAATCCAAAATGCAAACATCTACCACCGTGGGACCAATAAGGTTATTGTCAACCCTATTCAGTCCTTGCGCGGAAGTGTGTTGAGTACAGGTGATTTGATCTCTGTTAACCGCCCACCAATTGTTGAGGTTGAAGAGACATATACAGGGCGATTAATTTTCCAATAGCGCGAAGCATTTTGGTCATTTCCGCGAAGTCGGAAATCTCATAGGTTCCTCCCATTTTTGAGGGAGGTGTTTTTGGCAAAGCCGAAAACGGAGGAGTTTTAATTCCGCGAAGACGAAAATCCCATGCGCTGATTTTTAACCGTATCTTTGCGGCATAAACCTCAAAATTTTTCCGTTTGGAAGCATCAAATAACAATCCGTTACGCAAAGAATCATCAGAAGAAAAACCGCACAAAGCCGGTTTTGTAAACATCATAGGGAATCCTAATGTGGGTAAATCAACCTTGATGAATGCATTGGTAGGGGAGCGTCTCTCGATCATTACTTCTAAAGCACAAACCACACGACATCGTATTTTGGGTATTGTAAACGGAGACGACTTTCAGGCAATTTTGAGCGATACGCCCGGGATCATTAAACCCGCTTACGAACTGCAAGCTTCTATGATGGACTTTGTAAAGTCGGCTTTTGAAGATGCAGATGTGCTGATTTATATGGTAGAGCTGGGCGAAAAGGAATTGAAAGACGAAGATTTTTTCAATAAGATCAGAAATACAGACATTCCGGTCTTATTACTGATCAATAAAATAGATCGGGGTAATGAAGATTTGCTGGAAGCCGCCCGTACACACTGGAAAGAGCAGGTGCCTAATGCAGAGATTTTTGCGATTTCAGCCTTAGAAAATTTTGGCGTAGCCGAAGTATTCAATCGCATTCTCGAAGCCTTACCGGTTTCTCCGCCCTTCTATCCTAAAGATGCACTAACCGACAAACCCGAACGCTTTTTTGTAAACGAGATCATTCGCGAAAAGATCTTGATGCATTATAAAAAAGAGATTCCCTACTCGGTAGAAATAGATACCGAAGAGTTTTTTGAAGAAGACAACATCATTAGAATGCGCAGTGTCATTATGGTAGAGCGCGACAGCCAGAAAGGAATCATCATCGGTCATAAAGGCGCCGCCTTAAAACGGGTAGGTGTAGAAGCTCGTAAGGATCTCGAAATTTTCTTTGGTAAAAAAGTACATATGGAACTCTACGTAAAAGTCAACAAAAACTGGCGCAGTAGCGAACGTGAATTGCGTCGCTTTGGGTATAATGGGAAATAGAGAGGCACTGCCTCAGGCAATTATAAATCATCTTGAATTTTCAGGATTTAACTGTTTAAAAAGCCCCGCACTGCGGGGCTTTTAAGTTTTCGCCTCCGGCTGCAAGCCGGTTAGCAACAGCCACCACCATCGTAATGAAAGGTGCTCTCACTGATAAAAATATCATCACGACCTAAAGCGGCTAGTGCCCCTGCAGTTTTATCACAAACCGCAAGCGGCTGATTTTTGACCAGGACGTGTCCTTTTTTATCATCAAAATGATCTGCTTCTCCGTAATAAATCGCTGCTTTTCCGGTGAAAATACAAGGTCCGTCTTCCGGCATCGGGTCTTTTATGGCAGCTACCTCAATAGATTCAATATAGATGAGTTCATCTGTTGGGTAATGTTTGGGATCTAAAATACGGTAGGGTTTACGGGCACGTATTTCGATGGTTCCAAAACCGGCATCCGTCAATGCTTTTACATAGTCTTTGATGGGTAAGCTTCCGCTAAGGCACAGGGCACGCAAACGCTCATCGTTACGCAGCGTTTCGTTCATCTCCTGCTCACAGGTAGGATCGCTCATAACCAGCCTTCCGTGGGGTTTTAAAACACGGTACATTTCATCAATAGCTTTCTTGAGTTCTTCGGTCTTAAAAATATTGAACAGGCAATTTTGTGCAGCCACATCAATACTGTTGTCTTCAACAGGAAGGTTTAAGGCGTCTCCTTTTTTGAGGTCTACAAATTCACTTTTAAACCAGGAGTTTTGAGCTTCGGCCTCGATGAAGTTTTTACGCGAAGCTTCCAGCATTTCATCTACGACATCAACTCCTACCACACCACTTTTTTGACGGGAGAAATAGGCAAACTGCAGCAATTCCATTCCGCCACCTACACCTACGTAGAGAACCCTAGGATTGTTAGTAAGGTCACGGGCATTTACGGTGCTTCCGCAACCGTAATTCATCTCCTGCATAATTTTTGGGATTTTTAAACCCGGTAATTCCCAGATCGGGTTGGTGGTGCAGCATAATCCTACATCTGGAGTTAAAGCGGCATCGCGATACACATTTTTGGTAGTCTCTAAATAGCTCATAAATACATGTTTTAAGGAAACGGCCGAAACCATCCCGGGTTAAAATTTTTTTATAATTGAATACCGAAGCCCTGCAGTCCACTCTCGTAAGGGGGCAAAATCTCGGTATTATCCCATATTCCTGTGATTAGCGTACGGGCATATTCTTGTGGTAAAAAGTCGGTTTGCATTCTGGCATTTGCCAGTTTGTAATTGTACTCCATCTGATGATGTTTAAAATGGAAGGTTGCCATCGAATCATCAAGAACTGCGTACCAAACCTGAGGCGAACCATCATTTGCCGGCATCCCGATCACGCCGGGATTGAGCCAGATTTTTTCTTCCTTTTCCTGATGGAAGGGCAATCCGCAATGGCCGGCGATAATCACATCGGCACCGGTTGCATCAAAGTTTTTTTGTTTGATTTGCCACTCGGTTGACTTGTATATAAATTCGGAAACGTTGAAATAATCACCGTGAACGACTGTGACCTCTTTTCCTGCATATTGGAAATCAATATGATCGGGCAGTGTCGAGATAAAATCAAGTGAACTTTTACTCAGCTTACTCTGTGCATACGGAAACCACAGCTGCGAAAACCCATCGCATCGTGAACCTTTTCTAAAGTCACAGCCGCAATCTTCAGCCCCGTCCCGCAGCTGGATTTCCACATTCCCCAAAATGCTTTTTGCTCCCCAGATTTTAAAGAGCTGAACCGCTTCTTCAGGCTGCGCACAATAGCCCACAATATCACCCGTACAGATACAATTTTCGGGCGGAATGCCTTGTTCTTCGGCTATACGCTTGAGTTGTTCTAATGCCTGAAGATTGCTATACACGCCACCAAACAATAACACTTTTCCTGTTAAGGAACCCAAATGTACTCGATTATCGCCATTGGAATCTTTAGAGGTCTGGCTTGTCTCAAGGTTATTTACCACAGTTTTATCCATGCCGGAATCATATATAAAATTAAACACGAAAAGACTCCCCAAATATTCACCCAAAGCAAGTCAGCATAAGGGCCGCTGGTTAAAATCCAGGAACCTGGGATGAGGTCAAAAATCAATAAAAAACCAAAAGCGATTCCACAGAAAATACTCAGATAAAAACTGATTTTTGGCGCCGGTAATTTCCAGAAAAAGAAAATGGGGGTGAGGCCAATAACCATAGTCCCCGAGATGGTGGTTGCTGATAAGATTTCAGCATCCAGAAAAATAGGTATGGTTCCTAAAACCACCAGCACACACATTGCTAATCTTCCAACAGAAATGCTTTCGCCCAGCTTTAAATCGATAGCAGCCAACTTTGAGAACGATGAGAACGTAGAGTCCAGGGTAGAAGCCGCTGAGGTGATCATAATAAAATTAATGATGAGTAATATAACGGTTCCAAAGGCTTTGCCCACTTCTACAGCCGCCTGTCCCTGCATTCCCATAGTTTTAGCATACACGCCAATCATACTAAATAAAATAATACAAGCCCCACCGATAACAGTGGCTAGAAGAAAGCTGCTTAAGGTGACTTTTGGCGAACTTAAAAATGCCCGATCTGTCAAAACCGGGTCGTGAAAGGGATAGCTAAAGGATTGCAAAAGCGCTGCAAAAAGCAGATTCAAGCCCATATCAAAACTCCAAACCCCACTGGTTACAGTTTCTGCAACGGTGAAATTTGTTGTTGAATAAATACTCGCTAAAACCACAAATAGCAAAATCCCGAATAACCCCATCTGAATTACATCGGTAAAGATCGAACTGCCGAGCCCACCTTTTAAAGAGTATGCCAGGGTAAGTAATGTAAACACGATTATGGAAGCATAATAGGGTGTGCTGCCCAGATCTCCAAAATAACTACCGATTACCATCGTGTTACTCCAAACCTCGTTAAAGAGTCGTATTGCGATTAAAACGGAGAAGATGCGCATCGCGTTTTTACCAAATCGTGAGGTAAAAAACTCATGTAAACTTTCATAACCACCCCGCGTACGAATGTTATAAATCAAGATCCCGGCGATGGCAAAAGACAGGTAATAGCCTGCATAAGCAACCCCACCTACGATACCAAATTCTAATCCTAAATTTGCAGCATTGGTGATGCTTTTTGCAAAAATCCAGGAGATAATGAGACTACCCGTAAGCATAAACACATTGGGTGCTTTTTTACGGTGTGTAGCTTTGAAGAAGTCACTTTTAGTTTTGGCCAGTGGCGAAATAACAAACAGTACCAAACTTGATACGCTTATTAAACCCCATTGCCAGATTGCTATATTCAATGTTAGTTGTTTATAAATTCAAAAATTAATTATCCCACCATACCGGTGCATTCAGACTGTTGTCATTTGTCGCTGCTGCCGCAGCTTGATAGTTGTCTGCATTCAGCGCTTGTTCTTCTGCAGGATAAGGCATACGTACAGGGATAAGTCCATCATTCAAACTCGCAGCAACCGGTTTAAATTCCGGGAAGCCCGTGCGGCGCCATTCTACCCAACCCTCATAGCCGTTGATGATATTGGCAATCCATTTCTGGGTGATAATTTGTTCTAGAGGCGTGGTGCCGGGCGCATCATAAGCTGCAGCACCAGACAAATAATCAGCCGGTAATTCGGTGAGCCAATACTCAAAAGCCAGTTGAACACCTGTATTGTATATGGTTTCTGCGTCTGCTGAGATATATCTTTTTGCTGCTGCTTCTGCAAGAATAAACTGTGTTTCCCACGCCGTCATAAAATTAGCGTCTAGTTGAGCGGTGTTCTCTCTAAAAAGCGTTCCCGCAAGGGAATAGTTTGCGGGTTCAATAGAAGTTTGCGAGGCGTTAATCCCGTTGATCAATCCGTTAAATGCTCCTGAAGTTGAATTTGCAAATGGCCTGAAGAAAACAGCGATACGCGGGTCATCAAGATCAGTTAAGATTTCTTCCATGGTTTCAGAAAGTACAAAGTTGTTGAAATCTCCTGCCCTTAATTGCGCAAAGCGGAAACTATTAGGAGCCGAATTTGTAAAATCAAAAACCGCATTGTCTGAATTGTTACCGATGTAATTTCCGGCAGCAAAAATGGAAGCGATTTCACCTGCCACATCTTCCCGGCTTGAAATGCGCATCAAAGCTTTCAGTTTTAACGAATTTGCAAACTGAACCCAATTGTCTAAGTCTCCCGAAAAAAGCAAATCTCCTTCTAAAGCTACGGCACCGTCGTATGCGTTGAGCGCAGCTATACCTTGATCCAGATTATCCAGAATGCCGCCTTCGGTGAGATAGATGTCTTCCTGAGCATCGTAGGTGGCTGTTACCGTTCCGTTAATACCATCAAAAGCTTCAAAATAGGGAACGTCGCCAAAAAGATCCGTTAGGCCTTGTGCCATATAGGCTTTTAAAATCAAGGCGGGGCCTTCATAAACTTTAAAGGTCTCGCTGCTCTGAGCTTGTTGTAATAACAATTCGTTATCTCTAAGATTGGTGTAAAATATCGGCCAGGGATTTCCGCCCAATTGTGGAGATTTTAGCGCGTGACGATCAAATAAATTGAAATCTAATGCGGTGCGGTGTTGTGATAACAAATCACCGGCGGCAAAACCTTCATAACTCATTTGCTCGCCAAAATCATAAATCACCTGCCGAAGCAACAATCCCGGCTGTACGCTTACCGGCGCATTGGGATTGGTATTTAATTCTTCAAAATCTGCTGTGCATCCGGTAAAAACAACCAGCGTTACCATCAGTATTTTATATAGTGTATTTTTCATCTTTTTAAACGTTTAGATAGCCTTTAAGGCTTTAGAAATTAAAGCCCGCTTTTAAACCAATGCTACGCGTGGTCGCATAACTCATATCTTCAACACCGCTAACAAAACCGGTTCCCTGAACCGCGAGTTGCTCAGGATCAAAATGTGGAATCTCTGATAATGCAAACAGATTGCGACCCACAAGCGCCAGATCGATGTCCATGCCGTTAGATAAGCCTAAAAAGCCATCTTTTAGATTGAAGGTGTAGCCCAAAGAAAATTGACGCAGCTTCAAAAAGGAAGCGTCATAAATATTATTTTCTTCGTGGTTGCGATCGTAAAACTGACGGTAATAGGTTTCTGCTGAAACTGCCGTAGTATTGGGTTCGTATTGCGGATTTGCAGCTGTACCTACATTTACAACTCCTTGCGGAATTATACCTTCTGCAGGGCGATTAGCGGTTTCTGCAAGCTGGCCGCCAACGGTTCCTAATGCACGCGTACGCGAAACGAGTTCGCCACCTTGTCTCCAGTCGAATAAGAAACTCAAATTCCAGTTTTTATAATTAAAACTGTTGTTCCAGCCCAACATAAAATCGGGGGTGTAATTCCCTATTTTCTTTAGATTATTATCTGCGATATAGCTTCCGTCTGCGGTTAAAATGAATTGACCGTCTTCGGTTTTTTGATACCCGGTTCCGTAGATATCCCCAATTTTTCCGCCTTCTTCAACCTGAAACCAAACCGTTTGATTGGCACTATCATAGATTCGGCTGTAAGCCAGAGTCAGTCTTCCGTCAGACTGTGGTAAGCTTTCTACCCGTGAAGTACTGGTGCTGAAATTAAAGGTGGTATTCCATTTGAAATTACCGGTCAAAACCGGTGTGATAGCTGCGATTAGCTCAACCCCCTGGGTACGAACTTCACCGCCATTTACCACCTGCTGATTGTAACCTGAAGAAATCGCGATAGGCAGGGAGATGATCTGATCTTTAGTCAACGCATTGTAATAGGTCGCATCCAGACGAATGCGATCTTTTAAAAAGCGAATATCTGCTCCCACTTCATAGGACGTTGTTTGCTCGGGTTTTAAATTGGCATTTGGTATGAAATTTTGATCACTAAACGTAGGTTGACCAATATAAGGCGTCTGCGAAATAAACGCACCGCTGGTTTGATAGGGTTGCGTGTCGTTACCTACTTGTGCCACACTCGCACGAAGTTGTACATAGGAGAGTGCTTCGGGCAATTTTGCAACTTCAGAAAGAATAAAACTAGCAGAAGCCGAAGGGTAAAAGAAGGAAGTCCCGTCAACCGAAAATGGTGTAGCCAGTGCACTCGACCAATCGTTACGGCCGGTTATATCCAGAAATAGAAATCCGCGGTAGCCTAGCTTTGCAATTCCGTAGAGCGAATTGATACGTTTGTTTGATTCAAATTGAAACACATCAATAGGCGATGCAGCATTATTCAGATTGAAAATACCCGGTTGCGCAAGATTAACGGTTTGCGATTGTTTTGTTGATGCTTTTTGATCCAGACGGTTTCCGCCCAGCGAAACATCTAAAGAAATAGCACCAAAAATAGTTTTGTAATTGATCAGGAAATCGGTGTTGATCTCTCGGTAAAACACATCGTGCTCAGCGTAACCTCCATTTTTAAAACGATTTGAACTGAAAGCCCGGCGTAATTTGCGGGTTTCACTAGAATAATCCATCCCCGAACGAAGCGATATGCTCAGGTTATCTGTAATCTGTTGTTTAATCGACATATTCCCGAAAACACGATCCCGGTTAAACGAGTTGCGGTTTTCGTACATCGTAAAAAACGGATTATCGAAATACGTGTAATTAAAAGAATAGTGCTGTACACCTTCAAGACCCGGTTGCCAGTATTGGCGCAAACTGTTTATGTCTAGCGAGCGCGGTCCCCAGGCCACTAGTGCATAATTCACATTTTCACTACCGTACCCATTAGAAGGGCGGTTGTCGCTCCCCGAATTTACATAGCTTATAGAGGCATTAAATGTTGTTTTGTCGGTAGGTTTAAAGTTCAGTTTTGTAGCTACAGTCTGTCGATCGAGATTGACGCCGGGAATGATAGCTTCACTGCGCAGATCGGTAAATGAAATGCGGTAGTTTCCTTTGTCAAAACTGCTGCCGATAGCCACATTGTTTATTGTGGTGACTCCGGTCTCGTAAAAATCCTTCAGATTATCGGGATGTGAATTGAAGGCCGTTGGGGTGATGGTGTTCCCTGAGTATAACGAAGTATCACCGCCGCGAGCAACAGTTCCATCGGCTAAGGTTACCGGGGAATCAAACTGAGCGATCAAGGTGCCCTGATCTAAACGCGGTCCCCATGAATAGGAGATAAGATCATTAATCCCGCCGCCTAAACCGTCAACAAATTCAAATTGCCCCGAATTTCCCTGACCGTATTGATTTTGAAATTCCGGCAGTTTAAAAGGTGTATCTATAAACAGTGAAGTGTTGATGCTGATGCCCAATCCTTTACGTTGACTTCCGTTTTTGGTTTCAATAATAATAACCCCATTTGAGGCACGCGTACCGTATAGTGCAGCAGCACTTGGTCCTTTTAAAACACTTACCGAAGCGATATCATCAGGATTCACTTCCATCGCGCCGTTACCAAAATCGATCTCTTGAAAACCGGCCGCAGCTTCATTACTTTCATTAAAAACGGTGTTGTTGTTAATGGGCGTTCCATCAACGATAAACAACGGATTGTTATTAGAAAAAGAAGCTTCTCCACGTATGGTGATTTTTGAAGAAGATCCCACTCCGGTCGCACCTTGAGACACCGTTACACCGGCAAGCTTTCCGGCAAGATTATCCAGAAAGTTGGGAGCTTTTACCTCCGAAACTTCTTCGGCTTCTATGGTTTGCACCACATAGCCCAGCTCTTTGGTTTCGCGTTCGAGACCTAAAGCTGTGATGACGACTTCATCTAAATCTGTAGTCGATTCTTGTAAGCTGATATTGATGGTAGTTTGCCCGTTAATCGCAATAGTCTGGGTACTAAATCCTATTGCTGAAAAACGCAGTTGAGATCCTGCTTCAGGCACTTCAATTTGATAGTTTCCATTTTCATCGGTGATTGTTGCAGCATCTGTGCCCACAGCAATAACGTTTACGAACGGAACGGTTGAGTCATCACTAGATGTGGTTACCGTACCCGTAATGGTAGTCTGGCCGTTTGCAAATGCACAAAGCAAGAGCATAAGCCCAAAATAAAGGTGTTTCATTTTTTTGTTTCAGATTAGTAAAAGAAAGCTGCCAGATGTACAGCGAGCAGCAAGACAAAGAGAATGTGTCTTAAATACTTAAACTAGCCGGAGAACCTTTATTGTAATAAGTAAGCGAACAGACCTTTTGAAAAAAGAGGTCTTGATAATAGGAAGTTTGAAAGGCTTTCTGAACGTACTTCTTTAAAAGGTGTTGAATCTTGAACGGAAGGCTTTTTTTGACTTGTAAAAGTTGCGAAATGTCTGAAGCGGTGTCCAGATCCTGAAGCGTTTCGAGAAATGCAGCTTCAATCTTTTTTGAATGTACCAGGCGAATAATGCTGGTCATTAAACCTTGAGTCTGCCACGGTAATTTTAAAAAGGATACCGGGTTGAAATGTGACTTTCTTAGCCCCATTAAGTAAAAACCACCATCAACTGAAGGCCCTAAAACTAACGGGCAGGTTTTCAAATGTTCTTCAGCCGCGATGAAATGCTTTTTAGTAAGATGCGGACTGTCATTACCTACACAGATGATCTGGTCAAACCCCAGATTGTAAATGTCCTGTATTGCATGAGTAAACCGCTCGCCAAATGTAGCTCCTCGCTGTTTTTCTTCCGAATATAAAAAATACGGCAGTCCGGTTTGTTTAACCGTCTTTAAAACCTGAGCATTAAGCACTTCAAAAACAGAGATCGCATTGCGAAACCCTTTATCTAATGCTTCTTGCTGCGCCGAACGGGCAAAAATTAATATGGCAGTTTTCGTCTTCAATAAAAATGCGTGCTATTGAGTTAAGCAACTGTTCCCTGGCAGCTGCTTCCTGCGCCCGCAGTACAACCGTAGCAATGTTGTGAGATGATGATGTCACGATCGTTAAGCAAATCTTCGTTGTAATCAGAAATATGCTTCACCTTACTGTTGACTTTTAAATCTAACATTTGGTTGAAATCACAATCATACAACCACCCGTCCCAACTGATTGAAATCGTATTGGTACACATCACATTTGCAACTGCAGCCGGATTGTAGGCATCTACGAGTTGATACATATAATCTTCATAATTTTCTGAAGCGATTAAGTAATCCAGAAAACGGGCGATAGGTAAATTGGTTATGGCAAACAGGTTGTGAAATTGAATCCCAAAATCTTCCATCAGGGCTTTTTTGAAATCTTTTTCCATTCCGGCCTGATCAGAAGGTAAATACGCACCATTGGGATTGTAAACCAAGTCTAAGCGCAAATCGCTATCGGGCATTCCGTAGCCTCTTTCATTCAATTCCTGCAAGGCTTTTATAGAAAGATCAAAAACACCTTCGCCGCGTTGCTTATCGGTTTTTCCTCGTGTCCAGTGCGGCATAGAACTCACCACGTGAACGTTGTGTTTTTTGAAAAAATCAGGCAAGTCGTAATATTTTTTATTCGCACGAATAATGGTAAGGTTACTGCGCACGATAAAATCTTTGATGCCGGCTTTGCTGGCTTCTTCAACAAAACGTCTAAAATGCGGATTCATCTCAGGAGCGCCACCGGTTAAATCAAGCGTGTGTGCACCTGTGTTTTTAATCACTTCGAGACATTGTTCCATCGTCTCCCAGGTCATGATCTCTTTACGATCTGGACCGGCATCTACGTGACAATGCTCACAAACCTGGTTGCACATATAACCCACATTGATTTGCAGGATCTCTAGCTTTTTAGGACGTAAGGGAAACTGATTGGTTTCCTTTATTTTTTTTGCAAACGTGGGTAATTCTCCATCAGCAAAAATACCACCCGATAAAATCTCAAGCTGTTTATTCGCCTGAGCCAGATCATCATGACGTTTGTGAAGGGATTTTTTTGATTTAGTTACAGACATACAGTATTTTTTTCTTTTTCAGCAATGACTAAGATAAGGTTTAGTTAATGAAATAATTAGCCAAGGCTTACATTTCTAACTTATTAACCTTATTCATCATCATGGTACCATGTACTAAAGTCGCACCGCTTTTAATAGCAGCTCCTACGTGAATGGCTTCCATCATTTGCTTTTTTGTAACCCCGCGTTGTAAGTTGTCTTTGGTATAGGCATCGATGCAATAGGGACATTGCTCGGTATGTGCAACAGCGAGTGCAATAAGCGCTTTCTCGCGAGCGGTAAGGGCTCCTTCTTCAAAAACTTTTCCATAGTAATCAAAGAATTTTGTGCCTAGTTCTTCACTCCATTCGGTGATTTTACCAAATTTTCTAAGGTCTGCGGGATCGTAATAATTATTAGCCATTTTGTTTTTTGTTTCGAGTTATTCAATATTCATAACTACATGAGTAGTTACGGAGATTTGTAAAGTATGGTTTTTATAAGACCGAAAATCCTAAAGTTTTTCGATGAGTTGTGTAAAAAGCAGTACCATATTCGGTTCGGCTAGTGCAGCAGCATCCATAATATCCTGAATGTTTACCGGCTCCAGATTCTCAGGGTCACACTCGTCTGTGATTACCGAAACAGCAGCAACAGGCAGATCGAGGTGATTGGCTACAATAACTTCGGGAACGGTACTCATTCCCACTGTGTCAGAACCTATAATCTTTAAGAAGCGATATTCAGCGCGGGTTTCAAGCTGAGGTCCTACCACTGATGTATAAACACCTTCGTGCAACGTGATGTTATTTTCTGCAGCGATTTCTTTTAAAATATTCCGCATAGGTACATCATAGGGTTCGCTCATATCAGTGAAACGAGAACCTAATTGCTCAACACCTTTAAACGCTAAAGGAGAGCCGCCCTGCAAATTGATGTGGTCTTCAATGAGCATAATTTCGCCCTTCTTAAAGTTGAGGTTGATGGCGCCTGCCGCATTACTTATGAGGAGTTTTTTGATGCCCAGTTCATTCATAACGCGTACCGGGTAACTTACATCACGTAAGGTGTAGCCCTCGTAAATATGAAAACGCCCCTGCATTACGATCACTTTTTTTCCGCCCAGCGTACCGTAAATCAATTTTCCGGTATGGAATTCTACGGTGGCTGTAGGGAAATTTGGAATGTGATTATAACTTACCGAGCTGATGATTTCAACTTTGTCAACAAACTGCCCAAGGCCGGTTCCTAAAATGATACCGATCTCGGGAGCTTCAAAGCCACGCTCTTTTAAGAATTGCGCAGATTCTTCAATAAATTTTTTCATAGGTTGTTTATTTCAAATGTTGTGGTAAAAAAGGGAAAAACGCCTCAATACCTTTTATGTCTTCGTAGTAATCTACATCATTACGGGTTTCCAGCAATTTAACAGATTCTTCTTTCAAATCGGCAAGTGTGTCTTTAAGAACGGTTTCTGTACCCCATTTTTTATGCTGAAAGAGTTCAGCTTTAAGTTCGTTCATTCCCAGTAAATAGTAGCCGCCATCTTCTGCGGGCCCTATTACAAAATCGTGATCATCCAGTGCATTAAAAGCCTGCTCGAGGTCTTTTTGCGACAGGTCATACATATCACTGCCTATTATTATTGCTTTTTGATAGCCGCTTTTAAAAGCGTCTTGAAATGCACGTTGCATGCGTAAGCCCAGATCTTCCCCGTGTTGTAGTTTTTTAGTGAATTTTTCTTCATCCCAAAAATCACCAGAGCGTATTTTCTCAGAATAAAACACCTGCTTGTCGGCCGTTAAGCTCTGCGTTATGCTTACCGTGTGCTTCAGTAAAAATGTATAGATTTCCAGGGCAGCTTGGTCACCCACTCCGCCGGCAAGACGTGTTTTTACTTTACCCAATTCTGGATTTCGGGTAAAAATTAAAAGGGTTTTGTCTGATGTGGGGAAATGAAATTCTGCTTCGAAGTCTTTTTCTTCGTCTGTGTCTTTTTTGCTTAATAAACCCATTGCACGTTTTTAATTAAATAACCAAAATTAATAAACTGCGATCCCGGTTTTTAAATAATCTTGCCAATTTTTTGAAAATGTGTGGATTTTTTCAGTGGGTTTGCCTTTGAGATCAAGCACTTCATAACCAGCATCCTTCCAGGCGAAGATGCCGCCGTAAAGGTTGTAGAGTTGCTTGTTGTTCGTCCGATTCAATTTTTCGCCATAGTCTTCACTGCGAATGCCAACTGTACAATAGACTACTACTGTTTTTTTTGAATTCAGGATAGAATCAAACAATTCTTCATCAGGTTTTTCTCCCACCCAAACCGCATTAGGAAGATGACTCACATTAAATTCCGCTCTTTTACGTGTGTCTAGAATGATATAGGCTTCCGGTTGCATTTTGAGTTCTTGCACCGAAATATAAGGCACACTGCGCGTGTTATAAACATCGAGTAATTTGTCTATAGTTTTTTTCTGACCGAAGCCACAAATTGGAATCAATAGTATGAAAATTAGTGCGAATCTCATTAAGGGTTTGAGTTGTTATAGGTTGCTGTAAAACCTACGAAGAAAAACCTTTTGTGGTTTGTTTTATAAATAAATCTCTATAATGTCTGTTTTGGGTCATAGTGACAAAAGAGCGTGCAAATTCGGCTAGTATCCCTTCAGTATTTTATATATTTAACTTTATAAAAAACTTTCCATTGATAACAATTCAACCTTTTGATACCACGCAAGACGGGCGCTCCGTTTCTTTAGTAATTTTAAAAAATCCATCTGGGATGGAAGCACATTTTATCACGTATGGTGCTATTTTACAACGTTTAATTGTGCCGGATGCCGGTGATTATACCGATGTGGTTTTGGGCTATAATGATCTCATTACTTACGAAAATGACACGTATTTTTTGGGGCAATTGATAGGGAGAAACGCAAATAGAATTGCGCACGCCGAAGTTGTTTTAGATGGAAAAAAAGTAGCGTTAAGTGCCAATGAAGGCACTAACCAATTGCATGGGGGCTTTGAAGGTTTTGGAAAAAAAATCTGGAATGTTGCCGAACTGGATGACGAGGTCGTTTTTAGTTATATGAGTAAAGATGGAGAAGAAGGTTTTCCGGGGAATCTGTTGACTAAAATGTTTGTAAAACTGACCGATGCTAACGAGCTTGTTATGCGTTTAGAAGCTACTACAGACCAAGAGACTATAGTTAACTTGACGCGTCACGAGTATTTTAATCTCAACCCAAACAGCGGAAAAGGTATTGCTGAACATACCCTGCAAATAAATGGTGGCGGCATATTACCTAAAAACGAAAATAACGTACCAACTGGAGAAGTCTTACAGATAGAAGGTACGCCTTTTGATCTTCAAAAATCAAAAGCATTAGCAGGATCGCTATCAAAACTTGATGGAGGTTTTGATCATAATTATGTGCTGGAAAAATACAGTGATGAGGTTCCGGCAGCTATTTTAGTCGCACCTGGCGGTTCTCCTAAGCTGGAAGTGCATTGCACACAGCCTGGTCTTCAGTTTTACAGTGCAGCTGGTATAGGTGCTGTGCCTAATAAATACGGAGCAATACAAGGACCGTCTCCGGCGCTGTGTTTAGAGCCTCAATATTTCCCCGATTCTCCTAACCATCCTAACTTCCCGTCAACGGTTTTAAGACCTGATGCCGTTTACCGTCACGAAATACGATATAAATTCTTATAGATGAACACTTCATATATCATAGCTTTTGATCAGGGAACAACCAGTACCCGAGCCATCTTATTTGATGAGAAAGGTGGGATTGTTGCAGTATCTCAAAAAGAACTGACACAGCATTACCCACAATCGGGATGGGTTGAGCACGACCCTATGCAGCTATTTAGAGATCAGCAGGAGACTTTTGAAGATGTGATTGCAAAAGCAAATGTTCCTCTTAAAGCTATAAAAGCTATAGGTATTACCAATCAACGAGAAACGACGATCGTTTGGGATAAGCATACAGGAGAACCTGTTTACAATGCGATTTGCTGGCTTGATAAACGAACTGAAGATATTTGTGAGGGACTGCGTGAACGTGGTCTCTCTCGCTATATAGCTAAAAATACAGGACTTGTAATAGACAGTTATTTTTCGGCAACAAAGATTAAATGGATTCTGGATCATATTGAAGATGCTCGTGAAAAAGCAGAAGCCGGGGACCTGCTATTCGGAACAGTAGACAGTTGGTTAATTTTTAAATTTACGGGAAAACACCGCACAGACCACACCAATGCGAGCAGGACCATGCTTTATAATATTAAAGAGATGGACTGGGATGATGACTTGCTTGAAGAGTTGGGTATCCCAAAAAATATGCTGCCTAAAGTACAACCTTCTTCATCAGATTTTGGAAGCATTACCTATCAGAATACTTCATTTCCTATTTACGGAGTTGCGGGAGATCAGCAAGCGGCACTTTTTGGTCAGGGTGGTTATAAATCTGGGATGGCAAAGAACACCTACGGTAACGGATGTTTTATGTTGCTCAATACCGGTAAAAAACCTTCTTTCTCAAAGAATGGACTTATTACCACACTTTGTTGCACACTTGAAGATAAGAAACCTAAATATGCTTTAGAAGGAAGTGTTTTTGTTGGAGGAGCTTCTATACAATGGTTGCGTGACCAGGTTGGGATTATTGAGAATGCCGAAGAAACTAACGCAATTTGTCAAAGTATTCCGCCGCTTAAAGATTTGTTTTTTGTCCCTGCTTTTAACGGCTTAGGTGCTCCTTATTGGGATGGAAACGCAAAAGGAAGTATTCAAGGTTTAACCTTTAGTACCGGTAGAAAAGAACTTGTAAAAGCTACTGTTGAAGCTATGGCTTACCAGGTGAGTGATCTGATCAAAGCGATGGAACAAGACAGCGGTAAGCAGATCAAAACATTAAAAGTTGATGGTGGCGCTTGTGCAAATGATTATCTGATGCAGTTTCAGGCAGATTTGCTTGATGCTAAGGTAGATCGCCCAGAGATGTTAGAGGTAACTGCAATGGGAGCAGCGCTACTCGCAGGTATAAAAGCAGAAATCTGGACACAAAAAGATATCGCCTCCTTGCGTAAAATAGAACTTATTTTTGAAACAAAAATGGGTGTTCGTGAGCGTAATCACAAACAAGAAGGATGGGATCTGGCAGTGATGCGAACCCGTTCTGGCTATGCCGAAAGTTTAGAAAAAGAAAAAACGCCGCTGCGTTTTAGTATTATAGACCGTAAACGCTACATTAAAAAAGCCAAGAAGAAAAAATTTGATTTGGTAATCATAGGGGGTGGTGTTACCGGAGCTGGGATTGCTCTAGATGCTGCGACCCGTGGAATGAGTGTGTGCCTCGTAGAGAAAAATGATTTTGCTTCGGGAACGAGTAATAAAAGTACCAAGTTGGTTCACGGTGGCTTGCGCTATCTTAAACAGATGGAAATCGGTCTGGTAAAAGAATCGGGTACAGAGCGGGCGATTGTTCATAAACTGGCTCCGCATTTGGTAGTTCCGGAAAAGATGTTGCTTCCGTTAATTGAAGGTGGGCAATATGGTAAAACGTTGACTTCAATAGGTCTAAAAGTCTATGATTTGCTCGCTAGTGTTGAAGGCGATGATAAACGCCAGATGCTTACTAAAGAAGAAACGCTGGAGCGCGAACCTATTCTGGATGAATCTAAAGTTTTGGGAGGTGGGTATTATGCCGAGTATCGCACAGACGATGCACGTCTCACTATAGAATTGATGAAAAAAGCCGCCGGGTTTGGTGCGGTTTGTCTCAATTACTGTGAGATGAGTGATTTTGTCTACAACTATAAAGGCAAGATTACGAGCGTAAATTGTTTGGATCACAATACCGGTCAATCTTTTGAGATAGAAGGTCGAACTTTTGTCTCGGCAGCCGGACCTTGGGTAGATAAGCTTCGGGCGAAAGATGAGTCGATGAATAATAAACATTTGCACCTCACAAAAGGGGTGCACTTGGTTTTTTCGAAGGAAAAATTACCCGTACATCAGTCACTGTATTTTGATGTGTCAGACGGGCGTATGATTTTTGCGATTCCGCGCGGTAGAGTTACTTATGTGGGTACGACAGATACCAATTATTCGGGAAATTTAGATCGCGTCGTAGCTACAAAAGATGATATTAAGTATTTGCTTGATGCGGTTAATGGTACATTTCCCGATATCAATTTAACCGAAGCAGATGTAGAATCAAGTTGGGCAGGTTTGCGACCGCTTATTCACGAAGAAGAAAAAGATCCTTCTGAGCTGTCGCGAAAAGATGAAACGTTCATCAGTAAAAGCGGCTTGATTTCAATCGCTGGCGGAAAGTTAACCGGATACCGAAAAATGGCACAACGGGTTAATGAAACCGTTAGTAAACGTCTTAAAGAAAAATACGATAAGACTTTTGACGAGTCCCGTACACAGCATATCGCTCTAACGTCTCATGCGATGCGTAATTCAACCGAAGTAGAACAGTATCAGGCGCAATTGCAAGAGGTTTTAGAATTTCTGAATATTGAGAATGCTGAGTATAAAGCTTGGTATTTAACTTCGACTTATGGTAAGCAAACCGAGATTATAAAGAACAAGATCAATTATTTTAGAAATACTGATGTAAATGATCGTTTATTGCGTGCAGAGCTTTGGTATAGTGTGCATTATGAGATGACAAATAGCTTAGCTGATTTTTTTGTAAGAAGAACCGGAAGGCTTTATTTTGATATCAACACCATCAATCAGTATCAGCAAATAGCTGTTGAAGATTTTATCAATTATCTCGATTGGGATGAAGCGCGTGTAAGCTTCGAAAATGCAAAATTAGATGAGTTGCTTTACGATGCTACTCACTTTTACGACAACGAGATAGAAGCTTAATTTTTGTTCAAAAAGTACAACATGCTTAACTTTAAAAGTTAATTTTACATTTAAAGCAAATTACCCGATGGATAAAGGATTTTTAATAGATATGGACGGGGTTATTTACAGTGGTAATGACCTAATTCCAGGAGCAGATACATTTATAAAAACATTGCAAGAGCGTGGAATACCGTTTTTGTTTATGACTAATAACAGTCAGCGCAGCCCTATTGATGTTGTAAATAAACTCAAGCCTATGGGTATAAGCATTGAAGAAGAAAATGTTTATACCAGCGCAATGGCTACCGCGTGGTTCTTAGGTTTTACAAAGCCTAACGGAACAGCCTATGTTTTAGGAGAAGGTGGACTTCTTACTAGCTTACATGAAAACGGTTATAGTCTTGTGACGCAAGATCCTGATTATGTAGTAGTGGGTGAAGGAAGAAACTTCACGTTAGAAATGGCAAACAATGCTGTGGATATGATCTTAGGCGGAGCCAAACTTATCGCGACTAACTTAGACCCTTCTCCGATGAAAATAGGTTGGTCTAACCTGGGAATCAAGGCGATTGTTAAAATGATTGAAGAAGCTACTGGTCGCAAGGCATTTTCAGTAGGAAAGCCCAGCCCGGTTATGATGCGTGCTGCACGAAAGAAATTAGGACTTACCACAGACCAGACCATCGTCATAGGTGATACGATGGATACTGATATTTTAGGCTCTATACAAATGGGTTATAAAACCATACTTACTTTATCTGGTGTTTCAAAAGCAAAACACATTGATAACTATGCTTTTGGGCCGGATATGATTATAGATTCATTAAAAGATTTTAATATTGACGCGGCTTTAGAAAAGCTTTCCGTTGAAAATAATAAAGCAGAATTTTGAGAGTATTAGTAACAGGAGGCTTAGGTTTTATAGGATCGCATACCGTAGTAGAATTGCAAAATGCGGGCTATGAGGTTGTTATTATAGATGATTTGTCTAATGCTTCAGAAGCAGTTTTAGACGGGATAGAAGCTATAACCGGAAAAAAGCCGGATTTTGAAAAATTAGACCTTCGTGATAAAAATGCAGTTTCAGCTTTTTTTAAAAAATACGCAGATATAGTCGGAGCAATTCATTTTGCTGCATCTAAAGCAGTGGGTGAAAGCGTGCATAAACCTTTATTGTATTATGAGAATAACCTGAGTTCTTTAGTTTATTTATTGCAAGAACTCACAGCAAAAGATTCGGCTAACTTTATTTTTAGTTCTTCGTGTACAGTTTATGGTCAGGCAGATGAACTTCCTATAACTGAAAACGCACCGGTGAAACCGGCTGAATCTCCTTATGGAAACACTAAGCAAATAGGGGAGGAAATTATAAGAGATACGACTAAAGTTTACGATAAATTCAAAGCGATTGCTTTACGTTACTTTAACCCAATAGGTGCGCATCCTAGTGTTGAAATTGGGGAGTTACCTCTTGGAGTTCCACAAAATTTAGTGCCGTTTATTACACAGACTGCTGCCGGTTTAAGAGAGCAGCTCTCTGTTTTTGGAAATGATTATCCTACCGCTGATGGGACTTGTGTACGCGATTATATTCACGTAGTAGATTTGGCTAAGGCGCATGTTATGGCACTTACGCGATTGGTAGAAGATAAAAATAAAACCAATTACGAAGTGTTTAATTTAGGTACGGGTACTGGTAGTTCAGTTCTGGAAGTAATTGAAACTTTTGAACAAGTTTCGGGTCAAAAATTAAATTATAAAATAGTAGATCGCCGCGAAGGAGACGTTGTCGCTGCATACGCAGATACCGATAAAGCAAATAGTGAATTGGGCTGGAAATCACAATTGTCTTTAGCAGATGCATTAAGATCTGCTTGGGATTGGGAGAAGAAAGTTCGCGGAATAGAATAGTTTATTTTCCTGATAAAAAGCGAGAAGCCGGTTCTAATTAAGTTAGAACCGGCTTCTCGCTTTTTTAGAAGAATAGTATTGAATCTAAATTGTTTTGGTGCTGTTTCTAATTACTAATTCTGTCTCAATGATTTCTTGTACTGGCTCGTGCTGATCTTTGTTGTTGAGGTTTTTCAATGCAATTTGCACTGCCTTTTTTCCCATAATTTCAGCTTGTTGCTTAACAGTAGTCACAGAGGGGAAATAATTACGAGCTAGATTTCCATCTGTAAAACCAATTACACTTACATCTTCCGGAACTTGTTTTCCTTTAATTCGAAGTGTGTTCATGGAATAAATAGCACTAGACTCATCTGTAGTTATGAGCCCGTCGATATCATTGTTTTCGATAAAAGTACCCAGGTCATTTTCTAGGCTTGTCAGCTTAGTATATACTACTTTTGGAACTAGCGTATTGTCGTAATCGCTTAATGCGGCTTGATATCCAGATAAACGTTTGTTGCCTACGGAAGTGTTGTTAAGCGTAGAAAGAAATGCAATGTTTCTACATCCAGTTTTCAACAAATAAGCTGCAGCATCATAAGCACCTTTGTAATCATTGATGACCACACTATCACAAGCCAAATCGCTATTTGCACGATCAAACATAACTAATGGAATATCATAGTGCAGAATATCTTTAAGATGCTCTATTTCATTTGTTTCCTGAGTTTCAGAAGTAAGGCTTATGATAATTGCATCAACCGAAACATCGCTTAGCATATGGAGGCTTTGCTTTTCCTTCTCTAGAGACTCATTAGAAATGCAAGTCACCAGACTGTAACCGTTTTTTGTAGCCTCTTCTTCCATACCTACAATAACCTTAGCAAAAAAATTATGCATGATATTAGGTATAACAACTCCAAGAGTATTGGTGCGGCTACTTTTTAAACCACGTGCCATTGCATTAGGCCGGTATTTAAGTTGTCTAGCTGCAGTTTTTACCAATAATTTTGTTGAGTCACTTATCTCCGGACTATCTGCGAGCGCTTTAGAAACTGTAGATATAGAGAGGTTTAAGTGTTCAGCAATTCCCTTAAGAGTGGTTTTAGTAGACATTTTATTTTTTCGTGTAATGTTCGTCTGCTAAATTACGTAAAGTTTTTGCAGCCATCTCAGCAGTTATATCTCTTTGTGGAGTTGCAAACATTTCATAGCCTACCATAAATTTCTTTACCGTCGCTGAGCGCAGCAATGGCGGGTAAAATGACATATGAAAATGCCATGAGTCCCAATCCTGACCATCTGTAGGTGCCTGATGAATTCCTGAACTATAAGGGAAAGAGATCTTAAACAGGTTATCGTATTTTATAGTTACTGCTTTAATGATCTTAGCGTAGTCCAGACGTTCTTCGGCAGAAAGCGTTAAAATAGTACGGTGTTGCTTTTTAGGTGAGATCATTACTTCGTAAGGCCAAACAGCCCAGTAGGGAACTAACGCGACAAAGAATTCAGTATCTACAATAAGACGTTCTTTTAATTCTAATTCTTCATTGATATAATCACCAAGTAAGCTTGATTTATTATTGTTCCAATACTCGCGAAGCTGTTTATTCTTTTTTGAAACTTCCTGTGGAATGGTGCGCT
Organism: Leeuwenhoekiella aestuarii; assembly: GCF_004104055.1. Classification (GTDB taxonomy): domain Bacteria; phylum Bacteroidota; class Bacteroidia; order Flavobacteriales; family Flavobacteriaceae; genus Leeuwenhoekiella; species Leeuwenhoekiella aestuarii. The sequence continues at coordinate 168,192 of NZ_QOVJ01000001.1, read as the reverse complement.
GTGCCCAGATTTGCCCATGGGGGTGCGGATTGCTACAACCCATCGTTGCTCCTTTATTTTCAAAGATTTGAACTTGATTGATATCGGGTTTTTTGCCCAGTTCTCTAAACTCGTGTTGCCATAAAGCGATTACTTTTTCAATTTCAGAAACTTCCATAACCGGAAGCGTAAGCGAATGGTCTGGAGAAAAACAAACTACCTTACAAATTCCACTTTCCGACTCGGCTTTTAATAGTCCGGATTTAAATTTTGCTTGAGGAACATCGTTTTTGAGAGCAGCAAAATCATTTACAAAAGACCAGGGCTCTTTGTAGTTTTCGTTTGTGTGCCCGCCGGCACGCTCATTTCCCGGACATAAATAACAGCTAGGGTCATAAGACGGGCGCTCTTCTACAACCACGTCTTCTTCTTTACCCTGCCACGGGCGCTTGGTTCTATGTGGAGAAACTAAAACCCATTCTCCGGTTAATATGTTATAACGTCTGTGCGAATTATCATTAAAATCTACCATGGATTTTTATTTTTATTAGTGTAAGCGTTCCCCACCATTTGCTGGCATTGCTGTAAAAGCGGTAAGGTTGCGGTTAAATTCTTTAAAGTAAGCTTTTTTTGCAGCTTCTATATAATCTTCTGCAGCATCCTGATGAATTAAATTAATCGTGCAGCCCCCAAAACCACCGCCCATCATTCTGCATCCTAAAATGCCCTCGTGATCTTTAGAAAATTCGGTTAAGAAATCTAATTCTTTGCAACTCACTTCATATTTATGCTGAAGTCCCTCGTGAGAGGCGTACATCAATTTGCCAAAGGTCTCTAGGTCTTCAGCTTTTAATGCTTTTGCGGCTTTATTTACACGCTCATTTTCTTCGATTACATAAGAGCATCTGTTGTAAACTACTGGATCAAAATCTGCCTTATGAGCTTCAAGCTGTTTTAGATTTACATCTCGTAAAGACCGAACTTCCGGATACCATTTTTGCAATAAGGCGACACCGGTTTCACACTCTTGTCTACGCACATTATACTCACTGGTAGATAAACTGTGAGAAACATTAGTATTCAGCAATAAAAGTTTATAAGGCTCAATGGCAAAAGGGAGTAAGTCATATTCCAAGCTTTTGCAATCTAATTTGATCACGTGGTTTTCTTCGCTCATAACAGATGCGAATTGATCCATTATTCCACATTTAGTGCCTACATAATTGTGCTCTGCCATTTGAGAAAGCTTAACAATCTCCAGATTGCTCAAGTTGAGGTTAAATAATTCACTCAACCCTCTAGCCAAACCACATTCAAGTGCTGCAGACGAGCTGATACCTGCTCCCATAGGTAGATTGCTCAGCATCATACAATCAAAACCTTCAAGTTTGTGACCTAGTTTTTTTATTTCTTCGGTAACACCTACAATGTATTTGGTCCATTCTGCTTCATTATGATCTTCAACAGCTAAATCAAACTCAAAAAAGCTATCGTAGTTTAAACTGCTAACGCTACAATGTGATGCTTTGCCGTTTTTCTTTAAATGAAACTGGATGGTTTTGTCTATCGCTGTGGGCATAACAAAGCCATTGTTGTAATCTGTATGTTCCCCGATCAGATTCACTCTTCCGGGAGAATTTATAATGACTTCAGCATTAAAATGGCCCAATTGAGCAAGTTGCTCAGGAGATTGAGCGCGTGTGATTTGATTTGCCAAAATACCGTTTGGTTTAAGTTAAGTTTACTATACTCGATTACCGAGCTTTAAATTCTTTGAGATGCCTCCTAGAATTTTTTTTGTAAAGATACATATATAATATTAAATGTAATTTTTACGTTTAAAAATAATGATTTTTTCTTTAATTTTTCAGGTAGTTGAAAGTTGACCTTAAAAACTTAAGTTGTTCTACAGTTAGTGCTACTCTTTGTTATACACGCTTTCAACAATGTTTTTGAAACATTTGTAAAAACACGGGTATAAAATCTATATTTTGCTAAAATCTCAGGTTTTTTTATTATTAATGCTCGTTTTTAGATAAAATTCAGTGAGCAAAACACGATAATTACATTACTTTAGCGCCTGAAAATTTTATAACCTCAGAGTTGCTTACTACAACGGTTTCGTTGAGGTTGTTTTTATACTATGTAGATTATGGCATTAATATCTTTTTTAGCATTTACAATTCTCGTGGCTCTCATATCCTGGTGGTCAGTCAGAAAATCTGATGAATCAACCTCTGATGGTTATTTTTTAGGAGGGCGAAGTTTAACCTTTGGTGTAATAGCGGGTTCGATGCTTCTTACCAATCTATCTACGGAACAGATAGTTGGGCTTAACGGAAGTGCCTACAAAGATGGTCTTTCTGTGATGGCCTGGGAAACACTAGCTGCACTTTCTATAGTAGTAACAGCTGTTTTTCTGTTACCACGTTATTTAAAGGGTGGGCTTACAACGGTGCCGCAGTTTTTGTCTAAACGATTTGATAAGGCTACAAAAACAATAACTTCTGGACTGTTCCTCACGGGATATGTCGTGGTGTTATTACCGGTGATTTTATACTCAGGGTCCGTTGCGATAAGTGGTATGTTTGATGTTCCTGAATTATTAGGTGTTTCTGATACTACGGCTTTAGTGATCTGTATTTGGGGAATAGGAATAATAGGATCTATTTACGCGGTTTTTGGAGGGCTTAAAGCTGTAGCTGTTTCAGACAGTATCAATGCAATAGGTCTGATCATTGGAGGGGTGTTAATTCCTGTTTTTGGTTTAATGGCTATTGGAGATGGTGGTGTTTTAGATGGATTAAAAGTACTTGTTGATGCAAATCCTGAGCGTTTTGATTCTACTGGTGAGCCTGGTCAAGAAGTGCCTTTCTCTACAATTTTTACAGGAATGATGCTCGTGCAGTTGTTTTACTGGGGAACAAACCAGCAAATCATTCAGCGGGGTCTTGGAGCAAAGAGTCTTGCAGAAGGTCAAAAAGGACTTATGTTAGCTGCATTTTTAAAGATATTAGGTCCGGTGATTTTAGTATTACCCGGTATGATTGCGTTCTATTATTTTGAAGGTGGCTTAGCTAGTAGTGATTTGGCTTATCCTGAGTTAGTAAGAGCTGTTTTACCAAAACCTTTAATGGGCTTTTTTGCGGCAGTATTATTTGGTGCGATCCTGAGTTCTTTTAATAGCGTTCTTAATAGTTCGGTGACCTTATTTGGTATAGATATTTATAAAGAACACATCAATAAAGATGCTTCAGAGCGTACTGTTGTCAAATACGGTAAAATCTTTGGAGTTTGTCTGGCACTTGCGGCAATGTTTATTGCTCCCTTAATTGCAAATGCAGGAAGTTTATTCAGTTACTTGCAGGAGATCAACGGTATTTACAGTATTCCAATTTTTACAATAATTGTTGTTGGGTATTTAACTAAGCGTGTACCGGCTATAGCAGCAAAAATTGGTATTATTTTAGGTTCGTTAATGTATATCGTAAGTCAATTTTTATTGAAGCCTAAATTTATTAATGATGCATTAGATACAGCTAAGGCGAGTGGGATAACAGATGTTGAAGCATTGCGAATGGTTGAGGCAGAGGCTTATCCTCACTACTTGCATATTATGGCGATCTTGTTTGTATTAAACATTGCTATCATGTTAATTATTGGTAAGTTTTATCCTAGAAAAGAACCATTTGTATTAGAATATACCAAGCAGGTTTCTATAGAACCTTTTAAATATGTAAAACAAGTGGGAGCGGTTATATGCCTTATTGTTATAGGTATTTACGTGTATTTTGCGCGATAGTCATTAAGAAAAAAATAAAAAGCCCTTCACCGAAGGGCTTTTTTTATGCTTGTATTTAAAAAAAAAATGAAGTTTCTTTTTTGAAATATTAATTTTGAATTTTTTAAACCCAAATTCATTATTATGAGAAAATTACTACTCGTATTTACAATTGTCTGTGCGCAATTTCAAAGTTTTGCACAAGAAGAAATTTCGGCTGCAGCATCAGTAGAGCAATCTCTATGGAGTCTGCAAGGAACGTTATTTGGTGTTTGGTTCACTAATGAAGCAAAATTTTCTGATGAGGTTGTGCTTAGGAGTCAAGTAGGTCTTACCGGTGGTTACACACAAGGCTATGTGACAGATTACAATTATTTGTATATGCTTATCCCAGAAATTGAGATTGAACCACGCTGGTATCATAGCATTAAAAGCAGAGCTGAAAAAGGTAGACATACCTCCAATAACTCTGCAGACTATGTGAGTTTGAAAACTACCTTTCAACCCGATTGGTTTACAATAGGAAATGATCATAAAGATGATGTTATTTCGTCACTCGCACTTGCGGGTAATGCAGGTATGCGCAGAGAAATCTGGAATAATTTTAGTTTTGAACTGGCAGCAGGAGTAGGAGTTGCTTATGATTTAGAAGATCAAAACGCAGATGATTTTTTCCTGTTTCCTGATTTTCATTTTCTTCTGAGTTATTCGTTTTAAGAGAAGATTTTAGATAAAGAAAGCACCATTTTCTTTTTAAAATTGGTGCTTTCTTTATTTAAAATGAGACTTTTAGTTGTCTAGCAATCCTCTAGAGATAACAATTTTTTGAATTTCGGAGGTTCCTTCGTAGATCTGCGTGATTTTTGCATCACGCATTAAGCGTTCTACGTGGTATTCTTTTACAAAACCGTTTCCGCCATGAATCTGTACAGCTTCAACAGTAACATCCATAGCTACTTTTGAAGCATAAAGCTTTGCTCTAGAACTTGAGATATCGTAGTTGTTCCCCTGATCTTTATCCCAGGCAGCTTTCATAACCAGATGACGTGCTGCTTCAATTTCAACATCCATATCTGCTAGTTTGAATGCAATTGCCTGGTGGTTGCAAATTTCGGTACCAAAAGCTTTACGTACTTTAGAGTAATCTTTAGCTAGTTCAAAAGCACCTGAGGCAATCCCCAGTGCTTGTGCCGCAATACCTATGCGCCCGCCACTAAGTGTTTTCATTGCGAACTTAAATCCGAATCCATCTTCACCGATACGGTTTTCTTTAGGCACTTTTACATCATTAAAGATTAAAGAATGTGTGTCACTACCTCGTATGCCTAATTTTTGTTCTTTAGGGCCTATTTCAAAACCTTCCCATCCTTTCTCTACGATAAATGCATTTATACCGCGGTGTTTCTTTTCTTTATCAGTTTGAGCAATAACTAGATAATAGTCTGCAGAACTACCATTGGTAATCCAATTTTTGGTTCCGTTTAAAATATAATGGTCTCCTTTATCGATTGCGGTAGTTTTTTGAGAAGTAGCATCGCTTCCAGCCTCGGGCTCACTTAAGCAAAAAGCACCTAGTTTTTCACCGGTAGTCAATTTTGATAAGTATTTTTCTTTTTGAGCCTGATTTCCATAAGCAGCCAGGCCATAATTCACAAGACTGTTATTTACTGAAACGATAACAGATGCAGAAGCGTCAACTTTGCTCAGTTCTTCCATTACCAGCACATAAGAGATGCTGTCCATTCCTCCGCCGCCAAATTCTGTAGGAGCCATCATTCCCAGAAAGCCCATGTCTCCCATTTTTTGAATCAATTCTTTTGGGAAATGTTGTTTTTCATCACGCTCTATAACTCCCGGAAGCAATTCGGTTTGTGCAAATTCACGAGCTGCATCACGTATCATAATGTGCTCTTCACTCAGGCTAAAATCCATATCTAATTTCAGTTTTAGATTAAAATATATCGTTTTCTTAATACCTTTCACCCAGTGAATAGGTTTAGATATTTGAACAGCATCTTAAAGACACTGTTTTACTATGCTTGCATAATACTTTGCAAAATAAATCAATTATTTTATTGAAAATTCAAAAAGTAATAATAAATATGCTGAAATTTAAATATTTAATAGTTTTCACGCAAAAATTTAAGGATTATCATAATTTAAGCTGTTATGCATAGCACTTCTTATACTGTTTTAGGCGTGATGAGTGGCACTTCTTTAGATGGGGTAGACCTCGCTTATGTGAGATTTAAAAGAGAAGCAAGGTGGAGTTACGAGTTGTTGGTATGTGAGACTATTCCTTACCCTGAAGCCTGGGTAGTTCGTTTACAAGATGCGGTAGATTTATCTCCTGAAGAATTAAAATCGCTGGATATTGAGTATACAGCATACCTCGCTAAGACAATCAATACTTTTCGAGACCGAAACCCATTAAAAATTGATGCGATTGCATCTCACGGTCATACAATACTTCATCGACCAGATCAGGGAGTGACCTACCAAATAGGGAACAAACCTGAACTTGCGAAGATTTGTAAAATTTTAGTTGTTTGTGATTTTAGGATTGAGGATGTTGCGCTTGGCGGGCAAGGTGCACCTTTGGTTCCCATAGGAGACAGGTTGCTGTTTAAAGATTTTAAAGCTTGTTTGAATATAGGTGGTTTTGCTAATATTTCTTTTGAGCAGAATCAGAAGCGCATCGCTTATGATATTTGTCCAACTAATATTGTGTTGAATCATTTGACACGTCAATTGGGTTTTGGTTTTGACAAAGATGGAGCAATAGCAGCTTCAGCAGCTGTTGATGGTTCATTGCTCAATCGGCTTGATAATTTGATATTTTATAAAGAGCCTTTTCCAAAATCCTTAGGGCTAGAGTGGGTAAAACGTGAAATTTTTCCTATACTCAATCAATCTAAAGCCACTATTGAAGATAAGATCGCGACTTTTACTGAGCATATGGCTGTGCAGCTGGCAGCAAATATAAATTTGCTAGCAAATGGAAAGGGTGAAAATCGCGTTTTGGTAACTGGTGGCGGAGCTTACAATAAATTTTTAATAAAACGCACGCAGCAATTGTCTCAAATTAAGCTTGAAATACCCGATGCAAAAACCATCGAATTTAAAGAAGCTTTAATTTTTGCTTTTATGGGTGTTTTGCGTTTACGCAATTCTATAAATGTATTGAATTCTATTACAGGTGCTTCAAAAAATCATTGCGCAGGTATAGTATGTTCACCTTAAATTAATACGAAAACGATAGGGAAAACCACCTAAGTCGTTATATTTGTCAACCCTCTAAATAAATTCATGAAAGATTTATTAAATCGTTACGAAACTAAAGAACCTGAAATTGTATTTCACTGGAATGATCCCGAGACCGAAGCAGAAGGCTGGACGGTGATTAATTCGTTGAGAGGTGGTGCTGCCGGAGGCGGTACTCGTATGCGTAAAGGGCTAGACCGTAATGAGGTACTTTCATTGGCGAAAACCATGGAAGTAAAGTTTACAGTTTCGGGCCCTGCAATTGGTGGAGCGAAAAGCGGAATCAATTTTGATCCTGCTGATCCCCGTAAAAAAGGCGTTTTAGAACGCTGGTATGCTGCAGTATCTCCTTTGCTTAAAAGTTATTATGGAACGGGAGGAGATCTCAATGTAGATGAGATTCACGAAGTTATTCCCATTACAGAAGAAAGCGGTGTTTGGCATCCACAAGAAGGGGTGTTTAACGGCCACTTCAGACCAACTGAAGCAGATAAGATAAACCGCATTGGACAGCTGCGTCAAGGTGTGATCAAAGTTTTAGAGAACACGGCCTATTCCCCAGATGTTTCCAGAAAATATACGGTTGCAGATATGATCACCGGTTATGGTGTTGCAGAAGCTGCGCGTCATTTTTATGATATTTATGGAGGAAGTATAACTGGGAAACGAGCTGTTATTCAGGGTTTTGGTAATGTGGGTGCGGCAGCAGCGTACTACTTAGCTCAACAAGGTGCTAAAATTGTAGGAATTATTGATGCAGCCGGGGGCCTGATCAACGAAGAAGGTTTTTCTTTTGAAGAAATAAAAGATTTGTTCTTGACTAAAAAGGGAAATACATTAGTAGCGTCTAATCTAATTCCGTTTGAAGAAGTGAATAAAAAGATCTGGGAAATCAAAACTGAAATTTTTGCACCATGTGCAGCTTCAAGATTGGTTACTCAGGCACAAATAGATACCATGATAACGGCCGGGCTCGAAGTGATTTCGTGTGGGGCAAATGTTCCTTTTGCCGATAAGGAAATTTTCTTCGGTCCTATTATGGAACATACTGACGAACGTGTTTCGGTAATTCCAGATTTTATATCAAATTGCGGTATGGCTCGCGTTTTTGCTTATTTTATGGAGCGTCGGGTGCAGATGACTGATGAAGCTATTTTTAACGATACTTCTCAAACTATCAAAAATGCCATTCAGAATACATACAATCACAATAGCAGTAAAAATAACATCAGTAAAACAGCTTTTGAAATAGCATTGCAACAGCTGGTTTAACTTTAGAATGAAAAATTAACCAACAAACAAATACAAATGTTAAAATATTTTTTGGGTAGTAGCCCGCGCTGGTTCAAGTTAGCGATGATAGCTTTCTTATTTTTTAATGTGTTCGCATATTATCTTTTAGGTCCTATGGTTACAGCTTGGATCTTTATTGGTGAATTTATTTTCACTTTAGCGATGGCTTTAAAATGTTATCCGTTGCAATCTGGAGGTATTCTGGCCTTAGAAGCGCTTATTTTAGGGCTTACCAGTCCTGAAGCAGCATATGAAGAAGTAGATCAAAACCTTGAAGTAGTATTACTTTTAGTGTTTATGGTTGCTGGTATTTACTTTATGAAGCCGATGCTGATGTATATCTTCTCTAAAGTATTTACTAAGATCAAATCTAAGGTCGTGCTCTCTATGCTCTTTGTTTTTCTGGCAGCGATCCTATCAGCTTTTCTTGATGCATTAACCGTAACTGCAGTACTGATAAGTGTTTCTGTAGGTTTCTATGGAGTATATCACAAAATACACTCTATGGAAGATGCAGATTATGATGCTGATAAGGTTCCTGATCGCAAGGCTTTAAGTGGTGAAACACTAGAGCAGTTTAGAGGTTTTTTACGTAGTTTGATTATGCACGGTGTTGTAGGTACTGCTCTTGGAGGTGTTTGTACATTGGTAGGGGAGCCTCAAAACTTATTGATTGGCGAGAAAATGGGTTGGGATTTTATTGAATTTTTCCAGCGAATGATGCCTATCACGATCCCTGTTCTTGTGTGTGGTATTATAACTACGTTTATTCTTGAGAAAACCAAACTTTTCGGCTTTGGTGATAAATTACCAGAAGTAGCTCGTACTATTATCGAAAATTACACTACTGAAGTTGATGAGAAACGAACAAAGAAAGAAACTTTCGGTCTTTGGATTCAAGGTGTTTCCGCGATTCTTTTAATTTTAAGTTTAGCCTTGCACTTAGCTCCGGTAGGATTTATCGGTTTATTCTTAATTGTAGTTCAAACTGCATTTATGGGTATTACAGACGAGCACAGTTTAGGTAAAGCTTTTGAAGAAGCACTTCCTTTTACAGCATTATTAGTTGTTTTCTTTGTGATCGTTGCGATGATTCACGATCAGCATTTGTTTACCCCTATTATTGATTATGTGTTGACGCTTCCGGTAGAAACACAACCTTCCATGTTTTATTTAGCAAATGGTATTCTCTCTATGATTAGTGATAATGTCTTTGTAGCTACGGTATATATTAATGAAGTTCAGGTAGCGTTTGATGCGGGTAATATTACCAGAGAGCAATTCAACCATTTAGCGGTAGCTATTAATACAGGGACAAACCTTCCTAGTGTTGCAACTCCTAATGGACAAGCTGCCTTCTTATTTTTGCTTACCTCATCCTTAGCTCCATTAATCAATCTTTCTTACGGTAAAATGGTAAAAATGGCGCTTCCTTATACGCTTGTTTTAGGAGGTGTTGGTTTACTTGGAGTTTATATGTTCTTATAAAAAACTAAAACGTGCAAGGGTGTATATAATTTTAAACAACTTTGCACGTTTATCTCATAACTAATTAAAATAAACTATGCTTACACTCTTGTTGCAGGAAAGTGCAGAAACACTTCCTTCTCTTGCTGCCGAAGAAGAACCGGTAGAGAAGACGCTTTCACTTTTTGATCTTTTGATGAGTGGCGGTTTGCCCGGTCAGATTATCATTGTTGTACTTTTTGTACTCCTTTTTGTGGCGATTTACATATACTTTGAGCGCCTTTTTGCGATCAAAGCTGCTTCTGATATGGACAGTAACTTTATGAATCAAATTAAAGATCATATCGCTAATGGAAATTTAGAAAGCGCAAAAGTATTATGCGCACAGCAAAACAGTCCGGTTTCAAGACTTACAGCAAAAGGAATCAGTCGTATTGGTAGTCCGTTAGAAGACATCAACACGGCGATTGAGAACTCAGGTCGATTAGAAGTTTATCGTCTGGAAAAAAATGTAAGTGTATTGGCGACTATTGCTGGTGCTGGTCCTATGATTGGTTTCCTGGGTACGGTTATAGGTATGGTTTTGGCCTTTCATCAGTTGGCGACCAGTAGTGGTCAGGCTGAGATGGGTAATCTTGCCGAAGGTATTTATACAGCGATGACCACAACAGTAGCGGGTCTTATAGTAGGTATTGTAGCTTATATAGGTTATAACCACCTCGTAGTGAGAACAGATAAAGTAGTACACCAAATGGAAGCAACTGCGGTAGACTTTCTAGATTTATTAAACGAACCGGCTTAAGATGAACTTACGCGGAAGAAATAAAGTAAGTCCGGAGTTTAGTATGAGTTCCATGACAGACATTGTGTTTCTGTTATTGGTTTTCTTCTTGCTGACCTCACCGGCTATCACTCCAGATGCGCTAGATCTTATTCTGCCCAAAGCAAAAGGGAAAACCAGTAATCAACAAAACCTTTCAGTAAGTATTACTAAAGATCTCGATATCTATGTGAATAAAGAACGGGTGACCTCAAATAATCTGGAGGCATTTATAAACAGCGAGCTAACAGGTGTTGAAGATCCTACCATTATTTTACGTGCAGAAGAAGGTGTGCCTATCGAAGAAGCTGTTACCGTGATGGATATTGCAAACCGAAATAAATACAAAATCGTATTGGCTGTAAGGCCTAATTAGTATTGGGGCGCTCCGGCTATCGCCGTCAGGCTTTCAGCTATATCCCCAATTGCAATTGGGGGATGTCGCTTCAATCCTTAGCGCTGTTTTTAAAGTGGTTTGGTTTTTGAATTACCAGAATATATACATTTAACAATAATTCGGTCTTGAGCTTTTTAGACACAAAACATAAACGAAAATCGTTCACCTTAACAAGCATTTTGTATGCCTTGTTGTTGGTGATCTTATTTTTTGCCGGATTAAACTATCTTGATCCACCTCCAGAGAGTGGTATCGCTATTAATTTCGGTACTTCAGATGTAGGGTCAGGTAATATTCAGCCTCAGACCGCTGTACAATCTGCTCCCCGTAACACAACTCCAGAACCTCAGGTAGAGAAAACTTCCGAAGTGAAAGAAGAAGTGGTGACGCAAGAAGTAGAAGAAGCACCTGTTATTAAAAATGAGCCTAAAAAGGAAGTAAAAAAAACCGTAACTGAGCAGCCTAAAAAAGCTACTACAAAACCTGTAGAAGCTAAGAAACCAGATCCTAAGCCAGACAAGTCTACCACAGATGCGTTATCAAGCATTTTAAACGGACCTAAAAGCAACGGAACTGCAACCGGCGATGAAGGGAATGATAATCAAGCCGGCGATAAAGGTGATCCTAATGGAGATCCTAACGCATCGAGTTATTACGGTAATGGTAAAGGTCTTGATGGTGATGGTAATTATCAGTTAGGTGGCCGTAAAGCACTCAGCAAGCCTAAGCGTGTGCAAGATTGCAATGAAGCTGGTATCGTTGTTGTAAGTATCGAAGTAGATCGTAATGGAAATGTGATCAAAGCGACGCCTGGAGTACGTGGTACTACAAACAACAGCCGTTGTTTACTTGACCCTGCAAAAGCAGCAGCGCTGGCAACAAAATTTAACCCGGACACTGATGCACCTTCGCGTCAGATTGGTAAAATAGTGTACAAGTTTAGTCTTTCAGAATAATGACCTATCAGCAAACGCTGCACTGGATGTTTGAACGTTTGCCTATGTTTCAGCGACAAGGCGCTTCCGCATTCAAAAAAAATCTAGACAATATCATTTTGCTTTGTGATCGCTTGGGAAATCCTCAAATGGCTTATAAAACCATTCACGTGGGAGGCACAAACGGTAAAGGCTCTACCAGTCATATGCTGGCCTCGGTTTTGCAAGAGCAAGGTTATAAAACAGGATTACACACTTCTCCGCATTTAAAAGACTTTAGAGAGCGTATACGCATAGATGGGCAGCTAGCTTACGAATCATTCGTTGTTCAATTTATCGAGCAGCATAAGGCTTTTATAGCGCAAAATCAGCTCTCGTTTTTTGAGCTCACCGTAGGTATGGCTTTTCAATATTTTAAAGAGCAAAAAGTGGACATTGCAGTGATAGAAGTTGGTCTTGGCGGAAGATTGGATTCTACTAATATTATCACGCCAATTCTTTCTGTTATCACCAATATAGGTCTCGATCATACAGCTATTTTAGGGGACACGCTTGAAGAGATTGCTTTAGAAAAAGCGGGAATCATAAAGGCAAATATTCCGGTTGTCATAGGTGAGCGTCAGCATCAAACTACTTGTGTTTTTGATGCTAAAGCAAAAGGGGTAGAAGCCAAAATAAGTTATGCTTCAGATTTTGACTATCCTGAATTAGAAAGTGAGTTAAAAGGAAGCTACCAGCATAAAAACAAAAAAACGGTTCAAAGAGCGGTTGAAGTTTTAAATGAAAATACAGCGCTAAGCATTTCTAAAGAAGCTTTAATAAAAGGAGTTGAAAAAGTGATCACTAATACCGGACTTTTAGGACGCTGGCAAGTTATTCAGGAGAGCAGTCCTAAAATAGTTTGCGATACAGGGCACAATAAAGAAGGACTTGCTTATGTGATGAATCAGCTTGCTGAAGAGCGCTATAAAGAACTTCATATAGTATTAGGAGTAGTTTCTGATAAAGACTTAAATAGTGTTCTTCCGTTATTTCCTAAACATGCCATTTATTACTTCAGCAAACCGGATGTTCCTCGAGGGCTAAATTCTGATGAATTGCAGCAAAAAGCGGCTGCTTTTAATCTCAAAGGAAAAAAATTTAAAAAAATTTCAGAAGCTTTTGAGGCTGCAAAAAAAGCGGCAAATGCTGAGGATCTGATATTTATAGGGGGGAGTACTTTTGTAGTCGCAGAAATAATTTAATTATTTTCAAAAAAGTGTTTTGCAGTCTTAAATATTGGTTTATATTTGCATCCGCTAACGAGAAGGGCAATTAGCTCAGTTGGTTCAGAGCACCTCGTTTACACCGAGGGGGTCGGGGGTTCGAATCCCTCATTGCCCACAAAGGCTTCACAGAAATGTGAAGCCTTTTTTATTTAAAGATATATTGACCTAGCTATATTAAATAAGGGTAATAAAAAGAAAAACCCGCTAAACTTAATTTAGCGGGTTTTTCTTTTTGTGTTGTTTGCTTGGTGTAATCAATTGAGGTCTTTTTCCTTCGTTTTAGCAGCTTTTATTTCAAGGTTACGTCCAGATAAACAGAGTGCCGGTCATACGTCTCGTAAAAAGGCTTGTATACAACTCCATCAATTTTGAATTCTAACTTTTCAGGATTTCCGCTGATGGTTTTTCCGAGATCAGAAGCGTCTAGCGTAATCTTTCTAAAATCTGTACGCGGTTCAGATTCCTGAGCTGCTAATAATACCGGACCGTAGAATAAACTGGCAATGTTTTCCTGATCCATAATCGGATCCAGATGAAAACTAAAAGGCATTTTGAGTTCGACAGTATCGCCATTTTTCCACTTGCGCTCTACGTTTAAATAGGTGCCGGGCTCAATAGAAATATTCTGAATCTTTCCGTTAATTTTAAGTTCAACTCCGTTTTTAGCCCAACCGGGTATTCTAATGTTGAGACTGAATTTCCCTTTCCCTTCAATAGTGAATGTACTATGGTCCTTGTGCGGGAAGGCTGTTTCTTGTTTGATTGTAATATCTTTTTCCGTCCAGTTTAGGGTTGAAGGCACGAAGAGATTTACAAACAGTGCTTTGTTATCAACATTTTTAAAGTAGATTGAATTTTGAAGTTTGGTGCTGCTTTCTAATGCAGTCCCGTTACAGCAGGTAAAACCACTCATATCAGCATTGCTAAACTGCTTTTTTGATCCCGGTCTTAAGGGGATGTGATAGGTGTTCGCCGGACTATCTTCTGCCACTGAAGCTAAAATCTGATTGTACAAGGCACGCTCATAATAATCCATCAATTCCGGTTGTTGACTGTAGAAGAAAAGTCCGCGGGTCAACTTGAGCATATTATAGGTTCCGCAGGTTTCGTTTTGTCCGCCGGCAGATAAACCGTTTTCATAAAGCGTAGCTGGTTGTGCCACAAAGCATTCAGCATTTGCAGGGTCTCTCGCTCCCGCTACACCGCCGATGCTGTACATATAATCGTTTTTGGTCTTGTACCAGAAGTTATCTGCAATATGATAATATTCCGGAGATTCAGAATTACGGTACAGCTCAAGAGCTCCCATAATTTGCGGAATATGTTGATTGGCATGCAAACCGCGATAGGTGTCTACGTTTTTAGCCAACCCATGAGAGTGTTCTGCATCACCATAAAATACTTTTATGTTGTCAAATAATTGAGCAGTCTTTAAATATTCCGGTTTTTCGGTAATACGATACAGATGCGCCAGTGATTCATTAATACCGCCAAATTCACCGGCGATGTACGTATTCCACATTGTAATCAAGGTCTCTGTAGGAAGCTTGCTTAGTCGTATGTAGACCCATTTTGCCATTCCTTCGGCAACGCTAAGAGCTTTTTCATTGCCACTTACTTCATAAACATCAATAAGTCCAGCTAATATTTTATGTAGTGTATAATACGGTGCCCAAACTCTGTCTTCTTGCCCACCATATTTCGCTCCTTTTTCAAGCATAATAAATTGATCTGGAGGGTAAGCGCTGATGTAACCCACGCCCCAATTCCAGTAATCGGTTCTGATACCGGTTTCGCTCAAATCAGAATTATAAAAAGATTTCTCTGGCCCCGTTGGCACAGCAGAAGGGTCTGAAACAAAATCTTCGCCTGCATTTCTAGCGGTGCCTGAAAGTTGAGAAAGGTCGTATAAAGTTTCCACCATATAATTCATTTTGTCCTCAAACTTCTGGTGTAGTTCTTTATCATAAGTAGTGCTCGAGTATGCCTGTGCAATTGCTGTTAAATAATGTCCGGTTGCGTGACCTCTCAATTTAGTTTCCTGAGTGTCCCAGACACCTAGGGGTTCTGCACCTTCAGGCTGCTTTTGTCCAAAAGCATTTCTAAACATATACAGAAAAGAATCTGGATTAGTCTCAGCAAGTGTATTGATGAATTTATCGCGGTTCTCAATAAACTTTGAATCGTGTCCTAAAGCATTTGCATCAAGAGACACCTCATTCAATTGAAAGGGTTCCAGCGTACGATCAGGTGTAGCATTTGCATCGTTCTCTTTTACAATTACTTTTGCTGTAGGTTTAAAATCTGTTCCTGAAACTCGCCCGGTAATGGTATATGTGCCAGGTGTTAAAACACTACTGTTATCTTCTGGAGCAGGCCAGAGCACACGTACTTGAATAGTTCCTACCGGAAGCTTATAACTGCCTTTTACAAATCTGGGTAAGCGCGGAAGCTGACCTACAACTGTTTTAACAGTAACATCTGAAACAGCAGTTAAATATTGATTGTAAAGTTGGGGGATTGTGTCTTCAAAAACAGGAAGGTTATCTTCTGGCTCAGCACGCTCATTGACCACACTTTTTCCGGTTTTAGACGAATTCTGATAAATGCGGGCAACTTGAGTTTTACTTAGTGGAATGCGATACAATCTAAAGTCGTGTAGTCGAGCATCTAAGTTTGAATCATTTTTAGATAATGAGTTACCAAGTAAAAGGGTGTTAGATTCAGTACTAAAAATCGTACTCAAATCCAGATCTGTAGCTTCTGTGGTTGCAGCAAGCTTGCCATCTAAATATGTGCTGAAGCTTTGTGAAGGGAAATCAATAACCATTACAAGATGTACCCATTTTTGAGCTTCCGGGCTAGGTAGTTGTATTTTTACATCCGCTTTCCCGTTTTTTGCCAATGCAGCTTCAAGATTCTTGGTGTAATTTCCAGTTAGATCAACAAAGAGGTGTGAGTCTTCAGAGGTGCCAAAATCAATAAGGTATTGATTTTTTTCTGCAGTATTTAAGTAAATCCAAGTGGTAATGCTTAAGGATTCAATACCATTTAATGTTTCTTCCGGAAGGGATAAATACGAGCCATTAGATAAGTTTAAAACCTTTTCAAACTCTTCGTCTAAAACATAAGAAGCCTCATTTTTTTGATGGTTTGCGTGTAAATTATTTCGTGACCAATCTTTTGCGTTTCCATCAAAAATATAACGTGCGATCAAACCGGTTTCTCCTATACCGTCTAAAATCTGATCTCCATTTTGAGCATACACAATTGGGTTGTAAAAAAGAAAAAGGGTGGTTAAGCTGAGTAAAACTTTTGCAAAAGAAACGTTCATAGACTGAAAAATAATGTTTTTAGAACTTTAGAGTGTATATAAATGTTTGATTATTCTGTAAATATAAATTGCTGAAGCTGTATAGATTAATTAAAAACTCATCACTTTTGATATTTTATTACCAATACTTTTTTGATTCTAAAAAAAGCGTGACTTATTTTTTGGATTAAAAGATTATACTAACTCTGTTCTCAATAATGTAGTTGTAAACTACTTTGTCAAAATGATTCAAAAGGCTTTTTAATTCAGCATTTTCAGGTGTACTGAAGTCCATTGTAAATGCAGTACCGTTTTAGTTTACGATAAAAAGCACAGCGATTATTTTTTCCATCAAATTGAAAAACTTTAGACAGCATATAGTAAAACGTTTAATCAACAATTTTAGCTGATTTCTTATTGCATCAGATCTGAATAGGGTAAAAGAGAATATAAAATCTGACTTTCATAGTAAAAACTAAAAGTTTTGTTAAAATAATTTTTATCTTTAAACGTTGTTATTGGTTAATAAACGACAATTTTAACCAAATAGATTAAACCCCAATATTCAATGATTATTCGCAAACCCCTTGTTTTAGGTACTTTTTTGGTGCTCATTTCTTTTTTTGCACTATCATCTCCAGATTTTAAAGAGCCCCAATCAAAAAAAACTCACGCTATTGAATTTGTTAATCCGTTAAAAATTCAGGCTCAAAAAGAAGCAAGCTATATTTACAGAAGCAGAAAGGCTGCTCTGGCAAAAGAGATCGCTGCGTATTTTGAAAATGCAATTAATAAGAGGTTGATCATTGGAGCAGGTGTAAGTATCGTTCAGGGAGATTCTATTCTTTTTAAAGAGGGCTTTGGTAATCGCAACGTTTTTAAGAACGATACTGTAGATGATCAAACTGTTTTTAGGTTAGGCTCTTTGTCTAAGGGTTTTGCCGGTATTTTAGCAGGAATTGAGGTTAAAGAAGGTGTATTGAATTGGGAGGATAAAGTTGTAGATCTAGTGCCTCAATTTCAATTAAAAAACAAACTCAACGCAGAAAAACTAACCTTATCAAATGTGCTTTCTCATACAACGGGTGTGCCTTATCATTGCTACACAAATTTAGTTGAAGACGGAGTAAAGCTTTCGGAGATTGCTTCAAGATTTAATATAATTAACACGATAGCAAAGCCCGGTAAAATGTATAGTTATCAAAATGCCATGTTCGCACTGAGTGGTGAAATGATGCACACGGTAACCGGGCAAACCATCCAGCAATTACTTCAAAATAAAATCTTCACGCCTTTAAATATGCAAACAGCTTCTACAGATTATGAAGCAATGATCAAAACCAATAATTATGCATTTCCGCATAAAAGTACTTGGAAAGGATGGAAGCGTCTGCTCGTTAATAAAAAGTATTTTAATGCAGTTGCAGCAGGAGGAATAAATGCAAGTGCAGATGATATGGGGAAATGGATGCGTTTTTTATTAGGCCATAACGAGCGTGTTTTAGATTCAGAAAGTATATCAAGAGTGTTTAAGCCTCAGGTTGAAATTCCTGATGCGCATAAATATTACCAGCGTTGGAAGGGGCATTTGAGATCTTCATATGCTTACGGGTGGCGCATACATGAATTTGTTGATGCAGAAACCGGTATTCAAAGTAAAATGATACATCACGGAGGAAGCGTTAGTGATTTTAGAAATGAAATTGCATTGTTTCCGAGCGAAGATTTGGGCATTTCAGTACTGTTTAACAGTCTTACTCCATTGGCAAGTTCTGTAATTCCAGAATTACACGAGATTGTAAATGAGGTGATGAATATGCCGATTGATAAATTAGAATTAGGAAAGTTCGCTACAACCGAATAGACGAAGTACGGAATATTCAGTTGTACTATAAATAAAATAAAAAATGGCGAAGGGAGTCTTTAGAAATCAGACTCTTTTTTTTTATGTCATTTTCAAAAAATGCTTGCTACTTCTAAGAATTACAATAAAAAAAAGGACTTTACTAGATAATTTGCATTTTGCACTAGTACTTTATTAAATAACGTTAAGAGCTGGTTTTACCTCAGTAAGTTGGCTTAAATTAGAATCTAAAAACTTATTTATAACTTAACATTTAAAACCAACTAAAATGCAAAAACCAAATGAACGTCTAAAAGGTCAAACCGCAATTGTTACTGGTTCAAGTTCGGGTATAGGTGCTGCCATAGCGCTTGCTTTAGGAAGAGGTGGTGCTAATGTGGTGGTTAATTATAACTCTTCAAAAGAAGAAGCAAATAAGGTAGCAGATAAAATAAATAAAGATAGAACCTGTGGGGAGGCCATAGTAATACAATGCGACGTTAGTAAAGAAGATCAGGTTCAGGCTATGTTCAAAGAAACAATAGAGAAATTTGGAACCGTAGATATTCTAGTTGCAAATTCTGGTTTACAAAAAGACGCACCTTTACATGAGATGACCTTAAAAGACTGGCAACTGGTTATAGATGTCAATTTAACCGGTCAGTTTTTGTGTGCACGTGAAGCATTGCGAGAGTTTATGCGTAGAGGAATAAGAGAAGGAGTATCTAAGTCATTAGGCAAGATTATTCATATGAGTTCTGTACATCAGATTATTCCGTGGGCAGGTCATACTAATTATGCGGCCTCAAAAGGTGGGGTAAATATGCTTATGGAAAGTATTTGTCAGGAGTATGCGCCTCTTAAAATACGATGTAACAGCATTGCTCCCGGAGCTATAAAAACAGATATTAATAGAGATGCTTGGGAAACCGAAAGTGCACTCAACAAATTAAATAAACTGATTCCGTATAAACGTATAGGAATTCCAGAAGACATAGGCAGTACGGCTGCTTGGTTGGCATCAGATGAATCAGAATATATTAATGGCACCACCTTATTCGTTGATGGGGGAATGACGTGCTATCCAGGATTTACAACAAATGGTTAAAAAAAATACAGAAGAACAAAAAAGATTAGATTCACATTATTCAGGTAAAGAAGACTGGTTACATTGGGGGCCTTATTTAAGCGAGAGACAATGGGGGACCGTGCGTGAAGACTACAGTGCACACGGTAATGCCTGGGGGTATTTTCCGCACGATCATGCGAGAAGTCGGGTTTACAGATGGGGAGAGGATGGTTTGGCAGGTTTTACAGATCGTTATTGTAACGTGTGTTTTGGCCTTGCTTTATGGAATGGAAAAGATTCTATATTAAAAGAACGTTTATTTGGTTTAACGGGTCCGGAAGGCAATCACGGTGAAGATGTAAAGGAACTCTATTATTATTTAGAGAATACGCCTACGCATTCTTATATGAAGCACCTTTATAAATACCCTCAAAATGAATATCCATATGGGGATCTGGTGACTAAAAACCGCAGTAGAAATCGAAAAGACGACGAGTATGAGATTTTAGATACTGGTCTGTTTGATAAAAACGAATATTTTGACGTGGTTACCGAATATGCAAAGGCGGGACCTGATGATATTTGCATTAAAATTTCAGTGACAAACCGAAACGCTAAAACTGCAGAATTACATGTATTGCCTACATTGTGGATTCGTAATTTCTGGAGTATTAGAGATATGCCTTTTAAGCCTTCCATAGTGAAGAATAAAAATAGCAAATCACCTTCGGTACACATAAAGCATCCGTATACGGGAGATTATAATTTATATTTTGAAAAGCCCGATCACCAGCTTTTTACCGAAAATGAAACTAACGATGAGCGTTTATATTTACAAACAAACGATCATCCTTATAAAAAAGATTTCTTTCATAAAACAGTAGTCAACAACGACTACAGTTTAGCAAAAAAGAAACAGGAAGGGACCAAGTTTGCACCGCATTATGAGCGCAATGTAAAGGCTGGAGAAACGGTAGTTTTCAAACTAAGATTAACCAATGCTGATTTAAAAGATGAAGCATTTGATTTAGAGTTTGACGCCCTTTTTGAAAAACGAGTTCAAGAGTGTTTAGACTTTTATGAAGGTGTTAATCAAATAAAAGATGATGAGGCTAAAGAAATTCAGCGTCAGGCTTTTGCAGGTTTATTATGGTCTAAGCAGTATTATAACTACGAAGTAGAACAGTGGCTCAAAGGAGACCCTAAAGTTTCTACACCACCGCAAGAACGCTATCACGGCCGTAACAGCAATTGGAAAACATTGCGGAATCATGATATTCATCTCATGCCAGATGCTTGGGAATACCCTTGGTATGCTGCCTGGGATAGTGCGTTTCATTGCATTACAATGGCTTATATAGACCCCGAATTTGCAAAAAAGCAGTTGCTGCTTTTTACTAAAGAATGGTATATGGCTCCTAACGGTCAGATACCTGCTTACGAGTGGAATTTCAGTGATGTTAATCCGCCTACACAAGCTTTTGCAGCGCTACAGATTTATAAGATAGAACGGGATACGGCCGGGAAAGAAGATATAGATTTTCTTAAGCGAATTTTCAACAAGCTATCGCTCAACTTCAACTGGTGGGTAAATCAGGAAGACCGTAGGCAGAATAATGTTTTTCAAGGTGGCTTTTTAGGTCTTGATAATATTGGAGTTTTTGATCGCAGTAGTGGTATCCCCGGTAACGCGACATTAGAACAAGTAGACGGTACCTCCTGGATGGCACTTTATTGCCTGAATATGCTTGAGATTTCAATTAAAATAGCGTTAGTAGATCCTTCTTATGAAGATATGGCGACCAAATTTTTTGGTCACTTTATATTTATTGCTGAAGCTTTAAATAAACTCAATGAAGATTATGAAGGGACCTGGGATGAAGAAGAAGGTTTCTTTTATGATAAATTGGTTTTTGAAGACGGAAGCTTTCAGCCTATAAAAGTACGATCTATAGTTGGGATTATGTCTCTAATCGCTGTTTTACATATTAAGAGAGAGACTTTAGATCGTCTGCCTAATTTTAAATACAGTGTCAACTGGTTTAGAAAATACCGAATGGCAAACCTGAAGTATATGGTTATTCAGGAATTCTCTGATGATTCAGATTTACTCTTGGCTCTTGTTCCTAAAGAACGTGTTGAGATCATGTTAAGTGCAGTTTTTGATGAGAAAGAATTTTTGAGTGAGCACGGTTTGCGTTCATTGTCTAAAATTCATGAAAAAACCTATAAAATAGATATTGACGGATCTAATTATGAGATAAAGTACGAGCCGGCAGAATCTGAGTCTTCTATGTTTGGAGGAAATTCTAACTGGAGAGGCCCTGTGTGGATGCCATTTAACTATCTTTTTGTTACAGCAATTAAAGAATTTAGAGATTATTACGGTAAAGATCTTGAGGTAGAATATCCTAAGGGAAGTGGAGAGATCTTAAGTCTTAATGACATTAGGAATGATTTGATGAAGCGCCTGCTAACTCTTTTTCATACCGACGAAAATGGAGACCGACCGATAAATGAGCAACACAAGGAGATTTATAAAGATCCTCATTTTAAAGACCTAGTTTTGTTTTATGAGTATTTTCATGGAGATACTGGTCGAGGAGTAGGAGCTTCACATCAAACAGGTTGGACTGCTCTTATTGCAAACATGATCCATGAAATATATTAATAGTAATTCAATCTCAAAATCATGAAAATCGCCTATATTCTTCTTATTAATTTATTCTTTTTACACGTGATGACAGCGCAAGATTTTAAACTTACTAAAGATCACGATGCCCTTTTGGTTAAAGATTTAGATAAAGCCGCAGCTTTTTACAGTGATATTTTAGGATTACCTGAGATTGATAATGCAGGTTTAGGGCCAAAATTCAGATGGTTTGCTTTAAATAACAACGTTCAGATTCATTTGATAGAAAGTGAAGAAGCCTTCAAGCCTCATAAAGGAGTGCATTTGGCTTTGAATATTGATGATCTTGATGGTTTTATGAAGTTTTTGAAATCTAAAAATATTCCTTTTGAGAATTGGCCAGGCGAAGCCGGTACTACAAACACAAGACCTGATGGTGTACGACAAATATATCTTACAGATCCAGATGGGTATTGGATAGAAATCAACACCAATAAGCTCTAAAAAGAATCTATGGATTTTTATCTAATCACAGCAATTTTAGTAGGTCTTGCCGCAGTTTTTGGTTATATAAACGTACGTTTTCTTAAGCTGCCCAATACCATAGGTTTGATGTTGATTACGCTTCTCTTTACATTGGGAGTTTTAGGTATCGCCTATTATGATGATACCTTGCTAGAGGCAGAGAAGGAGATTATTAGCAGTATAGATTTTGAGAAAGTATTACTTGAAGGTATGTTGAGTTTCTTACTTTTTGCAGGGGCGCTACATACTAATTTTGAACAACTCAAAGTACAGCGCTGGCCGGTAATCGTATTTGCAACAGTAGGCGTTTTAACTTCAACATTTCTTGTTGGTGGAGCCTTGTATTATCTATTAATGGTGCTAGGACTGGGTGTTGATTTTATTTACTGCCTGTTGTTTGGAGCGTTGATCTCGCCTACAGACCCAATTGCAGTATTAGGAATTCTCAAAAAAGCAGGTGCACCTAAAAATTTAGAAACCAAAATAGTAGGAGAATCTCTATTTAATGACGGAGTTGGTGTAGTGGTATTTCTTACCATTTTTAAAATAGCCGGGTCGTCAGAGCCGGTTACTCCTGGTGATATTTTAGAGTTATTTGGTCTTGAAGTTTTAGGGGGAATAGGATTGGGTTTAGGAATAGGATATTTGACTTACAAATTATTAAAATCTATAGATGATTATGATATTGAAGTGATCATCACACTTGCCGCAGTTATGTGCGGTACAGTAGCAGCTCAAAAGCTTCATATGTCTGCGCCGCTAGCAATGGTAACTGCAGGACTTGTAGTAGGAAACGATACAGCACGTAAACACACTATGTCTGAGCTTACAGAAACTTATGTAGATAAATTCTGGGAGTTAATAGATATCTTATTAAATACGATCCTGTTTGTATTGATAGGTATGGAAATGCTGATCATAAGCTTTGAAGTGCCGACGATTATTGCAGGTCTAATCGCGATCCCAGTGGTGCTGGTTTGTAGATATATTTCATTATTAATCCCTATCAACTTTTTTGAAAAACATCTCAATTTTGTACCGCGTACTGATGTTATCATGACGTGGGGTGGCCTTCGAGGAGGAATTTCAATCGCGTTAGCGCTTAGTCTCACTCAAGATATGCATCGTGAGCTTTTCTTAGTCATAACTTATATTATCGTGATCTTTTCAATTCTTGTACAGGGGCTTACCGTAGGCTCTGTGATTAAAAAACTTGGTGTCAATAAGGCTGAAATGTGAGAATTGTATTGTGTGATTTGATTAGATAAAAGTAAAAGTTTAAAAAACCGTTAGGAAACTAATGGTTTTTTTATGGCTTTTCAATAATTATTTTTTTCAATATTGATTACTCAAAATAATAAATATGTTTATTTTTGAACAAGTATAAAATATAGACTTGACTAAGCTAAAAGTATGTCAGGTTGGGTTTAGGGACTCGTTTATTATGAACATTAGACCTGACTAGTTGGGGCCTCCGAAAGGAGGCTTTTTTATTGGCGCCGCCAAAGGGTTTAATACCCCGAGGCTTGCCTCGAAATTGAAAATTTGTTTCTAACGAATGCCTCGTGGGCTTGCCCCGAGGTAGTTTACTCGAGGCTTACTGGGTTATTTCATCTTAACATTACTCAGCGCGATCCAGACCTTCATCTATGCGCTCTTCAACCTCCTCATTGGTTTCAGAATCAATTTCTGGTTTTTCAACTTTTTCCCCGTTTTCTAACCAAAATGTGAAAAACATGGGGTAGTGGTCAGAGCCTATATTAGGAAGTCTCAGCATACGATCTACCACAATATTTTTTGAATGAAATAAATGATCTATAGGGAAACGTAAATACCAGTAGTCTGCATGAAAGGTAGGAAATAAACCTCTGCCAATTCTGGGGTCTATGAGTCCAGTGATTTTTGCAAACAATCTACTTACCCGAGACCAAACCACATCGTTAAGGTCGCCACATACCAGAATAGGATGGTCAGGGTCGAGCTCACGTACTGCTTTGCCTACAATTAGAAGTTCTGCATCACGTTCTTCTGAAGTTTCATTTTCAGTAGGGCTGGGAGGTGCCGGATGAACACAAATTAGCTCCAGAGGTTTATCGCTTCCGAAGTAAACTTTAGTGAAAATGGAAGGTACATCTTTCTCTACCAGATAATTTACCTGAGTTTCTGCCAACTCATATTTGCTATACAAATGCATTCCGTAGAAATTATCTAAAGGAACTCGTACGATATTAGGATACTCTTTTTCTAATTCTTTTAAACCATTTTCCCAGTTCTTGTCAGTTTCCATAACAAGTAAAATATCTGGAGTATATATGTTGACTTGCTCTATGAGTTTATGGTATTCTTCATTGGTTTGTAAAACATTAGAACTGAGCAAACTTATTTGTCTCAGAGATGCGGGGTCATCAGGCTTTGAATCCCGTATTGGATAATAATGTGAATAGGGGAACACTACATATAATTGAAAAATAAAAGCAGCCAATAAGGTTATGGCCACAACATATTCCCACTCATCTACGGGAAATTTAAAAATCGCTATTAATGCAAGAATTAATGCTTGAAGAAAACAGGTTTGAACTCTTATAAAATCCCAGCCTCTAATGATCCAATGGGTGCCTTGAGTGAGCGGTAAAAGAGCAATTATTATCAGAAATAAGGCGAATCCGTATAAAACCATTAGGGTGAGTTTAGCGGGTGAGTTGATGAAAAAGTTCTTCTAAAGAAGTATTTATGCGAGAAAGCTGGAGTGTTTTTAGTCCGTTATCATGTGCAAAATCAAACAGAACGGGACGCATATCTTTTTGCGTATCAAAACTGATTTCATAACTAAAACCTTCTATGTTATTCACATGATTAACTTGAGGTAAATTTTTTAGAGCTACTTCCTCTACACGATAATTAAATTCTACTTTTATGATTTGTTCACTACCCGCTTTAAGTTCTTCTAATAGTCTGTCTGCAACAATTTTCCCCTTATTAATGATTATAACTCGGTCACAAATAGCTTCAACCTCTTGCATAATGTGTGTAGAAAGCAAAACGGTTTTGGTTTTGCCTATAGTCTTGATGAGCTCGCGTATTTCTTTCAGTTGATTGGGGTCAAGACCCGTTGTGGGTTCGTCAAGAATTAGAACTTCAGGATCGTGTATTAAGGCAGTAGCCAGGCCTACACGTTGTTTGTATCCTTTACTTAATTGTTTGATCTTTTTGGTTACTTCAGGTTGCAAGCCGGTAAGAGAGATAACTTCAGCTATGCGATCTTTTGAAGTGTGATTGAGATCAGCGTGAAGTTTAAGATATTCTTTAATGTACATTTCCGGATATAACGGATTGTTCTCTGCAAGATATCCCACTCGTTTTTGAACCTCTAAAGCTTCTTTTTCTGTAGAAAAACCAGCTATAAAAGCAGTCCCTGATGATTGTTTTAGGTAGGTCGTTAATATTTTCATCATCGTGCTTTTACCAGCTCCGTTAGGACCTAAAAAACCGGTGATTTCACCTTTTTTGACCGAAAAAGATAAATCATCAAGTGCTTTTTGAGCACCGTAGATTTTTGTTATGGCCTCTACAGTTATAGACATGTTGGCTTAAAATAAGGAAACTTTAAAAGTTAAAAGTAAACAAATAGCAGTGAGGTGGCTGTTTTCAAAACCTTAAAATTAGTTCATTATAAAATAAAGTTGACAGATTAGGCTATTTGAAAAATATCTTCTAACAAAGCAGTTTAAATACGAGGTTCTATTTTGTTTTCTTCAAACAATTCATCCTTTTTTTTTGAAATGTGTAAAAATTACTCCCTTTTAAAATTCTTCTTATTTATTTAAGTACTTTAGCAGCATAATTAATGAATCACATGTCTTACGTACCTTACTTTTTTAACCGTTATTATTTCTTTTTCTTCTGGAGAGAGATGGGACCGCTATAGAGTATCGTGTAGTAATACAATATCATAGGGTCCCGATTTAAAAAATCGGGATTTTTTTTGTTATAAACTGAACTAGAGATAATTGAAACATAAAGTAGCCATACAGGGAATTAAAGGTTCTTTTCACCATAAAGTCGCTCAGGATTTTTTTGCTGAAGACGTGGAAGTTATAGCTTGCCGTAGTTTTCAAGAGTTGGTGAATTGTCTGATTAAAGGTGAGGCGACAGATGCAGTAATGGCTATTGAAAATTCTATAGCAGGAAGCATAATCCCTAACTACGCATTGATTGATAATCACAAGCTTAATATTGAAGGGGAGCGCTATCTGGGAATAAGTCAAAATTTGATGGTTTTACCTGGGCAGCATTTAAAGGATATTGAAGAAGTATGGTCTCACCCTATGGCTTTGTTACAGTGCAAGGAATTTTTTAAAGACAAAGAGCATATTAGGCTGGTTGAAGATGATGATACTGCCGGGGCCGCAAAGCGTATTGCCGATGGAAATCTTAAAGGGATTGGTGCAATTGCCGGAGTAACAGCTGCACAGATTTATGGTTTAGATGTTATTGCTGAAGATATTCAGACTATAAAAGAGAATTCAACACGTTTCTTTATTCTGAATACAAACGGAAGGACAGAGGCAGAGGTGCCAGATAAGGCTTCGGTTAAATTTCTGGCAGACCACAAACGGGGAAGTCTTGCAGCAGTACTTAATGTAATGAGCGATTGTAGATTGAACCTTACAAAAATTCAGTCTTTACCAGTTATAGAGACACCATGGAAGTACTCGTTTTTTGTAGATGTTACTTTTGATAATTATACAGACTTCGAGAAAGCAAAAAAATTGTTGAATATAATGGCGCTTGAATTTAAAGTTTTAGGTGAATATAAAAATAGAAAAGGATGATTATAGAATCGGCTAAGCGGTTAAACCAGACCTCAGAGTACTACTTTTCGCGAAAGCTAAAAGAAGTGCGTGCACTTGCAGCGGCAGGTAAGCCTATAATCAACATGGGGATAGGTAGTCCAGATTTACCGCCACCTCCTCATGTTATCGATGCATTGACCAAGTCTCTGGTAGATGGTCCTGCGCATCAATATCAGAGTTACAAAGGTTTGCCAGAATTGACTAAGGCAATGGCTGATTTTTATGAAGCGCGTTATGGTGTGCGTCTAGATAATGAGAACGAAATTTTGCCTTTAATGGGATCAAAAGAAGGAATCATGCATATCAGTATGGCTTTCTTAAATCCCGGCGATGAGGTGTTGATTCCTAACCCGGGCTACCCAACGTATACTTCGGTAACACGTCTGGTTGAAGCAGAGCCGGTTTATTATAATCTGGATGCTTCCAATAACTGGATGCCAGATTATGAAGCTTTATCTAAAAAAGATCTGAGTAAGGTGAAGTTGATGTGGGTTAATTATCCACATATGCCAACGGGAGCAAAAGCTACTACAAAAGATTTTGAAGACCTTGTGGCTTTTGCGAAAGCAAACTCAATACTATTAGTAAATGATAACCCATATAGTTTCATTTTAAATGAAAATCCGCAGAGTATTTTAAGTATTCCGGGAGCAAAAGAAGTAGCTATAGAATTAAATTCTCTGAGCAAATCATTCAATATGAGTGGCTGGAGAGTGGGGATGTTGTTGGGTTCTTCAGAATACATAAACACCGTTTTAACTGTAAAAAGCAATATGGATAGTGGTATGTTCTATGGAATTCAAAAAGGAGCTGCCGCTGTTTTAAAAGAAGGCGAAAAATGGTTTAATGAACTCAATCAGGTTTATAAAAGCCGAAGAGAACACATGTGGAAGCTGGCTGATTTGCTGGGGTGTACATATGATAAAAATGCAGCCGGAATGTTTATCTGGGCGAAATTACCCGAAGGCGCCGGTGATGCAGAAGCATTTATAGATGATATTTTATTAAATAAAAGCGTGTTTTTAACCCCGGGAAGTATTTTTGGCTCTCAGGGAGCAGGATATATTCGTTTTTCACTGTGTGTAACCGAAGATAAAATCAAAGAAGCCATTGGAAGATTTTAAAAATATATTCATTTTAGGAATAGGACTAATAGGTGGTTCGCTTTCACGGGATTTAAAACGCATTTTACCAGGAAGTACAGTATATGGTGTTGATAGCAATGCAGACCATCTTGATGAAGCGATTGGTTTGGGTGTGATAGATCACTCATCTCGTTTTGAAGCCTTGAGTCAGGCTGATCTTGTGATCTTGTCAATTCCTGTAGATCAGGCAAATTTGTTTTTACCTGCAGTTTTAGATGCAGTTGCAGAAAACGCATTGGTAATAGATGTAGGTTCAACAAAGGGAAGTGTTTGTGATGCAGTAAGAAATCATCCTAAACGCAATCAGTTTTTAGCAGCACATCCCATTGCCGGTACTGAATTTTCAGGACCATCTGCTGCGATTGAAAATTTGTTTAAAGATAAAACGATGATTCTGTGTGAGGTAGAACAAACCCGTGAAGATCTATTAGACAAAGCAATGCAAATATTTAAAGCACTACCCATGCAGATTAGATATATGAATCCGCATTCGCACGACAAACACATTGCTTATGTGTCTCATTTGTCGCATATTAGTAGTTTTATGCTGGGAAAAACGGTAATTGAGAAAGAGAAAAACGAGAAAGATATTTTTGATATGGCGGGTAGTGGTTTTGCCTCTACAGTGCGTCTTGCAAAAAGTAATCCTGCAACGTGGACACCAATATTTAAAGAGAATAAAGCTAACGTATTAGAGAGCTTAACAGAGTACATAAATAATTTAACGCATTTTAAAAACGTTCTTGAAGCAGAAGATTATGAGGAAGTTTTTAACGAGATGCACAATACAAATCACATAAAATCAATACTTAAAGGATTATCGTAATCGGTTAATTGCCGTAAATTTGTTGAATATGGAAAATAAGAAAGAACTTAGAAACTGGTTAGACGCTTTCAATTTAGATCACCCGCTTGTAATCGCAGGTCCTTGTAGCGCAGAAACTGAAGAGCAAGTATTGAAAATTGCTCACGAGCTAAAAGATACAGATGCTACTGTTTTTAGAGCAGGTATCTGGAAACCACGTACCCGTCCGGGAATGTTTGAAGGTGTAGGAGCATTAGGTCTTAAATGGCTTCAGAAGGCTAAAGAAGAGACTGGGATGCTTACTACTACTGAAGTTGCAAACCCTAACCACGTAGAACTTGCTTTAAAACATGATGTAGATATCCTTTGGATTGGTGCGCGTACAACGGTTTCTCCTTTCAATATTCAGGAAATTGCTGAAGCTCTTAAAGGAACAGATAAGACCGTTCTTATCAAAAACCCGGTAAACCCTGATTTAGCATTATGGTTAGGAGCTGTAGAGCGTTTTTATACTCAGGATGTTAAAAACCTGGGTGTTATTCATAGAGGATTCTCAACATATGAGAAGACCCGTTACCGTAACAACCCAGAGTGGCAAGTTGCTGTAGATCTTCAGAACGAGTTTCCAGATCTTCCCTTAATTTTAGATCCATCACATATTGCAGGACGTCGTGATATTATTTTTGATCTATGCCAGACCGGTCTTGATTTAAATTACGACGGTATTATGGTTGAAACACATTACGATCCAGACAATGCCTGGAGTGATGCTAAACAGCAAATTACACCTTCGCAACTTGTTCAGATTATGAAGGACCTTAAGATTCGTAAAGAGGAAGGTACTGCAGCCGAATTCAACAATAAATTGAATACACTACGTACTCAGATCGATGTGGTAGATCACCAGCTTATTGAAAGTTTAGGGAAGCGTATGAAAATAGCCGACTCTATAGGTGAACTTAAAACTGAAAATAACGTTGCTATTCTTCAGTCTAAGCGGTGGAATGAGATCTTGGGAGCAATGATTCTTGAAGGCGAAAAGCATAACTTAAGTGAAGAATTTATCTTGCGTGTGTTTAAAGCAATCCACCAAGAGTCGATCAACCATCAGAAGAAAATTTCTAGAATGGAAGAAGCTTAGAAATAAGTTTTAGATGTAAAAAAGGCGCTCAATGAGCGCCTTTTTTACATCTAAAACTATGGGTTTTTAAATACGTTACTCTTGCTGTTTTGGTCTTTTGAAAATATATCGGGTAACATAAATGCCATTGTCGTCACCATCGCCTCCATAGCTTTCAACACCACTATTTACAAAAGCAAGTTCCCAACCTTCCTCGGCCATTTCATTAATTTTAGAAGTTACTACCGCATCATTAGACGCAATGTTCTGAAAACGAATTCCTCCAATATTAAAAAAATTAAGCAATTTGGTTTCTTCAAAATTCTTGAGCCTAATGGAGCTTCGGTCTGCAGTGTTACGGGAGTCGTCTTCCTCGGAACGCGTTGAAGTAAAATCTTTATAATCTCTGCTTTCCAAAGTAGAAATCATTCTTGACCTGCCTAAGCCATTAGGTACAATAGATTCAATAACAGTTACGGTTTGATATTCCATAACCTGCGAAAAAAGAGAAGCGCTTCCTGATACTAAGAATAAAAATAAATAAAAAGAAATTTTCATAAGACTGATTTTGTAGGATAAAGATTAAGGTTACTCTAAAATAAAGTAGTTTTACAATCTAAATTAGTAATAATATTTTTGAAAGGAACTGTTTACAAATCAACCGGAAGCTGGTATAGCGTTAAAAGTGAGTCAAGCAAATTTTACGATTGCCGAATTAAAGGACGCTTTAGAATACAGGGTATTAAGAGTACAAACCCTGTTGCCGTAGGTGACCGTGTTATTTTTGAACTGGAGCAAACGGGCGATGCGGTTACTGGAGTGATAAAAGATATTGAACCTCGTGACAATTACATCATTCGTAAATCTGTTAACTTATCTAAACAGACACATATTATTGCTGCTAATATAGATCGCTGTTTCCTAGTCATCACGTTAAATAACCCCCCTACTTTTACTGCTTTTATAGATCGCTTTTTGGTTACTTGTGAAGCCTATCACATCGAGGCAATTTTACTTTTTAATAAAGTAGATACCTTGAGTGATGAAGAGTTTGGAGAAGTGAAATATCTCGCAGAAATGTACCGTGAAATAGGATACACCTGTATTGGTGTTTCAGCAAAAACCGGAAAAAATGTAGAACAGGTTAAAGATTTGATGTTGGGTAAAACCAGTATGTTTTCGGGACATAGTGGCGTTGGTAAATCTACCCTCGTAAATGCAATAGAGGCTACTTTAGACCTAAAAACAAAAGCGATCAGCGATCAGCATATGCAAGGGCAGCATACTACGACTTTTGCAGAAATGTTTGATCTCAGTTTTGATGCGCGTATTATAGACACGCCGGGAATAAAAGGTTTTGGAGTTGTAGACATCGAGCGAGAAGAACTAGGTAATTATTTTCCTGAATTTTTTGCACTGAAAGATCAATGTAAATTTAATAATTGCTTACACCTGGAAGAGCCTAAATGTGCAGTTAAAGAAGCTTTGGAGCATGACGAATTGCACTGGTCCAGATATCAGAGTTACAAACAGATCATTGAAGGTGACGAAGAAAATTATAGAAGAAATGTTTATGATCAACAGCCTTAATTAATTATTATGAGACTAGTTATTCAGCGAGTGAGTGAAGCTTCAGTTACTATAGAAAATGTCATAAAAGGTAGGATAGGTCGTGGCTTTATGATTCTACTAGGTATAGAGACTGAAGATACGCAGGAAGATATAGAATGGCTTACTTCAAAAATTTGCGGTTTACGTGTTTTTAGCGATTCAGAAGGTCTGATGAACGAAAGCATTTTAGATCAGGAAGGAGAAATTCTTTTGATTAGTCAGTTCACACTACATGCCTCTACAAAAAAAGGAAACCGCCCTTCTTTTGTAAAAGCAGCTAAACCAAATGTAGCAATTCCGCTCTATGAAAAATTTGTAGGAACACTTTCTCAAAAACTTAAAAAACAAGTTAAAACCGGAGTTTTTGGCGCTGACATGAAGGTTTCTTTAGTGAATGATGGTCCTGTTACCATCACGCTTGATTCCAAAAATAGAGAATAATTTAAGATTATATTAAGATTTTAGTATATTGCCATTTTTTAAGATATATGGCAAGAAAATTAATATTCCTGCTATTTGTTATCCCCTTACTAACACATAGTCAACAACTAGAGCTCTCTGCACTTACTGTAGATCCTGAGCTTTCAGATGGCGCAGACAGCGTTTTGCGTCACGAAGAAATTACCTTTGATCTTTCTGATGAAGGCAAATTGAGGACTACCATCTCGAGACTTGTTACGGTTTACAATAAAGCCGGTTTATCTGACGTAAAAGCTTACGCTGGTTATGATAACAACTCTAAAGTTTCAGGTATCGAAGCGGTTATTTATACTGTTACAGGCGTAGAAAAAGACAAATTCAAAAAACGAGACTTCAAAGATGTTAGCGCGGTTTCCGGTGGAACTTTGTACGCAGACAGCAGAGTTCTTTACTTGGATTATACGCCTACATCGTATCCATTTACCATTCAATTTAATTCAGAAAGGGTTAGTGAGACCACTGCTTTTTTATGGCCGTGGATGCCTGTTTCGCGATATGCGAGCGGAACCGAATATTCTAAATTCACTATCATTCACAATCCAGAAGATACCCTGCATATTAAAGAAACCAATCTAGAAAAATTTGGTATTACCAAAGAGGAAACACCCGGTAAAACAACCTGGGTAGCTAAAAATCTTGAGCCGGTTACGTTTGAATATCGATCAAAAGGGCTTGATGAACGTGTGCCGCGGGTAAAGTGTTTTTTTGATAAATTTTATCTGGCAGGAGTCCCCGGTATTGCGGGTAACTGGAAAGATTTTGGAAAATGGATGAATGAAAAGTTGGTTAAAGATACTCAGGATCTAGACGCTGTTACTATTGCTGAGATTCAAGAGCTAACCAAAGACTTGCCTAATGATGAAGCAAAAGCCAGAGCAGTATATCAATTTGTTCAGGATAAAGTGCGGTATATAAGTGTGCAGGTAGAGATTGGTGGGTGGAAACCTATGCTGGCTTCTGATGTACAACGCCTGAGTTATGGCGATTGTAAAGCGCTTAGTAATTATACACAAAGTCTTTTAAATGCAGTTGGAGTCAAATCCTATTACACAGTTTTGTATGGAGATCGGGGTAAAGAATCTCTCGAGACCGATGTGGTTGCTATGCAGGGTAATCACGCCATTCTTGGCGTGCAGCTGGGCGATGAGATTAAGTTTTTAGAATGTACCAGTCAGGAAACCCCTTTTGGTTATATGGGTAGGTTTACAGATGATAGAGAAGTGCTTTTGCTTACTGAAGATGGCGGTAGGATTGTAAAAACTACAAAATACGATCAGGAAGATAATACAGATATCCTTAATGCCAACCTGGTTTTAGATGAGACTGGTAATCTTTCGGGTGAAGTTGCTCGAGAGGCTAAAGGTATATTTTATGCAGACCGAATGAATCTTGATCGAAAAGATGATAAAGATTTGAGTGATTATTATTACGAGACATGGAGTGGTATTAACAGTCTTTCCGTTTCAGATATTAAACTGAATAACAACAGACTTGATGTGGTTTATGATGAAAAACTGAATTGTGATATAACTGGCTATACAACTTCGGTAAGTGATAATATGCTTGTTAGAGCAAATCCCTTTGCGCTTTCACGCGAAGCAATTCCACCGCGATATAGAGACAGAAAAACCGGGTTTGTAAATCTTCGCGGAACCATAGAGAAGCAAAATATCGAAATCATAATCCCTGAAGGTTATGTAGTAAATGCATTACCTGAATCTGTTGAGTATACTGAAGAATTTGGCACGTATCAAGTGTCTTATAAACTTGAGGGTGACAAGTTAACCTGTAAGCGTATGTTGAAATTTAATGAAGGAGACTTTACTGTAGAAGCTTACGAGAAATACCGGGATTTTTATAAAACGATTGTGAAGCACGACAATCAAAAACTATTAATTGAAAAAATATAAGCTTATGCATAAAATTACGTGTATCATTTTTTTGTTAGTGAGTTCAATTTGCTTTGCTCAGGATTTTAGGTTTAGTAAAGTTTCTTTAGAAGAATTGCAAGAAGAGGCACATCCTCTTGATCCCGAAGCGGACGCTGCAATTTTATACCGGGAGAAATATTCCCATCTTGATTATTTACAGAATAGTGGTTTCATTCTTAAAACTGAAGTTTATGAGCGTATTAAAATTTACAATCCAGAAGGATTTAAATGGGCGACACAACAAGTTGCACTTTATCAAGGCTCTTCAAGTGAAGAAACTATAAGTGGTTTAAGAGGTGTAACCTATACATTGGAAGGTTCTAATATTGAAGAAACTAAATTACGCAAGGATGGTATTTTTTCTGAAGAGCGTAATAAATATTATGATATAGAAAAATTCACGTTACCCAACCTTCAAAAAGGTTGTGTGATAGAATTTAAATATGAAGTGATGTCTCCATTTATTTCAACTATTGATGAGGTGAAACTTCAAGAAGAGATTCCTTTAAATAAAGCCAAAATCACATTTACAAGTCCGGAATGGTTAATCTATCAAATGCACAGAAAGGGACTTTTACCTCTTGATGTTAATGAGACTACAACTGCAGATAAGGTTAATTATACCGTTAGGCCGGGAATTTCAAGTGGTGGTTCGCTAAGAGGAGGTACAAGAGCAGCAGTTCAGAACAGAACAATAGATTTTCAGCGTAAAAAATATATAATTGAAGCGAGTGATGTACCTAGCCTAAAAGAAGAAGTGTTTTCTTCTAATATAGATAATTTCCGTTCGGCAATTAGCTTTGAGCTTTCGTATACACAATATCCCGGTGAGCCTTTTGAAAAAATAACTAGTAATTGGGAAGCCGTTTCTAAAACCATTTATGATTCAGAAAATTTTGGGGGTCAATTAAAAAATCAACGCTTTTTTGATGATGATGTGGATGCTGTGTTAGAAGGAGCTGTTTCTTCAGAAGAGAAAGTGGTTCGCATTTTTGAATTTGTGAAGCGGCGTATGACCTGGAATAACTTTTTAGGTATTTATGCAGATCAAGGCGTTAAAGAAGCGTATAAAACAGGAACCGGAAACAGTGCGGATATAAATCTATTGCTGGTGAGTATGCTGCAGTATGCCGGTCTTGATGCAAACCCGGTCATTTTAAGCACCAGAGATAATGGCATACCGATTTTTCCTACCCGTGATGGTTTTAACGATGTTATTGCAGGAGTTACTATAGATGGTAATACCATGTTGATGGATGCTACTAATAAGCTGGGAGCTGTAAATCTTTTAGAAGAGGGTTTACTCAACTGGCAGGGAAGGTTGATTCGTAAAGACGGGATTTCAGACTGGGTAGATTTATACCCTACCACTCACGCTATTGAAAGTACCTTGGTTAATTTTGAAATTAGTGATGATTTGATGACCACTGGCACAGCAAAAAGTAGGTATACCGGGCATTATGGATTGTCATATAGAAGAAAATTTAAAGGAAAAACTGAGCAGGAACATCTAGAAAATTTAGAGGAAATTCATACTGGAGTTGAAATAAATGATTTTGAATTTAAAAATTTAGACAATGTTTATGAGCCAGTAGAAGTCTCTTATGATTTTGAAATGCTCAATGGAGGGGTGGAAGAGGTGGCAGGTAAAATTTACGTTTCGCCCTTGTTTTATTTAACACAAGCAGAAAATCCATTTAAATCTGAAGAGCGTAACCATCCTATAGATTTTAGATTTCCTTGGAAAGACCGATATGTTCTTAAAATTAAAGTTCCTGAAGGTTATGCAGTAGAAAGTTTGCCAAAAAGTGGAGCGATGAGCCTGATAGATAATTTGGGTTCTTTTAGATATATGATTTCTGAAAGTGCTACGGGTATTAGTGTTTCAACGGAGTTTTCATTGAACAGTTCTTTAATTCCTGCAGAATTGTATCTCGATTTAAAAAAATTCTATGAGATGATTGTCTCTAAACAGAATGAGAAAATAGTACTATCTAAAATTTAAGAGTATTTTGAAATCATTACGTGTAACCTTTTATAGCATACTGTACCTTATTTTTAGTTGTACTGTTTTAAGCGCTCAGGATTATGAATTAGAAGATGTATCAGAAGCAGAACTTACCTTAGAAGTTTATGCGAAGGATTCTACAGCACCGGCAGCTTATCTTAACAAAGTAAGAGAAACATATTTTGATTATGATTCTAATGATGACGGGTGGATCATCGTTACAGAGGTTACAGAGCGCATAAAAATTCTCAATAAGGAAGGTTTAAATTATGCTACTAAAAAAATCAGATTATACAATGGTGATTCTGGCAAAGAATTAGTAGATGATATTAAAGGAGTTACCTATAATTTCAATTCAGGTCAAATAGAAAAGAGTAAGCTGGATAAAGATGCGATTTTTAAAACCGAAAGATCAGAAAGATGGGACGAGACTGCCTTTACAATGCCAGCTGCTCAAGTGGGAAGTGTTGTAGAATGGAGCTATAAAATGGTTTCCCCATTCTATAAAATAGATGATCTTATTATTCAGGAAGATATTCCGGTAATTGATTATTATGCAAAAATCAGAACTCCCGGAATGTTTCAGTTTCGCAGAATAAAAAAAGGTTATTTTGATATTATGCCCAAAGAATCTGTACAACGAGGTGGGATAACAGTTAATGGTGATTTTAATCAAAGTAATTACTTCAATTATCAAGAACTCGTTGCAGAATATGAGCAAAAAGATGTTCCCGCGCTCAAGAAAGAGGTTTATATAATAAATCCTGACAACTACCGTCGCAGCATAATTTATGAATTGATCTCCACCAATTTTAATGATAACAAAAGGGAATATTCTACAACCTGGGAAGAGGTAGCACGAACAATTTTTAAACACGATGATTTTGGTGGTGAGCTCAAGAGTACTCGTTTTCTTGAAGAAGCAGCGGCCGAGATTTTAGCAGCAAATAAAACGCAGGATGCTAAAATTAAAGCAGCTCTGCGCTTTGTTAAATCTAAAATTTCCTGGAACGGTAATTATGGAAAATATACAGATGAAGGCATAGATAAGGCCTACAAAAATGGAAGCGGTAATGTTTCAGAAATAAATCTGTTGCTTACAGCCCTTTTAAGGGAGTGTGGAGTTTCGGCTCACCCTGTGTTATTGGGTACAAAACGTTTTGGAATACCACATTTTCCTACTTTAGAAGGTTACAATTATGTAGTCGTAGGTATTCGATCTGAAATGCAGACGATTCTACTTGATGCCACAGACAAGTGGAGCGCTCCAAATATTTTACCAACACGCGTTTACAACTGGAAAGGAAGAATGGTGAATGAAAAGGGGGTTTCTCAAGAGATTGATCTTTTTGAGACTATAAAACCCCAGATAGATAGGTATGTAAAAGCTGTTTTAAATGAAGATGGTAGTCTTGAGGGCGAACTCAAGCAACGTTTTTCTAGTTTAGAAGCTCTTAAAATACGACACAGTGTAGGCACTCAGGATGTGAAAAATTGGGGCGAAAAACGGTTGGATTATTTTGGTTTAGATGAGTTGACAGCACATCAATTAAAAGATTTGAACAAACTCGAAAAACCAATTGTTGAATCTTTTCAGTTTAAAATTGATCAGGCTGTAGATCAGGTTCCGGGACAGATTTTCTTAAATCCGTTATTGTTCTTCAGGGAAAGAGAGTCGCCTTTTAAGTCAGACGAGCGCATCTCACCTATAGATTTTGATTATCCGTTCACACATAATACTAATATTTCAATAGAGCTACCTGCTGGATATGCAGTAGCTTCCCTTCCTGAATCTACAAAAATAGCGTTGCCCGATGATATGGGTATTTTTCTCTATACGATACATGAACAGAATAATATATTGCAGGTTATGACGCGCATCAATCTGAATAGTACTTTTATGCCGGCCGATTATTATCAGACGTTAAAAGAATTCTTTAAAATACGTATAGACAAAGAGAACGAAAAAGTGATTCTTAAAAAAAGTATTTAATTTTTAAAGACAACTTTTCTTTTTTAGGATAATCACGACTTAGATTTTCTGCTTTACCTTAATTTAGCACTTTAGCAAAGATTAAGGTTTATGAAAATTGATAATGCGCAGCAAGCTGTTGATCATTGGATAAAAGAACACGGGGTTCGTTATTTTAACGAACTAACCAATATGGCACAACTCACCGAAGAAGTAGGCGAAGTTGCCCGTATTATTGCGCGCCGATATGGAGAGCAAAGCGAAAAAGAGAGCGATAAGAATAAAGATCTTGGCGAGGAGTTGGCAGATGTACTGTTTGTAGTTTTATGCCTTGCCAATCAAACCGGAATTGACCTTCAGGAGGCTTTTGATAAAAAGCTCGATTTAAAAACTAAGCGTGATCACGATCGCCACCACAACAACAAAAAACTTCAATAACGGTTTCTACCTTTAAGCTACTATTTTGATACTACTATTAGAACAAAAAGAACCCAAACTTTCTGGTGATATAAAAATTACCGGTTCAAAAAGTGAAAGCAACAGATTATTATTACTTCAGGCACTCTTTGGAAATTTTAAAATAAAAAACCTTTCCAACAGTAATGATAGCGAGGTGATGCAAAAAGCACTAGCCTCAAAAGAGAAAACGGTAGATATACATCACGCCGGTACAGCAATGCGCTTTTTGACTGCGTATTTTGCAGCTTTTGAAGGTCGTGAAACCATACTCACAGGAAGCTCACGCATGCAGGAACGTCCTATAAAATTACTGGTTGATGCCTTACGCGATCTGGGAGCTGACATCACGTATCTAAAAAACGAAGGTTATGCTCCGCTTTACATTAAAGGAAAAAAACTAGAGAAAAATAAAGTATCACTAGCCGCTAATGTGAGTAGTCAATATATTTCTGCGTTGATGATGGTAGGAGCGTCTATGCCTAACGGTTTAGAAATTGAACTTTTGGGTCAGATTACTTCCGTGCCTTATATCGAAATGACACGTTCGTTATTAACGCAATTGGGGATTGAAAGTAGCTTTAAAGGTCAATTGATAAAAATTGCTCCTGCCGGAAAGAGTACAATTCCAGAAATGACGGTAGAGTCAGACTGGAGTAGTGCTTCTTATTTTTATAGTCTTGCTGCGCTATGTGATAGTGCAAAGCTGAAGATATCAAGCTATAAAGAAAACAGCTTGCAAGGAGATTCTGTATTGGCAGAATTATACACCAAGCTTGGCGTTAAAACCACTTTCTTAGAAAATGCAGTTTTACTTGAGAAAGAAAATAAACCAAAACCACAACGCGTAGCGTTTGATCTAGCAAACAGTCCGGATATTGCACAGACCATTGCGGTTACCTGTTATGGGATGGGTGTTGCTTGTGATTTAACCGGCTTACATACCTTAAAAATTAAAGAGACAGATCGTTTAGAGGCTTTAAAAGCAGAGTTGTCTAAACTTGGAGCAAATATTTCAGTAACCGATAAAAGTCTTCATTTAGAAGGAGTGACTAATTTTCAGTCTGAAGTCACCATAAAAACGTATCAAGATCACCGCATGGCAATGGCTTTTGCACCTTTCGCTTTGCGAGCACCTATTCTTTTTGAAGATGCAGAAGTGGTAAACAAATCATATCCTGATTTCTGGAATGATTTTAAAACGCTAGGATTTAAGATCAAAGAGGTTTAATCGTAGGGCTATAGCCAAGGGTTCAATTTTTCCTATACTTGTACTAAAAGATAAAAAGATCTTTTGTGCTTGCTATTCGGTTCTTTAATCAATTTGCAATAGGTGGGATTGAGGTAAAATGTTCGGTTATTGGCCTATTAAACCTTCCGTTTCTTAGTGTGGAAGCGGCTTTATAAATTAAACGCTGTTTTACTTGACAACCCCTACCCTGAGGTTGTATATTTGCACGCTATTTTAAATACCTAAAAACAGACGTCCCATGGGAATGAAACTTTCACATTTTAACTTTGATTTGCCAAAAGAGCTTCTTGCTGAATACCCTGCAGAAAATCGGGATGAAGCCAGATTAATGGTTCTTAACCGCAAAACCCAAACCATCGAGCACAAGCTATTTAAAGATCTTATTGATTATTTTGATGCAGATGATGTGATGGTGTTGAACAACACTAAGGTTTTTCCGGCGCGTCTTTATGGTAATAAAGAAAAAACCGGAGCACGTATTGAAGTGTTCTTATTAAGAGAACTAAATTCAGAAACGCGTCTTTGGGATGTTCTTGTAGACCCGGCCCGTAAAATACGTATTGGTAACAAATTGTATTTTGGAGATGATGAGAGTCTGGTAGCTGAGGTTATAGATAATACAACTTCTCGCGGTAGAACCTTGCGTTTCCTTTATGACGGTTCATATCAGGAGTTTAGAAATAAATTGACAGAACTTGGTGAGACACCACTTCCTAAATACATTAAAAGAGAAGTTGAGCCAGAAGATGCAGAGCGTTACCAAACGATTTTTGCAAAAGAAGAGGGTGCAGTTGCTGCTCCTACTGCAGGTTTACACTTTAGCAAGCATTTGTTAAAACGTCTGGAAATTAAAGGTCTTAATTTTGCTGAAGTAACGCTTCACGTTGGTTTGGGAACTTTTAGCCCGGTTGAGGTAGAAGACCTATCTAAGCATAAAATGGATAGTGAAGAGGCGTATATACACGCTCCTGCAACTGCTACTATAAACAATGCGATTAAAGAAAACCGAAGAATTTGTGCAGTAGGTACTACGGTAATGCGCGCGCTGGAAAGCTCGGTAAGTTCTAATCATACACTTAATGAATTCAGTGGATGGACTAATAAGTTTATTTTCCCTCCTTATGATTTTAGTATTGCAAATTGTATGATAACAAACTTTCATACGCCTAAGTCAACCTTGATGATGATGGTATCTGCTTTTGCGGGTCACGATTTTATGAAAGAAGCATATGAAGAAGCAGTGAAAGAGAAATATAAATTCTACAGCTACGGTGATGCGATGTTGATCATCTAATTCTAAAGAGCTATTATTATAAAAAATCCTCGGTAATTTTATCGGGGATTTTTTATGCTTAAAAGTTAAGAAACCTGTTATAGCTAACACGCTGCTAATTGGTATCTTTGCACCGTGATAAAAACTAAAAAAGACATACGGGCACTTACGCGTGATGAGTTACGGGATTACTTTGTCGCTCAAGGCGAAAAAGCTTTTCGAGGAAACCAGGTTTATGGGTGGTTATGGAGCAAAGGCGCACACGCTTTTGAAGACATGACTAATCTCTCTAAAGAAACCCGAAGCTTTCTGGATGAGCATTTTGTGATCAATCACATTAAGGTTGATCAGATGCAGCGTAGTAATGACGGTACAATTAAAAATGCAGTGAAATTGCATGATGGTCTTACCGTAGAATCTGTTTTGATCCCGACTTCTTCAAGAACTACAGCTTGTGTTTCTTCACAGGTAGGGTGTAGTCTAAATTGTAAATTTTGTGCTACTGCTCGTTTAAAGCGCATGCGTAATCTCAATCCTGATGAGATTTTTGATCAGGTTGTGGCGATAGATCAGCAAAGTCGATTGTATCACAACAGACCGCTTTCTAATATCGTTTTTATGGGAATGGGAGAGCCGTTGATGAATTACAATAATGTAGTTAAATCTATTGAAAAAATCACCGCTCCTGATGGTTTAGGGATGTCTCCTAAGCGCATTACGGTTTCAACTTCTGGTGTTCCCAAGATCATAAAGAAAATGGCAGATGATGAGGTTAAATTCAATCTGGCGGTTTCTTTACACTCAGCTCTAGATGATGTGCGTACCGATATTATGCCGTTTAATGAGCAGATGCCGCTTCAAGAATTGAAAGATGCATTGCAGTATTGGTATGTTAAAACTAAAAAGCGCATAACCTACGAATATGTGGTGTGGCGAGGTATAAATGATCAGGATAAAGATATCGAAGCGTTAATAGATTTTTGTTTGGCGGTACCCAGTAAGGTGAATTTGATCGAATACAATCCTATTGATGATGGTCAGTTTCAGCAGGCAGACCCTGAGGCAATAAACAGATATGTAGCCAAGCTTGAAGATCATGGTATTACTGTTACCGTGCGTCGCTCTCGCGGAAAAGATATTGATGCTGCTTGCGGTCAACTCGCTAACAAAGAAGCCTGAATAGTATAAAAAAGATTTAACAGAACATTGAAAGTAGCCGAACAAATTAAGCAGCCTATTGCTCACGAGATGGAACTCTTTGAGCAGAAGTTTTCGCTTTCAATGAAATCTAAAGTTCCGCTTCTCAATCGTATCACGCATTATATTGTGAACCGCAAGGGGAAACAGATGCGGCCGATGTTTGTCTTTCTCGTTGCAAAAATGCTTGGAGATGAGCGCCTCAATGACCGTACCTATAGAGGAGCATCTGTAATTGAGTTGATACATACCGCTACATTGGTTCATGATGATGTGGTAGACGACAGTTACCGCAGGCGTGGCTTCTTTAGTCTTAATGCACTTTGGAAAAATAAAATCGCCGTTCTCGTAGGTGATTTTTTATTGTCTAAAGGTCTTTTACTTTCTATAGATAATGAAGATTTTGATTTGCTTCAGA
The DNA here is from genome assembly GCF_004104055.1 of Leeuwenhoekiella aestuarii. GTDB lineage: Bacteria > Bacteroidota > Bacteroidia > Flavobacteriales > Flavobacteriaceae > Leeuwenhoekiella > Leeuwenhoekiella aestuarii. The sequence continues at coordinate 125,085 of NZ_QOVJ01000001.1, read as the reverse complement.
TCATTTCTGTAGCTGTGAGAGAGATGAGTGAGGGTGAATTATTGCAAATTGAAAAAGCTAGAAACCTTGACATCACCGAAGAAATTTACTTTGAAATCATTCGGCAGAAAACAGCAACCCTTATTGCGGCTTGCTGTGCTATGGGTGCCTGTGCGGTGCATGCCGGTAAGAAAGATATCGAGACGATGCGTAAATTTGGTGAACTTATAGGTCTTGCTTTCCAAATTAAAGACGATCTTTTTGACTACGGCTCTCAAAAAATAGGCAAGCCTACCGGGATTGATATTAAAGAGCAAAAAATGACTTTACCGCTTATCTACGCGGTGAATAACAGCAATGACAAACAGCGAAAGTGGCTCATCAATTCGGTTAAGAATCACAATAAAGACAAAAAGCGTGTAAACGAAGTAATCGCTTACGTAAAGCAATCGGGTGGGTTGGATTATGCCGTGTCTAAAATGAAAGCACTTCAGCAAGAAGCGCTTCAATTACTCAAAAAATATCCGGAATCTAAGTATAAAGATGCTTTGGTCTTGATGGTGAATTATGTGATTGAGCGGAAAAAATAAATTTTAAGATACTGAAATACGGTAAGCTAAAATTTATTTCAAAAAATATTTTTCTACCAGGCAACCATTTTAAAAAATGCTGCGTCTTTATATATGAAGTGAGTTTTTAAAACAGTTTGATTTAATTTTTTGTTTTAAAGCGAATTCAATTTGATTGAAAACAGGAAACAATAAATCAGATTAAAGCAACTTTGTAAAATAGGTTTTGTGAAAGTCATTACATTCTTCAATAACGAAAAACAGCTTATTAAAAAGGCGGCAAAGGGAGACCGGGAAGCGCAGCGAAGATTGTATGAATTACATTCACCTAAAATGTTAAGTGTTTGCAGAAGATATTTAAAAGATAGCATGCAAGCAGAAGAAGCGATGTGCAATGGGTTTTTAAAAGTATTTAAAAATCTGGATCGCTTTAGAGACGAAGGTAGTTTTGAAGGTTGGGTACGCCGCATAATGGTTAATGAATCTATCTCCTATTTGCGTAAAGAGCAAAAAATGATTTTCACAGATTATGATAATCAGGGTGATGACCCTACTTACAATCCGCAGAATAGCGATCTGGAAGTTGAGCACATTCAACTTTTAATTGATCAATTGCCAGAAGGGTATAGAGCGGTCTTTGTGATGTATGCGATAGAAGGGTACAAACATCAGGAAATTGCTAATATGTTGGAAATCGCGGAGAGTACATCAAAAAGCCAACTGTTTAAAGCCAGAAAGTTGCTTCAACAAAAATTAAGTGAATTAAATACGTATAAGTATGGCGCCGATAAAATTTGAAGAAAATATGCGGGAACGGCTGGAGCAGCGAGAGATCAAACCATCGGCTGGTGCCTGGGAACGCATAGAACAAGATCTTGATACTTCCGCAAAGCGGAAAAGTAAAAAGAACTACGGCTGGTTATTGCTTGCAGCGAGTTTTGTAGGAGTATTGGTTTTAAGCGGAAAATTCTTTTTCGGAGTCGATCAAAACCAGAATCCTCAGGTTGTTGAAGTGCCGGTTGAAGAATCTAAAATTGAAACAGTTCTTCCGGTAGTGCAGAAACAAAATAAGCTTATTGATAAGGAGTTGGTTAGAGAAGAAGTAGTACGTGTTCAAGAAAAGCCAGTCGAAAACGAAAGCAATCCAAAAGTTGAACTTTCACCTAAACAAAAAGAAGCGCTTGTTACCACGGAAACGTCACGAAAGAAAGAAGCTTTAGAGGCTCCTGTACAACAAAAAATAGATGCAGAAGTAGATGCGATCATCGCAAAAGTACAGGAGCAACAAAATGCTGGGGTTGCCTATTCTGACGCAGAAATAGATAAGCTGTTGCGTGATGCACAGCGCGATATAATTTCAGAAAAAGTATTTGATAAAGAGCGCAATGCAGTAAGTGCAGAAGCATTGCTGTATGAAGTTGAAGAAGAGTTGGATCCCTCTTTTAGAGACCGCGTTTTTGAAGCGCTTAAAGAAGGCTTTCTAAAAGCCAGAGAAGCTGTTGCTTCGCGCAATAATTAAATAAACATTCATTCATCAATCTTTGGGAAACTGCTCTCTGCCACCAGGGCGGAGAGCGATATCCTGAAACTAAATCAAAAATTATGAGAACGTTACTACTATTATTAATTGCAGGTATCAGTTTATTACCTGCAAAAATCAGTGCTCAAACCACTAAAAAACAAGAGACTGTTTTAGAATTACAAGCCCAGAAAGAACAGGTAATTCTTGATGAGAAAGAAGCATTAAAAATTGAGGTTATAACGATTAACAAGCGCCAAGAAAATGGGGAGTTAACTGCAGAAGAGGCATCGATTTTAAAGAAAGAAGCTGCAAAAAAGCATGCCAGAAATATAGAAGATAAACTGGCTATTTTAGAAAGCAAAATAGATCTTCTGGAGCGTAATGAGGATTTTGAAGATGATTCTTTTTTCGGGATTTTTATAGGTGATGAAAAGCTGAGTTTGGGAAGCGATAAAAGAGAAGTGGTTTACGATCGTCGCACAACTTCAGATATCGTGTTGGCTATAGGTTTTAATAATGTTTTAATTGAAGGGCAGTCTCTTAACGACTCACCTTATAAAATAGGAGGCAGTCGTTTTTTTGAATTGGGTCTGGCTTGGAAAACCCGCGTGTTTACAAACTCTAACTTTCTTCGATTGAAGTATGGATTTAGTTTTCAATTTAATGGGTTAAAATTAGATGATAATCAATATTTGGTTGAGCAGGGCGATCAGACGGTTCTAGAAGCGTTTCCGTTAAATCTTGATAAATCAAAATTCAGAATGGATCATTTGGTTTTTCCTGTTCATTTTGAATTTGGTCCTTCAACAAAACATACCGGTGACAACTACTTTAGATACTCAACAAGAAATCAGTTTAAAATAGGATTGGGTGGTTATGCCGGCTTCAATCTATTGACTATTCAAAAGCTGAAATATGAAGAAAATGGCGATGACCGCAAGGATAAATTCAAGCAGAATTTTAACACTAATAATTTTATTTATGGTGTGAGTGGTTATGTCGCTTTTGGCGATACCGCGCTTTATGTGAAATATGATTTAAATACCATCTTTAAAAACAATCCGATAGAGCAACGCAACATTTCTGTAGGTTTGCGTTTTGATATGGATTAACTTTGGGAGCATATACTAACAAGAAATGTAAGACCTGCACGTGTAATCTCGTGCAGGTTTTTTTATTGTAGTAAATTTGCAAACATTCTTTTTTAATATTTAGCAAACAGCACTAATTTGATCTCTAAAACCACTATAGATAATGTTTTTGAAACCGCTCGGGTAGAGGAGGTTATTGGAGATTTTGTTCAGTTAAAAAAATCAGGCTCTAACTTTAAAGGCCTGAGTCCGTTTACAGATGAGCGCTCTCCCAGTTTTATGGTTTCCCCGGTAAAACAGATCTGGAAAGATTTCTCAAGCGGAAAAGGAGGGAATGCGGTTGCTTTTTTAATGGAGCACGAGCATTTTACTTATCCTGAAGCCATAAAATATTTGGCAAAAAAATACAATATAGAAGTAGAAGAGACCGAGCAGACAGACGAGCAGAAAGAGCAGGCTAATGAGCGGGAGAGTATGTATGTGGTTTCTGAGTTTGCTAAAGACTATTTTCATAAAACGCTACTAAATACTGAACAGGGAAAAGCCATTGGGCTTTCTTATTTTAAAGAGCGTGATTTTTCTGAAGATACAATAGAGAAATTTCAGTTGGGGTATTCTCCTGATACGTGGGATGCCTTTACATCAGAGGCAATTCGTAAAGGTTACAAGTTAGAGTATTTAGAAAAAACCGGACTTTCTATCGTAAAAGAAGAGAAGCAGTTTGATCGGTTTAAAGGTCGCGTAATGTTTCCCATTCAGTCGTTGAGTGGAAGAGTTCTGGGTTTTGGAGGCCGAATTTTGACTAACGAAAAAAAAGCCGCAAAATACTTAAATAGCCCGGAGAGTGATATCTATCATAAATCTAAAGTGCTTTACGGTATCTATCATGCCAAACAAGCTATTGCAAAGGAGGATAATTGTTTTTTAGTAGAAGGTTATACTGATGTTATACAGATGCATCAATTGGGTATTGAGAATGTGGTTTCTTCTTCAGGTACGGCGCTTACACCAGAGCAGATAAGATTGATAAACCGTCTTACGCCTAATATCACTGTTTTATTTGATGGGGATGCAGCCGGGCAGCGAGCTTCGATACGCGGGATTGATTTGATTCTTGAACAGGGAATGAACGTGAAGGTATGTAGTTTCCCCGAAGGGGAAGATCCTGACAGCTTTTCTCGAAAGCATACTTTAACCGAAGTTGAAGATTTCTTAAAAGAAAATGCTAAAGATTTTATTCAGTATAAAGCTTCCCTATTGGTAAAGGAAGCGCAAGGTGATCCGGTTAAAAAGGCAGGGCTTGTGCGTGATATGGTAGAAAGTATCGCTAAAATTCCTGATGTTATTAAGCGGGAAATCTATGTGCAAGAATGTGCGCGTATTATGGATATCACTGAAAATGTTCTTTTTAATACGCTGGCGCAAATACGCAATAAAGGAAAAAAAGATGTTGTAAAAGAAGAGAAGCCGAAAGCTAGCGGTAACGGGGAAATGGTTGCGCTAAAAAATGAGGAGAAAGTTAAGTTTCGCAGACAGTATGAACTGGAGCAAAACATCATTAAACTACTGATTACTTTTGGTAAAGAGCCAGTCGAATTTTTAGATCTAATGATTGAGGAAGACGAGGAGGGAAACCTTGTTGAAAAAGAAGTCAAGCGGGAGCTTATTATCTATGAGAAAATCTACTTAGATCTCCAGGAGGATGAAGTGGAGTTTGCTAATGAAGATTTTCAGAATATTTATCCCGTTTTAATTGAGCATTTAACACGTGAAGAAGGCGAGATTAAATTAGATCAACTTGGGCAGACCCTTGATCCTGAAATCATGGGTAAAATATCTTCTATAGCTTTTGAACCCGAAAGACACACCCTTCACAAATGGGATACTCACGAGATTTATGTAAAATCTTTAAAAGACAATTCAGGATTGGAAACTGTTCAAACGCTTTTGAACTTGCGTCATTTTTTAATACAAAGTAAAATGTCAGAATTTGGAGAGCAGCTAAAATCTGGTGAGCTTCCTGAAAATGCTAAAGAATTTATGGAAGAGTATAAAGATTATAAGACGCTTGAGGTTCTTATTGCAAAAAAGCGCAATCTGGTGATTATGCCATTTATGCGTTAAAGATCTGAAGTCTGTAAAAGTCTCGCTTGTTGAATCAATTCTGCAAGACTACTCGCATCTAGTTTTTTAAGTAAGCGTGTTTTGTAAGTGCTTACCGTCTTCTCATTAATGTCTAATGTCTCTGCAATATCTTTATTACGCTTGCCAGAAGAAAGCAAGTTGAGTACTTCGGTCTCGCGTGTAGAAAGTTTCTTGTATTTATAAGCAAGAGAATTGTTCTTAGAAGGATCAGAATTAGAAAGCATTTCAACAAGGTCGTTGTTGAGATAAATTCCGCCTCGGGCAACCTGTAGCATTGCTTTAAGAACCACGTCTGTATCTGCAGTTTTCCCCACATAACCCATTGCTCCGGCTTTTATGGCACTTAGGGCATACATCCCTTCAGGATGCGTGCTAAAAACCATGATTTTAATTCCGGCAAATAATCTGCGTAATTCTTTAATGGCAGAAAGGCCTTGCAGATTAGGCATATCTATCTCCATAACTACAAGATCAGGCACCTGCTGTTCTAAAGACGGGATGAGGTCATCTCCGTCTGTAACAACATCAGTAATCTCGTGTTGTATGTCTTTTAAGAGGTGAGCTAACCCATCTATAACGATGGGATGGTGATCTGCTATTGTAATCGTAATCATAGAGATTAAATGTCTTTAGCTTTCTAAATTAATATGATTTATGCTAATTGCAAATGGTTTTCGCTGTAACAATAAATTTAAAGGTTAAACGAACATTTTATTTTAATTCTGCCGGTATTTCGCAAACAGGAATTGGCTCCATTTTGTGTTTGTTGGCATTATTATAGTTTTTGTAAATTGTAAATATCTGCTGCTGGCGACCTTCAAAGTCTGTTGCGATTTTACCTTTTTCATCTTCAAGCATTGCCCATTCTAGTTCATCGTAGGTTGCTCCAATTTGATCTTCATCACTGCGGTCATCGCCCCAGAGGCCATCTGTAGGTTTAGCAACTTGTATGCTTTCAGGAACGCCAAGTTCTTTAGCGATAGCATAAACTTCACTTTTCATTAAATCTGCAATAGGGCTTAGATCTACACCGCCATCACCATATTTTGTATAAAAACCTACGCCAAAATCTTCTACTTTATTACCTGTACCAGCAACCAGATAACCGTGTAGGCCAGCAAAGTAATACAGTGTACTCATACGTAATCTAGCACGTGTATTAGCAAGACTTAACTCTAAAGTAGGGTTTGCGTCTGCAACTGGTAAAGTTCCTTTAAAGGTCTCAAAAGTTTCCGTAAGATCAACGCGCACATCTGAAACATTAGCAAAACGCTTTTTTAATTGAGCGATATGTTCCTGAGCGCGAGTAACGTGACTCTCCGGTTGATGAATAGGCATTTCTACGCACAAGACGCGTAAACCGGTTTTAGCACAAAGGCTAGACGTTGTGGCGCTATCTATTCCGCCGCTAACACCTACAACAAAACCTTTAATGTTTGCGTTTGTAGCATAAGATTTTAACCAGGTTACAATGTGATCGATTACTTTTTCGGTTTGCATAAGAAACAGAATTTATAGTTTGTAAATACTACCTTTGCGGCGCAATTTTATGATCGTGAATTTACTAAAATTTAAAAAGTTAATCGTGAGTAGAGTGGGGTTAGTTCGTGTATTTGGCTTTTTTTTAGGGCTTCTTGCATTTTTAATGTCTGGCTGTAACGATGATGCAAAATTACCTGAAGAAATTTCTCAGATTCCTATAGACCTAAAAGTAGCGCGCTTTGATCAGAAATTTGCTGCGGTAGATTCTTCAGGCTTAGATGATTTGATTCGTGCATATCCTTTTCTTTTTCCAGAAACTTATACGCGTGAATTTTGGGCTGAAAAAATAAAAGATACGATTCAACTTGAATTGAATAAAGAGGTTGCGCAAGCTTTTCCAGATTTTGCCGAAGAACAAACTGATCTTGAAACTCTGTTTAAACATATCAAATATTATTATCCCAAAACGTCTATCCCAGAGGTGATCACGATTACTTCTGATGTAGCTTACCGTACTCCGGTGATTCTTACAGATAGCCTGTTGATTATTGGATTGGATAATTATCTAGGTCCTGAGCATCATTTTTATGATGGAATACAGCGGTTTTACACGCAAAATTTTAGAAAAGAACAGCTTGATGTTGATGTTGCGGATGTTTTTGTGGCTAAATGGGTTAGAAGAAATGGGGGGCGTAGATTTCTTGATGAAATGATTTACCATGGAAAACGACTCTATATGATAGAGCAGTTATTGACGCTAAAAGACAAGAATGAAATAATTGGGTACACTCCGGCGCAATACGACTGGGCAATTGCTAATGAAGTTGATATCTGGAAATATTTTATAGAAAACGAATTGCTTTTTGATTCAGATAGTAAGTTGTTAAGCAGGTTTATCAATCCGGCACCTTTTTCGAAATTCTATTTGTCTTTTGATAATGATAGTCCCCCGCGATTGGGTCGCTATATAGGCTGGCAAATTGTAAAAAGTTATATGCAGCGCAATAATATACCTTTGCAAATGCTGCCGGGTGAAACCAGTGATGAGATTTTTAAACAAGCCAATTATAAACCCCGTAAATAAAAATACAGTTGATGAAAACTGAAATTGAATTAAGTATAGAATTAGATGAGAACCGTGTTCCTGAAAAGATATCGTGGAACGCTCCAGATGGTGGTGTTTCTCACGAACCTGCAAAAGCATTAATGCTTTCGCTTTGGGATCACAACAAACAAGAGGCGGCTCGCATTGATCTGTGGACAAAAGATATGCCGGTTGATGAGATGAAAGTATTCTTTCACCAGACTTTAGTAAGCATGGCAAACACATTTAAGCGTGCTACTGATGATGATAAAATGACTGCGACAATGCTGGATTTCTGCGATTATTTTGCTGAAAAATTAGAGTTGAAAAAATAATATTATTTCAATAAATCTTTCGGAATGTGAAGAAATTAATCTTTGTTTATAACGCGCATTCCGGAAGGTTTAACGCCCATCTTGATAGTCTTCATAAAGTTTTGAGTCCCGCTACTTATAGTTGCAAACTTTGTAAATTAACGCATGGGATTTTTCGTGAGCGAACATCTTGGAAAACTTTTCGGGAAAAAAGTAGTTTTGAAATGGAATTCTTACATAAAGATAAATTCCTTAAAAAATATAATTCATTAGAATATACAAAGCTGAATTTTCCAGTAGTATTAAAGGAAGATGATAATAATATTGAATTATTTCTAGCTAAATCAGATTTTGACCATTTGAAAACTGAAAAAGATCTGATAACAGAAATTGAACGAAGGACTAAGCTTCTTTAAGTTGCTCGTTAATCTGATCGATGTAGTTTAAAATGTCATCTTTGCCAGTGCTGTTAGAAGCGCTACTTATAAAGTAATTAGGCATTTCTAACCAAGCTCCTGCCAATAATTCTTGTTTGTAATTTTCAATATTGCGCTCAAGAGCTTTTGGTTTCAATTTATCTGTTTTGGTAAAAATGATTGAAAATGGAATTTGCTTCTCACCTAAATACTCCATAAACTCTTTATCAATAGACTGCGGTTCATGCCGGCAATCTATAAGAACAAATGCAGAAACTAATTGTTCGCGTTCTTCAAAATACTGCGTAATAAATTTTTGAAATTCTTTTTTAACCTTTTTGGAAACGCGTGCATAACCGTATCCTGGTAAATCGACCAAGTACCAACTTTGATTAATTATAAAGTGATTGATAAGTTGTGTCTTACCCGGTCTCCCTGAAGTTTTTGCAAGGTTTTTACGATCGGTAAGCATATTTATTAAACTAGACTTCCCTACGTTAGAACGTCCAATAAAAGCATACTCAGGCATTTTATTTTTTGGACACTTGGCTACATTAGAATTACTAACTAGAAATTCTGCAGATTTAATATGCATAACAAAAGGTGTTATATGTTACGTGATTTGAGCCAGTCAGAAAGAATTTCATTAAACTCTTGCGGGCGCTCCATCATCGCAGCGTGACCACATTTGTCAATCCAAAACAAATCAGAATCGGGTAAAAGTTTGTTGAAATCTTCGGCTACTTCAGGAGGGGTTACATTGTCATTTCGACCCCAAATGATACACGTTGAAGTTTTCATCGTGGGGAGGTCTTGTGCCATATTGTGACGTATAGCGCTCTTGGCAATGGCAAGTGTTTTAATGAGTTTATTGCGGTCGTTTACAGTCTCATAAACTTCATCTACAATTTCTTTAGTTGCAACAGCTGGATCGTAAAAAACGTCTTCGGCTTTCTTTTTGATATACTCATAATCACCGCGTTTAGGGTAACTCTCACCCATTGCACTCTCGTATAAACCAGAACTTCCTGTGATAACTAAAGCTTTCATCACTTCGGGATAAAGTTTTGCGTGATACAAGGCAATATGCCCACCTAGCGAGTTTCCTAAAAGTATTACTTCTTTAAAGCCTTTCAGCTTGATAAAGTCGTTAAGGTATTTAGCAAATGTTTTAACGCCGGTTTTAATAAGCGGCATTGAGTAAAGAGGGAGCTCAGGAATTACAATTTTATATCCCCTTTGCGAAAAATGGTCTGTGACTTCATCAAAGTTGCTCAGGCCACCCATCAATCCGTGAAGAATAACTATAGGGGTTCCCTCGCCAACTTCTAAGTAGGTGAACTTTCCCTCGGTTTTTAATTGGTGCTTCATAATTATTGGTAGGCAAGAGGCTTTGCCACAAATATAGACATTTAGAGCAAATTGAAAATCTAAAAATGCTTTAGTCTGTCAAGCTTTACTCAGCCTAAGCTAACAAGAGGTTTTGAGACAGGCTACTAACTCAATGTTAAGGTTTTCTCAATAATTAACAAGTGGTAAGACTTATCAACAAAGTGGTATAAAGTGGGAGGATGTGGTAATAAATTCTATATATTTGAAGTTATAATATCTAAAACCTACTGTATTCGTGCTCAGTCTAATAGGGACATACGAGTGTAAAGTTGACGCCAAAGGCAGGCTCATGATGCCGTCTGCGTTAAAAAAACAGCTTGCAAAAGAGTTGCAGGAAGGGTTTGTTGTAAAGCGATCGGTCTTTAATTCTTGTTTAGAATTGTGGCCGATGTCTGAGTGGGATGTGATGATGAAAAAAATTAATGGACTCAATCGCTTCAATAAAAAAAATGTGGATTTCATACGCAGGTTTACTGCAGGTGTAAAGCTAATTGAAGCAGATGCTTCTGGAAGATTGTTAATTCCAAAAGATTTGCTTGCTTTTGCTTCGATAGTAAAAGATATCGTTTTGACTTCCGGAGGAAATATAATTGAGATCTGGGATCTCGTAGCTTATGAAGTTGCGGTGAGTGATAACGACGGAGACTTTGCAGCGCTTGCAGAGGAGGTGATGGGTGATCAAAATGACGTGCCAGATGGATTATCATAACCCGGTATTGTTAAAAGAAACAGTAGATGGTCTGGCGATTAAGTCAGATGGTGTTTATGTGGATGTCACTTTTGGTGGTGGTGGTCACTCGAGAGAGATTTTAAGACGTCTTGGTGAAAATGGAAAGTTGTTTGCTTTTGATCAGGATAAGGATGCGCTAGAAAATGCGATTGATGATCCTAGATTTACATTGATCAATGAGAATTTTCGCTTTGCGAAACGCTTTTTGCGTTTTTATGGCGCTGCGCAAGTGGATGGAATATTAGGAGATTTTGGAGTTTCGTCGCATCAATTTGATGTTGCAGAACGTGGTTTTTCAACCCGGTTTGAGGCGAAGCTAGACATGCGTATGAATCAAGGGAATAAGCTTTCTGCGTATAATGTTGTAAATGAGTATACCGAAGAGGATCTGAGTAGGGTCTTGTTGCAATATGGGGAATTGAGAAGCGCGCCTAAAATAGCCAGAACCTTGGTTTCGCTTCGTAAAGAAAATCCTATTGAGACTACAGAAGATTTAAAAGTGGCTTTAAAGCCCTTTTTGCCGGCTAATCGAGAGCACAAGTTGTTGGCTCAGATCTATCAGGCAATTCGTATTGAAGTGAATCAGGAGCTTGAGGTTTTAAAAGAGTTTTTACAGCAAACCGAAGAGATGCTCAAGCCTGGCGGAAGATTGAGTTTGATCTCGTATCACTCTTTAGAAGACAGGTTGGTTAAGCGCTATATACGTAACGGTCTTTTTGAAGGGGAGCCGGAGAAAGACATTTTTGGAAACTTTAGTGTGCCGTTTAAGAAAGTAGGCGGACTTATAGTTCCTGGTAAAGAAGAAATAAAAATGAATAACAGGGCGCGCAGTGCGAAGCTGCGTGTGGCAGAGAAATTATAATAGGCTTTGAAAGAAGGAATTTATAACATACTTAAAGGAAGATTTCTTTTTAGCGATGATGCTATGAAGAACTGGCGTATGATTCTGTTTCTGTCTTTTTTAGCGATAGTAATGATTGGGAGCTCACACAGTGCAGATAAAAAAGTGCATTTGATCTCTCAATTGAATGCAGAGGTTAAAGAGCTGCATAGTGAATTTGTAGATACGCGTCTGGAGGCGCGACGTCTCAAAATGGAAACGGTCGTAACTAAGCAGGTTGCACAACAAGGGTTGGGGCCTTCTCTTACTCCGCCCAAAAAAATTAAAGTAACAAAAACACCTTAAGTTCAAAATGGCTACCAGCGAAAAGAACATATTGAACCGGATGTATTTAGTGGCAGGAGGTATGTTCCTCTTCGCCCTGTTTGTTGCGTTTAAATTATGCAACATTCAGTTGGCAGAAGGTGATAAGTATAAAGAGCTTGCGGAGGCACGTACAGAGCGCATGTTTACCATACCGGCAAACAGAGGTAATCTTTATGCGGGTGATGGCAGCTTACTGGCAACATCAGTTCCTAAGTACGATGTTCGTTTTGATGCTTTAGCTCCAAAACAAGCAGATTTTGAGGAGAATATTCAGGGGCTTGCAAAAGGCTTGTCTGAGCAATTAGGAAAACCGGTAGCTCATTATACTGAAGTTTTACGTAAGGCCCGAGTAAATAAGAATCGCTACTTGCTTCTGGCGCGTAATCTGGGATATTCAAAATATTTAGCAATTAAAAAGTTGCCGCTCTTTAATAAAGGGCCTTATAAAGGAGGGATTATAACAGAACAGCGTACCGTACGTGAACATCCGTTAGATAAAATAGCAGAGCGTACTATAGGTTACGATAGGTTAACGGAACATGGAAGGTATAGTGAAGCTGGTTTAGAAGGTGCTTTTGGTCCTTATTTAAGAGGTAAAGAAGGCCATCGTTTAAAACAACGTATTGCTAAAGGTCAGTGGAAACCTATTGGAGACGATAACATAGTGGAGCCACAAGATGGTTATGATGTTATTTCTACTATAGATGTGAATATTCAGGATATAGCACATCACGCTTTATTAGAGTCTCTTGAAAAATTTGAAGCAGATCACGGTTGTGTGGTGGTGATGGATACGAAGTCTGGAGAAGTTAAAGCGATTTCAAATCTCGGTAGAACCGAAGATGGCGGATATTATGAAGATAGAAATTATGCGGTTTACGAGTCGGCTGAGCCAGGCTCCACTTTTAAGCTGATGGCGATGGTTGCTGCGCTTGAAGATCGTGTGATCGATACAACAGATATAATTGATACCGAAAATGGCCGCGTGCGTTTTTACAACCGTACGGTTTATGATTCGCACTGGGGAGGTTATGGTAAGATCTCAGCGGCTCGTGCTTTCGAGCTTTCTTCAAATACCGCTTTCGCGAAAATGATAAATGAGGGGTATAAAGATGATCCGAAGCGTTTTTTGAAGCGACTGTATAATATGGGGCTCAATGATAAGCTGGGCTTAGAAATCAAAGGAGAAGGAAGTCCTAGATTTCCATATCCCGGTGATGCAAACTGGTACGGTACAACCTTGCCGTGGATGGCTTTTGGGTACGGTGTTTCATTAACACCTTTGCAGACCTTGACCTTTTATAATGCTATTGCCAATGATGGAGAGATGGTGAAGCCGCGTTTTATAAAAGAGATCAAGAAATGGGATGTTTCTATACAAAAATTTGAGAAAGAGGTGATCAATCCGGCGATTTGTTCGCAAACGACGATTGATAAAGTTCAGGATATGATGAAACACGTTGTGGAACGTGGTACCGGTAATAATATTTACTCAAAGAATTTTTCAATGGCAGGTAAAACAGGGACCTGTCAAACAGAATACTGGAAAGAGGAAGGTAAATATATCGCATCTTTTGCAGGCTATTTTCCTGCGGAAAACCCAGAGTATTCCTGCATTGTGGTAATTCATAAGCCAAACAAGAAAATAGGTTACTACGGTGGAACTGTAGCAGGCCCGGTATTTAGAAAAATAGCCCAGAAAATATATAGCGATACTCCGGTAATTGATGAGGTGAAACTTGCAGAAGCTAACCCGGAAACTGTGGAGCAGGATTTTGAAACCTATTTTGAAAAGGCTCAAAATGCAGAGAAAACCATTCCTAATGTTAGGGGAATGTCTGGGATGGACGCGATTTCTTTATTAGAAAATTTAGGACTTCAGGTTGAATTTAAAGGAAACGGGAAAGTGAAATCTCAATCTTTACAAGCCGGGCAAAAGATAAGTAAGAATCAAAAAATCATTTTACAACTGTCGTGATTTTATTAAAAGACATATTGTACAAAGTAACGCTTGAGTCGGTGACGGGTAACCCCGGTGTGCCGGTAAATGCGATACATTTTGATTCGCGTAAAGTAGGTTTAAACGACGTTTTTGTAGCGATTCGCGGCACTCAAAGTGATGGTCATGATTATATAAAAACGGCTGAAGCACAAGGTGCAATTGCTATCATTTGTGAGCAAATGCCAAAAGAGTTTGTAAATGGAATTACTTATGTGCAAACTTCAGATACAGCTCAAGCTCTAGCTTTGATGGCTTCTAATTTTTATGAGAACCCCTCAGAGAATTTAAAACTGGTGGGGATTACAGGTACTAACGGTAAAACTACAATTGCTTCATTACTGCATCAGTTATTTACAAAAGCAGGTTTTAAAGCGGGGTTGCTTTCTACGGTTAAAATTTTAGTGGGAGATGAAGAGTTTCCGGCAACGCATACCACGTCAGATTCGTTAACGATAAATAAGTATCTGGCAAAAATGAATGAAGCCGGAGTGGAGTATTGTTTTATGGAAGTGAGTTCTCACGGTATTCACCAGAAGCGTACAGAGGGTTTGCAATTTGAAGGTGGGATTTTTACCAATCTGAGTCACGATCACCTGGATTATCACGAGACTTTTGCGGAATATAGAGACGTTAAAAAATCATTTTTTGATAAGCTGCCTAAAACGGCTTTTGCGCTCACGAATGTTGACGATCGTAACGGCCAGGTAATGTTGCAAAACACACAGGCTAAAAAGTACACGTATGCTTTGAAATCTTTTGCAGATTATCGCGCTCAAATTTTAGAAAACCAACTTACTGGTTTATTGCTGAAGGTTAACGATCAGGAAGTTTGGGTAAAACTTATAGGCTCATTTAACGCCTATAATGTTTTGGCTATTTATGCTGCAGCAGAACTTCTGGGGTTAACACAGCTCGAAGCGCTTCAGTATTTGTCAGAATTAACGAGTGTGAGCGGCCGTTTTCAGTATTTGATTTCTTCAAAAAAGATAACGGCGATTGTTGACTATGCACATACTCCTGACGCTTTAAAAAATGTGTTGGAGACGATAAATGATATTCGTACAAAAAATGAAGAACTCATTACTGTTGTGGGGTGTGGAGGAGATCGAGATCGTACAAAACGTCCAAAAATGGGAAAGATCGCTGCGGCCTTGAGTACCAAAGTGATTTTCACGAGTGATAATCCACGTAGTGAAGATCCGGAATTGATTATAGAAGAAATTGAAAAAGGTGTTGAGCCTTTAGATTATAAAAAGACTCTTTCTGTTACCTCGCGCAAGCAGGCGATAAAAACCGCTTGCCAGATGGCATCAGAAAATGACATCATCTTAATAGCCGGTAAGGGTCATGAGACTTATCAGGAAGTTAAAGGAGAGCGTACCGATTTTGATGATTTTAAGATCGTAAAAGAACTATTAATTGAGCTAAATAAATAAGGCAAAACGCAGAGGCGTAAAATAAAAATTTAGATGCTGTACTACCTTTTTGAATATTTAGAACGTACCTACAATTTTCCGGGTGCTAGCTTATTTGGCTTTATCACCTTTAGGGCGGCGATCGCCATCTTGATGTCTTTGGCGATTTCTACCATTTGGGGAAAGCGTATCATTTTGTACTTGCAAAAGAAGCAATTAGGTGAGTCTATACGCGATTTGGGTCTTGAAGGTCAGGTGGAAAAAGCGGGTACACCTACAATGGGTGGTT
This sequence comes from Leeuwenhoekiella aestuarii, assembly GCF_004104055.1. Taxonomy (GTDB): domain Bacteria; phylum Bacteroidota; class Bacteroidia; order Flavobacteriales; family Flavobacteriaceae; genus Leeuwenhoekiella; species Leeuwenhoekiella aestuarii. The sequence goes on along the minus strand of NZ_QOVJ01000001.1, from coordinate 109,448 downwards.
TGATTATTATTCTGGCGACTTTAATACCGGTTTTTTTACTAGCCAGGCTCGAGAATATTTATGTGATCCTACTCATTGTAACCACACTTTGGATGGGTGCGATAGGCTTTATGGATGATTTTTTAAAAATCAGAAAGAAAAACAAAGAAGGCTTGCAAGGCAAGTTTAAAATATTTGGTCAGGTAGGGCTTGGAATCATTGTGGGAGCAACTATTTTCTTTCACCCGGGAGTGACGATAAAAGAAGAGTTAGCAAATAAATCACCGCAACAAGAACAGCTGTTAGATAGTAATGCTAGAGAATTTTCTAAAGAAGAGAAAGCATTAACTACAACCATTCCTTTTGTAAAGAATAACGAGATAGATTACACCATTTTAGTAAGCTGGTTGGGAGATGATTATGTGAAATATGCTTGGTTGCTGTTTATACCCATTGTGATTTTTATTGTGACAGCAGTATCAAACGGAGCAAATCTAACTGATGGTATAGATGGTCTCGCGGCGGGTTCTTCAGCAATAATTGTGTTGACACTTGGGATTTTTGCCTGGGTATCGGGTAATATCATTTTTAGTGATTACCTCGATGTTATGTACATCCCAAGATCTGGTGAGATGGTAATATTTATTACTGCATTTGTTGGAGCGCTTGTAGGTTTCTTGTGGTACAACACCTATCCGGCGCAAATATTTATGGGTGATACGGGGAGTTTGACTATTGGGGGAATTATCGCGGTAATCGCAATTGCAATTCGTAAAGAATTACTGATACCTATTCTCTGCGGGATCTTCTTTATGGAAACCCTTTCGGTAATGCTGCAGGTGAGTTGGTTTAAGTATACAAAAGCAAAAAGCGGTGAAGGCAGACGTATTTTTTTAATGTCGCCCTTACATCACCACTATCAGAAAAAGGGGATTCACGAAAGTAAGATCGTAACCCGATTTTGGATTGTAGGTATTCTACTGGCTATCATCACTATTGTCACTCTAAAAGTTAGATAGATGAAGCGGCTGGTGATTTTGGGTGGTGGAGAGAGCGGAATAGGAACCGCGATTTTAGGTAAAAAGCAGGGATTTGAAGTTTTTGTTTCTGATTTCGGGAAGATAAAACCAAAATACCTCGACGTTCTTAAGGATTATGAAATTGAATGGGAAGATGGCGGTCATACCGAAGCTAAAATTCTCAATGCAGATCTTGTGATGAAAAGTCCGGGGATTCCTGATAAAGCACCGCTCATAAAAAAGTTGGTAGAAGCGGGAGTTTCTGTGATTTCTGAGATTGAATTTGCAGCGCGATATACAAAAGCTATACTCGTTGGGATTACCGGTAGTAATGGTAAAACAACGACTACAATGCTGGTGGCGCATATGCTGAAGCAAGCGGGTTTAAAAAGCGTAGCTGCAGGTAATATAGGTGACAGTTTTGCAAAATGGGTAGCGGTAGATGATCAGGATTACTATGCGTTAGAGATTAGTAGTTTTCAGTTAGATGGTATAGAGCGTTTTGCGCCGAATATCGCGATTCTAACCAATATTACGCCAGATCACTTAGATCGCTACGAGTACAAATTTGAGAATTACATTCGGTCTAAATTCCGCATAGCGGAAAATCAAACCGAAGATGATTACCTCATTTATGATGCAGACGATGCTGTGATTACAGAGTGGTTAGAGCAGCATCCGGTGCGGTCACAATTGATGCCTTTTTCAATTTCACAAAAACTAAAAAAAGGAGCGTATTACGCTCAAGAAGAAATTAATATAATAACTGACGATACAACGATGACGATGTCAACAAAAAATTTGGCGATTAAAGGGGTTCACAACACTAAGAATGCGATGGCAGCTTCAACAGCTTCTAAGTTGCTTAGTATTCGTAAGACGACGATTAGAGAATCTTTAGAAGGCTTTCAGGGTGTTGAACACCGCCTAGAGCAGGTCTTGAAGATCAATAATGTGTCTTATATCAACGATTCTAAGGCCACAAATGTAAACGCAACTTTTTATGCGCTAGATAGTATGAACGCTCCTACAGTTTGGATTGTAGGTGGTGTTGATAAAGGAAATGACTATAAAGACTTGTTTCCCTTAGTAAATGAAAAAGTAAAAGCGATCATTTGTCTGGGTGTAGATAACGCAAAGTTGATGCATCATTTTTCAGGAATGGTAGAGACCATAGTTGAAACACAATCTATGTCTGAAGCGGTTAAAATCGCCTACAAACTTACGGGAAAGGGAGATAATGTTTTGTTGTCACCAGCCTGTGCGAGTTTTGATCTTTTTGAAAATTATGAAGATCGTGGCCGTCAGTTTAAAGAAGCAGTTCGCAATTTATAAAGATCAATTAGTTGAGTAAGACCAAAAACATATTTACCACATTAAAAGGAGATCGGGCGATCTGGGCGATTACTGCCTTTTTAGCTTTGTTCTCGTTTTTGCCGGTTTTTAGTGCGAGTAGTAATCTTGCCTACTTATATGGAAATGGGGATACGCTTCCTTTTTTGGTACGCCATTTTATGCATTTGGTATTAGGTTTTGCAATCATTTATGGGGTGCATAAAGTGCCTTCACATTATTTTAAAGGCTTATCTATAATAGGAATCCCTATTGTGTTCATTTTGCTTTTAATCACAATGGCGCAAGGGACAACTATTGATGGTGCCAACGCGAGTAGATGGATCAAAGTTCCGTTTGTGGGAATCACGTTTCAGACCTCTACGTTAGCTTCTGTAGTGTTGATGATTTATATCGCGCGCTATCTGACAAAAATTAAAGATAAAACGATAACCTTTAAAGAAAGTATTCTTCCGCTTTGGGTGCCTGTAGCTTTGATTTTGGGCTTGATACTTCCTGCCAACTTTTCAACCACTGCGATCATTTTTGTAATGGTTTTGACACTGGTTTTTATGGGAGGTTATCCATTAAAATATATAGGGATTATCGTTGCGACCGGTCTACTGGCGCTCACGCTGTTTGTGCTCGCAGCAAAAGCATTTCCGGGAGTGTTTCCAAACCGTGTGGATACCTGGATGAGTCGTATAGATAGTTTTGCGGATGACGAGGACAGTGAAGGTGATTATCAGATCGAAAAAGCAAAAATAGCAATTGCTACAGGAGGTTTAACAGGATTGGGTCCCGGTAAAAGTGTTCAGAAAAACTTCTTGCCACAGTCATCTTCAGATTTTATTTATGCAATCATTGTTGAAGAATGGGGATTGATAGGCGGGCTGATGTTGTTATTGATGTACTTGCTTTTATTGTTTAGAATACTCGTTGTCGCTAATAAAGCAACTACTGTTTTCGGAAAGTTGGCAGCCATCGGTGTTGGGTTGCCCATCATTTTTCAGGCATTGATCAATATGGCTGTTGCTGTAGAGCTATTTCCGGTGACAGGACAAACCTTACCATTGGTAAGTAGTGGGGGGACTTCAATCTGGATGACATGTTTGGCGATAGGAATTGTGTTGAGCGTAAGTGTCAAACGAGAAGAAGTAAAAGCGAAGGAGGAAGAAGAGATGAACCCGCTTGATATTTTAAGCGAAGCGATTTAATAGAATTTATATAAGGCAATTTGAAGAATTACAAATTCATACTATCAGGCGGCGGAACCGGGGGACATATTTACCCCGCGATTGCGATTGCAGATGCACTCAAAGAAAAATTTCCGAAAGCGGAATTTCTTTTTGTGGGTTCGCAAGATCGTATGGAGATGGAGAAAGTTCCTAAAGCGGGTTATAAAATTGAAGGGCTTTGGATAGCCGGTATTCAACGAAAGTTGACGTGGTCAAATCTGATGTTTCCGTTTAAGTTGATAAGCAGCCTGTTTAAATCGGCTACGATCATTCGTCGTTTTAAACCTGACGTTGTTATAGGAACTGGTGGTTTTGCAAGCGGGCCTTTATTGGAAATGGCGACCCGTTATAACGTACCGGCATTGATTCAGGAGCAGAATAGTTTTGCAGGAATAACCAATAAACTGTTGGCTAAAAAAGTGCAAAAGATTTGTGTGGCTTACGATGGGATGCAACAATTCTTTCCGCAGGAAAAAATTATAAAAACCGGAAATCCCGTGCGACAGGATTTGATTTTTATTGATCAGAACCGGGAAGAAGCCTTGACTAAATATGGTTTAAAGCCTCAAAAGAAAACACTTTTGATTCTGGGAGGAAGTCTTGGGGCACGTGCGATAAATAAATTAATAGACCACGAATTACAATTTATCTTAGATCAAAACGTACAGGTTATCTGGCAAAGTGGTCAATTGTATTTTGAGGAATACAAAACGCACAGTAAAACCGAAAACGTACAGGTCTTACCGTATATAGATACGATGAATTTAGCCTATGCTGCTGCAGATATTATAATAAGCAGAGCAGGTGCAGGTTCTGTATCTGAATTAGCATTAGTAGGAAAGCCGGTGATTTTTATTCCGTCTCCTAATGTAGCTGAAGATCATCAGACCAAAAATGCAGAAGCTATCGTAGAAAAAGATGCGGCGATACTTTTAAAAGAAAAGGAATTAGAAAACCGGTTTGAGGAGATCTTTAAAGAGTTGGTTGAAGATGAAGAGCGGCAAGCAATTTTAGGAACCAATTTTAAAAAAATAGCATTACCTCAGGCAACGCAACAAATTGTGAACGAAGTAGAAAAATTATTGAAGTAATACCTTGAATAACCTAAACAACATATCACATATATACTTTATCGGCATTGGCGGTATTGGGATGAGTGCACTGGCGCGGTATTTTTACGCGGCAGGCAAGCAGGTTTCGGGTTATGATAAAACAGCTTCAACGATTACTGAAGGTTTAACTGATTTAGGAATTGATATTTCGTTCCGGGATTCAATTGAAGATGTTCCTTCAACATATAAAAATAAAGAAAATACACTGGTGGTTTATACGCCGGCAGTGCCTAAAAATCACAGTGCATATCAGTATTATTTAGCCGAAGGTTTTTTGGTTAAAAAGCGCGCAGAGGTTTTGGGTTGGTTAACGCAGCAGAAATACTGTTTGGCTGTTGCCGGGACTCACGGTAAGACAACAACGAGTGCCATGCTGGGACACCTTATGGCTTCGTGTGATTTACCGGTTACTGCATTTTTAGGCGGTATTGCAGAGAATTACCAGAGTAATTTGATTCAGCAAGGAGAAGAGATTGTAGTGGTTGAAGCAGATGAGTTTGATCGCTCCTTTATGCAGCTGTTTCCTAATATAGCAGCGATCACTTCCATGGATGCTGATCACTTGGATATTTATGGAGATGCCGAAGCTTTACAACAAAGTTTCCGGGATTTTGCGGCTCAAGTACAAGAAGACGGAGTGCTGTTTGTAAAAAACGGTTTACCGCTAGATGGAATAACAATAGGCTTAGAAGATGAGGCTGTGTATGCAGCTTTAAATATAAAAATAGGAAATGGCGCTTATCATTTTGATTTAAAACATCCTGATGGGCTGCTTAAAGATTTAGTGCTTAACCTGCCAGGTAGACATAATTTGTCTAATGCGATTACGGCTTTGGCAATGGCTTTACAGTACGGCTGCCCTGCCGATAAGCTTGCCAAAGCACTATTCGCATTTAAGGGTGTTAATCGCAGATTTACCTATAGAATTAAGACAGACGACGAGGTTTTAATTGATGATTATGCGCACCATCCCACAGAGATTGATGCGGTGCATAGTGCGGTGCGTGAGATGTATCCTAACAAGCGAGTGTTAGCTGTTTTTCAGCCCCATTTGTATAGCAGGACACGAGATTTTATGCAGGATTTTGCAGCGAGTTTAGCGCAGTTTGATGAGTTGTTGTTACTCGATATTTATCCAGCTAGAGAAGAACCTATTGATGGGATAACGTCTCAAAAGTTGTTGGGCTTGATTCCTCTTACGCGAAAAGAAGTCGTGACGAAAGCAGTATTGCAAGAAAAAATGGAGGCTTCAAAGGCGAGCATAAAAGTGATGATGGGTGCAGGAGATATTGGAGAAGAGATTTTAAAAATAACCAAAAATCTGAAGCGATGAAGATTAATTGGTTTTACATAAGAATGATTGGTTTAGTCTTAGTGACTTTGCTTTTGGTTGCTTTTTCGCATCGGCGTAATGCACAACGAACTGTAAAAGATGTATCCGTGCATTTTGAGGCGGGTGCCAACCTTTTTATAACCGCTGAAACGGTTGATAAATTGTTGATACAAAATGAGAAAGCCCTCGAGGGACAGGTTAAAGAAATTCTAGATTTGAATAAGCTTGAAGAGCTGTTAGATTCCCATGCGATGATCGCTGATGCAGATGTTTACCTCACGCTAGATGGAGTCGTAGGAGTAACAGTAAAACAAAGAAAACCTCTTGCGCGGGTACAGGCTCAAAAACCTTTTTATATAGATGAGCAGGGAGCTGCAATGCCTTTGTCTTCTAATTATTCAGCACGGGTGCCTATTATAGATGGTTTGCAGAACGACCAGATTGATGAGGTATACCCACTTTTAAATTATATACAACAAGACCCGTTGCTTGCAAAACAAGTGGTGGGGATTTCTAGAAATAGAACTGGTGATTACAGTTTAACTCCACGGGTTTTAAACTATAAAATCAAATTAGGTAAGGTTAAAGATCTGCAAAGCAAGTTTGCAAACTACAAAGCCTTCTACCAGAAAGCGATTAAAGACAATAGTCTCTCGGCATACAAAATCGTTGATTTACGATTTGATGGTCAGGTTGTAGGGACAAAAATTTAAGTTATGGAGCAGAAAGACATAGCAGTAGGACTTGACATTGGTACAACCAAAATTGTTGCCATGATAGGGCGCTACAACGAGTACCATAAATTAGAGATTCTGGGTATCGGAAAATCTAAAAGTCTTGGTGTGCACAGGGGGGTGGTAAATAATATTACCCAAACCATACAGTCTATACAGCAGGCGGTGCAAGAAGCAGAAAGTGTTTCGGGAATGAAGATTGAAGATGTTGTTGTAGGTATTGCTGGTCAGCACATACGCAGTTTGCAACATAGCGATTACATCACACGGGCAGATGCAGATCAGGTTATAGGTCCTAAAGACATAGATATGCTTTGTAATCAGGTTCATAAACTGGTGATGCTTCCGGGTGAAGAGATTATACACGTACTTCCACAGGAGTATAAAGTAGATGGTCAAGCCGAAATCACACAGCCTATCGGGATGTATGGTGGCCGTCTTGAAGCGAATTTCCACGTAGTGGTAGGGCAGGTGAGCAGTATTAGAAATATAGGTCGTTGTGTAAAAAGCGCAGGTCTTAATCTTGATAAGATAACCTTAGAACCTTTAGCTTCTGCTAATGCCGTTTTAAGTCAGGAAGAAAAAGAGGCGGGTGTTGCTTTGATTGATATTGGAGGGGGGACTACAGATCTCGCTATTTTTAAAGATGGAATCATTAGACATACAGCTGTGATCCCATTTGGAGGTAATGTGATTACTGAAGATATCAAAGAAGGTTGCAGTATTATCGAAAAGCAAGCTGAACTGCTTAAAATAAAATTCGGTTCTGCCTGGCCTGGAGAAAACAAGGATAATGAAATTGTTTCAATCCCGGGATTACGCGGTAGAGAGCCTAAAGAAATAACCTTAAAAAACCTTTCAAAAATCATTCACGCACGGGTCGTTGAGATTGTAGAACAGGTTTATCTCGAGATCAAAAATTATGGTCATGAGGAGCAGAAAAAGAAATTAATTGCCGGGATTGTGCTAACGGGAGGTGGGTCACAATTGAAACACCTTAAGCAACTTGTAGAATACATAACAGGTATGGATACGCGTATAGGATATCCTAATGAGCATTTAGCAGGAGACAGTGATTCAGAAACTACGAGTCCGCTTTACGCGACTGCAGTAGGTCTCGTGATGAATAGTCTCGAGCACCGTCCAGATGAGCCAGAAGCGCAGCAAGACACGGCAATTGTAGAAGAAGAACCTGCACCAGAACCAGAGATAACTTCTGATGATGAGCAGGAAACCGAGCAGCCTAAAGAGAAAAAAGTGCGTAAAAGCATTTTTGATACTTGGGCAGAAAAGTTTAAAGACTTTTTAGACAACGCAGAATAGATTAAAAAAAAAAGAACCGACGAGATGAAGATCTGATTTTTATCTCTGAAATTGAAAAAGAAAACCAATAGCAAAAACCGGTAAAACGAAATATTATGAGCAACACAGATTTTGAAAACATCTCGTTTGATTTACCAAAAAATCAGAGCAACGTAATTAAGGTAATTGGCGTAGGCGGTGGTGGTAGCAATGCCATCAATCATATGTTTAGCCAAGGGATTAAAGGTGTAGACTTTGTGGTCTGCAATACAGATTCACAAGCATTAGAAAACAGTCCTGTACCTATACGTATTCAGTTGGGTGTGAGCCTGACAGAAGGACTAGGAGCAGGAGCAAACCCAGAAGTGGGAGAAAAGGCTGCTATAGAAAGCTCAGAAGACATCAAACAGATGTTGGGCACCAACACTAAAATGGTTTTTATTACTGCCGGGATGGGTGGAGGTACCGGTACGGGAGCTGCACCTGTGATTGCTAAAATGTCAAAAGAGATGGATGTGCTTACCGTAGGTATTGTGACAATCCCGTTTCAGTTTGAAGGTAAGATGCGTAACGAGCAGGCTCAGCTTGGTGTAGAAAGATTGCGTTCTCATGTAGATTCTCTTATTGTTATAAACAACAATAAACTACGTGAAGTATATGGTAATCTTGGTTTTAAAGCAGGTTTTAGCAAAGCAGATGAAGTACTTGCAACTGCATCTAGAGGTATTGCAGAAGTTATAACACATCACTATACACAAAACATTGACCTTAGAGATGCAAAAACAGTTTTAAGTAATAGTGGTACTGCAATTATGGGTAGTGCTAATGCAAGCGGTGGCAGTCGTGCTCAGGATGCCATTAGAAAAGCATTAGACTCTCCATTATTGAATGATAATAAAATTACAGGAGCCAAAAACGTATTGTTGCTTATCGTTTCGGGAACCGAAGAAATTACAATTGATGAAATAGGAGAGATCAACGATCACATCCAAGATGAAGCCGGTCACAGTGCTAACATCATTATGGGTGTAGGTGAAGAAGAAAGCTTAGGCGATGCGATCTCGGTAACCATTATTGCTACGGGTTTTAATGTAGAGCAGCAAAATGAGATCGTTAATACCGAAACAAAAAAGATTATCCATACACTTGAAGACGAGCAACGTGCGCAACACGATCTTTCTCCCAAAAGTACTGGTGGAAAATTGAATTTTGACACTGCTCCAAAAAAAGAGGAGTCTGAACCGGAAGTTAAACCTATTGTACATACACTAGATGATAGTGATGATCCTATGGATCTGATGGTAAATAAACCGAAGCCTGAAGCAAAAAAGCCGCAAGCTGAAGTGAAAAAAAATCAGATGAATCTTATACCTACTACAGATCTCATTAGAAATCTTCAGGTGGTTTATGAGGAAGTTCTTGATTATACCAGCTATGAAGAGGTAGAAGACACTTATGTAGATGAAGATGACTTCAAAATTGTAAGTGTAGAAGATCCTGCAGATGAGCCACAAATAAATCTTTTTGATCAGGAGGAAGAAGAACAATTTACATTGTCTTTTGATCTTCCCTTAAATGATTCAACCCCAGAAAAGTCAGAAAAGAAAGAGTTTCAGCATAAGAAACCAATTGAAAAATCTGAAGAGGAAGAAGTCGTTTACAGTTTAGATGATGATATCAACGAGATAGAGGTGAATAATCCTGTAGAAATTGTTTCGATTACCGAAGTGAATGAAAAAGGAGAAAAGCGTTACAGTCTGGATGATTACATGGAAATGGAAGATCATTTAAATACTGCTAAACCAGCACAGAAAGCACAACCTCAACCTAAAGTGAAAGAAGAAGAAATTGCTTTTGAGCATAAGGTTGTAGAACCCGTTAAAAAGGAAGAAACAGGAGTCAGTGAAGAGGATGAGAATCCTATGAATACGCCAATTTCTCAATTGCTTACAGAACGTGCGGCAGAGCGCAGACGTATGATGAAGGAGTTTAACTACAAATTTCATAACAATCAGTCGCGTATAGACGAGATAGAAAAGCAGCCTGCTTATAAACGTATGGGAGTAAATCTAGATGAAAATCCAAATGCGAAGGGTAATATCTCTCGCACTTCATTGAGTACAGATGAAAATGATGAGATACAATTGCGTAGAAACAATTCATTCTTACATGATAATGTCGATTAGTTAGTAAAAATCAGACGTAGAAAGGCCGGTGGTGAGAACTATCGGCCTTTCTTTTTTTTGGATAGATTTAGATTTGTTATAAAAAATTCTGAGCTTTTATTTTGATTAAATATGTGGTGTTAAAAGCTTATTTTGGCTATATTCGCTCTCCGAAAAAATCAATGAGGTCATGAGTTTACAGACAGAGGTTATGATAGCTATGAAAGCTGCAATGAAGGCAAAAGATCAAAATGCCTTAGCATCTTTACGAGCAGTAAAATCTGCTATTTTGACTGCTCAAACCGAAAGTGGAGCTGCAGCAGAGTTGTCTGAAGATGATGAGATAAAATTGCTTCAGAAATTGGTAAAGCAACGCAAAGATAGCGCTGTAATTTATCAGGAGCAAGGTCGTGAAGAAATGGCTGAGGAAGAGTTGGCTCAGGCGTCTGTAATAGAGCAATTTTTGCCAGAGCAACTTAGTGAAGAAGAGATAGAAAAAGTTGTAGTTGCCATTATCGAAAAGACCGGCGCAAGCGGAATGCAAGATATGGGGAAAGTGATGGGAATGGCCTCTGGCGAACTAGCAGGTAAAGCAGATGGTAAAACCATTTCTACAATAGTTAAAAAGAAATTAGCTTAGCTTTAAGCAAAATAGACAGGTTTTCAGTCCTGTTGTAAAACTGAAAAGGGCTCCGTGGCGCAACTGAATAGCGCATCAGATTTCGGCTCTGAGGGTTGGGGGTTTGAATCCCTCCGGGGTCACATGTAAAAACCGTAACACGTATATAATTAAGGTGTTACGGTTTTTTATTTTTAAAACTGTACGGTTTATGTACGGTAAATTGATCTACTCTTCATTTTTCAGACTTTTATTGTATTTCCCCAGGTCCTTAACTACTACGCTACGGGATACACTTAAAGCTTGAGCTATTTCAATAATGGCAACCTTTGAAGTTAATCCTTGAGCCTTTTTAATTTCAAAAAACAGGCCTATTCTTTTGATACGCTTTTTTACAAAGTTCTTGTCTCTATTCATTTAGATATCGTAAAATTTGACGCTCTGAAATATGCAGATAGTAATCTGATAAATCATTAATAAGGACCCGGAGCGGAGCTTCATTGTTTTGGACGTACCAATTTATAAAAAGCTTTTTTTCCTCTTCCGGATCTTTGCCAAATTTACTAAAGAATTCTTTACGCGTATTTTCTATTACATTCAGTATAATAATATTTACACTTTTCATACTGCAGCCGGCATCAGTTTTTCAACGTGGGCGTTTAGCTCTTCCTTAAATCGCTTTTGAATAACTTCGCCTTTTGTTTCTTCTTCTAGTATTTCAGTCCATTTATAAAAAGTTTTATCAAACTCCGTGCTATAAGACTTAGGGGTGCTCAAATGATTTAAAAGAATAGTAGAGGCTTCTATGTCTGAGAGCACAATTAATAAGTCGTACGGGATATTGAAATTAAAGTCACCAGTTAGAAAATATGTGATATCGCTCAATTTATGAAGGTATGCGCAAGCTTCGTAGAATTGATTGAGGTAATGTGGTTTGTTCTCTTTTAAGTCTGGAAGGCTTTGAAATACGCTATCATACATATTATCAATTACCTGTTTTGGCTCATCCGTGTTATATATTTTAGATGAAAATGTGTCAAAGGTTTTTTCTAAGAATTCAAGCATAGATACATCAATAAAAGTTTCTTTTTCAAACAGAATCAACGCACCGTATATAAGATCGATAGCCAGTCCTTCTGGAACATTCAACTTAACTAATTGCTGCTTTTTAGGTTTGGAAGAATATTTTTCATAGGCTTTAAGCATATAATCTGTTTCCTCTTGAAGTTTTAAAAGCGTCTCCATTTCTTTGTGAATAATGTGGCTTACGGTTGCATTCTCGAATTTAAAAATCGTTTTCATAGTTATAAGTGTAAAGTGATACTTAATATTATTGAGACAAACGTAAAGCAATACTTTATAAATAACAAATATTTTGTAAAGTTTTAATTAATTAATATACATTTGTGCTAAACAATAAAAAACGATGCAGATATTAAGAATTAAAGAATTATTAAACGAGCAATCTATAAACGCCCGTGATCTAGCAAAAGCTTTAGAGGTTAGTCCAGTCTCAATTTATAATATTGTAAATGGTGAATCTTTCCCCCGCCCAAATTTGCTACAACAAATCGCTGAGGTATTAGATGTTGATATTCGTCAGCTATTCCATTCTACAAAGCCGGTAGGGGGTGCTGAGGGAGTTCTAAACGGGTTCGTAGAGTTTCAGGGCAAAGTGTACCGGATTAATTCCTTAAAGGATCTGGAGGAACTCAATAAGCTTGTTAACCAATAATTGAGATAGTATGTCAGATATTTGGAATGATCTAAGTAAAAAAGTAATGGATAGGGGTGCTTTAAAGCAGTTTTTAAGCATTCCTATTGAAGATAAATACTGTGGTGAGTTGTATTATAATGAAAAAGGAGAGGGGTTCTATGATACTTTTTATACCGAAAATCCAGAGCCGGAGAAGTTTGAGTCAGACGGACAGATCTACTACATAAATCAAAAAGGTGAAAGATTTGACGTAGTCAAAAAGGAAAAATATATTTTAAAGAATCAGACTAGACTAGCCGAAACAACAGCGGACTTCCACAAACTATATAAAAACCATTTTAAAGATAGCAAACTCAATAATACTCAAAAAGAAAATGAGCATTACCGGAAAGAGGTGCTAACTCCTAGAATTGAAGCACTTCTTGAGCTACACAAAAAATCAGCAGGAAAGGCAAATATTGACGCAAAGGTGACTTTTATAGCAAATGAATATCTAAAATTCATAAGGCGAAATGCATCATACGTTGAAAATCCTCATAAGGATGTTTTTTTAGATGATAAGGCCTACTGGATTTTCAAAGAACTACACGAAATTCATAAGGATAAAAAGAGCAAACTCGCAAATTACAGTAGGATTTATTGGATCATGAAAGAGGATAAGCCAAATCAGATATTATGTTCAAACACGAGGTTTGTTGAGCTGGTCAATACAGAGCTTTATAATATTTCTATTGATAGAATAGATTCTAGACATAGCGGTAGTGGTAATAAAATCCAAAGCCTATACGAGCGTATTAAAAATGAAATAGTCTAAAAACACATTTCAACACGTTTTCAGCACATTTCAGCACGATAACGTTTCTAAATTATATTCTTGACACCCTCAAATTTGCGCTATAGAAATTAAACATCTAAGCGCAATGTCAGGAACAGTAAATCTTCTCACAACTGATCAGTTACTCGAGGTTTTAAATCATCGGGATGAAAAACTGATTGATCACATTAAGCAGGCATTATCTATTCCTAATGAACCGGAAGAGCTTCTTACTCGGGATGAGGCTTGTAAATTTTTAAAAATAAACTCTTCAACCCTTTGGACTTGGACTAATAAAGGAATAGTCACAGCCTATGGTATTTCTAATCGCAGGTATTATAAACGAAGTGAACTTCTTCAAACATTAATCAAACTTAACAAGTAGGTCATGAGCAATATTAAAGCACATGGCGACAAATCTATTTGCGCTACTCATTTTAAAGATAGCGAATTGTCAATATTCAAAGATTTTGGAATTGTTGACAGCACTAAGCGTTTCGCAAGTAGGAGTCAGATGAGTGAATTATATCAAGTACCTAGAAAGACTTTAGCGGATAACATTAGAAATCTTAAACAAGACGGGCTAATCAACCCGGCGAAATCTCGCCATATTGCTAAAGATGGTAAAGTGAGGGTTCAGGAATTGTTCACTCTTAATGAAGTTGTTGCAATAGGTTTTAGACTTAGAAGTGATGTAGCTATAAAACTTCAGTCTTACGCAATACAGTTACTCTCAGAAAAAATCACAAGAATACAGAGCGCAAAGGAAATTCTTGAGCTTGAGCTAAGTCACTACTCAAGCAAATCAGACATCAAAGATCTTTATAGGTAAATAGTATGGCGATAGGATGGATAAAGATGCACAGGAAGCTTTTAGAGTGGGAATGGTATAATGATGTGCCAGTTAGATTAACATTTATGCACCTGCTTCTAACTGCAAACTGGGAATACACAGAGTATAAGAAGTACCCAATTCAAAGAGGTCAATGCATTACAGGAACCTCAGAAACTCCTAAAAAAATAGGCATTTCTAAGCAACAATTCAGAACAGCTATAAGCAAACTCAAATCAACAGGCGAAATAACAACCTACTCAACAAACAAATTTACGGTGGTAACCCTTGTAAAATATGACGATTACCAACCGAACGAAGAAGAATCAACAACCAAACCAACACGCAACCCAACACGTGAACAACATCAAAATAACACGCAACCCAACAACACTATAAGAAGTAAAGAAGATAAAGAAATTAAGAATATAAGAAATAATCTTCTATCTGAAATTAACATTTCAGACGTCGAGGATTCAGAAAAAAAATATTTTCAGATAGCTAAATCTTTTCAGCAATTATTCATTAAAAATTTAGAAGAAAAAAATTCCACAACAAAGGATCAGCGAAAAGCTACATATAAAAATTATGTAGATCCGATTAGGTTGATGTTTCAGAGAGATGAGGTAAATAAAGACCAAGTTACCATGGCGTATAAATTTCTCAACTCACCAGCCGGGGAATTTTGGAAAACTAATATTCTTTCAACAAAAACACTTAGAAAAAAAATATCAACACTAGTAGCGCAAGCTAATCAGCCCTTAAATAATAAACGACATGGAAGCGCAGAGCCAACAATTAACCGTCAGTCAGCACAAACTATCAGACAGAATAGCGAAGGCTGGTAATTTAACAGAGATTGCTTTTGCTCGGAATGTGGTTGAATTTGATAAAATCAAAAATATACCACCGGATCAGATAGGACCCAATTTAGCAATGGTGTTTGTAAAAGCAGCAAATCTCATAGGACTCAAAGATCCTATAAGCAATATCAATAAGCAGGATATAAAAGAAATGATATTAGCACGTTTTAAAAGCTTGTCTATTGAGGAAATCGACTACGCATTTAAGCTAGAGCGATATGGAGTTTATGGAGAGCGCGTGAAACATTTCCAACTCTTTAATGCGGAATATGTATCGAAGGTTTTAGATCAGTACAAGAAATGGCTCTTGAAGATTCGTCACGATAACAATATCCCACTTTTTAAAGACAACTCTTGCAAAACGGACGAACTCACCGAAGACCAAAAAATGGATTTAATACTTAATGGTCTTAGAGAAGCACATGCTCAATTTATTGAAACTAATTCCATTGAGCCTGGTCGCTTATATCTCTATGATTTTCTTGATGAATACGGGATAATGCCAAAGGATATTAATATCAAAAATAAGGTCAAAGAAATGGCTGAACGACGATTAGTAAAACGCCAAAAAGCAGCCTTAAATAAAATTGAGAAGGCCTTGTATGAATTAAAGAAAGACGGCAAGCCATCTAATAAAGTAGTGGTTGCCTGTAAAGAAATAAGCCTTGAGCGCTTATTTACAGAATACAAAAACGTTGAGCAGATTATCAGCAAAATTAAAATCAATAATTAAACAAAGGGGTTTAGATATCCCTGTTAAAAACAGAAGTATGAAGGCAAAAAAATTAATTCATCAGGATAACAAGGGTGTTGAAAACATTCGTAAAGACCTGAAAAGAATAAAACCTCTGTTAGTAAATATGCTAACGGGATATGAGGCTCTTGAGATGGGATCTTTCTCAGGTAAGGTTTTTCAAGAGATTAAAAAAGGGGGCTTGAGAAATATGGAGCAAAAGTATTTGAGAAATATGGAATCTCAAATCAAAAAGGCTGGTATAACCTCAAGCCTTATTAAAGCAAACCTAATAAAAGGTAGCAATGAAATATTTCAAAAATTTAAGGACGATGTTCAAAATGTAATTTCTTTCCGGAATTATTACAGAGGTTTTAATGACAACACGCCATTTCTTAAACTGGAAATGATTGACTATGTCGGCGGGAGTTTTATGATAACTGAAGAAACGGAGGCGAAATTTATTGAGCAGCATTGCAAGGTTTATCTGGCGACAGATCAAGAAAACAAAATTTACGATGCAGCCAATAAATTTATGGACGGTTTCAAAGAATTACAAGCCGAACTGGAAGCAGTTGGATACAGAGGTACTATGAATGTGAATTCTATAGCAGAGTATTTCTTTCACGCTAACGACGGACAATACAATTTAAAACCGCACTCAATCAAATCTGCAATTGAGCAAGATATAATCTATAAACAAAGGCTTAAAGAATTTGGATCTAGAGAACAGAAAAGGGCTCAAGCCGCAAAGGACCGTCAAGAACGTTTAAAGTAAAAAACTATGGAGACAAATCAAATAGATCACACCAGTAAAGAACAAGTTATTAAATTCCTAGAAGCTAACTCTAGAGATGTGATGCCTTATGTCAAAGAATACCGGGGAGACCGTAAAATTAGGAAACTGCAGGTAGGTTACCGCGAGAACTACCAGAACAATCTAAAGACTATCGAAGCTGAGCGACTTGTTATCAACCTACAAAAAAAGATTGTAGAAACAGCCGCAAGTTTTTTATTAGCTGAGCCGGTAAGTATAACAGCGAATGATCCAGACAACGAAAACGGACAAAGGATTCTGCAGGCTATTAAAAAGAACAGGCTGAATAATAAGCTTCTTGAATTTGCTAAAGTGGTTATGTCTGAGACAATGGCAGTATTTATATTTTCCGAAGTGGGGCCAGATAAAGATATTAAAGCCAGAATGTACAATTCCGACAACGGAAAATATACTCCTGAGTATGATGTTTACGGAGACTTAGTAGCTTTTTATTGGGAGTTTGTAATAGATGAGGTTAGTCACCTTTGGATATTCACAGATGAGTATATTCATAAGTACAGCGGACCGGGTTCTTCAGATTTAAAATATTTAGGTAGTGACACCCACGATTTTGGAGTTATCCCGGTTGTTTTTCACGAGCAGCCACAGCCAGAATGGTATGACACTAAAGAATTAATTGATCGCGTAGAAATGCTTATCAGCAAATTAGCCGGCTCAAACAACTACTTCGCCTTTCCTATTCTAAAACTCAAAGGCTCAACTATCAAAAATAAAGAAGGTAAAGACGAGGGGTTGATTGATATTTCAGACGATGGTAAATCTATACTTCTAGGAATAGCTGAGAAGAACGGGCAAATCGTTGAGGCAGAAGCAGAATTTTTACAGCGTGACACCGGTGTTGAATCAATCAAATTAGAAATGGACTATTTGAAAGAATTCATTTTCAATATTTCACAAACTCCTGATCTAAGTTTTGACAACGTAAAGGGAATCGGAACAATATCTGGCCGGGCTCTTGAATTAATGCTTCAGGATGCCATAAACAAAGCGAAGTCAAAACAAGGACAATACCGAACAGTTATAGAGAGAATTATCAGTGTTGTTAAAAACGGCTTAGATATAGATGAAGATAACTTAGAATTTGATATTGAATTCAACCTTTCAATCCCTAGAGATATAGCGGAAGAAATCAAAGCTTTAGTGGATGCTAGTGGAGGTTATCCAGTAAACAGCCAAGAGACTTTAATTTCAAGAAGTCCATATACCAAAGATGCAAAAACAGAAATTGAGCAGATCCAGAAAGAAAATGCGCAAAGATCTTCACGCTCTTTAATCCTAGAGGATGAGTAAGCCAAATCCCTGTGAAAGAAAACTATTCAGTTTGATAGGTGCGCAGGAATGGCATTTAGATAGACTGTATGCAGAATACACCCGGGAGTTTGGTACAATATTTAGAAATTATAATGGCAGGATGACCGATACTCGAAAACGAGCCTTTGATAATGCGTTGATTAGGTTTAATGATGATTTGGAGAGGCTGGTTCAAGAACAGATTGAAACCAGTTTCTCTTTATCTAACGCCTGTTCAGATGATTTCATTAAGGACTACATCAAAGATATGGGTGTGCCTTCTGAGCAAGTAGAAACAATGCTTGCCAGTAATGCCGGAGCCGCTAAGTCATTCATCAAAAGAAAAGCTGGTGGTTCATTTCTGAGCGATCGAGTAGTTAGCGTTACCAAGGGAACGAGGGAAGCTGTTAACCTGTTACTGGAAAGCGGAATAGTAAACGGACGCAGCGCTGCAGATATGGCAACGGATTTAAAGAAGTACCTGAAGGAGCCAGAGCGAAGATTCAGGAGGTTGAGAAATGAAGAAGGGAAACTGGTGTTGAGTACACCAGCAAAGAATTACAATCCGGGGCAGGGCGTGTACCGTTCCAGTTATAAGAACGCATTGAGGATTAGCCGTAATGAAGTAAACATAGCATACAGGACTAACGACTTTGAAAGACGTAAAACGATGCCGTTTGTAATGGGTCAAAGAATAGAACTAAGCGCGGCCCACGTGGTGAGGGATATTTGTGATTTTCTTGTAGGAGCTTATTCAAAGGATTTCAAGTTCACAGGGTTTCACGTGTCGTGCAAATGTGTATCAAACTCAATTGTACTACCAAGAGAAAAATTTAAAAGCTATTTAGCCGGGGGGAATATTGATCAACGGCATTTAGTAAAGGGAATACCGGCAAAGGCTCAAAACTATTTGAATAAGAATTCAGAGCAGATTAAAAACTGGAAGAGCCAACCGTATTTCATCAGAGATAATTTCAAAGCCTCAAAGAATGGTTTTGATTTAAACATTTAGAGAATGAAGAAGTTAACCCCAAGGCAAAAAAGGTTTTGCGAAGAGTATGTAATCGATTTGAACCAGACTCAAGCTGCTATTCGTGCCGGTTATGCTAAAAGAAGTGCTAAAGAGCAAGCATCCCGACTGTTAACGAAAGATAACATTTTAGATTACGTACAAAAGTTGAAGGACGGAGTATTTGAAAAGCTCAATTTTACACACCAGGACGTGATCCAAAAATTAGATCAGTGGGTTAATTCAGATATAACCATTGTGCTGGGCCTTTCAGTCGATGAGGTTAAATCCTTACCAATTGAGGTGAGAAAGTTAATTAAATCCTTTAAGCATAAACGTAAAACAATCAAAACCCAAGATAAAACAGTTGTAGAAGATTATATCGAATGCAGCTTTGTTGACAAGGAATCGGCTCTTGAAATGATCAACAAGCATAACGGTTTCTATAAGCTTGACAACAGCCAGAAAGGAACTATAACGGTAAGCTTCAAAGACTAATGGATATAATAATCGAAAGGCCAAAGCTTACAACCTATCAACAAAACTTTTTGTACAATGATAGCCGCTTTACAGTTACGGAGGCATCAACTAAAGTCGGGAAAACATTCTCTCATATCTGGTGGATTTATGAGCAAGCTCACCAAGATTGGAATAAACCCGGCTTTAATCATTGGTGGGTCGCTCCGGTATATTCTCAGGCAAAAATCGCATTTAGCAGATTAAAAACCAGATTAGGAAGATTAGGTATTTATCAAATCAATGAAAGTAACCTAACTATTACGTGTCCTAACGGTGCAATTATTCACTTTAAGAGTGCTGAGAAGCCAGATAACCTTTTTGGCGAGGACGTATATTCAATTGTATTTGATGAGGCACCACGCGCAAGGGTAGAGGCTTTTTACGCGTTGCGATCTACCATAACAAGCACACGGGGTAAAATGAAGCTTATTGGGAACTTTGGAGGAGTTTCAAACTGGATGCACCAGATTGCGGATAAGTCTAAAACAGATCCGGAGTATGCATATTTCAAAGTAACGGCTTGGGATGGCGTGGCTGAGGGTATTCTTTCTGAAGACGAAATTATTCAGGCGCAAAAGGATTTACCTCCTAAAATATTTAAACAGTTGTATTTAGCTGAGCAACAAGAATCGGATGACCAGCTAATTGATTTCGGAAGTATGCAAGCTTTATTCACGAATGATCATGCGGAACCTGGTGAAAAGTATATTACTGCAGATATAGCTCTTCACGGCTCAGATAATTTCGTGGTTATCGTTTGGGATGGATGGCGAATAGTTGAATTTAATACAATTGAAAAATGCGAAGCTCCAGACGTTGAAAAGTTTCTCAAGGATAAGGCTCTTGAATTCAAAGTAAAACGATCAAATATTACTTATGATGCAGACGGCTTAGGATCTTTCTTGAGAGGTTATCTAGCCGGGGCTGTTCCATTCAATAATGGAGCAAAGCCTATAAAAAAAGAAGGACAGGAAGTCAACTACAAAAACCTTAAAAGCCAGTGCGGTTATGAGTTTGCAAAAGTGGTTAACAGCGGAACGATTAAAATTAATTGCTTTATTGATAAAACCAAACTTTATAAAGAGCTTGAATGCTTGAAAAGCTATAAACTAGATGACGATGGCAAAATACAGTTGCTGCCAAAATCAAAAATTAAGGAAGTGATTGGCCATTCACCAGATATACTTGACGCGCTAATAATGAGAATGATTTTCGAGATACAAAATATAGGCTTCACAGTAAGCAAACCGAAGCCGGTTAAAGGTTTAAGTTGGGGCGGTTGATGCTTCACAGTACAAATGCCGTACAAATAAAACCCTGTCAAATGTTAGGATCTAATGTTTACAGGGTTTTTTCATTTTCAATACTAGCCCCTAACGGAGTAAAACCCTTTAAAAGTATGGCATCTACGCACACCTACGTCTAAAATCGCCTGTAACTTCTTACATATTTCATCTATTTGTTATAGATCAAAATTATTAACCATGAGTCAAGTACTAAACCAGACAGATTACAAGCGTGTCACGTTCAATGTGAAGCCGGCTTTTAAAAAGAAAATCAAAGTAGCTGCAGCACGTAAAGGAATGAGTATTACTGATTATATGATTACTCTTTTAAAAGAAAAAATTAACTAAAAACAAAAGCGCATAATGAGCACAACAAAAGTATTATCAGGAATGATGGACCTTATGAAAGGGATGCAGGAAAGAATGGAAACCCTTGAAAAGAAGTTTGATGAATCTTCAAAAAAGAAGGAAGAGCAAAAGCCTAAAAACGAGCCCACGCCTGAGGAAATCAAAATCTACAAACAATCAATTCAATAACCTTAGATACCAAAAAAAATGAACCAAGAAACAGGAGAAGCAATCCTTGAAGCGGTAAAAGGATTAAACAGACGAATGGATTCAATCGATAAACGATTAGAGCAATCCGAGAAAAGCAAAACCTCAGAGAAGGACAAAAAAGAATTTGTTCAAGGAGTTATGAACGGAATGAGAAAATAATAGTTATGACAGCACAAGAAGAAATTAAACAAATAGCAAAAGACCTAGTCGCTTACCGAATCACTCAGATACAATTTAGACGCAATTCTGAGAAAATTGAGCGAAGAAAAGAAGAGTTTAAAAACTTAGTCAATAGTAACGCTCTTCAATCCGGTGACCAAGAGCTTAATAAGTTCTTAATGTTCGCGGCTAATATTGACGATTACACAGATGATGAGGTTCTTCAGATCGGAATCTCTTCTTTAAAATAGTTTACAGTTATGGCAGTACGGGGGAGTAACAGTTTGTTTTTTGCCAGTGGCATAAATAACGACGGGCTTAAACAGGGAGCGAGAGAAGCTGAGGGAATTATAGGAGGTTTAGCAAGCACTGTAAGCCGCATTAATCCATTTGCAGGCTTGTTGCTTGGTGCAACCGCTGCCTTTACTGCCATAGCAAACGATTCATTTCAATTAGCAAAGGATTTTGAGAAGGCTATGAAAGAGGTTGAAACCATTTCAAAAGCGACTCAGGATAATTTTGATGACATCTCATCAAAGGTTTTTAATCTAAGTAAAATTAGCCCGGATGGTCCGGTTGAACTTGCTAAGGCGTATTATGAAATAGTGAGTGCCGGTTATGATGGTGCCGAAGGATTAAAGCTACTTGAAGTTTCGGCAAAAGCAGCCACTGCAGGAGTCACAACAACTAAAACAGCAGCGGACGGAATAACAACCGTGTTAAAAGCATTTAAGTTAGAAGCATCAGAAGCCGAAGCGGTAGCGGATGCATTATTCCAAACTGTAAAACTTGGAAAAACCAATTTTGAACAGTTATCAAGCTCTTTATCTCAAGTTGCACCACTGGCCGCAGCTTCAGGCTTTGAGTTTAGAGAAGTTTTAGCTGCAGTAGCTTCACTCACGAAGCAAGGTGTTCCCACTGCTCAGGCAATGACCCAGATAAGAGCAGCAATTGAAGCAACTACTAAAGTACTTGGAGACGGGGCGGCTAAATCATTAACACTTCAAAACGCTTTTCAGGCAGTTTATAAAGAAGCAGGAGGAAGTCAGAACAAATTAAAAGAGTTAACCGGCAGCGTTGAGGCTATGGGCGCCATTCTATCAACTACCGGAGAAAACGCACAGGGCGCAGCGCAAGACTTAGAAGATTTAGGTAATTCAGCCGGAGCATCACAAGAAGCATTTGAAAGAAATATTTCTTCAAATGTTAATCAATTAGGGATTTTAGGGAATAGAATTAAAGCTATTACGCGCGGAATTGGTGAATCTGCACTTGATGTGAGCAACGAGCTTGCAAAGTTTCTCAACCGTGCAATTGCAGATACCGAGAATTACAATGACGCTATACGTAAACATGCGAATGAATTCAATATATTAAATTCGACTATACTCGATACAAATACTTCATACGATGAGCGTTTTGAGGCAATTAGAAAGTTAAAAGAGCAGTATCCGGAATACCTTCAAAGTATTGATTTAGATAAGATCAAAAACGATGACCTTGAAACTACTCTTGTAAAGGTTAAGCAGGCTCTTTCTGATATCAACGACGAGCAAAACCGAAGACTTAAATTAAGCGGACTCAATCAAAAGGTTATAGATGCCCAAAATAATAAAGCAACTCAAAGAAACCTCTATGAAGAAAGCGTTTCTGATTTCTATAAATTAGTAGAAGAAATTCAAGATTACGCAGCTAAAGAAGATATCAAACTCAATTTTAGTTATAGCGATTCACCTACTGAAATACTAGGAAAGCTCAACAAGCAATTAGATGCAAATCCATTTGGAAAGGGAGGGCGTCTTATTGCAGATTTGAACTTTGCTAACGATGCAATAAATCTTTACAGCCGAGGTCTTGGGGACGCTAATGATCAACTTGATAAAGAGGAGGAAAAGCTTCAGCGTATTAAACGTTTAACCTACGACAATGCAGCCGGAGCAAAACAAATCGTTAAGGAAATAGCTGCATTGGATTCCCTTGAAGGATTAAAGCAATTTGAAAACTACAAGTTTCCAGATATAAAGCAATTTGTAGATGCTAGAAAGGAAGTGTTTGAAACTTTCAAGTCTATTGACCTGGCAAAAGATATTCCTTCCCTAAAGCCTTTCTTAGATAGCGAAACTGAAGAAATCAGAAAGTATGCGGAGAAGCGCCAACGCCTTTTAAATACTTCATACACTCCAAAAGGTGGATCTGGTGGAGACTCCAAGAAAGATGCATTTACTGAGATGCTCAATAAGAATAAGGAAGAGTACGAAAAGTACGAGGCCGTAGTTAAGCAAATAGGAAAAGAGATTGCAGATGCTCAGTTTGAAACGCTTTTAAAACAAGGATCTGATTACGGTGAATACCTAAAGAATCAGTTAGATAAAACAAAGGTATTTGCTGAACAGCAAAAAATCGTTTTAGCAGCTGAGAAGGAGGGAATCAACCTAAATAGAGGCGTTGTGACCTCGCCAAATAGTTTACAGCCAATTACGGTACCGGTTGACTTTGAAATTGATACTACTTCTATAAATGCGATTGATCGACAATTAAGAACCCTTTACGAACAGTTCTACGCAGCTCAAACCAACGAAGAACGTAAAGCATTAGCGGAACGAATCAAGATTAGACGTTTAGAGTTAAAAGAAGCTGAAAAGTATCTTGATGATGCTGAAGGTTTGCACGCGGATTTTCTAGGTAGTCTATTGAATATGAATAACCGAGAGCTACAGGCTCATATTCAAAAGCTGAAAGGCAAATTGAAAGCTGAAGAACTCACAAAAGATCAAATACTCGCTATCAACGAGGAAATAAAAAGATCTCAGGATGAGGTTGGAAATAACATTCAACAAACCGCGAATGAGCTAGCAGGAATATTTAATCAGGTTTCTTCTTTATTCCAAAAATTTGGAGATGAGGACACCGCAAAATTACTGAATCAACTCGCAGGAGTCGCTGCAGGAGCTGGTCAGCTTGCTAAAGGCATAGCTACTGGTAATCCTGCTGATATTATTAGCGGAGGATTAGCCGTCTTAGATAGTGCTCTAACAGTTGAGGTTGTTTCTGATACTGCAAAGTTTGAAGAAGCCATTAAAAAGTTAAATAGTGCTATTGATGATTTGGACTATGCTATCTCTAAAAGTGTAGGACGTGACCAGATTACAAATAGACTTGACCAGTTGAAGAATCTCGAGCAGTTGCAAGAGGACATTA
This sequence comes from Leeuwenhoekiella aestuarii, assembly GCF_004104055.1. GTDB lineage: Bacteria > Bacteroidota > Bacteroidia > Flavobacteriales > Flavobacteriaceae > Leeuwenhoekiella > Leeuwenhoekiella aestuarii. Next base: position 84,799 of record NZ_QOVJ01000001.1, on the reverse strand, counting down.
AAAGAGCTGAGCAAGCCGAAAAGGAGGCCGAGAAGCAAGTGAAGTTATTAGGGCTTACTATCGGGAAAAAAGGCAAGGGAAGCGGAACGGATGCCGCGAAACTTGAAGAGTTTGCAGAGCAGGCAAAACAGCTGAAAAGAGAGGCTCAGGAACTGCAAGCAGAACTCAATGAAATTTATACAGGCACATCTTCTCAATCAATTACAGATAGTATAATTGAAGGATTCCGGAACGGTAAAAGAGCGGCCTCAGATTTTGCCGATGACTTTGGGGTAATGATGCAGGAAGCTTTATTGAATAATTTCAAAATAAACTTTCTAGCAAATCAGGTTGAGGACTTTTATAAAGAGTTTGCTGAGGCAGGAGCAGACGGGAGCTATAGTTCTGCAGATATTGAAAGGCTTAGAAACTTTTACAACACCCTAATTTCTGGTGCTCAGACTGACTTAGATGCGATTAACGATATTTTGGAAAATACCGGTATTGGATCCTTAGGTGCCGATACATCTAAACAAGGTTTAAGTGGAGCTATAGCTTCAGTAACCGAAGATACGGCAAATATTTTAGCCGGTACATTAAACGCAATGCGATTAGATGCCCGTAGAAACTTAGAAGTCAACACTGAAGCAATCACTTATCTGGCTAAAATTGAGGTGAACACTAGGTACAACAGGTACTTAGAAAGTATAGATGGCCGTTTTGCTAGTATTGAAAGAGCAATTATAGAATTTCAAGCAAATTAAAGAATGAGGATTTTTAGATATATCGATGAGGTTAAAACTCAGATTAACAACATAGAAATTGACGGTCAAACGGAGTTGCTTCAAAAAATAGGCGGTGAAGACGTGGTGACTTCTCGCTTTACAATTGAAGGTAGAAAGCTAGACTTGCAGATAGGAGATTTTATTGAATTCAAGGATTCTGTTTATACAATTCTGGACGAACCTCAAGTTAAGAAGTCTCAGAATACATTCAGCTATAATCTGCAATTCAAATCAGATATGTATATCCTGAAAAACGTTCAGGTTATGCTTGATGATGAATCGGAGTTTTATTTGTTCGGAGATCCGATTGATGCGGTAAGCCTGATAATTTCAAACCTTAACCGGGTATATGGTGAAGGTGTTTATTTTGCTGATTATGTAGAACCTTTAGAAGGAAAGAATCTCAACTTCACAAATGAAAACTGTCTTGCTGCCCTTCAAAAATTAGCGGCTGAATTTGAATGTGAATTTCAGGTTAAAGGAAAGCAAATCACTTTCCGGAAAAAGATAGGGTCTGAAACGAATCTAAAGTTTGAGTATAAAAAAGGACTTCGAGATATTGAACGCCTCACCCTTCAAAATGCGGAGTTGGTTACTGTGTTATACCCAAGCGGAAGCACGCGAAACATTACAAATGAATACGGAAGCAAACGCCTAAAAATACCCAAACTTCAAAATAATGTTAATGTTTTCGGGACCATAGAACGTAGCGTAACATTTGAGGATGTTTACCCACGATTGAAGGGGGTTGTTTCTAGTTCATCAAGTATTACAAAATTTCGAGACACCTCAATTGATTTCAATATCAACGATCAACTTATAGGAGGCGCAAAAGCAAAAGTTATTTTCAACACCGGAGATCTTGCCGGTCGTGAATTTGAAATCGCCAGTTACAATAATTCAAATAAGGAAATAGAGATTATTCCTTACACCGATGAAACCGACTATACTTCACCAAATGAAACCTTCAGACCTCGTTCCGGTGATAAGTATGTTCTTGTCAATATCAAAATGCCTCAGGCGTATATAGACAACGCTGAGGAAGAACTTTTAGAGCGTGCAACCGAATATCTGGATAAGTACAGCCAACCGAATGTTATTTATAAGGTTAGTCCTCACTACCCTTATTTAAGACGTAATCAAACTGAATTAAATATAGGTGATATCATAACGATCACTGATGAAGACTTTGGTATTGATTTTCAGGTTCGCATTTTAAGTTTATCTCAGAAACTAAATAATCCTTACCAGTATTCCCTTGAGATTGGCAGTCAGGTAACGATTAGCTACATAACAAGTGTTTTGTTAGATCAGCGGAATATAAAAAACACCATTTACCAGAATGAAAAATATGTAAGTGAGCAGTTCAACCGGGTGTTCAATAACATCGGTAATTTCAAAGCTCCATTGTATGTGAACATGGGTGAGTTCAATCCTGAAACACTTTATCATAATTCTCAAAATAGAGTTGATTACGTTTTTAAGTTCAATAATGAAGGTGTTAAAGAATGGTTCTACTACATAGGCCAAGATAACCAAGCAGCAGAATTCATTATCGCTAATTGGCAGTTTATAGATGATAACTTCGAGATCATCGCTACCAACACATTACTTGCTGAAAACGCAAATATTGGAGATTGGCTTATACAGAGTGGAAAGATAGTTTCTCAAGCTATTTACGAGAGTGAAGACGAATCGGAAGTCGAGCCGAGAGTTATTCTTGATAGTATAAATGGAGATATTCGATTAAATACGAAATTAAATATTGAAGGATCTGCAGGAATTAGACCGTATAAGCAAAGAATATCCTTAAGCAGTATTGACGGTTCAATCGTATGCTTCAGGCAGGGTGATGCTTTCCAAGAGGGCGCTTCTGCTTCTATAAATAGCGGTGGAGTTGTAGCAAATTTCCCCGGTATAGATATTTCGCTTTTCACACAAAGCAATATCAAAGGTAAGGCAGGAATATTAGGTATAGGTTATTCAAACCTACCTAAAGGAAATATACAAAATACAGAGTTTATCGCCGGGGTTTTTGGAATTGCAAAAAATGAAAACGTTAACCCGGTAGAAGCTTACGGAGGTTATTTTTTAGACTTAAAGACTCAAGGTAGATTCAAAGGCATTAAAAGACTGGTCAATTCAGATGATTATACTATTGCTCAATATGATGAATACATCTCCTGTTACAACTCTGCTGCAATTAATATATACCTACCAGACCCTACCACGCATCCAGAAGGACGGGTAATTACAGTTAAAAGAATGGATGAAGTTATAAATGTAACAGGTCAAATTTTCACAAATCAAAATGTAGCATCTATAGGGTTGAATATTGGCGAACGCTGGACTTTTATTAATGACGGTGTTTACTGGCACGCAAACAAATCAATATTTTAATTTAAACCAATGCAAATTTTCATCCGTTAACTTTTACGTCTATGTAGCTTTTTAAATTGCTCACCGTAATAAGCGGCTCTACTTTGCTCATAGGTCATAGGCTCAGCTGAGTTGCCTCTTTTTTCTCTTAAGAGCATTTCTAAATCCTCAATGCTGAGGTGTTCTCTTGCTATTTGGAGGTACGGATTCATAAATTAGATAGAATATGATATTAATTTTTTTAGCATTTACATTTTTAACCTACTATTATATTGAATATCTTAATGAGTGAATTAATTCTTATTTTTTCTTTGAGCCCTCTTGGCTCTTCTCTCGTTTCTCAAGTACTCCTGATCAACTTCAACAGTAACTGTCGTACTGTCTATTGTTAATCTATGCCTGTAGTATGGCAATAAAAAAAGTGCAGAATCAATTTTTTCCAAACCGTTAAATCCAAATTTTATGGATTTATTGTTCATATCGTAGTAAGAATGGATTTCAAACTTTTTTTCAAGGAAATGTACCATACTTCGATATACTTGAAGACTATCTTTGATTCTAGTCGATTCATTTTCAATGCTTTTCAATTCTTGAAGATAAGCTAAGGCAGTGTCTGCTCTGGTTGGGGAGTTGACAATTATTATTGTAGAGTCGTTTTTCTTTTTAAGTGATAGGGATGGGCCATACTTTTTTATATATCCTTTATTGAGAAATGAAAGCTTTCTTAAAGAATCTTTTATTTTGTTTGAATTTTCAACTTCGCTAATGTAAAGATCAATAAATTCGTCAAACGTAAAGGTTTTTCCGTCTACATCGACATTGCAATCTTTTATATATTTAGTTATAGTATTTGAGTATTCTTTAGTAGCTTCTGCAACTGATGAGTCACTAAATTTTAAAGCTTCAATTCTTTCGTCTTTAAGAGTCACCTGGCCTTTTAAATCATTTATGTATTGAGTGTTTTCAATAAATAGAACAATTCCCACTACAATCAAAAACAGCAAAATAATTATTATTCTATTTTTCATTTTTTATATTTTTCAACTGTTCAATGGTTAATTCCATTACACTAGTTTTCTTTAGTAAACCATCCACCATGTAAGAATTGCAACTTGATCTATGCTCAAAAATTTTTTCTTGATATTGCTCGGTAATAGCTAGTTTTTCTCTTTCGCAACTTATTTCCATTAAATAATTTCCACAATAATATCCAATACTAAACAGTCCTGCTATCCCAATTACTACGGCTGAAAGGCCGACCCATTTTTTCTCAAACTCTTTCTTGAAAGATTTTAAACTTTTACCCATTATTAAATAGTTTTTTATGATCTAGTCTTGTGTATAAATGATTAGCTTCAATATTAGTAGAAACTATAGATCAAAACAAAATAAGTTGTATTAATTTGAAATAGTATGATTTATATTTTAATCAGTATCAAAAATTATAACCTTTGAATTGCAATTTAGGGAGGAGTCTAAATACATTATTCAAGATGAGTTTTTTTATTAATTACCAGTCATCACCTGCGCTGTTAATAGCTTCAAATATTCCTGAAACTATCGCATTGAAGTGATTTTCTAAATCTTCTTTTGCTCTGTCAGATTTGAGTCTGTCTTTCTTTCCGTAGATACCCAAATTTGACCCATCCATACTAAATTTAGTCCACACTAAATGTAATACTTGCTTGTGATCTGTAAAGGTAGTCAACTCAAAAGTAGGGGCATCAATCCTCAATTTTCCATCTTTGAACTTTAATATGTAGTTGTAATCCATATCGAATACGTGCATGCCGTTTCTGTGAACGCTATTAGGCGCGTACCCGTCTACTGTTATTTGTTCATTTTCAATTACGCTCAGTGCTTCGTCTGGATTGCTGTATAGCGTGTGAAGATAAGTAAGAGCCTTTTTGTAAACTTGAGCCTGATCTAGTTCCGGTGATTCAATTACTAGATAGTTTTGTTCCGGATCACTGGCATTTACAAATCCTTGAGCGGTAAGTTCAAATTTGGGAGCCTGAGCCGAAGCGCTAAGAGAAAGTAAAATTGCTAAAATGTAGAATGTCTTCATAGTTGATTTTTGTTTGGTGGAATGTAAACTATCTAAGTGTAAAATTTTTACGTCTTTCTGTATTCAAAAAAACTTTGTCATTTCAATAGCTAAATCTTTATTGCTCTTGCCTATGTAGTTTAAGAACATTGCCTCTGTAGAATGTCCAGTTGCATAGATTAGGTAGCTTGTAGGGATGGTTCCATAAAAATTGGTAGCAAAGGATCTTCGTCCTATATGAGAGCTTACCAATTCCCACTTTTCATAAGTTCCGGTTTTCTTTCTGTATTTTTTACTACCTGGTTCAGTCTCCAGTTTTTTGCTACCGGTAACTATTTGATTGATTTTAGCAATTTTGCAAACTTCTTTTACGTAGTCATTATATCTCTGATCGGATATGGCTTTGGGAAATTCCCCGTTTCTTTTCTCAAGTGTTTCTAATACTTTTGGGTGAAGTGGAACAGTCATTACCTTACCGGTTTTCTTTTGAGTGAATTCAATAAAGCTCTTCCCGTTTTCAATTCTTATGTGCTCTTTACGGAATCTCATAAAGTCAGAAACTCTCTGGCCAGTGTAGCAACTTATAATTAACCAGTCTCTCACATTTTCATAACTCTCAGTTAGTTTTTTGGGATCTATTTTTTCGAGTTTCTCCAACTCTTCAAAATTCAAATAGATATTAGGTACTTTATGGTAGCTGCTCTTTATGCTGTCTAATTGGTAACTGGTTTCTAAGCCGTGAAATTTAGCGTGACGGCAAAGTGTTTTGATAGTTCTAAAAGCTCTGGTTATTGTATTGGGAGCATAACCTTTATCTAAACAGTAGGCTTCAAACTTCTTTTTAAAAGAAAGATTGACATTTTTAATAAGGACTTTTGAATTGATCTCTTTCTCATACCTGATCAGAAGATTTTTTGTAACCCGATATTTCCTTTTAGTTCCTTCGGTTAATTCACTTCCTTTCATATCGATAAAAGCCTCGTGATAATTGACTACGTCTTTAGGTAGTGCCTGTTCTTCCTCTTGAGGGCTGTAATAGTTTTTTATTACATTCTGAAGCCATTTCTTATCCAACTCCTGTTCTTGCTCTTTATCAAATGCCTTTAGGATAAAATTAGAAAGCTCATTGGTCTGGCTATTTATTTCAGTCTGTTTGTTTTGGATTTCAATATCTTTTGACCTCTTATTATGAAGCTTGGACCAGTAATGTTTTGAAACTTGAATATTTGTCTTAGAGCCCAAAACAAAGTCTTTAAAACCTTCTGCGTACTCAGGACTGTTAAGCCTATAAAGAAGCCTGACATTTAACGTAGATTCGTCCTTTGTGGATCGGTATAGGAAATTTACAGTAGCCATGGAAAATTGAATTACAATACAAATTTATAAAAATTGTACGGTAGTTGTACGGCTAAATAATAATAAAAACAAAGGTATGCGAATATATGCAAAAACAGGTATTTATTTTAAACCCCTGTATATATTGGGATGAGAGTATTTTTAATGGGTTTTAGTGTCTTGTGTTGATTATGCGTTTTGCATTGATTGTACTCCCTCCGGGGTCACTACTTTAGAAAGAAACCTCCTGTTTTACAGGGGGTTTCACTGTTTTTATACTTTTCTTATTACAATAATTTCACCAAAACAATCAATATAGTAAAAGTGAGGCATTCAAATATTTTGAACTCTATCCTATTATAAAGGGATTACGCTGACTTAGATACAGGCAATTTTAAAAATTTATCCAATAATTAAATGCGCTATTTATATTAAGTCTAAATAAAAGTATTTATGTTTGCAGCTTCAAATTAACAACTAATGAAGACTTATACATTTTTATATCTATTAGTACTATTCAACATAACCTTAGTGTCAGCTCAAGCTACTATGCTGCGCGGTAAAGTAGTTGATCCGGACGGAGTTCCTCTTTTCGGAGCAAATGTTATATTATCTGAAAATTCAGGAACTACAGCAGATTATGATGGTAATTATAAATTCTCTGATATTCCCGCAGGAACCTATACCCTTAGTGTAAGTTTTATGGGTTTTGAGCCTCAGCAAAAGAAAATAGCAATAAATGATCAACAAGAATTAAAAATTAATTTCACCTTGACTCCTTCAAGCGAGCAGTTGCAAGAAGTAGAAATAACCGGAAGAAGCGAGAAATCCTATAAAAACAACCTAAGCTTTGCAGCTACCAAAACCGCTACTCCTATAAAGGGTATTCCACAAGCGGTAAGTTATGTGACCAAAGAAGTTTTTGCCGATCAACAAGCCTATCGGGTTAATGATATCATCAAAAATATCAGTGGGGTCAATATGTATTCGTATTACGACGATTTTACCTTTAGAGGATTTCGTTCTGGAGAAACCTATATTAACGGATTGCGCGTTGTTGGTTTATTTGGTCCGGAGCCTCTTTTAGCCAATATTGAACGGGTTGAAGTGATTAAAGGACCTGCTTCTGCTATGTTCGGAAACTCTATTCCCGGAGGTGTGATGAACCGGGTGACCAAAAAACCTTTGGCACAAGACCGCAAAGCGATCAATTTTACGCTGGGTAGTTTTAATGCCTTACGTACCACCGCAGATTTTACAGGGCCTATCAATGAGAAGAAAACATTGCTTTATCGACTCAATCTAGCTTATGAAAACTCAGACTCCTTTAGAAATCTTCAAGAGAAAAAGTCTTATGTAATTGCACCTTCTATTTCGTTCTTACCTACGGAAAAAACCCGTATCAACTTTGACCTGGTTATTACAAATTTTGACGGTAAGTTAGATCGGGGACAACCTATTTTTGGAGCTACTTCAGGAAGTGATATCTATTCAACACCGGTTTCTTTTGCAATTGGTCAAACCAGTGATTTTCATAAAACAGATGTAGTCTATTCTACACTTTCTTTAAACCATCAGTTTACAGATAATCTTTCTTTTAATGCTTCGTATATAAAGTACGTCGCTCAAGAAGATTTGGAGGAACACCGTACCTCTAATCAATTCGCTTTAGATGCCAATGGGGATCCGATTCCAACTTTGATGGGAATGCAAGTGATAACCCGAAAGGGACAGACTATAGCTGACAACTTATCTTCCTACTTTGTTTATAAAGCAACTACCGGAGCCTTAGAACACAAACTGGTTGCCGGATTTGATTATAACGAACAAAAACAGCCCGTAGGAAATGCGCAGTCTTTTGCTAGAGGCTATTTATTACAAGGTGGCGGTGCATCTTCGAGCGCAGCTGATTTTGCTAACTTTTTAAGAGATGAAAATGGGAACCCTGTGCCTAATGTTCCGCATTTTGATTTGCAAAACCCGACCTACAATGTAGCTCGATTAAGTGATTATATATTTATTAATTCCCCTTCAGACCCTACTAAATATTATTCTTACGGGATCTATATTCAGGACCAGATTAGGTGGAATAAATTTCAGCTTTTGTTAGGGGGAAGACAGGAATACTATAATGATATATCCAATTTTGATCAGCCTGATGAAGAAACTACCACCCAGCATAAATTCCTGCCCCGTGTTGGTCTGGTCTATGAAGCAACTCCTGCTATTAATCTGTATGGAACCTATACCGAGAGCTTTCAGCCTCAGGGTGTAGCTGCTTTAAATAATCCACAAGCGGGAGGTCCCTTTGATCCAGTTACCGCCTATATGGTTGAAACCGGTGCAAAAGGAGAGTTTTTTAATAAGCGCTTAGCAGCAAATCTTGCGGTCTATTTTATAGAAAATAACAATATCCTCGTGAATGCTAATGACGCGATCAACCCCGATTTACTAATACAGAGAGGTCAGGAACAATCAAAAGGAATCGAACTGGATATTAACGGTCGTATTTTACCTAACCTGAGCCTTACTGCAAACTATGCCTATAACGATGCCAGGATAACTGAAAGTGATAACCCGGAAGAGATAGGGATGCGTAAAGAAAATGCACCGCTACACCAGGGGGGTATTTTTGGGAAATACACCTTTACCGGAAAAAACTTAAAAGGTATCGGTATTACCTTAGGTAGCAATTTTGTTGGTAAGCGAAACACAAGGGAGGATAGTTTACAGCTTCCTTCATACGTGGTAGCAGATGCAGGTGTTTCGTATAAAGTAGATAAATTCAATATCCGCTTTTTAGTCAATAATATTTTTGATAAAACCCATTGGGTAGGTGGCTATAGTTATACGCGTTTATATCCCGGAACGCCCCGGAATTATTTACTCAGTGTGGGCTATACGTTCTAATATATGAAATTAACTAAAAAGCTTTTTTTTAATATTCATAGCTGGATTGGTATCCGCTTAAGTATTCTCTTTTTTATTGTTTGCTTTTCGGGAACGCTCGCTACGCTAAGCCATGAGATGGACTGGCTGTTCAACCCTACGATGCGGGCGACACCACAAAAGGAATTAGCCTCCAGAAATTTAATTGTTTCCAACTTTAGAGAACTATATCCCGATGCCAAAATTCAATTGTGGATGCGCCCACCTGAAAGGTACTTATGTGATATTATCTATAAAATTGAAGATGATAATTTGAGCTACGTCTTTGCAAACAGATACACAGGTGAAATTCAGGGAGAGTCGGCGTTGACTATTCAGCGCTTTTTTAGGGATCTGCATTATTACCTGTTTATTCCATTTCAAATAGGAAATTTCGTAGTCTTGTTTTTTGGGTTTATGTTGCTTATATCACTAATTACCGCGCTTTGCTTTTATAAAAAATGGTGGCATAAACTCTTTGAGCTGCAAAAAGGGAAAGGAGCATTGGTGTTTTTTAGAAGTATGCATAGACTGGTAGGTTTATGGTCTATCCCATTTAGCCTTTTATTTTCCATTAGCGGAATTTGGTACTTTATTGAACGTGCCAATATAGCCGGGATTGGAGAACAGGTTAATCCCAAGCCCACTCAAATAGGCAGCACTGACGAGACAGAGGCTCCTGTTAATCTTACCTATGCTATAGATTATGATAACGCGGTAGCAATAGCTGAGGAAACAATACCAGGATTGGTTGCTGGCAATTTGTATGTACCTCAAAAGTCTGGTGATGTGTTGGGTATAGTAGGCAACAGTACAGTACCTCTTGTACGTCAACGTGCAAACCGGGTTTATATAGACCCTCAAACGCAGGCTGTTATTTCTGCTCAGAAAGCATCAGAAATCAGTACTGCAATGTGGATTAATGATAGTGTAGACCCGTTACATTTTGGGTATTGGGGAGGACTGATAACCAAGTGTATCTGGTTTATTTTTGGATGTGGAATATCATCTCTAATTCTCAGCGGAATATGGATTACCTACAAACGAAAAAGCATCAAGAGAAAGAAAAGTGGAAAACCAATAATGGGGAAATGGCGATTTGTTAACTGGGGATTATTTGCAGTGTTTATAGCCTTTATGTATGGAGCCCTCATTACCCGATATCATGTGTCAATAGCAACCCATGTATATATCAGTCTGGGTTGGATGATCTTTGTGTTTTTAAGTTGGTATATTTTTGAAAAGCGACTGAAACAGGTAGTTGAGAGAGATTGATTTTAAGTGGGCTTACCCCATTTTTTAATTTGAAAATAAAACCCTCAATAAACTCAAGAAGAGGTCTGTCTTCAAGAGACAAATTAGATTCTACTAGAAATTTTATAGTTTTTCGTTGCTTGGATTATTTTTGCTGTCGGTACCAAAAAAGTAAAAACAATACTCCATTTAGTTTTTCTCCTATCGTATTTCTTAAAATTTTAAAGGCCTTGGTTAAATGGGTCTCTACATCCTTTATAGAGACATTTAAATGTTCGGCTATTTCTATTTTTGTAAGCCCAACTTACCTGCTTAGTAAAAAGGTTTGTTTGCATTTTGGGGTAAGTTTTCTATATCGAGCTTTACAAGTTTTCCAAGTTTTTCAAACAAATTGTTGGAGTCTTGCTCTATGGAAGCTTTTAGGATATCTATATGAATCTTTTCAAAACAAAAACCAGGCGCATTTTTCAATATTGCTCTATAGAACTGTTAACTGTTGGAAATAGATTTGTACAAATAATTTTTAAGGTTAATATGGCTCTTTAGCTTCTGGTGCCTTTTCCATATTTTAATAAACACATTTTGAACGATGTCTTCTTATTGGTCTTTGACACCAATAAGACTATATATAATTGTACAACTAAGCGTTAAATTTTTTGTTTCAGGTACAAATACTTTTTTTTACTATCATTCCAAATCAACTGTATTTAATGTAAACGTATACGATCCTCCATTTACTGTTTTTGTCTCCTTAGGTAATACAATTTTAGCACTACAACTCGCCGGAATGGTAACTTTAAACTTAATTTTTTTACCTGTGCGCGTCCATTCTGAAGTAATTAGCCCGTATTGCGATTTGTAACTGGCTTTAACAAAATCCAATTGAGGAATGAACGCAGGTTGAATATGGATCTCTTTAAATGCAGGAGTCTTTTCAGCTTTGGTAATTCCGGCTAAGGTTTTATACATCCAGGCTGCTATAGCTCCCATTGATGGGTGATTGCGTGATGCATCACCAATATTGCGATTGATATCCCAGGTTTCATATAAACTGGTCGCATCTTCTTTAAGAACCCAATTTCCCCACGACGGCATATTTTCCTGTGTCACCATTTTAAATACTGTCTCGGCATAACCATAATTTGATAACACTTCCGGAACTATGAGACTGCCTATAAAACCATAATCAAGATAGTAATCATTATCTTTTATCTTCTTGTTTAGATTCTCGGCTAACTGACTTTCATATTTTTTGGGTACTAAATTCATATAAAGCGGCAGCGCATAAGACAATTGAGTTTCATTAGCGTATGCCATTTTTCCTTCATCAAAAAACTCATTATTGATGATTTTTTTTAAGTCTTCTGCTTTTTTCAAATATTTTGCTTCATCGGCATTCTTTTCTAAAATATGAGCCATTCTTGCCATTAGTATGTTATCCCAATAGTAGTATACAGTAACCATGAAATCGGTAGAAGTTTCAGCTTTATAATACAGCCAGTCTCCCAGTCCGGAGCTTAGCAATCCTTTCTCATTTTCTTCAGTTTCCAAATAATTTAGATACTTCTGTGCACTTGCATAAATATTCCTGACACTCTCTTTATCTTCATAGTAGTCATATAGGTTCATGGGAACTATAAAAATGGCGGCATCCCAAATAGGTCCTGCCCAATCGGAATTCCATTCATGTGAAGTAGGAACGATACCGGGCATATTACCCGTATCCTCTTGAGCATCTACCATATCTTTGACCCATTTCGCATAAATAGTATTGGAATCATAATTAAGCATACCAGCTTCCTGAACCATAAAGCCATCGGCCATCCAACCATTTTTTTCACGGGTAGGACAATCTGTAGGCAGGCTATAGAGGTTACTTAAATACGAATTTTTACAGATAGCGAGTATTTTGTTCAGCAATTCGCTAGATGATGTAAAGCTGCCTATTTCATCTACATCGCTATGCATTTTTATTCCCTGCAGATGAATATTTTCCTGTGGAATAGGATGATCGCTTGTAATTTCTACATATTGAAAACCATGATACGTAAATTCAGGTTTAAAGACTTCTTCTCCTTCTCCCTTTAGGATATAAACATCAGACTGTATAATTTCACGTTCATTTCGGGGCCTTAAATGCATATTGATATTTCGTTGGTCGATATTTCCACTAGAGTCCAGCATCTCTGCGTGGCGCAGCATCACGCGGGTTCCTTTTTGACCTTTAATCCTGAATTCTGTAATACCAGCAGTATTGATCCCCATATCATATACGTAACACGTATCATTAATTTTGGTTACCGAAACTGGAGCATATCTGTCTGTTTCAGCAATAAGCGGCATTTTTTGACTCTCTATCAATTTAGCAGGAGCATTTGCCAGGGTTGATTCTTTCCAGGACTCCTTAAAATTTACAGTATTCCACCCTGGCTGCTCTAAAAGGGCATCATAGGTTGTTCCCACGTGGATGTTATCAAAGCGTACCGGTCCTTTATTGGTTTTCCAGGAAACATCACTTTTTATTACTTCCTGTTCACCATCTGAATAGGTTATCAATACTTCGCAAAGTAGCTGTGGGCGTTCTCGCCAGGGGGCTAAATGAAAATTCCAAACAGTTGGCGTTTGCTCATTAAACCAACCATTACCTAGTTGTACTGCTATACAATTAGCTCCCTTTTGAAGTGCTTCCGTCACATCATAGGTATTGTATAAAATTCTTTTACTGTAATCGGTAAACCCGGGATTTAATGAGCTTTTACCTATAATTTCACCATTCAGATACAGTTGGTAATACCCCAGTCCACTTATGTAACACCGTGCTTCTGCAATGGGTTTTTGGGCATTAAATACCGTTCTAAAACGAGGGGAAGGCTCAAATTCTTTATCATGAGTATCTGTTATCCAGGAACCTTTCCAGTCTGAGGAAGCCATTTTTGCAGTTTCAAACCAGGTAGGTTCTGAAACTATTTTTTCCTGGGTTGTCCAGATTTCTACTTTCCAATAATAGCGTTTATGAGCCATTAATGGTGCACCATCATAGTATACAATTTGATCATCAGCTTTTACCTTCCCGGAATCCCAAACCAGTGCAGAATCTGTATTTAATTTTTGAAGTGAACTAGCTACTACGATTCTATAGGCTTGTTGTTGCTGCGGCTTTTTTGAATTAATTTGCCACATTAGCCTTGGCTTTTCCAGGTCTATTCCTAAAGGATTAGACAGGTATTCGCACTGTAATGAAACTAAAGGCTGCTTCTTACAAAAAGATTTTAAGGGTAGAAAGGCAATTAATAAAGCAACGAATAACTTATCTATTTTCGGCATTATTTTATATTAAAATTAGGTTTAGAAGTTGCAACTCCTAAAAATGATAAACTGTTTAGTTCTATTTAACAGCTAAACGACGATGCGTATACCTACTGTTTAAAATTCAGTTTTATACTGTTATCCTCGGGATAGATTCTAAATACTTCATCAGCTACAGGCTTTGAAAATTTTCCTTTTAAAGTAGATACCGTATAGGTTTTTCCCTGACTTAAAGATTCTATTTTATCGTCTTCAATACTTTGAAATGGAAGATCATTGGGTTTGGCAACAGTCAACTCTAAGAACCAATCTAGAGATTTTCCTCCCTCAAGTGTAATCTGGGTTTGATCTTCATCAATTTCCATTTTAATAGTTCCGTTGTCATCTTGAAGAGGCCAGAGGACTTCTAATTTACCATCTTGTGGGTTTGTAATGATTGGATCTTCTCCTTCTAACGAAATTATCTCACCATTTTTTTCCTGATTAAACCGAAGTCCGGCCAATTTTTGAGCGGTGCTCCATAGGTAACCATCAACAAAAGGCTGTGTAAAGAATAATGCCTGATTAGATTCTAGTTTGTTTTCCAGATAGCTTGACTGAATGCTTTCATCAAACAAATGAATATCCCTAAATCGTAGCGTATTGTCCTCCCAAAGTAGATTTATACGATAGTTTTTACTGTTAAACCAAACTGTCTTTTTCTTTCCATCCTCATAATCCGTATTTACGGTGACAGAAGTCGCTGGAGTGACTTTAAAGTTTTCTTTAAACCAGGCCCCTGTTTCGGCAAGTGTTTCAACCTTGATTTTTCCTAGATCCCTTAATTTTGCAAAAAGTGGCATCTGGTATTCAAAACCCTGTTTTACATCTTTCCAGATAAAGGAATTTTCCTGTCCTACCTGAACATAGGCATACTGCATAGATTCACCGTCCACAAAATTTTTCATATACCAGTCTACCCATGGCTCACTTCCTCCAGATCTCGGGTATACAGGCTCCATAGAGATAACCCCTTGTCTGTCGTGCTCAAGCCCTGTATCGTACTGGTGGATAGGGTCACTGCCCAGCATCCTAAAAATGGGAACGGGGATTTGATTTTCGGCATTTTGAGCGGGCATATACGAATTAAGTTTACTGGGATAATACGCCTGATTCCAATAACCACCCCAAAGGGTGTACCCGTCTGTACCATATTGATCTTTACAGTTTGCAGAAGCTATAATGTCATACTTCTCATACATATAATTCAGTGTATGTGCATCGATAAACCATGAAGCCACAGATTTTGGATAGTACCCAAAAATCTTTTTAAAATCTTCCATGTAAACATCAACTAGTTGCTCTCTTTCTTTTGGAGTGTAGCCCGTAGAAAAGCCTACATCAGGATGCCAATCCCAGGGGAAACGTCCTCGCCATTCCAGCCCCGCTTTTTCAACAAGGGGTTGTGGGATTTCCCACCATGCTCCAATCTCAAAAGAGTCTACAGGTAAACCTTTTAAAAGTTCCTGGTAGTGTTCATCTATCAAGGCATCATATTGCAGGAGAAAAGTACCGCCTAACTGATATTGGCGCATGATTTCAACCTGAGATTTTGTGGTTTCAAAAAGAACCTCTTCGGTTATTGCCTCATCACGAGGTTCGATGTCGCGAATAAAGTTTATAATGTTTACAATCTTGGGTATATTGGTCTCTTCATTTAAAACAGTTTGAGAATCAGGTTCCTCTGCCTTGGTTTTACACGCGATGACACAAAGAAGTGTAAGAAAGCAAACGGTTAATTTTAAGTATTTATGCATTGTAATTAATGATTTAGCTTTTATGTTTTTATAGGACTATTTATTCCATTTTTCATCCAAAATCCAATTAACACTTGGTTCGATCCACTGTTTTTGTGTACTTTTATTATTAACACCAAAACCATGGCAGCCCTTAGCATATATAGATTTTACAGGAACTTCATGTTCTCTAAGAGCAACATATCTCAGCGTAAAGCTTATACTGCACACTAAACCAAACTTATAGTATTGGTGTTCCATTTAGACAGGAAACTCGAATCGAAATCTGTATCAGTACCGCTATTTCTTTCTTTTTCTATGTCGTTCATCTCTACAAACTAGTATCGTTTATATCACATACAACTTATCAACTGATCGTTTAGTTGGGAAATAGTTTATTATTACTTAGAATATAAGTAAAACGTTTTAGTTATTATGTCGTTCCTCACAATATTAAAAACCTAACTTGGGTATAGTATCCTGTACTTACCTGTTTAGGTCTGAAAAAATCCAATAAAAGTGATTGTTTACAATGAGCTCAGATCCTATTCTCTCACTTTTTTACATAACTTATCTAAGTTTCACTCCGGTTACTGATTGTAAATAAATGTTGAATGTTATCGCGAATCACAGAATTTCACGAAAAGAATAAATAAAACCTAAAGAGTACTTAGAAGAAGTATTTCAGAATAGTTTGAGCCTTCTTTATTTTTTGACGCTCTAATTATCAAGCACTTTTCTTGTGAGCAGATTTTCGTTATCAACTTTAATGAGCGACACGGTGAGTTAATTTAAGGTTGTTTTAAAACTTGTTCTAATCTATAAAGAAAAAGTTGTTAGCTTTCTTTTGAAGAGAATGTCGAGAATCGCAATCTGAGTGAGTAGCTATAAAGAATCTCTCCCGGATAACTGATTAAATCCACAATTGAGTTTTTAATTCGATTGTGGATTTTTTGTTCATTTAGGTATAATTAACAAGGAAAAATATATCTTGTCAATATTATTGCTAATCTATTTAAAAAAGATTTTGAAGTTTTTTAACATCAATGGGGGCAAGGGTATTTTTACGCTGGTTTTTCTAGTCTTACTTGTAAATCTGATTTCGGTTTATTTCTACGATTTGCACGTTATGCGTATTGTAAGATTTGGGTCAACGTTTTCATTTATATTGGTTTACTTTTACTTGGTTAAAAACCAAAATTTATGGGTCACTTTGGCTTTGTTTTTATTGGTGTGTAGAGATTTTGCGCACATCTTTTTTGAAAGTGATTGGGGTACAGAACTGTATTTATTTTTTGCAGGTTTGAGTTATACTTTATTCTGTGTAGAGCGCATTCCTTTTGTTAGACTTTCGGGTTTTAAAAAATCATCTCTTCTATTTGCGGCATTGCTTACCTCAGGAAATATCCTTATATTATATATCCTATCTGGATTTGTTGAGGGACAGATGCAGGATTTATTAGAGCTTCCTCTTTTTTATTTTTTGGGATCATCGCTAATAGTACTTGTTTCATGTGCTTTTTATTACAATTTTGTCTTGAACAGTAACCGCTCTCTGTATTTTGCACTTATGGTCTTTGGGTTCATATTAGCAGATATCAGTGCTTGTTTAGCTTATTATAACGAGTTTGATGAATTGTGGTATGTAGATCGTTTTTTTTACGCTTTGAGCTTGGGATTCCTTATGAGTTTTACAATAGATACCGAAGGATTACGTACAGAGCAGGAAGATATCAAAATACTTAAAGACTCCTTTTGAACGACACAAAAAACCATTTTTTAAACGACTATTTTCTTAGAAATTACGAGAAAATAATTCTCGATTTTAGTTTGTAAAATTTTACGTTTCTTTAGGATACCCAACTTTTCTGTTTCTTTTAAAATTAGAGGAGTATGAAAGGCATTCAAAATAAAGATTTAGAACGATTTCAAATGCTTTTTGCGATTGGATTGGGTCTTGTTATTGTTAATTGTTTGGCAGTACTCTTTTTTCCTACTTTCATCTCGAGAATGTTAAGATTTGTGAGTTCCACTTTATTAATAGGCTTCTTTGTGTTTTCTTTTCCCAAACAAAGTAAGGTGTTGATGCTAGCACTTATTGCTTTTTGGTTAAGAGATATTGCAGCTATATTTTATGAAGATAGTCTTATTTCCTTAGGATTTTTTATTTGTGGCGGTATAGCTTACTTCTCTTTGTTTTTTAGGCAGCTTAAAAATCTTTTGCGTTTTAAACTAATGACACCCTCTATTGCAATTACAGGCTTTGTGGTTTTAGCATGTTTCGGAATGCTGTATAGTCTGGAGTCTGTTTTAGCTATGCAAGATCATGAGCGTAGTCTAATTTACTATTACTATTTTTTGGGGATAAGTATTGTTTTCTCACTTCTGCTTGCTATCTATTACTATTATCGGTTGGGAAGTTTGCGAGCGTTGCTCTTTTCTTTTGCTGTATTTTCATTTACCATTTCTGATATTGCCGCTTATCTAGGAATTTATCTGGAAAACTATTTGTTTTTTTTGATCACGCGGATATTTTATTTTGCTGGTTTGTTAGTGCTCATGAATTTTGCGATAGCGCAGCATGGGGATCAATATGAAAATACCTAAGAGTAGGTTATGGTTAGCATTAATATTTGTGAATTTTCTTTTGCTGCATGTTATACATTGGGTTAAATAGCTCAATAAACCTTTATTTTTGTGTAAATTCGCAAGCAATTAAAAATTCACATGCTAGAACGATTAAACTTTATAAAACAGCGCTTTGACGAAGTAAGCGATCTTATTATTCAACCCGATATAATAACAGATCAGAAGCGTTATGTAGAGCTCAATAAAGAATACAAAGATTTACGTGCTCTTATGGATGAGCGTGAGAAATATATTCAATATACACAGCAAGTAAATGAGGCTGAAGAGATCATCGCGGATGGTAGCGATCCGGAAATGACGGAGATGGCAAAACTGCAGCTTGAAGAATCTAAAGAAGCTTTACCGGCGCTTGAGGAGAAAATCAGATTTATGCTTGTTCCTAAAGATCCTGAAGATGCTAAGAACGCCGTCATGGAAATACGAGCAGGGACTGGTGGTGATGAAGCGAGTATTTTTGCAGGAGATCTGTATAGAATGTACATGAAATACTGCGAGAGCAAAGGTTGGAAAACGAGTACTATAGATTATAGCGAGGGAACCAGCGGCGGTTATAAAGAAATTCAAGTTGAGGTAACCGGCGATGATGTTTATGGTACTTTACGTTTTGAAGCAGGAGTGCATCGGGTTCAGCGTGTTCCACAAACCGAAACCCAAGGTCGTGTGCATACCAGTGCAGCAACAGTCATGGTTTTTCCGGAAGCAGAAGAGTTTGATGTAGAAATAGATCCTAAAGATGTACGTATAGATTATTTCTGTTCATCTGGTCCAGGTGGTCAGTCGGTAAACACTACGTATTCAGCGGTGCGTTTAACACACGAACCAACAGGACTTGTAGCACAATGTCAGGATCAGAAATCGCAGCATAAGAATAAGGAAAAGGCGTTTAAAGTATTACGCTCTCGTCTTTACGATATGGAGCTTGCCAAAAAGCAAGAAGAAGATGCTGCTAAGCGTGGGTCTATGGTAACAAGTGGTGACCGTAGCGCAAAAATACGCACGTATAACTACCCTCAGGGACGTGTTACCGATCACCGTATCAATCTTACCTTATACGATTTGTCAAATATTATAGATGGAGATATTCAGCGGATAATTGATGAATTGCAATTGGTGAGTAATACCGAAAAACTAGCTGAAGGAGGAGATACGATCTAAACTTCAAAAAAAATATTTCTACGTGGACGCCAATACCCTTTTTGAACAAATTAAAAAAAAGCAATCTGTACTGTGTGTGGGTCTGGATACTGATTTAGAAAAAGTACCTCAACACTTGCTACTGGAGGAAGATCCTATTTTTGCTTTCAATAAGGCGATAATAGACGCAACACATCACGTTGCTGTTGCATATAAACCCAACACAGCTTTTTACGAAGCATATGGTATAAAAGGGTGGCAGTCTCTAAAAAAGACGATAAATTATCTGAATGATAATCACCCTGATATTTTTACGATCGCAGATGCAAAGCGTGGAGATATAGGGAATACTTCTAGCAGATATGCTAAAGCTTTTTTTGAAGATTTAGGCTTTGATTCTGTAACCACAGCACCTTATATGGGTAAAGATTCTATTGAGCCTTTTCTAGCTTTTGAAGGAAAATTTACAATAATGCTGGCACTGACTTCGAATCCAGGGGCTCTTGATTTTCAAACTCAAAAAGTAGGAGCAGCCGAATTGTATAAAAAAGTACTGGAAACTTCAAAATCTTGGGAAAACAGCGAGCGACTTATGTATGTAGTGGGGGCTACAAAGGCTGAATATTTAGCTGAAATACGCCAGATAATACCGAAAGCATTCTTGCTCGTACCTGGAGTAGGTGCGCAAGGTGGAAGTATGGATGACGTCTTTAAGTATGGAGCTACTGAAACTGCGGGTTTACTGATTAATTCTTCAAGAGGAATTATATATGCTTCTGCAGAAAAGGATTTTGCCGAAGCTGCTGCTGCTGAAGCTGAAAAGTTACAGCGACAAATGGCTGTGCACCTTAAGCAATTGAATTAAACCATTAGCTTTGATCTATGAGAGATCAACTGGGTCGTGTTATTTCCATTCAAAAGAGGCCTTCACGCATAGTTTGTTTGGTGCCTAGTCTTACAGAACTTCTGGTAGATTTAGGGCTAAGTGACAATATTGTTGGGGTTACTAAGTTTTGCGTGCATCCTAAAAATATTCGGAAAAAAAAGAAGATTGTAGGCGGAACAAAATCGATTCATTTAGAGAAAATTAAACAGTTAAAGCCAGACTTTATTCTTTGCAATAAAGAAGAGAATACTCCTGAAATAGTAGCATTTTGCCAGGAAATAGCCCCGGTTTATGTTTCTGACATCAATACTTTTGAAGATTTTTATACATTTCTTATCGACCTAGGGGAAGTTTTTCAGATTGAAAAATCAACTCAGAATCTCATTGAGAAAGTGTCAAAAAAGCGCAGTGCTTTTAAGAAAAAAGTTTTGACAAGACCTGTAAAAAAGGTAGCTTATTTGATTTGGAATAATCCGGTAATGGTTGCCGGAGGAGCTAATTTTATCAATGTGCTTTTAAAGGAATTACAGTTTAAAAATATCTTTGAGAATAAAAAAAGCAGATACCCTGAAATCAATAGAATGGATTTAAAAGATGCTGAATTAATACTATTATCATCAGAACCTTTTCCGTTTACAGAAAAACATATTTCAGAATTTCAGCAGTTTACAGATGCAAAAATCTTTTGCGTGGACGGTGAGTATTTTAGTTGGTATGGGAGTAGACTTCTTAAAGCATTTGATTACTTTGAAGAGTTGTTAGCTGAAATGGATTAATTATAATTCATCTTTCTAATGGCCTCTGTTTCTTCAGCATTTTTAAATACGTCCCAGGTTTTTCCTTGTGTGCGTCTTGCTCCTAGAATATTAGCAAATTGTCCGGCTTTTATTGGATCTTGGTATTTAGCAAAACCATAAGCGAGACCACCGGCAAAACTGTCTCCACATCCTGTTGTATCAACTACTTTATCCACTTTTACTGAGCTGATCCAGTCTTTTTTAATCGTGTTATTTTCTACATGATATAAAACACATCCACGGGAATCCATTGTAACATAGAAGTAAGACACACCTTTTTTGAGAACGTGAGCAGCCAGTTCATCAAGATGTTCTGTAGCATTTTCGTCATAAATTGAAGGGATCTCGTGCTCGTATTCATTCGCAAAAGCCATGCACTGCGATTCTTCAAGATTCATTTTAAGGACATCAATATAGGGTAGCCATTCATCACGATCAATCCAAAATTTTCGGTGTCTGTGACCTTTAACATCCATAGCTGTAGTCGCACCATGCGCATCAAATATGATAAGGCCATTGCTGTGTTTTTTAATATGTTTTAAAGTGCTCAGACTGATTTCAAAATCGGTTATGGGCACAAATACAAAGGCATCTGCGTCCAGATGTTTTTTAATGTGTTTGGGACGTATTGGATTCATACATGCCAGTTGCTTCTCTTCCCGATTGTTTTGATCTTTAAAATCCAAAAGAATCACGGTACCGCTATCTTCTTTGGTGTTAATACCGCTTAAGTCTACATTTTTAAAATCTTCAAATTCTTTGGTGATTCCTGCAGTATCTTTTTTATGCATATTAGTAACCGGTACTACAGTTCCTTCAGTATCCAAAAGTTTAGATAATGCAATGACCGGATGCGTTACACAGCCGTAACGCATAATTATATCGTTTTCGTAAGTGGAGATAGTATCTCTGGGAATAGGTCCTGCGACTACTATTTTAAGCTTTTTTGACATAATGTAGTTTTAATCTTGAAGCGCAAAAACCTTTTTAAGAAGAGTGGTTGTGCGGGAAGCAATATTTGTTCTGATATCTTTTTCTTCTACGGCAATCATAGTATAAACACCTTTCAGAGCCTCTTTGGTGACATAATCAGTAAGGTCAGGATTTACATCATTGGTAAGAGGCAGCGCATTGTATTTTGTAATCAAATTACTCCAGATCTTATCTGCTCCTACCTTACTGAATGACTGCTTAATAACCGGGTTAAATTTAGCATATAAAGCGGTATTGGTTTTATTCTCTAAGTAAGAAGTAGCAGCTGAATCGTTTCCTAATAAAATATTTTTGGCATCCGTAAAAGTTATCCCTTTTACAGCGTCTACAAATATAGGTGTAGCTTCGCCTACAGCGTCTTCAGCAGCGCGATTTAAAACCTTCAGTCCTTCGTCAGCCAGACTGCTTAGACCAACGCTGCGTAACGTTTGATCAACTTTCTGTAATTCTTCAGGGAGTACAATTTTTACTAAAGAGTTTCCATAAAAACCATTTTCCTGAGTAAGTTTAGTTACTTGTTTATCAATACCAAAATCTAATGCTTGTCGCAGACCGCTTGCAATGGTTGTGTTGTCTACGCCTACCTGATTGGGTAAACTGTCAACTACAGATTGTAATTCGGCGCAACTGGTTAAAATTATAAGAGATAGGAATGCAATTACTTTTTTCATGGTTTTAATTTGTAAGTGTACCTTAAGGCATTACTGAGTTAAGTTAAGCTATTCTAAAGTATTTAAGAAATGAGACTTAAGAGAAAATCACGGTTTTATTACCAAAAACAAGCACTTTGTGCTCTATGTGTGCTTTTATAGCTCTGGCAAGTACTACTTTCTCCAGATCACGACCTTTTAAAATAAAGTCTTGTACCGAATGAACATGTGAAACGCGTACGATTTCTTGTTCAATAATAGGTCCTTCATCTAGATCTGCCGTAACATAGTGGCTGGTTGCTCCTATGATTTTCACACCGCGTTCAAAAGCTGCGTGATAGGGTTTTGCTCCAATAAATGCCGGAAGAAAAGAGTGGTGAATATTTATAATCTGATGCTTGAATTTCGATACAAAATCATCAGAAATGATTTGCATATAGCGAGCTAGAACGATCAGATCAATGTTATGTTCTTTGATTGTTTTTATCTGTTCAGCTTCAGCTTCAGCCTTCGTACCTTTAGTTACCGGAATGTTTTTAAACGGAATGTCAAATCGTTTTGCAACGATTTCTAGGTCAGGGTGATTGCTGATGATCAATGGGATTTCAACCTGTAATTCTCCAGAAGCGTTTCGGCCTAATAAATCATACAAGCAGTGGTCGTATTTGGAAACGAATAAAGCCAACCTGGGCTTGTGTAACGCATCAAATAATTGATAGGTGAGTTGATAATCTGTTTCAAAACGCTCCGCAAAAGTTTTTTCAAAACTTGAAATACTAAATTCCGGCTGATCAAATTCAGTCTCAATACGCATAAAAAAAGTACTTTCTTGTCTGTCTACGTGCTGATCTAGATAGACGATATTGCCTTGTTTTTCTAATATAAATTGTGTGATGGTGGTCACGATTCCCTTACGATCAGGGCAATTAATTAAAAGCGTAATTTTCTGCATAATTTAAAAGGCTGATTTGAAATTTGTACACATAAGAACAGTACTGTTTCATGAAGCTAATCTAGAAAATTATGTTTCAAATTATAATATTAATAACACAAAATAATCAAGTGTTTGTTGATTATTATTTAATTTAGAGCTCTTTAAAAAGTAAAAATTTACGAATGAATCAAATTGAACCCTATATTCCTAATCACAAAGTCCGTATTGTAACTGCAGCTTCACTTTTTGATGGCCACGATGCAGCTATAAATATTATGCGACGTATTATTCAGTCTACAGGTGTTGAGGTTATACATCTGGGGCACGACCGTAGTGTAGAGGAGGTTGTGAATACCGCAATTCAAGAGGATGTACAGGCAATTGCGATGACTTCGTATCAAGGTGGTCATACCGAATATTTTAAATATATGTATGATTTGCTTCAGGAAAAGGGAGCGGGACATATTAAGATTTTTGGTGGTGGAGGTGGAGTGATCCTGCCGGAAGAGATCGAAGAACTGATGAATTACGGGATTACCCGAATTTATGCGCCAGATGATGGACGAGAAATGGGTTTACAGGGAATGATAAACGATCTGGTAAAGCAAGCTGATTATAAAACACCAGCTCCTCAACTAAAGACTGAAATTACCAAGCAGTTAAAAGCTAAAGAGGTAAATACAATTGCACGTCTGATTTCTGCTGCCGAAAATGATCACGATACTTTTTTAAAGCTTTTTAATGCTGAAAATGAATCAAACCACACGCCTGTTCTCGGAATTACGGGTACCGGAGGTGCCGGAAAGTCTTCATTGGTAGATGAACTTGTGCGTCGTTTTTTAAATGATTTTCCTGAAAAAACTTTAGGTATTGTTTCTGTAGATCCTTCTAAGAGAAAAACGGGTGGTGCACTTTTAGGTGACCGTATCCGTATGAATGCCATCAATTCTTCTCGTGTATATATGCGCTCTTTGGCAACGAGACAGAGTAATCTGGCGCTTTCTAAACATGTGCAAGAAGCGGTTGAGGTGCTTAAAGCCGCGGAATACGATCTAATTATTTTAGAAACGAGCGGTATTGGTCAAAGCGATACGGAGATTTTAGATCATAGTGATGTTTCTCTTTATGTAATGACGCCAGAGTTTGGAGCGGCTACCCAGCTTGAGAAAATCGATATGCTTGATTTTGCTGATCTGGTTTCGATCAATAAGTTTGATAAACGTGGCTCTCAGGATGCGTTGAGGGATGTGAAAAAGCAATATATGCGCAATCATCAGCTGTGGGATACGCCGCAGGGTGCGTTGCCTATTTTTGGTACTATTGCTTCGCAGTTTAATGATCCCGGGATGAACCAACTGTATAAAGCGATAATGGATGAGTTGGTTGAAAAAACAGAAACCGATTTGAAGAGTTCGTTCGAGATCAGTGATGAAATGTCTGAAAAGATATTTGTAATTCCACCGGCGCGTACACGGTATCTTTCTGAAATTGCTGAGACCAATCGAAGTTATGATCAGACATCTTATCAACAAGCTGAAGTAGCACAAAAGCTTTACGGCATTTTTAAAACTATTGATACGGTAACCGGTGAAATGCCACAACTTGGTAAAACGGGATTAGTTATCAGTCAGGATTTGCAAGATGGAGATTTAGCAAAATTACTTTTGGCAGAATTTGATAAACTTAAAATGGATCTTGACCCTTATAATTGGGAGGTGATTACAGGTTGGTCTGAAAAAGTCAATAAGTATACGCAGCCAGTTTACACC
The DNA here is from genome assembly GCF_004104055.1 of Leeuwenhoekiella aestuarii. GTDB lineage: Bacteria > Bacteroidota > Bacteroidia > Flavobacteriales > Flavobacteriaceae > Leeuwenhoekiella > Leeuwenhoekiella aestuarii. The sequence goes on along the minus strand of NZ_QOVJ01000001.1, from coordinate 59,199 downwards.
TTTAAGGTGCGGGATAAAGAAATTAAGATTGATACCCATTCAGAATCGCTTTCACATTCACAAATACCGAAAGTGGCTTTACCAAAATATCAAGCCTGGGGTGACATATTAAAGTGGGTTTTGCAAGAAAATGTTCCGGGAGAATTCCCGTATGCTGCGGGATTGTACCCCTTTAAGCGTACTGGTGAAGACCCTACACGCATGTTTGCAGGAGAAGGTGGGCCAGAACGAACTAACAGACGTTTTCATTATGTGAGTATGGGCTTACCTGCAAAACGTCTTTCTACTGCGTTTGATAGCGTAACTCTTTACGGGAATGATCCTGATCACCGCCCTGATATTTACGGTAAAATAGGTAATGCGGGAGTTTCAATTTGTTGTTTAGATGATGCGAAAAAATTATATTCTGGTTTTGATCTTGCGAACCCAATTACCTCGGTAAGTATGACCATAAATGGGCCTGCACCTATGCTGTTGGGCTTTTTTATGAACGCAGCGATTGATCAGGCTTGTGAGAAATATATTCAAGAGCATAAACTAGAAGAGGAGGTTGAAAAAACCATTCAGGCTATTTATAAGAAAAACGGTCTGGATCGCCCTGTATATCATGGAGAGTTACCTGAAGGAAATAATGGTCTTGGTTTGATGTTGTTAGGTGTTACCGGAGATCAGGTTTTGCCAGAGAACGTTTACGAAAAAATTAAAGCTGAAACGATACAGCAGGTAAGGGGTACAGTACAAGCTGATATTTTAAAGGAAGATCAGGCACAAAACACATGTATATTTTCTACGGAATTTGCCTTGAGATTGATGGGCGATGTGCAAGAATATTTTATTGAGAAACAAATCCGAAATTTCTATTCGGTTTCTATTTCAGGATATCATATTGCTGAAGCAGGAGCTAATCCTATCACACAATTGGCTTTTACGCTGGCAAATGGATTTACCTATGTGGAGTACTATCTCAGTCGCGGGATGGATATCAATAAGTTTGGTCCTAACCTCTCGTTTTTCTTCAGCAATGGAGTAGATCCTGAGTATGCAGTTATTGGTCGTGTGGCCCGTAAAATTTGGGCAAAAGCTTTAAAGCATAAATACGGAGCGAATCCGCGAGCGCAAATGTTGAAGTATCACATACAGACATCCGGGCGTTCGTTACACGCCCAAGAAATAGATTTTAACGACATACGTACCACGCTTCAAGCCTTGTACGCGATTTATGATAATTGTAATTCGTTACATACCAATGCGTATGATGAAGCGATCACTACGCCTACAGAAGAAAGCGTTAGGCGTGCCATGGCGATTCAGTTGATAATCAATAAGGAATTAGGGTTGACCAAAAATGAGAACCCCATTCAAGGTGCATTTATTATTGAAGAATTAACTGATCTGGTAGAAGAAGCCGTCTTGCAGGAGTTTGATCGCATTACCGAACGTGGTGGTGTTTTAGGAGCTATGGAAACCATGTATCAGCGCAGTAAGATTCAGGAAGAGAGTTTGTATTACGAGACACTAAAACATAATGGTGATTTCCCAATCATTGGTGTAAATACCTTTTTAAGTAGTAAAGGCTCTCCAACCGTAAAACCCATGGAAGTAATCCGTGCTACAGAAGAAGAAAAGCAAGCTCAGATTCAAACCCTTCAAAATCTGCATAAAGCCTATGAAGATACAGCAGAAGCTGCTCTTAATGCCGTTCAGGAAGCAGCAATAAGCAACGAGAACATGTTTGAAAAACTCATGGAAGCAACTAAGGTATGTTCATTGGGTCAAATCACAAACGCTCTTTTTGAAGTGGGTGGTCAGTATAGAAGAAATATGTAATCAGAACGGTGTGGGGAATTGAGAGTGTATAGCAAGACCTGTAAGATAACACGATGATGATCTAAATAATAGTTTCTTTAAAACTTAGTCTTCAAAGTCCAGATCATCTGGATCAAAAGGAAGGTCATCATCTGAATCTGGATCATCATAGTTAATTCCCGGAGGATTGAATAACCCCCAGCGATCTATAATATAATTCCATGGGTCAAAGGTAGCTACCCATTCGGCAAATAAGATTCTAAAGTGTTCAATCTCGCCACGCAGCAGGTCAAGATATTCCGTTTCTTTAAAACCATACATTTCTAAGCCTGTCATGTGTGTAGCAAGATCACGAGCACATTTGCGAATAATGGTAGCTTTTTCCATCTTAATATCATAAAGATCGCAGTTCCACGCACCGGCAATTTTTGCAGGAATAATTGAAGCATCTTCTCTAATAAAAAGAGCCTGACTTCTTAAAATTTCTTGTTCATTCTCTTCTGAACTCTCAATCTCGTAAGAAGAAGCAATCTCAGCAATTCGGTTTGCTAATTTTAAAATTTCTGAAGCTTTTTTGAAAAGGGCGCTATTGTGATAGTCATTTTTAGCATTTAAATCATCGTCAGGTGTCATGGAGAATAAGCTTTAAATCATTAACCTTTTATAGGGGTGAAAGGTATTAATTTAAAATACTACTAATATTTCTAAATACAATAACAGATTTAAAGCGTCATCATCCATTTATGTTGCAGACGTCTGAATTTGCGCACTTCGCGTCTCAAAATGCGCACAAAATCTTTGCCGTTGCTCTCTGCGCGTTCCAGACGTTCACACGTGCGGTACAGGCTGGTTGTTAATCTATCTAAAGATTCTGCATGTTTCAACCGGTCGTCTTGAAAAACCTGACTTTCTGCTTTTAGAATTTCGGGAGCTAAGGAGTCTGATTGGCGTACAATGTCACCGGTAAAGTACACAAACGGATTCTCATTGCCATTATTTTGTAAATGGGCAAGATCGTAAACCAAATAGTTTGAAACTGAGCGTGAAAGCTTCAGGATCTCAATTGCCTGGTTATAAAGTCGTGTATTTCTGGGTGTATAACTCATGCTTTTTATAGTGACTCAAAATTAGCAGGAATCACCAACATATATATTTAGGTTTTAAAGTAAAAGAATATATTTACTTTAAATTTTAAAGAAAAATAGGTATTTTATTTAAATATGCATATAGATTCTACAAACTGGAAAATTCTGCAAATATTACAGCGTAATGCCCGTATGAGTGTTAGTGCAATAGGGCGCGAAGTAGGGATAACTTCACCGGCAGTTGCAGAACGCATTAGAAAGATGGAAGACGCCGGTGTGCTTATAGGTTATAAGGCCGAAATCTCTCATATTGAATCTGGTCATCAACTTAAAGCTATAATTACTTTGCGCGCATTTATGGGAAGGTTGAAACCATTTTTAGAAAAAGTACACGATTTTAGCGAAGTGCTCAATTGCTACCGCATTACAGGTAATGAAAATATCTTTATGGAAGTGGTTCTCTTTGATCAGTTTCATCTCGAAGAGTTTATTGATAAGCTTATTACTTACGGCGAAACCAAAACGCATATTGTACTTTCCACTGTAATTGAAAATGCTCCCATAAGAACCCGTAGCTTTGACCGTAAAAAGTAAATTAAAACAGCGTACTTAAATACCAAATGCTAAATGCGATGAGCAATACAATACTCAGTAAACTGAATATTTTTAAGCCTTTACCCGGCCTATCGGCTTCAGGGACTTCTTTTGAATTAATCGCATAATAATTTGCAATTGCAAAAAAAGGTGCTGTTAAAAAGGAAAGAACAGTGGCAACTTGAACCAAGATTCCCATTTCATTAGTAAGAAACAGTAAGATACCCCCTGTTCCCAGTATTAAAATAACCATCCATACGGAATAGCCATTTTTTACAGGTTTTTCAAAAATTAAATCGATTGTTTTTGACATCGCTCTGGGTGAAGCATCAAGTGTTGTAAGTGTTGTGCTAAACATGGTTGTTAATGCAGCAATACCAATGAGGTAAAAAGCCCAGTCACCAAGATTTATGGTGTACATATCGATCAGGTTCTTTGCAAATGTCACTCCGTTAGCGCTAAATGTTTGACCAGTATTGTGCATCACAAGAGCTCCCAAAGCAACAAAACAGGTCCCCACAGATATAGTACCAATATATCCAATATTAAAGTCAAAAATTGCTGATTTGCGCGAAAGTTTACCGGTCTTGGCTTTTTCTAATGACCATAAAGAATGCCAGATTGAAATATCTAATGGTGCTGGCATCCAACCCATAAAAGCAATTAAAAAAGCAACGCCCAGCGCATCTGATGGTAATATTTGAGAAAAATCAACTTCCTGATGAGGTTCAAAACCAGCGATGCTTACCGCTATAATTGTACTTATGGTTAGCGTGATGACGATAAACTTCATCAGGTTGTCAAGCAGATTGTATCTGCCTAAAAGAAGGATGATGGTGCAGACTCCGGTAATGAGTAAGCTCCACGTTGTGATATTCCAATCTATGCCAAAAATATAGGTGGCAATACCTGCAGTCACAATAGTTACCGCAGTTTGAATGGTAAACATAGTCAACAGGTTGATGATGAAATAAATCACCAAAACGATTTTGCCTAATTTCTTATAGCCGTCAAGTAAACTTTTACCTGTTGCTCCTGCATACCGCGGCCCAAATTGAAAAAAAGGATATTTAATTATATGAATAAGCACCAATGCCCAGATAAGTCCAAAACCATAATCTGCACCTGCTCGGGTAGATTGTACTAAATGTGACACGCCAATTGCAGCACCGGCAAACAGCAAACCCGGCCCCAGTTGTCTTAAAAAATGCTTCATAGAATACTTAAAATAGAAGACTTTGTTATTGATCTTTTTCGATGAGATCAGAAAGTAAGCGGCGTGCACGCAATAGTTTAACTTTTACATTGCTCATGGGTTCATCAAGTGTTTGCGCCATTTCCTTATAACTCATTTCCTGAAAGTAGCGCAAATTTATCATTTCTTGATAATGTGGCTTTAGCTTTTTAATATGAGCAAGTAATTCAGAAAGATTTTGTTCGGTAATCAAAGCATCTTCTGGAGTAGGATTTTCATCAACAACTTTATTGAGTTTATCTTCTTTGCTTAAAAGTTGTCGCTGACTGTTTTCTTTCCGTAAGAAATCTATGTGTAGGTTTTTTGAAATGGTTACTAGCCATGTGCTGAAACGGTATTTGTTGTCGTAAGTATGCAATTGATTAAAGGCTTTAGAAAACGTCTGAATAGTGATTTCTTCGGCTTTAAAATCATCTTTAGTGCGCTCTAGTTGAAAACGGTAAACCATATTCCAGTGTGCATTTAATAAATAATTATAAGCACTCTGACTCCCGGATTTAGCTTCTAGTATTTTACGGTCTATTATTTCTTGATTCAGTTCCAACGGCGTGGTTTTATCAGGATATTAGTTATAAAGATAAGCATTTGTATACTCACTAAAAACGGTTCTAATATGAGTATATAAGGGATTAACTCTTTTTCCTGAAGTTTTATTGCGGCTTTTGACGTGATGAGCCAGACCATTATTTCTCGGATCACAAATACTGAAAGAATCAGTATCAATTGTTGATTGATAGCAACTAAAGAAACAAATAGGAGAAAAAATAAAAACTGACTGGCATAGAAAGCACCAAGTTGAAGCTGATGTTTAGATCTATAATGATGAGCAACGCCAGTATGCCTTCTCTTTTGAATAAACCAAGCCTTCCAGTTTTTCTTAGGTTCAGAACGAGTAAAAGATTCTAAAGTTGTACAAACTGCAACATTGGTTTTTGAAGCATTTTGATTCACAAAAAGATCGTCATCACCAGGTTTGAGATGCGCGTGACTTTCAAACCCTTTACTCTTTTTGAATAGTGTTTTCGTATAGGCTAAATTTCTTCCCACTCCCATATAGGGGTTTTTGTTTTCTGCATAGCCGAAATATTGCATCGCCGTTAAAAGAGTCTCAAATCGAATCACTTTATTGAGCCAAGAATTTGCAATTTTAGAATAGCCGCTGTATCCTAAGATAATTTGCTTTTCATTAGAAAACTGAGCGGCCATTTCTGAAATCCAATGCTTTGATTGAGGAATACAATCGGCATCAGTGAAAAGCAGATGCTCATATTGAGCATGTAGAATACCCTTAGTAATTCCGAATTTTTTTCCGGTTTTGGTTTTAAGATCAATTATTGTGATCAAAGAATTCTGAGCTGCAAAATCTTGCATAACTTGCAAAGTATCATCTTCAGAGTGATCATTGATCAAGATGATCTCAAATTGCCGATAATCTTGTGCGAGAAGCTTTGGTATTAGTGTGAGAAGATTCTTCTCTTCATTTTTAGCACAAACTAAAACAGAAATTCCTGCATCTTTTTTTGTTCCGCATTGCAAACTAGTTGAAAAACTAAATCTGGAAATGTATGTGTAAAACCCGCAGTTTATAAATGTTATAATTATGAAACAGTAAAACAGTAGCGGGAAGAACGCAATCAATTATGAAGTGATTAAGAGGCTTTCTCTGTAGAGCAATCGCCTATTTCGTCAGGCATTTTACCACACATACCACAAGCTTCTCCAGACTTATTGAGGTATGGGTTCTGACTTGCGCAAGTACCGGCAAATTTGCCGTCTTTTTTTGCCCAAATTTTTATGGCAATTCCTGCAAAAGCAAGACCTAAAAGGACAAGGGTGATAAGAAGTAGTTTCATAACGTTTAATTCTAGTGCAAAGATACAAAATGAGCAGGTTAGCCCAAAGTTTACAAGTAGTCGTAATACGTTAATTTTTATAACACTGTTTAACTAAAGATTAATAAGTAAGAAGTTATACCAGTTGTTAATCTTCATACATTAGCTCATTAATAACCATTAAAACAATTAGTTATGAATAGGTATAAATTGAGTTTTGCAGTTGTTATGGGAGCTTTGATGCTAGTCTCTTGTAATGATGATAAAAAGAAAGAAGAACAGATAAAATTAGAAGCTCAGGAAACTGAAATGGCAGAAGCTAATAAAGCGGAGCAGGAGATGAAAGATGCTCAAATGAAAGAAGAGCAAATGAAAGAGGAAGCAAGATCTAACAGTATTGCTTCTAAAGCCATGGCTACTGATGAGTTAGATACGCTGGTAATAGCATTAAATGCAGCAGGTTTATCTGAAATGCTAATGGCTGAAGGAGAATACACTGTTTTTGCTCCTACAGATCACGCTTTTTCTGAATTAAAGAAAGGTATGCTAGAAGATTTAACCAAGCCTGAAAATAAAGAGATGTTGGTTGGAGTGCTTCAATACCACGTTGTTCCAGGGATTTTGCGTTCTGAAGATTTAGGTAAGGCTATTGATGAAGGTAACGGTAAGGCGACCTTAACAACTGTTAAAGGTGATGAATTGACCATTATGCGTGATGGAGATCAGATCGTTATTAAAGATGGTAAAGGAAGAAAAACTCAGATTGTTTTAGGTAACATTGATGCTTCAAACGGGATCATTCACGAAGTTGATCGTGTTTTGCTAGCTAAATAAATTACTCTTTCTTAAAATAAAAAAATCCGCTTAATATTGAATTGAGCGGATTTTTTATTGACACCTCTAAAGGCTTAAATACGCTGAGCTTTGCCTCAAAATTGAGAAAAAATGTTTGTAACAACTACCTCTTGCTGTCCCCCCGAGGTGGTTTACTTTTAAAATAACTGATCAGATTGTCCTGTCTTCTATAATATTTACTTCAGGCTGAATGGTTATATTAAAAAGCTGCTGTACTTCTTGCTGAATACGAATAGCCAAATCCCAGATTTCTGCTCCGGTGGCGTTGTTATAATTCACCAGAACAAGTGCTTGTTTGCTGTGTACACCGGCATCACCAAAACGTTTCCCTTTAAAACCGGCTTGCTCGATGAGCCATCCTGCAGGAACTTTTATAAAATCATCATCTACTGTATAAAATGGAATTTCAGGATGTGTTTGCTGAAGCTTTAAAAATTCAGTTTTAGAAATAACCGGATTCTTAAAAAAACTCCCACTATTGCCTAGAACAGCTGGGTCTGGTAATTTTGAAGACCGGATTGTGATCACAGCTTCTGCAATATCTTTAATGCCGGGATTTGCAATTTTTTGCTCTTTTAAAATATCCTGAATAGCACCGTACTCCGTATGCAGCTTATGGTTTGTTTTACTCAGTTTAAACGTAACTGATGTAATTATATAAGCATCTTTAGCCTCATTTTTAAAGATAGAATCCCGATAACCAAATTTACATGCACTTAGCGAAAATGTTTTTTCAGCTAATGTTTCACGGTGAATCGCAGTGCAACTAAAAAAAGTATCTTTAAGCTCTACGCCATAAGCACCTATGTTTTGCACGGGTGAAGTGCCTACGTTCCCGGGGATTAAGGCTAGATTTTCTACTCCGCCATATTCCAAGTTTACACAATGCATTACAAACTCATGCCAGTTTTCACCGGCGGCAACTTTGAGCCAGATGTAATCTGCATTTTCATCAAAAACCTCAATTCCTTTTAAGGCAATATGAATAACGAGACCAGAGAGATCTGTTTTAAGCAGCATATTGCTTCCTCCACCTAAGATAAATGGAGTTGAATCAATAATACTGCTTAAGGCTTCTTTCAGTTCGTCTTCTGTAGTTACAGATACAAAAGATTCAGCCTTTGCTGAAATGCCAAAAGTATTGTAATCTTTAAGGGAAACGTTGTGCTGTAAATTCATTAATCTTTATAAAGACTAAGAGCTCCTTTTAGTAAGGCTACAGCCTCAATGAGATCTTCTTTTTTTAGAACATATGCGATACGCACTTGGTTAAGGCCTTCTCCCGGAGTAGAATAAAAACCAGCAGCAGGAGCAACCATAATTGTTTTCTTGTTATGCTCAAAAGATTCTAAAAGCCATTGTGCAAAATCATCAGAATTCTTAACTGGTAATTCTGCAATGCAATAAAAGGCGCCTTTTGGTTTTGCAACGCGTACGCCTGGGATAGCTTCAAGACCGGCGACAAGCGTGTCTCTACGATCTACATATTCAGAAATAACTTCATCAAAATAAGATTGTGGCGTGTCAAGAGCAGCTTCACTAGCGATCTGAGCCAGAGTTGGCGGGCTCAAACGTGCCTGAGCAAATTTCATAGCTGTAGCCATTAACTCTTTATTGCGACTCACGATACAACCTATACGGGCGCCACACATAGAAAAGCGTTTAGAAACTGAATCAATCATAATCGTATGCTCATCAATCTCTCGTTGATTCAACACTGAATTGTGTTGCAAACCATCATAAGCAAACTCTCTGTAAACTTCATCTGCAATTAAAAACAGGTCGTGCTTTTTAACCAATTCAGAAAGTTGATCTAACTCTTCTTTGCTGTATAAGTAACCGGTAGGATTCCCCGGGTTACAAATGATAATTGCTTTAGTTTTTGAAGTAATTTGTTTTTCAAACTCAGAAATTGGAGGTAATGCAAAACCACTTTCAAAAGAAGAAATTACCGGCTTTACAGTAACTCCTGAAGCAGTAGCAAAACCATTATAATTGGCATAAAATGGTTCAGGGATAATAATCTCATCACCCGGATCTGTGACACTGCCCATAGCAAACATCAATGCCTCAGAACCACCAGTAGAAATAATAATATCTGAAGGCTCAATAGCGATTCCCTGTTTTCCATAATAAGCAGCTAACTTTTCGCGATAGCTTAAAAAACCTGCAGAGTGGCTGTATGAAAGTACTTCTATATCAGCTTTTTTAACAGCATCTAATGCTGTTTGAGGTGTTTTAATATCCGGCTGACCAATGTTTAATTGATGTATAGTAATGCCTCTTGCTTCTGCAGCTTCTGCATAGGGTACTAGCTTGCGAATAGGAGACTGGGGCATCATTAGCCCTTTTTGTGATAATTGCGGCATGAGTCGATTTATTTAGGTTGCAAAGTTGCGAATTATTAGTGAGAAAATAATTTTAAGAATGAATTAGTGTAATTAGTTTAAAAATGCTAAATTCATAGTACATGAGGCTTGGTTATGCGTATTTTTTATTTTTTATCGGTATTGGTTGGTTTATTGTCATCTTTTGATGTTTCCGGACAAGGCCGTTTTCTTTTGCCTGAGGGTAAAAAAAGTATTAAAATAAAAGCTAAAGTCGTCAATAACCTTATGATTATTCCTGTTCAGGTCAACGGGCTTGAGCTATCTTTTCTTTTAGACACCGGTGTACGGTCTACTATTCTCTTTGGTGTAGATGCTGATTATCAACTTGAGTTGAATAATAAATCTACCGTTTGGCTTCGTGGTGCTGGGGATGGAAAACCTTCAAAAGCTATAAAGTCAACTCATAATATTATCAATATAGGTAGTGCTGCAGCGATAAATCAGACGGTTTATTATATACCGGATAGCAGTCAAAATTTTTCTCCACGATTGGGATTTCCGGTTCATGGGATTATAGGTTATAGTTTATTAAAAGATTTGGGTGTCGAAATGCGCTACGACAAAGCATTAGTCAAACTTTATCTGCCGGAAGTTTTTAAGGAAAAAAAGTGTCGTTCTTGTGTGACAATTCCTTTTGAATTAAAAGAGGGAAAGCCTTATGTTGACTTAAATTTGGTTGACAATAACCAAGAACTTAGGGCTAAACTATTATTAGATTCTGGTAGTGGTGATGCGTTGTGGCTTTTTGAAGAAACCCACGATGGGATAGAGGTTTCTAAAAACTCATTCAAAGATCATTTAGGATTGGGACTTAACGGAGAAGTTTTGGGTAGCAGATCTCGCATAAAAGAATTAAAGTTAGGTGATATTGCATTAAACCACGTGAATGTCGCGTATCCTGACTCAAGTTCGTTAGCGTATCTTAATGGAGTGTCCTACAGAAACGGAAGCTTAGGTTCTGAGGTTTTACGCAGATTTACGGTCTATCTAGATTATGAGTCTAAGACGCTAAAACTTAAGAAGAATACGTATTTTGACAACCCGTTTCGGTATAACCGAAGTGGGCTTGTTGTTGAGCACACGGGTTTTGAGCTGGTAGCAGGTTTAGATTACCGAATTCAAAAAACATCTACAACAAACGATTATTCTCTTAGCTCTGGTAAAACGGTGTTTTTGGCTACTAATACGATCGAATTTCCGCAGTTACAATTAAAACCTAATTATGAGATAGCGGCTATAAGAGAAAATTCTCCAGGTGCTGAGGCGGGGTTGAACGTTGGCGATCGAATTATTAAGTTGAATGGAAGAGATGTAACAAAACTTGATTTAAATGATATTACAAAATACTTCTACAGGGATGAAGGAGAAATTTTACGTCTTAAAGTAGACCGAAAAGGATATGTTTTTACTTGCAAACTGAAATTGAGGAAATTGCTTGAGGGGCCTCATTAAAAGACACTAGAACTAGTTCTTAAAATAATTGATGCACAAAAAAAAAGCGACCAAATTGGTCGCTTTAAATTTTAAGTCTAATAAGTTTCCTTAGTTAGATGCAGGTAATAAAGTACCTTTAATCTTTAACGTATATGGTTCAGCCGAAGCATTAGTATAAACCGTTATGGTTTTACGTATTGGACCCGGTGAACGATTGGTGTCATATTTTACTTTAATCACGTCGCTTTCACCTGGAGCAATTGGATCTTTAGGTGGGCTTGGTACCGTACAACCGCACGTTGAATACGCTTTAGAGATTACCAAAGGTGCGTCACCTGTGTTTGTGAATTTAAATTCACGGGTACCATCTCCTCCATGAGCAACTTCGCCATAATCAATAACGTCTGTCTCGAAAGTAATCGCAGCTTTCTTTTCTTGAGCTTGTAAACCTAAAGTCATTAGACCTACAGCAAGTATTAAAACGATTTTTTTCATAATTCTAAGTGTTAATGAAGCATAAAAGTAAGCCTATTCTGATGTTTGTGCAAAAATGTAGCTCATTTTTATGGTTGAGCCTTGTTTTTTAATCTTAATTGCTTCCTTAAAAGTTGTTTTTTTAATGCTTCGGTTCTTTTTAAAATCCTTAGTATATAAGTACTTTTGCACTCTTATAGACAAAAATTAGACCAAGAATGGCATTAGCTTCAAAATACAGCTCAAAAGATGTTGAGCAAAAGTGGTACGACTACTGGATGGAACATAATTATTTTCATTCAGAACCTAATGATAAAGAGCCGTATACCATTGTAATACCACCACCTAACGTGACGGGTATTTTACATATGGGGCATATGCTGAATAATACCATTCAAGATGTTTTAATACGTCGTGCGCGTTTAAAAGGCCTTAATGCTTGCTGGGTTCCTGGTACAGATCACGCGTCTATTGCCACTGAAGCTAAAGTTGTTGCAAAATTGAAGGCTGAAGGAATCAATAAAAGTGACCTTACTCGTGAAGAATTCTTAAAGCATGCCTGGGAATGGACCGATAAATACGGTGGGACTATTATTGATCAACTTAAGAAATTAGGAGCTTCTTGCGACTGGGAACGTTTGCGTTTTACGATGGATGACACCATGTCAGCCAGTGTTATTCAAAGCTTTATTGACTTATATAATAAAGGACTTATTTACCGCGGCCATCGTATGGTAAATTGGGATCCTGAAGCTCAAACAACACTTTCTGATGAGGAGGTTATTCACGAGGAGCGTCAGGGATATTTATACTATTTAAATTATAAATTAGAAGATAGTGGTGAGGTACTAACCATCGCAACGACGAGACCTGAAACTATTTTTGGAGATACTGCTATTTGCATCAATCCTAATGATGAGCGCTTTGCTCATTTACGAGGGAAAAAAGCAATTGTACCTATTGTTAACCGTAGTGTGCCTATTATTGAAGATGAATATGTTGACTTAGAGTTTGGTACTGGTTGTTTAAAAGTTACTCCGGCTCACGACGAGAACGATAAAATGTTGGGAGATAAGCACGGTCTTGATGTAATTGATATCTTCAATGATGATGCTTCTTTGAACGAATACGGGTTACATTATTCGGGTAAAGACCGTTTTGTGGTTCGTGAAGAAATTGTAAAAGAACTTAAAGATTCTGGTGCTTTAGTAAAAACTGAAACACATACCAATAAAGTAGGAACTTCAGAACGTACAAAAGCTGTAATAGAGCCAAAGCTTTCTGATCAGTGGTTCTTGAAGATGAAAGATCTTGCAGAGCCGGCTATTAAAGCGGTTCTCGAGACGGAAGAAGTAAATTTATTTCCGAAGAAATTTGACAATACCTATCGTCACTGGATGGAAAACATCAGAGACTGGAATATTTCACGTCAATTATGGTGGGGGCAGCAGATACCGGCTTATTATTACGGTAATGGTAAAGAAGATTTTGTTGTTGCTAAAAACAGAGAAGAGGCTTTAGCTTCCGCGAAGGCGAAAACCGGAAAAAATAGCTTAACCGATGCTGATTTACGTCAGGATGAAGATGCGCTGGATACATGGTTTTCTTCTTGGTTGTGGCCTATGAGTGTCTTTGACGGAGTTGTAAACCCTGATAACGAAGATTTTAAATACTACTATCCGACTAATGACCTCGTTACGGGACCAGATATTTTATTTTTCTGGGTTGCGCGTATGATTATGGCAGGGTATGAGTATACCGGTGAAAAGCCATTTACAAATGTGTATTTGACCGGATTGGTTCGTGATGCAGACCGCCGTAAAATGTCTAAGTCTCTAGGGAATTCGCCAGATGCGATGAAACTTATTGATGATTATGGTGCAGATGGTGTGCGTGTTGGTTTACTATTAAGTGCAGCTGCCGGAAATGACTTGTTGTTTGATGAAGATCTCTGTAAGCAGGGTAAAGGCTTTGTGAATAAAATCTGGAATGCTTTTAGACTTATTAAAGGGTGGGAAGTAGACGCTACTATAGAACAGCCTCAAGCCAGCATTAAAGGTTTAGAGTGGTATACAGAACGTTTCAAACAGGCTGGAGTAGAGATTGAAGATCATTTCAGTAAGTATCGTATTAGCGACGCGCTGATGACCACATATAAGTTGGTTTGGGATGATTTCTGTAGTTGGTTACTTGAGGTTGTAAAACCTGAATACGGTAAACCCATTGATAAGAAAACTTTTGATGCGGTTATTGAAGCTTTAGAAAATAACCTGCGTATCCTACATCCATTTACTCCTTTTGCTTCGGAAGAAATTTGGCAAAATATAACAGATCGTACTCCAGAAGAGGCGTTGATTATTAATCAATGGCCTAAAATTGAAACTGGAAATGCCGAAATTTTAGCAGATTTTGAATTGGCAACTCAAGTAATTACTGGAGTTAGAGCGATTAGAAAAGAGAAGAATATTTCCTTTAAAGATGAGCTTGAGCTGTTTGTAATGAATACGGAAGGCTTTTCAGAACGTTACGATGACATTATTATAAAGTTGTGTAATCTATCTAAGATTGAAGCAACAGAGGCCAGTAAAGATGGAGCGCTTTCCTTTAGGGTAAAGGCTAACGAATACTTTATTCCGTTGACTGGAGCGATAGATGTAGATGCTGAAATCGCAAAAATCACTGAAGAATTAGAATATACAAAAGGCTTCATGAATTCAGTTTCTAAAAAGCTTTCTAATGAGCGTTTTGTAAACAATGCTCCAGAGCAAGTGGTTGCTATAGAAAAGCAGAAGCAAGCGGATGCTCAGGCGAAAATAGATGCGCTTGAAAAGCGACTTGCGGCTTTAAAGTAACAGAATATAAGTATATATAATATAGGAAACCCTGAGTTTGTGCTCAGGGTTTTTTGTTTTTAACCTAATGAGGAATATATTGGTCTACAAGTCTGATGTATTCCTTTTTTGCTTCTGTAGCAGAAAGACCTTTTATCTGAATAAGAGCGTTGTATTTAAAAGCACTACGCAGATCATTTTCTTTAATATTCTCTACCGGTATCAATTTGCTTTTTTGATTACCTTGTTTGTAATGAGCATAAAGCAACAACTGAATGTCTGGAGGTAAAACCGTTTTGGTTTCACTTGCTTTTCTGGCAGCATCCTGAAACGCTCTTTCTAATTCTTCTTTATTCAAAACTAGCGGTTACTTTAAGGTGGCGATGATGCTTTCTGCACCTTTAACTTTCTGGTTGAGTTTAACTGCAATGGGAGTGCCTACAGGTAAATATAAGTCAACACGGGAACCAAATTTTATAAATCCACTGTCCTTTCCCTGAACAGCATTGTCACCTTTTTTAGCATAATTTACAATGCGTTTAGCCATTGCTCCTGCAATTTGGCGGTATAATATATCTCCAAAGCTTGTAGTTCTAACAACAACAGTGGTGCGCTCATTTTCTTCAGAAGCTTTAGGGTGCCAGGCAACAAGATATTTGCCCGGGTGGTATTTGCTGTAAACTACTTCGCCTGCAGCCGGGTATCTTGTTACGTGAACATTTATGGGAGACATAAAGATTGAAACCTGTAAACGATTTTCTTTAAAATATTCACGTTCGTACACTTCCTCAATAACTACAACTTTACCATCAACAGGGGCAATAATCTCATCAATAGTACCATTTGCAGTTCGGGTAGGATTTCTGAAAAATTGAAGTATGAGTATGAGTAGCACGGCTAAAGCCCCATAACATACATATTGCAGCCAAACTGGAGATACCCAGGTTTGTGTCGCTATAAATCCAACAGCAACAATAAGTAGTGTTATGATAATTATGGTATAACCTTCTTTATGAAACATATTCAAATACTATTAAAACCAAATAAATAAATGGACTAGCAAACAAAATACTATCTAAACGATCATATAATCCGCCGTGCCCTGGCATCAGGGTTCCACTGTCTTTAACGCCGGCCTCACGTTTTAGTTTAGATTCTATTAAATCACCAAAAGTCCCTAGTGTGCTCATTACTACCGCAAGCGATAGCCAGATGTTGAAGTTAAGGCTGTCTGTAAATTTATGAATAAAATAACTGGCAATACAAGCAAAAACGAGCCCTCCAAAAAAGCCTTCAATTGTTTTTTTAGGAGAAATACTCGGAAATAATTTATGGCGTCCAAAACTTTTACCTACAATAAAAGCAAAAGTATCGTTTGTCCATATTAGGATAAATAAACCAGCAACGGTGTATGGAGAAAAATCATCTCCGTGTGAAGGGAGTAAGGTTAAAAATACAAAGCTGGCAATGATATAAAATATGGTAATGTGTAACTTTTGAAGTTTCCGGTATTTTCTAAGTTTTTCGCTGAAAAGATTTTTCATTAAATATATTCCGGTAGCTACAGTTAGCCCTAGAAGAACTAGTGTTGCAACTTTTGAAACTTTATAATAACTGAAAAACAGAATAAAAGAGATCAGTATCAAATAAGTGTACCAAAACTGAAAACCAATGAGTCTTAAGAATTCACGCAAGGTGATAATACCGAAGAGTAAGAACAACAGGATGTACCATTTCTCTGAATAGAAAATGGAAAACAATAAGATGACAACATATAAAAAGCCGGAAAGTGCTCTTACGGTAATTTCGCGCATACTACAAATCTTCTAGTAGTAATAAATAAAGATTTTTTGCACTACTGCCATAGCTCATAAAATCTTTTGCCCCTTCTTTAGGTTCAAAATTTTTAATCGTGGTGATGTTTGTAGGTATTTGTCCTGTGTTTTTCTTTTTAATGCCTCTTAAACCTTCGCCAATACTGTTTACAATTTGACTTGTTGTTGCAAATATTACTAAGTTCTGAGGAAGCTCTTTTAATTTTTTCTCTTTGATTTGATTTGAAGAGATTAAGAGACTGCCATCATCTGCAATTAGATTTTCACAAGTTGATAAAAAGAACTTTGCCTCTTTTTCTCTGCCAAATTTTAAATTATAGCCTTTAAAGAGATCTTCTAATTTGTTATCAAGACAATAGACGTCTTGCTCGTACCAATCGTTTTCAAGAAGGATGTTGTCAAAACTTTCATGAACTTCATCCATATCTACACAGTACAAAAATTTACCGCCATTGAGGATGAAATGTTTAGTAAAGCGTTCATCTGCCGGAGCGGTGACATCAGGCATATATTTACCTCGTTCTTTAGTAGAACCTTCGGGTTTGTCTGCGCTTGGCGAAATTTTCTGCTTAAAAAGCTTTTTTAAGATACTCATAAATGAGTGGATATTCGTCTAAATTTAGGATTCTATCAAATATAAAAAATCTTAACTCAACAACGTGTCAAGTTAAGATTTTATATTGATTGCAAATGCTAAGATTCTAACTTTCGCTTACAGGAAGATTCTTAGTTTCAGCTTCGATGTTTTTGTCAAAAGGGCGTTTTCCGAATATTTTTTCTAAGTTATCTTTGAAAATCACCTCTTTATCTAGAAGAACTTCTGCAAGTTCATTCAATTTATCTTTATTGTCTTCAAGGATTTGAATAGCACGTTGATATTGCTCTTCAATAATCTTTGAAATTTCTTTATCAATAAGTTCTGCAGTTTTTTCACTGTAAGGCTTACTGAAGTTATACTCATTCTGCCCTGAAGAATCGTAATACGTTAAGTTTCCGATCTCATCGTTTAAACCATAAGTAGTTACCATCATTCGAGCTTGTTTAGTCACTTTTTCTAAGTCACTAAGGGCTCCTGTAGAGATCTTATCAAAGGTTACTTTTTCGGCAGCACGACCACCCATAGCAGCACACATCTCGTCAAGCATCTGTTCAGGGCGTACTATTAATCGCTCTTCTGGTAAATACCAAGCAGCTCCTAATGAACGACCACGAGGAACAATCGTGACCTTTACTAAAGGTGCAGCGTGTTCAAGCATCCAACTAACAGTGGCGTGACCAGCTTCGTGAAAAGCAATTGCTTTTTTCTCGTCTGGAGTGATGATTTTATTTTTCTTTTCTAGTCCTCCTACTATACGATCTACCGCATCTAAAAAGTCTTGACGACCAACGGCTGATTTGCCTTGCCGTGCAGCGATAAGAGCAGCCTCATTACACACATTGGCAATATCTGCACCAGAGAATCCAGGTGTTTGTTTAGCCATAAATTCTGTATCTAACTCTTCAGCCACTTTTTTAAGTGGACGCAAGTGTACTTCAAAAATCTCTTTACGCTCTCTAACGTCAGGAAGGTCTACATAGATCTGACGGTCAAAACGACCGGCACGCATCAATGCAGTATCTAAAACGTCTGCACGGTTAGTAGCAGCAATAACGATAACATTAGTGTTTGTTCCAAAACCATCCATCTCTGTTAGAAGTTGGTTTAATGTATTTTCACGTTCATCGTTAGATCCACTAAAATTAGCTTTACCACGAGCTCTACCTATCGCATCAATCTCATCAATAAAAATAATAGCAGGAGATTTTTCTTTTGCTTGTTTAAAAAGGTCACGTACCCGAGAAGCACCAACACCTACAAACATCTCTACAAAGTCAGAGCCAGAAAGCGAAAAGAAAGGTACTTTAGCTTCACCGGCAACTGCTTTTGCAAGTAAAGTTTTACCAGTTCCCGGAGGTCCTACGAGTAATGCTCCTTTTGGGATTTTGCCTCCAAGATTTGTGTATTTTTCAGGGTTCTTTAAGAAATCTACAATTTCCTGTACTTCTTCTTTAGCTCCCTCAAGACCAGCAACATCTTTAAACGATGTTTTGACATCGGTTTTTTCATCAAAAAGTTTCGCTTTAGATTTTCCTATATTGAAAATCTGACCGCCAGCACCCCCTGCACCGCCAGAAGACATTCTGCGCATTATAAAGATCCAAATACCAATAATAATCGCAATAGGAAGCAATGTGATTAGAATATCACTAAACATATTGTTTTCTGGCTTGAGATATTGAATTTTGAAATTATTTTCATCCTTCAAAGCAGCTAATGAATTCTCAAAATTTTCAAGAGTTCCGTAGCGATATTCATATTCAGCGCCACCGGTACTATTAAAAAAGTTCATGCCATTATTTGCAGGCTTTGTGTGCTTATCCTTATTTTTTGCTTCATCAGTTAGATAGATATATGCAACCTGATTACTGGCTGATTTGTTTATGTCAATTCTTTTGACATCACCATCTTTAATAAAGGTCAACAATTGATTTTCAAGAATCTCTTTAGGATTGCCGTGATCAGAACTACTGCTGAAAAAGTTGAGCGCTAAGAATACAAGTATTATCGCGGTGTAAATCCACCAAGCGCTAAATTTAGGCTTATTAGGAGCGGGCTTTTTTGATTTGTCTGCCATTGATTTTTTTTAATAATTTGATTCAATTGAAGTTACTTTGGCATCTCCCCAAAGGCTTTCAATGTCATAATATTCCCTGATATGCTTTTGAAAAACGTGTACCACAACGTGTACATAATCCATCAACACCCATTCAGCATTTTGCGTGCCTTCTACGTGCCAGGGCTTATCTTTAAGTTTTTTGCTTACGGTTTTTTGAATTGAATTTACAATGGCAGTAACCTGCGTATTAGAAGTACCATTGCATACGATAAAGTAGTCACAAACCATGTTCTCTATCTCCCTAAGGTCTAATAAATCAATGTTTTGACCCTTCACTTCTTCAATCCCTTCTAGAATAGTTGTAATTAGTTGATCTGTACTTACTTCTTTTTTTGCCATTAAATCTTTTTTAGTCTGGCAAAGTTATTACAATTTTGTTTCATAGTGTTTCTTGTGATAACATTTAAGCCATTCTATTTACAGCATGAAAGTAGTCAAACTTAATGCCACAACTTCTACAAATTCGTACTTAAGAGCCTATACAAAAGAGTTCGACTCAGAAAGTGATGTTCTGGTCTGGACTTTAGACCAAAGAGCGGGTAGAGGACAACGTGGTGCTTCGTGGGAGTCAGAGTCGGGTAAAAACCTAACGTTTAGTGTGTTTAAGCGTGTAAAAGGTTTGCCGGTGGGTAAATCTTTTTACATTACAATGGCAACTTCGCTTGCTATTTATGAGGTTTTAGAAGAGTTTGGTGTTATGAATATATCTGTTAAATGGCCAAACGACATATTGGCAGGTAAATCTAAAATTTGCGGTATACTTATAGAAAGTGTGATACGTAATGGTCTTTATGCTGTCATAATTGGTGTTGGGCTCAACATCAATCAGAAAGTATTTAAACATGCACCACGTGCAACTTCGCTAGCTTTAGAAACCGGAAAGATTTTTGACCTAGAAGAAGTTTTAGAGTTTCTCATAATCAAGTTTTACAAATACGTTGCACTTATCACGCAAGGTGCATTTGAAACGCTCAAAACTGAATATGAAGACAAACTTTTTAGAAAAGGAAAAGTTTCAACTTTTAAAACCAATAGTGGCGAGCTTTTCACCGGTATCATAACCGAAGTATCAAAAACAGGAAAGCTCATCTTACAACTGGAAGATGAGCTTTACAAAGAGTTTGACCTCAAAGAACTTAAACTGCTCTATTAGATTTTTTGCAAGTTCTCGGTGAGCGTTTGAATGAATTTTGTGATAGGTCCTTTGATCATCATAGACATCATCGCGTTAAATTCACCTTCAAATTCAAAATATGCCTCGCTGCTTTTTTCAGTAAGTTCTTTAATGTTTGCAGTTAGTGTAAAAGGTAATTTTTCACTCGCAGCACCTAAAACTACTTTATTAAAAGGCACGCTATTTTTTAATTCTAAAACAATATCCGGCATTCCTTTTAGGGCAAAAAGGAAACGTTTGTCGCTTAAAATTTCAAATTTACTAATGCTGTCTGGCATCAATTGTTTGTAATTATTCACATCAATAAGAAAGTTGAAAATTGTTTCAGGACTTTTATCAATGGTTTTCTTAGGGCTTTCTATATACATAGGTTTAGTAGTCTGTAAAAATTTGAAATTAAGCGTTAAGTATTTATTCTGAGGCTGCAGCTTCCCAGGTGTCTGGAGAAAGACGCCAGGTCTGCAAGGTTAAGCGTTCTTTTTCTGAAATATATCGTGTGTCTGAAGCTTGCTCTAAAAGATGTTCATAGTCGCTTAGTGTGTGCAAGTCTATACCATATTCTTCAAAATTGGTTTTAGAAATATCAAAACCATAGGTAAAAATAGCCAGCATCCCTTTTACATTGGCTTCAGCGGCTTTTAATGCTTCCACAGCCATAAGACTACTCTTGCCGGTACTGATAAGATCTTCAACGACAACAACAGATTGACCAGGCTCTAATTTTCCTTCGATTTGATTTTGTCGTCCGTGCTTTTTCGCCTCTGGCCTAATATAGATAAAAGGCAGGTTCAAGAAGTCTGCAACCAGCATGCCTATACCTATGGCGCCTGTCGCAACACCTGCGATCACATCTGGCTTGCCATAAAGCTGTTCTATTTGGTTAGCAATGTTTTCTCGTAAGTAGTTGCGTATGTGCGGATACGACAAGGTAATGCGGTTATCGCAATAAATAGGTGATTTCCACCCGCTGGCCCACGTGAAGGGGTTTTGTGGTTGTAATTTAATTGCATTAATTTGCAATAACAACTCAGCTGTTTTTTTAGCTGTTTCCTTTTTTAAGATCATGGTACAAATGTATAAAGTTTTTGTAAATGATGTGCCGATAATACTTTCAACTGAAAAGTATATTGGAGAAAATTACACATCCATTCCTATAAAACGTGCAAAAATAAAAAGCATTATTAAACAGGTGAATCGTGGT
Organism: Leeuwenhoekiella aestuarii; assembly: GCF_004104055.1. Taxonomy (GTDB): domain Bacteria; phylum Bacteroidota; class Bacteroidia; order Flavobacteriales; family Flavobacteriaceae; genus Leeuwenhoekiella; species Leeuwenhoekiella aestuarii. Next base: position 37,716 of record NZ_QOVJ01000001.1, on the reverse strand, counting down.
CAACTCACGCACATCAATCTCTATCACCCTAAAGGCAGTAAATTACTCAAGTTTTTGAAGAAAAAACTTCCTGTAGTTATCGCCGGTGGTGGAATGGTTTTTAACAAGCATTCTGAAATTCTTTTTATCAAACGCAATGGAAAATGGGATTTGCCAAAAGGAAAATTGGAAAAAAAAGAAACCATTGAAGAATGTGCCATACGTGAGGTAAGTGAAGAGACAGGTTGCCAAAATCTGGTGCTAGGTGATCTTATTACGATTACATATCACATTTTTAAACGAGGCGGAAAGTTTAAACTTAAAGAGACTTACTGGTATAAGATGACTTCAGATTATGAGGGAGCTTTAGAACCACAGCCTTCTGAAGGTATTAAAAAAGTTCGTTGGAAGAATTTTGAAAAATCTCAAAAGGCACTGACTAAATCTTACGAGAACATCAAGCTGTTATTCCCAAAAGAATATTTAATTAGCAACCCTAAAGATCGGGTAGCGTAAATAAGCTTCTTCGTAGTTTGAAGAATGCTCATAGATCCACTCCAGTTGCGCATACCAGTTTTTAGCAAATGATGTGTCATCTTGCTTTTTAGCTTCAAATGCCGCTTTCAACTTTTGATCTGAGTCTAATAATTCCTGAGCGCGGTCTTCCCAGACATATGGTGAGAAATGTTCTTTTTGTTGCAAAATGGTATCAAAGTAATTCCAGTTAAAAAAGGAATCTATGCCAGAGGGCTCTAACATTTCAATAATGTAGCGCAAGCCAGACTGGTTTGTCTCTACAAGATAATCCCCGGCACGTACAGCAACTTCTTTTCTTGTGGTTGTTACTTCTGTGTTGGAATGCAGGTAATGACCTTCATAAGCTTGAGATCGCGTCTGATAATCGGCAATGTGATAAATTTCAGCAGTTAGAATACTGTCTTTTTTAAAACGTTCAAAATGAATTTCATTTTCCTTCAAACGCTCAATTACTTGATGCCAGCCTTGAGGAATAATATAAGCACGGGGGATGCTTACTTCCTTAACAGGCTTCATATAGTTGTAATAGGTAACCTCTTTTTCAAAAGGTTTGTCTCTGTTGTACTTTAAGCGTGGCATGCCGGTAACAGAACTGGTTTGTTGTACGCCTTCATATCCTAAAAAAGCGAGCGTTGTTGTTTTACTGCTGTCAATGTCAAAATGTAATGCGTAGTTTTTTCCAATTAAAGAACCGCTTTTGTACAAAGAATCTTGTTCTCTTCTGAGGTGTTGCATTTTAGCGCCATCTTTCTCAACGATGCTTAGCATAGATTTCATCAATTCGTAGGTGCCTTCAACACGTTGTTTATAAGGCTTGAGCATATGTGTTTCTACCATCATTCCAAATGTATTCCACAAGGTGCTGTAACCTGTAGAGTACCGGGGATAGTCCATAAATTGTGAAAAACCAATTTCCGGTACCTGGTTAAATACATTCACATATGGTGTGATCGGCCAGTCTTTTTCAGCTAAATCTTTCTCTAATTGGGGTTGCAATTCTTCGTGTAAATACGCGCCGGGTTTGCCGCCTAATTTATTGTGTTGTGTAAATAAATGCGTGAGCACATATTGATAATCTGCACCATTACTTACGTGATTATCTATCAGCACATCAGGATCAATCATGTGGTAGATGTCTGCAAAGGTTCGTGCATTGCGGGTGTCTGCTTTTACAAAATCCCGATTGAGATCATAATTCTGAGCATTTCCTCTAAAACCGTATTCTTCTGGACCGTTTTGATTGGCACGTGTGCCGGTATTTCGGCTTAGGGAACCGCCGGTATTGTAAATTGCGATTGCACCGATCCAGGTTTTTTCAGGAGCGTCAATAGTACCATTTGCCAGATCTCGCATCAGCATCATTGTCGCGTCTATTCCATCAGATTCTCCAGGATGAATACCGTTGTTGATGAGAATTCGTGTCACATCTTTTGCGTCTGAAAATTCAGAATCAAAAGTTCGATCCGTATTAAAAGTTACAAGAGTAAGTGGTTTGCCACTGTCTGTAGAACCTATTTCATAGGTTTTAATCGCTACATAAGCTTCGTCGAGATCAGCATAATAATCCATCACTTCCTGATAGGTTGGTGTTTGGTTGCCATCCCCTTTCTCAAATGGAGTTGTGAGGTCAAAATCTTCCGGTTTTGGCTTTTCGGCGCAAGCCAAAACTAAAATTGTAACTAAGCTGAGTAGGGATATTTTCATTAGAATAGAATATTGAGAAAGCTAAAATTAAGAATTATTACAAGTTTGGAGATGTTGATTCTTTAAGACTTCTCAAAGAATTCACGGTATTGCTGAATTCGGAAATCAAAAGTATTAAACTGCGGATTTTTTAATTTTTGGTCTTTGTATTGCTTCATACTGCCAATGGCTCTGTTAGCTGCCCCGGAAGGAGCGGTGAGTGAGACCGTTTTTACAGTTCTGCCATATAGTTTAAATTGATGAATACGCGGTACCTTACTGGAAACAACATCTAATTTGAGTTGATTTTCTTTAGCCTGACGACGAAAAAAATACTCAGGGCCGTTCTTGCTATTTCCGCCCGTAAAGATTAAAGTATCTATTTGTATATGTGTTCTTAAATATGTGATGAGATCGCGTAGCACTACTTCCTGCATTCCCAGATCTGAAGCATCTATTTTATTTCGCTTTGCCGAAGCTACAATGTCACAAACGCCAATTTTATTTCTTTTCAAAAAGTGGCATCGTTGGTCAATGGCCTGGGCAGTATTCTCATAGACCAGATTAAGATCAAAAATGTTATCTAAAATAGGCCAGAGCATTCCGTTTTTGCTTCCGTAGCAAAAGTCTACATCTTCAGGAAGTAATTCGCCAGTTGTAAATCGAGGTGGAGGTAAGGTACCTACAATAAGTTTTGTAGCTTCTTTAAGATTAAAGGGCGCGTAAGGATGAATGTGGTCAAACATAAACCTCTTAGTTTTCAGGTTTCCACTTGATACCGCAGCCTAAACTGGGTTTTTGTAGTTCGTTTTGTTTTCTGTTATTAAATACATTATCAAGAGCTTCGCGTAAATCTCTTCCATTTACGGGAATACCATTTCCCGGTCTAGAATCATCAAGCTGACCGCGATATATGAGTTTCAATTCGGCATCAAATAGGTAAAAATCGGGAGTACACGCTGCATCGTAATCTTTAGCAACCTGCTGGCTTTCATCATATAAATAGGGAAAAGAGTAATTATACTTGCGGGCATTGTCACGCATCAACCAGGGACTGTCTTCTGGATAGTTCTCCACATCATTGCTGCTTATTGCGATAAAACCAAACCCCAGAACTCTGTAATCATTTGCGATGCGCACGATCTCATCATTCACGTGTTTTACAAAAGGGCAATGATTGCATAGGAACATGATAACGGTACCGCGTTCTCCGGCAGCTTCGGTCAACGTGACGTGCTTGTTAGTAAGTGGGTTGAGCAATGAAAAGAAAGGAGCGCTAGTGCCCAGTTGTAGCATATTTGATGAAGTTCTTGCCATAGTTTTAAATCTTCTGTATAAACTACAAGATAGGTCGGTAAAAGCTGTGAAGTGTTACAAATACTAAAGTTGTTTTAAATCTTTGGGCTCGGTTTAAAGCCTTCGTAACTTTAATCAAAATCCAAGATATTATGAAAAATACATATAGTTCGCTATCAAAAGCGATTGAAGATTTACAGAGTAAAGGATACGATACAGATTTTAATTTAGTAGATGATGGTGTCGAATCTAAAGCGCATAAAAAGACCTGGACTGCAGGTCAGATCGAAGTAGAAGATGCGATGCGTTTTGAAGGAATGACCGATCCCGGAGATAATAGTGTTTTATACGTGATCAATACCCACAGCGGAGAAAAAGGATTGTTAGTGGATGCTTATGGAGCGTATAGCGGTCAGATCTCAAAAGAAATGATCGAAAAGCTTAGAATAGAGCATTAATGGCAAATGATTTAAGTTGGTCTGAATTTGAACGCGTAGAAATGCGTGTTGGGACCATTATGACCGTAAGTGATTTTCCTGAAGCCAGAAAACCCGCATTCCAGTTGCAAATAGATTTTGGAGAAGCAATTGGAGTTTTAAAAACTTCAGCTCAGATAACAAAAAAATATGAGCGTACAGATCTTGTGGGAAAACAAGTTATTGCGGTTGTGAATTTTCCTAAAAAACAGATTGCAAACTTTATGAGCGAATGTCTTTTGCTGGGCGCTGTAGAGGGTGGTGAAGTAACGCTTCTAAATCCAGATATGCCTGTGAAAAATGGTTTGCGAGTAGGATAATACAAAGCATTATTGATAAAATAAAAGCCTCCCGACGGGAGGCTTTTTGCAGTTCAATTTATTTAGTTTTCACCGCTACGGGTTGGGCTGAGGTCTTTTGCTTCTTCTTCACTATACAACCTAGATTTGATTACAAACCGAATCCCTAATGGTATTTCTAAAGAGAAACTAGATCCGCGACCTGAAGTAATATCGACAGTGAGTTGTGTGTGTTTCCAATATTCAAATTGGTCTTTAGACATAAAAAATTCACACCCGTGTATAGTCCCCAGATAAACATCTGTCTCATTGATCATAAGATCTCCCTTGGGGAAACACATAGGAGATGAGCCATCGCAACAACCACCGCTTTGATGAAACATCAATTCGCCATGTTCTTCCCGCAGTTGATCTATAATCTGTTTAGCTGCTTCTGTTACTTCAACACGTTCTGTCATAAACTTTATTTTATTAGAAAAAGCCCATTGCTTTTTTGTCGTAAGAGATTAACATGTTCTTAGTGTGACGGTAGTGAGCTAACATCATTTTGTGGTTTTCACGACCAATACCAGACTTCTTATAGCCTCCAAAGGGTGCGTGAGCAGGGTAATTATGATAATTATTTACCCAAATACGTCCTGCTTTTATAGCTCTAGAGATTTGGTATGCCTGATGGGTATCACGCGTCCATACTCCTGCTCCTAAACCGTAAAGTGTGTCGTTTGCAACTTCTATGGCATCAGCTTCATCTTTAAAAGAAGTCACGCATAAAACAGGTCCAAAAATTTCTTCTTGAAAAACACGCATCTTATTGTTTCCTTTCAAGATAGTAGGTTGTATATAATAACCGCCTTCAAGGCCCTCATTGTAAGCAGCACCACCACCGCAAAGTACCTCGGCTCCTTCTTCTTTACCAATCTTGATGTAGTTCAATATTTTCTCATATTGATCATTAGAAGCCTGAGCTCCCATCATCGTATCGGGACTCAAAGGGTGACCTAGTTTTATAGCTTTGGTACGCTCTACTACGCGTTCTACAAAAGCATCAAAAATACTTTCTTGTACTAACAGTCGTGAGGGACATGTACAAACTTCACCTTGATTTAAAGCAAACATGGTTGCCCCTTCTAGGCATTTGTCAAAAAACTCATCATCTGCATCCATTACACTTTCAAAGAAAACATTAGGTGATTTGCCACCCAGTTCTAGGGTTACAGGAGTTATGTTTTTTGAAGCATATTGCATAATTAGCTGACCGGTCGTGGTCTCTCCGGTAAATGCAATTTTGTTAATACGAGAACTAGAGGCGAGAGGCTTACCGGCTTCGGCACCAAAACCGTTTACGATATTGAGTACACCTGCGGGTAAGATATCTTCAATCAATTCCATTAAAATTAGTATGCCTACTGGGGTTTGCTCTGCAGGTTTAAGAACAACACAATTACCGGCGGCAAGAGCAGGCGCGAGTTTCCAGGTCGCCATAAGTATTGGGAAATTCCAAGGGATTATCTGCCCTACAACACCCAGTGGTTCTGTAACGTTGAGACAGACCGTATTGCTATCTAATTCACTAACCGAGCCTTCTTCTGCTCTAATAACACCGGCAAAGTATCTAAAATGATCTACAGCCAGTGGTAAATCGGCAGCCATCGTTTCACGTATTGCCTTACCGTTATCCCAGGTTTCAGCGCGTGCAAGCGCTTCTAGATTTTGTTCCATCACATCAGCAATCTTTAATAATAAATTACTGCGGTACGCTGCTGCTGAGTTGTTCCATTCCGGGGCGGCAGCCCAAGCAGCGTCTATTGCTTTCTCAATATCTTCGGCTGTTGAACGAGGAATCTTAGTAAAGTTGGCTCCGTCCACAGGAGACACATTTTCAAAATACTGTCCTTTTATAGGGGAAGTCCATTTTCCACCTATAAAATTTTCATATTGATCTTTAAATTTTGGCTTCTCTATAACGTTTGCGGAAGCAGTTTTTACATCACTCATAAGATTTGTTTTTAAGAAATTATACGTTGAATTGTTGAGGTTTTTATATAGAAAAATGCAGGGTGCATTTTAAAGTGATTTAAAGTTAAGTAACTCATTATCTGATAGGTTGACCTATTCTATCAAAAAAGTGTACAATTCTCTCAAAATTTGATAATTTGTTAATTTTAGGTTTGATAAATTGTATATTTAATACAGAAAGGAGTCTCGTTTAAGAATAGTACAATTTGATCATGCAATTGCCCGAATCTTTTTATAAAAACCGAAAACTTGAAAATCTGGTAGAAAATCAGACTTCATATACCTTAAATAATGCAGCGATGCATGTATTTGAGACACATCAGCAAGCGGAGCGGGTGTTGCTTCAATTTGATAAACCGGTTTTGGCGAGCATGCTTCATGGTAAAAAAATCATGCACCTGCGGGATCATAATAGCTTCGATTTTTTACCGGGTGAATCATTGATACTTCCTGCAGATGAATTGATGTGTATAGATTTCCCGGATGCTCAAGAGCGCAATCCTACCAGATGTTTAGCAATGGCTATTGCAGAAGAAAAAATCAAGAATGTATTGACCTTGATGAATGAGAATATGAGTAAAGATGAAGGTAGAGAATGGAGCTTGATGGATTACAATTTTCATTTTACCAATGATGCTGGGATTTTTCAAATATTACAGCGTTTGCTGTATCTTTTTACAGAAAACCACCCTTCTAAAGATTTTTTTGTAGACAATATGCTTCAGGAGTTGATTGTGCGTATTTTACAAACTAATAACCGAAAAATTTACACCGACAAAGCTCTTAAATTGAGTAGTGATAATAGACTGGCTTTTATAATTCAATACATCAGAGCGCATTTAAACGAATCTCTTTCTGTAGCTTTTTTAAGTAAAAAAGCCTGTATGAGTGAGTCTAATTTTTACAGAGTCTTTAAAAATGAATTAGGGATATCTCCTGTAGATTTTATCAATACCGAGCGAATTAAACTTGCGGTGAGCTTATTACAAGATCCAAAGCGTAAAATAAAAAATGTTTATTTAGAATGCGGTTTTGAAAGTAGATCCTATTTTAATAGAGTCTTTAAACGAATGAATAAACTTTCTCCTGGTGCTTTTCAAGCAAAGGCAGGACTGACCTAAGCTTCTTCCTGAAAGGATTTCATTTTATGCAAATAATTAGAAAGCGCTTTACTGGTTTGTTGCTGAATTTTCAATTTCATGAACTTCGTCCAGCCTAGAAGTAAGCCTTTAAACCCTAAAGCTTGTCTGCTCCATTGATAAAGGTCAAAGTGATCTGTGTGTTGTACGATCTTTCCATTTTGAAAACTGAAGGTTCCCACAACGTGATTAACTACTCTTCTTTTTTGCGGTCCATATAAATAAGTAGCCGTCCACTTTGCACTCCCGTTATAATCGTTGGCTTGTATCTCGCTGTATTCAATTTTAAGACCATCACCACCACGCTCGTTGAGCATAAACCACATTGCTATGGCCCGTTCACCGCGAATGCTACCAAAAACAGGATCTTCAAAAATGATGTTTTTAGAATAGCAAGCAGTCATTGCTTGCGGATCGTGATTTTTAAAAGAACTATAAAAAGTCTCTAGAATTTCCTCATTAGGATGCATAGACAAAGCAGTTGAATAAGCAGCAAGTTAGCACATCACAAAAAACTATTTATTGAATAAAGGCTTTAGTTTATCTCTACTTTCAAAAAGAAACCAGATGTCTATCCCAAAAAATAGTAAAGCGATCACTAAGCCGCTGGGTTCATTTAAAATATGAATTAATAGTATACCTATTAAAATAGGGAAGAGCATAACAGCCCCTAAAGCACGGGTTTGTTTAAACATAACCAGTATTCCGCCTAAAACCTCTACAACTGCAATAAGTGGCATAAGCCAGGCAATGGTTGTAAATGCATTGAAAATTTCTAGCATTTCTGGACTCATGTCTTCTGGCATAGGCATATAGTTGAAAAATTTATTCAATCCGCTATTAATAAACATCAATCCGAAGAGCATACTTATGATAAGCAAAATCTTGTTTTTCATAATAAAAGATTTTTAGGAGCATAAAATTTACTGAAATTCTAAACTTAATCATAACAATAATTTGAATTTAAGTCTTCACAAAATTTCCTTGGAATTCAGTAAATTGAGGGAAAATTAAAGAATTCAATCGTTTTAAATAAGTAAAGTTTATTGATTTATAAAAACTATAAATCAAAACTATTAAATCTTGTTTTTAATATTGTATTTCTTTACTTCAGAATTTACATCTAATAAACACATATTTATGGAAAATCAAAATAGCAAAGATCACGGAACAGACGGAAAAGTTTGGGACGTAAATGAATCAGCAAAATGTCCTTTTCTTAATGGGGAAATGAACCATATTACGGGTCAGGGAACTACAAATAGAGATTGGTGGCCAAACCAGTTGAACTTAAATATACTTAAGCAAAACTCATCTTTAGTAGATCCTATGGATGAAGATTTTGACTATGCTGAAGCATTTAAATCATTAGATCTTGCTGCTGTAAAACAAGATTTGTATGATGTGATGACTAACAGTCAGGACTGGTGGCCTGCAGATTACGGGCATTACGGGCCTTTCTTTATCCGTATGGCGTGGCACGCAGCCGGTACTTATCGTATACACGACGGTAGAGGTGGTGCTTGTAGTGGTCAACAACGTTTCGCTCCGCTTAATAGCTGGCCAGATAACGCCAATCTAGATAAAGCAAGGCTATTATTATGGCCAATTAAAAAGAAATATGGTAACCAACTTTCTTGGGCAGATTTACTGGTTCTAGCCGGTAACTGTGCCCATGAATCTATGGGGCTTAAGATGTATGGTTTTGCCGGAGGTCGTAAAGATGTATGGGAACCAGAAGAAGTTTATTGGGGAGCAGAAACCGAATGGTTAGGCAATAAAGAACGTTATGAAGGTGGTGAATTAGAAAAAGCTTTAGGCGCTGCGCATATGGGATTGATCTATGTGAATCCTGAAGGTCATAATGCAAATCCAGACCCTGTTGAATCAGCGCATTTTATCCGTGAGACTTTTGGGCGTATGGCGATGAACGATTATGAGACTGTAGCTTTGATTGCAGGGGGGCATACCTTTGGTAAAACCCACGGTGCGGCAGATCCTGAAGAGTATGTAGAAGCAGAACCTGCAGCAGCCGGTATTGAAGCTATGGGAATGGGATGGAAAAATAACTTTGGCTCTGGTAAAGGAGCAGATACCATCACCAGTGGATTAGAAGGAGCGTGGACAGATACTCCAACACAATGGAGCAATAAATATTTTGAAAACTTATTCGGTTACGAGTGGGAATTAACTAAAAGTCCGGCGGGTGCTCACCAATGGAAACCTAAAGGTGATGCAGGTGCGGGTACTGTACCAGATGCGCACAGACCTGAAGTGAAGCACGCACCTTTTATGTTGACCACAGATTTGTCTTTACGTTTTGATCCTGCTTACGAGAAGATATCAAGACATTTTATGGAAAACCCGGAAGAATTTGCAGATGCTTATTCTCGTGCCTGGTTTAAATTGACACATCGTGATATGGGACCTAAAGCGTGTTATTTAGGACCTGAAGTTCCTCAGGAAGATTTAATCTGGCAAGATCCTATTCCAGCGGTAGCTTATGAATTGGTTTCAGAAGTAGATATTGCACAATTAAAAAATACAATTCTTAACGCAGGTCATTCAATATCAGAATTGGTTTCTGTGGCTTGGGCTTCAGCTTCTACTTTTAGAGGTTCTGATAAACGAGGAGGAGCAAACGGAGCGCGTGTACGTTTTGCACCACAAAGAACTTGGGATGTAAATAATCCGGAGCAATTAGACGCAGTATTGAAAACCTTAGAAGGGATTCAGAAGTCTTTCAATGATTCGCAAGGCGGAAATAAGAAAGTATCAATTGCAGATCTTATTGTACTGGCAGGTAGCGCAGCTGTAGAGAAAGCAGCTCAAAATGCAGGCCATAATATCGAAGTGCCGTTCACTCCTGGTCGCACAGATGCCCTTGAGGAGCAAACAGATGCTTCTGCATTTGATGCCTTAGAACCGGTTGCTGATGGTTTTAGAAATTACCTAAAAGATGTTTTCAGTATTAAAGCTGAAGAATTCTTAATAGATCGTGCTCAGCTGTTGACGCTTACTCCTCCAGAAATGACTGTGCTTGTAGGTGGTCTGCGTGTATTGAATACTAATTTTGATAAATCTCACAACGGTGTATTTACGGATAAGCCAGAAACATTGACTAATGATTTCTTTGTGAATCTTTTAGATATGAACACAACCTGGAAATCAATTTCAGAAGATGATAACCTGTTTGAAGGTAGTGACCGCAATACCGGTGAGAAAAAATGGACCGGTACCCGTGTTGATCTAATCTTTGGTTCCAATTCAGAATTGAGAGCTTTAGCAGAATCGTATGCATTAGAGGATTCTGGTGAGCGTTTTGTAAAGCACTTTGTGAAGAGCTGGACTAAAGTGATGAACTTAGACCGTTTTGATCTAAAAGCGTAATTCAAGTTATTTATAGTAGAAAAGGCGACCTTATGAGGTCGCCTTTTTTTATTGGCATCACCAAAGGGTTTAAAACCTCAGAGGATTGCCACGAAACTGAAAATTTGTTTCTAACAAATGCCTCCTGGGATTGCCTTCGAGGTAGTGTGCTTAAACAGTTATGTTTAAAGAGTCACTAAACGTTCTTTTTCTGATGCTACGCGTAGCGTTTTAGCAGCTTCTACCATTGCCTCTAAAGCTTTACGTGTTTCTTCCCAATGGCGGGTTTTTAAACCACAATCAGGGTTTACCCACAACTGTTTTTCCGGAATTACCAGTTTTGCTTTTTCCATCAAGGCAACCATCTCTTTTACCGATGGAACACGGGGTGCGTGAATGTCATACACACCAGGGCCTATCTCATTAGGATACTCAAATTTTGCAAAAGCATCTAACAATTCCATTTGAGAGCGTGAACATTCAATCGTGATCACATCAGCATCCATTGCTGCAATATGCTCAATGATGTCATTAAACTCAGAATAGCACATATGCGTGTGTATCTGTGTCTGGTCGCTTACACCGGCAGCCGAAATACAAAATGCATTTACTGCCCATTTTAAATAGGCCTGCCATTCTGTTTTTCTAAGGGGTAGTCCTTCGCGAATCGCTGGTTCATCAATTTGTATAATTCTGATCCCCGCCTTTTCAAGATCAAGGACTTCATCTCTAATCGCTAATGCAATCTGGTTACAGGTTTCAGAACGAGGCTGATCATTGCGTACAAAACTCCATTGTAAAATAGTAACCGGTCCGGTCAGCATCCCTTTTACAATTTTTGAAGTTAGACCTTGGGCGTAGGAACTCCATTTTACGGTCATCGCTTCGGGACGATCTATATCTCCATAAATAATAGGAGGTTTAACGCAACGGCTTCCATAGCTCTGTACCCAACCCATTTTTGTAAATACAAAGCCATTGAGTTGTTCGCCAAAATACTCTACCATATCATTGCGTTCAAATTCCCCGTGAACCAGAACATCCAGATCAATTTCTTCTTGCCATCGTATGCATTGCTCGGTTTCTTCTAAAAGTAGATTTTCATACTCTAGAGCATTTACAGTTCCTTTTTTAAATTGAGCACGCCAGCTTCTAACTTCTTTAGTCTGCGGAAAAGAACCTATTGTTGTAGTAGGGAATAGCGGCAGTTTAAGTGCTTTATGCTGTATTGATTTTCGCTCTGAAAAATCCTTGTTCCGCTGAGCGTCTTTTTTTGTTATGCGTGCAGTACGTTGCTTGACTTCAGGCTTATGAATGCGTTGCGATTCTTTTTTGCTTTTTAAGGCGTCAAGATTTACGTGAAGCTTTTCCATAGTAGCAACGGCGTTGACATCATCTTCCTCACTAATAGCTTTAAGGGTCGCTAGTTCTTCAAGCTTTTGTTTTGCAAAAGCCAACCAGTTTTTAATTTCAGGAGTTAAAACGGTTTCATTGGTTTCTAGATCGAGATCACAAGGCACATGTAACAGGGAGCAACTTGGAGCAATCATAATTCGATTAGAAGTTTTGCTTTTAAGCGCTTTCCGTATAAAAGCTACCGAATCTTGATAATCGTTTTTCCAGATGTTTCTGCCATCAATAATACCTAAAGAGAGGGTTAAATCATTTGGAGTTTTATCTAATACTTCTTGTAATTGTTGAGGTGCGCGAACCAAGTCAATATGCAATGCACAAACGGGAAGGGAAACAGCGAGATCAAGATTTTCTTTCAATCCCTCAAAATACGTAGCCAGAAGAATTTTCAACTCTGGCAATTGCTTTTTAAGTTCGTTATATACCTTCTTGTAGACTTCTTTTTCTTTAGCAGTTAAGTCAAGAGCGAGAAAGGGTTCATCTAATTGTACCCAAACTGCACCGGCATCCTGAAGCTTTTTAAGAACCTCAATATACACGGGCAATAACTTATCAATAAGATCTAAACGGTTGAAACCAGCTTCTTTTTCTTTACCCAGCACTAAATAGGTGATAGGTCCAAGCAGAACAGGTTTTGTTAGAATCCCAGCTTTTTTAGCTTCTAAAAACTCATCTAAAGCTTTATTTGAAAAGAGTTTGAACTCCTGATCTTTTTTGAATTCAGGAACGATGTAATGGTAATTGGTATCAAACCATTTGGTCATTTCCATTGCGGTGATGTCAAGGTCGTCTTGCTGATAACCACGGGCCATCGCAAAGTATAGCTCTTGTTTTGCGATTTCTTTTTTAGAAATCAGCTCTTGATACCGGTCTGGAATTGCGTTGAAGGTAAGCGACATATCCAATACCTGATCGTAAAACGAAAAATCGTTAGACGGGATCAAATCGATGCCGGCTTCCTGTTGAAGCTTCCAGTTACTTTGTCTAATCGCTGCCCCCACTTGATGTAAATCATCAAGATTGATCTTGCCTGACCAATACTGCTCACAGGCTTTTTTGAGCTCACGTTGACTACCAATTCGCGGATAGCCCAGAATGTGCGTTTGCATTTGAATAACTTTTAAATTAAAAAATTTGATTTAAAAGTTCGTTGCCGTATTTCGGCTTTGCTAAAAGATGAGAAGAAGAAAGGGCGTTTTGATGCAGTAATTTTAGGACAGGATATACCTATCCTATAAAAAAGGAGCATCAAACCAGACTACAAGCTTCAGATCGCGAAAGCAAAGCCCTAGCGGAACAGGCAGGTCTCCTGACTTATAACAGCGTTTACCATCCTTCCCATCCAGATTATAAAGACAGTGGATTACTACGGGTAAAGCTTTGTGTATGTTACTTACAGTTGCGCGACAGCTCTGGATTTGCACCAGATTCCCTATTAATGCACGTTATGTGTAACCTATTCCGTTAGATGAAAAAATAAAGTAAAGAACTTTTGAGGAGGTGAAATTACGGTTTACATTTTTAAAAACAGTTGAAGTATGGTATTTCATACAGATCTAATGAATTTGTTATAAAAAGAACGGTTTTTAAAGGACTACCCGTTGCTCTGAAATGACCAAGCCACAATACGGCTTACTTTGTTGCCGGTTCCCATAGGTATCGTTTTTACGTGTTTTGCTGACGCTCTTTTGAGATGTTTATAAATATCTTTTAGGTTTTCTTGTTTAGAAACGAGCGTGGTAAACCAGAGGCAGTTGTTCGCAAATGCGGTACTTTCCCTAATCATCGTTTTGATGAATTTAGGCTCTCCGCCGGCAGTGATGAGTTCGTTACCTATACCTCCAAAGTTTAAGTTTGGTGTGCTAGAAGCAGTACCCGATAGGTTTTTTACTTTTCTACGTGTACCTTTTATTGCAGCATCTCGCGAGGCGTGAAAAGGCGGGTTACACATGGTGAAATCTAGGTTGTCTTCTGGCTGAATGATGCCTTTAAAAATAGAGCCAGTTTCTTTTTGTAGACGCAATTCAATTTTATGCTGAAGAGCTTCATTTGCTGTTATAATTTTTGCTGCAGATGCTAAAGATATCTGGTCAATATCACTCGCCACAAAATCCCAGTCGTATTCTACAACGCCCAGAATGGGATAAATCAAACTGGCTCCGGTACCAATATCCAGGCCCCTAACTTCTTTTCCCTGCGGAATCTTTCCGTTTGTGTTTTTACCTAATAAATCAGCGATATAGTGCAAATAATCTGCCCGTCCGGGAATAGGCGGACATAAATTAGCGTCTGGAAATTCCCATTTTGAAATTCCGTAGTAACAATCAACCAACGCCTGATTGAGCAATTTTACCGCTTCAGGATTCGCAAAATCTACCGAAGTCGTACCGTATTTGTTCTCCTTTATATGAGCTTTTAATTTTGGTTTTACCTTTAATAAAGCTTCCAGATCATAGGGCTCGCGGTTGCGATTGCGCACATGTAGTTTTGACTTTAATGGAGTTTTATTAGAAACGGGCATGTCAAGCAAATTAATGAAGATATTTTAAACAGCAAGATAGGAAACCTATGCGGGAACCTCATTTTCTAATTCATTTCCGTTCTCAAAATCACTAAGGTTTTGCAGTGTTACCTGTGCAATTTGCTCTAGAGCTTCTCTGGTGAAAAAACCCTGATGTCCTGTGATGAGTACATTCGGAAAAGACATAAGCCTTAAAAAGTCATCATCTTTATTTATTGTTTCAGAACGATCATTAAAAAATAATCCTGATTCCTGCTCATACACATCAATACCCAGATAGCCCAGTTTTTCTTTTTTAAGGGCTTCAACCACTGCGGTTGTGTCTATCAAAGCGCCACGTCCCGTATTGATAAGCATCGCGCCATCTTTCATTTTATTAAACGCATCAGCATCCATAAGATGATGCGTTTGTTCATTCAGCGGACAATGCAACGAAATAATATCGGCTTCTTTTAAAAGCTCATCAATTGCTACATACTTCACACCAAGATCTTTCAGTTCGTCAGAAGGTTTGATGTCAAAAGCAAGGACTTTACAACCAAAGCCCAGCATAATTTTAGCAAAGCAAATACCGATAATGCCCGTTCCGATAACACCAACTGTCTTTCCATAGAGATTAAAACCGGTAAGCTTATCTAATGAAAAATTATTCTCACGTACTCTGTTGTAGGCTTTGTGCGTTTTTCGGTTTAACGTTAAAATCAGCGCTACTGCATGTTCTGCTACCGCTTGTGGTGAATAGGCGGGAACACGAACACTGGTAATATCATTTTCAGCTGCTGCTTCCAGATCTACATTATTAAAACCCGCACAACGTAAAGCGATGAGTTTAATGCCGTAACCAGCAAGTTTCTCAAGCGTTTTTTTGTTGAGGTCGTCGTTTACAAAGACGCAAACCGCTTCATAACCTTGTGCTAATGATGCAGTATGTGCATTGAGCGCAGTTTCAAAAAAGGTAAGTTCGTGATCAAACTTTTCGTTAGTTTGTTCAAAAAAGTCTTTATCGTATTTTTTTGTGCTGAAAAAGGCAACTTTCATAAGTGGAGCATTTGGTAGCTCTAAGTTATTTCATTTATTTCTTAGTAAAGATTGTAAATAAGGGTATTTTTAAATATTTGAAAATCAGTTTTTTGTGTTTGGTGTTTCGTCTTTAAAAACACAAAAAAGCCTTAAATTTTAAATCAACTTATGGCAGCAACAACTATTGATGAAGTAATCGCAGCCCTTGATGCAATTATAGCGGTAGAAAAACAGAACAACAGTAGTATGGTTTTCTTTCCTGTTTTGTACAACAAAGTTACTAGACGTATTAAAGTAGGAATAGAAGCCAACGAATTTGATGATAATCCTCGTATGGAAAAGCTTGACGTCCTATTTGCCAATAGGTATATCGAAGCTTATCATCAGTATAAGGCGGGAAAACAGCCCACTCAAAGTTGGTCAAATGCTTTTAAAATCTCTGAAGCTTTAATTATGCAACATCTTTTGCTGGGAATAAATGCCCATATCAATCTAGATCTAGGTATTGCCGCGGCACAAACCACAGGGGATGATGCTTTAGCTGATTTTGAGCAAGATTTTAATACAATAAATGAGGTGCTGGCTTCGATGGTCGCCGATGTAAAAGCGGCAATGGGAAAAGTGTCACCGTTATTTAAATTACTCGAACTGATTGGGAAAGGCAAAGAAGATAAACTGGTCTCTTTTAGCATAAATTTAGCCCGAGACGGCGCATGGTTGTTTGCCAATGAATATGCAGCAGCTGTTCAAAAAGATGATGTGGTCCAAGACCGGGATAAAGTTATAGCGACTTTAGCCGAAAAGATCATGAATCCTAAAAGCAAGATGCTTCAGGTTGTAGCTAAAGTGGTGCGCTTTTTTGAGGTCAAGAATGTTCGGCTGGTTGCTGAAACATTAGAACAGTAGGAGCCATCAAAAACTCCTGATTTAAAATCAAAATGGAATTATTCTCTCTCACTTAAACTCCAGATCAGGGCTTTTTCTTTAACGGCTCTAAAAATGGTGTTGTGGTGCTCAGCAGGCTCCGGACTGTACTTCCACAATAAATTAGGAGGTTGAATAGTTTTAAGCTTTTCCTCAAGATCTTCTGTAAATTCATAAATATCTACAGCGTCAGAGCCGGCGAACCAAAGTCTGGTTTCTCGTTTGGGTAATGTTTTGAAATACCTTTCTGCATTATTAACTAACGCATTATCATTCCACCACAGAGAAGGATCTATCGCAATATAAAAGTCAAAGGTTTCTGGTTTGAGAAAAAAGGTTTCCATCACAAAAAGCCCAGCCAGTGACTCTCCAAGTATTCCCTTTTTTGAGGTGGTTCTGTAGGTTGCATCAATCTCAGGAATCAACTCTTCGGTAATAAAAGCTCTAAAGTTTTTGGCCCCATCATCCATTGGGATTTCATATTCTTCGTGTTCTTTTACTGTTGAGGCACCGGTTAGATCCCTTCCGCGCAGCGTATTTTTGATTCCTACGAGTATGATGGGCTCAATCTTATTTTCTTTTATAAGCTTTGCTAGTGTATTTGCGATATGCGGAAAATCTTCATCTATACCCCCGTCTGGCATATATAAAACAGGGAATTTAGTACCATCTTCAGTGTATTTTGAAGGCGTCCAGATATTGATCACGCGTGTTTCGTTTACATACTTAGAGTCTAGCTTAATGGTTTTATGATCTGGGATAGGATCATTGAAAACATTTCTAGTTCCGCATCCGGTCAAAATAAAAAACGAAACCAATAAGAACGTTACATGGCGCATAACAAGAGCATTAGTTTATAAATGTACTCAACAAGATTCTTTTTTTAAGTGGAATCCAGCTGCTTTTTGATGTTTTTATTTTTAGATTATTTTCCCGCTAAACTTCTTTTTAAGTAGGGAGCTGTTTTACTTTGCTTATTTGCTGCGACAGTTTCAGGTGTTCCTGCACTTACAATGTTACCGCCTTCAGCACCGGCTCCCGGCCCTATATCTATAACCCAGTCGCTGGCCGCAATTACCTGCATATCGTGCTCAACAACAATAACTGTATTACCAGTTTCCACCAGGTTATTCAGTTGTGTTTGTAGTTTTTCTACATCGGTAGGATGTAAACCTGTTGTGGGTTCGTCTAGAATATACACTGTCTTACCCCTGTTTCCACGTTGTAATTCTTTAGCGAGTTTTATGCGTTGCGCTTCTCCTCCCGAAAGTTCGGTGGCGGGTTGTCCCAGACGTAAGTAACCCAATCCAACATCTTTTAACAACCTAAGCGGTTTGCTTACGCTGGGATCTTCTTCAAAAAAAGAAGTAGCCTGTGATACCGTCATATCAAGGACCTGTGCAATATTTTTATCGTTATAGGTGATCTCTAACGTTTGATCATTATATCGTGTACCGTTACAAACGGGGCAAGGAGCATAAACGCTGGGGAGAAAAAGAAGCTCTACCATCACGGCACCTTCTCCTTCACAATTGGGGCAGCGTCCTTTGCCTACGTTAAATGAAAATCTACCGGCTTTATATTTCCGGGATTTTGCTAATTCTGTGGAAGCAAATAACTTTCTTACGGTATCAAATAAACCGGTGTAGGTAGCCAGATTGGATCGTGGCGTTCTACCTATGGGTTTTTGATTTACTACAACCATACGTTTTAAATGTTCTGCTCCAGCAGAAATATGACCACCTAAAGTTTTTACTTCTTCTTGTAGCAGATCTTCGGTTTCTTCTTCAGCAGTAGCGTTGCCCAGATGTTCTTTCATCAAGTCAACCAAAGCCTGACTGACCAGACTACTCTTACCGGAACCTGAAATGCCGGTAACACTGGTTAACACACCTAACGGAAATGAAACTTCAAGTTTGTTGAGGTTGTTTCTGGTAATGCCTGAAAGGGTCAGCCATTCTTTAGCCTCACGTCGTTTTGATTGTTGATGCGGAAGCTCATTAAACAGATGCGTTCTCGTTTTTGACGCGATACAGTCTTTTAAACCTTCCGGTGGACCACTGTATAAAACCGTACCACCGCCAGCTCCGGCATCGGGACCTACATCAACCAGCCAATCGGCCTGACGAATGACTTCTAGCTCGTGTTCTACTACGAAAATGGAATTTCCTCCAGATTTCAACATCGCTAAAGTTCTGAGTAATGCCTCTGTATCTGCCGGGTGCAAACCCGCTGAAGGTTCGTCTAACACATAAACCACTCCAAACAAATTACTACGCACTTGCGTAGCGAGCCGTAAACGTTGATGTTCACCCGGTGATAGGGTAGGTGTACTTCGTTCTAATGATAAATAACCAAGACCTAAATCTAATAGTACGTCTATACGACCCACAAAATCTTCGGCAATGCGTTGTGTGACGATTGCTTTTTCTTGATTGGTAGCCTTTAGTTTTTTTAACTCAGGAGCTGAGCCATCGTTATAAGGACTAAAAATTGCGTGTAATCTTTGAAGCGGAATGCTTGAAATATCAGCAATATCATAACCGGCGAAGGTCACCGAAAGAGATTCTGGTCGCAAGCGTTTGCCGTTACAGGTAGGGCAGGTAGTGCCTATCATATATGGAGCAACGCGCTTTTTCATCGATGCGCTTGGCGAATTTGCATACGTATGCAAAATGTAATTTTTAGCACTCGTATACGTACCTTTATAACTGGGTTGCTCGTTGCGTTTTAGGGCTTCCTGAACTTCTTGCGGACTGCGGTCGCGATAGACCGGAACGGTGGGCGTTTCTTCAGTAAAAAGTATCCAGTCGCGTTGTTCTTGTGGAAGCTCTTTCCAAGGAATATCTACGTCATAACCCAGTGTAACCAGAATATCTCTCAGGTTTTTCCCTTGCCAGGCTTTGGGCCAGGCGGCTATTGCGCGTTCTCGAATGGTTAAGGTATCGTCTGGAACAAGGCTTTTTTCGGTTACGGTATATATTTTTCCCAATCCATGACACTCGGGGCAAGCCCCTTCTGGTGTGTTGGTTGAAAACGAATCGGCATAGAGTAGGGGCTGACCTGCAGGATAATCCCCCGCTCTGGAGTAGAGCATACGCAACAAATTGGATAACGTAGTTACCGATCCTACTGTTGAACGCGTAGAACCCGAACTGCGTTGTTGCTGTAAGGCCACTGCGGGCGGAAGGCCTATGATCTCATCAACTTCTGGAATAGGCATCTGATTAAAAAGACGCCGGGCATAGGGAGAAACCGATTCCAGATAGCGGCGTTGAGCTTCGGCATATAAGGTACCAAAAGCCAGTGAGGATTTTCCCGAACCTGAGATCCCTGTAAACACCACGAGTGTATTACGGGGAATTTCTACAGAAACATTTTTCAGGTTATTCTGACGGGCACCTTTTACGCTTACATAGCCCTGTGCTGATGTATTTTGTTTATTCTCTTTTTGCATGGCGCCCAAGATAAAAAGAACCTATTAGGCAGCCTGTAGCATTTGGTAAATATTAGCAGTTGATGAAGTGTTCTGATCTTCCCGGTTTTTGAGCTTGTCTTGAATGATCTCGAAATAAGGAGTATTGAAATTAGAATTGCTTGACAGCATCCAATTTAGAGCAATGTTGAGCTCTGAAATCTCATATTGATAAGGACCGGATCCCCTTTTAGATAGCGCTTGTCCGTTTATAATATCTTATCCTCTGCTCAAATTGCTATAGACCTCAAAGTCGACCCCGTGCTGGAATAACTTGAGGTTAGGTTCCAGATAGGATTTACAGAATTTTTACGGCTTTTTTATTCTCGTCAACTGCTACAAAGGTGAACTCACCAGAGACTGCTTTTTCTCGAGACTCCGTATACATTTCTTCAACAAAGATGTCTACACCAACTTTTAAACTGGTATTTCCCACGTGGGTGACACAGCCTATCAGTTCAACAATTGTACCTGCAGGAATGGGTTTTTTAAAATCTATTTTATCACTGCTTACCGTTACCATTTGTTGCCGGCTGAAACGAGTGGCTGTAATAAAAGCGGTTTCATCCATCAGTTGCATTGCGGTACCTCCAAAGAGCGTGTCGTAATGATTGGTGGTGTTTGGAAACACCGCTTTAAAAATGGTAGTACGCGATTTTGCGATTTTCTGTTCTAAATTCATGAGCTGACTTGTCTTTCAAAAGCAATAAAGTGTGTGGTTTTTTCAGCGTATAAGGGAATGATCTTAACTTCACACGTATAAGGTTCGCCGTCTTTTTTATGATTGATGATGACTTCTTGAAAAGGCTGCTGGAGTTTTAGTTTTTGACGGATATTCTCTTTACTATCGGCAGTTGTGAGTTTGCCCTGTAAAAAGGCAGGTTTTTTATGGAGTGCAAATTCTTTTGAATAGCCGGTCATTGTTGTAAAGCCATCATTTACCCAAAGGATATGTTGTTTTGCATCCGTAAGAATTAAAGCTTCGTAAGCGGTTTCAGAAAACACCTGTTTGATGTCATTTCTCCACTTGAATTTTTTCGCCTGTTTAAACATATAATCCCGCTCCATACGCCTGCGAGCTGCTTCTAGCTG
Source organism: Leeuwenhoekiella aestuarii (assembly GCF_004104055.1). Lineage (GTDB taxonomy): Bacteria > Bacteroidota > Bacteroidia > Flavobacteriales > Flavobacteriaceae > Leeuwenhoekiella > Leeuwenhoekiella aestuarii. The sequence goes on along the minus strand of NZ_QOVJ01000001.1, from coordinate 16,477 downwards.
CTTACTGCGTCCTTGCATACACATATCCCAACTGAGTAAGGGCATAGCTGTAGTGCTGGCACTTTTGAGAGCAGCTTTTGTTTTTTGATACTTTTTATCGGTTAGCTGGGAGAGATAGAGATCTAAACCCATCATATCGGTGAGGTTGTTTTTCATAGACTTTTATTCTGGGGATGTTGTGTTTAAGCACTATGCCATACTTAGGGTTGAAAGTTAAGCTTTCTGACTAAGAATGCCTAAATACTATCGCCCCGTTAGAAAGTCCTTAAGGCCGGTATTTGAAAGGCAAACGGCAAAGCAGGGTAGCACCTGTTTTTTTTGAAAGCTTAACTCTCCGCTATCGGGATTATGAGGCTGAGAGAAGTAACTCCTGAATAATTTTAAAATAGGTTGACCGTTTTGGAGGCTTTTACATCAGATCCTAATAGAGCTTAAAGGTTGTCTACACTTTTGTATTGCAACTGAATTACGGCATCATCAGCTTCATTAATTTCTTGCAGCGCGTGCTCATAGTCTTGTAAGCTGTTGATCACAATGCCATGGGTATGCGCTTTTAGCGTAGAGAAAAACTTTAATTCAAACCATACTTTTGCAAGCAGTTTTTGCTCTTCCGAAGTGAGCTCAACACCCTCCTGAGTTAAGCTGTTGATTTTTTTACGGGCAGCCTCTTTTATCATCTGTTGTGTGTTTTCATCGGTGGGTAGGTTGCGTACGGCACCTATGATGAAAAAGTATTTTCCGTAGCCAACTTTATGAAGATATGCGTCTCCATATTTTTGTTTATAACGCTCAGGGTCAGCTTGGCGAACTTTAGAAAGAGAATCTCGTATAGCAAACGAATTTTCTAACCTATCGATACCTGCTTCATATTTACCGCCAGCCATCATGACGCCATTTTCGGTAACAGGGTACTGTTCAATAACCGCCTGATACAAGTCGGTAGCAACGGTAAATTGTGTAGCAAAGTAGTTGCCCGGATTATAAAACGTATCAAATAAGCGGTAGGGTAACATCATACTTATAGGATCTGCATCGTGCTGCCAAGAAAGGCTTTTCGAAAAGCTTTGGTACAAAGGGAGGTAAAACGATTCAACAGCGCCAAAAGGGTTGCCTAATGGTGCTTGTGTTTGGGTGTCTATACCGGCACCCATTGTCTCGTGGTATGGATATTCTTGATCAAACAATGTTGTTTCACCTGCTACCACAGTAAAATGTCTCGTGTCAGTCGCGCGATCGTAGGTCGTGGTACTGATGCTGTTTGTAGCTGCGTTAGTGAAGGTGGTACTTACTAATTCGCCATTTTGATACGCGTATACCGTGGTACCAGAGGTATCAACCACCGTTTTTTGCCTGAGCAACCCAGCTTCATATGCTGTAGTAAACCATACAGAACCATCCGGGCGGTAGTATGTTGACTCCAAAGGCAGGTTGTCTTCGCTTCGACTTACCTCCATATAAAGATGCTGCTGCGGATAACTCGCATAGACCTGAGCCGATTTAATAAAGCCATTTTCATAATATTCAAATACTTCTGTGGGTGAGCCGTCTATGTTTTGATACTGGGCACTTTTGATCCAGCCGTTGTCGTAGGTGCTTTCAATTTTAAAATTGAGGGAAGGCTTTATAGTGAAATCAGGTTGCTGAAGCATCTCATCGTCGCGCTCACAAGAGGCTAAGAGGAAAGTAAGAGTAAATAGCAGGAAACTTAGGCGTAGTGTATTTAACATAGAGTAGATTTTTCGTTTTTTGATTTGAAAAGCTTTTGAAAAAACCGTGCCACTATTTGGACCTAATGTAAGATCAAAAGAGTCGGTTAGACTGAACGTCTTATAATCTGCACTTTAGGTTTTTAAATTTTTTAGAAGAATGGATGCTGCAGCGGAAATGAAATACTGCGTTTGTATTTTGAGCTAAAAACGTTCATAGAACAACAGCTAGCTCAATCAAGCATCTTACGTCCAGCCTCTATCACCGGTATAAAACTAAAAAGCCGCTCATCCCGATAGATTTCGGAACGGTTTAAACGAATGCCTTTTTTTAAAAGTTATGAGGGTGTGCAACGATTAGTATTGTTTTAAGCCCGTTTTTTTTCCGTTATAGTTGCTCAATTAATTCTAATCTTTTCACAATCGACTTTTTTTCAAAAATTGTTCCTAGGGACAAAACTGCATTCGCACCTATTCTCGAATTGTCTCCGACCAACGCTCCGAATTTTTCGACTCCGGTGTCGATTACAGTATTTTTGCATTTTACTAAAATCCTTTTGTCCGCTCTTTCATTGTAATGGTTTGCTGCTATTGAACCTCCTTTGAAATTAACTTTTTGTCCAATAGTACTATTAGTACTATTCCCGATATAGTTTAAATGTGTAATTGCTGTTTTCGCACAAATTATGCTGCTTTTAACCTCAGAACTTGGTCCAATATTTACAGATTTATCCAAGAATACTCCCTCTCTAAAACAAGCGTTTGCAATAGCTAAATCCGCATTATGCTACGATGCTAACTACATTGTAAATTAAGTAGAACAAAGCTTGGATTTTAGCTTAGTACATACTGAGAATATACTTTTGAATAGTAAAGGAAAAGAAAGCTCTTGCCGCAATTGGGAAATAAATGGATATCCGGAATATGGGGTTACAGGCTCCAGATTTTAATCCACTTCTAATTCGTGATAATCCGCGTATTCTCGAGTTCGCCTTGCGTGGGTCTTTCAAACCAGCTCTCCATAAAATCAAAATCTGTTTCACTCACCTTAAATTCAAAGGTAGCGCCCTGCTCGGTATTGCGTTGCATCACCCTTTTGTAACGAATAGCTTTTGGGACGTCTAAAAAATGCATAGAATACTTGTACTGGTTTTTTTGAGCAAAATCCCTGAATTTCTGGCGGTGTGCAATTTTTGAAAAACCCAGATCAAGAATACTATCCACATGGGCCTGCTCCAGCTGGTGTATAAGATCAAGTATTAAAGTTTCCGATCGTTCAATACGTTCCAGAAACCAGTGTAGGCTGTGTTTGGGCTTTTTATCGGGAATAAAAAGCGTGTTGTTCCACGTATCTATAGAAAAAAGAATGCCGTTGGTATTGCTTTTAAGCTGGTTTGCATAAGTGGTTTTCCCGGAACCGGTATTGCCTACAATGAGATGCATCATGCGACTTGAATAAGATTGTTTTTCTGAAATTTACGAAGAAAGTTTATGGGACAAGCTTCTAAATTTAAAATAGCGGTTAGTGGTCCTTAAACAACTTTGTAAACCCTTCTGGTAATTCATCTGTTATAAGCAGATCCTGATTTGTAAACGGATGCTGAAATTTGAGCGAATACGCGTGCAGGTACATGCCTTTTCCTTTTAATAACAAGGCTTCAGACGTGTAATCCCGATCGCCTAATATGGGGTTGCCCATACCTGAAAGATGTTTGCGCAGTTGGTGCCTGCGTCCGGTTAGGGGTTTTAATTCCACAAGATTGAGTTGGTCAAAACGTGGCGATGCGACGGTATCACAAACCTGAAATAGCGATGTTGCCGGTTTGTCATCTATGGGTTGGTTAATTGCTCCGTTTGCAGGCATGTTGCCTATAGTTACGGCATAATAAGTTTTGGTCACCTCTTTATTTTCAAAGCGTTTGTTGAGTAACCGGATGCTGCTTCGGGTTTTTCCCACGAGTAGTGCGCCTGTAGTTGCAAAATCCAGGCGGTGCACCGGCTGGGGTTTACATTTATCTTTCAACGGACTGTATTCTAAATTTTGTAGTAAGGCGTTGGCGATGGTTTTAAAACGATTACCGCTTACTAAAATCCCGGCAGGCTTGTGAATCACCGCTAAATAGTCATCTTCGTATAAAACCTGTACTGGAAATACGAGTTTCTTTTGTTGAGTCTCAGCCTCAGGACGTGTTAAAACGATACGTTCTCCGCCTGTTATCCAGGTTGCTGTGGAGGCTAAAGATCCATCAACGGTAATTTGCTTTTTTTTGAGTACTTTTTTTAAAGCCGACTTGGTCGCTAAGCTCTTAAAAATACCCACGCCGTATTCTTGCAGGCGTATGGGGTTTTCTTGCGGAAGGGCGGTATGCGTTTCAATTGTAAACACCTGGGCTTCTGTTTTAGATGAATCAAGTACCTGTGCTAGGGCACCAACAAAAATACCCAATAATAACGCACGGGTGTAGGAGTTCTAAGAATCCTTTGAGACGTATACTTTTTTTGATATCAAATTTTAGTTTTAAGAAGAATGCATTTACTTTTAATACATTGAACGTTAAATGTATAGAATCAAACGCTAGATTATGAAAACAAGACTATTTAAACAACTTACGTTGCTCTTCGTGCTTCTTGTTACCGCAACAGGGATGGCACAGGAAAGCTGCAGCAGCTATTACCCTATAAACAAAGGGGTGCGCTATGAGGTCACTACTTATGATAAAAAAGACAATGCCTTAACGCTTACCAAGAATGAAATTGTAGCGGTGACTGACGGGATACCTTTGAAAGCCACGGTGCATACGACGGTTACCAATCTTAAAAAAGACAAAACCACTGTAGATGCTAATTTTCATATTTTGTGTAGCGGAGGAAAGATCACAATGGATCTTAATGAGATGCTTCAAGAAACCATGCAGGAACAGTTAGACGGTAAAGACGCTTCTGTAGCAATCACAGGAACCGATTTTGAACTGCCCAACAATTTAGAAGTAGGGCAGGGGCTGCCGGATATTAAAACGGATATCGCAGTAAAAAGCGGGGCTATAAACATGAATTTCCATATTTATACTACAGATCGCAAAGTGATCGGCCGGGAATCGGTAACCACCCCTGCAGGTACGTTTGAGTGTTTGGTGATCACTCAAAATGTGGATACTAAGATGCTTTTTGCTAAAAACACCACTACCAAAATATGGATCGCAGAAGGCGTAGGGATGGTAAAACAGGAAGATTATAAATCTTCGGGAAAACTAGACGAGTACCAAATGCTTACGGCGTTTAGTAATTAAGGCAAGGATCATTAAAAAAAGCGACAGTTTCTAATAAACTGTCGCTTTAAATTTTTGTTTGTCCGGCTCGTGCCTAGTCGGCATAAGCTTGTTTAAAAGGCTTGCCTTGTAACATCTTAAAACTAACCTGCATCATACCCCTTTAAAATTTCCCTTAAAAGCTGTGTGCTTCTGCTTGATTTTCATAGGTGTTTTTTTAAGCCTGTTCAGGCTAAATGGTCTGGGCCTGAGCGTATGGCTTAGGAATCTTAAATTATGGAATCATCCTCTTAGCTGTTGGTTTAAACTGCCTATAGGGGCTGTCTGTTTTGTAAAGTTTCAGCTACTTTATAAAAGCCTGAGAAATGTTAAGGAAATGTGAATTTTATGCTTTTCAAAAGCTGTTTTCATACACTCTTCATACTGTATCCTAGGCTTTGCCCAGGGGATGCCTGGGAGTTGCCTTGCCTGAGCCCCGGTTTTGACCCAAAAACAGAGCCGTTTTCAATCGAGTTTTAATCTTTTAAATTCGGTAGTAGAGCTATTAGGTAGCAGTATTGTTCGGGTTTTGTTCGGGAAAACCTATGTTTTTCCGAACGATTCCCGAAGCATCCTCGAACAAAGCCCGAACAAAGTGGCTGTTATTTGCCTTCAACTATGCGAGCGTATGCGAAACCGTGCTAAACCGTGCAATTGTATGCAATGGCCTGCAATTGAATGCAGCATTTTGGAAAGATCCCCGATTTTTATTAAACTCACCAAATTGAGAACTATTAGGGTCTTGACCAAGGTGTTTTATGCTTTAGTTCTAATGGTTTATTGGATTTTGGAACTCGTGAATCTGCTACGTTGATTTGGTGCGTTAGCGCTTACTTATTCTTGACATAAATATGCCTGATGTTGTTATCCCCGGTTTCTTTTTCGGAAATCTCAAAGGTGTTGAGGTGTTTAATCAACGGAAAGAGTTTGGGGAACCCATAATTTCGGGGGTCGAAGTCTGTTTTTTTCTTGATGATGTAGCTGCCCAAAGTACCCAGAAATGCCCAGCCGTTTTCATCTGAAATCTCATCGATGCTTTCCCGTATCAGGGTGGTGAGTTCTTTATCAATTTTATTGACGCTTGAACTCTCTGCTTTGGTTTTTTGCTTGCTTTTGGTACTGCTGCTTTGAGGAGCGGGGGCTTGCTTTTTTAAAATTTCAATATAAATAAACTTATCACAGGCAGTAATAAAGGGCTTAGGGGTTTTCTTTTCACCAAAACCCATCACAAACATACCGGCTTCCCGCAGGCGTGTGGCCAGCCTGGTAAAGTCGCTGTCACTGGACACGATGCAAAAGCCGCTTACTTTTTTGGCATACAGCAGATCCATCGCATCGATGATCAGGGCGCTGTCGCTTGAGTTTTTTCCCTGCGTGTAACTGTATTGTTGTATAGGCGTGATGGCGTTTTCAAGCAAGACGTTCTTCCAACCCGAAAGGCTGGGTTTGGTCCAATCGGCATAAATTCGTTTGATCGTGGGGTTGCCGTATTTGGCAATCTCAACCAGCATCTCCCTGATGTTAGCATAAGGCACATTATCTGCGTCTATTAAGACCGCGAGTTTATCATCTTTCATACCGATTCTGGTTTTGGTGGGTACAGGTATTCCGATTAAAGATACGGGTAATCTTTCCGGAATTTAAAATCTAATTAGTCTGCTGGCTGATTTTTTTTCTGCGCTTTGATGGGCATACTGAATGTAAACTTGGTCTGTTCCGTTGTTGATTCAACTTGCATGGTTCCGTTATGGGCCCTGGCGATTTCAGAGCAGATGTAGAGTCCCAGGCCTAATCCCGACTTGTTGTTGGTGGCATTGGTCGTAAAAAAGGGTTTAAACAACTCTGCTTTTTTAGCAGGCGGAATTTGAGGGCCAAAGTTCGAAACCGTTAAGGTAAACCAACCGTCTTCTGCAAGGGCAGCCATGCGTATGGGTTTGTTTGGGTCGCCGTGTTTGACGGCATTGCTTAACAGGTTAGACAGTAGCTGACCCACCCGGTTGATGTCGCATTCAAACTCTTCTTTTAACTGAATTTGGGTCGTGATCTCGTGCTCCTGTTCTACAGTTGCAATTTCTTTACAAACCTGCAGGATCAATTTTTTGAGCGCCTGCTTATTGTTTGAAAGTTCGAGCCTGATGCCGTCACCCAGATGCCCTTTGGCAAAATCAAGCAGGTTGTCAATAAGTCCCTGCATACGGTAGGACGTTGCTTTTATAGTACTGGCCTGGCGGTTGGCAAGTTCAGGAAGATCCATTTTGAGCAGGATGTCTGCACACATACGGGTGGTACCAACAGGATTTCTTAAATCGTGGCCCAAAACAGCGATAAAGGTTTCGCGTAACTCACCAATCGTTCTCTCTTTTTGCAGATTTTGATTGGACTGGTTTAACTCTTCAAGGGCATCAATATGAAAAGAAATCAGCTGGGTGTAGAGTTCAAATAAATCGCGTACCTCTTTAGTATCCAGTTTGGCGGGTTTGGGGTCTATGGCGCAAAGGGTACCAAAGAATTCGCCGTTTTTCCGAAAGATGGGAAAGGAAATATAACTCTGAAAGCCGTATTGAGCCGGGGTAGGATGTTCACAAAATGTCGCATTTTTAGTTACCTCTTCAATAATAACGGGAAGCGCATGTTGCCTGATTTCGTTGCAAATGGTGGTTTCGAGGACCAAATCATCGCCGGTTTGAAGCCCGAATTCAATTTCGTCTTTAGACATGCAGGTAATCCACCGCTCATCGGTAACGCGAGCGACTGCGGCAAAACGCATTCCGGTGGTCTGGCAAATGATATTTAAGATAGACGGCACGGCGCTAATCTGCGTGATGGTGTGAATATCTTTCTGAAGGGATTGTGGTAATACGGTAGGCATAGGCGGTTACTCGGTCTTTTCTAATACGTATGCCTTGCGGGTATGAAAGATCCGGAGTCCTAAAACTTTTTTTAAAGCATCAGGGAATTTGCTCCAGATCGCGAACCGCGCGAACTCGTATTGTCAGATTATTTTAAAAGCGTGTTACAGGTTGAAAGTAAAGAGGGTTTTTCCTTTTTTGGAAATACGTAAGGCCGTTTTTGGTTTACAGACTCAGGCTTCTATAATAGGGATAGCAGTTTTTCGTATTGCCTTCTAGTATCTTTTCAGACTCTCAAGACACAAAGTTACATAAAAAATAAAGGCTGGAATAATCCCGAGGCTTCGGTAGGTTTGAATCAGTGATATTTTTTAAGAATTAGAGGTTTGTGGAATGGTTGCGGGTTTTGTATCTCGTTTGATTACCATACTGACCATAAAAAATATGCCATAACACACCAAAAAGTATAGAGACAGCTCAAAAATATGCCCGAAATAAAAAAGAATAATCTAAATCTTTTTATTCCAAGTCTGTTTTTCAAATAGTACCAATCAAACAGTTCAACTAAGGTTCCCAAAGAATAAAAATATTAGCTCCAATTCCCCAAATGATAACGCCAATGGTGTCGTCAAATGTCCAGTTATAGGGGCTTTCCGCTACAACATTAAATATGGTCAATATACCAGATAGTCCGACTAGAACATTATATATCCACCTTTTGGATTCCCACCACTTTATATTTGTTTTTAATTCGTTTAGAGTCATTTTAAAAATAGCTGCAACTGTCTTGTCTACAGAAATTTGCGGGAGTAGGGACGCGGACTTGTCGGCTAAACCATTTTCTTTCCTGGTTTCTAAAATTACACTTTCTCCACAATACTCGTAATTTGTGATGAACCGATGTTGGCACCAGTACTTTTAATATTTTTTTACAGTTTCTTCTTTGGTTTTACCCTTTTCATCAAATTCCCAAGTTTTAATTAAGACACCATTTTCATCCCATTCTTTGTAGATTCCAGTTTCAATACCCTTCTCTCTAAACATTTCTGAACTTAATGTGCCGTTTTTATGAAAATATCTAACTATCTCTCTGTCTTGTTCAGGATAATAAATTGTCTCATTTTCTTTTTCTCCATTTTGTCTGTAAACAATATTTGAAAGTATTTGCCCTTTTCTGTTAAATATTCTTTCTATCCAAATTTTCCTTTTAGATAAAATATTTTTAGACTGTTTTAAATCAACGTCGTTTAAATCCGAGTAAATTTTTAAATGTAAATATGATGTATCTATTTCTCTCCAAATCGTTGTTGTATCAATTGGAATGTCATTCTTAAATTTTTCAGTTTTAGTTAAATTTCCTTTAGTTGAAAACCATTTAAAAACTCCATTTTTCTTTCCATTATTATAATTTTGTGTGCTTTGGAGAGTTTCATTAGGATACCACAACATTCTTGGACCGTTTAAAATCCCATTTTCATAATTTTCTTCCAATTGCTTATTTCCATTTTGGTAATACTCTATTCTCTTTCCGTCATATTTCGGTTCATTTTTTTCTATTTCAAATAGTTGTTGTAGTTTTTTCTTTAAAGTCAACTGGTTGGGATATTTAATATCCTCAAATCCGTTAAATACTTTTATCCTTTTTGAACGAGTGCAATACCCAGTTGTTAACTTCTTTAAATGCTCATTGTAATACCCGAAAATTATCCATTCATCATTTACTCTTTCTCCTAAATCACAAGATGTCCAACCTTCAAGTAATGGATGAGAGCCAGATACAATAATGTTATTTATTTGCTCTCCTTTATATAATTCTAATATTTCGAAATTCATTAGGTGAACATACGAGTCCGTTTCAATGTTTTCAGCCTTTTTTATTCCATTAACTTTTATGTGTGCGATAAAGCTATATTCGTCTAAATCTTCTTTTGTTTTAAAGTAAGGCTTAATTGCACAGGAACAGGCAAAGGTTTTAGCTGAAAATAGTATAAAAAAGACGAATATTAGTTTTAATTTCATAGTTCGTTTTTGCATTGGTGCCAACGGTTTGGCTAAACTGCGTTTTAATGCAGTTTAGGTTTTGTGTGTGCCCAGTATGGGCATCTTTTAACTACAGAAATGTAGTTAATTAATCTAGAGGGTGCAAGTCCCTTATGGGCAGGGGTAATCCTTCGACTAGGCTCAGGACAGGCTCTTTGAACCACTAGTAAGCCGCAAGGGTGGTGATCGTGAGGTCACATCTGAAGAAATGCAAAGCATTCACGAATACCATAAAATCCAAATAGAAAAGAATGAGTAAAGCGGGACTACAAAACCCGGTACTGACCCTTCGACGCTGCTCAGGACAGGCTAAACAGGAATCGTATACAGAGGCATTTATGTACGGGTAAGCAACCACATCATTGTAAAGCCCAAAGAATACCCAAAGTGCATTTATGTAGATACGGCAGGGATCGGGGGAAAGAAGATGTTCTTACCTGGGGAGGTCTCCAATATCACGGGTTGGTATAGGAGAAGTCAGCAGCGGTCCTAGTACCTAAAGGAAACGAGTTGCAGCAAAACTGCATAGGTCTCACAATTAGGGAAGGACTGAACGTAATTCTCTTTAAAATACGCATAGGAATGATGATTCATAGCCTATGCTTAAACTAGAGGATAGTTCCAAGGGTTTAAAGAGCCTTGGAGTGATGGATTACGAACCGCCGTCCCGACAACTGTACGGGACGAGACCCGTACGTACGATGGTGTGAGAGTTGCACCGTGGGCTTACCGCTCACGGCCGCCTACTCGATTGGCATTTCGTTGTTTTTTTATTTCAATAGTTGTTCTTCTCTCATTATCTCAACAGCCTTTTCTGTTTCATTCTGTCCGTCAGTCAATGAGCCTGGAAGCATAATCAGTCGTTTTTTGATTTTTCCGTTCTCATCTTCGAACAGCACTTCAAATCTCGAACGAGTCAGTCCTTTAACAGCTTTTTTCAGTTTTACATCTTTTATTTTATTTCGGTCGATAGTTGGTGTCGCTGAATTATCAAGACTACTTACAATTCCGTAAATCAGATATAGTCCGATTAGTCCAAATAAAATTGGCTGTAAGGTCTGTCCATTTTTATATGCCTCATAAGCAAAATAGAACAGTCCAACTGTTATTGCTCCGTAGATTAGAAGGATTCTTGCAATGTTTTTTCCAACAGTTACTTTAGCCATATTTCCAACTACCCCGTCTCTTGTCAAGACAATTTTGTCAGGAAGGATATGGCAAAATCCCGTTTTTGTCTTAAATGTATTTTCTGATTCCATTTCGTTTTTTCAATGAATGCCAACGTGTTTGTATATGGCAAGTAGCGTGCAAATTAGCAATGATTTTTTGGTTAAGCACGAGCCGATTTTTTTAATTTTCTTATTATCTTTTTTCTCAATAAGCCAAATTAAAAAATTTGGCGACCTTGCAAATATGCCTTAACTTCGATTAAGCAACTTATTAGCTATAAGCTATATACGCTGTTGTAAAACGTTTTTATTTCACGATAATTGGTTTAGGAAATATCCCTCTTTTCTCAAACAAAAAATTGACATATTTCTTTGCCTTTAATTCGTTTATATCTTTTATTATCTTTAGTAATAAGTCTTTTGTTTCTGCAATATTTTTTGAGCTGTCAACATTTATACTTATCAGTTTTTTTTCATTAGATAGAGAATAATTTCTATCATTATTTGGATTAATGAGATGATTTTTAAGAACTATTTTCAAGCTATCAATCGGATATTTTATTTCGTAGTTTACGGTTATGCTATCCGTATTGATATAGATTATCTCTCTTAACTTAAAATCAAATATACTTTCGCAAAATTGTAAGGGTTGTATTTTATAAATTTTTTCATCCGTTTCTAAATTAAATAGAGCATACTCTTTTGTGCAATCCGTTTCATCCATTATTTTTAGAAACTCATTAAAATTAGCAAGGGTATCAATATTGTATTCTACAAAACTATTATCAACTAAGCTAAAACTTAAAAAATGTTGAATTGGTTTTTCAATCGTAATTTGTTTTTTTTCGCCATTATTTTGTCCGCAATTCATTAGCAGACTACTTAATAAAAATATGACGATGATTTTTTTCAAAATGTTTTACAACGGTTCGTATAAAACTGTGCGAGCGGCCGAGTTTGATTGTCCGCAGGACAAGTCACTAAACTAGCAAAAGCTGACTTTAAATTTAAGAGAGGTTGAAGCGTTGTTTTTATATATTGTTATGCGCTTTCCATTATTTTATTGTTAAGTTATCCAAATTCCAGTTGATGCTACAACTTTCCACGCGCCGTTCTCTTTTAGAAGTAAGTAACCAGTTCCGTCACCATAAACTCCTTCATAGAAATCCACTTGGATATAAACCTCTGTACTGTCACTATTAAAAAGAGGTGTGTAAAAATGATAACTATCTTTTTCATTTCTGTCAGATTTATAAGCAGGGTAAAAACTATTTAAATTCGTTTGCTTTACCAGTTTTTTCGATTTTTCAATTTGTTTTTTTAAATATTTTAGATCCTTTTCTTTTGAAAAGAATTTGTTGTTTTCAAATCCTGGTTTTCTTATGAACTGATCTGAATTTAAAAAAGAAACGAGGGATTCTTCATTTATATAAGTTCCATTTAATGAAGGTGGTGGTGAGGGGACGGAAATCCCATCTTCTGTAAATTCTTTGTCTTTTATCAAAAATGGTAATAATTGCGAGTTGATAACGCTGTCTGGAGCTATTGATTTATATTCAATTAATGTTTTAAAAATTTGGTCCGTTTCCTCTGGATTTATTGTTGATTCAATGAATGAATTACCCCAATCCTTAGTTGGTTCTGGTATATCCGAATCTGGAAAGATTAAATACCCAATCAAAATAAGAGAAAACAATAAAAATATTCTGAAAATCAGTTTTTTACTCATATTTTTTTGGCTTGCGCACAACGTGTTTGTGTAAGGATAGTTGCGTGTGCAAGCAACTAACTTACTAAAATGGAACGAACCAGAGGAAAATCCGCAGGATTTTCCGAATAGGCGAGAACCAAGCAATTATTTTTACACGGAGTTGCTATTAGTTTTTTTATTCTTTTTTTGTTTTTACTGGTACTAAAAAAGTAGTAGTAAAATTCTCTCCGTTTTCTACATTTTCAGTTACTTGGATTTTTAATTTTCCGTCAACAAGAGTGTTTTCAATCGGCGTAATTGTAAATCGGAAACCATCTTTTTCGGCTTGATTTACCATAATTCCAGGGCCGAATATCAGAAACTTTTGGTTGTCTATATTTTCAGTTACAAAATTTGCTTTGGTCGGTTTTCCCACAACTAAATATTCCGCATTGTTTTCTAAAACCATTTCTACTTTTTTGTCCGCTTTTGAGTAAACAAAATCCGATTGCGTTTTATTTCCGCAACTGGCTAAGGTCAGAGTTAGTATTCCGCAAACTATGTAGTTCAAAATACTAATTTTCAATTGATTTCAACGTTTTTTAATTAATTGCAACGGGTTTGGCTATGATTTCGTTGCGGAAAAATCCGCAGGATTCTTTCCGCTGTAGCCGAAAGATAGCAGATTGCAATGAATTCCGATTAGGAATTCAGCCGCAATGAGCTATACACGGTGTTACCACACGTTTTTATTTCTATTTTATAAAATCAGATTCTCGAGCTGATTTCTAAACAAGAAGAGTAATACCAAAAGCAAAAGTGTAATCAAATTCGTTTTGAATTTTACGAATTCCCGTTTTTTATATTTTGTAATTATTTTAAAAACTAAAAATCCACCTACCAAAAGAATGGGAAGATAGTTTAAAATTAAATCAACGTACCATAATTCCGCAATTCTGCTTGAAGTTGCTCCAGAGCCGTAAATCAAAAAGAAAGCAATTATCTCAATAAAAATCAGAAGTAACAGAATTCCAAAAAACAGAACTGTCCTAATTCCAATTCCGAGATAATTTGTTTTTACTTTTAAAAATTCGTTCAAATTCATCCGCTAAAAGTTTCGGTTGGTAAACTCAGACAGATAATTGCCGAAACGATATGTATACCGAATATTATGATTGTCCATTTCGGTTTTTTAGTCATTAAAATTCCGTAAATGGGAACTTGAAAAATAGCGATAGTAATTGCCAAAATTCCGATTTGCTTATTAAGCACACTTATTATCATCGAATATGGATAAACAATTTTGGCTGGCCAGACAAATCCGTGTCCACCACCCATTGATAATACTATGAATATTAAAATCAAAATGGTTATTAATGCTATGACGATTGTTTTTTTCAAATGTGTGGTAACGGTTCGGCTAAAAAGTGTTGCTGTCCCGAAGGGTAGCCATGATTTTTTAGCATCTATGTAAAAGCAGCTTGTCAAGTATCTTTAAGATTCACAAAAATCATAAGATATGGAAACTCAACAAACTGCAACACCTAAGTTATTCATTGGCATTGATATCCACAAGCGTAGTTGGAAAATACATTGTGCAACCGATCTTTCATCCGGTAAGACCTTTAGTATGCTACCTCGTCCTGACGCCTTAAAAGCGTATGTCACCAAGCATTATGGAGATTATCAGGTAACCACTGCATATGAAGCTGGATGTTGCGGCTACTACGCGCACCGGTGCTTTGAGAGTTATGGTTGGAGTTCCCTGGTAGTGAATCCAGCAGATATTTTTAGAAAGGGTAAAGAACGTTTTACAAAGACTGACCGTATTGATGCGCAGTTGATCGCCCGCGAACTCAAGGACGGCAGGTTAGCAAGTATTTGTGTACCCGATAAATGCCGGGAGCAATTACGTAGCCTGTTTCGCCGTCGCAATGATCTGGTCAAGGATCTGCGTCAGATCAAAAGCTATATCAAAATGCAGTTGTTGTATTATGGCATAGAAATACCGCCGGAGTAGGACAACGATCACTGGAGCCATAACTTCAGGCACTGGTTAGATGATCTGAAATTTGAGTATGATACCGGTACAGAAGTCTTGCGTAGCCGTTTGCGTAGTTTTCGGTTTATAGATCAGGAGTTTCGGGATGTATCTACATTACTTAGGCGACATACCAAAACTCATTTTAAGCAGGACTATATGTTGTTACGCAGTATCCCGGGAATAGGTCCCATTGTGGCCAGTGGTATACTTAGTGAGCTTGGGAATCTGCGTCGTTTTAGCAGCATCAAGCACTTGGCTGGTTATGTAGGTTTAGCTGCCGGTATTTACCAAAGCGGTGATACTATAAGACATACCGGAGTGAGTATGCGAGCCCACCGATTGATACGTAGTTACTTTATAGAAGCTTTCTGGCAGGCTATACGTACAGACCCGGTGATGCAAGCCTATTATCGCAAACATCAGGGCAAGAACGTAAAATCTGTAATCGTTAAGGTAGCGCGTAAATTGTTAAGCCGCACCTTAGCGGTAATAAAAACAGGGGTTCCCTACGAAATAGGGGTTGTAGAATAATAAACCCATAACTAAGCTCAATTAAAGAAGTGGCAAAGTTTGGATCACAAAACAATGTAAGTGATCCCGTATTTGCGGGAATCACATCGGTTAGCAAGTGACCAAACTTATTATAGCTTACAATCATACAGATGCTGGTGGCCGCTCTGAAGTATGGACCACATATAGGATGCTGAGCAAGTTATATAGGTATTGAATGATTGATAATCCTATCGGAATTATCAACGATTCAACACCCCAAAAACCACATTATGAGATAATTAAAAATCAAATAGTAACTTTAAAGAACTGGACTAGGGCTTTTCATAGGATACGTCATTGGCAACAGTTTTTATTCAAGTTCTATTAATTGAATTTCACTATTAGAATTTCTTTTAAAAGTTCCCACTACAACATCTTGATTCTGTAACAATGTTTCTAATTCGTTACAAAGATTGTTACAGTCAATGCCTATTTGATTAAGTAACTCTAAACCATTGTCTGTAGTTATAAAATTTTCTCCGTTTATTTTTAAATCTATGTCAAAAAGAGTTTCATTATCAACTTCTTGAGTTGATTCTATTTCTAAAAGAGAATATTTTATTGAACTTCCGTCCGCCGGTGGGTTACTTATTGGTTCTGTCTTTACAGATAAATTGTAGATAGTTCCAGGTTTGTAATTAAATCCTTCAATATTCGAGTAGAATTTCGTCCAATTATCAGTTCCAATTTCATCTCCTTCTTGAACGAGTAAAGTCAACACTGGACCTACAGCAATTCCAGTATTCTGAAAATGGTTGATTCTCATTTCAATAGTTTGAGGTAAATTGTCATCATCATTATTAGAACAAGAGAATAATGTTCCAAGAATAATTAAAATTAAAATTTGTTTTTTCATTGGTATTTCATTTTGTTTCTTAATAAGAAGATGCAAAGTATTAAAAAGGTTGCGTTCTAATTTTTGCCAACGTGTTTGTATAAGATTAGTTGCGTGGTTTAAGCAACTAATTTAGCAATTACAGACTGAATAGAAAATCCACGAGGATTTTCGTAAGTAGGCTTGCACTAGCCATTAATTTTATACGGTGTGTGTGCCCAGTATGGGCATCTTTTGTTTTACCGAAAGGTAAAATATTAATCTAGAGGGTGCAAGTCCCTTATGGG